>CAWEYS010000034.1:0-40488 GCA_963813355.1 Miltoncostaeaceae bacterium | reverse complement strand
CAGCCCTTGGAACCGAGATCGCCGCGGCGCGGCTCCTCGCGCCCTGGTTCGGCACCTCGACGATCGTGTGGGCCAACACGATCGCGACGGTGCTCCTGGCGCTCAGCGCGGGCTACTGGCTGGGTGGCCGGCTGGCCGAGCGCTGGCCCGGCCTCCGGGGCCTCTGCCTCGTGACGCTCGGCGCAGCGGCGCTGCTGGCGACCGTGCCATTCGTCGCCCGCCCGTTCCTGCGGGCGTCCGCCCGCGCGCTCGAGGACGTCAGCGCCGGGGTCTTCGCCGGCTCGCTGCTCGCGGTCTGCGTGCTGGTGGCGGCGCCGGTGCTCGCTCTGGGCATGGTGTCGCCGTATGCGATCCGCCTCAGCGTCGCCGGCGTCGAGGGCGCGGGACGGATCAGCGGCCGGCTCTACGCGATCTCCACCCTGGGCAGCCTCGTCGGCACGTTCGCCGCGGCCCTCGCGCTCATCCCCTTCATCGGAACCCGCCGCACCTTCCTCGTCTTCGCGCTCGCCCTCGCGCTCGCCGCATGCCTCGGGCTTCCGCGCAGGGCCCTCCTCGCACCGCTCGCGATCGCCGTGCTGATCGCCCTCCCGACGGGGACCCTGAAGGTCGAGGGCGGAGAGCGCGTGATGTGGGAGGCGGAGACCGAGTACCAGTACGCGCGCGTCATCCAGCGCGCCGACGGCCAGCGCCGGCTGGAGCTCAACGAGGGACAGGCCGTCCACTCCGTGTACCGACCCGGCCGATGGCTCACCGGCGGCTACTGGGACGAGCCGCTGGTGCTGCCGCTCGCCAGCCTGGGCCGGCCCCCGCGCTCGATCGCCATCCTCGGCGGAGCCGCTGGGACGAACGCGCGCGCCTACGGGCACTTCTACCCCCGGACGCGCATCGACCTCGTCGAGCTGGACGGCGATCTCCTGGAGGCCGGCCGCCGCTTCTTCGACCTCCACGCCCCCCGTCTGCACGAGCACGTCGCCGACGCGCGAATGTTCCTGCGCGAGTCCGAGCGCCGCTGGGACGCGATCTACATCGACGCGTACCGGCAGCCCTACATCCCGTTCCACCTGGCGACGGCGGAGTTCTTCGCGCTGGCCCGCGACCACCTCACCCGAGGCGGGAGCCTGATCGTGAACGTCGGCCATCCCGAGCGGTCGTTCGCGCTGGAGGAGGCGCTCACCGCGACGCTGCGGTCGCAGTTCCACACCGTGTTGCGGGATCCGGCCCAGCCGCTCAACACCCAGCTGCTGGCGACCGACGCGGCCGGGGCCGGCGCCGGACCCCTGCTGGACACCATCGCCGCCGGAGGGCCCGGGGAGCTGACGGCCCTCGGCCGCGAGACGGCCGGCAGGCTCGCCGAGGGCTTGCCGGGCGGCGACGTCTACACCGACGACCGCGCACCCATCGAGTGGCTGGTTGACACGTCCCTCGCCAAGGTGGCGGCTGACGGCGAACGGTAGCCGGCGCCGCCCCGATGCGCGGCGAGGGTCAGGCCCGCGGCACGCAGCTCGACGGCCACTCAGGAACTGCTCGAGGACGCGTCGTCCGGGGCCGACCTCCTGGACGAGCGCCCGTGACTCCTCACAGGGCCGGGGCTACCCCTCGGGGATCGTCCGTGGGGTGGTGCGCACCCGGGCAAGGCGGGCCACCCGGGCGGGGAGGTACCAGTTCCAGCGGCGCAGCAGGCGCATCAGCGACGGCACCAGCAGGATGCGGACGATCGTCGCGTCGATGGCGATCGCGGCCGCCAGCCCGAAGCCGAACTCCTTCAGATCGGTGCTGCTCCCGATGATGAACCCGCTGAAGGCGACGACCATGACAAGCGCCGCGCTGGTGACGATGCGCCCCGTGCGGGCGAGCCCCTGGGACACCGAGTCCCGGGTGTCCAGGCCGCCGTCGTGAAGCTCGCGCATGCGCGAGATCAAGAACACCTCGTAGTCCATCGAGAGCCCGAACAGGAAGGCGAACAGGAACACGGGGATCCACGGCGCGATGCCGCGGACGTCGTGGTCCACCCCGAGCAGGCTGGCCCCGAACCCCCACTGGAACACGATCACCAGCAGGCCGTAGGTGGCCAGGATCGAGAGCAGGTTGAGGACGACGGCCTTGAGAGGCAGCACCACCGAGCGGAAGGCGCGCAGCAGGGCCAGGTAGGCCAGCACCAGCACGAGCAGCACGAGGTACGGGAACGGCGCGTAGACCGCGTCGTTGAAGTCGTTCTGGAGCGCGGGGTCGCCGGTGAGGGTGACCTCGGAGCCCGGGATGGCCCGCTCGATGACGGCCTTCTCCTGCTTGAGCCGGTCGTTCAGGTCGCGGGCCGAGTTGGAGAGCGAGTCCCCGTAGGGCGCGACGTTCATCAGCGCGTAGCGCCCGGTCTCGTCCACGAAGCCGTCGCCGTCGCTGGCGCGGAACTCGGCCGCCGTCTTGTCGGTCGGCCAGGTGACGGCCTTGACCACGGCCGTCTGGGCGGACAGGCGCGTGGCGAAGTCGCCGAGCGCGGCGAAGTTGGCCGCCTGGTAGACGCCGCCCGGGCGGCCCGTGTCGATGACGTAGGTGTCCGGGTTGACGGCGCCGCCCAGGGAGTCCTGGAGGACCCGCCCGGCCTGCACCGCCTCGGCCTGGCCAGGAGCGTCGGCGAGCTGGTTCTGCTCGACGCTCAGGAAGATCGACGGGACGGCCAGCAGCACCATGAACGCGGTGGTCACGGCGAACACCGGCGCGGCGTGGTCCATGATCCAGTTGGCCAGGCCGGTCCAGCGCTGCCCGTCGCTGCGCTCGACGCGCCTGCCGAAGTAGGGCACGCGCCACGCGTTGACCCGCGTGCCGAGGAGGTACAGCAGCGCGGGCAGGAGCGTCAGGCCCGCCAGCACCGCGAAGATCGGCACGAGCATGCCGCCGATGCCCATCGAGCGGATGAACGGGCACGTTCAGGAACACGAGCACGGCGAGGCCGATGGCCACCGTGGTGCCCGAGAAGATCACGGAGTGACCGGCCGTGGCCATCGTCCGCACGACCGCGGCCTCGCGGTCGCGCCCGGCCCTCAGCTCCTCGCGGAAGCGCGAGACCATCAGCAGCGAGTAGTCGATGCCGATGCCGATGCCGATCAGCGTGATCACGTTGGTCACGTAGACGGCCAGCGTCGTGGCCTGGCCCACCAGGTACGTCGTGCCGAGCGCCATGACGATGGTCACCACGGCCACGGCGATGGGCAGGAGGGCGCTGACCACGGTCCCGAACACGATCAGCAGGATCAGTAGGGCGAGCGGGAACGCGATGACCTCGGCCTTCTTGAGGTCCTCGTCGAAGATCGGCGCCGTGTCGTGGTCGAAGGCCGCCTGGCCGCCGACCAGCGTCTTCTCGAAGCCGGGGGGCGTGCCCACGGCCTCCCGGACCGGCACGACCTCGTCCTTGCCGTCCTCGGGGGAGATCGGCATCCGCAGGGTGGCGTAGGTGAGGTGCCCGTCGTCGCCGACCAGGTCGCTGCTGCCTGACGAGTAGTAGTCGATGACCTGCGTGCCGGGCACGATGGCCGCGGCCCGCTTCAGCCCCGCAATGACCGGCTCGCGGAAGGAGGCGTCGTCCACCGTGGCGTTCGGGTTGCGGTACACCACCTGCAGCGAGGACGACTCCCCGTTGCCGAACTTCTGCTCGATGAGGTCGATGCCGTGCTGGCTCTCCTTGCCGGGCAGGGTCACCTGGTTGGAGGTCACGTCCCCGATGCGAGGGGCGAGCATGAGCCCGATGGCGAGGAGCACGATCCAGCCCGCCACCACCCACCAGCGCCGCCGGATCACCCACCGCGCGAGCCGTTCAAGCATGCGCATCCTCCTCGTGCTCGCTCAGCCCCCTCCGCGGATCCAACCGGAAGCTGAACATCATGCCGCTCTCATGGTGCTCGGCGATGTGGCAATGAGCCATCCACAGGCCCGGGTTGGTGACGTCCAGCAGGATGTCAACCGTCTCACCGGTGCGCACCGAGCACCGTGTCGCTCTGACTAGGGGCTCCGCGACCCCCGGCGAGCCAGGTAACGGCGCTCCGTGGACGTGGAGGGGTCGTCCATGGGAGGGGCGGCGTCTCGACGAAGAGCCTCCAGGCGAGGCTACGCCCGCTCAGCGCCCACGGCCAGGCTCGCTTGTTGGGGGCGAACGCTTTGAGGGGCCGACGTGTTGGACGCGGACGCCGACGAGAGCGCCCGACCAAATGCCGCCAGCAGAAGCGGCGGCCCCTCCGGCGACCCCGGCTCGTCCCAGGCTCTTGCGACGCCGTAGGGACGCCCGAGACCGCCGTGCCCAAGCCGATGCCGGAGCCGGGACTCGAACCCGGACGCCCCTGAGGGCTGAGGATTTTAAGTCCCCCGCGTCTACCAGTTCCGCCACTCCGGCGGGGCGAGGCTACCTCAGCCCGGGGCGGGTGGAGGCGTGGAGGCGGTGGCGGCTGAAGGCGCCGGCGCGCGGGGCTCGAGCCCGAGCTCGCCCGCCAGGCGCAGAGCGCGGTCGGTCCACCGCGGCGTCCGGAGCTCGGCGAAGTCGGCGAGGCACGCCGCCAGGCGCGATCCGGCGAGGTCCCCGTCGCCGCGCCGGGCGGCGACCTCCGCGAGCGACAGCCGGACGCAGGCGGCGTCGAAGCGGGCCCCCATGGCCTCGAGCGATGCCAGGGCCTCCCCGAGGTGGCGCTCGGCCTCTCCCAGCGCGCCCCGCGCCACGGCGATCCTGCCCAGCGCGCGCCGTGCGATCGCCATGCCCCAGGGATAGCGCAGCTCGCGTGCGACCCGCAGGGCCTGGTCGGCCGCGGTCAGGGCCTGGTCGATGTCGCCGGCGCCGAGGTGGGCCTCGCTCAGCCAGGCCTTGAACCAGGCGATGAGCCGCGAGTAGCGGAACTCGGTGAGCAGCGCGATCGACCGCTCGAGGTGGCGGATCGCCTCCCCCATGTCGCCCTTCTCGCGGTAGGAGAAGCCGAGCCAGCCCATGCTGTAAGAGCTGTTGAGCGAGTCGGGCGAGGTCTCGAGGCTCTCGGTGCAGTCGGCGATCGCCGCCTCCCACTCCCCGCGCGTGGCCTGGATCCATCCCGCGTTCCACGCCGAGTAGCTGTGGATGCGGGGATCGGCGCGCTCGTCCCCGATCGCGCGCGCCCGCGCCACCTCGGCGAGGGCCTCCTCGAAACGGCCGAGGTTGCAGAGGTTGAGGGCGGTCCAGGAGTAGGAGTGGGCCAGCCACCACCAGTCGCCCGTCCGCCCCAGCGCCGCCACGGCCCGCCGTCCGTGCTCGGCGCCCTCGGCCAGGTTGCCGAGCCAGAAGCCCTCGCGCGCCATGACGTAGTGCGACTTGCCGATCGTCGCCAGGTCCCCCACCCCCTCGGCCTCGGCCACGGCACGCTCGATGCTGCGCGCGGCGCCCTCGCTGTCGCCGGCGTGCGTGTAGGTGTGGCCGAGCCACATCGAGAAGGGCCCCGACAGCCAGGGGTCGCCGATGCGCTCGACCGCGGCCTCCTGGTGGAGGAGCAGGTCGAGGCTCTCCCCGAAGCGGCCCAGGAAGTAGAGCGAGTTGACCAGCCGCAGCACGAGGTCGACCGCGCGCCGCTCGCGCTCGTCCGCCGGCAGCCGCTCGACGTGCACCAGCGCCTCCCGCAGGGCCTTGGCCGCCTCCGCGTGCGCGTAGGTCCGCACCGCCCGCTCGGCGAAGCGGTCGAGGTAGTGCACCGCCTTGTCGCTGCGATCGGTCTGGGAGTAGTGGTACGCGAGCCGGTCGTAGGCCTCCTCGAGGCGGCCCGCGTACAGCTCCTCGAGGGCGGCCCCGGCCGCCTCGTGGAGGCGCTTGCGGCGGCTCGTCAGCAGCCCGTCGTACGCGACGTCCTGGGTCAGGGCGTGCTTGAAGACGAAGACGCGCTCGTCGACCCCCTGCAGCTCGTGGATGAACTCCAGGCGCGTGAGCTCGGTGAGCTGCGGGCCGACCGGGGCCGCGCCGTCCCAGACGCGCTCCAGCAGCCGCAGCGGGAACTCGCGGCCGAGCACCGACGCCGTCTGCAGCACCCGCCGGGGCTCCTCGGGCAGCCGGTCGACGCGCGCGGCGAGGACGTCCTGCACGGTCTCCGGCACGCGGGCGACGGCGTCGAGGTCGGAGCGGTCGCGCGCCGCGCGGGCCAGCTCCTCGAGGAAGAAGGGGTTGCCCTCGGCGCGGCTGATGAGGCCCTCGGCGAGGGGTTGCACGCCGTCCTGCGCGTCCAGGATCGAGCGAACCACCGCCAGCGCGTCGCGGGCGCCCAGGCGCGGCAGCGCGATCTGGGTCGCGTATGAGCGCTGCATCCAGGGCGCCGCGTAGCCGGGGCGATAGGTGCAGGCCAGCAGGATCGGCGCGCCCTGGAGGTTGTCGACGAGCCGTGTGAAGTACCCCTCCGACACGCGGTCGATCCAGTGGAGGTCCTCGATGACGAAGATGATCGGCCTGAGGCGGCTCCCGTTGAGGCTCATCTGCAGCAGGGTGTAGATCGTCCGTGCCTGCACCGCCTCGGGGCTCAGGTGGCCGAGGGCCTCGGTCGCCTCGCGCATGCCCAGCATGTGCAGCACCGCGAGCGCGGCGGGCTCGTCCTCGATGCCGACCTCCGCGAGGCCGTTGCGCACCTTGCGCGCCACCTCCTCCGGGCTGTCGGCGTCGGTGATCCGGCAGTTGGCGCGCACGATGTCGGCGACCGGCACCCATGGGATCGCGGCCCCGTACGACAGGCAGCGGCCCTCCAGGATCGTGAGCCGCTCGCCCGCGAGGCCGCGCCGGAACTCGCTCACGAGGCGCGTCTTGCCCATGCCGGGCTCGCCCACGACGCCCACCACCTGGCCGCGGCCCTCGCGGACCTCGTCGAGCAGGTCGTTGAGCGCGCTGAGCTGCCGCTCCCGTCCGACGAACGCGCTGAGGCCGGCGCCGCCCGCGTCACCCAGCGGCGAGCGGCGGCGCCCGTGGCCGACGACCCGGTGGGCGTTGACGGCGGCCTCCCTGCCCCGCAGATCGACGGGCCCGAGCGGCTGGGTGCGGACGTATCCGGCCACCAGGCGCGCGGTCGCCTCGCTGATGAGGATCTCCCCCGGCGCGGCTGCGGCCTCCAGACGGGCGGCCACGTTGATGGCGTCGCCGATCGCCGTGAAGTTGACGGCCACCTCGTCACCGAGGTTCCCCAGCACCACCATGCCGCTGTTGATCCCCATCCGGGTCGTGAGCGGCTCGCCGTCGCGGTCGAGGGCGAGCGGGTCCTGCTCCAGCCGCCGCCGGATGCCGAGCGCGGCCAGCAGCGCCCGCCGGGCGTGGTCCTCGTGCGCCACGGGCGCGCCGACGAGCGCCATGAAGCCGTCCCCGAGGAACTTGTCGATGGTGCCGCCGTAGCGGTGGACCTCGGCCAGGGCGAGCTCGAAGAAGCGGCCGAGCAGCTCGTGCATCGCCTCGGCGCCCAGGTGCTCGGCCAGGGCCGTCGAGCCCACGATGTCGCAGAACAGCACCGTGACCTGCTTGCGCTCCCCCTCGGGCTCCGCCGCCGTGGGAGTGGCGGGCGCGCGCGGGTCGGAGCTCAGGGAGGCGCCGCAGTTCGCGCAGAACCGCTGCGTGGCCTCGACCGCGGCGCCGCACGAGGGGCAGGCCGATCGCGGCAAAGGCTCGCCGCACGCGGCGCAGAAGCGCGCGCCCTCCGCGTTGTCGCTCTCACACCCGGGGCAGCGCATCGACCGCTCCTCGTCTCCGTCGCGACGCTACTCCGGGTGCCGCCGGGCGGTCCAGCGTCGACGCCCTGTCCCCGCCCGGCACGGGGGAGGTAGGGTCGCCTCGGGGTGAGGTCGGCATGGTGACGATCGTTCCACCGGCGCACGGCGTCTGGCTCGACCTGGGGACGCACACCGAGCGCATCCTGGAGCCCGGCGGGCACGAGCTCGGCGGCGGCGAGGGCTTCGTCTGGGTCGACGTCGAGCTCCCCGCCCCCGAGGCCGTGGCCGCGCTCGCCGCCGCCGGCCTCGTGCCCGCGGGCGTCGCGGCCGACCCGGAGGCGGCGGGCGCCGTGGGCTCCGCGTACGGCGCCGAGCACCTCCAGCTGAGCCTCACCGGGGCGCGCCTGGACGGCGACGGGCTCGTGCTCGACCGGCGCGAGATCGTGGTGACCCCCGGCGCCGTCGTGACGCTGCACCGCGGCCTGCCGACCCACTTCGAGGACCTCCGCGAGCGCTACCGGGACGGGTTCCCGCGCTTCGCCCGTACCCACGGCTTCCTGCTCTTCGAGCTGGTCGGGCACCTCACCGACGGGCTCCAGGGGGTCGTGCGCGGCCTCGGCGACCGCATCGACGAGCTGCGGATGGCCGCGGCGCTGCCGGGCCGGCGGCCGCACCCGGCCGACGGCTCCGACCTGCTCGCCTCGGTGCTCGTGATGCGGCGGGTGCTCGCCCGCACCCGCGACCTGCTGTCGGAGATCTCCTCGCGCCGCTCGCCCTTCGTGCCCGAGACCACCCAGCCCTACCTGCACGACGTCGCCGACCGCGTGGACGGCCTGGTCGCCGACCTCGCATTCAGCCGCGACGTGCTGGACGAGGCGCTCAGGCTCGCCGACGCCGGGCCGGCCGAGGAGGCGCCCGCCCCGGCCGCCACCGTCCCCCCGGAGCCGCCCTCCGCGGCGCCCGGGCGGCCGCCGGTGGCGATCGCCAGCCTGGGCGGCTTCGAGGCGAGCCGGGGCGGGGTCCCGGTCGCCGCGTCGGAGCTTGGGGGCGAGCGCGCCCGCGAGCTGCTCGCGGCCCTGCTCGCCGCGCGCCGGCCGGTGGGGCGCGAGCAGCTGCTCGCCTGGCTGTGGCCCGGCGAGCCCGCCGACCGGGCGACGCGCGCGCTCTCCGAGTCGCTGGCCGGGCTGCGCAGGGCCCTCGATCCGCCGGAGGCCCCGGGGGCGACGGGCCTGATCGCCGCCGAGGGCTCGACCTGCCGCGCCGCGCTCGGCCCCGACGACTCCTGGGACGTCAACGACCTCCTCGGCCTGGACGACGCGGGCCTCGACCGCGACGGGCTCGCGGAGGCGCTGGAGCGCTACGGGCGGCCGTTCTGCCCCGAGTGGCCGCACGCGGACTGGGCCCGCGAGGTGCGCGAGGACTGCGCGCGCGCGCTCGCGGCGCTGCGCGCGCGGCTCGCGGAGGCGCTGCTGGACGACGGCAGGCCCGACGAGGCGATCGCGCATTTCGAGGCGCTCGTCGAGGCGGACCCCGAGAACGAGGCCGGCCACCGCGGCGTCATGCGCGCGCACGCCGAGGCCGGGCGGATGCCGCTCGCCCTCCGCCAGTTCCACGCCTGCCGGTCGATCCTGCGCCAGACCCAGGGCGTCGACCCGAGCCCCGAGACGCAGGCGCTCTACCTGGAGCTGCTCGGCCGTCGCTGATCGGCGGGGACCGGCTCCCCGAGCTCGGCGTCGGCGGCCGCCTCGAGCACCCCGAGCGCCTGGTCGAGCTCCGAGTCGGTGATCACCAGCGGCGGCAGCACCCGGATCACGTTGGCCTCCGGCCCGGAGCAGATCACCAGGACCCGCTCCTCCAGCGCGCGCCTCCGGATCGCCTCGGCCACGTCGGGGCGCGGCTGGAGGCCGTCCGGCGAGCCGACCTCGATGCCGATCATCAGCCCGAGGCCCCGCACCCGGAGGCCCCGGTGCCGGGCATCGAGCGCCGCGAGGCGCGCCATCGCCCGCTCACCGAGGATGCGCGCATGCTCGGGCAGGCCCTCGGCCTCCATGGCGTCGATCCCGGCGAGGGCCGCCGCGCACGAGACCGGGTTGCCCCCGAAGGTCGACCCGTGGTCGCCGGCCCGGACGGCGGCCATCAGCTCGGCGCGGGCGCCGATCGCCGACAGCGGGAATCCCCCGCCGAGCGCCTTCGCCATCGTCATCACGTCCGGGTCGACGCCGTACGTGCCGGCGGCGAACCAGTCGCCGGTCCTCCCGAAGCCGGTCTGGATCTCGTCGAAGAGCAGGAGCGCCCCGTTCGCGTCGGCCCGCGCCCGGAGCCCCTCGAGGAAGCGCCGGCCGGCCGGGTGGCAGCCGCCGTGGCCCTGGACCGGCTCGATCATGTAGCAGGCGGTCTCCTCGGGGGCGAGCTGGTGCCGGTGGAGCTGGTCGAGCTCGGCGAGGGCGTGGTCGGCGGCCTCCTCCTCCGGCAGCCCCAGCTCGTCCGGCCGCGGGAAGGGCGCGACGTGGGCGCCGCCGGCCCCCAGCCCCATGCGGAACGCCGCCTTGGAGGTCGTGGCCGCCAGGGCTCCGGCGGTGCGCCCGTGGAAGCTGCCCCGGAAGCACACCACGCCGGGACGCCCCGTGGCCGTGCGGGCGAGCCGCATGGCGACCTCGTTGGCCTCCGACCCGGTGGTGGAGAAGAGGAACCGGTCGATCCCCTCCGGCGCGATCCCGGCCAGCCGGGTCGCGAGGTCGCGCTGGGGCGCGTGCCCGCAGACCCCGCCGAGGTGGATCACCCGCTCCATCTGGTCGAGCACCGCCGCGATCACGGCGGGGTGGCTGTGGCCGAGGTTGCAGGTGGCGATCCCCGCCGCCAGGTCGAGGTAGGCGCGGCCGTCGGCGGACTCGATCCAGGCGCCCTGGCCCCTCACCGCCTCGACGCCGGTGATCGAGGGCTGAGCCGACGAGAGCGCCGGCTCGCCCGACCCCGGGCCACCACCGTCGCGCCCGCCGGCCGCCGCCATGGCCGCCTAGGACCCCTGCCCCGACATCAGGCTGCCGATCTGCTCCTCGGTCTCGGCCTTGTCGAGGTCGCGCAGCTCCTTGGCCTCGCGCCGCTCGGCCTGGCTCAGGAGCTCGTCGATGCGCTCCTCCAGGCGCCAGTCGCCGATCACCACCAGCCCGGCCTCGCCCGCGTTGAGGAGGTCGCCGAGGTCCTTCATGTCCGAGCGCGACAGGCCCTTGGCCAGGTGGCCGCCGAAGGCTCCCACGGCCGCGCCCACGGCGGCGCTGGCGATCAGCGACGGCGGGAAGATCAGGCCGACGAGCGCGCCGACGCCGAGGCCGCCCCAGGCGCCCTTGCGGGTGGCGGTCTCGTCCTTGTTGACGTGCACCTTGCCCTTGTCGTCCTTGGTGATGACGGCCGCGTCGAAGCCGCCGATCACCTTCTCGGCGTGGAGGTCCTTGACCACCTGGTAGTCGGCCTGGGCGTCGTCGACGCTCGCATATGCCCCGACGAGCAGGAAGGTGCTGTCCTCGTTGGCCATCACGGTCCCCTTTGTCCGTGCGTTGCCTGCTACGGCCGCTCCGGCCGCGCGGAGGCGACCTCCGGCGGCGCCAGGAGCGGATCGGCGCGGCCCTCCAGGACCGCCTCCGCGAGCATAGGCCCGAGCGCCGGGGCGTGCTTGAACATGTTGCCGCCGGCGAACGCCGCGACCCGGTCGGCGCGGTAGAGCCCGAGCGCCTCGGAGTGTCCCGCGAGGACGGTCGACTCGCAGCGCACCACCCCGGTCGGAGCCGGGTCGGCGCCGGGGAGGATCGCGGCCAGGTAGCCGGCCGTCAGCGCGACCGCGTCGTCCTCGGGCAGGTCGTCGGCCGCGCCGGTGCCGAGGGAGACGCCGCCGCCCGGGAGGGGCGTGAGGTAGCCGCTCATGGGCTGGGTCGCCGAGCGCTCCAGGACGCACGGCAGCCCCTCCCCGCTCGTGCCGCCGAACGCGACGCGGCGGTGCTCGGTCGTGGCGACCGGCGGGGCCAGCCCCAGCGGCGCGGCCAGCCCCGGCGTGGCCGCCCCGGCGCTGATCAGCACGGCCCCGGCGTCGATGCGGCGGTGGTCGGTGATCACGGCGGGCCCCCCGGGCTCGTCGAGGATCTCGCGCGCCGGCGCGAACTCGATGCGGTCGGCCAGCGCCCGGGCCAGGGCGGCGACGTACGCCTCCGCGTCGATCGTCCCGCCGCCGGGGTCGAGCAGCCCGCGGCCGAGCGGCGCGAGCTGCGGCGGCAGGTCGTCGGGCGCCAGCAGCTCGTGGGCGACGCCGGCCGCGGCCAGGCTCGCCGCGTAGCGGTCGCGCGGGCCGCCCACCAGCAGCGCGCCGCGGTCGTCGACCAGCGGTCGCCCGAAGCGCTCGCCGGCCTCCTCCCAGCCGCGCCGCGCCGCGACGGCGAGCGGGACGAGCTCGTCCAGGTCGTGGATGTGGCGGAAGATGCGCCCCGGGCCCACCGACTGCTCGGCGCCGGGCGCCTCGGCCTCGAGCACCGTGACGCGGGCGCCGCGATCCTGGGCGGCGAGCGCCGTCGCCAGCCCGATCACCCCGGCCCCGACGATCAGGAGGTCGGGACCGCCTCCCGGGTCAGCGCCCGAAGCTCGCGGCCCCCGGAGTCCGGTCAACCGACTCCAGCCGCGCCGTCTCCACCGCCCTCGCCCACCCCTCCGGGAGGATCGGCCAGCGCTCGAGGATCTGCGCGTGCCGGATGTGGCGCATGTTCGCGCCGGTGGCGAGGATCGTCCGGCGGCCCTGCATCACGTCGGTGGGCGCCGACGTGTACGGGACCCCGTTGGCCGCGGTGCTCATGGCGGGATTCTAAGGAAAGTTCGTCACAGTGGTAACGACATCACCGGCGAGCCGGTCGCCGCGAGGGCCACGCCGTCGAGGAGGTCGGTCTCGCTGATCATCGCCTCGCCGCTCCCGGCGGCCCTCACCGCCTCGGCCACGATCAGCGCCCCGGCCACGATGACCGGCGCCCGCTCGGGGTCGAGCCCGTGCACTCCGCGCCGCTCCTCCACGGTCATGGCGGCCAGGCGCTCCGCGAGCCGGTCGATCGTCTCGAGGGACAGGCGGTGCCTGTGCACGCGGTCGCGGTCGTAGCGGCCGATGTCCATCGCGGCGAGCGAGGTCGCGGTCCCGGCGACGCCGACCACCGGCGCGGGCCCGCCGATCTGCGCGAGGGCGGGCTCGATCAGCCCGCGGGCCTCCTCGCGCAGCGCGGCGAGCTCCTCGGGCCGCGGCGGGTCGTGGGCCAGGTGGCGCTCGGTCTGGCGGACGGCGCCGAGCTGGAGGCTGACCGCGCCGTTCGGCCCGGCCGGCCCGCCGCGCACGAGCTCGGTGCTCCCGCCGCCGACGTCGACGACCATGACCGGCCCGTCGCCCTCCACCGCAAGGCGCGCGCCGGCGAACGACGCCGCCGCCTCCTCCTCCCCGGTGAGGATGCGCATCGGCGCGCGCAGGCGCCCCTCGACGACGGCCGCGATGGCGTCGCGGTTGGGCGCGTCGCGCGTCGCGCTGGTCGCGACGGGCACGGTGCGGGCAGGGCGGAACCGGTCGATGGCCTCGGCGTAGCCCGCGAGCGTCCGGTCGAGGCGCTCGAGGGCGTCCGGCGCGATGGTCCCGTCCGGCGCGGCCCCGCGGCGCAGCCCGATGACGGTCGTCTCGCGCTTGCCGCGCGGGCCGTCAGGGCCGATGCCCTCGCAGAGGAACAGGCGCAGCGAGTTGGAGCCCACATCGACCACCGCGAGGCGGTCGTCCGGGGTCATCCGCCGAAGTAGCGCAGGGGGGAGCGGAGGGTCTGCTGCGCCTCGTTGGCGCTGCGCACCAGCACCTGGAGGGCGGCGATGCGCCCCTGCAGCGACGCGATCTCGCCCTGCAGCTCGGCCTGGCGCTCGGGCATGGCCGCGAGGGCCGCCTGGAGGCGTTCGGTCTGGGCGGTGAGGGCCTCGGTCTCGCGGCCGATCCGCTTCTGGGCCACGCGCGTCCGCCGCCACAGCCTCAGGCCCGCCAGCGCCAGGACCGCGAGGGCGGCCAGCACGACCACACCCAGGAGGATGGCCGAGAGGGCCACCCCGTTGTCGACGACGAAGTCCACTGGGGGCAGTATCTCAGCAGGGCTATCCTCCGGCGTCCATGCCCCCCCGCGACGAGCTCGACCCCGGCCGCCTGCCGCGGGTCGCCCACGACGCCGCGTTCGTCCCCGCCGAGGATCTCGGCGGCGTCCCCCACGTCGTCGTCGACGGCGCCCGCCTGCCCGCCACGGCCCTGTCGCTGTCGCACTGGCCCGACGCCGGCACCCCCCCGGCGCTCGCGGCCGACACGAGCGCCGAGATCGTCAACCGGTACCTCCGGGCCGGCGCCTCGGGCCCCGAGGTGGCGGCGGTCACCAACAACCACTTCGACGAGGACGGCCTCTTCGGCATCTGGATGCTGCTCGCGCGCCCCGCCGAGGGCGCGCCGGAGCGGCGCCTGGCGGTCGCGGCCGCCGAGGCCGGTGACTTCGGCACGTGGACCGACCCCTGGGCCGCGCGGGCGGCGATCGCGGCGATGGCGATGGCCGAGCGGGGCACGACCCCCTTCCCCGAGGTCGGCAGGGCCCTGGCCGGCGCGGGCGGCCGCGACCCCGCCGGCGCCCTCTACCTGGCGATCCTGCCGAGGGTGGGCGGCCTCCTGGCCGACCCCGACCGCTACCGCCTCCTCTGGGAGCCCGAGTGGGCGCGCGTCGAGGCCGACGCCGCCCTGATCGACGCCGGCGGCGCCACGGTCGAGGACCATCCCGGCGCCGACCTCGCCATCGTCCGCGCACCCCGGCCGCTGCACGACATGGCGGTCCACCCGCGCGCCGACAGCATGCGGGTCCTCACCGCCCTGCCCGACGGCACCCTGACGCTCCGGCACCGCTACGAGACATGGGTCGACTACGCCTCGCGGCCCCTGCCGGCGCGGGTCGACCTCGCACCGCTCCTGCCGGTCCTGCAGGAGCTGGAGCGCGAGCCGGGGACCTGGCGCTTCGACGGCGTCGAGCCCATCCGCCCCCGGCTGTACCTCTCGGACCCGCGTGGGCGCCCGTCGCCGTCGTCCCTGGGCGCCGAGCGGCTGGCCGACCTGCTGGGCCGCGTCCCGCCCGCCGAGCGGGCGGTAAGCTCGATGGCCGACGGCGAGCACCAGGGGCCGAGGTGATCGAGGACGAGGCACGACGGCGCGTCCGGCAGCTGCTGCTGTCGGGCGACAACACGCTCAAGAACCGCACCGGCGACGAGCGGGTCGCCCGCGCCCGCTCGCGCTACGAGAGCGCCCTCGCCGTCGCCCGCGAGGCCGGGCTCGACGATTCCGTCGTCTTCGCACAGCGCCGCCTGGACGCGCTCGATCGCGACTAGCGCGGCCATACCGGGCCCGGCCGGACCGCCGCTGTCGCAGCGGCGGCTCTGCTTCGTCCTGGGCAAGGGCGGCGTGGGCAAGAGCACCGTCTCGGCCGCCCTCGGGCTCGCCGCGGCCCGCGCCGGCAAGCGCTCGCTGCTCATCGAGGTGGCGGGCCAGGACCGCCTCTCGCGGCTGTTCCGCGGGGCGAGCGTTGGGCACGAGGCCCCGGCCGAGCTCGCTCCCGGGCTGTTCGGGGTGCAGGTCGACGTCGAGCACGCGATCGAGGAGTACCTGACCGGCCAGCTCAAGGTGCGGCCGCTGGTGGAGCTGCTGACCCGCAGCCGCGCGTTCGGCACCTTCGCCGCCGCCGCGCCCGGCCTCCCCGAGCTCGTGACCGTCGGCAAGGTGTGGACCTACGCCGTGGCGCTCCACGAGGACCGCCGGCCCGTCTGGGACCAGCTCGTGGTCGACTGCCCCGCCACCGGGCACGGCGTCGCGCTCCTGGAGACGGCCGGCAACGTGGAGGAGATCGCCGGCGGAGGCCCCATCGCCGACCAGGCGGCGCGGATCCAGGAGGTGGTGACCCATCCCGCGGCCACCGGCATCGCGATCGTCGCCCGGCCCGAGGAGCTCGCCGTCTCCGAGGCGATCGAGGCCGCGGCCGCCCTGCGCGAGCGCGGGATGCCGGTGGCGGCCGCCGTGCTGAACGGCGTCCGCGGCGAGCGCTTCCGGCCCGACGAGGAGCCCGCGCTGGCGGCCCTCGCGGCGACGGCCGACGGGCCGGCCTCGCGGGCCGCCGCCGCCGGGCTGCGCCACCTCTCCGAGCAGCGCTCCGACGCGGGCTACCGGCTGCGGCTGGCCGAGGGCACGGGCCTGCCGGTGCTCGAGCTGCCCGAGCTGGTGCGGCGCCGGTTCGACCTTGCGGCCCTCGACGAGCTGGCCGGGGCGCTGGCCGGCGCCGTCTCGCGGAACGGCCGCCCGTGATCGAGGCGGTCGAGGGTCGCCGGATCGTCGTGTGCTGCGGGGCCGGGGGCGTCGGCAAGACGACCGTCTCGGCCGGGCTCGGCCTGGGCCTGGCCCGCGGGGGCGCGCGGACCGTGGTGGTGACCATCGACCCGGCGCGGCGGCTCGCCACCGCCCTCGGGATGGAGGGCCTGTCCGACGAGCCGCGGCGCGTGCCGGCCGAGCCCGGGCCGGGCGGCGCCGAGCTCTGGGCGCTCCAGCTCGACGCGAAGGCGACCTTCGACCGCCTGGTCTCGCGCGAGGCGCCGACCCCCGAGGCGCGCGAGAGGATCCTCGCCAACCGGATCTACCGCCACCTGTCGGGCGCCGTCGCGGGGGCCCAGGACTACATGGCGGTCGAGCGGCTGCACGAGCTGGTCGAGGGCGGCTCCTTCGACGTCATCGTGCTCGACACGCCGCCATCGCAGAACGCCCTCGACTTCCTCGACGCGCCGGCGCGCATCACCCGGTTCATCGAGGGCCGGGCGCTGCGGCTGCTGCTGCGCCCGCCGGTGCCCGGCGCCGGCTTCGGGCGGAGGATGATCGCCGCGGGCACCAGCACCGCCTTCTCGCTGCTGGAGCGCCTGACGGGCACCCAGCTGATGCGCGACCTCAGCGACTTCCTCGCCGCGTTCGACGGCATGTACGACGGCTTCGCCGCCCGCGCCAAGGCCGTCGACGCCCTGCTGCGGTCGCCGGAGGCGGGCTTCGTGGTGGTCGCCGCCCCGGACTCCGAGGCCGTCGGCCAGGCGGTGGCGCTCGGGCGCCGGCTGGGCGAGGACGGCTACCCGCTCGCCGGATTGGTGCTCAACCGGGTCCACCCGCTGCCGCCGGGGGGCCTTGCCGCGCCGGAGACGCTCGTGCCCGCGCTCGCCGCGGCCGGCGCCCCCGAGCCGGCCTCGCTCGCCGAGCGCGCGGCCGCGAGCCAGCGCGAGGAGCAGATCCTCGCGCTGCGGGACCTGGACGCCCGCGAGGCGCTCTCGGGGGCGCTCAACGGCGCGCCGGTCACCGAGGTGCCGGCGTTCGAGCGCGAGCCGGTCGAGCTCGAGGGGCTGGGGGACGTCGCCGCCGCCCTCTCCGATGAGGGCCGGCCGCCGCCGAGAGCGGCCGAGCCCGAAAAGGGTGTGGGGCCTCATCGCGCCGACAGCACGCCCTCGTAGACCCGCAGGTGGGCCGCGACGACGTCGTCCCAGCGGAAGCGCGCGGCCGTCTCGCGGCCCCCGGCCAGCAGGCGGGCGCGGAGGTCCGCGTCGCGCACCAGGCGCACCAGCGCGTCGGCGAGCGCGCCCGAATGGCCGGGCGGGACCATCAGGCAGTCGCGCCCGTCGGTCAGGGTCTCCCGTAGCACCGCGATGTCGCTGACCGCGGCCGGCACGCCGGCGCTGGCCGCCTCGAGCACCGCCAGGCCGAAGCCCTCGCGGGTGGACGGGTAGGCGAGGGCGTCCACCGCCCGGTAGAGGACCGGCATGTCGCGGGCGGGCACGGCGCCGAGCAGCGCCACCGAGGCGCCGGGGCCCGGGCGTCGGCCGGCGACCTCCAGGCCCAGGCGCGCCGCGTCGGCGCGCCAGCCCTCGGCGTAGTCGCCCGCGTCGCCGTCGGGGCCGGCGATCGCCAGCAGGCCGTCGTCGCCCAACCGCGAGCGGGCGCGCGCGAAGGCCTCGAGCAGGACGCGGCTGCCCTTGCGGCGGGAGATCCCCCCGAGGGCGAGGATGGTCGGGCGGGCGCCCCATCCGAACAGGGCGCCGGCCTCGGCCCGGCTCCGGGGGGACGACGCGAACCGCTCCACGTCGACCCCGTCGGGCACCACGGCGGCCTCCACCCCGTATTCGGCCCGGAGCCGGCCGGCCCAGAACGCCGACAGGCAGATGCAGGCGTCGGCCCCCTGGATCGAGGCCCGCTCGGGCTCCTGCAGGCCCGGCACCCCGGAGTCGATGTGGTGGACCGTCCGGACGACCGCGCCCCCGCCACGGCGGACGCGCAGCGCCAGGAGCGCCGCCCCGGCGATCGGGTCCTGGGCGTGCTCCACGTCGGCCGGCTCGGCGAGGGCGAGCGTGCGCGACAGCGCCGCCGCGGAGGCGCGCACGCGCTCGTCGGGGTCGGCCCCCTCCCGGGGCACGGCCACGGTTCGCACGCGCGCCCGCTCGGCGCCCTGGAGGGCCGCCCCGGCCGTGTCCGGCGCCCAGACCTCGGCGCGGTGCCCCAGCGCCTCCAGGCCGTCGGCGACCGCCAGCGCGTGGACGACGGCCCCGAAGGGCTCGGCGGCACCGCTGACCAGACGCACCCTCACCAGGGCCGATCGTAGCCCGCGGGTAGCATCAGGGGATGGACCCCTCCGCCGAGGACCCGGCCGGCGCCCGGGTCGCCGAGCCCGGGCCCGAGGAGGCCCTGGCGGAGATCCGCGGCGAGATCGCCTCCGGCACGCCGCTGATCGGCGCGCTCGCCACCCGCTTCTACCGCGCCGTGCACGCGCTCGACCCGGCCGCGACCGAGGAGTCCCTGGCGGTGCTGCCCGGGAACCGCGGCGTGCAGCTCTACGACAGCCCGATCGCGTGGGCGCCGGTCGTCACGGGCGAGCGGGTGCTCGACCTCGGCTGCGGCTCCGGCGGGGCCACGCGGGCCGCGGCGCGCGTGGTCGGCGCCGAGGGGATGGTCGTCGGCATCGACTCGAGCCCCGAGTGCGTCGAGGAGGCACAGGCGCGGACGCCCGCCGACCTGCCCGTCCTGTTCCGGCGCGGCGACGTGCAGGCCATGGCCAACGTGCCCGACCGCGCCTTCGATTGCGCGGTGGCGAGCCTCGTGCTGGAGCAGATCCCCGACCTCCCCCGGGCCGCGAGCGAGATCTTCCGGGTCCTGCGGCCGGGCGGGCGCCTGGTCGCGACGGTCACGGCCTTCGACCGCCTGCGCCCGATCGACGCGTCCTTCATGGGCGCCGTCATCGCGGTGGTCGGCCGCCGCGCGCCCGGGGCGCTCGCGGGGCGCGCGAGCCGCGCCAGCATGCCGCACGAGCCGCGCGACCAGGTGGCCTTCAACGAGGCCGGCATGGGGACGGTCGAGGAGCAGGACGTCCAGTTCGCCGTGGTCATGGAGGACATCGACGGTGCCTGGGCGGTCTTCTCGCGCACCTACATCGCCCACCTGCTCGACGAGGACGGTCGCGAGGAGCTGCGCCGCGTGCTCGAGCGCAGGATGCCCCACACCCTCTACCTGCCCCTGCGCTTCCTGCGCAGCAGGCGGCCGGGCTAGACGACCTCGAGCACGCGGGCGACCGCGCCGTTCTCGGCGCAGTCGTCGGCGAGCCAGCGCGTGCCGTATGCGCGCATCGCGTCCACTATCGGGGCGAGCGCCGCGCCCTTCGTCGTGAGGCGGTACTCCACCCGGGGCGGCATCTCGGCGAACTCGCGCCGCTCCACGATGCCCTCACACTCCAGCGCGCGGAGCCGGATCGAGAGCGTCCGCGGGCTGATGCCGGCGAGCGAGCGCTGGAGCTCGCTGAACCGCCGCGGCCCCTCGGCGAGATCGCGGAGCATCACCAGGGTCCACTTTCCGGACACGATGTGGGCCGTGGCGAGGACGGGACACGTGACGCCCGCGGCATCCGGCGCGGTTGGGGACCCCATGATCGTCGCAGATGTTACCACCGTGGGACCGGATCCCCGAGGGCGCCGTGACGATGGTCAGTGGTCAACCCACCCGCATCCGGCTAACGTCGGGAGCGCCCGTGTCAGAGGCCCCGCCACCGCCCGCGCCCCGCCGGCTCCGCCTCGGCCTCACCCCGCGCCGGCTCGCCGTCCTGCTCGGCGTCTGGATCGTCGCCGTCGGCGCCGCGCTGCTGATCGCCGACGCGCTCGACTCGCCCGTCGGGGAGGGCGCCCGCGACGAGGCCCAGGCGGTGGCCCCCGGCGGGCCAGTCCAGGTGCCGGGAGGCGCGCTCGCCGCGGGCGACGGGCTGCCGCCGCTCGCGCTGGTGCTCGACCGCCCCCTGCCCGACGGCGTGGGAGACCTCCCCCCGATCCGGCAGGCGGTCCGCCTGAGCGAGCTCGCCCGGAGCGACCCCGACCCGCGCCGCCTGGTCGAGCTCGGCTCGGTCCTCCAGCTGCTCGGCGACCCGGAGAACGCCACGCGGGCCTACCGGGCCGCCGCCGCCCGGGCGCCGGACGACCTCGCCGCCCGCGCCGGCCTGGCGATGGTCGAGGGCGCCGGCGGCGGCGCCGGGCTCGGGCGGGCGGCGGCGGGGCTGGCGGCGCTCGCCCGCGAGCACCCGGAGGACCAGCTCGTCGCCTTCAACCAGGGCTGGGTCGAGATCTATCGCCGCCGCGCCGCCGCCGCCCAGAGCGCCTGGGAGCGGACGGTCGCGCTCGGCGCGGACACCCGCCTCGGGAGGACGGCCACCGCACTGCTCACGGAGCTCGAGAGCAGAGGCGGCGGTTGACGCGAAAAAACGACGAGAACTTCATCGCCTCCGCACGCGGGCTTAACCGACGCTTAAGCCGCGCGTGTGATGATGCCGCCGCCTTGCGGGAAGGGAATGCCTCGCAGCGCCCAGAAATCCCCCGGCGACAGGTCCACTCGGCGCGTCTCCTCGTAGACGCCTCTGAGGGCTCAAGTTCCGGGCGTCTCCGGCCGATGGAAGACTGCCGGTGGCATTGACTTCAAGAAGTGAAGCGGTAGCGTAGCGAACGGGCGTTCGTTCCGGGCGGCCGGCGGTGGGCGTGGACCCGTCCACGAGATCGATGGCGTCCAGCCGGAGGTGAGGACATGACGGTCAGCGAGATGCTCGTCCTTGAAGAGGTGCAGTCCCTCCTTGCCCGCGGGCAGGAGCAGGGCTTCCTGAGCATCGACGAGGTCGCGCAGTCCGTCGAGGGCGTCTCCCTGGACGAGGGTGCCGCCGAGGGTCTCTACCGCCACCTCGACGAGATCGGGGTGGAGCTGGTGGAGGACGGCGAGGCGCGCGAGCGGCTGGCGCAGATCGCCGAGGCCGCCGACCGGCCCCCGCGCAAGCTCAACCTGAAGGCCGACACCAGCACCGACGCGCTGCAGCTCTTCCTCAAGGACGTGGGCCGGGTGCCCCTGCTCACCGCCGCCCAGGAGGTCGAGCTGGCGAAGCTGATCGAGCTCGGCGACCAGGCCGCCAAGAAGAAGATGGTCGAGTCCAACCTGCGGCTCGTCGTCTCGATCGCCAAGAACTACCGCAACCAGGGCCTGGCGTTCCTCGACCTGATCCAGGAGGGCACGCTCGGGCTGGTCCGCGCCGCCGAGAAGTTCGACTACCGCAAGGGCTTCAAGTTCTCGACCTACGCGACCTGGTGGATCCGCCAGGCGGTCGCCCGCGCCATCGCGGACAAGGGCCGCACGATCCGCATGCCGGTCCACGTCGTCGAGAAGCTCAACAAGATCAACCGCGCCGAGCGCAAGCTGGTGGGCGAGCTCGGCCGCGAGCCGACGATCCCCGAGATCGCCGACGCGGTGAAGCTGCCCGAGTCCGAGGTCGAGTCGATCAAGCGGAGCGCCCAGACGCCGGTCTCGCTCGAGAAGCCGGTCGGCGACGACGAGGAGTCGGAGTTCGGCCAGTTCCTCGCCGACGAGAAGGCCGTCGCGCCCGAGTCGGCCGCCGAGACGGTGCTGCGCAACGAGGCCCTTCGGGACGTCCTCAACACCCTGAGCTACCGCGAGCGCCGCGTGCTCGAGCTGCGCTACGGCCTCGGGGGCGAGCACCCGCGCACCCTCGACGAGGTCGGCCGCACGTTCAACGTGACGCGCGAGCGGATCCGCCAGATCGAGAACCAGTCGCTGCAGAAGCTGGCAAGCCTCGCCGAGGCGCAGCGCCTGCGCGACGTCGCCTAGCGGCGACGGCGGGTCGCTACCCTGACGGGGTGGCGTACGACGACGACGACGACTGGCCCGAGCCCGAGCGCGATCCGGAGAAGCTCGAGGCCGCGCGGCGGAACATCGCCGGGGCGACGCGCGAGTCCCGCCGGCGGCTCCTGCGCTGGACCTACGCGGGCCTCGGGATACTGCTGATCGTGGTCATCCTGCTCGCCACCCTGCGCTGAGCGGGCCGGCCGGGACCGCGGTCGGGATCGTCTCCGACCTCTGGCGCTTCCCGGTCAAGTCGTTCGGCGGCGAACGCGCCCGGCGCGCGTTCGTCGGCCCCTTCGGGATCCTGGGCGACCGCCGCCACGCGGTCGTCGACGCCGAGGGCAACGCCCTCTCGGCGCGGCGCGCCCGCGCGCTGCTCGGCTTCCGGGCCTCGTGCGCCGACCCCGAGGCCGGGGAGGGCGTCGAGGTGACCACGCCCGAGGGGTGGGAGCTGCCCTGGGACGATCCCGGTGTGGCCGACGAGATCGGCCGCGCGCTCGGCTATCCGGTGGCCCTGGTGAGCAGCGCCGTGGGCGTCCACGACGCCGCGCCGGTCCACCTGCTGACCACGTCCTCCCTGACCGCCGCGCAGGGCTGGGTCGGCGGCGAGGAGATCGACCGGCGCCGGTTCCGCGCGAACGTCCTCGTGGAGCTCGACGACCCCGAGCCGTTCGCCGAGGCCGCCTGGGTCGGAAGGGCCCTCGCCCTGGGGGAGGGCGGGCCGGTGCTCCAGGTCGTCTCCCCCACGGAGCGCTGCGCCGTCACGACCTTCGACCCGGACACCCTGGAGCGCGACAATCGCGTCCTCGCCGGCCTCGCGCGCGACCGCGAGAACCTCTTCGGCGTCTACGCCCGCGTCGCCAAGCCCGGCTGGGCGCGGGTCGGCGCGCCCGTCACTCTCTCCGCCGCCTCCGCGGCCTTGACCTGAGGACTTCGGCGACTACACTTTTGAAACCGCCGCGGGGTGGAGCAGTCTGGTAGCTCGTCGGGCTCATAACCCGAAGGTCGCGGGTTCGAATCCCGCCCCCGCTATATCGAAAAGCCCCGCTCCGGCGGGGTTTTTTGTTGCTCGGCGGCGCCTCCCGGGGGTGAGCGGGGGGAGGCCCCTACTTTCGCAGCGACGGGCCGAACTGCCCCCACGCCCCAGCCATGCCTCCCGTACAACCGAATTCACTCCAGTAATGGGCGGCGTAGTCGGGGCCCGCGGGCTCTCCGTCCTTGTCCAGCCTTTCGGGGATCGGCCCCATGCAGAGGGGGCAAATCCACACCGGATTGCCGTCCTCGTCCTCGCTGAGAATGGCGGGCGGCGGCGGATGAGGGGGCTACCCACGGAGGCAACGGTACCCCGGTAGCACCGATGGCGCCTAGCCCGTCTCGGAGCGGGAAACGTGAACGGCTCGCGCTCCGTCCTGCGGGCGCGCGCGCCCGGGCGGGGACCCCTCGTCGACCAGGGGGAGGGTCCGCGAATGAGTAACGCGCGCTATCGGGGCTCGCCCGGCCCTCCCGGTGGGGGAGCGATTCCCTTCCCGGACACGAGTCGCGCGACGGCCTTTTCGTTCTCGTCCTCCTCCTCTCCGGCGTGCGGGACGAACTGTTCGTGCCAGGGCGCACCGTCTCTCAGGACGCGCCGGGGCTCGACGATCTCCCGGAAGAGGGCGATGCACGAGAGCACCAGCCCGCTGGCCGCCGCGATGGCGAACGGGACGAGCAGCCTCTCGGGCGCGCGGTCCCACGCCAGGGTGAGCGGTCCGACCAGGATGAAAAGGCTCACCCCCGCGACGATGGCCTCGACGCGTATCCGGGCTCTCCTGCTCGTGAACCACGGGCCGGGGGGCCCGTCGGGGGTGGAGGCTGGCGTCTCATCCGGCCGTCGCACGTCTGCACCGTCCCACGGCCGCGAGTCGCCCGACAACCCCTCGTGCGGCATCGAACGCGAAGGGCTGGAGAAGGGGCTCTCGCCCCGAGCAGTGGGGCGGGGCCGGTATCACCGGCCCCGCCTCGTGCCGGTCACCGCCTCGCCTTGCGGCTCGGCGACTGGCCCTGCCCGGCGACCGAGGCATCGACCTCGCGGCCGTTGTCCCGACACCGGGTCGCCGATGAGGAGGACGAGCCCCCTCGCTCAGCTACGCCAGGACTCTCCTCGGTCAGACCGGCTGAAGAGAGTCGCCGTGACCTTCCCCGACCGCTCCCGCGCCGTCAATCCGCGCGGCGCGGCAACTCCCGCAGCGAGCATTTTTCACCGCTGAAAACGGCCAGCGCGCCGAAGGAACTCACTTCGAGGCACGAGTCCTACCCGTCGCCTTGACGCGGCGTCAACCATAGGCAGTCCGCCGACTCGCGGAGAGGGCGATTGTCCGCCGCCCGTCCCTACAAGGAGGCGCGCTCGCGGCCGGCGGCGGTGAGGTGCACTCCGCCTAGGCCCGGACGCCGACTCCCACAGCCGGCGGTGCCAGCGACGGACGCGGCCCACCGCGCTCTTCCCCGCGCCAAGCGTGATCGGCGCTCGCCGGCTCGCGCGGATTGTCGGCCGCGCGCTGCCCCGGTGCCGGTGGCGTACCGTCTGCTCGGGGCGTAGCGGCACGTCCGATCTGGCATGGACCCGGCGAGGGTCGAGCGCTCGACGCGAGACGACCCGAGTCCCATCACCTCGGATCGGGGGGCCGGCAGTCCGAGGCCTGCCGCATCGAACGCGAGCTGGAGCGGGGGCTCTAGCCCGGGCAGTGAGGCGGGGCCGGTATCACCGGCCCCGCCTCGTGCCGGTCACCGCCTCGCCTTGCGGCTCGGCGACTGGCCCTGCCCGGCGACCGAGGCATCGACCTCGCGGCCGTTGTCCCGACACCGGGTCGCCGATGAGGAGGACGAGCCCCCTCGCTCAGCTGCGCCAGGACTCTCCTCGGTCAGACCCGCTGAAGAGAGTCGCCGTGACCTTCCCCGACCGCTCCCGCGCCGTCAATCCGCGCGGCGCGGCAACTCCCGCAGCGAGCAGTTTTCAGTGCTGAAAGGACGCCCTGATGGCCCGTGAAACCGAACCGGCCCCGTACCTCGTCTCCACCGTCCGCGGCCCCGCGCGCCGCACGAGCCCCCGTACCTCGGAGCATCCACGCCGCCGGCGGTGCGAAAGGCGCTCACCGCGAGCCGCAAGGCGGCCCCCGACCACGAGCGCCTCGGCGCCGAGCGCGAGCGGGCGGCGCTCGAGCTGCGGTCGATCGCCGCGCAGGCGGGCCGCCGCCGACGGGCCGCGTTGAGGCGGAGAGCGCGCCGGCGGCGGTAGGCTGGCGCGCGTGACCCCGCCGCGCGCGTCCGCAGCGCAGCTCGCCGACGCCGCGGTGGCCGGCGTACGCGACGATCCGGCCGGGCGGCTCCGGCTGATGCGGGCGCTCTACGAGAGCCGGCTCCCAGGCTCGCGGCACCTGCCCTACCGGCGGGCGATGACGGCGTTCATGCGCTGGCAGCTGCGCCGGGGCCTGCTCGAGCCGGCCGGGGTGCCGCGCCCCGGCAGCCAGTGGTGGCGCGCCCTCAACGAGGCGGTCCTGCGGGACATCGCCGAGTCCCGCCACCTCGTGGCGGGGGCGCCGGGCGGCGCCTCCTCGCCCGCGGTGGAGGCCGTCCTCGACTTCATCCGCCGCCCGTCGGCGGCGCGCTGGTACCGCGCCCACAACGTCTCAATCGTCCGCGCCTACCTCGCCAACGGCGACCTGGCCGCGCGGGAGGGCCGAGTCGAGCGGTTCTTCATCAACGTCGTGCTCCTCCGCGTGCTCTACGCCCACGCCCTCGTCGCGGCGCCCCGGCTCGCGCTCGGATGGCTGTCGCCGGTGGCGCCGGTGCTGGGCGACCCCCGGGTCGGCACGACCGGCATCTTCCTGTCGCTGTCGCGGGTGCTGCCGAACAGCTACCCCCTGGGCGACGACGTGGCCCCCTTCGTCGCCGACGAGAACGGGTTCGGGCGACTGCTCGACTACGGGATCATCCAGCCGCGGCTGCGGGCGCTCTACGACTGGTCGGCGCAGGAGCTGGGCCAGCCCGAGGTCGCGGGGCTGCTCGTCGGGGACATCCCCGCCTACGCCTGGGACCCGGCGCAGGCCTCCGACTGGACGCCGCCGCCCCGCACGCTCGCCCGGCTCGCCCGGCAGGTGGTCCCCGCCGGGGCCTGACGGCCCCGGGCGCCTCTCGCCGTAGACCGGGGCGCGTCGTACGTCGAAATCCTCGACGTCGGCGAAGGCCACGCCTTCTGGCGCAGCAGCATGGAGATGGTCGCCCAGAAGCCGGCCTGAGGGGGCCGCGCCGAAGGGTCTCCGTGCACTGCCCGCCTGAAGGCATCGCCGCGGGTGGGAGACTGCCGCCGTGGAGACGTGGGCCCTTGACCTCGACGGCGTCCTCTGGCGCGGGGCGATGCCGATCCCGGGCGCGGCCGACGCGGTCGCGCGCCTCCGGGCGCGCCGCGACCGCGTGGTCTTCCTGACCAACAACGCCGCCCCGACCATCTCCGAGCACCTCGCCAAGCTCGAGGGGATGGGCGTCCCGGCCGCCGCCGAGGACCTCCTCACCTCCGCACAGGCGGCGGCGACGCTGCTCGAGCCGGGGTCCACCGCGCTCGCCTGCGCCGGCCCCGGGGTGCGCGAGGCGCTCGGCGCCCGCGGCGTGCGGATGGTGGAGGCGGGGCCCGCCGATGCCGTCGTGGTCGGATGGCATCGCGAGTTCGACTTCTCGCGCCTTGCCCGCGCCGCCGATGCGGTGCGGCGGGGGGCGCGGCTCATCGGCACGAACGAGGACGCGACCTTCCCGACGCCGGAGGGTCTGCTCCCTGGCGCCGGCGCCCTCCTGGCGGCGGTGGCCTACGCGTCCGGCGCGCGCGCCGAGGTCGCGGGGAAACCCCACGCGCCCATGCGACGGCTCGTCGCGGAGCGGATCGGGCCCGTCACGACCGTGGTGGGGGACCGGCCGTCCACGGACGGCGCGCTCGCCCGGGCCCTCGACGCCCGGTTCGCGCTCGTCCTCAGCGGTGTCACGGGCGAGCGGGAGCTGGATGGTCTCCAGCCCGCGCCCGACGCCGTGGCGCCCGACCTCGCGGCGCTCGTCTCGTAGGCGTCGCGGGATCGGCCGGATCGTCAGGGCCGTAGCGGCGCAGAACCATCGTCGCGCGCGGCCGATATCCTCACGACTCCGGCAGCCCGGCGATCTCGAGCGAGTCGTTTGACCTCAATGGACAGCGCATCGCCCCGGCGTCACCAACTTCGTCCACATCGGCCTTGTCGTCGAGGACCTCGACCAGACAGTCCGGTTTCTTGCGCTGCTCGGCTTCGACTGCGGCGAGCCCGGGGTGTTCAGCGGCGAGTGGATCGATCAGATCATCGGTCTCGACAACGTGACGGTCGAGACCGTGATGGCTCGCGCCCCCGACGGCAGCGACATGTTCGAGGTGGTGCGCTTCCACTCACCTTCCGCCGGCGCTCAGGAGCCGGCCCCGGCCGCGAACCGTCCTGGGCTCCGGCACGTCGCCTTCAAAGTCGACGACGTGCGCGGCGTCGTCGACCGCGTCCGAGAGGCCGGCTGGGACACGGTCGGGGAGATCGTCGACTTCGAGAACACGTTCCTCCTCTGCTACGTCCGCGGACCCGAAGGCCTGATCGTCGAACTCGCCGAGCGGCTTGACGGCGCGCCGGGCTGAACGGCCAGGCTGAACCGCCCCGCGTTCGAGGGAGGCGTTCCGTCTGGCGCGTCGGTGCGCGCGCGGGAGGCCGGGCGCGCCGTCCCGTCCGAGGCGCGTTCAGAGGGGCAGGTACCGCGTCCTGATCACCTGGCGCGCCTTGGCGCTGCTCCTCGCCCAGCGCAGGAAGCGGGCGAGCGCGCCGCGCGGCTTGCCCCGTGTGACGACGCCGAGGGGGCGCACCGCCGGGTACGTGCCGTTCCTGATGGTCGCCCGCGAGCAGCCGACCCCCTCGTAGGCCGCCACATGCAGGGGGCCGACGAGCGCCTGGTCGAGGAGGGCGAGCGCGGCCGGCGTCTGCGCGACGTAGTCGCGCACCTGGGTCTCGGTGGCGAGCGTGACGACGCGGGCGACCAGCGGGGTGCCGACATCGACGAACACCTCCCGGAGCAGCGCCCCGGTGCCGCTCGTCGGGCCGAGGCCGACCAGGACGATCGGGTCGGTGCGCGGCGAGCCCGGGATCTGGCTCCAGCCCGTCGCGCGCGCGGCGAGGATGTCCTGGATCTGTGCGCGCGTGATGGCGGGTACGGGGTTGGCGCGGTTGGTCACCACACACACCCCGCTGAGCGCGACCGGCGTCAGCACGAGGTCGGCCGGGTCGCCGGGGATCAGGTTTCGCGCGACCATGCCGGCGTCGACGATCCCCCGCTCGGCGTCGGCGATCCCGCTCTGGCTGACGCCGCCGACCAGCGAGAAGCGGGGCGGGTCGTTGACCGCGTGGCGGTAGAAGTAGGCGAGGTCGGCGACCAGCGACCGCGTCACGACCGCGCCGCTCATCGTGATGGGCGGCGCCGCGCGCGCCGGGGCCGCGGCCGTGAGCGCCGCGACCACGACTGCGACCAAGAGCGCGACCAGGAGCGCGGCCCACCTCATGCCCCCACCCTGCCTCCGCTCGACGAGCCGCTCTTGCCGGAGGTCAGCGCGCTCACCTTTCGCTGTGCGCTGGCCAGGGAGCGCCCGGACGCGTCGAGCGCTTGGACCCGCACGCGCTGCCCGCGCTTCGCCAGCGTCACGTTGAACGGCGAGCTCCGCGCGGCCAGCCTCGCCGCGCGCTTGCCGTCGAGGCTCACCACGTAGCGCTTGATCGCGGTCACCGACCCGAGCACCGCGACCTGGATTCGCGTGCGCCCGCCCTTGGTCGCTGCCTGGAGCACCTTCAGCTGCGGCCGCTGGGTCGTGTCGTAGCCGACCGCAGTCGTCGCGGCGAGGACCGAGCGCAGCGCATCGACGTAGCCGGCCGCGACCTGCACGTTTGAGCTCGTCGCGTTCTGCAGCAGCAGCGCTCGCATCTCGGCCGCGCTGAGGCGAGGGTTGGCGCTGGCCATCAGCGCGGCCACGCCGGAGACCATCGGTGCGGCCATCGAGGTGCCCGACTCGGCGACGTAGTCGCCGTTGTTGAACGTGGAGAGGATGTCGTCGCCGGGCGCGGCGAGCTGGACGGTGAGCCTGCCGAAGTTGGAGAAGGAGGCGATGCGACGCCCGTCATCCGGCGCGGTCGCGGCGACGCCGATGAGGTTCGGCGCGGGGACCGACGCCGGGTAGACCGGCTGGCTGTCGATGTCGCGCCCATCGTTGCCGGCCGCCACGACGACGAGCGCGTTGGCGGCCGCCGCGGCCGCGATCGCGGCGTTGACGCGCGCGTCGGGAACGGAGCTCTGGAGGCTGAGGTTGATGATGCGCGCGCCGTTGGCGGCGGCGTAGCGGATGCCGTCGGCGACCGCGCCGGTCAGGCCCGAGCCGTTCGCGTCGAGCACCTTGACCGTCATGATCTTCGCCTTCGGCGCGACGCCGACCACGCCGCGCCCGTTGGCCGCCGCGGCGATGATGCCGGCGACGTGCGTGCCGTGGCCGTAGCCGTCCGAGAGGTCCTGCCGGGCGGCCATGGTCGTCAGATCGACGCCGTGGACGTCGTCGGCGAGGCCGTTCTGGTCGTCGTCGGCTCCATTGCCGGGGACCTCGCCGGAGTTCGTCCAGGTGTTCGGCGCCAGGTCCGGGTGATCGAGCTTGGTGCCGCTGTCGAGCACGGCGACGGTGACGCCGGCGCCCTGTGAGAGCTCCCAGGCGCCGGGCAGGTTGAGCACGCTGCTGGGCGCCACAGCCCACTGCTCGCCCTGGAGGGCGTCGGGCGCCGCGTGCTCCGTCCTCGTGCGGGACGCGGCGACCTTCGGCCAGAACCGCGCCAGGTCGGACAGCTTGCTGATCCGAGCGCCTGCGCGACGTCCCGCTTCATGGCAAAGCTGTTGCGGTCCTGCGCCGGCGCGAGCGCGAGCGGCTGGGCGCCGATGCGGGCCAGCGCGCGCTCGAGCGACCGGCCGCCGAGGTAGCCGCGCAGCGAGCCCGAGTAGCCGGGCCACATCCCGATGCGTCCGCGCCGCATCGCGGAGACCGCCTGGGCGCGAAACCCCCCGACGCTGCGCACGGTCACGCGGAAGCCCGCGCCGCGCAGCGCCGCGGCGTACATGTACGCGAGCGTCTCGTTCTCGGCGAAGTCCTGAAAGCCGACGACGATCCGCGGGCCGGCGCGGCGGCGCGGCCGGTCGCCGCCGAGCCCGTTGGCGTCGATGAAGTCGCCGCCGACCGCCTCGGGCAGGCGGCCGTCGATGACCTGCTGGTTGAGCGCGCGCAGCTGCAGCGTCGAGAGCAGCCGGGAGGCGGCGTTCAGCGGGCGCCGCAGCGCCGGGCCGTAGCGCTTCAGCAGCGACGTGCGCACGGCCGGGACGACGTGGTCCGGCGAGATCATGCGCTTGTCGTCGCGCAGCACCAGGAGGTCGGGGCGCGAGAGCAGCGGGTTCGAGGAGAACGCCACCGCGACCTCCGCCTGCCCGTCGTCGAGCGCCTCGATCCCGGCGTCGGCGACCTTCAATTTCACCAGGGAGCCGGAGGGGTCGAGGCGATAGACGCGGCGGAACCCGGGCACGCAGTTCGGGTTGCTCACACAGTCGCTGGGGGCGGCGAGCCGCACGGGAGGTGACTGCGCCTGCGCCGAGGCGCAGAACACAGCCAGCAACGCCGCAGCCACCAACGCGACCCGCAACATGGGCGCGATGCTAACCCGGCGCCCCCCCGCCTGGCGACAATCCCGGGTGGTTTTACGAAAAAGCGGCGGCGCGGCGCCCCATTGCCCCGCCCATTCCAGGGGCGGATGCTTGCCGAGGCGTATGGGTCGCGTTCGAGTGAAGCCGCTGCGGGCGTTCGAGGATCACGGGCCAGAGCCTGAGCCGAGGCCGTGATGGCGTTCGTCAATCTCCAGGCCCGCTCGCCGCGCCGCTTCGCCTTCCGTCGAGTCCCGGAAGGGGGCGCTGGCGCCGCACCTCCGCGCGGTGAGCCTCCCGGACTGGCGCCGGGGGGCCCCGGGGTGGAGGATCGCGGCGGGACCGGGCGGCGCGCGGCCGCCAGCGTCCGCCGGACGAGGGGGAGTGCGATGAGAGAGCTGACCGACCAGGAGCGGGCGGAGGTCGAGCGCGATGCCGTCCTGCCCCAGCTCGACGCGCGCGAGCTGGTCGACGAGGAGTACCTCGAGCGCGCGATCAAGGAGATGTACACGGAGGTCGCCGAGAACCCCGGCGGGGAGTTCCACTTCCTCACCGGGCGCCCGCTGGCCGAGGGCCTCGGCTACGACCCGGGCCTCCTCGACCGCATCCCGCCGGAGGCGGTCGAGTCGTTCGCGGGGGTGGGCCACTACCTCGACCTCGCCGGGCTGGCCGAGGGCGAGTGCGTCGTCGACCTGGGAAGCGGATCAGGGACGGACCTGTTCTGCGCGGCGGTCCTGGTGGGTCCCGCCGGCCGGGCGATCGGCGTCGACATGACCGCGGCCCAGCTCGCGAAGGCCGGCCGGCTGCGCGACGCCCACGGCTTCTCCCAGGTCGAGCTGGTGGAGGCCAGGATCGAGGAGGTGCCGCTGGAGGACGGGATCGCCGACTGCGTCGTCTCGAACGGGGTGATCAACCTCGCCCCGGACAAGCGGCGGGCGCTCGCCGAGGCGGCCCGCCTGTTGAAGCCGGGGGGCAGGCTGGCGCTCGCCGACATCGTCAGCGGGCGGCCGCTGGTGGAGCGCACGCGCCGCAAGACTGACTTGTGGGCCGCGTGCATCGGCGGCGCGATCCCGCGCGACAGCTACTTCGAGGCGATCGAGGCCACCGGCCTGCGGATGGAGGAGGTGCGCGAGAACGCATACGAGTTCCTCACCGAGCGGGCCCTGGAGGCCTGCGCCAAGTACGGCGTCGTCAGCGTCACGCTGTTGGCCAGGAGGGAGGATTAGGCGCGCCGTCCTCCTGGTCGCCGCGCTGCTGGCGGCCTGCGCGGCGGCGCCGGCGGCCCTCGCGGCGCCGGAGGCCATCCTTCCGCCGGGCCTGACGGTCGCGATCCAGGACGACCGCCTGGCCGTCGCCCCCGAGGCCGACATCGAGGCGCGCCTCGACCTGGTGGCCGCGACGGGCGTGCGTGTGACCCGCGTTGACGTCCTCTGGAACGAGGTGGCGCCCGAGCGGCCGGCGCGCGGGCGACGACCCGAACGACCCCGCCTACCGGTGGTCGCGGTACGACCGGGTCGTCGACGGGCTCGCGCGGCGCGGGATCGCGCCGATCCTGAACGTCTACCGCTCGCCGTCGTGGGCGAACGGCGGCCGCGGCCCCGCGTGGGCGCCGTCCGAGGCCGACTACGGCGCGTTCATGACCGCGCTCGCGCGCCGCTACGACGGCGTCACGCCCGACCGGGCGGCCTGGTCCACGGGCCGGTCGAGCTCTTCCAGGCGTGGAACGAGCCGAACATCCCGCGCTTCCTGCAGCCGCAGTGGCGGACCGACGCCGGCGGCGGCCACACCGCTGTCTCGCCCGGGATCTACGCCGGGCTGCTGAGCACGGCCTCGCGGTCCGTGAAGGCGGTCCAGCCCGACGCATGGGTGATCGGGTTCGGCGGGGCCCCGAACGGCACGGACCGGCCGCCGGCCGGCGGGACGGGCGTCATCACCTTCATCCGCGGCCTGGTCCCACTCCAGCCGCCGGCCGACGCCTGCGCCCAGCACATCTACACGGCGGCCGGCCCGGGAGTCACGACCGCGATGCCGTCCTTCCGGCAGGCTGGACGAGCTGATCGGCGAGCTCGACCGGGTGCGCCCCGGCCTGCCGATCCTGATCACCGAGTTCGGCTGGACCACGACGCCGACGTCCGTGCGGCCCAGCTTCGTGTCCGAGGACGAGCAGGCCGCCTACCTCCGCGAGGCCGTGGACATGCTGAGGGCGACCCCACGGGTGCGGCTCGCCGTCTGGTTCAACCTGCAGGACAACGCCGAGTGGACCTCGGGGCTGCGGCGGGCCGACCTCGGCCCCAAGCCGTCGTGGAGCGTCTTCTCGGAGCTGCCGAAGTTCCTGCCGCCGGCGGGGACGGGCCCGGCGAGCTGAGGCGCTGTCGGGCGCGGAAAAGCAGGGCCCCCATGCCCATGGGAATCCCCTGCAAATGGGGATGCGAGGGAGGCGAGGTATGCGCTGAATGCGCTCGCGGTGATGCACCGGTGATGCACGGGCCGGCCCCCCGCTCCACCGCCCCAGCTGGCGCGAGCCGGCCCTGCCGGCTGCCCGGGATGGCGCCGCCGCAGCGGGGCGCAGCGCCTGCGTGCCGAGTCCCTAGCCCGGCGCGTGCCTCTCGAACGGATTGCCGAGCACGCCGCCCACGAGCAGCATCACCAGCAGCCCGATGCCGACCACGACGAAGAGGGCCCCCGTCGCGATTGCGAAGAGCGAGACCCGCTCTCCGACGAACGACAGCTCGAGCCCGGTGGCGAGGGCCCGCTGGGTGATCCACGTCTCCCGCGCCGGGTTGCTGACCGGCGCCCCGGTCTTGGGGTCCTTGGCGGCGTCCTCCTCGCTGAAGGCCTCGTTGCCCTCCGCATCGAGGAAGCGGCCCATCTGGGAGAACGTCTTGCCGCCGGTGCCCTCCAGGGCGTGGACGCGCATGTACTCGGCGAAGCAGCGCGCCTCGTCACCGGTCGTGATCGGCTCGTCGGCCACATCGCAGGTCGGGATGTCGTCGATCTCGACACCCGACTCAGCGACCCCTGCCCGGATCTCCTCGGGGCTCATATCGGGCGTGCCGACGATCTGCTCGCGGCTGATCGTCTCCTGAACCTCGTCGCGCCCGTCAACGCCCTGCCAAATCCACAGGGCGCCGGCGACGATCAGCAGAACACCCGCCAACAGCCCTCCCGCCCAGAACAGCTTTTGCAGATTGCTCACCGCTCTCACCCTTCTGTCGGAACAAGGGGATTCCCGTCGCAATGAGAGCCCGCGCGCTCGAGGGCATCATCGGCAGGCACGCTGAGCGTACCTGCGGGCTTGCCGCAGCCCGCATCAACCAAGTGACATCGGCGCATGTCACTGAACAGGGTCAGTAGAGGGCGCCTGGGGGCGCCCTCTCTTCTTCCAGGGGTCGCGGGTGCTCGGCGGACGCCGCCCCGGTGGCCGACTGCCGACCCCCGGGCGATCGAGCCGCCCAGCCTGGCGGCCCCCGGCTCCTCCTCGATCGCCGGAATCCATGCGGGAAAGCGCTCGCACCCGGCGAGGCCACCTCGGTGGGGCCCCGGCGGGAGCCCCGGTTCCGGTCGGCGCCGCCCGCGCCAGGCCGTCGCGCGATCCTTAACACGCCCTTGGGCACCCGCGCGGCGGCGTCTGGCAGCCTTGCCCGATGGCCGCCCAGACGAGCACGACGTCCGTGCGCTCGCTCCTCGCGATCCCCGAGGTGGGCCGGACCCTGGCGGCGTCGCTGCTTGGCCGGCTGCCGTACACGGCGATCGGCCTGCTGCTGATCCTGCGGGTGCGCGAGATGGGCGGCGACTACGCCGAAGGCGGGGTCGCGGCGGGCTCCTTCGCCCTGGGCCTCGCCTGCCTGTCGCCGTTCGTGGCGCGGCTCGTTCACCTGCGCGGCCAGCGGGCGGTGCTGCTGCCCTGCGCGGTCGCGTCGGCGGTGCCGCTGGTCGCGCTTGCGCTGGTGCCCGACGGCACCTCGCTGGCGGTCGTGGCCGGGCTCGCGTTGCTGGCGGGGTTCGTGCACCCGCCCCTCAGCGGCGCCATGCGCGCGCTCTGGCCGGAGCTCGTGCCGCCGCGGCGGCGCCATTCGGCCTACGCGATCGAGGCCGCGGGCGTCGAGCTCACGTTCATCGTCGGCCCCCTGCTGCTGGTGGGCGCGCTCGCGGCCGCCACGTTGACGAGCGTGGGCCTGGTGACCTGTGCGGCGCTGCTGCTCGCGGGGACAGTGGCGTTCGTCACCGCGCCGTCGTCGCGGCGGTGGCGCCCGGCCCGCGCCGCCCGCACGCTGGCGGGCGCGCTCGCCAGCTCCGCCCTGCTCACCCTGCTGATCGCAGTGACGTGCATGGGCGCGTCCTTCGGGGCGATCGAGATCGCGATCGCCGCCTCGGCGGACGAGGGCGGCAGCCGCGCGCTCGTGGGCCCGCTGCTGGCCGCCTGGGCCCTGGGGAGCATGGCCGGCGGCCTGCTGATCGCCCGCGGACGGGCCCCGGCCGACCCCCACCGCCGCCTCACCGGCCTGCTCGCCGCGACGGCCGTCGCGGACGGGCTGGTCGCGCTCGCCCCGACCCTGCCGGCCATGGGGATCGCCCTCTTCCTGGCCGGCGCCTGCATCGCCCCCGCCTTCGCGACCCTCTACGCGATGGTCGCCGACCTCGCTCGGGAGGGCACCCTCACCGAGTCGTACACCTGGCTCACCACCGGCATCGCCGCGGGCATCGCGACGGGGTCGGCGGCCGGCGGCGCGGTCGTTGACGCCGTCTCGACCCACGCCGCCATCGGCGGCGCCGCCGGGATGGTGGCGCTCGCCGCCCTGATCGCCACGGCCGGCCGGCGGGTGCTGGCCGTCCCCGCGACCGCCTGAGCAGACGGCGATGAGTTTCCGCGTACAGAAGGGTCATACCCGCGTGACGTCCCCCATCGATCGAGGAGCGTGATGAGCGCAGACAGCGCCCTGGCCATCGAGGCCACCGGCCTGGTCAAGACATTCGGCGAGACGCGCGCCGTCGACGGCGTTGACCTGGCGGTGCGCGCCGGGTCGGTCTACGGCGTGCTCGGCCCGAACGGGGCCGGCAAGACCACCACCATCCGCATGCTCGCGACGCTGCTGAGGCCCGACGAGGGCTCGGCCCGCGTCCTGGGGCACGACATCGTGCGCGAGGCCGAAGCCGTGCGCGGCCTGGTCAGCCTCACCGGCCAGCTGGCCTCGGTGGACGAGGACCTGAGCGGCCGCGAGAACCTGGTCCTGCTGGCCCGCCTCCTGGGCCTCAGCCGCAGCGGCGCGCGGGAGCGCGCAGCCGTGTTGCTCGACGCCTTCGGCCTCGCCGAGGCCGCCGGGCGGCTGGTCAAGACCTACTCGGGCGGGATGCGCCGGCGCCTCGACATCGCGGCGAGCATCGTCGTCACGCCGCGCGTGATGTTCCTCGACGAGCCCACCACCGGGCTCGACCCCCGCTCGCGCAACCAGGTCTGGGACATCGTCCGCGCCCTCGCCGGCGCCGGGACGACCATCCTGCTCTGCACCCAGTACCTGGACGAGGCCGACCAGCTTGCGGACCGGATCGCGGTCATCGACCACGGCACCGTGATCGCCGAGGGCACGCCCGGCCAGCTCAAGGCGTCGATCGGCCTCGGCTCGCTGCACGTGCGGCTGATCGACCCTGCCCAGCGGCCCGAGGCGGCGAGCCTCCTCGCCGAGCGGCTCGGCGATGTGCACCTCGAGGCCGACCCGGCCGCGCTCTCGGTGCCCTGCTCCGACGCCGACCTGGGCGCGGAGGCGATCGCCGAGCTGTCGCGGTCCGGGGTGCGGATCGCCGACTTCGCGCTCGGCCAGCCCACCCTCGACGAGGTGTTCCTCGCGCTCACGGGGCGGCCGGCCGAGGAGGACGAGGAGGACCAGGAGATGGCGGCATGAGCGACGCGTCCACGACCACCACCACCGCGCTCGCGCCCCCGCAGGAGGCGGCCACGCTGACGACGGCCCTGCTGGAGGGGCCGCGGCCGCCGCGCCCCAGCGCCGCCCGGGCGGCCCTCACGTTCGGCTGGCGGGGCATGCTCAAGATCAAGCACGTCCCCGAGCAGCTCATCGACGTGACCCTCACGCCGGTGCTCTTCACGCTGCTGTTCACGTACGTGTACGGCGGCGCGATCGCGGGATCGACCGACGCCTACCTCCAGTACATCCTCCCCGGCATCCTCGCGATGTCGGTGCTCTTCACGACCGTCTACTCGGGGGTCGCGCTCAACACCGACATGACCAAGGGCGTGGTCGACCGCTTCCGGTCGCTGCCGATCTGGCGCCCGGCGCCGCTGGCGGGCGCCGTCCTCGGCGACGCCGTCCGCTACCTGGTGGCCGGGACCGTCGTGGTGGCGGTGGGGCTCGCCCTGGGCTACCGGCCGGACGGCGGCGTCGAGGGCGTCGTCGGGGCGATGCTCGTCGTCGTCGCCTTCGCCTTCGGCCTCTCGTGGGCCTTCACGACGCTCGGCCTGCTGCTGCGGGCGCCGAACGCGGTGATGAACGCCGGCTTCATGGCGCTGTTCCCGCTGGTGTTCGTCAGCAACGGCTTCGTCGAGCCCGACACGCTGCCCGGCTGGCTCGAGACGATCGTCGACATCAACCCGATCTCCCACGTCATCACCGCCGCCCGGGGCCTGATGGACGGCGACCCGTCCGGCGGCGACATCGGGCTGGTGCTCATCGAGGCGGTCGTGCTCACGGCGATCTTCGCCCCCCTGACGGCGCGGCTCTACCGGACCAAGAGCTGACGGCGACGGTCCTCGACATCGACACGCCCCACGGGCCGGCCCGGGCGCACCTGCGCCCGGCCGGCGCGCCGCGGGGCGCGCTCGTGCTGGGTCACGGCGCGGGCGGCGGGGTGGCGGCCCGCGACCTGGTGACGGCCGCGGAGGTCGCCGGCGAGGAGGGCCTGGCGGTCGTCCTGGTCGAGCAGCCCTACCGCGTGGCGGGCCGGCGCTCGCCCGCCCCGGCGCGGCAGCTGGACGCCGCCTGGACCGCCGTCCTCGCGCGCCTGCGCGAGGACGAGCTGGCCGGCCTGCCCCTGATCGCCGGAGGGCGGTCGATGGGCGCCCGCGTGGCGTGCCGCACCGCCGAGGCGGTGGGCGCCGTCGCCGTGCTCTGCCTCGCGTTCCCCCTGGAGCCGCCCCGGCGCGCGGGCGCCCCGGCGCGCAGCCGCCTCGACGAGCTCGATGCCGTGGCGGTCCCGACGCTGGTGGTGCAGGGCGAGCGCGACCCGTTCGGCATGCCGCCCCCCGGTCCCGGCCGCGAGGTGGCCCGCGTCGCCGGCGACCACAGCCTGCGGTCGGACCTTGGCGCGGTCGCCGAGGCCGTGCGCGGCTGGCTCGGCGGGGTCCTCGCCCCGGCCCCCGGGGCGGCTCGCTCCTAGCGGCGGCCGACCAGCCGCGCGAGCGCGGTCATCAGCTCCTCGCGCTTCTCCTCCTGGTTCTCGGGGTCGGCCCCGAGCACGCAGTGGCGCGTGTGGTCGTCCACCAGCGCGAGGGCCACCTTGTCGAGGGCGGCCTGCGCGGCGCTGATCTGCTGAAGGACGTCGATGCAGTACCGCTCGTCCTCGACCATCCCCGCGATCCCGCGCACCTGCCCCTCGATGCGCCGCAGGCGCCGCAGCACGTCGTCCTTGGCGCCGGCCACCGAGTAGCCGGGAATCGGGCTCGTCACGTCTGCCATACTGGGGGGGAGTATGACACATCGCGAGCCCACCGTGAGCCTCCCCGCCCTCCCCGAGCGGCTCGACCTGCCGATCGAGGGGATGACCTGCGCCTCGTGCGCCGCGCGCGTCGCGAGGAGCCTCAACGGCCTGGAGGGGGTCGACGCCTCGGTGAACCTGGCCACCGAGACCGCCACGGTCGCCTTCGATCCCGGGCGGATCGACCCGGCGCGGCTGGTGGAGGCGGTGGAGGCCACGGGCTACCGCGCCCGCCTGCCCGGTGCCGGCGAGCCGGCCCAGGACGGGGACGGGGGGCTGGGGCGGCGCCTGGCGGTCTCGGCGGCCCTCTCGCTGCCGGTGCTGCTGGTGTCGATGATCCCCGCCCTGCGGTTCGGCGGCTGGGAGTGGGCCGCGCTGGCGCTGGCGGCGCCCGTGGTGCTGTGGGGCGGCTGGCCCTTCCACCGCGCGGCGTGGGCCGGCCTGCGCCACCGCGCCGCGAGCATGGACACGCTGATCTCGCTCGGCACCCTGGCCGCCCTCGGGTGGTCGGCCACCGTCGTCCTGTCCGGCGCCGACGCCGAGGTCTACCTCGAGGTCGCGACGGTCGTCACCACCTTCCTGCTGGCGGGGCGCTGGCTCGAGGCCCGGGCCAAGCGGCGGGCGGGAGCGGCGCTGACGGCGCTGCTCGAGCTCGGCGCCAAGGAGGCGTCGCTCCTCGGCGAGGACGGCAGCGAGCGGCAGGTGCCCGTCGCCGAGCTGCGGGTCGGCGACCGCTTCCTCGTCCGGCCCGGCGAGCGGATCGCCACCGACGGCGTCGTCGAGGCCGGCTCCTCGGCGATCGACCGCTCGCTGCTGACCGGCGAGAGCGTCCCCGTCGAGGTCGGCCCCGGCGACGAGGTGGCCGGCGCGACCGTCAACGCCGGCGGCCGCCTGGAGGTGCGCGCCACCCGCGTCGGCGCCGACACGGCCCTCTCGCAGATCGCCCGCCTCGTGACCGAGGCGCAGTCGGGTGTGGCGCCCGTCCAGCGGCTGGCCGACCGGGTGTCGGCCGTCTTCGTGCCGGCCGTGATCGCCCTGGCGGCCGCGACGCTGGGGGTCTGGCTCGCCGTGGGCGGTGGCGCGGCCGCAGCCTTCACCGCCGCGGTCGCGGTGCTGATCGTGGCCTGCCCCTGCGCGCTCGGCCTCGCCACGCCGGTGGCGCTGATGGTCGGGACGGGCCGGGGCGCCCAGCTCGGGATCCTCATCCGCGGGCCCGAGGTGCTCGAGTTCGACGCGCCGCGTCGACACCGTCGTGCTCGACAAGACCGGCACGGTCACGACGGGCGCGATGGGGGTGGTCGACGTGGTCCCGGCCGCCGGCGCCGACCGCGGGGAGGTCCTGCGCCTCGCCGGCGCCCTGGAGGACGCCTCGGAGCACCCCATCGGGCGGGCGATCGCCGAGGCCGCCCGCGCCGATGCCGGCGCGCTGCCGCCGCCGGAGGGCTTCGCGAGCCGCGAGGGCCTGGGCGTGGAGGGCGTCGTCGATGGCCACGCCGTGGTCGTCGGCCGCCCGGCCCTGCTGGCCGGCTGGGGCCTCGCGCTCGACGACCGCCTGCGCGTGGCCCTCGAGCGCGCGCAGGACGGGGGCGGGACGGCGGTCGCCGTGGCCTGGGACGGCGCCGTGCGCGGGCTGGTGGTCGTCGCCGACACCGTCCGCCCGACCAGCGCGGAGGCGGTCCGCCTGCTGCGTGGTCAGGGCCTGCGCCCGGTGCTGCTGACGGGCGACAACGCGGCCGCCGCGCGCGCGGTCGCCGCCGAGGTCGGGGTCGACGAGGTCGTCGCGGACGTGCTGCCCTCGGAGAAGGCCGCCGTCGTGCGCCGCCTGCAGCGGGAGGGCCGCGTGGTCGCCGTGGTCGGCGACGGCGTCAACGACGCCCCGGCCCTGGCCCACGCCGACCTGGGCATCGCCGTCGGCACCGGCACCGACGTCGCCATCGAGGCCTCCGACCTCACCCTGGTCTCGGGCGACCTGCGGGGCGCCGCCGACGCGATCGCGCTCTCGCGGCGCACGCTGCGCACGATCAAGGGCAACCTCTTCTGGGCCTTCGCCTACAACGTCGCCGCCCTGCCGCTGGCGGCCGCCGGCTACCTCGACCCGCTCATCGCCGGCGCGGCGATGGCCCTGTCGAGCCTCT
>CAWEYS010000033.1:0-30778 GCA_963813355.1 Miltoncostaeaceae bacterium | reverse complement strand
GGGCGGCGGGCGGGCGCGGAGGCTGCTCGCTGGGGCGCCGTCGAGTCTACCAACCGCCCCCCGGGCCGGCCGCGCGCGGCCAGCACCAGCCAGATCCCGGCGCACACCGCGACCAGGCCGATCCCCGGGCGCTCGCGGTCCTCAGCCGGCCGCCCCCGGCGCCGGGCGGCGGGCCACAACGCCGCGAACGGTGGAGGCCCACCAGCGCCGGCCCCCATGGACGGTGGGGACGCCATCGAGAGTGAGGAGCGCTGCGATGCGCGCGTAGCTGAGGCCATCCGCGCGCAACTCGCCGATACGGGCCACCACCTCGTCGGGGACGGCCGGGCGCCGCCCGCCCGGGCGTGGGGTGTAGCTGGCGGCGTGGCGGACGAGCTCGGCCCGGGTGACGAAGACCCCGCCGTACCCATCGCGCTCGAGCGTGATCGCCCCGGCCTGCTCGCGCCGGCGCACGGCGCCGGCGCTCACACCCAGGAGGACGGCGGCCTCGGTGAGGCTGTGGCGCTCGGGGACCGGATGGCGGGCGGGCGGCGGCGGGGCGGGTGCGGCCGCGCGACGCGCCCCGCGGGCGGCGCTGGCAGACGCCCCAGCAGGGGGCTCGTCGGTCGGGGGGACGAGGGCGCGAAGGGCGGTCGGGCGGCGGCGTCTGCGGGCCATACACGCCACTCGTACACGAACGCATCCCCTTGATGCAATTGTCCCGTTCCTCTTCGAGACTCCTTATCTCGTTCGAGAGAGGCTCGCGGGTGGGAGTTCCCTCCCGGGGCTCTTAGCGCTCGCGAGACTTCTCCCCGGATCGACGCCGCCGAGCGTGCTCGGCTCGGGCCTCGCCGTAACAGCACTCTGCAGCGAAGCGGTTGACCTCCTCCTCGGGTCATCGCGCGGCGTCATCCGTGCGGCGACAGCGCGCGGATGCGCGCGAGCGCCCGCCGCGTCGTCGCGTCGCGCGTGAGCGCGCGGGTAGCCCGGGCGCCTGCGCGGCCCAGCCGCGCGCGCGGACCTCGATCTCGCCGCCTGAGCGCGCAGCGACCTCGGCGGCGAAGGCGGCGGCGATGCCAGGGCGGCCGTCAGAACCGCCGCGCGCCTCAGCCGTACTTGTTGGCGAACCAGAGCACCACCTCGCTCGGCAGGTAGGTGACCAGGAAGAGGACGACCAGGCTCACCGCCAGCCAGGGCAGGATCATGATCGACAATCGCTCCACCGAGACCTTGGCGATGCTCGAGACCAGGAACAGCACCAGCCCGATCGGCGGGTGGATCAGGGCCAGCACCAGGTTGAAGACCATGATCAGGCCGAACTGGACCGGGTTGATGCCGAACTCGACCACCGCCACCGGGGCCATGAAGGGCGCCAGGATGTAGAGCGCCGGCAGCGGCTCGAGGAAGATCCCCACCGCCAGCAGGACCAGGTTCACCACCAGCAGGAAGACGTACTTGTTGTCGGTGATGCCGGTGAAGAAGTCCTCGAGCGACTCGCCGAAGCGGTCGAGGAAGAGCGCCTTGGCGAGGATCGCCGAGTCGCCCAGCAGCAGCATCACGATGCCGGTCTCGATGCGCGGCCAGCACCAGCACGCCCGGCAGCTGGCGCGGCGCCAGGCTGGCGTAGCCGAACATCGCCATGGCGATGGCCACGACCGCCGCCACCGCCCCCGACTCGTAGAGCGTGAAGACGCCGCTGAAGATAGCCGCCGAGGATGATGAACGGGATCGCCAGCACCGGCAGGGCGCTCAGGCCGGTGCGCCCGACCGTCGCCCAGCCGGCGAAGCGGCGCTTCTTGAGGAACCCCAGCCGGCGCACGACCACGTAGACGGTCGCCGCCTGGAAGAGGAACAGGAGGATCACGGCGAACACGCCCGACAGCAGCAGCTTCTGGATCGACGCCTGGCCGCGCCGGTGACGAGCACGCCGTAGACGATGAACATGATCGACATCGGCCCGATCGGGCCCTTGATCGAGGCCCCCGCGACGACCGCCGCGGCCACGTCGCGGCGGTAGCCCTCGCGCTCCATCGCCGGCACCAGCAGCGGCGTCATGATCGCCGCGTCGGCCTGGGCCGAGCCCGAGATGCCCGAGACCACCAGCGAGGTCAGCTGGCAGACGTAGGCCATCCCGCCGCGGAAGTGGCCGACGAGCGCCGCCGCGAAGCTGATCAGGCGCGCCGACATGCCGCTGGCGTTCAGGACCTCGGCCGTGACCAGGAACATCAGGATCACGATCAGCTCGGGGCCGCTGGTCAGGCCCATCACCGACTGGGTGGTGCTGAAGGGCACCAGCGGGTTCGGGCTGGGGAAGAACTCCAGGCCGAGGAAGCTCGGCAGGAAGGCGATGATGCCGACGATCGACAGCATGAAGACGATCGGCGTGCCCGCCAGCGTGAGCGCGACGAAGATCACGCCCAGGGCGACGAGCTCGGAGGCGCCGACCTCGAGCAGGACGGCCGCCAGCCCCCAGACGACCGCCCCGATGGCCAGCGCCGCCGGCCAGGGCGGCGAGCGCCTGCGCGGACGCCGCGCCGGCCCTCGGCCGCCAGGCGGGCCGCCCCGGCGGCCACCGCCGCCAGGTAGTGCAGGGTGATGAAGTAGTAACCGACCGTCATCGAGACCACCGGGTAGAACCAGGAGAGCTCGAGCGACGGCGACGAGCCGCGTGGTGGCGAACTGGCCGGTCGCGTACTCGGTCGAGCGCCAGCAGGCGTAGAGCAGCAGCACCGCCAGGCTCACCCCCGAGAAGGTGCGCACCGAGCGCTGCCACCAGGCCGGCCCGGCGTCGGCGACGAAGGTGATCACGGTCACCGCGCCGCGCTTGACGGCCAGCGAGACGCCCGAGCCAGATCGCCCAGAGGAAGGCGAAGCGCGCCAGCTCCTCGGCGCCGAAGAGCGAGTAGCCGAGGACGTTGCGGGTGAAGACGTTGCCGGCCAGGCGACGCATCGCCAGCGCGACCGCCGCCACCGCGCCCACGCGCGCGATCCGCACCGCCGCCTGCGAGTAGACCTCGGTCCAGCGCGCCGCCGTCGCCAGCGGCCCGCACGAGCCCTCCGCGCGGCGCGGCGGGGCGGCGGCGGCGCCGGATCCGTGATCGTGCTCACGCCGCGTATCCCACCAGACCCCCCCGACGCACGTCGGCCCGACCCCCCCGAGGGGGGGCCGGGCCGCGACGCTCACGGCTCGGCCGCGATGACGCCGGCCGTTGCTGCCTGAATCAGCCGGAGGCGGCGTGCACTCCCCGGTCTTGGTCGGTCGGCAGCGGCGGCGGGGCCGCCGGCGGGCCGAGCGCCTCCTTCTCCGCCTCGATCTGGGTGACGTAGTCCTGGCTGTCGGCCGCGAGCTCGGCGACCGCGCTCGCGGACGCGTTCTGCAGGGCGGTCAGCTGGGCCGGGGTCGAGGTGACGTACTCGACGCCGCAGTTGACCAGGTCCTGGGCGACGGTGCTGCCCGGGGTGGTGAAGATCTCGATCGACGCTTCGTGATGTTGGCGGCGGCGTCGGTCAGGGCCGTCTGCTGGTCGGCGCTGAGGCCGTCGTAGACCGCCTTGTTGACGACCAGCACCGTCGGGAAGGGCCAGAAGTTGACGTTGCCGGTGACGTACTTGGCCCACCTCGTACCACTTCTGCAGGTAGATCAGCGGCAGGTTGGCCTCGACCCCGTCGACCGTGCCGTTCTGGAGCGCCTGGTAGACGTCCGGCAGCGGCAGCGGCTCGACGTTGGCGCCGAGCGCCTGGAAGCCGGCCGCCAGCACCTGCGACTGCGGGGCGCGGATCGTCGTGCCCTGGTAGGCGTCGACGCCACGAGCGGCTTGACGCCGAACGGCTTGCGCAGGCCGCCCTCGTGGATCGCGAGGGCGACGATGTCGCCGGCCTGCTCGTTGGCGTCGGCGAGCATCGACTGGCCGATCTCCCCGCCCTCGACCGCCTCGGCGAGGGGGTAGTTGGTGATCAGGAACGGCGCCTGCAGCGCCTGGAAGGCGGTGATGCCGGCGGTGTCCCAGATCGCGCTCGAGATCGTGGCCATCGGGACGACGCCGCTGCGGACGTCGTCCAGCAGCTGGATCTCGCTCTGCGGATAGACCGGCTGGGGGTTGATGGTGAGCTGGCCGGTCGCGTTCACCTCCTCGGCGAAGGAGTCTGATGGCGATGCCGTACGGGTGCTGCTGGGTGGTCACATAGGCCACATCGAGGGTGGTGGCGTCACCGCCGGACGTGTCGCCGGAGTCGCCGCTGTCGTCGTCGTCTCCACAGGCCGCGAGCCCCAGCGCGAGCGCCAGCGCGGCGACGACCGCCGCGAGGCGCCAGAGCCACGAGCGTTTCCTCACCTCATCGCCCCCCTTGTCGTCCCGTCGGAATGAGCCGGCCCGCCGCCCCCCACCCCGTCCCCTTGGGGCCCTTTCGGGGGACCGCGCGGCGCCCGGATCGAGGCGACCCTACCCCAGCACCGGCGGCGGTTGTCAACATCGGCACGAAGTCCGTCCTGGCATGCGCAACGCCCCTTGCCATAAGGGTTTCCGGGCCTGTCGGGCGCGCCGACAGGGGCCCCGCTCCCGTTGACGGCCCCCGGTACGTGACATATGCTGCTAACCATCGCTCGCCCGGACGGCACGCCCGCCCGGCCCCCCAGATCCACGGCCGGCGGCCTGTCGTGCGGGCACCTGCGATTCCTGTGCAAGCTGCCCTTTACCGATTAAGGGGGAAGCCCGTCTATGGCCGAGCAGTTCGCCGTGACGCAGATCCCGGGCGCGGAGACGGGGGAGATTCCGCCGTCGCCCGTTGACCGTGACGAGAAGACCGCGTTCATCTACTCGCTGGTTGACCCGGTGTGGGACATCGATGTCCTGCCGCTGACCTACACCAACTCTCGTTGGTCGGCGTTCTTCTACCGATGCGACGAGAAGCACCTCCGTCGCGTCCTGCCCGACTGCCTCGAGCTCGAGGACGACGTCGTCGAGTTCTGGTACGTCGACCACAACAACACCATGCTGGGCCCGTACGGCGAGATGGGCGTGACCGTGGCTGCCAGCCACAAGGCCGGTGACGGCCGCACGCTCTACGCCGGGTACTACCCGTACATGTACCTGACCCAGGACGCCGCGATCGACGCCGGTCGCGTGCTCGGCTTCCCCAAGAAGGAAGCCTTCATCCGCGTGGTCGAGCACGGCGGGGCGCCGGACGACGGGTACGGCGTGTACGACACCAAGATCTACCAGTTCGACTACTTCTCGTTCCTGATGATCCGGAACGGGTACGTGATCCACTCGGCCACCGGCAAGTACGACGACGCCGACCTGTCCGCCAAGCCGAAGTTCTACGGCAACACGGAGTACGGCCGGATGAACATGAAGGTCGTCACCGCGCCGGACATCTCCAGCTCCGAGTGGCAGCTGGTCTACCTGCCCTCCACGGTGACCAAGGAACTGGCCACCCTGATGGGCCGCCCGGACTCTGAGGGCTCGCACCGCTTCCAGGTGAAGCCGGAGTCGATTCGCACCGCAAGCCCGGGCAACATCAACTGGTTCATGCAGGCCACCCCGTACGACAACCTCGGGCACGAGATGCCGCCCAAGGAGATGATCGGCCTCATGACCTTCAGCTTCGACCTGATCATCCCGGCGGGCGAGGTCCCCTGGACCGAGACCTACACCCGGGACGCCACGTGGGCGGGCGCGGCCAAGCCGTACCGCTACGGGCTGCGCCACCGCTTCCCGAAGCCCATCGGGCTCGGCGCCTAACCGAGAAGGTCAGATCGTGATCAGCGCGGCGGGAGCCACCGCAGCCACTGTCGTGGCGTCCGCCGCGGTGACGTCATTCCAAGGAGGAACAGCGCAATGGCGCAGCTGAACGTCACGAGCGTTCCGTGGATCGACTCCGGCGACGCGCCGCCGCTTGCCCTTGACCGGGACAAGCGCGACATCATCTCGCAGGGCGTCGCGGACCCGCTCGTCGACTACGACATCGTCCCGCTGACCTACACCAACTCGCGTTGGTCGGCGTTCTTCTACCGGGTTGACGAGGCCGCCCTTCGGCGCATCCTGCCGAAGTGCCTCGAGCTCGAGGACGACGTGGTCGAGTTCTGGTACGTCGACCACCTTCACACCGGTCTCGGCCCCTACGGCGAGATGGGCGTGACGGTGTCGGCGTCCTGCAAGAGCCCCGACGGCAACACCTACTACGGCGGGTACTACCCCTACATGTACCTGACCCAGGACGCGGCCGTGTTCGCTGGCCGTGAGCCGTTCGGGTTCCCGAAGAAGATCGCCTACATCATCACCCAGGAGCACGGTGGCAAGGAGGACGACGGCTACGGCGGCTTCGGGAACGACTACTTCAACTTCACCCTCGAGCGGCGTGGGTACCTCATCCACACCGCGACGGGCCGGTACGACGACGCCGAGCTCCCGGCGAAGCCCGCGTTCTACGGCGACCCGAAGTACGGGCGCATGAACCTGCGGCTCATCACCGACCCGAGCCTCCGGACGACGAAGTGGGACCTCACCTACCTCCCGTCCGAGGTCACCAAGGCGACGGCCGTCGCCATGGGCCGTCCCGAGACCGAGGGGCAGCACCGCTTCCAGCTCAAGCCCGAGTCGATCCGCACCGCCTCGGCCAACGCCATCCGCACGTGGGCGCTGGCGGCGACGCCGTTCGACAACCTCGGCGCGATGATGCCGGTCAAGGAGCTCGTCGGTCTGATGACCTTCAGCTTCGACCTGATCATCCCCGGGGCGGACACGATCTGGACGCAGACGATCGAGCGCACCGCCGAGGACATCGGCGACCTGCTCTTCTCGACGCCGTACCAGTACACGATGCGGCACCGGTTCCCGAAGCCCCCGGGCGTCTAGCCCCAAGCTTCAGGATCGTCACCGCGCCGGCCGGGCCCTTCGGGGTCCGGCCGGTCGCGTTTGGGGCCTCCTCAGCCCTCCTCGAGGGGGGCGCCCGGGCCGCGCGGGGCGAAGGCGCGGAAGCGCCGCAGCCGCTCGCGCGCGCCGGCGGGGTCGTCGTCGGGCAGCTCCCAGAGGAGCATCTCGATCAGCTCGACCTTGCTCGTGCGCACGCCCTCACGGCGCAGCGCGTGGATGAGATCGGCGAGGCGGTCGTCGAGCGGCTTGCGCACCCTGATGGCCAGGTTGGCCGGCGGCAGGTCCGGCGCCAGGCGGGCCGGGGCGGGCGCGCCCGGGCGGGCGCGCGCCGGGCGCCGCGGCGCCCGCGCCACCGCGGCCGCCGCCGGCTCCTGGGGCAGCCGGCGCGGTCGCCTCTGCCCCCTCCCCCGCCCCCGTTGCCGCCGCGGCCGCGTCCTCGGCGGCGCGCCGCGGCGGCGGGGGTCGCCGGCTGGCACGCTCCATGCGCCGCCGCATCAGGTCGATGCCGCTGGTCTGATCAGCCACAGGCCTCCTCCACCGCCTCGACGACCGCCGACAGCTCGGCGGCCGCGGCGCGCACGCGCACGCCCGGGTTGGGCTGGGTCACGAGCGCCGCCCGGCGCAGGCGCCGGCGGATCCAGCGGTGCTCCGAGACCGGCGGGGCCACGGCGATGCGCCCGTCGGCCAGGCCGGCGAGCCGGTTGACGAAGCGCCGCGGCGGCACCGGCGGGACCATCGTCGGAACCAGCAGGATGCGGTAGCCGGCGTAGTCGGCCACGATCGCCTCGAGGGCGTCCATCTCGCGGGCCCCGAGCACGACCGGCACCACCACCAGGTCGGCCACCTGCATGGCCCCGTCGGTGAGGGCGTTCGCGCCCGGGTGGGTGTTGACCACGACGTAGGGCCGCCCCCACTGGGCCGCCCAGGCGCCCAGGCAGTCCGCCACCAGGTCGGCGTCGATGCGGCTGGCCGACAGGTCTGGGTGGGCCGGCACCAGCTCGGGCTGATTGGCGCGCCGCTTGGGCCGCGGCGGGCGGCCGTCGGGCCCGCGCTCGAGCCCGTCCAGCAGCGGCGCGCGGGCCGCCTTGGCGGGGTCGAAGCCCCACATGCGCGTCGCGCCGCCGGCGTCCCAGTCGAGATCGACCAGCACCCCGTCCAGGCCGGCGGCCAGCTCGTAGGCCAGCGTGGTCTTGCCCACGCCGCCCTTGGCCGCGGCCACGGTGACGATCGGCGGTCGTCGGCTCGCGCTCATGCATGCGTGTTCGCGCGTCATGCGGTGATGTCCTCCTGCGCGCCGGCATGCGCGCCAGGATGACGTGTCTGGCCACATGCGGCGGGCAGGCCGGGTGCATGCATGCACGCATGCGTCGATGCGAGGCACCCTACCGCGGCGCGCGGTCGGCGCGCCCCTCAGGCGGCGCCGGCGCGGGCCAGCAGGCGCGGGCTGCGCCGCCCGGTGCGGCCGGCCGGGCGCCAGACCACCAGCTGCTGCGCCCAGGCACCGTCGGTCGCCACCCGCTCGCGGCTGAAGCGGTAGCCGGTGCCCGGGTGGCTGGCGATCGCCTCGCACGCGCGGGCCACCGCGGCCACGTTGTCGCGCTCGCGCGCGCAGGTCGAGCCCACGCTGGCGAAGAAGGGGGGCCCGAGCCAGTAGGCCTGCCACTCCTCGCCGGCCTCGCCCTCCTCGAAGCGGTCGTTCTCGAGCAGCCCGTAGAGCTTGCGGGCGATGGGGGGGAGGTCGCGCAGGACGTCCCAGTCGATGTAGACCCCGGCCTCGTGGCGCAGCTGCTCGAGGAACCAGCTGCCGAGGAAGATGTAGCCCAGGCGCTCCAGGCGCCCGTCCTGAACCACCGGCCACAGCACCCGGTCGATGATCCCGAAGTGGTCCTCGTGGGTCTTCTTGCCGGTCGCCGTGTCGTTGACCTCGCCCTCCCAGCGGGCCTCCTGGAGGTTGAGCAGGGTGCGCTTGAGGGCCTGGCGGGCGTTCTTGCCCGATTCCTCCCAGCCGAAGTCGTGGAGCAGGCGGTACTGGGTGAAGGGCACCGCCGAGGCGGTGGCCTGCTCGAGCTGGAGCCAGCGCGAGCCGAGCCAGACGATCGCCATGTAGCCGTGGCGGCCGATCGGCGGGCCGGCGGTCTGGCGGATGGAGCCGAGCCGGTCGGCGATCGCCACGCCGGCGGCGACCTCGAGGCCCTTGCGGGCGCTGGAGCGGTCGGCGAAGCCGTACTTGAGCGGCTGCTCGAGCCGGCGGAGGTGGTCGGGCTCGCAGAGGGCCAGCTGGGCCTCTGCTCCGTGGGCGGTCGGCTCCTCGGCGGCCCCGGCCGGGCTCTGGGGACGGGCGCCCGGCCGCGCGAGGGGGGCGGCGGGGCGGGGGAGGGTGTGGGCGGCGGGGCGGGCGATGGACAAGTGTTACGTCTGGGCCGGAGGATCGCAGGGTCCGGCGAGCAGGCAACCGGGGTAACCGACTCGCGCCGTGGCCGGGCCGCGTATGCGGCGCGGCCGGCCACGGCCTAGGTCTTTCCTATCTTCTAAAGACCCTAATTCCTAGGGCGGGGAAAAAGCACGCCGTGTGCAGGGGAAATGACCGCCGCCGCGCGAGTCGTTTCCCCCGGGTGGCCGCGAGTCGCCTACCCCCGTCGGCCGCGAGGCGGATACCGGGGGCCGCGAGTCGCTTACCCCGGTCGCGCGCTCGCAGAGGGGCCGGCCTGGGGAGAATGCCGCGAGTCGCTTACCCCGGTGCGCGAGTCGCGTACCCCGGTCGGCGAGTCGGCTCCCCCGGTGCGCGAGGGCTCCTGCCGGGGGATGCCGCTCGCGGCGGGTGGCCGTGCGCGAGCCGCTTACCCCGGGGGCCGCGAGCCGCGTACCCCGGTTCGGGCCTAGGTGGTCAGGCGGCGGTAGAGCTGGGGCAGCTTCTGGGGGAGCGTGCGCACGTCGTCGATGATCACGAAGTTCGCGTCCGAGTACATGTGGGGCAGGTAGTCGGCGCCCTCGCGGTTGACCGTCACGCAGAAGAGGTGGATCTTCTCCCGGCGGGCCTCGCGCAGGGCCATCTTGGTGTCCTCCTGCGCGTAGGCGTTGTCCTGGTAGGTGTCGGAGTCGTAGGGCTTGCCGTCGGTGAGCAGGATCATCAGCTTGACGTGGGAGTCGGCCGCCGCCAGGCGCCGGGTGGCGTGGCGCAGGGCCGGGCCCATGCGGGTCTTCTGGCGGGCGTAGATGCCGCCGATGCGGCCCTTGACCCGGTCGTCGTAGCGCTCGCCGAGCTCCTTGACCACGTAGAACTGGCAGTCCTCGCGGCCCGAGCCGGAGAAGCCGTAGATGGCGTACTCGTCGCGGATCGCCTCGAGGGCCTCGCACATCAGCAGCAGCGCTTCCTTCTCGATGTCGATGATGCGCTTGCGGCCGTCGATCTTGCGGTCGGTCGAGCTCGACATGTCGACCACGAAGGCGGTGGTGACGTCGCGGTCGCGCTTCTCGCGCTTGACGTAGACGCGCGGGGTCGGGGCGATACGGGCGCGCCGGTTGACGACGTACTCGACCAGGCCGTCGGTGTCGAGGTCGTCGCCGTCCTCTTGCCGGCGCATCTTGCGCAGCGCCTCCGGGCGCATGAGCTGGAAGTTGCGCCGGATCTGGGTGACGACGCCGCCGAACTCGTAGAAGGTCGCGGCGACGAAGCCCTCCTGGGTGCGGGTCTGGCGGTGCTCGGTGAGGATGCACCAGGCCGGGCGGTAGTCCTCGATCTTGTGGTCCCACTCGTCGTAGTGGAAGACCCGCTCGCCGAGGTCCTCGTCGTCGGCCCCCTCGGGCTCGACGTGGGGGACCTCCCCCAGGCCGGACTGCTCGGGGGAGTCCGAGCCGCCGCCCTCGGCGTCGTCGGAGCGCCCGTCGGCGGCGCCCGCCGGGGCCTCCTCCTGCCCCTCGGAGGCGGTCTGCTGGGCGACCTCGTCGGGCGAGCCCTGGCCGGCCTCGGCCTCGCTGGTGCTGGCGGCGGCGTCGGCGTCCTCGGCCTCGGGCGCCTGGTCGGCGGACTGGTCGCCGTTGGGCTGGGGCTCCATCTGGGCCTCGCGCGCCGCTGGCGCGTCCGAGGGCGGGCGCACCAGCTGCTCCATGACCGGGGTCATGAAGGGCGGCAGCTCGAGCTGCTCGTAGTCGTCGGCCCCGCCCGAGGGGGCCGGGTCGCCGTCGGGGTCGCTGCCCTCGGGCGGGGCGCCCTGCGGCGGGGGCCCCTCGGCGTCGGGGCGCAGCGCCCGGCCGGGATCGGCCAGGCCCTCGTCGATCAGGCGGTAGAGCCGGCCGGTGAGGGCGGCGGCGTCGCCGACCCGCGCGTCCTCCTCCTCGACGGCGGCGAGCATCGCGACCGCCTGGACGATCAGGTGCTGGGTGGCCTCGGCGACCTCGGAGCGGTCGGGGGTGAGGCCGAGCGTGTGCTGCAGCAGCGCCTCGACGACCGCCTGGGAGTCCGACAGCGTCGCGAGCTCGGGGCGGCGCTCGGCGCTGGCGGCCTGGATGAGGGCCATGTCGCGGCGGATGCCTGGGTAGGCGCGCCGGATCGCGGCGTTGACGCGGTGGCCCTCGACGATGTTGAAGAGGTCGCGCGCCAGCCCCGGCTGGGGGAAGAGCTCGTAGAACCGGGTGAGGTCGGTCTCGGTGGCGGGCCGGGTCGTCACAGGGCAACCCCGGGGTAGCGCGCGCGCAGGTCGGCCACGGTGTCGGGGATGTCGGCCAGCGAGAACTCGTAGGTGCCGAACTCGATCCGGCCGGCGCCGTGCGCGGCCGCCACCTTGTAGGCGGTGAAGTTGCCCTCGTCGTCCTCGAAGAAGCGCATCTCGGGCGGCAGGATGATGTGGTCGGCGCCGTAGGCGTTGACGGCCTGCAGCTCGTTGGTGCCGCGGATCGCGATCTCGTGGCCCGACAGCGCGGTGGCGTAGAGCTTCAGCACCCGGGCGACCGACTTGAGCGCCAGGCCCTCCTTGAGCTCCTCGAGCACCTGCAGCGAGTACTTGGAGCCCAGGCGGAAGTAGCCGCGCCCGACCTCCTTGTTGCGCTCGAGCACCTCCATGCCGCGGTTGACCCATTCCGCCGCCCCCTCGGCCGAGACGCGCTCGCCGTTGAGGAGGTCGAGCAGGGTGTCGGCCGCCTCGAGCGAGGCCTCGGGATCGGCGGCGGCCACCTGGCGCACCTGGTCGAGGTAGGGGGGTCGGTAGCGCGGCCGCAGCCGGGCGAGGATCGGCGGCAGCGCGGAGGCCAGCTCGACGGCGTGCTTGCGGCGCTTCTCGTCGCGCCGGTCGCGGGCGGCCAGCTGGGTGCGCAGCTCCTGGGCGCGCTTGACCTTGGGCTCCATCTCGCGCAGCTCGCGCTCGAGGTCGTCGAGCTCGACGGCCAGCTGGGCGGTCTCGGTGTCCTCGGGCGGCCCCGAGGTCGCCTGGGCGACGATGTCCACGTAGGCCTCGGCCAGGGTCGCGTCGGGGGCGTCGTAGAGGTCCGGCAGCTGCTTGGCGACCTCGACCCCGCTCTTCCAGCCGGTGGCGGCGACCTCCTTGACCTGGCGCAGGTAGCGCGCGACCCGCTCGGGATCGTGCTCGGCCAGCAGGCGCGGCAGCTGGCGCGCCACCTCGACGCCGAGCTGGTACTTGAGGTCGGAGATCTCCTCGACCATGCGCAGGTAGGCCTGGCGCTGGTCCTCGGGAACCGAGACCAGCATCTCGCGGGCGACGTACATGCCCACGTTGCCCACCGCCGGACCGAAGGTCATGGCCGCCTCCCCGGCCCGCTCAGAACTGGGTGGCGATGATCTCGACGATCGAGCGCTGCATCTCCAGGTCGTCGGTGATGGGCTTGCAGATCGTCGCCTCGCAGGCGGCGATCGGCTCGACCCCGCCCTGGATGAGCTGGCCCGCGTAGACGAGCAGGCGCGTCGAGACGCCCTCCTCGAGCCCGTGCGTGCGCAGGTTGCGCACCTTCTCGGCGATCTTGACCAGCTTGGCGGCGGTGTCGTCGTCGATCCCCGACTCGGACTTGAGGATCGTCTCCTCCAGGTCGGGCGGCGGGTAGTCGAACTCGATCGCCACGAAGCGCTGCTTGGTCGAGTGCTTGAGGTCCTTGAGCACCGACTGGTAGCCGGGGTTGTAGGAGATCACGAGCTGGAACTCGCCGGGGGCGGCGACGATCTCGCCCTTCTTCTCGAGCGGCAGGATGCGCCGGTCGTCGGTGAGCGGGTGGATCACCACCGTGGTGTCCTTGCGCGCCTCGACGATCTCGTCCAGGTAGGCGATGCCGCCGGCCTTGACGGCCGTCGTAAGCGGGCCGTCCTGCCAGATGGTCTCGTCTCCGCGCAGCGTGTACTTGCCGACCAGGTCGGAGGCGGTGAGGTCCTCGTGGCACGCGACGGTCACCAGCGTGCGCTCGAGGCGCCAGCTCATGTGCTCGACGAAGCGCGTCTTGCCGCAGCCGGTCGGGCCCTTGAGCATCACCGGGAGGCGCGCGTGGTAGGCCGACTCGAAGAGCTCCACCTCGTTGCCGAGCGGCAGGTAGTACGGCTCCTTGGCGAGGCGGAAGTCCTCGACGCGCTGGCTCTCGACCGCCATTCAGGCTCCTTCGTGCATCGGGGAAAAGGCGATTGGACAGTGTACTCGACCGCCTTCGGCGGCCGCCGCCGCGCCGCTCAGGAGGACGGGTCGTCCCCCGCTCCGGGGCCCTCCCCCTCGAGGGGCCAGACCGAGGGCAGGTCGACCTCGAACTCGCCGCCGTCGGCGACGTTGGCCGCGTACCAGGCCTTGAAGTCGGGGATCGAGAAGCCGACGACCTGGCGGCTGCGCGGCTCGACCCGCACGAGCAGCCCGCGCTCGGGATCGTGGACCGTCACGGCCGGCACCGGTGGGCCGTAGGAGCAGTGGTAGGTGTCCGAGGCCTGGTCGTAGTGGGTCAGCGACTCGGAGGCGATCCGCAGCGCGTTCTCCTCGGCGAACGACGGCTGGCCGGGGTCGCCGCCTCCCGGCGGGGGGGTCTGCGAGCTCATCGGGGACGGGCCTCCTCTGGGGACGGGACGGGCCCGGAGTGGTCCACTACACTCGCCAGCGGTACGTCGGAGTCACGGGGAAGGACCACAGCGATGCGCGCGGTCGACGCGACCCTGGCCTGTCTCAAGCGGGCGGGAGTGAACGCCATCTTCGGGCTGCCGGGCGGCCCGGTGATCCCCCTGTTCGACGCGCTCCACGACGATCCGGATATCCGCACCTTCCTGGTGCGCCACGAGCAGGGCGCCGGGCACATGGCCGAAGGGTACGCGAAGGTCACCGGCCGGGCCGGGGTCTGCACGGCCACCTCGGGGCCGGGGGCGACCAACCTGGTCACGCCGATCGCCGACGCCTACATGGACTCGGTGCCGCTGGTGGCGATCACCGGCCAGGTCGGCTCGACGCGGGTCGGCACCGACGCCTTCCAGGAGGCCGACATCGTCGGCATCACCCTGCCGATCGTGAAGCACTCCTACCTGATCAAGGACGCCGAGGAGCTGCCGCGGGCGCTCGCCGAGGCCCTCTACATCGCCCGGTCCGGGCGCCCCGGCCCGGTGCTGGTCGACGTCTGCGTCGACCAGTGGGCGCGCGAGGTCGAGGACTTCACCGACCCCGAGCCGGAGATGCCCGGCTATCGCCCGCCCGCCGGCGCGGGTCACCCGCGCCAGCTCGAGGCCGCGGCCCGGGCGCTGCAGGCCGCCGAGCGGCCGGTCATCTACGCCGGCGGCGGGATCATCGCCGGCGAGGCCTCGGCCGAGCTCACCCGCCTGGCCGAGCTCACCGGGATCCCGGTCAACACCACCCTGATGGGCCTGGGCGGCTTCTCCGGCACCCACCCGCTGTTCGTGGGCATGCCGGGCATGCACGGCATCGCGGCGGCCACCTACGCCTTCCAGGAGTCGGACGCGATCCTGGCCGTCGGCGTGCGCTTCGACGAGCGGGTGCTGTCGACCGTGATGAGCGAGTGGGCGCCGGGCGCCAAGATCATCCACATCGACGTTGACCCGGCCGAGATCTCCAAGAACCGGGCCGCCCACATCGGCATCGCCGGCCAGTCCGGCCCCGCCCTGGCGGCCCTGGCGGAGGCCTACCGGGCGCTGCCCGAGCCCCACGACGCCGGCCGCCGGGCGGCCTGGGTCGAGCGGATCGCGGCCTGGAAGCGCCAGTACCCGTACCACGTCGACGACGACCCCGGGGTCATCCAGCCCCAGCGGGTGATCCAGGCGATCCACCGCGTCACCCGCGGCGGGGCGATCATCTGCACCGACGTCGGCCAGCACCAGATGTGGGCCGCTCAGCACTACCCCTTCGACCGGCCCCGGCGCTGGATCACCTCCGGGGGCCTGGGGACGATGGGCTTCGGCCTGCCGGCGGCCATCGGCGCCCAGGTGGCCCTGCCCGACGAGCTGGTGGTCAACATCGCCGGCGACGGCTCGTTCGAGATGACCCTCCAGGAGCTGTCGACGGCCCAGATGTACGGGCTGCCGGTCAAGGTGGTGATCCTCAACAACGGCTACCTGGGCATGGTGCGCCAGTGGCAGGAGCTCTTCTGGGAGGGCCGCTACGCGGGCACCAGCTTCGAGCCCTTCCAGCCCAGCTTCGCCGGCATCGCCCAGGCCTACGGCATCGCCGGGCACACCGTCCGCGAGGCCGACGAGCTCGAGGACGCGCTGGCCGAGGCCTTCGCCGCCGACGGGCCGGCGCTGGTTAACGTGCACGTCAACCCGATGGCGAAGGTCTTCCCGATGGTCCCCCAGGGCAAGGGGCCCGGCGCGATCATCGTCGGCGGCCCCGCCGCCGGGGCGAGCGCCTAGTAGAACTCGGCGATGCGGACGCCCGAGCGGATCGCCTCGGCGTCGAAGTCCATCTCCTCCTCGAGGTTGACCGGCACCTTGGTCGGCAGCGACACCTCGAAGTCGCCGTCCTCGGTGACGTGGGCCTCGTAGTAGGCGGAGAAGTTGACGATCGAGAAGCCGAGCACGTCGTTCGTGTCCGGGTCGAAGTAGACCGTCAGGCCCTCGGAGTTGGTCACGGCCGAGGCGTTGTCGTGCCCGCGGTAGATCTGGCGGTAGGTGTCGGCCTCGGGGTCGTAGTTGGGATCGCGGTCGGACAGCGCGGGTCTCCTTGGAGCGTTGGGGTCGGTGGACGCCGAGAGGGCGCGTGGCGCTGGTAGCGTAGCGGCCCGCAGGGGCCCTCCCGGCCCGCTGCCGCTCGCACGCGACAGAGGAGGATGGATGAGCGAGGCCACGCCCAACGTCCGCGAGGCGCGGCGGATGCTCGGCAAGGGCATCGTGATCGCCGGGGTGGGGGAGACCGAGCAGGGCAAGCTCGAGGGGCGGGGGTCCTTCCAGCTGCTGGCCGAGGTCACCAAGATCACCCTCGACGACGCCGGCATCACGCTGGACGAGGTCGACGGGTTGGTCACCGCCTTCTCCTTCGTCGAGTCGACGCTGATGCACGCGACGACCTTCGCCGACTACCTGGGCATGGAGCCTGGCTACTTCGCCTCGGTGGCCGTCGGCGGGGCGACCGCGCCGCTGATGGCGGTGCAGGCGGCCCTGGCGATCGACGCGGGCCTGGCCGAGACGGTGCTCTGCGTGCGCGGCGACAACACCCGCTCGGGCATCAGCTCGTCGGGGATGATCGCCATGGCGCGCGAGATGAGCCACGGGGCCTTCGAGGCCCCCTACGGCCTGACGACGATCGGCGGCTACGGGCTGCTGGCCCAGCGCTACATGTACGAGCACGACGTGCCCCAGGAGGCGCTGGCGGCGGTCGTCGCCACCCAGTCCGAGCACGCCGCCCTGAAGTGGAACGCGATGCTGCGCGACGTGGTCACGGTCGAGGACGTCCTCAACGACCGCTGGATCGCGACCCCGTTCCACGCCATGGACTGCTCGCTCGTCAGCGACGGGGCGGCGGCCTTCCTGGTCACCACCGCCGACCGGGCGGCGGCGATGCGCCCCAAGCCGGTCTACATCACCGGCATCGGCGAGGGCTACTCGCACCAGTACATCTCCTCGGCCACCTCGGTGGACGGCGTCCGCCAGGGCCTGGGCCGGGCCGGGCGGCGGGCGATGGAGGTGGCCGGCATCACCCCGGCCGACCTGGACGTGGCCGAGATCTACGACTCGTTCAGCTTCACGCCCCTGATCGCCCTCGAGGGCTTCGGCGTCTGCGGCCCCGGCGAGGCCGGTGACTGGGTGCTGGCCGGCAACGCCAAGCTGGGCGGCAAGCTGCCCATGAACACCCACGGCGGCCTGATCCGCCAGGCCCACCTGGGGGCCATGCACCACATCGTCGAGGCGGCCCTGCAGCTGCGCGGGGAGGCCGACGACAGCGATCGCGGCGGCGGCAACCACCAGGTGCCGGGCGCCAAGCTGGCGATCACGAACGGCTCCGGCGGGATCCTCGCCGCGACGAGCGCGCTGGTCCTGTCGAGCGAGCCGCCCTCGGCGGCCTAGAGGCACGGGAAGAGGAGACGACGATGCCCGACGAGGCGACCAAGCCCGCCTACACCAAGCCCCTTCCCGACCTGCGCCCCGAGGGCGAGCGCTTCTGGGAGGGCACCCGCGAGCACAAGCTGCTGCTGCCGACCGACGCCCAGGGCAAGCCCTTCTGGTACCCGCGGGCGCTGGTCCCCGGGACGCTGGAGCCGGTCGGCTGGGTCGAGGCCGCCGGCACCGGCGAGCTCTACACCTACTCGGTCCACTTCATCGGCCCGAGCAAGGCCTACAAGGGCGACCCGCCCCACGTCGTCGCGCTCATCGACCTCGACGAGGGCGTGCGGATGATGTCCAACCTGGTCCGCGACGAGTCGCCGGACTACCCGTCGATCGACCCGGACGACGTGTCGATCGGCATGCGCGTGCGCGTCGTCTTCCACGACGTCACCGACGAGATCACCCTGCCCAAGTTCGTCCCCGCCTGAACGGAGGCGCCGGGCACCCACGACAGCACCGAGGGGGAAGGCTGAGCATGGCCGAGTGGAGCGACTGGTACGCGCGCGAGGACCCGACGCAGTGGGTCCTGGCCGAGATCCTCAAGCGCCGGGCGAGCGAGACCCCGGACCGCGACTACCTCAAGTTCGCCGAGAACCCCTGGGTGAGCTACGGCGAGGTCAACGCCCGGGCCAACCGGGTCGCCAACGCCCTGATCGACCGGGGCGTGGAGCCGGGCGAGTCGGTCAGCGTGATGCTGCCCAACTGCGAGGAGTTCCTGCCGGTCTGGTACGGCATCCTCAAGGCCGGGGCGGTGATGAGCTCGATCAACACCGCCTACAAGGGCGACTTCCTGTCCTGGACGATCAACCTGGTCGAGGCCAAGAAGCTGGTCATCTCCGACCTCTACCTGGACCGCCTCGACCTCATCAAGGGCGAGCTGCCGAAGCTCGAGCACGTGATCGTGATGCAGACCGGCGCCCAGGAGGGCCCGGACCCCTCCATGGCGTGGGAGCCGCTGGCCGAGCTGATGGCGGCCACCGACGGCGAGCCGGACGGGGTCAGCTACTCCTGGACCGACGACGCCCGCATCATGTTCACCTCGGGCACCACCGGCCGCTCCAAGGGCGTCATCAAGCAGAACGCCGCCGACTACTTCTCGGCCCGCGGCCTGCTGGAGGTGGTCAGCGCGACCGCCGGCAAGAGCGTCGAGTCGCTGGAGGAGGACACCTTCTTCTCCTGCCTGCCGCTCTTCCACTCCAACGCCCAGGTGCTCTCGGGCTACCCGGCGCTGGTGGCCGGCGGCCGGGTCGCCTACGTGGAGCGCTTCTCCTCGAGCAGGTTCTGGCAGCAGGTGATCGACGCCGACGCGACGATCTTCAACAGCATCGGGGCGGTCAGCTACTTCATCTGGAACATCCCGGCCTCGGAGCTCGACCGGGCCCACACGGTCCACACCTGCTTCGCCGCGCCGGCGCCCAAGGACATCTACAACGAGTTCCAGGAGCGCTTCGGGGTCAAGTTCATCGAGGGCTACGGCCTCACCGAGACCGGCATGGCCACCTACATGGACCCGACCAAGCCGGCGGTGCCCGGCTCGATGGGCAAGGCCAACCCGGGCTACGAGGTGAGCATCGTCGAGCCGGGGACCGACCGGCCCCTGCCGCCCGAGACCCCGGGCGAGATCGTGGTCGACATGAAGATCCCCAACATCGTCATGCGCGCCTACTACGGCATGCCCGAGAAGACCGCCGAGGACTTCCGCAACCTCAAGCTGCACACCGGCGACCTGGGCCGCATGGACGCCGACGGCTACTTCTACTTCATGGACCGGGTCAAGGACTACATCCGCCGCCGGGGCGAGAACGTCTCCTCGATGGAGGTCGAGCGCCAGGTCTCCGACCACCCCAACGTCAAGGAGGCGGCCGCGATCGGGGTCAAGGCCGGCGAGGGGGCCTCGAGCGAGGACGAGATCATGATCGTCTGCATCGCCGAGGGCGATGCGCCCGACCCGGCCGAGCTCACCCACTGGATGGCCGAGCGCATGCCCTACTTCATGGTCCCGCGCTACATCCGCTTCGTGGCGACGCTGCCCAAGACCCCGACCGAGCGGGTCCAGAAGGTGAAGCTGCGCGAGGAGGGCGTCACCGCCGACACGTTCGATCGTGAGGCCGCCGGCATCACGATCCGCCGCTAGGCGTGGGGGAGATCATCCGGTACGGGGCCTACCTGCCCCGCTACCGGGCCCCCCTGGGGGAGATCCAGAGGTTCTACGGCCGCCCCGGGCGCCCGCGCGCCAAGGCGCTGTGCACGCCGGCCCTCGACGAGGATCCGCTGACGATGGCCTACGAGGCCGCCGCCGCGGCGCTCGAGGGGGCCGAGCCCCCCGGCACCGTGATCGCCGTCAGCCAGAGCCCGCCCTTCGGGCTGCGCAAGCTCTCGGCCACGCTGGCCCGGGCGCTGGGCCTCCCCGAGGCCGTGCCGCTCGACGTCGGCGGCCACCCGGGCGCGGCCCTCGACGCCGTCGCGCTGGCCGGCGCGCTGACCGCCGCCGGCGGGCCGCCCGCGCTGGTGGTCGTCTCCGACCACCTGGTCAGCCACGACGAGCGCGTCGCCGACACGCTCTCGGCCGGCGGGGCGGCGGCCTTCCTGGTGGGGGCCTCGGGGGGCTTCGCCCGCCTGGGGCCGTCGGCGCGCGCGAGCCGCGAGGTCTACGACGTCTGGCGCCTGGGGACCGAGCCCGAGCCGCGCTACCGCCTCGAGGTGCTCTTCGACGCCTACGGGTCGACGACCGCCCAGGCGCTGGCGGCGCTGGAGGCCGCCACCGAGCGGCCCACCTCGGCCTACGCGGCGGTCTGCGCCAGCCAGCCCCACCCCCAGACGCTGCGGGCGCTGGGCCGGGCCGGCGTGAGCGCCGAGCAGCTGGAGGGCACCAGCTTCGTCGGGGAGATCGGCAACCTCGGCGCGGCCTCGGTGGGGCTCGCCCTGGCGCTGGGGCTCGACGCCGCCGGGCCCGGCGACCACCTGCTGGCGCTCGGCTACGGCGCCGGCGAGGCGATCGCCCAGGACGTCGAGGTCATCGCCGACCCGCCCGCGATCGGGGCCGCCGGTCAGATCGCCGGCGAGGCGATCGACCTGTTGAACGTACTACCGTTGGACCCGCGGCCGCCAGGCCGAACCGCACTAGGAGGAGGGCCTCATGCGCGTCGGCGTGCTCGGGATCGGCAAGACCCCCCACAAGATCCAGCACGGCAAGTCCCTGCGCGACCTGGTGGTCGAGGCGGGCCGGGGCGCGCTGGCCGACGCCGGCGTGGAGCCGGCCGACATCCAGGCCCTGTACGTCGGCAACGTCGGGTCGGTCGGCTTCAACTACGAGAACTCGACCGGGCTGATGGCGGCCCATCACCTGGGCGTGGTCCCCGCCGGGGCGGTGCGCGTCGAGGCCGCCTGCGGCACCGGCGCCTGGGCCCTGCACCTGGGCTGCGTGGCGATCCTGTCGGGCCTCTACGACACCGTGATGGTGCTCGGGGCCGAGAAGATGAACGACCTGGCCACGGTCGAGGGCACCTCGATCATCGCCCAGGCGGCCGACTCCAAGGAGGAGTACTTCTCGGGGCTGACCTTCCCCTCGGGGGTGGCGCTGACGGCGCGCAAGTACATGCAGACCTACGGGCTCAGCGAGGAGGACCTCGCCCACACCTCGGTCAAGAACCACCACTACGGCGCGCGCAACCCCTACGCCCACCTGCGCTTCGAGTGCACGGTCGAGGAGGTCATGCGCTCGGCCAAGGTCGCCGACCCGCTCAAGCTCTACGAGGTCTGCCCGATGACCGACGCCGGCTCGGCGCTGGTGCTCTGCCGCGAGGAGATCCTGCGCGACCAGCCCGACAGGCCCCAGGTCTACGTCACCGCCACCCAGATGGCGACCGGCACCTGGTACGCGGCCACCGACACCCTCGCCGACGCCCACGCGCTCCTCGCCGCGCCGGCCCAGCGGGCCTACGAGATGGCCGGCATCAGCGCCGACGACATCGACGTCGCCGAGATCTACAACTCGTTCGCCATCCAGGAGCCGCTCGGGGTCGAGGCGCTCGGCTTCGCCGAGCAGGGCGAGGGCTGGAAGGGGGCCGCCGACGGGTCGACCTGGATCGACGGCAAGGTGGCGGTCAACCTGTCGGGCGGGCTGCTCTGCAAGGGCCACCCGCTGGGGGCCACCGGCTCGACCCAGGCGGTCAACATCGTCGAGCAGCTGCGCGGCACCGCGCCCCCCGACATGCAGCGCGCCGACGCCGAGGTCGGCATCTCGGCCTGCCGCGGCGGGCCCGGGGCGGTCGGGGCGATCCACGTCTACCAGCGCCTGGAGGACGGCGCGTGACCGTCTCGGCGATCGAGTTCTCGCGCCTGGGGCCGCCCAAGCTGCGCCTGTACGCCATGCGCTGCGGCGCCTGCGGCGCCCTGCAGCCCTGGTGGGAGCACCACCACTGCTACGCCTGCGGCGGCGGGGACCTGACCGAGGAGGAGCTGGCCGGCGGGGGCGTGCTCTCCAACTACACCGTGGTCTACTACCCGCCCCGCGACTTCCTCGGCCAGGAGCCGTACGTCGTCGGCCACATCACCATGGACGAGGGCGTGCTGATGCCGGCGCCGGTGGTCGGGGTCGCCCCGGAGGACGTCGAGGTCGGTACCCGGGTCAAGTTGACCCTGCGGCGCATGAAGCTCGGCCACGAGGGCGACATCTACTACTCGCAGAAGTTCGTGGTCGACGAGGCCGCGCCGGCCGCGGGGGCCGGCTAGACCGCGCTCACCAGCAGGACATGCCGCCGTCGAGCGGCAGCACCTGGCCGGTGATGTAGCCGGCCGCGGCGCTGGCCAGGAAGACCGCCACCCCGGCGATGTCGGCCGGCGCGCCGGCGCGCCCCAGCGGGATGCGGGCCACCAGCGCCTCGCGCCGGCCGGGGTCGGCGGTCATGGGCGCGTTCATCTCGGTGGGGAAGTAGCCGGGCGCCAGGGCGTTGACGCGGATGCGGTGGGGCGCCCACTGGCGGGCCAGCTCGCGCGTGAGCCCCTCGACGGCGATCTTGGAGGCGGCGTAGGCCGCCACCCCGGGGCCGGTCCCGGCCTTGCGGCCGAGGATCGAGCTCATCAGGATCATCCATCCGCCGCCCCCCGCGCCGATCATGGCCCGGGCGCCCGCGGCCGCCAGCGCCGCCTGGGCGCCGACGTTCACCCGCATCACGTCGTCGAAGGCGGCCGCGTCCTCCTGCTCGGCCGGGCTGATCGTCGAGGTGGCCGCGTTCAGGACCACCCCGTCGAGGCGGCCGAAGGCCGCGCCGGCCGCGGCCACGAGCTCGTCGGGATGACCGGGGTCGCGCAGGTCGGCCGGTTGGGCGAGCGCCCGCCCGCCCGCCGCCTCGATGGCGGCGGCCACGGCGGCGAGCCGGTCCTGGCGCCGGGCGGCCAGCAGCACCGCGCAGCCCGCGCCGGCCAGGCCGTGGGCCATCATCTCCCCGAGCCCCGACGAGGCCCCGGTGACGATCGCCGCCTGGCCCTCCAGCGAGAAGAGCTCCCGGAGGGCGCGCCCCGCCTCGGCGGCCACCCTCAGCCCTCGGGCGCGATCAGGTCGGCGACCGCCGTCATCAGCCCGGCGCTCGGCGCCCGCACCAGGATGCGGGCGTAGCGGTCGTACTGGGTCGGGGTCTGGCCCACCACCACCAGCGGCGCGCCCCGGGTCAGGGGCACCGAGGGCAGCAGCGAGATCGGGGCCGTGCGCAGGTCCGAGTCGAGCACCACGAAGGCGTCGGCCTCGGCGGCCAGCTCCCAGGCCCGCTCCACGGCACCCCGCGGCAGCGGCTCGCCCCAGAGGGTGCCCTCGGGGCGCAGAGGGTAGGCGCAGCCGGCGGTCGTGCAGCGCGGCACCCCGTCGGGGGCGGCGGCGATCAGCGCGCCGACCTCGGGCAGCCCGTAGCGCTCGCCGCAGCGCTCGCAGCGCTCGGTCAGGAGGGTGCCGTAGACCTCGACGACGTCGGTGCTGCCGGCGCGCGCGTGGAGGCGGTCGACCGCCTGGGTGATCAGGGCCGAGACGGCCCCGGCCCGCTGCAGGCGGGCGAGGGCGAGGTGGTCGGGCGTCGGCTCGCGATCGGCGACCGCCACGGCGGTGGGGTAGAAGTACTCCCAGAAGCTGGCCGGCTCGGTGAGGAAGGCCTCGAGGTTGGCCCGCGCCGCCCACTGGCCGCCGCCGTGGGTGTCGTCGCGCTCCTCCGGGCCCCCCAGGCGCAGGCCGGTCAGCACGACGACGCGGTCGGCCTCGAGCAGCGCGGCGGCCAGCGCCTGGGCGTCGGCGGTCGAGACGGGCACCGCCCGAGCCTACTCGGCGCTCGGCTGGGGCAGCGCCGCCGGCGCCGCGGGCGCGTGCAGGCCCGACAGCGAGCGCAGCCCGACCGCCCATGTCCAGGCCGCCCCGAGGGCCGCGGCCGCCGAGAGGATCGCCAGGGCGGCGGTCAGCCCCATCAGGTCCGAGAGCGCGCCGATGACCAGCAGCGGCACCGAGAAGCCGCCCAGGTAGCAGGCCACGTAGTAGGAGGAGATCAGCTTGCCGCGGTCCTCGACCGGCGCGATCTGGGTGCAGAGGTCGAGGCCGCCCTTGAAGACCAGGCCGGCCGCCGCACCGGTCGCCGCCACCGCCGCCAGCGCGAGCCCGACTGACTCGACCGGCGCCGCGGCGACCACCCCGAGCGAGGCGACCGAGGCCGCCGCCAGCCCCCAGCCGATGGCGCGGTCGGGGCGCAGGCGGGGGAGGGCGATCTGGCTGAGCGCCCCCGAGACCAGCACCAGGAACCCCGCCGCCCCCACCAGGGCGTAGTTGTCGACGTCAAGGGTGCGCACGAGGAAGACCGGGATCAGCGACAGGGCGACCCCGTCGAAGAGGGAGAAGAGCGCCCCCGAGGGCACGAGCACGCGCCAGAAGACGGCCCGTTCGGCGGCCGGCACCTCCAGGCGCAGGGTCAGGGGCCGGCGCGAGCGCACCGTCACGGTCTCGGGCAGGGTGACCACGATCAGGGCTGCCGCGGCCAGGGCGATCAGGTGGAGCTCGAAGGGCAGCCGCAGGGGCTCGTCGGAGTACTCGGCGATCAGGCCGCCGATCCCGGGTCCGGCCCCGAGGCCGAGCCGGATCGAGATCGAGCCCAGCACCGACACGAAGCGGCGCCGGCCGAGGGGGGCGGCGTTGACCAGGAACGCGGTGCAGGTGCCGAAGAAGGCGCCGGTCGCCAGGCCCTGGATCGCGCGCGCCGCCAGCAGCCCCGCCAGCGGCGGCTCGGCGATCAGGATGACCTGGGCGACCGCCAGGGTGGCGATCGCGATCAGGAGCACGCGCTTGCGCCCGACGCGGTCCGAGAGCTGGCCGAGGCTCAGCATCGAGGGCACCAGCGTGATCACGTAGCAGCCGAGGAAGAGCGTCACGACGGTGTCGCCGAAGCCGAGCTCGTCCTGGTAGAGGGGGATCAGCGGGGTGATCAGGCTCGTGCCGAGCGCGAACAGCACCAGCACCGCCCAGGTGCGCCAGACGCGGTTCACCGGCCCACCAGCACCGCGCAGACGAAGCCGCCCCGCTCGGCCCGCGCCGCCGGCGCCAGGCCGAGGACCCGGTAGGCGGCCTCGACCGCCGGGGCCTCGGCTGGCCGCAGCCCGGACAGCAGCGCCGCCCGCGGGGGCGCGCCGACCCGCCCCAGCAGCTCGCGGTGGGCGGCGGCGGGGACGTTGGCGAGCAGGACCCGCCCGGCGATCGCCTCGGCGTCGAGCGCCCCGAGGGCCGCCCGTCGCAGGGCGACGCGGCCCGCTAGCCCGGCCGCCGCCAGGCTGCGCGCGGCCTGGTCGAGGGCGCGCGGGTTGAGATCGCAGGCCACGATCGGGCCGCGCCCCAGCCGCGCCCAGGCCTGGGCCAGCAGGCCCGAGCCGCAGCCGGCGTCGAGCGCCGGCCCGGCCGGCAGGGCCTCGAGGGCCTCCAGGCACATCGCCGTGGTGGCGTGGCCGGCCGGGCCGAAGCCCTCGCCGGGGGCCTGGACGAGTTCGCGCACCCCGGCCGGTGCGGGGGCGTGGGCCGGGCTGCGGAGGTACCAGCCGGCGAGCCAGCGGGCGGGCGGGTCGGGCCAGCCCGGCACGCGCGCGAGCGGCCGGTGGGGGAGGGGGCAGGCGGCCAGCGCCGGGCCGGCCAGCTCGGGCGCCGCCCGCGGGGCGCAGACCAGGCCCCCCGGGGCGCGGGACACCGGCTGCAGGGCGCAGAGGGCCGGGAAGGCGCCGGTGAGCGCGGCCTCGTCGCCCTCCACGAGCAGGCCTGGGGGCAGGACCGCGCCCCCGTTAGGCTGGGGCGTCGTGGCGCCCCCCCCACCCTCGGAGCTCGCCGCCGCGGCGGCGGCGGCCCAGCCGGCGGTGGCAGCGCTGTCGCTCGACGAGCGCCTGGCGCGCACCGCTCGCGCGCGGGCGGCGCTGGCGGCCGCCGGCCCGGCGGTGGTCGACGCCGCCGTCGCCGAGGCCGGCCGGCCGCGACGCTTCGCCCGGCGCGAGCTGGAGTCGGCGCTCGGGTTGCTCGACGCGCTGCCCGCGCTGGCCGAGGCGATCCGGCCGCGGCCGGTGCCGGCCACCTCGGGGTTGACGCTGCTGGAGTGGGCGCCCTACGGGGTGGTGCTCGGCTGGCACGCGGCCAACTCGCCGGTGTGGGTGCCGACGGTGGTGGCCGCCTCGGCCCTGGCCGGCGGCAACGCCGTCCTGGCGCGTCCCTCCTCGCGCGCGCGCCGCACCGGGGCGTTGGTGCTCGAGGCGCTCGGCTCGGCGTGGCCCGCCGGGGCGATCGTGCGCGTCGACCTGGCCGGCCCCGAGGCCGAGCCGCTGGTGTGGGACCCCAACGTCCACGTCGTCGTCGTCCATGCCTCGACCGCCACCTGCAAGCGCCAGCTCGCCTCGCTGGGGGCGGCCTACGCCGCCGGCGCACGCCTGCGCCCCTACATCGCCGAGGGCTCGGGCAACGACGCGATGATCGTGCTGGCCGGCGCCGACCTGGACCGGGCCGCCCGGGCGGCCGCCATCGGCGGCTTCGCCAACGCCGGCCAGCTCTGCATGGCGGCCAAGCGGATCATCGTGGAGCGCCCGGCCTGGGAGGGCTTTCGCCCCCGCCTGGCCGCCGCCGTCGCCGGCCTGCGCGTCGGGGATCCCGACGACGAGGACACCGACGTCGGCCCGCTGCCCGAGGGGCGGCCCCGCCAGGATGCGCGCGCCGCGCTCGCCGAGGCGCTGGCGCGGGGCGGTCAGGTTCTGGCGGGAGAGGGCGAGCGCGGGCCCCACTTCACGCCCACCGTGGTGCTGCTGCCGCGCGCCGCCCTCGACGTCGCCCTCTGGCGGCAGGAGAGCTTCGCGCCCCTGCGCGGGCTGACGCTGGCCGAGGACGCCGCCGACGCGCTGACGCTCGCCAACGACACCCCCTACGGCCTGGGGGCGGCGGTCTTCGGACCGGGGGAGGAGGTGGTGGCCGGGCTGAGAGCGGCGCGGGTGATGGTCGACGAGGGCCCGCTGTACCAGGACCCCCACGTCGTGGTGGGCGGAATCGGCGACAGCGGCACGGCGGGCGCGCGGCCCAAGCTCGAGCAGCTGGTCTTCGCCCGTCGCGTGCACCGCGCGCCGGCTTAGGCCAGGACGCGCAGGTGCTGCCAGCGCAGGAAGGCCTCCAGGCCCGGCCGGCCGAGCTCGGCGCCAACGCCCGAGCCGCGCCAGCCCGCATAGGGCGCATAGGGCACCACCACGCGCCAGCCGTTGACGACCACCGTCCCGCAGGCGATCGCCTGGGCGGCCTCGAGCGCCCCGCGCAGGTCGGCGCCGGCGACGTAGCCGACCAGGCCGTAGTCGGGTCGGTTGGCCTCGGCGATCGCGGCGGCGGTGTCGGCGACCTCCATCACGGCCACGATCGGGGTGAAGGGCTCCTCGTCGATGAGGCGCACCCCCGGGCCGGCTCCGGTGATGAGCGCCGGCGCCAGGCGCCCGCCGCCCAGCTCCTCGCCGCCCTCGACGCGGGCGCCGGCGGCGCGGGCGTCCTCGAGCAGCATGCGGTGGCGCACCAGGCCGCGCTCGGTGGCCATCGGCCCGAGGACGACGTCGGCGATGCGCGCGCGCATGCGCTCGAGCAGGTCCCCGGCCAGCTCGGGCGGGACCAGCACCCGGTTGACCGCGTAGCAGGCCTGCCCGGCGTTGACGTAGCCCTGGGCGACTGCCACCTCGGCGGCGACGTCCAGGTCGGCGTCGGGCAGCACCACCAGCGGCCCGTGGCCGCCGAGCTCGAGCGAGAGCGCCTTCAGGCGCGGGGCGGCCCAGGAGGCGATCAGCTCGGCGACCCGGCGCGAGCCGGTGAAGGCCACCTTGGCCACCCGCGGGTGGGTGGCCAGCGCTTCGCCGAGCAGCGGCCCGTCGCCGGTCAGGCAGGTGACCAGCCCGGGCGGCAGGCCGGCCCGCTCGGCCAGGTCGCAGAGCGCCCAGGCGGCCAGGGGCGCCTCCTGGGCGGGCTTCACGACCACCGCGCAGCCGGCGGCCAGGGCCGGGGCCAGCTTCCAGACCACCAGCGCGACGGGGAAGTTCCAGGGCACGATCGCCGCCACCACGCCCACCGGCGCCGGCCGGATCCAGCTGCCGCTGGCCAGCGTGCGGCCCGGCACCTGGGAGGCCCAGACCCGCTCGGCCTCAGCGGCGAAGTGGTGGACCACCTCGGCCGCCCGGGCGACCTCGGCCGCCGCCTCGGCCAGCGGCTTTCCCACCTCCCGATGCACCAGCTCCGCGAGCGCGCCCTGCTCGACGTCGATCAGGGCCGCGTAGGCGGCCAGGGCCCGTCCGCGCTCCACCGGCGCCAGCGCCGCCCAGGCCGGCCAGGCCGCGTCGGCCGCCGCCAGGGCCCGGTCGACGTCCTCTGGCCCGGCGGCGGCGACCTCGGCCAGCAGCCGCCCGTCGCCCGGGGCGCGCACCTCCATCCACTCGAGCGTCTCCCGCCGCCCGCCGCCGGTGATCAGCGGCCGGCGCGGGGTGGTCGCGCTCAGCGCGGCCCGCGGTCGGCGCGGGCGACCTGGCGGATGCGCCACGAGGGCTCGTAGCCGGGCACCTTCTGGATCTCCTGCTGGGCCAGCCGGCGGGCGGTCTGGGCGTCAGCGGCCCACACCTCCAGGCCGTGGACGTCGCGGCGCACGAAGCGGTCCTCGGCCGACTCCCAGCGGGCGAAGACGGCCCGGTAGCGGTGCGTCCCCGGCGCCATCGGCGTGAGCGGGCGCAGGACCCCGAGGCTCCAGCGCGACTCGTCCGAGCAGCGCTCGGCGAGGGCCGCCTCGGCGGCGGCCTGGGCACCCGACAGGTCGGGCGCCTGCAGCACCAGGCGGGCGGCGACGCGGGGCCGGCGCGCCCCGGGCGGGCGGCGCAGCAGCGTCACCTCCCAGGAGGCCGACGCCAAGGTCGTCAGCCTTCCTCGATGCGGATCGCGCTCACCCGCTGCTCCTCGCGCGGGCGGTCGCCCGGCCCGGTCGCCGTGGTGCCGATCGTCTCGACGACGTCCTCGCCGGCGACCACCCGGCCGAAGCCGGTGTGGGCCCCGTCGAGCCACGGGGTCGCCTCGGCCGTGACGATGAAGAACTGGGAGCCGTTGGTGTTGGGGCCCGCGTTGGCCATCGCGAGCGTGCCCTTGACCAGCTTGCGGTCGTTGATCTCGTCGGGGAAGTCGTAGCCCGGGCCGCCCGTGCCGGTGCCCTGGGGGCAGCCGCCCTGGATCATGAAGTCGCGGATCACGCGGTGGAAGACCGTCCCGTCGTAGAAGCCCTCGCGCGCCAGGCCGACGAAGTTGCCGACGGTCTGGGGGGCCGCCTCGGGCCACAGCTCGAGCCGGATCGCGCCGGCCGAGGTCTCGATCACGGCGGTGTAGGTGGCGTCCGGCGCGGCGGGCGGTGGGAGCTCGGGCATCGCGTCCTCTCGGGTCGTCTTCCCGGGATTCTGGCACTTGCGGGCGCCCGTGGACCGGGGCGCACGCGAACCGCGGTTATGTCGCGCCGGTGGCGCCGGTGGGCAGGGGCGCCCCCGGCTCCCCCGCGCCGGCGAAGCGCGCCGCCAGGCGCTCGGCCAAGGCGATCACCGCCAGGTGGGTGTTGGCCGAGGGGACGCGCGCGAACACCACGCCCAGCGGCGTCGACGGCGCCCCGGGGTCGTCGGGCCGCCGCATGCGGCAGCTGCCGACCGGGTGGTGGAAGGTCTCGACGGTGCGCAGGATGTGGTCGGGATCGGCCAGCCCGGGCCACGGCGTCAGGACGTCCGCCGGAGGCGCCACCGAGGAGGCGCTGGCGGCGGCCGGACTGACCGGCGGAGCATCTTCGCGAGGCCTGACCGCGAGGCACTGGCGACGCTCGCCGGCGAGATCGAGCGTGGCGCACTCCACCGTCGGGCTGGCCGGGTGGCGCTAGGCGCGGCGCGCGGCTGCGCTCGCGTCGGACCAGGCGCGCAGGGCGCGGGCAGCGCCTCTGCGAGGATCTGCGTCAGGCGATGATCGAGCGGCGGCGATGAGCGTTCCGGTGCCTGCGCACCGCCGCTCGCCGGGACCACTCGGACGTGACCCGGCGCCGGCGCGGCCGCGCGAAAGTGCATATTTGTCGGACCGTGGGCCGTCGCAACGCATCCAAGCCGCCAATGGACGATTTCGACTTCCTGATCGTGGGGGGCGGCACGGCGGGGTGCATCCTCGCGAGCCGCCTGACGGAGTCCGGTCGGCACCGAGTGCTGCTCGTCGAGACCGGCGGCGAGCCCCGCAGCCTGTTCATTCGCCTCCCGGCGGGCTTCGGAAACCTGCTGCGCAGCCGGCGCTACAACTGGGGTTACGAGTCCGAGCCCGATCCGGACACCGACGGCCGCGCGATCCCCCTGCCCAGCGGGCGCGGGCTGGGCGGGTCGGGCCTCATCAACGGCATGGTGTACGCCCGCGGTCAGCCCGCCGACTACGACGGGTGGGCCGCCGCCGGAGCGACGGGCTGGGCGTACGCGGACGTCGAACCGTACTTTCGGCGTATCGAGAACTACGCGCAGGACGGCCAGGGACGGGGCCGCGACGGGCCGCTGCACGTCACCCAGGTTCGGGAGCGGTTCCCCGTCGCCGATGCGTTCCTCCGTGCGGCCATGGAGGACGGTGGTCGCCTCGTGGAGGACTACAACCTGGACCAGGCCGGGTTCGGCTACTACCAGGTCAACCAGCTCCGTGGTCGCCGATGGAGCCCGTACGACGCGTACCTGGCTCCCGCCCGCGGACGCCCGAACCTCAGCGTGATGATCCACACCCACGCGCTCGGTGTGACATTCGACGGCCACCGATGCACCGGTGCGAGGGTCAGGTGCGGACGGTCCGAGCATCACGTTCGGGCCCGACGCGGGGTGATCCTGGCCGCCGGGGCGATCCGCTCGCCCCAGCTCCTCGAGCTCTCCG
>CAWEYS010000032.1:0-127993 GCA_963813355.1 Miltoncostaeaceae bacterium | reverse complement strand
GACTGAAAATCGTGGTGTCCCCAGTTCGAGTCTGGGTCCCGCCACTCCCCGATCCCGCACCAAAGAGAGGGATTCTCGGCCCTCCGCGCGCTCGACGCGTGGAGGGCCGTTCCGCCGCCGCTTCCTCCGAGTCGGCTATTGCTCACGCTCATCGATCCCCAGGGCGATGGCGACGGCTGGGCGCGGATCCTACGGAGCCGGGGCGGCCTCGATCACGCTCATGGGGCCGGACGTCGGGAGGACGCGGGTCAGCCGGAACCCCGCCCGGGCGAGCAGGTCCCGGTACTCCGCGACGGTCCGCTCTCGGCCCCCGTCCGTCATCACCAGCATGTTGAGATCGAGCCAGACGGCGTGGTCGTAGCCGTCCCCGTCGGGCAGGAGGTGCTCGACGAGGAGCAGGAGGCCGTGGGGCGGGATGGCCCGCCGCACGGAGTCGAGGATCCGGATCGCCCGCTCGTCGTCCCAGTCGTGGATGACGAGCTTCACGACGTAGCGGTCAGCGCCCTCGGGGACCGACTCGAAGAAGTCCCCGCCCACCGCCTCGGCGCGGTCGGCGATCCCCGCCGCGGCGAGCACCTCGGCCGTGGAGGCGACCTCCGGCCGGTCGTACAGCACGCCGCGGAGGCCGGGGTTCGCCTCCAGCAGCGCGGCCAGGAGCGTGCCCCGCCCCCCGCCGACATCGACCAGCCGCTCCACCCCGGTGAGGTCGATCGCGCCGAGCAGGGCCTCTGACTGGAGCCGGGACTGGTCGGTCATCCACGCCTGGAAGGCGTGCGCCGCTTCGGGGTCACGGGCGAGATGCTCGAAGATGCCCTCCCCGTACTCGTGGCGGAAGGCCGCCTCCCCAGTGGCGACGCTATGGCCGAGCGCGCCCCACGGACGCCACGTGACCTCGCCGATGAACTCCGCGAGCGCCCGGATCGACCCCGGCCCGTCCTCGAGGGCGCGCGAGAGCGGCGTCGCCGAGAAGCGCCCGTCGTCCTCGCGGGCCAGCACATCCAGCACGACGAGCGCCCGCAGCAGCCGGGCGAGGGCGTCCGGGTGCGTGCCGGTCTCCTCCGCCAGCTCGGCGGCGCTGCGAGGACCGACGGCAACGAGGTCGGGGATTCCGAGCCGCGCCGCCACCAGCACGGCCTGGGTGAGAAGGCCCCGCGCAAGCAGCTCCAGCATCTCCCGCCGCGCGATCGGCGGGTCACCCGTCGTGCTCATCGACGGCGATCGTACGCCCGAGGGGCCCACCGCGGGTTTGCGCGTGAGGCGTCCGGAGTCACGGCTCGACGCCGATCTCCGCCATGAGGGCGCGCACGCGCAGGCCGATCTCGTCCCGGATCGGCCTGATCTCCTCGACGTCCTTCCCCGAGGGATCCTCGAGCTCCCAGTCGACGTAGCGCGTGCCGGGATAGAGCGGGCATGCGTCGCCGCAGCCCATCGTGACCACGACGTCGGCGGCCCGGACGATCTCGTCGGCCCACGGCTGGGGCAGCTCGTCCGAGATGTCGATGCCCACCTCGGCCATCGCCTGGACCGCCCCGGGGTTGAGCGCCTCGGCGGGCTCCGATCCGCCGGAGAACACGTTGACGCGGTCGCCGGCGAGGTGGCGCAGCCAGCCCGCGGCCATCTGCGAGCGGCCGGCGTTGTGGATGCAGAGGAAGAGACACGGGCGCGGCATCGTCGACGCCGATGTCGGCGCCGCGCTGGGCGGCGCGGGCGGCGGCGAGGCGGTCGATGCGCCCCGCGATCTCGGTGAACGCGGCCGCGAAGGCGGCGGGGCGCCCGTCGGCGACCGGGTCGGGCACCGACCAGTGGAGCGTGGGCGCGTCGAAGGGCACGCCGGCCTCGCGGGCGCGGTCGCAGACCGAGACCACCAGTTGGGGGGCCTCGCGAAGCGCGTCGTACCCCTTGGGCGTCGCGTCCGCGATCTCGACGCCCAGCCGGCGCGCGGCGCGCACGGCCGAGGGGTGGATGCGGGGAGCGGGGTCGGCGCCGGCGCTGTCGGCGGGCGAGCGGGTGCGGCGGCGCCAGAGCGCCGCCGCGAAGGGCGACCGGGCCGAGTTGTGGGTGCAGACGAACACCACTCCGCCGCCCTGGACGCGTTCCGCGGGTACCAGCGCGGCGAGCCGCTCCGGACGGAGCACCACGTAGCGCCGCCGCGCGTCGCCCGTTCGACGCGCGGCGCTCGGTCACCCCGGCCGCCTCGAGGATGCGGAGGTGGTGCGCGAGCAGGTTGCTCGGGATCGCCGTCAGCTCACCGAGCTCCCCCGGGGTGCGGTCGCCGAGCGCGAGCGCGTCGACGATCGCGAGGCGATGGCGGTCGGCGAGGGCGGCATGAACCCCGGCACGGGCTGTCAGGTCCACGTCGCCCAGGCTATTAGCTCAACGACTGTTGAGGCAATGGCGCACACGCAGGAGTTACAGCCCGGGTCCCATTCCATTGACATACGTCGCTTCAATCGATAGAAATCGATTGATGGCAGTTGACCTGGAGCTGACTCCGAAGCGGAAGCGCCCGGCCGGCGAGCCGTGCTGCGAGCCCCTCGTGTACCCGGACGTCGAGCGGGACGGTGCCGAGCGCCTCGCGGCGGTGGCGAGGGCGCTGGGCGACCCGATCCGCCTCCAGCTCGTCGACGTCCTGCGAAAGCACGGCGGCGAGGTCTGCGTCTGCGAGCTCACGCCGCTCTTCGACGTCGGGCAGCCGACCGTCTCGCACCACCTCAAGGTGCTGCGCGACGCCGGCCTGGTCGACGCGGAGCGGCGCGGCCTCTGGGCCTACTACTACGTCCTGCCCGACGCCATGGGCGAGCTCGGCGCCTGGCTCGGGCGACCCGCCGGAAGGGAGCGGTGATGCTGAGGATCAAGATGCCGCGCCGCCGCGCGCGGAGCCCCGTCGCCTTCGACGAGCGCACGGGGGCGGTCTGCGACGCCCGGTGCCGGGCGGCGGCGCGCCGCGAGCGCGACCTCGTCGACTCGCTCACCAGGCACGGGCCGCGATGACCGGCCTCGTGGGCGCCACAGACGTCCACGACCGCGTCCGCGAGCGCTACGCGGCCGCCGCGCGGGAGGCCGAGGCCGGGACCGTGCCCGCGATCGCCGGCGGCTGCGGCGAGGGCGGGTGCTGCGCCCCGTCGGGCGAGGCCGTCTTCGGCGGAGGCCTCTACGGCGACGCCGACCGCGGCGAGCTGCCCGAGGCCGCGGTGCGGGCCAGCCTCGGCTGCGGCAACCCGGCCGCGGTGGCCGAGCTGCGCGAGGGCGAGGTGGTGCTCGACCTCGGCTCGGGCGGGGGCATCGACGTGCTGCTGTCGGCGCGGCGCGTCGGCCCGGCCGGGAAGGCCTACGGGCTGGACATGACCGAGGAGATGCTCGCGCTGGCGCGGCGGAACGCGGCCGAGGCCGGCCTCGCCAACGTCGAGTTCCTCGAGGGCCGGATCGAGCAGATCCCGTTGCCGGCCGAGACGGTTGACGTCGTCATCTCGAACTGCGTCGTGAACCTGTCGCCCGACAAGGCCGCCGTGCTCGCGGAGGCGTTCCGCGTCCTGCGACCGGGCGGCCGCGTCGGGATCACCGACGTCGTCGCCGACGACCGGCTCAGCGCGGCCGAGCGCGCCGAGCGGGGCGACTGGGCCGGCTGCATCGCCGGGGCCCTGGCGCGCGGGGAGTACGTGCGCCTGCTCGCGGAGGCGGGATTCGCCGAGACCGAGGTCCGCTTCACCCACGACGTGGCCGACGGGCTGCACGGGGCGATCGTGTCGGCCGTCAAGCCCGCGGACGCACCCAGCGTCGTCTCGCGATCTCGCGCCGACGACAGCGGGCGCGCCGGTTGCTGCTGAGGGAGGCCCCGCGGCGCACTCGGGCGCCCCGTCGTCAGGCCTCCGGGACGAGCGCGAACCAGGAGCCGAGCCGCGCGAGGACCATCAGCGGCGCCCGGCGCCGAGCAGGAGGACCGCGCAGGCCAGGGTCACCAGCCGGGAGAGCCGGGCGGCGCGGCGTACGTCGTCCGGGCCGGGCGGGCGCCCACGGCCGAGCGTGGGACGGTCCTCGATCCTTCCGCCGTAGCTGAGCGGGCCCCCGAGCCGCACGTCGAGGGCGCCCGCGAAGGCCGCCTCCATCCTCCCGGCGTTGGGGCTGGGGTGGCGCGCGCCGTCCCGGCGCAGCGTCGCCAGGGCGCGGCCGGCGTCCCCGCCGACGGCCGGCGCGAGCAGGCAGGCGAGGAGCGCCCCGAGGCGCGCCGCGGGCCAGCTGAGCGCGTCGTCGAGCCGCGCGGCCGCCCAGCCGAACCGCGCGTACCGGGCGCTGCGGTGCCCGACCATGGCGTCGAGGGTGTTGGCCGCGCGATAGCCCACCGCCCCGGCGGCGCCGAAGGCCCGGCACCAGATCAGCGGGCCGACCACGGCGTCGGCGGTGTTCTCGGCCACCGACTCGACGGCCGCCCGGCACAGCCCGGCGCCGTCGAGCCCGGCCGGGTCGCGGCCGACCAGCGCCGGCACGCGGCGCCGCGCGGCGTCCAGGTCGCCCCGCTCGACCAGCCCGGCGACCCGGCGCGCCTCGGCCGCCAGGGAGCGCCCCCCGACCGTGGTCCACACCGCGACCGCGACCAGCGCGCTCCCGGCCGAGGGCCACGAGGCGAGGCGCCGCTCGACGAGGTGCGCCGCGACCGTCGCTCCGCCCACGAGCGCGACGACGTACGCCAGGCCGGCCGGCCGGCTCGGCGCCCACCAGCGCGGCTCGAGCGCCGCCGCGGCGCGGCCGAAGCCCGCCACCGGGTGGCCTCGCCGTGGGTCGCCGAGGAGCGCGTCGATGGCCACGCCCGCGGCCATCGCGCGCCCGCGGCTCACCCCGTCGCCTGCCCGGCCGCCCCGTCCGCCTTGGCCCGCCGCCCCGCCGGGGCGAGCACGCGCTCGGCCAGGGGGGCGAAGCACAGCCCGATGGCCGTCCACAGGACCAATTGGGCTCCGACCGAGTACAGCCGGAAGCGGTAGAGCACGTCGGCCGGGAACCCCGGGAACACGATGTTCCCGTCCGGGTCGGTCAGGGGCTGCGGCGTCTCGGTGCCGAAGTCGCCGTAGGTCTCCCGGTTGACGGAGAGGTCGCCCAGCGACGGCATCAGCGCGATGACGAGCCCCATGGCCAGGATGTACGCGCCCCCGGCCGCCAGGCTCGCGTTCCAGTTGCCGATGCGGGGCGCGAGCTGCTGGCCGAGCCACACCGCCCCGACCAGGAACAGCAGCCCGCTGGCGACCATGATCAGGTAGAGGGCGCTGCGCGTTCCGATCGTCTCGTCGTGGCCCACGGCCGGCGGGCTGGCGGGGTACTTCAGGAACGGGACCAGGTAGAGGGTCAGGAACCCACCGCCGGCGACGAGCACGGCCAGGGTGCGCGGCCGCAGCCTGCCCACGCGCCCCACGTAGAGGCAGTAGGCGACGGCGAAGAGCGCCCCGATCGCCATCCCGAAGACGACGAGGCCCACCCCGAGCCCCACGTCGGCCTGGATCGCCCTTGTGAACACGTCCGCCTCCTCGGCCGGGATCGGCAGCCCCGCCGCCCGGTCGAGGGCCTCCTGGGCCGCGGCGCGGCCGGCCTCGTAGTCGATCGCCCGGTCGATCTCGGGCTCGGCCAGGATGCGGGCGAACCAGAACGCCAGCAGCCCGCCGATGCCCCCGCACAGGATCCCGCGCAGGATCAGCCGCTTCTCCATCGCTCGACCTCCTCGCCCGCGGCGCCTAGTGGCAGGGGAAGCCGAGGAAGTGGCGCGCGTCGTGCACGAACTCGTGGAGGTGCGCGTCGGTGCCGAAGATCGAGGTGGCGCCCTGGTCGACGCCGAGGAAGTAGAGGACGATCAGGGCGACGGCCGTCGTGCCGGCGAGCCAGAGGCCGCGGCTCGGGAACGACGTGATGATCGGCGCGTCGGTGGTGCGGGCGTCGTGCGCGCGGTCCGTGCTCACGGTCAGCCTCCTTCGGGGATCGAGCGTCCCTCGTGTCGTGGGGCGTGGTGATGGCCGAGTGTCTGACTTCGCGGTCCTCGCCCGAGGCGGGCCGCTCACAGTGGCGCGACCGTGCTGGACTCCCACCAGCTTCCTCGCGCCATCACACGGGGCGAAGATACGGGCCGCGGGGCCGCCCGTAAAGGCCGCGGTCAGGGGGAGGCGTTGAGCCGCACCACGCGCCAGCGCCCGGCGTCGGCGTGCAGCTCGGTGAGCGAGAGCGGTGCGGCGTTGACCCGCCAGAAGGCCTCGGCCGGCGCGCCCAGCGCGTGGAGCACCGCCGCCCGGATCGGGCCGCCGTGCGTCACCGCGACGGCCGCGCCCTCGCGCGCCGCCTGCCCGTCGAGCCAGCCCGCGACCCGCGCCATCAGCTCGACCATCGTCTCGCCGCCGTGGGGCCTCGCGGCCGGGTCGTCGAGCCAGCGCCGGACCCCGTCGGGGTCGGAGGCGGCCAGCTCGTCCAGCCGGTGCCCGGCCCACGCGCCGAAGTCGCACTCGGCAAGGGCCGGCTCGACCTCGGCGTCGAGGCCGGCCAGCCGCGCGGTCTCGCGGGCGCGGTCGGCGGGGCTGGCGTAGCTCTCGCCCGTCGACCGGAACCGGCCGCGCAGGGCGGCGGCGGCCGCCGCGCCGCGCTCGTCGAGGGGCTCGTCGGCCGAGAACGCCGCGCGCCGGGTGGCCGCGGTCGGCGCGTGGCGCAGCAGCAGGAGGCGTCGCATGGCGATGACCGCGCGCAGGCTAGGGTCGGGCCGCCCCACCCGCAACCCACGACGCCGCGAGCACGAGATGCCGACCGACCCCCCTCCCGGAATGGCCCGCCCCTCCCTCGACGAGCTCCTGGCCGCCGTCGTCCCGGTCGACGAGGGCGCCGCCGAGGCCGCGCGCCGGCGCTGGGACTCGCTCGCCAAGCCCCCCGGGAGCCTGGGGCGGCTCGAGGAGATCGGCGTCGTGCTCGCCGGCATCGCGCGGCGCCCCGACCCGCGGCCTCCGGCCCGGGCCGCGCTGGTCGTCTGCGCCGGCGACCACGGCGTCGTCGCGAGCGGCGCGTCCGCCTGGCCGCCCGAGGTCACGACGGCCATGGTCGAGACGATCTGCTCCGGGCGCGCCGCCGCGAGCGCGCTCGCGGCGGTCGCGGGTTGCGACGTCCGCGTGCTCGACGTCGGCGTGGCCGGCGAGCCCGCGCCCCACGCCCGGCTCGACCGGGAGCGGGTGCGGGCCGGCACCGGCGACATCAGCCGCACCGCCGCGATGTCGCGCGCCGAGGCCGCGTCGGCGGTCCTGGCCGGCGCGCGGGCGGCGGCGCGCGCGGCCGAGCGGGCCGACGTCCTGCTGTGCGGCGACATGGGCATCGGGAACACCACGGCGGCCGCGGGGCTGGTGGCCGGCATGACGGGCGCCGATCCGGCCGCGGTGACGGGCGCCGGCGCCGGCGGAGGCCCCGAGCACGTCGCGCGCAAGACGGAGCTTGTCAGGCGGGCCGTGGCGCTGCACCGCCCCGGCCCGGACGACCCGCTGGGGGCCCTCGCGGCCGTCGGCGGCCTCGAGCACGCCGCCCTCGCGGGGCTGATCCTCGGCGGGGCCCGCGCGCGGCGGCCGGTCATCCTCGACGGCGTCAGCACGGTCGCCGCGGCCCTCGTCGCGGTCGCGCTGGCGCCCGCGGCGGGCGGCTACCTGATCGCGGCCCACCGCTCGACGGAGCCCGGGGCCTCGGTGGCCCTCGAGGCCCTGCGCCTGCGCCCCCTCCTCGAGCTCGAGATGCGCCTCGGCGAGGGCACCGGCGCCCTGCTGGCCCTGCCGCTGGTGCGCGCCGCCGCCGCCGCGCTCTCCGGCATGGCCGCCCTCGACGAGGTGGCGGGCGCCCGATGATCGACCGGCTGGCGGTGGCGCACGCCTTCCTGACCCGCCTCCCGATGCCGGGACTCGGGTGGTGGGAGCGGGGCCGGCTCGATCGCGCGGCGGCGGTGTTCCCGCTCGTCGGGCTGACCGTCGGGGGGCTCGCGGCGCTCGCCCGCCTCGCCGCCGACCCCCTCGGCGCCACGTTCGCGTCGGTCTGCGCGGTCGCCGTCGCGGCCGTCGTCACCGGGGCCCTCCACGAGGACGGGCTGGCCGACACGGCCGACGCCCTCGGCGCGCGCGACCGGGCGCGGCGGCTCGAGATCATGCGCGATCCCCGCATCGGGACCTTCGGCGTCCTGGCCGTGGTGCTCGTCCTGCTCGGGCGCGTGGCCCTGCTCAGCCAGCTCAGCCTCCGCGACGCCGTCCTGGCGCTGCTGGCCGCGCACGTCCTGGCGCGGTGGTCCGTGCTGCCGCAGGCGGCCGCGGTCGCCCCCGCCCGCCGCGACGGCTCGGCCGGCCTGATCGCCGGCCTGAGCGCGGGCACGGTCGCGATCGGGACCGGGCTGGCGCTGGTCGCGACGGTCCCGCTCCTGCTGGCGATCGCGCCCTGGGCGACGGTGGCGCTCGGCGCCTGCGCGGCGGCCACCCTGGTCTGCGCCCTCGCCTGGAGGCGCGCGTTCGGCGGGATGACCGGGGACGCGTACGGCGCGACCGCGCAGATCGTGGAGCTGGTCTGCTACGTCTGTGTCGCCGCGGCGGCCGGCTGACGGCGCGGGGGAGGAGGACCCGGAGTGCGCACGCTCTCGATCATCGGCATCGGCGTCGGCGACCCCGACCACCTGACCCTGCAGGCGGTCGCCGCCCTCCAGCGGGTGCAGGTCGTCTTCATGATCGACAAGGGGGCCGCGACGTCGGACCTCGTGCGGCTGCGCAGGGAGGTCTGCGAGCGCCACCTGCGCGAGGGCTCCTACCGCATCGTGGAGGCCCAGGACCCGCCCCGCGACCGGGACGCCCCGGCGTACGCGTCGGCCGTGGCGGAGTGGCACGAGCGCAGGGCCGAGCTCTACGAGCGGCTCCTCGCCGACGAGCTCGACGAGGACGGCCGCGGCGCCATCCTGGTCTGGGGCGATCCCTCGCTGTACGACGGCACGCTGCGCATCGTCGAGCGCATCCTGGCCCGGGGCGACCTGCCGCTCGACGTCGAGGTGATCCCCGGGATCACCAGCGTCCAGGCGCTGGCGGCCCGGCACCGGATCCCCCTCAACCGGATCGGGGGAGCCGTCCACATCACCACCGGGCGCCGGCTCGCCCAGGGGCTCCCGGACGGCGCCGACGACGTCGTGGTCATGCTCGACGGCGAGGAGGCCTTCGCGACCGTGCCGGGGGACGACTTCGACATCTACTGGGGGGCGCAGCTCGGCACGGAGGACGAGATCCTCGTGTCGGGCAGCCTCCGCGAGACGGCGGGAGAGATCGCGCGGGTCCGCGCCGAGGCGCGCGCGGCGCGGGGATGGATCATGGACACGTACCTCCTCCGGAGGACGACCGGCTGACCGGCGTTGGACCCGCCCTCCGGGTCCCGGTAGGGTCCGGCTCGGCGAGGTGAGGAAGCCGGTGGGAATCCGGCACGGTCGCGCCACTGTGACCGGGGAGCGCCCCTCCACGACGCCACTGCCCCACGGGGCGGGAAGGCGGAGACGGCGCGGATCCGGGAGTCAGGAAACTCGCCCGCCCACAGCGATCCAGGACGGGACGCGTCATCCCGAGGAGCCGGCCATGGAGCACCCCCTAGCGTCCGCGTGATACGCCTCGTCACGACCGCGGACACGGAGATCCTGGCGGCCGCGGCGGCGGTGGAGCGCCTGCCGGCCGGCTTCCCCGAGGTCCGCTGCGCCAACCCGGCCTCCGCCGAGGACCCGGCGGCCCTGGTCGGCGACGTCCTCTCCGGCGCGCGGGTCGTCCTCTGCCGCATCCTCGGCGGCCGGCGCGGCTGGAGCGACGGCTTCGACCTGCTGCGAGCCCGGTGCGAGGCGGAGCGCATCCCGCTCCTCGCGCTGGGCGGCGAGCTCGAGCCCGACGCCGAGCTGGCCGGGCTGTCGCTCGCGCCGCCGGGCGCGGTCGCCCAGGCGGCGGAGTACCTGCGCCACGGCGACGTGGACAACGTCGAGCAGCTGCTCCGCTTCCTCGCCGACACCTTCCTCCTGGAGGGCTTCGGCTTCGCCGAGCCCCGGCCGGTCCCGGACCTCGGGGTCTACGTGCCCGGCCGTGGCGACGTCGCCCTCGAGGACGCCCTCGCGACGCACAGGGCCGGGCGGCCGACGATCGGGGTCTGCTTCTACCGCTCGCACCGCCTGACGGGCAACACGGGCTTCGTCGACGCCTTCTGCGCGGCCGTCGAGGCGGCCGGGGGGAACGCGCTGCCGGTCTGGAGCTACTCGCTGCGGCGGGACCCCGACGGACGCGTGCCGGCGCTCGCGCTGCTGGACGGGCACGTCGACGCGCTCGTCACGACCATGCTGGCCACCGGCGGCTCGGGGGCGGCGGACGCCCGGGCCGGCGGCGGCGAGGGTGTCGGGGAGTCGTGGCAGGACTGGGACGCGAGCGCCCTCGCCGCGCTCGGCGTCCCGGTGATCCAGGCCGTCTGCGCCACCGTGCCCCGGGCGGCCTGGACGGCGTCCGACACGGGCCTCACCCCGCTCGACGCCGCGACGCAGGTGGCCATCCCCGAGTTCGACGGGCGGGTGCTCGGCGGCGTGATCTCCTTCAAGGAGCGCGACGAGGGGGAGAGCCCCGTCGGCGCGCCCGTCCCCCGCTACCGCGCCGACCCGGAGCGCTGCGCCCGGGTGGCCCGGCTCGCGGTGCGCACGGCCCGGCTGCGCGCGACGCCGCCGGCGCGGCGGCGGGTCGCGATCCTGCTGACGAGCTTCCCGACCCGCCACGCCCGCGTGGGGAACGCCGTCGGGCTCGACACGCCGGCGAGCGCCATCGCCCTGCTCGAGGCCCTCGCGGCCGCGGGGGTCGTCGCCCACCAGCCCTACGCCGACGGCGACGAGCTCATGCGGGCGCTGATCGACGCGGGCGGCCACGATCCCGAGTTCCTCACCGACGCCCAGCTCGCGGCCGCGCCGCTGCGGATGCCGGTCGACGACTACCTGGGCTGGTACGGGACGCTCCCCGAGGCGCTGCGCGCCGCGATCGAGGAGCGGTGGGGCCCGCCGCCGGGCGACCAGTACGTCGACGACGGCGACCTGGTCGTGGCGGGCCTGGAGCTCGGCAACGCGCTGCTCGCCATCCAGCCGCCGCGCGGCTACGGGGAGGACCCGGTCGGCATCTACCACGACCCGCGGCTCCCGCCGACCCACCACTACCTCGCCTGCTACCGCTGGCTCGACGCCGTCTGGGGCGCCGACGCGATCGTGCACCTGGGCAAGCACGGGACGCTGGAGTGGCTGCCCGGGAAGATGCTCGCCCTGTCGGACGGCTGCGCGCCGGACGCCGCCCTCGGCGACGTCCCGCTCGTCTACCCGTTCGTCGTGAACGACCCGGGCGAGGGCGTCCAGGCGAAGCGGCGGGCGCACGCGGTCATCGTCGACCACCTCGTGCCGCCGATGATGCGCGCCGAGACGTACGACGAGCTCGCCGACCTCGAGGCGCTGCTCGACGAGTACGCGAGCCTGGAGGTGCTCGACCCCGGCAAGCTCCCGGCGCTCGCCTCGCGGATCTGGGCCGCCATCGAGGCGGCCAACCTGCAGGCCGACCTCGGCGTGGCGGAGCGGCCCGACGACGTGGGCGCGCTCGTCGAGCACATCGACGGCTACCTCTGCGAGGTCAAGGACATCCAGATCAAGGACGGCCTGCACGTGCTCGGCCGGCCGCCCGAGGGCGAGCAGCTGCGGGGGCTCGTCGCGGCCATCATGCGCCTGGGCTCCGGGGACGTGATGGGCCTGCGGCGGGCCGTCGGCGCGGCGTTCGGCCTCGACGAGGCCGCGCTGGTGGCGGCGCCGGGCGCGCCGGCCCCGCCCGCGGACGCGGCGCGGGCCGAGCTGCTGCGGCGCTTCCCGGGGCCCGCCGCGACCGCCGGGGACCTCGTCGACCGCCTCGAGCAGGCCCAGGGGGCCGTCCTCCAGGCGCTGGCGGAGCGTGGCTGGGCGCCCGCGGCGGTGGCGGGGGCCTGCGCGCGGGCGCTCGGCCGCGGCGCCCCGGAGCTCGAGCGCTCGCTCGGCTTCGTCGCGCGCGAGGTCGTGCCGCGGCTGCGGCGCACCACGGAGGAGCTGGACCGGGTCCTCGACGCGGCCGGCGGGCGCTTCGTGCCGGCGGGCCCCTCGGGCAGCCCCACCCGCGGGCGGGTCGACGTGCTCCCGACCGGGCGCAACTTCTACTCGGTCGATCCGCGGGCGCTGCCGTCGGAGCTGGCGTGGGAGGTCGGCGGACGGCTGGCCGACGCGCTGCTCGACCGCCACCTGCGCGAGACGGGCGCGCTACCCGCGGATGGTCGGGCTGGTGGCGTGGGGCACGTCGGCGATGCGCACGCAGGGCGACGACGTGGCCGAGATCCTCGCCCTGCTCGGGGTGCGGCCGCGCTGGAGCCCCGAGTCGCGCCGCGTCGCGGGCATCGAGGTGGTGCCCCTGGAGGAGCTCGGCCGGCCCCGCATCGACGTGACCGTGCGCATCTCGGGCTTCTTCCGCGACGCCTTCCCGCACCTGGTCGACCTGCTCGACCGGGCCGTCGGCGCCGTGGCCGCCCTCGACGAGCCGCCCGAGATGAACTTCGTGGCGGCCCACGCCCGCGAGGACGCGGAGCGGCTGAGCGAGGAGCTGGGGGCCGCGGCGGCCTGGCGGCGGGCGACGGCCCGCGTCTTCGGGTCGCGGCCCGGCGCCTACGGCGCGGGCCTGCTGCAGCTCATCGACGCCCGGGACTGGCGCGACGACGCCGACCTCGCCGAGGTCTACGAGGCCTGGGGCGGGTTCGCCTACGGCGAGGGCCTGGACGGCGCCGAGTCGCGGGCCGCCATGCGCGACTGCTTCCGCCGGATCGAGGTCGCGGTGAAGAACATGGACACCCGCGAGCACGACCTCTTCGACGCCGACGACTACTACCAGTACCACGGCGGCATGGTCGCCACCGTGCGCGCGCTCTCCGGGCGGGAGCCGCGGGCCTACGTCGGCGACAGCGCCGACCCGGCGCGGGTGGTGGCGCGCTCGCTGGCCGAGGAGAGCCGCCGGGTCTTCCGGGCGCGCGTCGCGAACCCGCGCTGGATCGCCTCGATGATCCGCCACGGCTACAAGGGCGCCGTCCGAGCTCTCGGCGACGGTGGACTACATGTTCGGCTACGACGCCACCGCCGGCGTCGTCGAGGACTGGATGTACGAGCAGGTCGCCGAGCGCTACCTCCTCGACCCGGACGTCGCCGAGTTCATGGCGCGCTCGAACCCCTGGGCCGCGCGCGCGATCGCCGAGCGCCTGCTCGAGGCCGCCGACCGCGGGATGTGGAGCGCGCCCTCGGAGGCGACCCTCGACGCCGTGCGCGACCGCTACCTGGAGCTCGAGGGCGAGCTCGAGGAGGCGGGCGCGTGAGCGCCGCGTACCCCCTGAGCGCCGTCGTGGGGCAGGACGCGCTCGTCCAGGCCCTCCTGGTCAACGCGGTCTCGCCCGAGGTGGGCGGGGTGCTGGTGCGCGGCGAGCGCGGGACGGCGAAGTCGACCGCGGTCCGGGGGCTCGCGCCGCTGCTGCCGCCGGTGCGGGCGGCGGCCGGCCAGGCGCTCGCCTTCGCCCCGGGCGACCTCGCGCCCGCCGGCCCCGTGCCCGCCGACGCCCCCTGGGAGCCCCGCCCGGCGCCCCTGGTCGAGCTGCCCGTCGGGGCGACCGCCGACCGCCTCGTGGGCGGCCTCGGCCTGGCCGACGCGCTGGAGCGGAGCGTGCACGCGTTCGAGCCCGGGCTCCTCGCCCGCGCCCATCAGGGCGTGCTCTACGTCGACGAGGTCAACCTGCTGCCCGACCACCTGGTCGACCTGCTGCTGGACGTCGCGGCCTCCGGGGTCTGCGTGGTCGAGCGCGAGGCCGTCTCGCGGCGCCACTCGTCGCGCTTCCTGCTCGTGGGCACGATGAACCCCGAGGAGGGGGAGCTGCGGCCCCAGCTGCTCGACCGGTTCGGCCTGGGCGTCGAGGTGCGCGCTCCGGAGGACGTCGCCGTCCGCGCCGAGATCGTGCGGCGGCGGCTGGAGTTCGAGGGCGACCCGGACGGGTTCGCCGAGCGCCACCGCGCGGACGAGGAGGCCCTGGCCGCGCGGATCGCCTCGGCCCGCGCGCGGCTGCCCGGGGTCCGGCTGCCCGACGCCATGGTCGTCCGCATCAGCCGTGCGTGCGTGGAGCTGGGCGTGGACGGCATGCGCGGCGACATCGTCAGCGCCCGCGCCGCCCGCGTCCTGGCGGCCCTCGACGGCCGCGACGAGGTGGTCGCCGAGGACGTGCGCCGGGCCGCGATGCTGGCGCTGCCGCACCGGCGCCGCCGCGACCCGCTCGACCGGTCGCCGGGCCTCGACCCCGGCGAGCTCGACGCCGCCCTCGACGGCGACGGGCCCCCGGACGACGACGGGGGCGGGCCGGCGGGAGGGCCGGGGACGGCGCCCGCGCCGGAGCCGGGGGCCGGCCGCCGCGAGGCGCCCGACGGGCGCGCCCCCGCGCGCGAGCGCGTCGACGCGCCGGCCGGGAGCGGCCGCATCGAGCTGCGCCCGCCGCCCGGCGGCCGCGGCCCGGCGGGCCGGCGGGCGGGGGGCGGCGGCCCCGGCGCGGGGCGGTCGACAGCCGCCCGGCGGCGCCCGGCGCGACCGACCTGGCGCTGGTCGCGAGCATCCGCGCGCGCCTGGCCGCGCCCGACGGCCTCCCGGCCCCGCGCGAGCACGTGCGGCGCGGCCGCGAGGGGGCGCTGGTCTGCCTGGTGCTCGACGCCAGCGGGTCGATGGGCGCGCGGCGCCGCATGGCCCGGGTGAAGGGGGCGGTGCTCGCCCTGCTGCGCGACGCCTACGCGCGGCGCGACCGGGTGGCCGTGATCGCCTTCCGCGACGCGCGGGCGCGGGTGGTCGCCCCGCCCGGGGCGCCCCTCGAGGCGGTCGCCCGGGCGCTGGCCGAGCTGCCGACCGGCGGCCGGACGCCGCTCGCGGCGGGCCTCGACGAGGCCGTCGCCCTGATCGCCCGCGAGCGGCGCCGCGAGGCGGGCCGCCAGGCCCTCTGCGTGGTGCTCACCGACGGGCGGGCGACGACCGACGCGCGCGCGGTGGGCGCCGCCGCCCGCCTCGGGGCGGCCGCGGACGGCGTCTGGGTGGTCGACGCCGAGGAGGGCCCGGTGCGGCTGGGCGGAGCCGCCGCCCTCGCCGCCGCCGCGGGCGCCGAGCTCCACCCGCTGCCGGCGGACCCGCCGCGCGGGCGCAGGCGGGCGGCGTGAGCGGCGAGCCGCCCCCCGAGGGGCCCCTCGCCCGCCACGGGGCCGAGGACGTCGACGTCCCCCACCGCCCCGGCGACCGCGGGAGCGCCGAGCCGGCGCGGCGCAAGCCCCGCGACCGGCCGCTGGTGATCGTCATCACCGGCGACGGCAAGGGCAAGAGCACCTCGGCCTTCGGGATGCTGATGCGCTCCTGGGCGCGCGACTACCGCTGCGGCGTCTTCCAGTTCGTGAAGTCGTCCAAGTGGAAGATCGGGGAGGCGCGCGCGGCGGCGGCGCTCGGCGGGATCGACTGGGAGAGCATGGGCGACGGCTGGTCGTGGCTGTCGCGCGACCTCGACGAGTCCGCCGCCCTCGCGCAGGAGGGCTGGCGCGTCGTGCGCGAGGCGATCGCGGAGGCGCGCTACGAGTTCCTGCTGCTCGACGAGATCACCTACCCCATCAACTGGGGCTGGATCCCGCTCGACGAGGTCCTCGCGACCCTCGCGGAGCGGCCGGGCTTCCAGCACGTCGTGCTCACCGGGCGCCGCGCGCCCGAGGAGCTGATCGCCGCCGCCGACCTGGTCTCCGAGGTGGTGAAGGTCAAGCACCCGATGGACGCGGGGATCCGCGCGCAGCAGGGGATCGAGTGGTGACCGGCGGGGTCCCCCGCATCGTGGTCGCCGGCACGGGGTCCGGCGTCGGCAAGACCACCGTCGCCACCGGCCTGATGGCCGCGCTGCGCGCCCGAGGGCACGCCGTGCAGGGCTTCAAGGTCGGCCCCGACTACATCGACCCCTCGTACCACTCCCTCGCCTGCGGCCGGCCGGGCCGGAACCTCGACGCCGTGCTCTCGGGGCCGGAGCTCCTCGGGCCGCTCTTCCGGCACGGGGCGGCGGGCGCCTCGGTGGCCGTGGTGGAGGGCGTGATGGGGATGTTCGACGGCGCCTCGGGCCGGGGCGAGCTGGCGTCGACCGCCCAGGTCGCGAAGCTCCTCGCCGCCCCGGTCGCGCTGGTGGTCGACGCCCGGGCGATGGCGCGCTCGGCCGCGGCCGTCGTCCTCGGGTTCGCGCGGTACGACCCCGAGGTCCGGATCGCCGGCGTGATCCTCAACCGGGTCGGGTCGGACGGCCACGAGGCCCTCCTGCGCGAGGCGATCGCCCCGCTCGGCGTCCCGGTCCTCGGAGTCCTGCGGCGCGACGACGCCCTCGCGGTCCCGGAGCGCCACCTCGGCCTGGTCCCGGCCGGCGAGCGCCGCGGGCAGGCGGATCGGTGGGTGGAGGCCGCCGCCGCGGCCGTCGCCGCCGGGGTCGACCTGGACGGGCTCGTGCGGCTGGCCCGGGGCGCCGGCCCGGCGCCCGGCCCCGACTGGTCGCCGGGCGGCGCGATCGGGGAGGGGCGCGACCGGGCGCGCGTCGCCGTCGCCCGCGGCCCGGCGTTCGGGTTCCACTACCAGGAGAACCTGGAGCTCCTGGCGGCCGCGGGGGCGGAGCTCGCCGAGTTCGATCCCCTCCGCGACGAGGCGCTGCCGGACGGCGCAGGCGCCCTGGTCCTGGCCGGCGGCTTTCCCGAGGCGTTCGGCGAGACCCTGGCCGAGAACGCCGCGCTCAGCGCGGGCGTGGCGGCGTTCGCCCGCTCCGGCCGCCCGGTCGTGGCCGAGTGCGGGGGGCTGCTCTACCTCTGCCGGGAGCTCGACGGGCGCCCGATGTGCGGCGTCATCCCGGCGACGGCGCGCATGACGACCGGCCTGAGCCTGGGCTACCGGGCGGCGGTGGCGGCGGTCGACTCGGCCTGCTGGCGCGCGGGCGACGAGGTGCACGGCCACGAGTTCCACTACTCCCGGGTCACGCCGGAGCCCTCGCCGGGCCGCGAGGCGTGGGCGATGCGCGCCCGCGCCGAGGCGTGGCGCGAGGGCTTCGCCGAGGGGAACGTGCACGCCAGCTACCTGCACACCCACTGGGCCGCCACCCCCGCCGCCGCGCGGCGCCTGGCCGCCGAGGCCGCGCGATGGGCCTGACCCTGGTGCTGGGCGGGGCGCGATCGGGCAAGAGCGGCGTGGCCGAGTCGCTCGCGGCGGCGAGCGGCGCGGAGGTGCGCTACGTGGCGACCGCCGACGAGACGGACCCGGGCATGGCCGAGCGCGTGCGCGCCCACCGGGCCCGGCGGCCGCCGTCGTGGCCGGTGGTCGTCGCGGGACCGGATCTCGCGGCCGCGGCCCTCGAGGGGGCGGCGGGACGCTGCGTGCTCGTGGACGGTCTGGGCGTCTGGCTGGCGGCCCGCCTCCACGCCGCGGGCGCGCTCGCGGACTCGTGCCCCGCCGAGGAGGCCGAGCGCGGCTGCGCCGCGCTGCGCGACCAGGTCGCCCGCCTCGCCCGGGCGGCGGCCGAGCGCCCGGGCCTCACGATCGTGGTGTGCGAGGAGGCCGGCCTCGGCGTCCTGCCCGCCTCGGCCGGCTCCCGCCGCTGGGTCGACCTGGTGGGGGAGTGCGCGCAGATCCTCGCGGGGCGGGCCGAGCGGGCGCTGCTCGTGGTCGCCGGCCGGGCCGTCGAGCTCTCGGGGCCCACGCCGCCCGCCCCCCCGGCGCCGGACCGGGTCCACGGGGACCGGCTGCTCGCGCCCGGGCTGGCCGACCACGCGGTCAACGTCCTGGCCGGCGGACCGCCGGACTGGCTGCGGGCCGAGCTCCACGAGGCGCTCGACCGCGACGCGGGCGCCTATCCGCGGGAGGACGAGGCGGTCGCGGCGCTGGCCGGCCGCCACGGGCGCGAGGTCGCCGAGGTCGTGCCGACCAACGGGGCGACCGAGGCGCTCTGGCTGCTCCCCGCCGCCCTCCGTCCCCGCCTTGCGGCGTGCGTCCATCCGGCCTTCACCGAGAGCGAGGCGGCGCTGCGGGCGCACGGCGTCCCGGTGGCCCGCGCGCTGCGCGACCCCGAGCGCGGCTTCGCGCTCGACCCCGCGGCCGTGCCCGCCGAGGCCGACCTGGTGGTGGTGGGCAACCCGGGGTCGCCGGCCGGCACGCTCGACCCCGCCCCCGCCCTGGCCGCCCTGCGCCGCCCCGGCCGGGTCGTGGTGGTCGACGAGGCGTTCATGGACCTGGTCCCGGGCGAGCCGGGGAGCCTGGCCGGCGAGCGCCTCCCGGACGTCATCGTGGTGCGCAGCGCCACCAAGTGGCTCGCCATCCCCGGGCTGCGCGCGGGCTACGCCCTGGCGCCGCCGGCCCTCGCCGCGCGCCTGCGGGCGGTGCGGCCGCCCTGGTCGGCGAGCGCGCCCGCCCTGGCGGCCCTGGCGTCGGCCGCCCGCCGCCCGGCGGCCGTCGCGGCCGCCGCCGAGCGGGCGCGGCGCGAGCGGACCGACCTGGAGGGGCGGCTGGGCGCGCTCGCCGGGGTGCGGCTGTGGCCGGGGGCGGCGAACTTCTGCCTGGTCGAGGTGGCCGACGGCCCGCAGGCGCTCGAGCGCCTGCGCCAGCGGGGCATCGCCGTGCGCCCGTGCGGCGACTTCCCCGGGCTCGGGCCCGGCCACCTGAGGATCACCGCCCGCGGGCCCGCGGAGAACGCCCGCGTGGCAGAGGCGCTGGCGGCATGAGCCCCGCGGTCGTGGTCGTGGGGATCGGCGCCGACGGCTGGGACGGCCTCGGCGAGGCCGCCCGCGCGGCGATCGCGGAGGCCGAGGTGCTGGTGGGCGGCGCGCGCCACCTCGACCTGGTGCCCGAGACCGGGGCCGAGCGGATGGCCTGGCCCTCCCCCATGTCGGAGCTGCTCGACCGCCTGCCGGAGATGGCCGATCGCCGGCTCTGCGTGCTGGCGAGCGGCGACCCGCTGCTGCACGGGGTCGGCACGACCCTCGCGCGGCGGCTGCCGCCGGGCGCGCTGACCATCATCCCCCACGTCTCTGCCCCCGCGATCGCGTGCGCGCGCCTGGGCTGGCCGGCCGTCGACGTCGAGCTGGTGAGCCTGGTCGGGCGGCCGCTCGAGGCGCTGCACCCGGCGCTCCAGCCGGGGCGGCGGGTGATCGTCCTCGTCGCGCCGCCGGTCGGCGCGGGCGAGGTCGCCGCCCTCCTGCGGGGGCGCGGCTACGGGCCCAGCCGGCTGGTCGCGCTGGAGGAGCTCGGGGGGCCGGGCGAGCGGATGCGCGACGGCGTCGCCGACGGCTGGGGCGACGAGGCCACGGGCCCCCTCAGCACGCTCGCGATCGAGTGCCGCGAGGCGCCCGGGGCACCGCTGCTGCCGCGGTCGCCCGGCCTGCCCGACGACGCCTACGAGAGCGACGGGCAGCTCACCAAGAGGGAGGTGCGCGCGATCACGTTGGCCGCCCTCGCCCCGGTGCCCGGACAGATGCTCTGGGACGTCGGGGCGGGCAGCGGGAGCGTCGCGATCGAGTGGATGCGGACGCACCCGTCGTGCCGGGCCGTCGCCGTCGAGGCCCGCGCCGACCGGGCCGGCCGGATCGAGCGCAACGCGCGCGCGCTCGGCGTGCCGGGCCTGAGGGTCGTCGCCGGGGAGGCGCCCGAGGCCCTCCTGGGGCTCGAGGCCCCGGACGCGGTCTTCGTCGGCGGCGGGCTCGCGGCGGACGGGCTCGTGGACCGCTGCTGGGAGGCGCTGGCGCCGGGAGGGCGGCTCGTCGTCAACGCCGTGACCCTCGAGGGCGAGGGCGTGCTGGCCGCGTGCCACGCCGCGCGCGGCGGGCGCCTGGTGCGGATCGCCATCGGGCACGCCGAGGCCCTCGGGGGGTTCCGCGGCCTGCGGCCCCAGAGGCCGGTGACCCAGTGGTCGGCGCGGAAGCCCGTGGCCGCGCCGTGACGGTCCACTTCATCGGCGCCGGGCCCGGCGACCCCGACCTGATCACCGTGCGCGGCCGCGACCTGATCGCCGCGTCGCCGGTGTGCCTCTACGCGGGATCGCTGGTGCCCGAGGCCCTCCTGTCGCACGCACCGCCCGGCGCGCGCCTGGTCGACACCCAGGGGCTGAGCCTGGACGAGATCGTCACGGAGATGGCCGAGGCCCACGGGCGGGGCCAGGACGTGGCCCGCCTGCACTCCGGCGACCTGGCGGTCTTCAGCGCGATGGCCGAGCAGACGCGCCGCCTCGACGCGCTCGCCATCCCCTGGGACGCGACCCCCGGGGTGCCGGCGTTCGCCGCCGCCGCAGCCGCTCTGGGGCGCGAGCTGACGCTGCCCGGCGTGGCGCAGACCGTGATCCTCGCCCGGCCGGGCGGCCGGGCCACGCCGGTGCCGGACGCGGAGGCCCTCGGCCGGCTCGCCGCCCACCGGACCACGCTGGTGCTCCACCTCGCCGCCGGGGCCGCCGAGCGGATCGTCGGCGAGCTGCTGCCGGCCTACGGGCCGGGCTGCCCGGTCGCGGTCGTCGCCCACGCGACCCAGCCGGGCGAGGTGGTCGTGCGCACCGCGCTCGGCGAGCTGGAGGCCGCCGTCGAGGCCGCCGGCATCCGGCGCAACGCGATCGTCATCGTCGGGCCGGCCCTGGGCGCCGAGGGCTTCCGCGACAGCCACCTGTACTCGGCCGGACGGGCGCGCGACCCCGCCGGGGGATGACGCCGCGGGTCCTGATCCTCGGCGGGACGGCGGAGGCCCGCGACCTCGCGGCCGAGCTCGTCGCGCGCCCCGGCGTCGATGTCGTCTCCTCCCTCGCCGGCCGCGTCAGCCGCCCGCGCCTGCCGGCCGGGCGGGTGCGCATCGGCGGCTTCGGCGGGCCGGAGGCGCTGGCGCACTGGCTCCGTCACGAGGGCGTCGCGGCCGTGGTCGACGCCACGCACCCGTTCGCCGAGCGCATCTCCCGCTCCGCCGCCCGGGCCGCCGCCGACGCCGGCGTGCCGCTGGTCGCCCTGACGCGGCCCGGGTGGACGCCGGGCCCCGGCGATCGCTGGGTCTGGGTCGACTCGCTCGCGGAGGCCGCCGAGGCGCTCCCGGGGTTGGGGCGCCGCGCCTTCCTCACCACGGGGCGGCAGGGGCTGGCGGCCTTCGCCGGGCTCGGCGAGCTCTGGTTCCTCGTGCGGTGCGTGGATCCGCCGGAGTGCGCCCTCCCACCGCGCCACCTGCTGATCCTCGACCGAGGCCCCTACACGCTGGCCGGCGAGCTGACCCTGTTCGACGCGCACGGCATCGACCTGCTGGTGAGCAAGGACTCCGGCGGGGGGCAGGTGGCCGCCAAGCTCGCCGCGGCGCGGGAGCGGGGCGCCCCGGTGGTGATGGTCCGGCGCCCCGGGCGCCCGGAGGTGCCGGCCGTTGCGACCGTCGCGGAGGCCGTCGCGTGGCTCGGCGCCCGCGGCGCGCTCAGCCCGGGTGGCGACGGGGCGTATAGACCATCGGCTCCCGGCCGGGGCGGCTGACGAGGCGCGTCGTCGAGGAGCCGACCAGCAGCACGGTGCGCATGTCGACGGCGGCGGGGTCGAGGTCGGCGAGGCCCGTGATCGTGACCGCCTCCTCGGGGCCGCCGACGTCGCGGGCGACCACGACGGGCGTCTCGGGGGCGCGGTGGCGCAGCAGGATCGCCCGTGCGTCGCCCACCTGGTGGCGGCGCGCGCGCGAGCCCGGGTTGTAGAGGGCGAGGGCGAGGTCGGCGCCGGCCGCGGCGTCGAGCCGGCGTGCGATCAGGTCCCAGGGCTTGAGCCGGTCCGAGAGCGAGATCACGCAGAAGTCGTGCCCCAGGGGCGCTCCGGCGCGCGCCGCCGCGGCCTGCATGGCCGAGAGCCCGGGCACGACGCGCAGCGGCACGCCCCCGAGCTCCGCGGGCGACTCCTCGAGCGCCTCGATCAGCGCCGTGGCCATGGCGAAGATGCCCGGGTCGCCCGAGGAGACGACGGCGACGCGCGCCCCGGCCGCGGCGAGGCTCAGGGCGTGCCGGGCCCGGGCGGCCTCCTCGCGGTTGTCGCTCGCGTGGCGGCGCTGCCCCGGGCGCGACGGCACCCGCGCGAGGTACGGGCCGTAGCCGACCAGCTCGTCCGCCGCGGCGAGCTCGGCGTGCGCCTCGGGCGTGAGCCAGCGCGGGCCCGCCGGACCGAGGCCGACCACGCTGACCGAGCCCGCCGCCGCGCGCCGCTCGCCGGGATCGGCCGACGGCACGAGCACCAGGGAGAAGTACGGCACCGCGCCGGGGTCGACGTCGTCCAGCGCCCGGATGCGCTGCTCGTCGCCGCTCGCGCGCTCCACGTAGAGCGCGCGGGGCCCCAGCCCGGCCTCGGCCACGGCGCGGCGCACGTCCCCGAACGTGCGCCCGAGCTTGAGTACCGCGGCCGCGTCGGCGGTGGCCAGGCGCGCCGCCAGCGCCTCGGGGGCCAGGGTGCCCGGGGCGATCGTGAGGACCTCGTCCCCGCGCACCAGGGGCCGGCCGGCCGCCGCGGCGGCGGCGCTCACCGAGGTGACGCCCGGCACCACGACCGTGGGGTAGCGGCCGGAGAGCCGCTCGTGCACGTGCGCGTACGAGCCGTAGAGGAACGGGTCGCCCGCGCAGAGCACGGCCACGTCGCGCCCGTCCTCCAGCAGCGCCGCGAGGCGCTCGCAGGCCGCGTCGTAGAACTCCGCCAGCGCGCCCTCGTAGCCCTCCGGATGGTCGGTGGGCTGCGTGGTCACCGGATAGACCAGGGGCAGCTCCTCCTGGCCCGGGCGCAGGTACGGGGCGGCGGTGCGACGCGCGATGCTGCTCCCCCGGCGGGCCTCGGGGTAGGCGATCACGGCGGCCGACTCGATGATGCGGCGCGCCTTCACGGTCACCAGCTCGGGATCGCCGGGCCCGACGCCGACCCCGTAGAGCGTCCCCGTCCCGGCCGGCGCGCTCACTCGGCGTCGCTCGCCAGGGCGTTGACCGCGGCGACGGCGATGGCGCTGCCGCCGCGCCGCCCTCGCACGATCAGGTAGGGGATCCCGGCGGGGTGGGCGGCGAGCGCCTCCTTCGACTCGGCCGCGCCGACGAAGCCGACGGGGACGCCGACGACCGCGGCCGGGCGCCCGGCGCCCTCGTCGACCAGCTCCAGCAGCCGGAACAGGGCCGTCGGCGCGTTGCCGACCGCCACCACGGCACCCTCCAGGCGTCCCCGCCAGAGCTCGAGCGCGGCGGCCGAGCGGGTCGTCGCCAGCCGCCGGGCGATGTCGGGCACGCTCGGGTCGCCGAGCGCGCAGACCACCTCGTTCCGCGCGGGCAGGCGCGCGCGCGTGATGCCGGCGGCCACCATGGCCGTGTCGCACAGGATCGGCGCGCCGGCCTCGAGCGCCCGTCGCCCCGCGAGGGTGGCGCCGGGCGAGGCGGCCACGTCGCCGCCGAGGTCGACCATCCCGCAGGCGTGGATCATCCGCACCGCGACCCGCGCAACGTCCGGCTCGAGCCCGGACAGGTCGGCTTCGGAGCGGATCGTGGCGAACGAGCGACGGTAGATCTCCGCCCCGTCGCGCAGCCACTCGGTCAGGGCGCACCTCCGGCGACGACGGCGGCCACCGGCCCGGCCGGCTCGCCGCAGCGCCGCTCGCACCCGGAGTGGTGCTCCGGCGGGTCGGCCGCCCGCCGGGCGCCGGCCCGGCGCGCGGCGGCGGCCCTGACGTCGGCGAGCGCGCTCGCGCACCCCTCGAGCCCCGCGCAGGCCGACAGCCCGAGCCACGGCGAGCCGGCGTCGCACGCCATGCCGGCGCGCGCGAGGGCGGCGGCGACGGGCGCCACGGCGGCCGAAGGGAGGTCGGGCACGAGCGCCGTCCGCCACACGGAGAGCCGCACCTCGCCCGCGCCGCGCTCGCTCGCCGCCGCCAGCGCCCGCAGGGCGCCGGGTTCGAGCCGCCCGAGCGGCACCACGGCGCCCAGCGCGACCCGCCCGTCGGGCTGGGTGAGCGGCCCGGCGGGCCCGGGCGGGGACGCGGACGCGGCCCAGCGCCCCGGCGGCGCGGTCGCGATCGCCGCCTCGCCGCGCAGCGCCGCGCGGGCGCGGGCGATCACGGCGGCCGGGCCTCCGGGCAGCTCGCAGACGCGCCAGGCGCCCGAGCCGGACCGCCCGCGCTCGGCGAGGAATGCCCGCGCGGCGGCGGCGGCCATCGCGGGGGCGGCCGCGGGCTCGGCGCGCAGGCCGGCGTCCTCGCCGCCGACCACCAGCGCCAGCCGGCCGTCGTCGGGCCCCCCGAGGCTCGCGACCGGCGCGAGCGCGACGTCGTGGCCGACCCCGGCCATGGCCCCGCTGCCGTCCTCGACGAGGAACGCGAACCGGCCGGGCAGCTCTGCCAGCGCCGGGTCGTCGCAGATCAGGGCGTCGAGCCGGTTGACGAGCGGCCGCGCGTCGAGCCGGGCGGCCGCGTCCCGCCCGGCCAGCGGGCTGGCGAGGATCGTGCGGGCGCGCTCGTGCGCCAGCGAGGGCAGCAGGCCGGCCGCGTCGAGGCGCTCGGCCACGGCCCCGCCCGCGTCCCCGGCGAGGCCCCGGATCTGGATGTTCGCCCGCACGGTGAGGTCCACCAGGCCGCTGCCGAGGCTCGCGGCGACGTCGGCGACCGCCCGCAGCTGCGCGGCGGTCAACCGCCCTCCGGGCAGGCGGACCCGCGCCAGGGCGCCGTCGCGCGCCTCGTGCAGGGCGAGCACGCCCGGGCAGCGATCGGGCGCCGTCCGGCGGATCACGACCCGCCCCCGGCCGCGCCGGCGAGGACCGGCCGGGGGGCGCGCGACCGGGCCAGGCGCGCGCCCAGCCGGCGGCGGCGGTCGTCCTCCGACCGGAGCGGGCAGCTCGCGCACCGCGTCCCGTTGGGCAGCCTGTGAGCGAGGCAGCACGACTGGAGCGCGACGGCGAGCTCGGCCCTGCCGCCGCCCGCGAGCCGCAGGTAGCGCGCGGGGCGCCGGAGCGGGGGACGGCAGCGCTCCACCAGCTCCGCCCCGGCGCGACGGCCGAGCTCCTCGTCGCCGAGCGCCCGCCCCAGCTCCAGGCACGCGCCGGCGAGCGCGTCGGCGGCCGCGCCCCAGAGCGTCGGGCGCCCGGGCCCGCCGACGACGCGCAGATGGTCGATCAGCGACGCGAGGTGCGTTCCCAGGAGCTCGTCGCGGATCCGCTCGACACCCCCGGCCGCGCTCGCGACCGGCGGACCGACGAGCCGCAGCTCCTGGGCGAGGCCGGTCTCGCCGAAGCGCACGAGCACGTCCTCGGCGCGCATGCGCGGCACCGGCGCGCCGAGCATCAGGCACCCGCAGGCGACGCGGAGCAGGCGTCCGAGGAGCGGCCCGGCGACGAACGCGATCTGCACCCGCACGTCCGGCGTCAACCAGCGGGCACCGGCTCCCTCGAGCAACCGCTCCAGGACCCCCGGCTCATCGACGAGGGCCGACAGGGGCGTGAAGAAGCGGGCCCGCCGGGGCTCCGGAGGGCCCGCGCAGGCGCCGTAGCGGGGCCCGACCTCCTCGAGCAGGGCGAGTGTCCCGGCGAGATCCGTCACGGCGCCGCCCACTCGACGCTGCGCGTCTCGAGCACGGGCAGGCCCGGCGGAGGCCCCCCGTCGATCAGGGCCGCGAGCGCGTCGGTGTCGACGTGGTCGGCGACGAGGTCGCCGATGGCCTCCAGCCGCCGCTCGCGAACGACCGCGAACGGCGTGTCGCCCGGCAGCCATCGCCGGCCGGCGGCGGCGGCGGCCCACCCGAGGAGCGCGCGCCGCACGTCGTCGCCCTCGAGGAGCCCGTGCCAGGAGGTGCCGATCAGCGCCCCGTGGCGGCAGCCCTCGTCGCCGGTCTCGGTCTCCAGGAGGGCATCGCCTCCCGTCCGGGTGACGCGCCCGTGGCGGATCTCGAAGCCCGCCGCGGGCGCGCCGCCGAGCCAGGGCGCGACGCCGGCGCGCCGGCGGAGGATCTTCTCCTCTCCGAAGCGGGTCTCCACCGGCAGCAGGCCGAGGCCCTGCGTGACCCCGGAGCGACTCTCGACGTCGTCCTCGATGCGTCCGCCGAGCATCTGGTAGCCGCCGCAGACCCCGAGCACCGGGGCGCCGCGCGCCGCCCGGCGCGCGAGCGCGACGTCCAGGCCGTCCGCCCGCAGGGCGGCCAGGTCGTCCACGGTGGCCCGGGTGCCGGGCAGCACGACGAGGTCGGCGCGCTCCACGTCGGAGGGGGACCGCGTGAAGCGGACGGCCACGCCGGGCTCGGCCGCCAGCGCGTCCACGTCCGTGAAGTTGCTCATCCACCGCAGGCGCACCACGGCGACCTCGAGCGCGTCGGGCCCGCGCGGCGGCTCGCCCGCCTCGCGCGGCGCCTCGAGGGCGAGGGAGTCCTCGACGTCGAGCCAGAGCCGGCGGCGCCAGGGCAGCACGCCGAGCGTCGGGCGCCCGGTGCGATCGCGCAGCTCGTCCAGGCCGGGTCGCAGGATGCCGGGATCGCCGCGGAACTTGTTGATCAGGAACGCCGAGACCAGCCGCTGGTCGTCCGGTTCGAGCAGGGCCAGGCAGCCGAAGAGGCCCGCGAAGACGCCGCCCCGGTCGATGTCGCCGACGATCACGACGGGGAGGTTGGCCGCCCGGGCCAGGCCCATGTTGGCCAGGTCCCCGGCCCGGAGGTTGATCTCGGCGGGGCTCCCCGCCCCCTCGCACACCACGACGTCGAAGCGGGAGCGCAGGTCCTCGAGGGCGCCCAGCACCGGCTCGCGCAGCGCCTCGCGCATGGGCCCGTAGCTGCGGGCGTCGGCCTCGGCGAACGGCCGGCCCATGAGCATGACGTGGCTGCGCCGCTCCCCCGCCGGCTTGATGAGGACCGGGTTCATCGCCGCCTCGGCGTCAACGCCGGCGGCGGCGGCCTGGGCTGCCTGGGCGCGCCCGATCTCGGCGCCGCCGGCCGTCACGACCGAGTTCAGCGCCATGTTCTGGGCCTTGAAGGGGGCGACGCGAACGCCCTGCCGGCGCAGCCAGCGGCAGATCCCCGCCGTGATCACGCTCTTGCCGGCGTCGGAGCCGGTGCCGGCGACCAGAAGAGCGCCCCTCACGATGCCTCCCTCGGGATGACGCGTCCCGATCGGTGACGCCCGCGGCGGGCGAGTCTCCTGGCTCCCGGATCGTCGTCCACTCCTCCCCTTCCGACCCGAGGGCCGTGGATATGGAGGGGGACTGCCCCGGATACAGTGGCGCGACCGCGCCGGCCTCTCACCGGCTTCCTCGCGCCGCCACGGTTGGCTGCGGCAAGGCTACGGAGCCGCCGTCGGGGGGGCAACCCCGGCGGCGGGGTCGCTAGCGCCGCCCGGTCGTCGCTGAGCCCACGACGGTGCCGCCGGCCCGGAGCACGGCGCGGAGCCGGCCGCCGCCGAGCGTCGCGCCGCCGGGCAGCGCCGCACGGATCGACGCGCCCGAGGCCACCGGCACGGTGCCGAGGCTCCGGGATCCCTGCGACCAGGCGACGGTGAGCTTGCCGCGCAGGGCCTTCACGGGCTGGGCCGCGAAGCGGAACAGGACCCCCGCGCCGCTGATCCGCCCGCTGCGGATGACGCCCTCGCGCGGCGCCTTGAGCGTCAGGGTCGTCCGCAGCGTCCCGCCGGGGCCGACGAAGGCCAGCCGGTAGGTGCCCGGCAGCAGGCTCGCCGGCAGCTTGAGGGTCCTCGTGAACGCCCCGACCTTGAGCCGCTTGGCCACGACCTTGCCGAGCAGCCGGCCGCGCGCCGACCGCCGCAGCTCGGCGCGCAGCGCCCCCGCCTGGGCCGCGGAGCCGCTGAGGATGATGGAGCCCTTCAGGCGGCTCCTCACGTAGCGGGCGCTCACCCGCAGCCGGTCGAGGTTGAAGGCGGCGGTCCCCGTGATGCCGCGGAGCGTGCCGACGGAGGAGCCGCCGGGGCCCGGGTTGACCGTGACCGCGAACTGGCGGATGTCCGAGAGGTTCCCGGCGCGGTCCCGCACGCGCAGGTCGCCGACGAACGTGCCGGGCTGGTTGAAGACGTGCGTCACCTTGGCGCCGGTCGCCTGCGGGGTGCCGTCCTTGAACTGCCAGGTCGCGCTGGCCGGGTTGACCCCGGAGGCCGTTGGGCGGGTTCTGGTCGATCGAGGTGGTGGAGTCGAAGCTCACCGAGCCGCCGCGGTCGACCGTGAAGGCGCTCTGGGTGGCCAGGGCGATCGGCTTGACCGTGTCGAGCAGGATCTCGTCGGTCGCGGCCGCCGACACGTTGCCGAGGATCGGGCTCCCGAGGGTGATCACGCAGAAGATGGCTCGCGCAGGGCACGGGTGTTCTGGCGGGCGCCGTCCCCGAACTCGACCCCGACCTTCTTGATGCCGTCGCCGGCGGAGAGGGTGGCCGGCGTCGCGGGGTTGAAGTTGCCGGCGCACCCGCTGAAGTCGGGGTTCGGGATCGTTGAAGAAGATCGAGCAGGGGAAGGTCCCGTCGCCGTCCATGTCAGCGGCCGACTGCGTGACCCCGCTCGACGTCCCTGGGAGGCCGTCGATGAGCGGGTCGCTGGCGGCCAGGTTCAGCGTGACGGTGCGGTTGTTGGTGGCGGCGGCGCCGCCGTTGATCTGCACCGTGCCGCTCGGCGGCGTCGCGTCGATGCGCGTCGTCCCGTCTTCCGCGGTGCCGAGGCCAGGTGTGCGAGGAGCGCGATCCGTGCAGCGCTGGCAGCCGGATCGACGGTGACTCGGTAGAGCGGCCGTCCGACAGCAGCAGCGGGAGCGGACGGCTGGCCGTCGAGCCGACGCGACGAAGGTCTGGGGACTGCCGCCGGCGAGGTCCGTGACGGTGACCTCCTGCTTGTCGGTCGCCGGTGCCGGCGGCGCGAACTGGCGGGCATCCAGTTCAAGTGTCATCGTCACCGCGTTGCCCGCCCCCGGCCTGCGCCTTGGTGTAGCGGCGACAGGCGTGAAGGTCCGGGTCGCCGATGATCGCCGCCTGGGCGCTCCCGACCCCCACGGCGAGGCCGGCGACGAGCATCAGGGCGAGCAGGCGGAGGGCGGAGCGCATCGCGGCCTCGGGTCCGGAGGACGGGGCGCAATCCTCCGAGATCGAGGCCGCGCGCGTCAACGACCCGTGCGGATAGTTTGTGGAGGTTCGCGCCGGCTCGAGCGCGTGCCGGCCCCGCTGCTATGCTCAACCGTCTAGTTGATCAACCAGACAGGTGATCATCGATGGCGGTCGACCAGCTCACCACGACGTTCGCAGCCCTCGCCGACCCCACGCGGCGGGCGATCCTGGCGCAGCTGGCGCAGGGCGAGGCGACCGTGAACGAGCTGGCCGAGCCGTTCCCCATCACGCTCCAGGCCGTCTCCAAGCACCTCAAGGTGCTGGAGCGGGCCGGCCTCATCGCGCGCGGCCGCTCGGCGCAGCTGCGGCCCTCGCGGCTCCAGGGGGCGGCCCTCAAGGACGCCGCCGACTGGCTGGCGGGGTACCGCGGGTTCTGGGAGGGGAGCTTCGACCGCCTCGGCGAGCACCTGATCGAGATCCAGAGGGGACCCCGCGATGAGTGAGACGGCCGCCGCCCAGGAGATCACGATCACGCGCGTCTTCGACGCCCCCCGCGAGCTGGTGTGGCGAGCGTGGACCGAGCCCGACCGCCTGGCGAGCTGGTGGGGGCCGCGCGGGTGGAGCACGGCCGCGTCGGCGGTCGAGATGGACGTCCGGCCGGGCGGCGTCTTCCGGGTGACCTCGGTCTCGGACGAGGACGGCTCCGAGATGAGCGTCGCCGGGGTCTACCGGGAGGTGGTCGCGCCCGAGCGGCTCGTGCTCGACGAGGACGGAGCCGGGGCGTGGCACGAGGGCGCCGTCAGCGAGGTGACCCTCGCCGACCTGGGCGACGGCCGCACCGAGATGTCGTTCCGGACGACGATCCGCACGACCGACGAGATGCGCTCGCACGCGCAGGCCGGGCTCTCGGGCGCCTTCGACCGCCTCGCCGAGCTCCTGGCCTGAGGAGGCGTCGTGGACTACCGACTCGAGGTGGTGCAGGTTCCCGTCTCCGACGTGGATCGGGCAAAGGCCTTCTACGCCGAGCGGGCGGGCTTCGCCGTGGACCACGACACGACGGTGAGCGACCGGATGCGGATCGTGCAGCTGACGCCCCCGGGCTCGGGGTGCTCGATCGTCATCGGCACCGGGCTCACCGAGATGGAGCCCGGCAGCGTCCAGGGCCTCCAGCTCGTCGTGACCGACATCGCGGCGGCGCGCGCCGACCTGGCCGGGCGCGGCGTGGATGTGAGCGAGGTCCGGGTGCTCGGCCCGGCCGAGATGGACGGCTCGAAGTTCATCTTCTTCGCCGACCCCGACGGCAACGGGTGGGGCGTCCAGGAGTATCGCGGGGGCGGCGGAGCCGCCTGAGCGACCTCTATCGTGAGGTGATCGCTGCGGCGCGGCGACGGCCGGCGCCGCCGCCCGTCGCGCAGCCACGATCCCGGAGGGCGCGTGAGACCCCGGCACGCCCTCATGCTCGCCCTGCTCTCGGGAGTCTGGGGGGCCTCGTACCTCCTCATCGCCGAGGCGATCGAGGAGATCCCCGAGTCGCTCGTCGTCTTCGCCCGCACGGGGCTCGCGGCTCTCGCGCTGCTGGTCGTGATCCGAGTGCGCGGCGGAGTGGCCCCCGGGCTCCTGGCCGACGCGCGGCGGCGCCCGGGCACCGCGTTGCTCCTGGGCCTGTTCGCGATCGCGCTCCCGTTCATGCTCATCACCTTCGGCGAGCGCACGGTGCCGTCGGGGCTGTCGGCCGTGCTCATCGCCTCGGCGCCGATCTTCATCGCCATCCTCGCCCCCTTCCTCGACCGCAGCGAGATGATGTCGCCGGTCCAGTGGTGCGGCCTCGTCGTCGGCCTGGGCGGCGTCGGCCTGCTGGTGGGGGTGGAGCAGATCGGGTCGGCCGGCGAGCTGCTCGGCGCGGCGGCGATGATCGGCGCGGCGGCGAGCTACGCCGTGTCCGGCTTCATCCTGAAGCTCCGCTACGCCGGCGTCCCGCCCATCGTCACGACGCTCTTCTCCGTGGGCGCGGCGGCGATCCTCACCCTGCCGGCGGCCGTCGCGCAGCCCCCCGACGCCGCCCCCGGGCCGGTCGCCGTGCTGGCGGTCGTCGCGCTCGCCCTCGTCGGGACGGCGTGGGCCTTCGTCGTCTACTTCCGGCTGATCGCGGAGATCGGCTACGGCCGGGCGTCCGTGGTCGCCTACACGATCCCGCCGGTCGCCCTGGCCTACGGCTGGGCGCTGCGCGACGAGCCGGTCACGGTCGCGACGGTGGCCGGGATGCTGCTGATCCTCGTCGGCGTGTTCCTCGTGGCGCGCGGCGGGCGGGTAGGGTTCCGCAGGTCAATTCCGCGCGAATCCGCCCCTCCCCCACCGGACGGACACGCTCAGGTGAGAAGGGGCTCGCGGGGGTGACGATCTCCGTCGCGTGCGAGGCGGGCGCGGCGGGCGAGACCAATCTGACCATCCGGCTGGGCGGACCGGGCACGGCCGACGGCCAGTTCTCGCGCTCCGTGGCGAGCGTGCTCTTCGTCACGCCCGCGCGCACCGTGAGCGTCACGTCGCGGCGATCGTCACGGCGTCGCGGACCGCTGCTCGTTCAACGGACTGGCGGTGCCGTCCTAGACCGGCCGACGACGCTATCGTGGCGCGCGGGATGGAGGTCACCCGCGACGCCGCCTGGGCCACGCTGACCCGCCACACCGCGAGCGAGGCGCTGCGGCGCCACGCGCTCGCGGTGGAGGCCTCGGTGCGCTTCTACGCGCGTCGCGACGGCGAGGACGAGGAGTTCTGGGCCGCGGCGGCCCTCCTGCACGACTTCGACTACGAGATGCACCCCACGCTCGACCGGCACCCGCAGGACGGGGCGCCGATCCTCCGGGAGGAGGGCTATCCCGAGGAGCTCGTCGAGACGGTCCTCTCGCACGCGGAGCACCTCGGCCTGCCCCGCGACACGCCGCTCAAGCGGACCCTCTTCGCGTGCGACGAGCTCTCGGGCTTCGTCCACGCGTGCGGGCTCGTCCGCCCGACGGGGCTGGACGGCCTCACGCCCAAGTCGGTCCGCAAGAAGCTCAAGCAGCCCTCGTTCGCCGCGGGCGTCCACCGCGACGAGGTGCTCGCGGGCGCCGAGCTCCTCGGGCTCGACCTCGACGAGCACGTGGCGAACGTCATCGCCGCCCTGCAGCCGATCGCACCGCAGCTCGGCCTGCGGACCGCCGCCGACGGGGGCTGACGCGCCCCAGGCCCTCCGCGAGGCCCTCGTGCTCGCCCGCGCCGGCCCGCGCGGGATCCCGGTCATCCTGGTCGGAGCCGGGCCGGATCCCCGGCCCGTCCGGCTGCGCCGGGCGCGCTGAGCCTTGGCCGAACCCCCCGTGCGGGCTACGCTCCCGGTCGTGGACTCGGTCCGCGACCCCGAGCGAGTTGCGGCGGTCCGGGCGACGCAGCTGCTCGACACGGCTCCCGAGGAGCCGTTCGACGGCCTCGCGGCCCACGCCGCGTCCCTGCTCGACGCCCCGCTCGCGTTCGTGAGCCTGGTCGACGACCGCCGCACCTTCTGGAAGAGCGCCGTCGGCCTGGATCCCGCCTGGGCGAAGCGGCGCGAGATGCCCGTCGGCGAGTCGTTCTGCCGGCTGGTCGTGGGCGACGGGGAGGCCCTGCTCGTGGGCGATGCCCCCAACGACGCCCGCGCCCGCGGGACGGGCGCGATCCGGACGCTCGGCATCGTGGCGTGGGCCGGCCATCCCATCCGATCGGCGGACGGGCACGTGCTGGGGACGCTCTGCGTCGGGGACACGCGCCCGCGGGAGTGGACCGCGCAGGACGCCGCGGTGCTCGCCGCGCTCGCCGGGGCGGCGTCCAGCGAGGTGGGCCTGCGCTCCGCCCTGACCGCCGGCGAGCAGGGCGCGCGCCGGGTCGCCCTGCTCGCGCGCGTGACGGCCGAGCTCTCGGAGGCCCTGACGCCGGACGAGGTCGTGGGCATCGCCCTCCGCGAGACCGCCTCGGTGCTCGACGGCGACGCGGCCGCGCTCTCCCTGCTGGCCGAGGGCGACCTCGTGCTCGCCGCCGCCGAGGGCATCGGCCCGGACATCCTCGAGAGCTTCCGCCGGGTCCCGGTCGACGCGCCGCTCGCGCTCACGCGATGCCTCAACGCCGGCGAGGCGATCTGGCTGCCCGACCACGCCGCCTGGCAGCGGGCCTGCCCGACCGGCGCGGGCCTGTTCGCCGGGAGCGCGCGCGCGGCGGCCATCCTCCCGCTCGCCGGCCACGGCGGGAACCTCGGGGTGATGATGATCGCCTTCGTCGGAGAGCGCGACGTGGGCGCGGCGGAGCGCGAGCTGGCCGAGACGCTCGTGCACCAGTGCGCCCAGGCGCTGGAGCGCGCGCGCCTCTACGCCGCCGAGGCGTCGGCGCGCAGCCGCACGGAGCGGCTCCAGCGCATGACCGCCGCGCTCGGCGCGACCCTCGACGAGGAGGACGTCGCCCGCCTGATCGTCTCGGAGGGCATGGCCGCGCTCGGCGCGATCGCCGGCGTCCTGATGCTGCGTGAGGGCGACGGCGTGCGCGTGCTGGCGGCATCCGGCTACCCGCCCGACGTGCTCGTCCCCGGGGAGCGCATGCCGCTCGACTCGCCCCTGCCGCTGGTGGAGGTGCTGCGCACCGGTGAGCCCTTCTGGTTCGAGACGGCGGACGACTGGCCGGAGAGCTACCCGGCGCGCCGCGGCGGCCTGAGCAACGTCGCCGTGGGCCTGCCGCTGTCGGCCCACGGAACGCTGGCGGGGGCGGTCGCGTTCCGCTTCTCGGAGGACGAGCGCCGGTTCAGCGCCGAGGAGCGGGACCACGCGCTCGCGCTCGCGGCGCAGTGCTCCTCGGCGCTCGAGCGCGCCCGGCTGCACGACGCCGAGCAGCGCGCCCGAGAGGCGGCCGAGCGCGCCGAGGACCGCGCGCGGCTGCTGGCCGACGTCAGCCTCGCGCTCGACGCCCCGGTCGGCCTCGCCCAGCGCTTCGACGCCCTGGTGCGCGCGGTCGTGCCGCGCCTGGCCGACTTCTGCACCGTGCGCGTGATCGACGAGCACGGCAACGCGCCGCTGGTCGCCTACCGCCACGCCGATCCCGCCAAGCACGAGCTCGTGCGCGCGGCCTACGCGGGCGACCAGTCCCTCAGCCTGAAGGGGGGCCCGGCAGACGTCATCCGCTCGGGCGAGCCCGTGCTGCTCACCGAGCTCGACAAGGATCGCTGGGCCGACATCCCGCACGACGAGGAGTTCCTGGCGCGCCTGCGCGAGCTGGCGCCGGTCTCGTACCTCGGGGTCCCCATGACGGCCCGCGGCCGTGCCATCGGGGCGTTGACGCTCCTGAGCGGCGAGTCCGGCCGCCGCTTCACCGAGGAGCACCGTGACCTCGCCGTCGAGATCGGCCGCCGCGCCGGCCTCGCCCTCGACAACGCCATCCTCTACGAGGGCCAGCGCCAGGTGGCCGAGACCCTGCAGGAGGCGCTCCTGCCCCTGGAGCTCCCCGCGGTGGAGGGCGGGGCGCTGGCCCGGCGCTACGTCGCGAGCGCCGAGCCGGGCCGCGTGGGCGGCGACTGGTACGACGCCATCCCCCTCGCCCCCGGGCGCGTGCTGCTGTGCGTCGGAGACGTGGTCGGCCGCGGGCCCCAGGCGGCCGCCGTGATGGGCCAGCTCCGCGGGGCGCTGGGGATCTTCGCCGCCGAGGACGCCGAGCCGGGGCCGCTCCTCGACCGCCTGGCCGGCTTCGCCGCCGGCGTCCCCGAGGCGATGGGCACCACGACGGCCCTCTGCCTGGTGGACCTCGCCTCGCGCGAGGTGCGGTACGCCTGCGCGGGCCACCCGCCGCCGCTGGTCGTGCCGGAGGGACGGGACGCACCGGCGTGGTTCCTCTGGGAGGGGCGCTCCCCGCCCCTGGGCCTCGCGTCGAACGGGCCCCGCCCGCACGCCGCGCGGGCCCTGGCGGCGGGCGACACCCTGCTCCTCTACACCGACGGGCTGATCGAGCGCACGCGCGAGTCGATCGACCAGTCGCTCGAGCGGCTGCGGCGCGCGGCCGGCGGGACCGGGGCGCCCTCGGCCGACGCGCTCTGCGACGAGCTCCTGGGGACGATGGCGGCCGGGGGGTCGGCGGACGACACCGCGCTCCTGGCGCTGCGGCTCGACCCGGCAACGCCGGAGCCCCTCGAGGTGGCCGTCCAGGCCGACGCCTCGGAGCTGGCCACGCTGCGCCGGAGGCTCACGGGCTGGCTCCGCGACGCCGGCGCCGGATCGGCCGGGGACGACGTCGTGCTGGCGGGCAGCGAGGCGGCCGCGAACTGCGTCGAGCACGCCTACCGCCGGCACGCGACCGGGCAGATCCGCATGAGGGCGCGCTTCGCCGGCGGGTCGGTCGAGCTCGAGGTCGCCGACACCGGGCGCTGGCGGGCCTCGCCCGCGCCGGGCGACCGCGGGCGAGGGCTGGGCATGATGCGGGCCCTCATGGACGACGTCGCCGTGCGCACCGACGCCGCCGGCACCGTCGTGCGCATGTCCCGGCGCCTCGGGCGCGGGCCCCGGCGGCCGGCCGCCCCGCGGCCGAGCGCGAGCGCGGGAGGCCGCGGGCGGGTCGCGGTGACGCGCGGGCGCAACGGGGCCGGCGAGATGATCGTGGTGGCGCGTCTGACGGGCGAGGTCAACCACGCCTCGTCGCCGGCGCTGCTCGCGCGGCTGCGGCGGGAGGTCGCGCCCGGGGACGAGCTGACGGTCAACCTCCAGGGGGTCCCCTTCATCGACAGCGCCGGCACCCGCCTGGTCGCCGACCTGATCGAGCGCATCGGCGCCGCCAGGGTGCGCCTGGTGGTGCGCCGCGGCTCGATCGTCCACCGCGCGATCGACCTCGTGGGGGTCGCCGCGGCGCCGCGGGTCGAGCTCGAGGCCCGGGACTGAGCGCCGGCCACCAGCACGGCGCCGGAGGCGCCCCGGCCCGGGGGCGCGACGCCCGGGCGCTGACGATCGTCCTCGGCCTGACGGCCGCGCTCGCCGTCGCCGAGCTCGTCGGAGGCCTGATCGGCGACAGCCTCGCGCTGCTCGCCGACGCCGGGCACATGCTCTCGGACGTCGGCTCGCTGACGCTCGCCCTGGGCGCGCTGTGGCTCGCGCGGCGGCCGCCGACGGCGCGCATGTCGTTCGGGTTCCGGCGGGCCGAGATCCTCGCCGCGCTGTTCAACGGGGTCGCCCTGGTGGCCATCGCCATCTGGATCTTCATCGAGGCGGCGCAGCGGCTGTCGGACCCGCCCGAGATCCTCACGGGCACCACGCTGGCGATCGCCCTCGCCGGCCTCGCGGTCAACATCCTCGGCGTGGTCATCCTCGCGCGCTCGGGGGGGCGGAGCCTGAACCTGCGCGCCGCGAAGCTGCACGTCTTCGCCGACCTGCTCGGGTCGGTCGGCGTGGTCGTGTCGACCCTCATCATCATCGCCACCGGCTGGCTCTACGCCGACCCGCTCGTGAGCATCCTGATCGGCGTGCTCGTGCTCGCGAGCTCCTGGCGGGTGCTGCGCGAGTCGCTCGGCGTCCTGCTGGAGGCGGCCCCCGAGGGCATCGACGCGGAGGAGGTCGGGCGGCGCATGGCGGCGGTCGAGGGCGTCTCGGAGGTCCACGACCTGCACATCTGGACCATCACCTCGGGCTTCCCCGCCCTCTCTGCCCACGTCCTCGTGCCCGAGGGGGAGGACTGCCACGCGCGGCGGCGCGAGCTGAGCGAGATGCTCCGGCGCGACTTCGGCATCGCCCACACCACCCTCCAGGTCGAGCACGGCGACCCGCACGGAGCGCCCGTCCGGGTCTGGCTTTCCGGGAGCGACTCGGCATAAACTGCCCGCCGTGCCAGCCCGGGGCCCGCTGCCGATCGCGGGGCTCGCTGGGCGCTCGGCGCGGCGACCTGCCGTCGCCCGGCGCCGGCCGGCCGTCTGGGCGGCCCAGGAGGCGGACGCCGCGGGCGGCGCCCCGGCGGCCCTGGTCAAGCTGAGCCAGACCGCACCTCTCCGAGGTGGCGCGCGAGACCCTGCCGCCGGGCGCCAAACCCGGGCGCGGTGAGCTGCGTGGTCGCCGGCGGCGGGCTGGTCTGGGCCGACGGACGTGGGCCGACTCCGTCTGACGATCTAGCCGTAAGCTCCGCGGCGTGAGCCGCGAGCCCCGCATCGAGACCGCGCGCCTCGTCCTGCGCCCGCCGCGCGCCGAGGACTTCGACGCGTGGGCGGACTTCATGGCCGACCGGGAGGCCGCCCGCTTCATCGGCGGGCCCCTGTCGCGGGCCATGGCCTGGCGGGGATTCCTGACCATCGCCGGGGCGTGGGCGGTCCAGGGCTTCGGGATGTTCTCCGTGCTCGAGCGCGACAGCGGCCTCTGGGTGGGCCGGCTGGGCCCGTGGATGCCCGAGGGCTGGCCGGGGCCCGAGGTCGGCTACGGCATCGTCCGCTCGCGCTGGGGCCGCGGCTACGCGACCGAGGGCGCGGCGGCCGCCATGGACTGGGCCTTCGGCCCGCTCGGCTGGACCGACGTCATCCACTGCATCGACCCCGAGAACGCCGCCTCGATCCGGGTCGCCGAGCGGCTCGGGTCGGGGCGCCGCGGCTGGGGCCGGCTGCCCGAGCCCATGGACGCCCGGCCCGTCGAGATCTGGGGCCAGACGCGCGAGCAGTGGCGGGCGCGGCGCGGCGCGACGGACGACCGCCCGTGACCGTCGCGCTGGTCACGGCCGCGGTCGCGCGCGACCTCGACGACGACCTGCCGCCGCTCGCCGAGGCGCTGGAGCGCCGCGGCATCGCCCACGAGGTGGTCGACTGGGACGACCCCTCGGTCGACTGGGGCGCCTTCGAGCTGGCCGTGGTCCGCTCGGTCTGGGACTACCCGCGCCGCCTCGGCGAGCTGCTGGCCTGGGCGGAGGCGACGGCCGCCGCGACGACCCTGCTGAACCCGCCGGACGTCCTGGCCTGGAGCAGCGACAAGCGCTACCTCGCCGAGCTCGCCCGCGCCGGCGTCCCCATCGTGCCGACGGCCTTCGCGGCGCCCGGCGAGGGCATGGAGTGGCCGACCGCCGAGGAGGTCGTGGTGAAGCCGGTCGTCTCGGCCGGCTCGCTGGACACCGACCGCTACCCGGCGGGCCGCCGGGCCGACGCCGAGGCCCACGTCGCGCGCCTCCACGCCGACGGCCGGCCGGCGATGGCGCAGCCCTACATGGCCGCGGTCGAGGAGCTCGGCGAGACGGCGGTCGTCCACATCGGCGGCGGCTTCAGCCACGCGATCCGCAAGGGCCCCCTGCTGGTGCCCGGGCTCGAGGTCGTCGGCGGGCTGTTCGTGGAGGAGGACATCGCGCCCGCGACCCCCGGCGACGCCCAGCTCGCCGCGGCGCGGGCGGCCCTGGCGGCGGTGCCCGGCGGCGCGGCGGACCTGCTCTACGCCCGCGTCGACCTCGTGCCCGGCCCCGACGGCGATCCGCTCGTGATCGAGCTCGAGCTGCTCGAGCCGTCCCTCTTCCTGGCCCACGCGCCGGCCGCCGCCGACCGGCTCGCCGGCGCCATCGCCGAGCGGCTCACCAGCGTCCCAGGCTGACCCGGTCGCCGGGCGCCGCCGGGAGGCGGGCGGCGGCGCTGCCACCGTTGACGGCGATGGCCGCCATGCCGTGGCTGTCCACGTGCACGAGCATCGCCTTCGGCGGGACGTCGCCGAAGGCCCTCGCCACGGTCGCCGGGTGGCGCCGCTCGCCGGTCGCGGCGAAGATGCGGTCGCCGCGGGAGAAGCCGGCGCGCTCCAGGTCGGCGGCGCCCGCCAGCAGCTCGACGTTGCCGAAGCGGTCGACGATCACCGCGGTCGCCCGGAGGCTCCCGGGACCGACCTCCGGCGGCGGCAGCTCGGGCGCGGCCAGGCCCGCGGGGTCGGCCGGCTCCCCGAGGCCGGCGAGCGGCGCGCCCGCGGCGAGGCGCGCCGCGGCCGGGGCGAGCAGGTCCCGGCCGTGGAAGGTCGCAGGGGCGTCGTCCGGCGGGGGCGGCAGGACGACGGCCGCCGCCGCACCGAGCTCGCGGGCGGCCGGCCCCAGGAGCCCGTTGTCGGGGCCCACCAGCGCCCCGCCGGGGGCGAGCGCCACCGCGACCGCGCGCCGCTCGGTGCCGACGCCGGGGTCGACCACCGCGAGGACCACGGCCGCGGGCACCAGGGGCGCGAGCCGGCGCAGGAGCAGCGCGCCCGCGCGGACGTCGCCCGGCGGCACGTCGTGGGCGAGGTCGACGCGGTCGGCGCCCGGGCAGCCGGCGGCCACGACGGCGTGCAGCGCGCCCACGTGCTCGCTGCCCGGCCCGTAGTCGGTCAGCAGGGCGACGACCGGGCGCTCGCGCTCAGCGGGAGGCATCGTGCAGCAGCGCGGCCACGAGCCCCGGGATGCTGTGCTCGGCGGCCTCCGCGTCGACGCGCATGCCGTGCTCGCGCGCCGTCGCGCTCGTGACCGGGCCGATCGAGACGACGCGGGGGCCGCCGGCCGCCATGCGCTCCCGCTCGGCCTCGCCCAGGAGGCCGGCGAAGGCCCGCACCGTCGAGGACGCGGTGAAGGTGATGTAGTCGGCGGCGAGCGCCTCGGCCACGACCCCCGGGTCGGCGGGCTCCGGCACCGCCTCGTAGAGCAGCACCTCGTCGACCCGCGCGCCCATCCGCTCCAGCCCGTCGACGAGCTCGGGGCGCGAGCCGGCCGCGCGGGCGACCAGGGCCCGGGCGCCCGTCAGCGGGACGCCCTCGAGCGCCTCGAGGACGCCCTCGGCGAGGAACCGCTCGGGGACGACGTCGGCGCGCACCCCGCGGCCGGCGAGGCGCTGCGCGGTGGCCGGGCCGATCGCCACGACGGTGGCGGCCGCCGACAGCGCCCGGGCGTCGCGGCCGCGGGCGGCCAGCGCGTCGAAGAGGGCGTCGACGCCGTTGACGCTCGTGAGCACCACCAGGCCGTAGTCGGCCAGCACGGCGACGGCCGACTCCAGCTCGGGCCCGTCCGGCAGCCGCTCGATGCGGATGGCCGGCAGCTCGGTGACCGCGGCCCCGAGGGCCCGCAGGCGCTCCGACAGCTCGCTCGCCTGTGCGCGGGCGCGCGTCACGACGACCCGCCGGCCGCTCAGGGGCCCCGCCGCGCCCGCGATGGCCGGGGCGAGCGCCGCCACCGCGCCCACGACGACCACGGCCGGCGCGCCCAGCCCCTCCTCCTCCACCCGCGGCGCGAGCGTGCCCAGGGTCGCGACGACGCTGCGCTGGCGCGGCGTCGTCCCCCACTGCACGGCCGCCGCCGGCTCATCGGGCGCGCGGCCGGCCTCCAGCAGGGCGGCGGCGATGTCGCCCAGGCGCCCCATCCCCATCAGGATCACGAGCGTCCCGGGCACCGCCGCCAGGGCCGCCCAGTCGGTCTGCTCAGAGGGCTTGCCGGGGTCCTCGTGCCCCGTCACGACGGTGAACGAGGTGGCGAGCCCGCGGTGGGTGACCGGGATCCCGGCCGCGGCCGGTGCGGCGATCGCGCTCGTCACCCCGGGCACCACCTCGAAGGGGACGCCCGCGGCGGCCAGAGCCTCGGCCTCCTCGCCCCCGCGGCCGAAGACGAACGGGTCGCCGCCCTTCAGGCGCACGACCCGCCGGCCGCGACGGCCGTGCGCGACGAGCGCCGCGTTGATCTCGTCCTGGGTCATGGCGGCGCGCCCGGGGGCCTTGCCCGCGTCCAGCAGCTCGGCGCCGGGCCGGCAGAGGGCCAGCAGCCCCTCGGTGCCGAGGCGGTCGTGGACGACGACGTCGGCGCGCTCCAGCGCGTCGCGGCCCGCCGCGGTGATCAGGCCCGGGTCGCCGGGCCCGGCGCCGACCAGGTGGACCATCCCGCTCACCGCAGGACGTGGGCGACCACCGCGGCGGCCACGCGGCCGAGGTCCTCCGGGTCGTCGGCCGGCCCCTCGCGCTCGGTCCGCCCGCCGGGCCCGCCGGTCACCCCTCCGGCGAAGGCGGTGATCCTGAGGCGGCCGCCGCCCGCGTCCTCGCAGAGGGCCCCGACCGGCCGCATGCAGCCTCCCCCGAGCTCGGCCAGGAACGACCGCTCGGCGCGCAGGCACGCGTGGGCCGACGGGTCGTCCAGCGCCTCGGCGGCCGCGGCCGCGACGGCGCCGTCCGCCAGCGCCTCGACGGCCAGGAGGCCCTGCCCCGGCGCCGGGGTCGAGACGTCCACCGGGAGGGGCGTGGTCCCGTCCGGCCACAGCCCGAGCCTCCGCAGGCCGGCGGCGGCCAGCACCAGCGCGTCGGCCTCCCCGCGCGCGAGCTTGTCGAGCCGGGTGCCGACGTTGCCCCGGATCGGCACGATCGACAGGTCGGGCCGGATCGCGCGGAGCTGGGCCTCCCGCCGGGGGCTGCCCGTCGCGACCCGGGCGCCCGAGGGCAGGGCGTCGAGGCCCCCCGCCGGGCCGATCAGCACGTCTCGAGGGTCTTCGCGCGGCGGGACGGCGACGATCGCGAGCCCCTCCGGGATCTCGCCGGGCAGGTCCTTGGCCGAGTGGACGGCCAGGTCCGCGCGCCCGTCCAGGAGCGCCTCCTCAAGCTCCTTCACGAACATGCCCCGGTCGGGCGCCGGCGCCCGGTCCTCCGCGCTCCAGCGGTCGCCCGTCGTCGTGAGCGGCAGCGCCTCCGCCTCGTGGCCGGCCGCGCGCAGCCGCGCGGCGATCAGCTCGGTCTGGGCCAGCGCCAGCGGCGAGCGCCGGGTCGCGAGGATCAGGCGGACGGCGCCCGTCCCGCCGTCAGGAGCCGGTCTGCGCCTCGAGGGCGAAGAGGTGGCGCAGGGTCTCCAGGTACCTGAGGGCGTCGCCGTCCTCGGCCGCCGCGCGGGCGCGGACGGTGGGCTCGTGCAGGAGCTTGCTCACGATCCCCTTGGTCAGGGCCTCGATGCGCTCGCGGTCGGCGTCGGAGAGCCCCTCCCACTGCGCCTCCATGCGCGCCAGCTCCGCGCGGCGGATCTCCTCGCCGCGGGCGTGGAGCGAGGCGATGGCCGGCGACGCGTTCAGGCCCCGCCGCCAGGCCGAGAAGCCCTGGACCGCGCCGATCACGAAGCCCTCGGCCCGCTCGGCCTCGAGCCTGCGCCCGTTGAGGTTGGTCTCGACGACGCGCTCGAGGTCGTCGATGTCGAAGAGGGCCACGCCCTCGACCTCCGCGACGGCGGCGTTGACGTCACGCGGGACGGAGATGTTGACGATCACCATCGGCCGGGCGCCGCGGCCGGCCATCACCGGCTCGAGCTCGTGGCGGCGCAGGATCGCGTGGGGCGCGTCGGTGGAGGAGATCACGATGTCGGCGCTGCGCAGCTCCTGGGCGAGCCGGTCGAACCCGACCCCGCGCCCGCCGACCCGGCCGGCGAGCTCCCGGGCGGTGCCCACGGTGCGGTTGGCCACCACCACCTCGCGCACGCCGTGGTCCACGAGCGCCCGGGCCGTCGTCTCGGCCATGCGGCCCGCGCCGATGAGGAGCACCTGCCGTCCCGGCAGGTCGTCGAGAACCTCCTCGGCCAGCTCGACCGCCACCGCCGACACCGACGCCGACCCGGTGCCGATGCGCGTCTCCGCGCGCACCTGCTTGCCCACCTCCAGCGCCTGCCGGAAGAGGCGGTTGAGCACCGGCCCGGACGCCCCCTCCTCGACGGCCAGCTCCCAGGCCTGGCGCACCTGGCCCTGGATCTCGCTCTCGCCCACGACCATGGAGTCGAGGCTGGAGGCCACCCGGAAGAGCTGGGTGGCCGCGCGGTCGTCGCGCAGGATGTAGCGCGCGCAGGCGAGCTCGTCATCCGAGATGTGGGTGCGGGCGACCAGGAGCGCGCAGAGAACGTCCTCGGCGACCGACGGGTCGGGCGCGGCGGCGTAGATCTCGGTGCGGTTGCACGTTGACAGCGCGACCGCCTCGGCGACCGCCCCCGCGGCCGTCAGGTCGCGCAGCAGCGCGCGGGCCTCCGCCTCCGACAGGGCCGCCTTCTCGCGCTGGGCGATCGGCGCCGTCTTGTGGGAGAGCCCGAGGACGAGGAGCGTCACGCGCCCCTCCGACGAGTCGCCGCGCCGATGAGAGCGCGGGCACGACGAGGAGGAATCATGCCGGCACCCCGATGTCGAGCACCCGGTGGGCCAGCTCCCGCGCGCCCTCCTCGTCGCCGTCGGCGAGGCGGCGGACGACGTCGGTCTCCATGAGGCGCTCGACCGCGTCGCGGCGGCTCGGCATGTCCGGGTAGCGGGACTTCAGCTCGTCGCGGACGTCGCGCAGCAGGTCGACCAGCGCCTCCCACTCGGGGCCGTAGACCTGCTCGAGCTCGCGGCGGATGTGCTTGGCGACCACCGGGCTCGCGCCACCGGTGGAGATGGCCAGCGCGAGCTCGCCGCGGCGCACGATCGAGGGGACGATGAAGTTGCACAGCGGCGGGACGTCCACCACGTTGCAGAGCAGGTTCCGGGCCTCGGCGTCCTGCCAGACCATGCGGTTGACGGCGTCGAGGTTGGTGGCGGCGATCACCAGGAAGCAGCCGTCGAGGTCCTCGGGCGCGTAGGCCCGCGCCCGGTGCTCGGCGACCGCCCCCGAGGCGACCATCGCGGCGAGGGAGTCGGTCGTCTCCGGGCTCACCAGCCTCACGACGGCGCCGTGCTCCAGGAGCTTCTCCACCTTCTCGGTCGCCACCGGGCCGCCGCCCACGACCAGGCACCGCCGGCCCTCGACGTCGACGAACATCGGGTAGAAGACCTTGCCGGGGCCCGGGGGGCGGCTGGGGGCGACGCGGCTGCCGCTCATGGCGTCGCCGCGGGCTCGGGGCTGCGCTCGGCCTCGTCCTCGCGCTCGATCAGGCGGGCCAGCAGCTCGGCCTCGCGCGCGAGGCGGGCCGTCCGGAGGCCGAGGACGACGACGTACATCAGCAGCCCGAACAGCACCACGCCGTAGGCCGCGACCACGTACTGGGCGCCCGTGCTCATGAGCCGCCCCGACGAGCCGCCGCGCCGCCGAGTGCGCGGTGACGGCGAGGAGGGGTCATGAGGCCGCCTCCAGGCGCAGCTTGATCCGGCGCAGCGCCTTGTCGGCGCGCCGCTGGAGCAGCTCCACCTGCATGATGGTGAGGAACGCCCCGATGACGGCCAGCTGGCTCACGGCGAACCAGACCAGCATGGTGTTCGGCATGTTGGCGCCGCTCGAGGTGAACACGACCGGGTGGACGAACGAGCGCGCCACCCGCACCGAGTAGAACGACAGCGGCACCGAGGCGAAGGCGGCGATCGAGTAGATCGCCGAGTAGCGCATGCGCCGCTCGCCCTCGGCGGACGAGCGCAGCACGAAGTAGGCCGCGTAGAGCAGCAGGACCACCAGGAAGGTCACCAGGCGCGGGTCGGTCCAGACCCACCACGTCCCCCAGGACGCCTTGGCCCAGATCGAGCCGGTGATCACCACGAGCACCGCGAACCCGATGCCGATCCCCACGGACGTCGCCGACACCTCGTCGTGGCGCTCGTCGCGCGAGCGGAGGTACCGGATGCCGTAGACGCACGCGATCGCGAAGGCCAGCAGCGACCCGATCGCGATGGCGACGTGGAAGTAGAAGATCTTCTGGATGATCCCCTGGTCGGCGTCCTCGGGGGCGACGAAGAAGACGCCGTAGACGGCGAGTGCCGTGAGCGCCGCGGTGGCCGCTCCCGTGACCGCGAGCCGCCGCCCCGGACGCCCGTCAGTCATCGAAGACGTGGTCGTACGTCGCGTAGGCCACAAGCCCGAAGATTACCGCATAGACCGCCAGGAACAGGCTGTAGCCCCGATACTCGGACAGGTCGTTCGTCCCCCCTGCGACGGCGTTGACGGCCCCGGCGGCGGCGATCACGACGGGCAGGAGCGAGGGCAGGAACAGCACCGGCAGGAGCAGCTCGCGGGCCCGCGCGAACAGCGCCAGGCAGGCGTAGAGCGACCCGAGGATGGCGATGCCCAGGTTCGCCAGCAGGCACGTGAGGACGATCAGCCCGAGGTCGGCCGCGACCGACCCGCGCACGAAGAAGAGGGCGACCAGCGGCACGGCCACGATCTCGACCGCGAGCAGGTAGGCGTAGATGGCGCCGGCCTTCGAGACCAGCAGCACCAGCCGCGGCACCGGCGCGGTGAGGATCCCGTCGAGCACCCCCTGCTCGCGCTCGGGCACCCACGACCGCCCCACGCCGAGCACCGCCGTCAGCGACAGCGTCGCCCAGAGGATCCCGCCCGCGTAGGGGGTCAGGTCGTCGCCGCGGTTGCCGAAGGCGAACTGGAAGATCAGCATCGCGACCACGGCGAAGAGCACCATCGCCACGATCGTGTCGCGGGTGCGCAGCTCCAGCCGCAGGTCCTTGAGCAGCAGCGCGCGCAGCTGGCGCGGCCACGCGGGGCGGGCCGCCGTCACGCCACCAGCTCCTCGTAGCGCGCGCGGAAGGCGCTGCCGTCGACGGCGCCGGTGGGCTCCGAGAGGACGGTCCGGCCCGCGCGCAGCACCAGCAGGCGGCCGGCGAGCGCCACCCCCCGCTCGACCTCGTGGGTGACCATCACCACGCCCCGGTCGCGCACGGCGTCGGCCAGCACGGCGTCGAGAAGGTGGGCCCCGGCCGCGTCGAGGCCGGCGTAGGGCTCGTCCAGCAGCAGCAGGCGCGGCTCGTGCAGGAGGACGCGGGCCAGGCCGAGCCGCTGGGCCATGCCGCGGCTGAAGGTGCGCACCAGGTCGAAGGAGCGGGCCAGCAGGCCCACCCGGTCGAGGGCGTCGTTGACGCGGCGCCGCGCGTCCGGCAGGCCGTAGAGGTCGGCGTAGAGCTCCAGGTTCTGGCGGGCCGTGAGGTCGAGGTAGACCAGCGGGTCGTGGCCCAGGTAGCCGATCTCGGCCCGCGCCCTCCCGGCCGCCTCGGGCAGGGCGTGCCCGCAGACGGCGAGGGTGCCCGAGTCGGGCCGCAGCAGGGTGGCGAGCATGCGCAGGAGGGTGCTCTTGCCCGCCCCGTTCGGGCCCAGCACGGCGAGGCACTCGCCCGCCGCGAGGTCGACGTCCACGCGGTCGACCGCCCGCCGGTCGCCGAAGCGCTTGACGAGCCCGGACGCCCGCACGAGCTCCGCCCCCTCTACAGCGTCACCTCGAGGAGGGTGAAGATCAGGAAGACCACCGCCAGCAGCCCGTTCGACTGCGCGAAGGCCACCGACACGCGGCTGGTGTCGCGTGGCCCGACGATCGTGTTCTCGTAGGCCAGCACGGCGCCGCAGACCGCCACGCCCACCATGTAGACGGCGCCCGCGCCGGCCGCGAGCCCCGCGGCGACGAGCAGCCCGAGGGCGGCCGCGTGCAGCCCCCTCGTCACCCACAGGGCCTCGGCCGCGCCGAAGCGCGCCGGGATCGAGTGGATGCCCGCGGCGCGGTCGAACTCCAGGTCGAGCAGCGCGTAGATGATGTCGAAGCCCGCGATCCAGCAGGCGACCGCCAGGCCCAGCAGGAGCGGGGCGGCGCTGAGCTCCCCGGTCACCGCCAGCCACGCGCCCACCGGCGCGAGCCCGATGGTCAGCCCGAGCGCGATGTGGCAGAGCCACGTGTAGCGCTTGGTGAAGGGGTAGATGACGAAGGCCGCCACCGGGATCGGCCAGAGCACCCACGTCTCGGGCGGCAGCTGGGAGACCGCCAGCAGCAGCACGGCCAGGCTGACGGCGCAGAACCCGGCGACCTGCGCGACCGTCAGCCGCCCCGAGGGGATCTCGCGCGCGGCCGTGCGCGGGTTGCGGGCGTCGATGTCGGCGTCGATCAGGCGGTTGAGCGCCATCGCCAGGCTCCGCGCGCCGATCATCGCGATCGTGATCCACCACAGCACGGCGGCGCGCGGGACCTCCATGCGCGCCATGACGGCCGCGGCGAAGGCGAACGGCAGGGCGAAGATCGTGTGCGAGAAGCGGACCAGGCCGAGCAGCGCGGGCACGAGCCCGAGCCCCGCGGCCGGCGCCGCCGCCCTCGACGAGGTGGTCACAGCGGCGATGTTACCGACGCCGGGCGCCGCCCCGGGGCGCGGAGGCGCCCGGGCAGGCGGCTCCGGGCACGGCGTAGGATGGATCGATGGGGACCAGCCACCGCGTCTGGAACGTGGCTCACCGGGGCGCGTCGGCCGAGCGCCCCGAGAACACCCTCCCGGCCTTCGAGCTGGCGATCGTCCAGCGGGCCGACGTGGTCGAGTGCGACGTGCGCGCGACCTCCGACGGCGCCCTGCTCCTGCTCCACGACGCCACGGTCGACCGGACGACGTCCGGCACGGGCGAGCTGCGCGCGATGACGGCCGCGCAGGCGCGCGAGCTCGACGCCGGCGAGGGCCAGCGCATCCCCGAGCTCGGCGACGTCCTCGCGCTCGCCGCCGGCCGCGTGCGGGTGAACGTCGACCTCAAGGAGGCCGACATCGTTGACGACGCGGTCGCGGTCGTCCGTGCGGCCGGTGCCGAGGGCAGCGTGACCTACATCTCCTTCCTGCCCGAGGTCTGGCAGCGCCTCGACGAGCTCGCGCCGGGCTCGCCGATGATCCACCTCGTCGACTCCGCCGCGAGCCTCGCCAGCCTCGCCATGGGTGACGCGGGCAGCCAGGGCGTCGCCGCCGGCGTCGGCGTGCCCTTCGAGATCGTCAACGAGGGGATGGTCGACCGGATGCACCGCCACGGCTACGGCGTGTTCGCCTGGACCGTGGACGACGAGGACGAGATGCGCCGTCTGATCGCCTGCGACGTCAACGGCATCGTCACGAACCGACCGGCCGCGCTGGCCGAGGTGATCCGGGACCTGCAGGCGTCCGCCGTCGGCGGGTAGGCGCCGGACCGAGCCGCCGAAAGCTCCCCACGCCGTGGACAGCGCGGCGGAGCGGGGCGGATGATCGGCCGGTGCTCGTCGGGCGCTCCACCGAGAGGGCCGCGCTCCAGGCCGCCCTGGACGACGCGCGCCGGGGCCACGGGCGGGCCGTCGTCCTCGTGGGCCCCCCGGCATCGGCAAGACGGCCCTGCTCGAGGACGCCGTCCGCGGCGCAGAGGCCTTCCGGGTGCTCCGGACGCGCTCCACGGAGTCGGAGTCGGGCCTCGCCTTCGCCGGGCTCTCGGACCTGCTCGCGCCCGTGCTCGAGCGCCTCCCCGCGCGTCCCCGCGCCCCAGCGCGCCGCCCTCCGCGCCGCTCTGGCGCTGGGACCGCCCGCTGCGCCGGACCGCTTCGCCGCCTACGCCGCCGCCCTGAGCCTGATCGGCGCGGTCGCGGCCGACTCGCCGGTGCTGATCGTCCTCGACGACGCCCACTGGCTCGACGCGCCGACGCGCGAGGCGCTGGCCTTCTGCGCCCGCCGCATCGAGGACGAGCCGATCGCCATCCTGGCCGCCTCGCGCGAGCTGGCGCCCGAGCGGATCGACGTGCCGGGCGTGGCCGAGGTGCATCCTCGCCCCGCTCGCGCCGCCGGCCGACGGGGAGCTGCTCCAGGCGGCCACCGCGGGCGCGCCGCTCGCCCCCGCCGTCGCGCGCGAGGTCCTCGCCGTCGCCGCGGGCAACCCGCTCGCCATCGTCGAGCTTCCTCGCGCCATGAGCGGCGACGAGCGGGCCGGGCGGGCGGCGCTGCCGCGGCCCCTGCGGGCCGGGGAGGCCATCGCCGGCGCCTACCGGCGCCGCGTCGAGGCGCTCGCCCCGGGGCCGCGGAGCGCGCTGACGGCCGCGGCCGTCAGCGTGCGACGGGGCGCTCGGGCCGCTGACGGCGGCGCTGGGCGAGCTGGGCGCTGGCGCGCGACGACCTGGTCGCGGCCGAGGAGGCGGGCTTCCTCGTCCTGCGAGGACGAGCGCGCGAGGCTGCGCCACCCGGTCCTGCGGCCGGTGCTGCTGGAGCTCAGCGCGCCGGCCGAGCGGCGCGCGGCCCACCGCGGCGATCGCCGCGGCGCTCGACCCCGAGCGCGACCTCGAGCAGCGGGCCTGGCACCTGGCCGAGGCGGCGGTCGGTCCCGACCCGGCGGTCGCCGAGGCCCTCGAGGGCGCCGCGGCCCGCGCGGCCGGCCGCACCGGCTACGCGGCCGCCGCGGCGCTGTTCGAGCGGGCGGCGGCCTTCGCCGAGTCGCCGGAGCGGGCGGGCCGCGACCAGCTCGCCGCCGCCCAGATGTGGTTCGCAGCCGGCGATCCCCCGCGCGCCGGCGCGGTGGTCGAGCGGCTCTGGGAGGGCGGCCCGGTCGGCGCCCTGCGGACGGAGACCGCGCACCTCAGGGGCTTCCTGACCATGCTCTCGAGCCGCTCCGACGAGGCGTTCACGCTCCTCGTGCGCGAGGCCCGCCGGGCGCGGCCCCAGGACCCCGGGCGGGCCGCCCAGATGCTCTGCGACGCGGGCCTGACGCGCGCGATGGCGGGCCGCTGTTACGACTCGCTGCGCTGCATGCAGGAGGCGGCCTCGTACCTGCCCGCGGGCCGGCCGCCCCAGCTGCTGGGCTCGTTCGCCGCCGCCCTCACCCTCGTCCGGCAGGGGGCGGGAGGCGCGGCCGCTGTTCGCGCGGATCGAGACCTACCTCGAGGCGGTCGAGCCCCTGTCCCCCGAGGGGCAGACGGTGGTGCTGTCCCTCACGCCCCGCACCTGGCTGGGCGACTTCGAGGCCGCCGACCGCCTGGTCGCGCGGTGGGTGGACCGGGCGCGGGAGGCGGGGTGCCTGGCCTACATCGGCTTCCCCCAGGCCCTGGGCGCCGAGGTCGACCTCCGCCGCGGCCGCTGGGGCGACGCGCTGGCGCGCGCGCACGAGGCCGTGCGCTCGCTCGAGGAGACCGGCCAGACCAGCCAGCTGTCCTTCGCCCTGGTGACGCTGGCGCAGGTGGAGGCAGGCCTCGGCCGGGAAGAGGACTGCCGCGCCCACGCCGACCGCGCGATGGAGATCGCCGCCGAGCTCGGCCTGGGCTCGATCCCGGTCTACCGCGGCTTCGCCCTCGCTCTGCTGGACCAGGGCCTCGGGCGCCCCGAGGCGGTGGTCGAGCTGCTCGAGCCCATCGCGGACTACGTCGCCGAGAGCGGGCTGGGCGAGCCGGCGACGGTGATGTGGCAGCCCGAGCTCGTGGAGGCCGCGATCCGTGCTGGGGCGGACCGTCGAGGCCCGGCGGGCCCTCGCGGTCCTCGCCGAGCAGGCCGAGCGCACGGACGGGCTCTGGGCCCGTGCCGTGACCGGCCGCTGCCGTGGCCTGCTCGACGGCGACTTCGACCGCCACTTCACCGAGGCGCTGCGCCTGCACGCGCGGCTGCCGATGCCCTTCGAGCAGGCGCGCACCGAGCTCGCGTACGGATCCCGCCTGCGCCGGGCCGGGCGGCGGGCCGAGGCCCGGGAGCAGCTCCGGCGCGCCCTCCCCGCCTTCGAGGCGCTGGGCGCCGAGCCCTGGGCCCGCCGGGCGCGCGAGGAGATCGCGGCGACGGGCGCCGGCCTGCCCCGCCGCGGGTCGGCCCCGGGCGACGAGCTCTCGCCCCGCGAGCGCCAGGTGGCGACGGCGACGGCCGAGGGGCTCACCAACCGCGAGGTCGCGGCGCGGCTGTTCCTGTCGGAGAAGACCGTCGAGCGGCACCTCGGGAGCGTCTACGGCAAGCTCGGCCTGCGCTCCCGGACCGAGCTGGCGCGGCGCTTCGCCCAGGGCGCTCCGCCCGGCGGTCAGCCCGAGTAGACGGCCGCGACGTCCTTCCTCGAGCCCAGCATCAGCAGGGTGTCCCAGTAGACGATCTCCTCCTCGATCCCCCGGTCGCCGACCCGGAAGATCGAGACGCCGAGGTAGTCGAGGGGCTCGCCCCGGGCCGGCCAGGGGCCGAGGTCGATCGCGTGGGTTCCCCGCACCCGCCACTCGGTCCAGATGCGGTCGTCGCTGCCCGCGCTCAGGGCGCTCATCTCCAGCTCGAGGTCGGGGACGGAGGCCATGAACTCGGCGATCCGGTCGCCGATCGCGACTCAGGCCCCACGAACCGCGGGAAGGGCTCGCCGCCGATGTGGGGCGGCGCGAGGACGCGCCACTCCCGCACGCCGTCGGGGGCGAAGCACTCCCCGCAGGCGACGGGGTCGCGGTCGTTCCAGGCATCGAAGTACCGTGCCACGACGCCGGTCAGCATCACTGCGACGCCTCCCCCCAATCGCGGCTCCGTGGGTCCTGCGCGGGAGCGTCCCAGGCCGTCTCCAGCCCTGCCACGGTCACGGTCCGCATGAAGCGCTCGCGGGCCGCGGAGAACTCCGCCCATCCCGGGGGGCCGAGGGGGCCGAGGTCCGCGCCGGCCTCGTCGTCGGGCCACGCGGCGTCCGAGCGGTCCGGTTGTCTCATGTCCTGTCCTTCCTCCGTCGCGAATCTCATCTTCCGAGATGCGACGGTAAGTCGAGTGGCCCGCGCGGCGCATGGGGGATTCCCCTCGACCTCGGCTCGCACCGCGAGACTCAGGCGGGCCCGTCGGCTCCGGCGTAGCGGGCCGGATGCCGCGCACGAGCCCCCAGAACTGGTCGCCGAGGTCGAAGTGCCACCACTCCTCGAGGTACGCGGTGAAGCCCTCCGCGGCCATGGTCCAGAACAGCAGGCGCCGCAGGCCGCGCGCCGGGACGTCGAGGTCCTCGAGCGCCCGCGCCCCGGCCTCGGGGACGAACGCGTCGAAGTCGGTCCCGAGGTCGAGTGGCCGGCCGTCGCCGTCGCCGAGGGTCAGGTCGACCGCCCCGCCGGTCAGGTGCGGCGGCGGGGCCCCGGGCGCCCGCGAGGGCGGCGTGACGTAGCGGGCCGCAGCCTCCTCGAGCGCGGCGGCGGGGTGGTCGGGGTGCACCATCGTCAGCTCGGCGAGGTAGCCGTCGTAGAGCGCGGCCTGGGTCTCGAGCGACCGGTAGCCGTCCCAGACGACCAGCGTCAGCCCGTCCGGAAGGGCCCGGGCGGCCCGGGCGAGGGCATCGGCGACCGCCTCGCGCACCCAGCCGGCGCGCTGCGCCCCCGGGAGGCCGGCCCGGTGATACCGCGGGTCGTCGCGCACCCGCGGCCCGACGTCGGCCACCCGCACCAGCGGCTCGTCGACCGGCTCGATGGGGACCTCGCGCCAGCCCTCGGTGGCCCGCAGCGCGGGGATCGCGGTCAGCCGCCTGTCCACTGCGCGGCCTCGACGTGGGGGCCGGGGTCCTCCCCGGCCAGGATGGCGATGAACGGCCCGACCCGGCTCGAGGGGTGCGGCACGGTGGCGGGATCCTCGTCCGGGTATGCGGCGGCGCGCATCTCCGTGCGGGTGCCGCCCGGGTTGACTCCGACGCAGCGGATCTCGCGGTCGGCGAGCTCGTCGCGCAGCATCCGGGTGACGCCGTCGAGCGCGAGCTTGGAGACGCCGTAGGCCCCCCAGGTGGGGCGGCCCGCGGCGCCCGAGGTGACGTTGACGACTGCGCCCCCCCGCGACATCGCCGGCAGCACCGCCTGGGTGAGCCGGAGCGTGCCCGTGACGTTGACCGCCATCACGCGCTCCCAGACGTCCATCGGGTAGTCGGCGAGCGGGCGGCGGACGCCGAGGAGGCTCGCGTTGTTCACCAGGCCCTCCACCCGCCCCAGGGCCGCGACGGCCTCGGACGCCGCGGCGCGCACGGACTCCGGGTCGGCGAGGTCGAGCGCCACGCCGTGGGCCTCGGCGCCGCGCTCGCGCAGCCGGGCGAGCGTGCCCTCCAGGTTCTCCCGCCGCGTCGCGGTGACCACCAGGCGGCCGCCCTCGGCGGCGACGGCCTCGGCGACCGCCCGGCCGATGCCGCGCGACGCCCCGGTGACGATCACCCGCGCGCCCTCCAGGCGCATCAGTCCTCGATCTGCTGCCGCGGCGGGTCGGGGATCTCGGGAGTCGGCGGCCCGGCCGGGCGGACGCCGCTCTCCGGCTGGGTCCCCGCGACCTTCGCGACGTACGCCGCGACGTTGTCCGCGTCCTGGCCCGTGACCAGGTTGCGGGGCATCGGCAGCTGGGCGATCCGGATCCAGCGCTTGACCACGCCGGCGAACTGGTCGTCCTGCATCCCCACCTGCCGCGCCGCGCGGAACGCGTCGTCCAGGTCGGGGCCGATGTTGGTCGGCGGCGTCCCGGCGTCCTCGAGGAAGTGGCAGCTCGCGCAGACCGACACGAAGGTCTGCTTGCCGGCCTCGGTGTCGGCGGTCTGGAAGTCGTCGCCGCAGCCGGCGAGGGCCAGGGCTCCCGCGGCGAGGGCGAGCGCGGCCGCCAGGCGGCCCGCACGGGCGATCGCTCGGCGGCTCATATGAGGTAGACGAGGATGTAGAGGATCACCCAGACGACGTCGACGAAGTGCCAGTAGATGCTGCTGGCCATGATCGGCGTCGTCGAGATGTAGCTGAAGTCGCGGGCCTTCTTGACGCGGATGAAGCAGAAGGTCAGGAGGGTGAGGCCCACGAGCACGTGCAGGCCGTGGAGGCCGGTCAGGCAGTAGAAGGTCGAGCCGAACGCCGTGCTCTGAGGGGTGAAGCCGAGGTGGACGTACTCGTTGATCTGGATGATCAGGAACGTCGCCCCGAGCATGATGGTGACCAGCAGGCCGCGCTCGATCGCCTTGTGGTCGTTGTAGTGGGTGAGGCGGTGCTCGCCCCACCAGATCGTGAAGCTCGACGACACCAGGATCGCCGTGTTGAGGCCGGTGATGCCGACCGGGAGCTCGAACGGCTCCCCCGCCTCGTTCAGCAGCGGCCACTGGTCGGCGACGTTGAAGCGGACGAAGAAGTAGGCCGTGAAGAACGACCCGAACAGCATGACCTCCGAGCCGATGAAGAAGACCATCGACAGGAGGCCGGGGCTGATCTGCGACCCCCGGGGGGGCGGCGGCGGCCCCTGCGGGGCGACGGTGACCTCGGGCTCGGCGGTGGACACGGGCTAGCCCCCGGCGGGCGCGGTCGGGGCCTCGACGACGATCCGCTCGACGGGCACGGAGCCGGCGGCGGCCGTGATGCGCTGGAGGGCCTCGTCCGAGCCGAGCGGTCCGCCCCGGGTCGCGACGACCAGGATGGCCTGCGCGTCGTGCGCGGCCACGGCCACGCGGGCGGCCTCGGCGGCGTCGCCGTCGAGCACCTCCCCGCGCGCCTGGAGGCCGGCGGCCTGGAGGCCGTCGAGCGCCTCGCGCACCCTCTCGCTCGCGGCGGCGCGCAGGTCCTCGGCCTCGTCGGTCCAGCCGGGGCCGTCGAGGGCCATCGGGTAGAGCAGCACGGTCGCGATCGGCCCGCGGTCGGCGCGCTCGTGGAGCGCCTCGACCAGGCGGCCGTTGCCGAGCGCCTCGTTGACGATCACGGCGGTGCGGGTCACCCCCGCGGCGGCGAGCGGCGCGCGCGCCTCCTCGGGCCGCACCACGACGCGCGTGATGCCGAGCCCGGTCGCCTTGCGCAGCCGGTCGGCCACGTCGTCGTCCATCCACCCCGAGCGCCCGGTGGGGTAGGTGGCGAGCATGATCTCGTGGACGTCCTCCTCGTCCATCACCCGGCGCGCGGCCTCGAACGGGTCGCCCTCCACGACCAGGCCGCTGGCGTCCACGCCGGCCTCGGCGAGCACCGAGAGGGTGACCTGCAGCCGGCGCTCGGCCGCCCTGCGGTCGGAGTCGCCCGCCGCGACCGCGATCGTGAAGCGCCACAGCCCCTCGTCCGCACGGCGGCGGATCTCGTCGATGAGCGTCGAGGAGGCGACGGTCTCGTTGGCGATCACCTCGATCGTGCGCTTCTCGGTCTCGGTGAGCTCGCCGCCGATCTCCTCCGGGGCGAAGACCACCGCGTGGCGGGCCCCCGGCACGCCGTACTGGTAGGGGCCGCCGACGACCTGCGGCGTGGCCTCGAAGTTGAAGAGCGAGGGCGGCGACGACACGAGCCACTCGAGCGTGCGCCCGCGCCACGGGTTCCACGGCGCCTTCGGGCCCCGGATCCACGAGTTGATGATGTTGTAGAAGAAGATGACGATGCCGATCGTCATGAGCCCCGACGCCGCGCTGATGAACATGTTCAGGTCGGCGAAGCGGTCGTCGTAGGTCGCCACCCGGCGCGGCATCCCCTGCAGGCCCAGCCAGTGCATCGGCATGAACGTGAGGTTGAAGCCGATGAACATGAGCCAGAAGTGCCACTTGCCCAGGGTCTCGTTGTACATCCGGCCGGTCATCTTCGGGAACCAGTGGTAGACGCCCGCGAAGATGGTGAAGACGCTGCCGCCCAGGAACACGTAGTGGATGTGGGCGACCACGAAGTACGTGTCGGTGACCTGGATGTCCACGGGTATCGTCCCGAGCATCACGCCGGAGAGGCCGCCGATCGTGAACGTGATGATGAAGCCCATGGCGAAGAGCATGGGCGTCCTGAGGTGGATCTTCCCCTCCCACAGGGTGCCGAGCCACGAGAACACCTTGATGCCCGTGGGGATCGCGATGATGATCGTGGTGATCATCATCGGCACGCGCAGCCAGGCGGCCATGCCGCTGACGAACATGTGGTGCGCCCAGACGCCGAAGCCGAGCACGGCGATGGCGACGGTGGAGAACGCCAGCGCCCGGTAGCCGAATATCGGCTTGCGCGCGTGGGTCGCGAGCACCTCGCTGACTATCCCGAACCCGGGCAGCATCATGATGTACACGGCCGGGTGCGAGTAGAACCAGAAGATGTGCTGGTACATGATCACGTCGCCGCCGCCGAGCGGGTTGAAGAAGTCCGTGCCCATGACGCGGTCGAACAGCGTCAGGAACTGCGAGCCGGCGATGAACGGCGTACCGAACACCACCAGCGCCGAGGTCGCCGCGTTGGCCCACACCAACAGGGGCATGCGCCAGACGGTCATGCCCGGCGCCCGCATCGTGAAGATGGTGACCAGGAAGTTGATCGCCGTCATGATCGAGCTCGCGCCGGCGAACTGGATCCCGACCTCGAAGAGCGTCTGGCCCGTGCCGCCCTGGGTGGCGAGCGGCGTGTAGGCCGTCCAGCCCGCCGAGAACGACCCGAACGCGGGGCTGATCGCCGAGCATCAGGCCGCCGGGGATGAGCATCCAGATCGACAGGGCGTTCAGCCTCGGGAACGCCATGTCCTTGGCGCCGATCATGATCGGCAGGACGAAGTTCGCCAGGCCGGCGAACGCCGGGATGACGAAGAGGAAGATCATCAGCGTGGCGTGGACGCTGAAGAGGCCGTTGTACGTCTCGCCGTCGCCGATCGCCTGGCCCGGCTCGGCCAGCTCGGCCCGCACGAGCTCGGCGAAGATCCCGCCGATCACGAAGAACGTGAAGACCGTGACCAGGTACTGGACCCCGATGACCTTGTGGTCGGTGTTGACCTTGAAGTAGTCGCGCCAGCTCTGGGCGCCGTGCATCGAGTGGTCCTCGGGGTCCACCCGCCGGCCGGTGATCCAGCGCCACCACCAGTCGAAGCACCCGATGCCGATCAGGAAGCCGATGGCCCCGAAGGTGGCGGCGACGGCGTTGTAGACCTGCGGCTCCCATGTGGGCGTGTTCTGGAACAGGTTCCGGAGCACCCAGACCAGGCCGAAGGCGAAGAAGATCGCGCCGACGGTCCAGACGGCCGCGCGCTTCCACCAGTAGGAGAGCGGGCGGGGGTCCATGTGGTGGGCGTGGCCGCCGGGCGGGGCGTGGGTGGGGGCGTGGGTGGCCATGGTCCTCAGCCGCCGGTCACGGGGTCGCCGGCGCGGTGGTCGCCGGGGCGGTCGTGGCGGGGGCCGCGCCGCCGCCGGCCGGGGCCGCGCCGGGCGCGGGCTGGCTCGCCACCTCGGCCTTCGCCCGGGTGGCCCAGGCCTCGTAGTCGTCGGGCTCCATCACGATCACCCGGGCGCGCATGACCCCGTGGCCGACGCCGCACAGCTCGTTGCATATGACCTGGTAGGTGCCCACCCGGTCCGGGTTGAAGATCAGCTTCGTCGTGATGCCGGGCACGACGTCCTGCTTGACCCGGAACTCCTTGACGTAGAAGTCGTGGATGACGTCCTTCGAGCGCATCTCCAGCTCGACCTGGCGGCCGGAGGGGACGCGCATGTCGCCGGAGGCGATGCCGGCCTCGCGGTTGGTGAACTCCCAGGCGAACTGCTGGGCGGTGACCTCGACGACCAGCCGGTCGCTCGCAAGCGCCTCGTTGTCCGTGAGCACGAGGTAGGCCCACACCGCCATCACCGCCAGCAGGACCGCGGGGACGACGGTCCACGTGATCTCGAGCTTGGTGTTGCCGTGGATCGGGGGGCCGTCGCTGTCGTCGCCGGGCTTGGCGCGGAAGCGCCAGGCGCTGTAGACGACCACCACCGCCACCAGCGTGAAGATGACGACGCACGACCACACGACGAACCACATCAGCGTGTCGACCCGCTCGGCCTGCTCGGAGGCCTGCTCCGGGATCCAGTCGATGAGCAGCGCCACCGCGACCGTCGCGCCGCCGATCACGATGGTCAGGATCAGCAGCGGCACCGTGTGGCGGGACCTCAGCACGGCGGCAAACTATCAGTTGATCTGGCGCAGAAGCGGGGTGCCGAGAGGGGTCTAACGTCCCTTGGTGAGGGGCGTTGTGACGGAGCGGATGCCGGCCTCTTGCGGGCCGGCATGCGCGCCTCCGGCCCCTGGCCGGGGCCTCCGGCGGACCGGCGCACCGCCTTCGGCGGGGACGGGCGCCGGAAAGGTCAACACCACCGTGGCGAGGGCTCGCGTCTGAGGTGCTTGTCCCGGCGGCCCGGCCCGCTAAGAGGGCCGGCCCAGGCTGGGGGCCGCGCCTGCCGACCAGTTGGTCCTGAGGCGGACCGCTCCGGCCGCGCAGAGGGCGAAGAGGACGGCGCCGAGGATCAGCGGCGTCGCGATGCCGGCGTGCTGGAACAGGAGCGTGGCGACGACGGGGCCGGCGATCCGGGCCGCCCCGCCCACCCCGGCCGTGAGGCCCAGCACCGAGCCCTGCTCGGCATCGTGCGCCGTCAGGGAGATCAGCGCGGTGGTGGTCGAGAAGACGAGCCCCGACGCGACCGCGAGCACGGCGAGCCCCGGGAGCAGCGCCCAGAGGCTCTCCGAGACGCCGACGAGCAGCAGCCCCGCCGCCGTCCCGGCCAGCCCGGCGATCATCACCCGCATCTCGCCGAACCGCTCGACCAGCCGGCCGACCAGCAGGCCCTGGGCGGCGGCGGCCATCACCCCGATGAAGACGAACAGCGCCCCGATCTCCACGGCGCCGTAGTCGAAGCGCCGCTCCGAGAACAGCGCGAACGTGGACTCCATGGCGACGAAGGCGAAGGTCGCGATGAACGAGAGCCAGACGAGGGGCCCCAGCTCGCGGCTCGCGAGCGCCCGCCGCACGAGATCCAGGCGGGGCGCCGGCGCGCGCGGGGCGCCGGGGCGCAGCGACTCGGGCAGGCGGCGGTAGGCGATGGCCAGGTTGAGCGCCGCCAGGCCCGCCGCCACGAAGAAGGGCAGGCGGGCGTTGACCGCCGAGAAGGCCGCGCCGAACGCGGGCCCGAGGATGAACCCCAGGCCGAAGGCCGCGCCGATCAGACCCATCCCCCGCGCCCGCTCGCGGCGGCTGGTCACGTCGGCCACGTAGGCCTGGGCGGCGGCGTAGGACGCGCCCGAGATCCCCTGGAGGATCCGCGCGACGAACAGGAGCACGAGGGTCCCCGCGAGCCCGATGAGCAGCGCGGACGCCGCGCTCCCCAGCAGCGAGGCGAGGATGACCGGGCGGCGTCCGTAGCGGTCGGACAGCCGGCCCCACACCGGGGCGAACAGGAGCTGCACGATCGCGTACGAGGCGGTCAGCAGCCCGATCTGGGTGGGCGAGGCGCCGAAGTCCTCGGCCCAGAGCGGCAGGATCGGCAGGACGATGCCGAACCCGACGAGGTCGATGACCACCGTCGTGAAGACGATGCCGAGGGGCGAGAGGAAGAACGACGGCCCCCGCCCCGCCTCAGCGGTCCCGGGCCTGGGCGCCATCCGGTCTAGGCGGCGTCGATCACGAGGGCCACGAAGATCAGCGCGAGGTAGAGCAGCGAGTAGTGGAACGTCGCCCGCGCCCACCGCAGGCCCGGCTCGCGCGCCAGCATGGCGGCCAGGCCCAGGAACACCGCCCCGAGCGCCAGCGCCGACCACAGGTAGAGCGCGCCGGCCGCGCCCGAGGCGACCGGCAGCAGCGACACCGCCACCATCACCAGGCTCCAGAGCAGGATCTGCCGCTTGGTCTCGGCCTCGCCGCGGACCACCGGGAGCATCGGCACCCCTGCCGCCGCGTAGTCGCGCTCGAGGATCAGGGCGAGCGCCCAGAAGTGCGGCGGCGTCCAGTAGAAGACGATCGCGAAGAGCAGCCAGGCCGACAGGCCGAGGTCCCCGGTCACGGCAGCCCAGCCCACCAGCGGCGGCACCGCTCCCGCCGAGCCGCCGATGACGATGTTGTGGACCGTGGTCCGCTTGAGCCACAGCGTGTACACGCCGACGTAGAGCGCCAGGCCCAGCAGCGCGAGGGCCGCCGCGAGCCAGTTGGCGAAGACGCCGAGCACCAGGGCCGACAGCGCCCCCAGCGCGACGCCGAAGGCGAGGGCGCGGCCCGGGGAGACCCGCCCCGCGACGACCGGGCGGGCGGTCGTGCGGCTCATGCGCCCGTCGATGTCGCGGTCGATGTAGTGGTTGATGGCGTTCGCGCCACCGGCGGCGAGGTAGCCGCCGACCATCGTCCAGAAGAGGAGCCACCCGTCGGGCACCCCGCTCGCGGCCACGAACATCGCGCCGGCGGTGGTGACCAGCAGCAGCGAGATGATGCGCGGCTTCGTCAGCCGCACGTAGTCGCCGACGACGGCGAGCGGGCGCGCGGAGGCGGCCGCCGGGAGGGTTCGCGTGGTCACGCGGCCGCCGACAGGGCGAGGAGGGCGACGAGGAGGGCGATCGGCACGACCACCCAGAGGGCCTCCAGGCGCCGGCGCGCCGGAGCGGCGTCGCGGTCGCGCCCCGCGAGGGCCATGCGCGCGATGGCGACGACCGCCGGGACGGCGAGGGCGACGGCCAGCAGGAGTGCGAGGACGCGGAGCGTCATGACGGCGGGCCCATCACCGCGCCGAATATAGCCCAGCCCATGGGCCTCGGCGGATGACGGACGTCCCGCCCCGGTTGACGCGGGGGGCCCGCGTCGCTGAGCTTCCCCGCGTGCGCAACATCCTCCTCGCCTTCCGCGCTCTCGGCGCGCGACGCTCGACGCCCTGGTCCTCGGGGCCGGCCCCGCGGGCCTCGGCGCGGCGCTCGTGCTCGCCCGCGCGGGCGCGCGCGTCGCCGTCGTCGAGGCGCGCGCCGAGGTCGGCGGCCTCTGCGTCACGCGGCGGCGGGACGGCTTCGCCTACGACGTCGGGGGCCACATCCCCTTCGTGCGCGACGCGGCCCGGCTGGAGTGGCTCCGCCGGCTCCTCGGCGACGACCTGCGGCGCATCGACCGGCCGGTGGCGTGCGTGCGCGACGGCCGCATCGTCCCGGCGCGCTATCTCGACCAGCGGCCCGAGCCGCCCGATCCGCCGGGCCCGCCCGACGGCTCGGCGCGCGGCGAGCTGGCCGCCCGGTTCGGGGCCGACGTTCGTCGACCGCGTCATGCGCGCGCTACCTGGAGAAGATCGACGGCGTGCCGCTGGAGCGGATCCCCGGGGAGCGCGCGCGGCGGCTGCTGGAGGACCAGGCCGCGCCCGACGGCTTCGTCTTCCCCGCCCACGGCATCGGCCAGCTGATGGACGCGATGGCCGCCGCCGCCGCGGCCGCCGGCGCCGACCTGCGGCTCGCCACCCGCCTGGTGGCGCTGCGGCTGCCCGGCGGCCGGATGGCCGGCGCCCGCGTCGAGGGGCCGGGCGGGCCCGAGGAGCTGGCGGCCGGCCAGGCCGTCGTGGCCCTGCCCGCGGGCGCCGCGGCGCGGCTCGCCGAGCCCGCCCGCGCCGCCGGACGCGACCCCCGAGGTGCGCATGCGCGGCGGTCTGCATCGCGTACCTCGCGGTCGACACGCCCGCGCGGGCGGCTCACACCCGAGGCGTGGATCCAGGTCGACGACCCGCGGGTGCCCTTCGCGCGGGCCTTCGAGCCGGTCAACTGGAGCCCGGCCCTCGCGCCGGCCGGCCGCACCGTCCTGGGCTTGGAGTGCTACTGCCAGGCCGACGCCGCCGACCCCGTCTGGGGGCTCGAGGACGCCGCCCTCGCGCGCGCCTGCGCCGCGGGCGCTCGCGGACCCCCTCGGGTGGCTGGGCGACCCGTCGGCCGCGCGGCCGCTCGAGGTGCTGCGCATCCCCCGCGCCTACCCTGTCCCCGACCTGGCGCAGGTCCCGGCGGTCCGGGCCCCGGCCGTCTGGCTCGACGGCGTCGAGGGCGTCCACCTCGCGCCCGGGCTCGGCCGTGATCGAGGCGATCGAGGCCGGCGAGCGGGCCGCGCGCGCCGTGCTGGCGGGCGAGCCCGGCCCCCGCGTTGACCCGGCCGAGGTGCCGCCGATCAGCTAGCGTCGACCGGTGGCGGCGGTCCGGGCACCCTCGATCTCCGAGCGCTTCGCGGCGGTGCTCGACCGCGACCGCGTGATCGACCACCCGCTCGAGCGCCGCCTGTACGCCCGCGACGGCTCGATCGCCGAGGGGGACTGCGGGCTCGTGGTCCTGCCGGAGACGACCGAGGAGGTCGCCGCCTGCGTGCGGCTCGCGCGCGAGCTCGGCCTCGCGGTGGTCCCGCGCGGGTCCGGGACGGGCCTCTGCGGCGGGGCGGTGCCGCTCGACGGCGGCGTCGTCGTCTCCGTGGCCCGGATGACGCGCGTGCTGGAGATCGACCCGGCGGTGCCCTGCGCCCGGGTCGAGCCCGGGGTGCTCAACCTGGACCTGTCGATGGCCGTCCGGCACCTCGGACTGCACTACGCGCCCGACCCCTCGAGCCAGCAGGCCTGCTCGATCGGCGGCAACGTCGCCACCAACGCCGGCGGGCCCCACTGCCTGGCGTCCGGGGTCACCGCCCAGCACGTGCTCGGCATGGAGATCGTGCTGGGGGACGGGGAGGTGCTGCGGCTGGGCGGCACGGCGCCCGACCCGCCGGGCTACGACCTGCGCGGCTTCGTCGTGGGCGGGGAGGGGACGCTCGGGATCGTCACCGAGGTCACCGTGCGCCTGATGCGCAACCCGCCCGAGGTGCGCACCATGCTCCTCGACTTCCCGGCCGTGCGCGCCGCCGGCGAGGCGGTGGGGGGGATCATCGCGGCGGGGATCATCCCGGCCGCCATGGAGATGATGGACCGGCGCATGACGGCCGCGGTCGAGCAGTTCGTCCACGCCGACCTCCCCGTCGACGCGGCCGCGGTGCTGCTGGTGGAGGTGGACGGGACCCCGGCGGAGGTGGCCGCCCACACCGCCGTCGTCGAGGGCGTGGGCCACGCCCACGGCGCGCGGCAGGTGCGGGTGGCGCGCGACGAGGCCGAGCGCGCGCTGTTCTGGAAGGCGCGCAAGAGCGCATTCGGCGCCGTCGCGCGGGTGGCGCCCAACTACTACCTGCACGACTGCGTGGTCCCGCGGACGCGCCTGGTCGAGGTGCTCGAGCGCATCGAGGAGATCGCCGTCGCCCACGACCTGATCGTGATGAACGTCTTCCACGCCGGCGACGGCAACCTCCACCCCCTGATCGCCTTCGACCGGCGCGATGCCGAGCAGGTGGAGCGCGTCCACGCGGCCGGGAAGGAGATCATCGAGGCGTGCGTCGCGGTCGGCGGGGTGCTCTCGGGCGAGCACGGAATCGGCCTGGAGAAGCGCGACTTCATGCCGCTCACCTTCGACGCCGTCTCGCTCGACGCGCAGGCGCGCGCGCGCGACGCATTCGACCCCGAGGGGCGCCTCAACCCCGAGAAGGTCCTGCCGCTGGGCAGCCGCTGCGGCGAGCTGGTGCTCGACGCAGGGTCGCTGCCCCCCGGCACCTGGCTGTGACCGCGGCCCTGTCACCGGCGACGCCGCAGGAGGCGGCCGCCGCGCTGGCGGAGGCCACCGCCGCCCGGGCGTCCGTCGCCGTCGTCGGCGGCGGCACCCGCTCGCGCCGCGGGCGCCCCGCTCCCCCGGCCGACCGCGAGCTGCGCACCACGGCGATGCGGCGGGTGGTCGCCCACGAGCCGGCCGACCTCACCGCGACCGTGGAGGCCGGCCTGCCGGCGGCCGAGCTCGCCGAGCTGGCCGCCTCGGCGGGCCAGGGCTGGCCCCAGGCCGACATCAGGGAGGGCTCCACCGTGGGCGGCGTGCTGGCCGCGGCGGCCAGCGGGCGCGAGCGCCTGCGCATGGGCGCGGTGCGCGACTCGCTGCTCGAGGTGGTGCTCGCGACGGGGGACGGCCGCCTGGCGACGGGAGGCGGGCGCACCGTCAAGGGCGTCGCGGGCTACGACCTGCCGCGGCTGGCGGTCGGGTCGCTCGGGACGCTCGGCGTGATCGTCCAGGTCACGCTCAAGCTCTGGCCGGTCCCGGCCGCGGCCGGGTGGTTCGGCGCGGAGGGGCCCCTGCCCGACCGGCTCGCCGCCGTCGCCCGGGCGCTCGCCGGGCCTGCTCGCCCGGCCTCGGTGCTGCTGGCGCCGGGCGCCGTCGCGGTGGAGCTGATCGGCCCCGAGGAGGACGTCCGCGCCCCCGCGGGCATGGCGCCGCTGGCCGCCGCGCCCCCCGAGCCGGCGGGCCGGGGCCTGCTGGAGGCCGGGGTCCCGCCGCCGCGCCTGGGCGAGCTGGCCGCGCGGCTCGAGGAGGGCGGGCTGGGCTACGAGGCGCGCATGGGGGTCGGCACCTGCCTGATCGCGGTCGAGAGCGCCGACGACGTCCGCCGGGCGCGCGGGTGGGCGGTCGACCTGGGGGGCCACGCCCAGGTCGTCGACGGCCCCGACGACCTGCGGTCCGACCCGTGGGGGCCGCCCCCGCCCGGGCTCGAGCTGATGCGCCGGCTGCGCGACGCGTTCGACCCGGCCGGGATCCTCAACCGCGGCATGCTGCTCTGGGAGGCGCCATGACTCCTCGCGCTCGGCCGCTCTCGGCGGCGGCCGGCGCTCGTCGGGAGGGCTCGGTCGCCCGCTGGGATCCCACCCGGCTCGCCCCGGCGGAGGACGACGTCGTCAAGTGCGTCGCGTGCGGCCTCTGCCTGCCCCACTGCCCCACCTTCCGCCTGACCGGCCGCGAGACCGCCTCGCCGCGGGGGCGCATCGCGGCGATGCGCGCCGTGGAGGAGGGCCACGCCGGCGTGGACGCCTCCTTCACGACGATGATGGACGAGTGCCTGGCGTGCCGGGCCTGCGAGGCCGCCTGCCCCAGCGGCGTGCCCTTCGGGCGGATGATCGAGGCGGCGCGGGCCCAGGCCGAGCCGACGCGGGCCGCCCCGGCGCGGGGGGTCAGGCGTCTCGGCCTCGCCGGGGTCCTCCCGCGGCGGCGGCTGGTCCTGGCGGCCGGCTGGCTGCTGGCCGCCGCGCGGGCGCTGCGGCTCGACCGGCTCGCCCCGCCCACCCAGCGCGCCGCCACGCCCCCGGCGACCCTGCGCGAGATGCTGCGTCCCACCCCCGCGACGCTGGGCTCGGGCCCGACGGCGACGGTCCTGGCCGGGTGCGTCATGGACGTCGCCTACCGGCCGGCGCAGCGCGCGACCATGCGCGCCGTGGCGGCGTCCGGCCACCGGGCCGTGCGCAGCGCCCCGGGCGGGTGCTGCGGGGCCCTGGCGATGCACCACGGCCGGCCCGAGGCCGCGAGGCGCATGGCCCGCGAGCGCATCCCCGAGCTCGAGGGCGGCGAGATCGTCGTGGTCAACGCGTCCGGCTGCAGCGCGCACGTGCGCACCTACGGGGAGCTGCTCGCCGACGACCCGGAGTGGGCCGAGCGGGCCGAGCGCGTGGCCGCCCGGGTGCGCGACCTGATCGAGCTCGAGCTGCCGCGAGGCCGACCGCCGGCTCGGCCGCGTGGCGGTGCACGACGCCTGCCACCACCTCCACGCGCAGCGCCTCGAGCCGCGGCCGATGCTCCGGCGCGCCGGCGCCGAGTGCGTCGACCTGGGCGACGGCGGCCGCTGCTGCGGCGCCGCCGGGCTCTACAGCGTCCTCCAGCCCGAGCTCGCGGGGCGACTGCGCCGGCAGAAGGCCGAGGCGATCGCCGCCGCGGGGGCGCCGGTCGTGGCCGTCGCCAACCCCGGATGCGCGATCCAGATCGCCGCGGGCCTGGCGGAGATCGGGTCGACGACCCGGGTCGCCCACCCCGCCGAGCTCGTTGCCCCCGGCCGATGACCACCGCCGCGCCGTCGAGGGGTACCTCGCCGAGCTGACGCGGCGGCTGCGCGCCGGGCTGGGGGACGCGCTCGCCGGCGTCTACCTGATGGGGTCGGCCGGGACGGGCGGGTACGTCCCCGGGGCGAGCGACCTCGACGTGTGGGCGCTCGTGCGCGGGCCGGTGGCCGACGACGCCAAGCGGGCGCTGGTCGGCCGCGTCGACCAGGCCGCCCTGCCCTGCCCGGCGCGCGGCCTCGAGCTGGTGCTCGCGCGCTTCCCGCGGGGACCGGAGCCGGTCGTGGAGCTGAACCTCAACGACGGGCCCCGGATGGAGCGCCGCGTCGCCCTCGACGCCTCGGGCGAGCCGCGCCACTGGTTCGTCCTCGACGCGGCGATCGGCCGCCAGGGCGGCCGGGCCCTCTGGGGGCCGCCGCCGGCCGAGGCGTTCCCGGCGATCCCGCGCTCGCTCCAGCTCGCGGCGATCGCCGAGTCGCTCGACTGGTACGCGGCGCACGAGCCGGACAACCGCAAGGCGGTGCTGACGGCGGCGCGGGGATGGCGCTACCTGGCCGAGGGGCGCTGGTCGTCGAAGGAGGACGCGGCCCGCTGGGCGGCCGCGCGGAGGCCGGACTGGGCGGGGGAGATCGACGGGGCGCTCGCGTCCCGGCGCGCTCTGAGCTAGTTTCAAACGGCACGAGATCGGGGAGGAGAGGCCCCGAGGTGACCCCGGCAGCACACCCGTCCCCCCCGGCGGCCGGTCGGACGACCGCCTGATGGCGCGCGTCGCCTTCGAGGACGTGGGCAAGGTCTACCCGGGCGGCGCCCGCGCGGTGAGCGACTTCGACCTCGACGTCGAGGACGGCGAGTTCATGGTCCTGGTCGGCCCCTCGGGCTGCGGCAAGACCACCGCCCTGCGCATGGTCGCGGGCCTCGAGGACATCACCGAGGGGACCATCCGCATCGGCGACCGGGTCGTGAACCACGTCCCCGCCAAGGACCGCGACATCGCGATGGTCTTCCAGAGCTACGCGCTCTACCCGCACCTGAAGGTGTACGACAACATCGCGTTCGGCCTGCGGTTGCGGAAGGAGCCGAAGGCCGAGATCGACAGCCGGGTGCGCGAGGCGGCCGAGACCCTCGGCCTCACCGAGTACCTCGACCGCCGCCCGGGCGCCCTCTCGGGCGGACAGCGCCAGCGCGTGGCGATGGGCAGGGCGATCGTGCGCCGGCCGCAGGTCTTCCTGATGGACGAGCCGCTCTCGAACCTCGACGCGAAGCTGCGGGTGCAGGTGCGGGCCCAGATCAGCCAGCTCCAGTCGGACCTGGGGGTCACGACGATCTACGTCACCCACGACCAGGTCGAGGCCATGACCATGGGTGACCGGGTCGCGGTGATGCGCAAGGGGCGGCTCCAGCAGGTCGCCTCGCCCGAGGAGGTCTACGACCACCCGGTCAACCTGTTCGTGGCCGGGTTCATCGGCAGCCCGGCGATGAACATCCTCGAGGCCCGCGTCGAGGAGACCGAGGACGGGCTCTGCGCGGTCCTCGGCGACCGGCGCCTGGCCATCGGGCCCCGGCTCGTGGAGCAGCGCCCGGGGATCAGGGAGTACCTGGGCGATGAGGTGGTGCTGGGCATCCGCCCCGAGAGCCTGGAGGACGCGGCCCTCGCGCCGGCCGCGCCCGAGGACCGGCGCCTGCGCGGCACGGTGGAGCTGCGCGAGGCGCTCGGCTCGGAGATCGTCGCCTACGTGCGGGTCCCGGGCACCGTGCCGGCCGTCACCGACGACGTGGTCGAGCTCGCGGAGGACGTCGGGGCCGAGGAGGGCCCGCCCGGGTCCGACCGCGGCGGCGGCGCCGTGCTGGTGGGGCGGCTGGGCGCGCGCTCGGGGGCCCAGCAGGGCGGCGACATCGAGCTGGTGGTCGACACCGACGCGTTCCACTTCTTCGACCCGGGCTCAGGGCTCGCGGTCTACGACGAACGACCGAGACATGGGGAGGTGCACGATGAAGGGGGCGAGACGAGTACGACGCCGGAGCCCGCTGTGGCTGCTGGCGCTGATCCTGGTGGCGGCGCTGACGGCCCTGGCGGTCGCCGGCTGCGGTGGCGACGACGATGAGGCGTCGGACACCGCCGGCGGCGGCGCGGTCAACGAGGACGTCAGCGGGTCGATCAGCGCCCTCGGCATCTGGGCGGGCGCCGAGCAGCAGTCGTTCCAGGCCGTCATCGACAAGTTCAACGAGACCTATCCGAACGTGACCGTGGACTACCGGACGGCGGGCGACAACCTGCCCACCGTTCTCGGGACCGCGGTGCAGGGCGGCAACCCGCCCGACGTCGCCTTCATCGCGCAGCCGGCGACCATCCAGGAGTTCGCGACCGAGGGCGAGGCCCAGCCGCTCGACTTCGCCCAGGACGCCGCGGTCGAGAACCTCGGCCAGGCGGTCGTCGACACGGCGACCTTCGACGGCTCCCTCTACGGGATCCTGTTCAAGGCCGCCAACAAGTCCCTCGGTTGGTACAACACCCAGGTCTGGGAGGACGCCGGGGTCGAGCCCCCCGAGACCTATGAGGACCTGGCGGCGGCGGCCGGCACGATCAAGGCCTCCGGCGTGACGCCCTACTCGGTCGCGGGCGCGGACGGCTGGACGCTCACCGACCTGTTCGAGAACATCTACCTGCGGACGGCCGGCCCGGAGATGTACGACCAGCTCGCGCGCCACGAGATCCCCTGGACCGATCCCACCGTCGTCGACGCCCTCGACAAGATGAAGACGGTGATCGGCAAGAGCGATGACATCGCCGGCGGGGCGCGGGGGGCGCTGCAGGTCGCGAACCCGCAGGCCGTGCAGCAGATGTTCACCGACCCTCCCAAGGCGTCGATGTACTTCGAGGCCGACTTCGTCCAGACGAACATCAACGACGAGACGGGCGCCCAGCCGGCCGACTACGGCGTGTTCACCTTCCCCTCGGTCGACGGCTCCGCGCCGGTGGTCGTGGGCGCCGGCGACTTCGGCGTGCTCTTCAAGGACACGCCCGCCGGGCAGGCGTTCATCACCTTCCTGACGACGCCCGAGGCCGCGGAGGCCTGGGCCTCGCTCGGGGGGTTCATCAGCCCGAACAAGAACCTCGACCCGGCCGTCTACCCGGACGACAACATCCGGCAGATCGCAACCGACCTGGCCGAGGCGGAGACCTTCCGCTTCGACCTGTCGGACCTGACGCCGCCGGCGTTCGGGGCGACGGTGGGCGCCGGGGAGTGGAAGATCCTGCAGGACTACCTCGCCAACCCGGGGAACCCGCAGGCCGTCGCCCAGCAGCTCGAGCAGGCCGCGAGCCGGGCCGACTAGGCCCCGATCGCGGTGGGCACCGGCTCCGTCACCGCACCCCCCCCGCCGGCTCCCTCACCGGAGCCGGCGGGCGGTGACGGCCGCCTGCGCCGGTGGCTCACGGTGGGCGCCTTCCTGGCGCCCGCCGCGCTGCTGCTCGGCATCTGGGTCCTCTACCCGACGGTCTGGACCATCGTCCGGAGCTTCTACGACCGGGCCGGCGACGCCTTCGTCGGCCTCGACAACTACCGGGAGATCTTCACCAACGACACGCTGACGAAGTCGGTCACCAACAACCTCATCTGGGTCGCGGTCGTGCCGGCGTTCGTCACGGCGATCGGCCTGATCTTCGCGGTGCTGACCGAGCGGGTCAGCTGGGCGACGGCCTTCAAGCTGCTGATCTTCATGCCGATCGCGATCTCGCTCTTCGCCGCCGGGATCAGCTGGCGCATCATGCTCGACATCAGCCCCGAGCGCGGCGCCGTCAACGCCGCGATCGCCCAGGTCTACGACGCGGTCGAGCCGCCGGGCCCGCTCACCGGCGCGCAGCCGTCCGGCCGGGCGCTCGAGGCCTCCGGCGGGGCGATCGCCCTCAGGGAGCCGCTGCAGCCGGGCCAGGCGGCCCGCCTCGGCCTCACCGGCATCCCGGCCGGGGAGGTCCCGGAGGGCGCGCGGCAGGCGGTCCAGCCGGACCCCATCCCCGACGGGATCACCGGCGTGGTCTGGCGCGACTTCCGCCCCGGGGGAGGCCGGCCCGGCGTCGTCGAGCCGGACGAGGTCGGCCTGCCCGGCGTGACCGTGGAGATCCAGGGCCCCGACGGCGACAGCCAGACGGCGACCACGGCGGACGACGGCACCTTCGCCTTCGAGGACCTCCCGCCGGGCGACTACCGGCTCGGGATCGGCTCCGCGTCGTTCCGCGAGCCCTTCGACGGCGTCGAGTGGCTCGGCTCCTCGCTCATCACCGTCTCCTGCATCATCGCCTACATCTGGGTCTGGACCGGCTTCGCGATGGTGGTGATCGCCGCAGGCCTGGCCGCGTTGCCGCGTGACCTGCTGGAGGCCGCGCGCACGGACGGCGCCAACGAGTGGCAGGTCTTCCGCCGCATCACGGTGCCGCTGCTCGCCCCGGTGCTGACGGTCGTCCTCATCACGATGGTCATCAACGTCCTGAAGGTCTTCGACATCGTGCTCGCCGTGGCGCCGGCCTCGGTGCAGGACGACGCCTCGGTGATCGCGCTCGCGATGTGGCGGGTCGCGTTCACGGGCGAGAACGACTTCGGCGTCGGCTCCGCGATCTCGGTGCTGCTGTTCGTCCTCGTGATCCCGATCCTGGTGCTCAACATCCGCCGCTTCCGGAGGGAGCAATGACCACCGCGACGGCACCCCGCCCGGCGACCGCTCCTCCGGAGCGCGAGCGCCTCGGCGCCCGCATGGTGCGCGTCCTGACCAAGGCGCCCGTGCAGGTGGTGCTCGTGATCATCGGCCTGGCGTGGCTGATCCCGACCGTCGGCCTCTTCCTCACCTCGCTGCTCACGGCCGAGGACGCCGGCGAGAACGGCTGGTGGCGCATCTTCGCCGAGCCCAGCCTCGCGACCTTCGACAACTACAGCGAGATCTTCTCCAACGACGACATCATGTCGTCGCTGACGACCACCGCGATCATCGCGGTGGGCGGCACCGTGCTGCCGATCGCGGCCGCGGCGCTGGCCGCCTACGCCTTCGCCTGGCTCGACTTCCCCGGCCGCGACTGGATCTTCGTGCTCGTGATCGCGCTGCTGGTGGTGCCGGTCCAGATGGCGCTGATCCCGATGTTCTCCTTCTACAACGACATCGGCATCTTCGACACCGAGCTCAGCCTGATCCTCTTCCACACCGCCTTCGGGCTGCCGTTCGCGATCTTCCTGCTGCGCAACTTCTTCATCGGGATCCCCAAGGAGCTGCTCGAGGCGGCGCGGCTGGACGGGGCGTCGGAGTGGCGCATCTTCTCGCGCGTCATCCTGCCCCTCGGGCTGCCGGCGATCGCGGCGCTGGCCGTCTTCCAGTTCATCTGGACCTGGAACGACCTCATCGTGGCGCTGACCCTCGCCCGCGAGACCCAGCCGATCACGGTCGCGATCTTCTCCCAGCTGCGCCAGTTCGGCTCCAACATCGACATCATCGCTCCGGCCTCGTTCATCTCGCTGGTGATCCCGCTGGCGATCTTCTTCGCCTTCCAGCGCTTCTTCGTCCAGGGACTGCTGGCGGGCGCGGTCAAGTAGCCGGGGCGCCGGGCGGTCACCTCCAGCCACGGGCGGGCGGCGCCGCCCGCCGCGGCGAGGGACGAGAACGCCTGCGCCTCCACCCGCTGGACGCGCAGCCCGTGCGCCTCGATCGCCCGCGTGAGGGCGGCGGGCGAGAAGCACTTCGCGTAGGGCACCCCCAGGAGCGCGTTGGCGCTCGCGACCCGGCGCAGGCGCGCGCCCGCGCGCGTCCCGTAGAGCAGCCGGAGGAACCGCGCGTCGGGCGTCCTGATCACCAGGGTCCCGCCCGGGCGCAGGAGGCGCGCCGCGCCCGCGAGGACGCGGGCGTGGTCGGGGAGCTGCTCGAAGCAGTTCAGGATCCACACCCCGTCGAACTCGCCGGCCCCGAAGCGGCGGGCCTCGAACGGCTCGCAGCGGACGTCGAGGCCGCGCGCGTCGCAGTGGGCCACGACGTCGGCGTTGACGTCGATGCCCGTGACGCGACAGCCCCGCTCGTGGGCGAGCTCGAGGAACGCCCCGCCGTAGCTGCCGATCTCGAGCAGCCGGGCGCCGCCGACCACGCCGCGCGCCCGGAGGCGGCCGGCGTCGCGGTCGAGCTCGGCCCGCCCCCTGCGGCGGAGCTGGTCGAGCGTGTCCGGGCGGTAGCGGCAGCGCGCGTATCGGTCGGTGTCGTCGCGCATCCCGACGGGGTCCCGGAACGCGCTCCCGCACGACGAGCAGTCGTAGACGGCCCTGGCGTCGTCGTGGAGGAACCCGTCGAGGCCGCGGCGGGCCCGCGCGAGGTCGTGGCCGATGGTCTCGGGGGTGCAGAGCAGGGCGGTGGCCGGCGACCCGCACACCGGGCACCGACGAGCGGCAATGGGGGCCGGGCCCGCGCTCACACCCCCCTCGTACCCGCGGCGCCCCTCGGCGTCAACCGCGGGCGAGCCCCCGCCGGCTCTACGCCCCCGTGACGCGCGCCCCGGCGCCGACCCGCGGCGGCCGCGGCCGGGCCAGGCCGGCGAGGATCGCCGCGAGCGCCATCAGCGCGATCGCGATGCCGGCGACCCACACCGTCAGCTCGCGCAGCTCGTCGACCGGCGCCACGATCGAGCCGATGTCGGCGAAGACGGCGCGCAGGTCCTCGCTGGTCGTGCTCTGGGCGAAGACGCCGCCGGTCTGGGTCGCCATGGCCGCCAGCGTCTCCGCCGGGAGGGGCTGGTCAGGCCGGCCGGGGTCGTCGCCGAGCAGGATGGTGTAGATCGGGACGCCCTCGGACGCGGCCCGCTGGGCGGCGGCCTCGGGCGAGGTCGCGCGGCGGATCGAGTTGGCGCCGTCGGTGAGCACCAGGACGCGCCCCGGCGAGTCGGACGGGTCGGCGGGCGGCGGCTCCTGGACGGCCCCGGCCGCCCGCAGCGCCGTGAGCGAGACGGAGACGGCCTCCCCGAGGGCGGTGCCCACCCGGGTGCCCTCGATCTCGTCGAGCGCCCGGCGGACGTCGTCGCGGTCGGTGGTGGGGGCGAGCACCACCGAGGCCCGGTCGGCGAACGTCGTGATCCCGACCGCGGTGTGCTCCGGCACCTCGTCGAGGAAGCGCTCGGCCGCGTCGACCGCCGCCCCGAGTCGGTTGGGCTGGAGGTCGGTCGCGAGCATCGAGTCGGAGACGTCGAGCGTGATCATCACCGTGCTGCGCTGCTCGTCGCGCGTCTCCTCGACCGACGGACGCGCGAGGGCGACGATCCCGGCGCCCACCGCCAGCAGCGCCACGGCCGCCGCTGCCGCCCGCAGCAGCGGGACGCGCCCGCGCGGCGTCACCGCCATGACCCCTGGCTCGGCCCACCGGGCCGCGGCCCGCCGCCGCCCGCGCGCCCAGGCCACCAGGCCCACCGCGAGCACCGGCAGGAGCAGCAGCGCCCAGAGCCAGTCCGGCGACTGGAAGGTCACGACAGCCTCGGCCCGAAGCGCCAGGCGGCCACGCCGGCCAGCACCAGGAGGGCGGCCGCGATGCCCGCCGGCCACCCGGTGACCTCGGTCTTCACCTGCTCGGTCCCGATGAACGAGCCGAGGTGCTCGTAGACCGCGCTCACCTCCTCGGCGTCGCGGCTCTCGTACGCGTTGCCGCCCGTGGTCTCGGCCAGGTCGCGCATGCCCTCGAGGTCCGGCGGCACGCGCTGCCCGTTGGGGAGCACGCCGTTGACCGTCCCCAGGGAGACGGTGAACACCGGCACGCCGGCCTGGCGCGCCCGCTCGGCCGCGATCGACGGCGGCAGCCCGACCGTGGTCGCGCCGTCGGACAGCACGACGATGCGCGCGGCCTCCAGCTGCCCGCCGTCCTCGGCGACGCCCTGGCTCGACCGGATGGCGTCGAGCGAGGCGACCACGGCCTCGCCGACGGCGGTCGCGCCGTCGGGCACGAGGCTCTCGATCGCCCGGTTGAGGGCGTCCCTGTCCGTGGTCGGCGCCACCAGCAGGTTGGCACGGCCGTTGAAGCTCACCAGCCCGACCTGGTACTGGCGCGGGACCTCCTGGGCGAAGGTCAGGGCCGCGTCCTGGGCCGCCCGCAGGCGGTAGGGCGCGACGTCGGCCGCGGCCATCGAGCCCGAGACGTCGATCACCAGCATGATCGTGGCCCGCTCGCGCGGCTGGGCGCGGTAGACCTCCGGGCGCGCCAGGGAGAAGGCCAGGCCGGCCAGGGCGAGCAGCGCCAGCACCAGCGGCACGTGCCGGCGCAGGCGCGGCCCGGGGTCGGCCCGGGCGATGACGTCGAGGTCGGGGTACGGGATCCCGGGCGCGGGGCGGCGGCGGCGCCACCAGACGACGGCCGCGGCCACCAGCGGCACCGCCAGCAGGGCGAGCAGCGCGATGGGCTGCTGGAAGCTCACGCGGTCAGGCCGCCCGGCGGCGGCGGACGGGGCGGCCGAGCGAGCGCGCCAGCGGCAGCACCCAGTCGCGGCCGGTCTCGGCGATCACGTGGCGGGCGCCCGCGCGGGCGAGGAGCGCCTCGCGGGCCCGGTCGGTCGCCTCGACGGCCGCCGCGAAGCGGTCCTGGAACCGCGGGTCTGCCGTGTCGACCAGGCGGCGGCGGCCGGTCTCGAGGTCGCGCAGCTCCACGGGGCCGATGCGCGGGATCTCGCGCTCGCGCCGGTCGCGCAGCTCGATGGCGAGGACGTCGTGGCGCCGGCCGAGGCCGCCGATGGCGCGCTCGAGGCCCGGCTGGAGGGGGAAGTCCGAGACCAGCACGACGGCGCCGCGGTGGCGGGCGATGCGGCCGAGCGAGGTGATCGCCCGGACCAGGTCGGTGCGCCCGCCCGCCTCGGGCGCGGGGGGCAGCGCGTCCACGGCCGCGAGCGCGGCGATCAGGCCCCGGCGGTCGGCGCGCGGCTGGCGGACCAGGTCCAGGTCGCCCGCGCGGGTCGCGACGACCCCGAGGCGGTCGCCGCGGCGGCGCATGACGATCCCGAGGCCGGCCAGCACCTCGCGCGCCAGCTCGTCCTTGGTCTGGTCGACCGTGCCGAAGGCCATCGAGGGCGAGCGGTCCACCAGGGCCCAGGCCGTGAGCACCGGCTCGATCTCCGGCACGCGCACCATCGGCTGGCCGGCCCGCGCGCTCAGCGGCCAGTCCACCCAGCGCACGTCGTCGCCGTCCTCGTACGCGCGCGTGAGGGTCGCCTCCCAGCCGGGGCCGGGGCGGCGGCCGCGGCGCTCCCCCTGCATCAGCCCGTCGAGGCGCCGCGCGACGCGCAGCTCGACGCGCCGCAGCACCGCCTCGGGGCTCGCGCTGCGGCTCTGCGAGGTCGCGCTCGGCGACGCGTCGCTACGCGACGGAGCGGCCACTGCCCAGCTCGACGTCGGGCTGGGGGACGGTGTCGAGGACCGCGTCCAGCACCTGGTCGGGCTTCACGTCGGCGGCGAGGGCCTCGTACGAGAGGACGACGCGATGGCGCAGCACGTCGTGGAAGAGGCTGTGCACGTCCTCGGGCATGACGTAGTTGCGCCCGCGGATCACCGCCAGCGCCCGGCCCCCGCGGATCAGGGCGAGCGACGCCCGCGGCGAGCCGCCCAGGTCGAGGTAGGGCTCGAGGTCGGACAGGCCCTCCTGGGCCGGCTCGCGGGTGGCGTTCACCAGGCGGACGGCGTACTGGCGCACGCGGTGGTCGACGAAGACCCCGTCGGCCGCCTCCTGGAGCTCGATGATCTGCGCCGGGTCCAGGAGCTGGCGCGGCTGAGGCGGGTCGGAGGCCATGCGGCGCACGATCTCCTCCTCGTCGGAGACCGACGGGTAGCCCACGATCAGCTTCATCGCGAACCGGTCGACCTGGGCCTCGGGCAGCGGGTAGACGCCCTCGCTCTCGATCGGGTTCTGCGTGGCGAGCACGAAGAACGGCCGCGGCGTGGGGTGGGTCTCGCCGGCGATGCTGGCGTGGCCCTCGGCCATCACCTCGAGCAGCGCCGACTGCACCTTCGCCGGGGCGCGGTTGATCTCGTCCGCGAGCACGAAGTTCGCGAACACGGGCCCCAGGCGGGTCGTGAAGTCGCCGTGACGGTCGAGCACCTGGCCGCCGACCACGTCCGACGGCACGAGGTCCGGCGTGAACTGGATGCGGTTGAAGCGCCCGCCGGAGACGCGCGCGACGGTCTCGAGGGTGAGCGTCTTGGCGAGGCCGGGGACGCCCTCGAGCAGGACGTGGCCGCGCGCCAACAGCGACACCAGGACGCGGTCGAGCAGGCGGTCCTGGCCCACCACGACGCGCCGCAGCTCGTAGAGCACGGCCTCCATGCGTTCCCTGGGCGATGCGCCCGTGCTCGGGACCCCCGTGGGCTCGCCGCGCTCGAAGGTGCTGTCGTCCATCGCGTTCAGTCCTTCCGTCAAAGGTCCTAGGGGGCGCTCTCGACGAGGTCGCGGACCCGGGAGGCCGGCACGGCGAAGCCGATGCCGACGTTGCCGGGGATGGGCCCGAGGATCGAGGTGGGGATGCCGACCAGGCGGCCGCGCAGGTCGAACAGGCCCCCGCCGGAGTTGCCGGGGTTGATCGGGGCGTCGATCTGGATCATCGGGACGCCCTCCTGGTTGGTCCGGCCGACCGCGCTGACGACGCCCGCCGTCACCGTGTTCTGGAGGCCGAACGGGCTCCCGATCGCGAAGACCCGGTCGCCCTGGCGCAGACCGGCGTCGGGCTCCTCGGCGAGCTGGGCGCCCTGGCCCACGGAGCCCTGGGGTCGCAGGATGGCCAGGTCCTGGCGCGGATCGGCCTCGACGACCTCGGCGGGCACCTCGCGGCCGTCGCTCGTGACCACGCTCACCGAGCCGCCGTCGCGGATGACGTGGTTGTTGGTGACGATCAGGCCCGAGGGCGCCAGCAGGACGCCGCTCCCCTGGCTGCTGCCCGCCCTCACCTGCACGACCGAGGTCTGGACGCGCGCGACGGCGTCGGCCAGGTCGGCCTCGGCGCCCAGCGCCGGTGCGGGGGTCGTCGTGGCGGCCGGGGTCTCGGCGACCTGCGGCGCGGGCGAGCCTCCGCCGTCCACCAGCTCGGCGGTCACGGCCCCGACCCCGCCGGCGAGCACGAGCCCGCCGGCGACGGCGGCGACCAGGCCGAGGCGGCGCCGCGAGACGCGGCGCTTGGGCACGGCGGCCGGGCGCTCGGCGTCGCTGCCGCCCCGCTCCGAGAGGGGGGGCAGCGGCCCGCGCGGAGGCGCCGCGTCGAGCGGGGGAAGGCCGGGGCCGCGCTCGGGGCGCGGGGCCAGAGGCGGCAGGCCCTCGCGGCGCGGGCGGGGCTCGAGGGGCGGCAGGCCGGAGCTCACGGGGTGAGGTTGTATCGCGGGACGGCGAAGTTCGGGTTGAACGGACGTTAAGGGAATTGGGTGCGACCGCGCCCGGCGCCGCGGATCTGGTCCGCCAGCTCGTCGGCCAGCCGCGCCCGCTCGGCGGCGCGCGCCGCGCGCACCCGCAGCGCCCCCAGGCGCGCCCGCCCCTCCTCGTCCAGCTCCCCGACCGCGTCCGCCTGCTCGAAGCGGGCCATCCGCTCGGCGAGCCTCCGCACCCGGCCCCACAGCTCGTCGGCGACGGCCTCGGACCGGTCGGGGGAGCCGGTCACGCCCCGGCGGGCTCCGGCGGCGGCGCGTCCGGCCGCGCCGCGGCGGCCTCGGCGCTCGCGGCGCTGCGCGGGCGGCGCCTGCGCCGGCGGCGGCGGCGCGTCGTCGGAGCGGCGGCCCCCTCCGCGGGCGCCTCGCCCTCGCGGCGCTCCTCGCGACGCTCGGGCTGGCCCTGGGCCTCGCCGCTCTGCGGCGGGGCGCCGTCGGGGCCGGTGGTCGCCCGCAGGCGACGTCGGCGGCGGCGGCGGCGGGGAGCGGCGGCGCCCTCCTCGCCCGCGGCGCGCTTGCGCTGCTCGCCCACGCCCACCACCTCGGGCTCGGGCAGCCGCGGGAACCGGGCCCGCAGGGCGTTGTAGGCCCGCCGGGACAGGAGCGCCTTCGGCTGCATCGCGCCCACCGCGGCCCGCAGCGCGCGCCGCGCGTCCGGGCTCGAGAGGTCCAGGGCGTCGAGGTGACCGCGCAGCTTGCCCCACCCCCCCGCGGCGGCCGCCGCGCGGCCCGCGAGGCGCAGGTGCTCGCTGCGGGCGGGCACGTCGCCCGGCCCGAGCATCACCAGCAGCCGGGCCGCCTGACCCAGGCGCAGGGCGCCCTCGTCCTCGGGCGGGACCGGGTCGGGAGGGGGCTCGCCGGCCGCACGCAGCCAGACGCCGATGAGCGCGAGCTCGCCGCCGTTCGAGATCAGGTGATGCGCCTCCCAGGCCGCGATGCGCGCGACCTCCTGGTTGCGGCCGGGGCGGGCGTTGTCGGCGAGCCCCCGCGAGACGTCCCAGGCCCAGCTCGGCGCCCAGGTGGACGCCTCGTCGAGGGCCGACCAGCGGCGGCGGCGGTCGCCCGAGCGCCCGAGCTGCTCGAGGGTGGCCAGGCGCTCCCAGCGGCCCGACTGGTCGGCGTGCCACCACAGCGCCCGCAGCCGCTCGCGGGAGGTCATGCGCAGGCGGTCGAGCACCCGCCGCGGCACGTCGTCCGGCAGGGCGCGCCGCAGGTCCGGCTGGACGAGCAGGGCCGTGGCCCACGCCCGCCAGAGCGGCTGGTCGGCGCCGTCCTGGAGGCGCCGCGCGACGAGGCCGCTCAGGGCCCACCAGGGGACCGCCGCGAGGGGGTCGACGCCCGCCGTGACCCGCTCGATCAGCTCGTTGACCGTCACGTCGCGCCCGGCGGCCTCGACCCACTCCTCCATGAGCGTCACCGGCAGCAGGCCGGGGTCGGCCTCGCGCCACCCGCCGCCGGCGAGCCCGGCGGCGATCAGGCCGGGGGCGGCGGCCGGGTTGACGAGCTTCGCCGAGCCGTCCTGGTCGGCCAGCAGCTCGGCGGCCTTCGCGAGCTTCCCGCGCTCGCCGGTCTCCGGGGGCCCGGCGACGCGCCCGAGCGGCTTGTACCACCCGAGCCCGAAGACGTCGTGGCTCGTCTGCACGCCCATCGGGTCGCCCGCGGGCAGGAACTCGACCGAGACCGCCTCCTTGTCGGGGGCCGGCCGCATGACCCGCCCCAGGCGCTGGACGAAGACGCGCTCGGACGTCGTCGGGGCGAGGTGCATGACCACCGACGCCCGCGTCTCGTCCCAGCCCTCGGTGAGGAGGTCCGCGTTGCAGAGCACGTCGATGCGCTCGGAGGCGAAGTCGAACAGCACCCGCTGGAGCTCGCGCGCCGGGGTCTGCCCCGAGACCGCGGCCGCCCTCACCCCGCGGGCGGCGAACTCCTCGGCCAGCGCGTGGGCCTGGGCCACGGTGGCGGTGTAGGCGACGCCGGCCAGCTTCAGGGGCGCGAAGTGCTCGTCCCAGACCTCGGCGCAGGCGCGGTGCCATTTGGCCCGGTCGAGGGCCCGGCCCAGCGAGGCCTGGTCGAAGTCGCCGCGCACCTTCGCGACGTCGGAGAGGTTGACCGCCCGCTCGACGCGCAGCGAGCGCAGCGGGCAGAGGATGCCGCGCTCGATGGCCGAGAGCCGGTCGAGGGTGGTGGCGACCGGCCCGAACACCTGCTCCACGTGGCCGGTGGTCGTCGCCCCGGTCGCGGTGAACCCCACGACGACCGCGTTGGTCGCCCGGTCGAGCATCTTGCGGGTCTGGGCGCCGAGCGTGGTGTGGGCCTCGTCGCAGATGAGGAGCGTGACCGGGTCCCAGTCCATCCGCTCCTGGTGGCGCAGGGCGGCCTGGTAGGTGCAGATGGCCACGCCCGGCTTGCCGGCGGCGTCGGGGCCCTCGGCGTGCGACTCGATCGAGGGGAAGTGGCGGGCGAGGCCGGCGGCGGTCTGCTCGGCCAGGTTCCTGCGCGGCACCAGCACCAGGGTGCTCCCGCCGAGCGCGGCGGCCAGGGCGAGGAACATGATCGTCTTCCCCGACCCGGTCGGGGCGTCCACCCAGGTGCGGGTGGCCCCGTGCGAGAGGCGGGACGCGAGCTCGTCGAGGGCCTCGAGCTGGTGCTCTCGCAGGACGACGTCGGGCCAGGCGGCGGCGGGGTCGGCGAGCGCGCGCGACAGGGCCTCGCCAGGCGGCGCCGGGGCGGTCTGTTCGGTCGTGGGATGCAATCCGTCGGGCATCTCGTTCCGGCCTCTCGCGCAGGCGAGCGCTCTCGGAGGCCGCGGTACGACTGTGGTCGCGCGTCGATCAGTGGGATGCCGGCGTGGGGATCGGAGTCCTGTGACGCCGGCAGCGCGGGGCAGCGCGACCTGCGCGGAACCATATCACCGGGCTCGGCGTGCGCGCATGTTGAGGAATCCTGCAGGTGGCGGTGTTACGACCGGCGCACCGGGTAGCATCGCCGTCGGTCCCCGCGATTCCGTACGCCCGCGCCCCGTGACAACCGACCCAGACACCGCCTCCGACCGTCCCTCCGGCGCCCGCGCGTGGCTGCGGCCGGCGGCGCTCGTCATCTCCTGCCTGGTGATCGGCTTCGTGGCGGGCTGGGTGCTGCGCGGCGACGACGGGCCCGCGACGGTCCTCGCTCCCGCGCCCGAGTCGTCCGGCGAGGCGCCCGCCGGCACGACCGGCGGCACCACGACGGCACCGGCGACCACCGCGCCGCCGGCCACGACCACGGAGGAGGCCCCGCCGGAGGCGCCGCCGGCGCGCGACCAGATCCAGCTCGCGGTGCTGAACGCCACCGACGTCCAGGGCGCCGCCGGCCGCGCGGCCGACGAGGCCGAGAGCCTCGGCTACGCCGGCGTCACGGCGGGCAACGCCCCGACGACCACCGGCCCGGACACCGTGTACTACCGCGCCGGCCAGGAGGCCGCCGCCCAGCGCGTCGCGGCCGACCTCCAGGTCGATCAGGTGACCGCCCTGCCCGCCTCGGGGGGCCTCGCCTCGGCCGTGCCCGCCGACGCCCAGGTCGTCCTCGTCCTCGGCCCCGGCTAGCCGGGCGGGCCTCCCCGCCGCGCGCGGGGATAATCGAGGAATGACGGCTCCCTCGATCGGGGTCCGGATCCCGCAGTACGGCTCGACGTGGCCCCAGGTGCGCGACTTCGCCCTGCGTGCCGAGCGACTCGGCTTCGAGGGCCTCTGGGTCAACGACCACCTCCAGTCACCGGGGCGGGTCAAGGCCGAGCCGGCCTTCGACGCCCTCACCACCCTGGCCGCGCTCGCGGCGCTCACGCGCCGGCCGCGGCTCGGGGTCGCGGTGCTCTCGGCCAGCTACCGGCCCGCGCCGCTCGCCGCCAAGATGGCGACGATCGTCGACGTCGTGTCGGAGGGGCGCCTGATCGTCGGGCTGGGGACGGGCTCGGACGTCCCCGAGCACCGCGCCTACGGCGTGCCGTTCGGCTCGCCGGCCGAGCGCTCCGCCGGGCTGCGGGACGCGCTCGAGGTCATGCGCGCGATGTTCCGGCACCCCGAGGGCGCCGACGTGCCGGGAGCCCTCGAGGGCGCGCCGAACCAGCCGCCCCCGGCGCAGCCGGGCGGGCCGCCGATCCTGCTCGCGGCCCACCGGCCACGCCTGCTGCGGCTGGCCGGGGAGCGCGCGGACGGCATCGTCGCGGCGTTCGCCGGCGCCGAGACGGTGGCCGAGCGTCTGGCCGTCGCCGACGAGGCCCGGCGCGCCGCCGGCCGGCCGCCGCTGCGGTGCGCCCTCTACACCTTCGCGCTCCCGGTCCCGAGCCGCCGCGAGGCCGAGGCCTGGCTGCGCCCCGAGGCCGAGGCGCTCGGCGCGACCCCGGCGGGGCTCCTGCGGTGGCTCCGCGGAACCGGCATCGTCGCCCCGCCGGACGAGCTCGCGGCCGAGCTGGGGCGGCTGGGCGAGGCGGGGGTCACCGAGGCCGCGCTCGTCCTGCCCTCGCGGGTGCCCGCCGAGGTCCTCGACGCGCTCGCCGAGGCCGCCCTGCCGGGCGCGCCCGCGCCCGCCCAGGAGCCGGCGCCGACCCGGAGGGGCCAGGCGGGCGCGAACCTGGTCGAGCTGCTCGTCGAGCGCCACGCCGAGGGCGGGCTCGGCGACGCCCCGGCCGCGGTCGACGAGGGTGGCCGCTGGACCTTCGCCGAGCTGTCGGCGGCCTCGGCCCGCGCCGGCGGCGCGCTGCGCGAGGCCGGCGCCCGCCGCGGCGACCGCGTGGCGCTCGCGCTGCGCGACGGCAGGCCCTGGCTCGCGGCCTTCCTCGGCGCTGCCCGCATCGGCGCCGTGGCGGTCCCGCTCGACCCCGGCGCCGGCGGCGAGCGGCTCGCCGACGCGCTCGGCGACTGCGAGCCGGCCGTGGTCGTTGCCGAGCCCTCGGCGCCGGCCGCCGACGGGGTCGCGACGATCGGCCCGGCCGCGCTCGAGGCCGGCCCCCCGGCGCCGGTCGCCGCCGTCCACCCCGAGGATCTCGCCTACCTGATCTACTCGTCGGGCTCCACGGGCCGGCCCAAGGGGGCGATGCACGCCCATCGCGACCTCCGCGCCGGCATCGAGACCTACGCGGCCGAGGTCCTGGCGCTCGGCCCCGGCGACCGCTGCCACTCGACGGCCCGGCTCTTCACGTCGCTCGGGTTCGGCAACGGCTTCTTCCGCGTGCTCGGGCGCGGCGCGGCGGCGGTCCTGTCCGGCGTGCTGCCGACGCCGCGCGCGGTGCTGGCGACCGTGGAGCGCGAGGGCGTCACCGTCCTGACGGCGGTGCCGACCTTCTGGTCGCAGCTCGCCCGGTTCCTCGAGCGCCACCCCGAGCCGGAGGCGCTGGCCTCGGTGCGCCTGGCGGTCTCCTCCGGCGACAGCCTCCCGCCGGCCGTCGCCACGCGGCTGCGCGAGATCGCCGGCCTCGACCTGATCCAGGGCCTGGGGTGCTCGGAATGCTCGAACGTCGTGATCTCGACCCGCCCCGGCGAGGCGGCCGGGGGGGCGCTCGGGCGCGCGGTCCCGGGAGTGGAGATCCGCCTGGCCGACGACGAGGGCCGCCCGGTGGAGCCGGGCACCCCCGGCCGCCTCTGGATCCGCAGCGACTCCAACACCACCGGCTACTGGCGCCGGGTGGCCGAGACCCGTGAGGTCGTGTTCGGGCCCTGGCTGCGGATGGGCGACGTCCTCGCCGAGAGCGACGGGGTCTACCGCCACCTCGGGCGCGCCGACGACCTCTTCAAGGTGGACGCCCGCTGGGTCAGCCCCGCCGAGGTGGAGGCCGCCCTGCTGGACCACCCCGCGGTGGCCGAGGCCGCCGTGGTGGGGCGGCCCGACGCCGACGGGCTGCTGCGCCCGGCCGCGTTCGTCGTGCTGACGCCCGAGGCGGAGGAGGGCGACCTGGCCGCCGAGCTGCGCCGGCACGTCGCGCGCGCGCTCGCGCCGCACAGCGCGCCGCAGACCGTGACGGCGGTCGACGCGCTCCCGCGCCTGCCGTCAGGGAAGCTCGACCGCAGGCGCCTGCGCGCGTAGAAGGCCGCTGAAGAACCAAGGTCGCGCGGCCCGCCGAGCGAAAACCAAGCGATCCGGATGGACGCGGCCCACGCCGATGCCAGGAGGCATCGGCGTTGACGCGGACGCCGGAGCGCGCCGGTTCTCGGTCGGCCGGGGGCCGACAAAGCCGGCGGACGTGCGACCGACTTCTTCAGTGGTCTTCGAGAAAGTCGAGCAGCAGCGCGTTGACCCGGTCGGGCACCTCCTGCTGCACCCAGTGGCTCACGCCGGGCAGGCGCTCGACGCGCAGCGGGCCGGTGACGGTCGCGGCGGAGCGCTCCAGCAGCAGGGGGTCCATGTAGGCGTCGGCCTCCCCCCAGATGATCATGGTGGGGACCGTGATCTCGGGGGGCTCGGGCGGATCGCGGAGCCACGACGAGGGCGGCATGTTCGCCCGGTAGTAGTTGAGCGCGGCGGTGAGGGCGCCGTCGCGGCGCAGGGCGTCGACCAGGACCTCGCGGTCCTCGGGCGGGAACGTCCCCGGCGCCGCCGTGTCGAAGACGAAGCGGCGCAGGTTGGCGAAGTCGTCGTCGGAGAGCCACGCCTCGGCCACGCCGGGGAACTGGAACAGCAGCATGTACCAGCTCTTGGCCTGCTGGGTCCGGTCCTCGCGGCGCAGGCGCGCCGAGACGGGCCCCTGAGGGGCGTTCAGGATCGTCAGCGTCCGGACCACCGCGGGCAGGCTCCCGGCGAGGCCCCAGGCGAGGCTGCCACCCCAGTCGTGGCCCACCACGTGGGCGCTCTCGTGCCCCAGCGCGCGGATCAGCCCCGCGACGTCGCCGACCAGCGCCCGCGCGGCGTAGTCCTCCACCGCCGGGGGTCGGTCCGAGCCGCCGAAGCCGCGCAGGTCGGGCGCCACGGCGTGGTACCCGGCCTCCGCCAGGGCGGGGAGCTGGTGGCGCCAGGAGTGGGCCAGCTCGGGGAACCCGTGCAGCAGCACGACCGGCTCGCCGGCCGGATCGCCGGCCTCGGCGACCGCCAGGCGCACCTCGCCGACGTCGATCCGGCGGCGCGCCGCCTCAGTCAGAGAGGGCCTCCTCGAGGGCCGCGAGCCGGTTGGCCGCGTCGAGGGCCGCGACCTTGTAGGCCTCGGCCAGGGTCGGGTAGTTGAAGACGGCGTCCACCAGGTAGTTGACCTTCCCCCCCAGGGCCATTGCCGTCTGGCCGATGTGCACCAGCTCGGTCGCGCCCGGGCCGAAGGCATGGACGCCGAGCAGCGTGCGCTCGTCGGCGTGGACCATCAGCTTCAGCATCCCGTGCGTGTCGCCCAGGATCTGGCCCCGGGCCAGCTCGCGGTAGCGCGAGACGCCCACCTCGTAGGGCACGCCGGCCTCGGTGAGCTCGGCCTCGTTCCTGCCGACGAAGCTGATCTCGGGGATCGCGTAGATCCCGAAGGGCAGGATGTTGTTCTCGAGCGTGTCGAAGGGGTGGCCGAAGGCGTCGAGCGCCGCGATCCGGCCCTGCTCGGCCGACGATGAGGCGAGGCTCGGGAAGCCGATGACGTCGCCCACCGCCCACACGTGGTCGACCGCGGTGCGGTAGGTGTCGCCGACCTCGAGCAGGCCGCGGGCGGTCGGCGCGAGCGGCAGCGCCTCCAGCCCGAGGCCGTTGACCGCCCCGCGGCGGCCGGCGGAGTAGAGGACGACGTCGGCGGCGATCTGCTTTCCGCTCTCCAGCCGGGTCACCGTCCCGGCGGGGTGCTCCTCGACCGCCACGACCTTCTCGCCGACCCGGAGCGTCAGGCGCCGGTCGCGCAGGTAGAAGAGGAGCGACTCGACGATCTCCTTGTCGCAGAACGGCAGCACGTCCGGGCGGCCGTCGATGAGCGTGACCTTGCAGCCCAGGGCCGTGAACATCGAGGCGTACTCGACGCCGATGACGCCGGCGCCCACCACCACCATCGTGTCCGGGATCTTCTCCAGGTGCAGGATGCCGTCCGAGTCGAGGATGGTGCGCTCGTTGAAGTCGACGCCGTCCGGGCGGGTGGGGCGCGAGCCGGGGGCCAGGACGACCCGCTCGGCAGCGATGCGCCGCTCCCCGTCCTCGGAGGCGATCCGCAGCTCGTGCGGCGCCGCGAACGAGGCGGTGCCGTCGAGGACGGTCACGTGGTTGCGCAGGAGCTGGTCGCGCACGACGTTCCGCTCGGTCTCGACCACCTGCTCCATGCGGGCGCGCAGGTCGTCGAAGGTCAGGTCCGCCTTGACGCGGAAGGCCTGGCCGTAGATGTCGCGCTGCCCGAGGCCGGTGAGGTAGAGGATCGCCTCCCGCAGCGTCTTGCTCGGGATCGTCCCGGTGTTGGTCGAGACCCCGCCCAGCATCGGCCCGCGGTTGACCACGACCACGCGCTTGTGCAGCTTGGCCGCCTGCATCGCGGCCTTGAGCCCCCCCGGGCCCGACCCGACGATCGCGAGCTCGTACTCGGCGGCCACGGCCCGAAACTACAGGGGCGGGCGCGTTGCGCGGGCCGCCGCGGCGGGATCATGATGACCCGTGGCCTACCTCGCCCCGAATTGGTTCACCCGCAAGGTGTTCAACCCGATGGCGATGCGCCTCGGGATCATGGGGACGGAGATGCTCACCGTGCAGGGGCGCCAGAGCGGCCGGCCCATGCGGGTGCCGGTGATCCCGGTCGACCACGGCGGCGCGCGCTACATCGTCTCCACGCGCGGCGAGTCGGACTGGGTGAAGAACCTGCGCGCGGCCCGCGGCGGCCAGCTGACTCGGCGCGGGCGGACCCACGCCTTCGCGGCGGACGAGCTCCCGGTCGACGCGCGGCCCCCGGTCATCGCGGCCTACCGGGAGAGGGTCGGGCGCGAGGTCGAGCGCTACTTCGACAGGCTCCCCGACCCCGCCGACCACCCGGTCTTCCTCGTCGACGCCGAGGTCTGACCTCAGAGCGCGACCGCCGGGCGGTACCCGGCGGCGATCGTGGCGCAGATGGCGCGCGGCGTGAGCACCCGCAGGCGGCCCGCCGGCGTGCGGCGGGCGAGGGTGTAGCCGCCCGGCGTCCACGCGCGGACGGCGCCCTCCCAGATCAGGTAGGCCTCGCCGCCCATCTCGACCATCGCCCCGTCGGGGAGCTCGTCCGCGGGGGCCGACCAGCGCCGCATCCGCCCCGGGGCCTCGAGCCGGTCCTCGTGCAGGCTGCGGTCGAGCGTCTCCAGCGCGGTCGTCGGGTCGGCGCCGGTCGCGCGGGCCCACGCCTCGCGGAAGAGCAGCGAGTCGGGGCGGCGGCACTCGTGGCAGGGGCGGTGCCCGGCGGCGAGGGCGGTGGCCTCGTCGAGGAAGAACAGCTCGGTGTAGTGGCCGGGGGTCATCGGGGCGCGGCGCCGGCCCTTGAACTCGGTCAGGCACGCGATCCAGCGGCGGCCCCGGCTGAAGCGCACGATCTGGCGATGGTCGTCGTGGAGCACGCCGCGGTTGCCCATCAGCGCCCCCCGCTCGGGGACCGCCACCAGGTCCGAGTACGGCGTGACGCGGTTCTGCAGCGACATGTCCCGGCGGTCTCCCCCCGCTCTCAGGTCCGAGACGGTGAGCGCCGTCCCGGAGGCGGCCGCCCACGCTAAACCCGGTGGCGGCGCGACGGCAAGGCGCCACCCCCCGCGCAGAACCCCGGCCGTTCCGTCGGGAGGGTGGTTGCTTGACACTGCAAGCACCGCGGCTATCGTTGCTTGCGCAAGCAAGTTTTCACGACGAGCGGGCGCCGCGGCGCGGCGGAAGGGGACGGACGATGAGGCTCGACGGCCTGCACCACATCACGGCGATCACCGGAGACGCCCCGCGGAACGTGGACTTCTACGCGCGGGTCCTCGGGCTGCGCCTGACCGCCAAGACGGTCAACCAGGACGATCCCAGCGTCTACCACCTCTTCTACGGCGACGAGCTCGCCCGGCCGGGCGCGGACATCACGTTCTTCGAGTACCCGGGCGCGATCCCGGGACGGCCCGGGGCCGGGATGGTCCACCGCGTCGTCTGGCGCGTCGCCTCGGCCGAGGCGCTCGACTTCTGGGCCGGACGCCTGGCCGCGGAGGGCGTCCCGTTCGAGCGGGAGGGGAACGCGCTGCGGTTCGCCGACGGCGAGGGCCTCGGCCACGAGCTCGTCGTCAGCTCGGTCGGCGACGAGCCCCTGATCGCCGACCACCCCGAGGTCCCGGCGGAGGTGGCGCTGCAGGGCTTCGAGGGGGTGCGCGCCCACAGCCTGCGCCCCGAGCGGACCGCTGAGCTGCTGGAGGGCCTGATGGGCGCCGAGCGGCGGGCCGACGGCGCATGGGAGCTGCGCGGGCCGGGCCGCGGCGGATGGATCGCGCTCGACCCCGCCCCCGCCGAGCGCGGACGCCAGAGCGCCGGCACGGTGCACCACGTGGCCTGGGCGACCACCGACGCCGAGCAGGGCGCCTGGCTGCAGCGCCTGGGCGACGCCGGCGTGCCCAACAGCGGGATCATCGACCGGCACTACTTCCACTCGCTCTACTTCCGCGAGCCGGGCGGGGTCCTGTTCGAGCTGGCGACCGAGGAGCCGGGCTTCACGGTGGACGGCCCGGTGGAGGAGCTCGGCCGCCGGATCATCCTGCCGCCGTGGCTCGAGGCCCGGCGGGCGGAGGTGGAGGCGCGGCTCACCCCCCTCCCCGACCCGCGCGCGGACTGGCCCGCGGCGGCGAGGGACCCCCGGTGACCGGGGCGACCGCGCAGCCGCGCCGCGACCTGGGCTACGAGCACGTCCTGGTGCCGGGGGACGGCGGCGCGACCCTGCTCCTCCTGCACGCGACCGGGGGCGACGAGCACCAGCTCGTCGAGCTCGGCCGCCGGCTGGCTCCCGGGGCGACGCTGCTGAGCCCGCGCGGCAAGGAGCTCGAGAACGGGGTGACGCGCCGCTTCTTCCGCCGCCACAGCCCGACCGAGCTCGACATCCCCGACCTGCTGGCGCGGACGGACGAGATGGCCGACTTCGTCGCCGCGGCCGCGGCCGCCTACGGCCTCGACGCGGGCCGCATCGTCGCGCTCGGCTACTCGAACGGCGCGAACATCGCCGCCAGCCTCCTGCTGCGCCGGCCGGGGACCCTCCGGGGCGCCGCCCTGCTGCGGCCGATGCTCCCGTACGAGCCCGACCGGCCGCTGCGCCTGGAGGGGACGAGCGTCCTGGTCGCCGCCGGCGCCCGCGACCCCCTCATCCCGCGCAGAGCAGCCCGAGCGGCTCGCGCGGATCCTGGCGGCCGCCGGCGCCGACGTCGCCTACCGCGTGGCGGACGCCGGCCACGAGCTCGCCCCGTCCGACCTCGCCGACGCCGCGGCCTGGCTCGCCCGGCTGACGGACGAGCCGGCCGCGACCGGGGCGGGCGATCCCCAGGCGGGGACCCCGCCCGCCGATCGCTCCTAGCCCGTCGCGCCGGAGAACCGCACCCGCAGGTTGCCGCCGTCGCACACGAAGTTCTGGGGCCCGCGGGCTCGGTCTACTCGAGTAGGTTGTCCGCGATCGGGGGCCCGGCGGGGGGGTGACCACGGTGGATGCCGCGCGGGAGCTCGAGCGGGGGCGGGACGCGTTCGCCGACCTCGCCTGGGGCGACGCCCTACGGGCGCTCGAGCGCGCGGAGCGGGCCGGGCCGCTCGGCGGGGAGGACCTCGAGCGGCTGGCGACGTCGGCCTACATGCTGGGCCGCTTCGACGACTTCCTGAGCTGCCTGGAGCGCGCCCACCGCGAGCACGCGGATGGCGGCGACCCGCTGCGCGCCGCGCGCTGCGCCGTGTTCCTCGGGATGCACCTCGCGGTCCGGGGGGAGATGGGCCGGGCCACGGGGTGGTTCGGGCGCGCGCAGCGGCTCGTCGAGGGCGCGGGCGGCGACTCGGCCGAGCGCGGCTACCTGCTCCTGCCGGCCGCGATCCAGCGCGAGATGGCCGGGGACAACGAGGCCGCCCGCGCCGCCGCGGAGTCGGCGGCCGAGGTGGCGCTGCGCTTCCGCGACCCGGACCTCCTCGCCCTGGCCGTGCAGCTCCAGGGACGGAACCTGATCAAGGGCGGACGGGTGGAGGAGGGCCTCGCCCTCCTGGACGAGGCGATGCTCGCCGTGGCCGCGGAGGAGCTGGCGCCGATCATCACCGGCATCGTCTACTGCGGCGTGATCGCGGGGTGCGAGGAGGCCTACGACCTGCGCCGGGCCCAGGAGTGGACCGACGCGCTCTCGCGCTGGTGCGAGCGGCAGCCCGAGATGGTGGCCTTCAGCGGCCGCTGCCTCGCCCATCGCGCCGAGATCATGCAGGTCCACGGCGCGTGGGGGGACGCCCTGGCGGAGGCGCACCGGGCGCGCGAGCGGTGCGAGCGGGCGATGAGCCCGATGGACGCCGGCCAGGCGCTGTACCTGCAGGGCGAGGTGCATCGCCTGCGCGGCGACTTCGCCGCCGCCGAGGACGCCTACCGGGACGCGAACCGCTCCGGGCGGGAGCCTCAGCCGGGACTCGCGCTGCTCCGGCTCGCCCAGGGCGACGCCGGAGCCGCCGCCGGCGCGATCCACAGGGCGATCGCCGAGAGCGCCGAGCCCCTCGAGCGCGCGAGGCTCCTGCCCGCCTGCGCGGAGATCGCGGTGGCGGCCGGCGACGGCGAGGCGGCGCGCGGGGCCGCCGACGAGCTGGCGGCAGATCGCCGAGCGCTACCGGAGCCCCATGCTCTCGGCGATCAGCGGCCAGGTGCTCGGGGCGGTCGAGCTGGCCGACGGAGCGCCGAGCGCCGCTCTGCTCCCGCTGCGGCGCGCGCTCCGAATCTGGCAGGAGCTCGGCGCGCCGTACGAGGCCGCCCGCACCCGGGTCCTCGTCGGCATGGCGTGCCGCGCCCTCGGCGACGAGGACACGGCCGGGCTGGAGCTGGAGGCGGCCCGCGGCGCCTTCGAGCAGCTCGGCGCGGCGCCCGACCTGGCGCGGATCGCGCCCGCCGCGGGTCGCCAGGCCCACGACCTCACGCCGCGCGAGCTCGACGTGCTGCGGCTGGTCGCCGCCGGCAGGAGCAACCGCCAGATCGCCGCGGAGCTCGTCGTGAGCGAGCACACCGTCGCCCGCCACGTCCAGAACATCCTCGCCAAGCTCCGCGTCCCCTCGCGCACGGCCGCCGCGGCCTTCGCGTTCGAGCACGGCCTCCTCTGACGCCCCGCGTGGTCAATTCTGACCACGCGCGGGTCCCGTGAATTGGCTGGTTCCGGCGATGAGCCGGGGTCCCCGCCCCTCCTACCGTCGCACCGCAACGTCGGACGGAGGAGGACACCATGGGTGGGACGGAGCGGTTCGAGACGGTGATCATCGGCGGCGGGCAGGCGGGCCTCGCGGTGGGGTACCACCTGGCCAGGCGCGGCCGGCCCTTCGTGATCCTGGAGGGGAGCGAGCGGATCGGGGACGCGTGGCGGAACCGCTGGAGCTCGCTGCGGCTGTTCACCCCGGCGCGCTACGACGGGCTGCCGGGCTGGCGCTTCCCGGCGCCGGGCTGGTCGTTCCCGACCAAGGACGAGATGGCGGACTACCTGGAGGCGTACGCGGCGCGCTTCGGGCTGCCGGTCCGCACGGGCACCCGGGTCGACGCGCTCGGCAAGGACGGTGATCGGTTCGTCGTCGGCGCGGGCGGGCGCCGGTTCGAGGCCGACCACGTCGTGGTCGCGTCCGGAGCCCACCGGATCCCCCGGATGCCGGCGTTCGCCGACGAGCTCGACCCGGGCATCCGCCAGCTGCACTCGAGCGGCTACCGGGATCCGGAGCAGCTCCTGAGCGGCCCGGTCCTGGTCGTCGGCGCGGGCAACTCCGGCGCCGAGATCGCGTTCGAGCTCGCCCGGACGCGCCCGACGTGGCTCGCCGGCCGGGAGGTCGCCGAGGTCCCGGTCCGCCACGGGAGCGTGCCGGCGCGGTTCGTCCTCCCGGTGATCCGGTTCCTCGGGCATCGCGTCCTGACGGTGAGGACGCCAATCGGGCGGAGGGTCGGGCCGGAGCTCGCGCACGGGGCGACGCCCCTGATCAGGGTGAAGTCCGCCGGCCTCGCCGCGGCGGGCATCCACCGGGTGCCGAGGGTGGTGGGGACCAGCGACGGCCTCCCCGTCCTGGACGATGGCCGCGGTCCTCGAGCCCCGCAACGTCGTCTGGAGCACGGGGTTCCGCCAGGACTTCTCCTGGATCGACCTGCCGGTGCTGGGCGAGGACGGCCAGCCGGTCCACGACCGGGGCGTCGCGCGCGTCGGAGCCCGGGCCTCGCCTTCGTCGGCCTGCCCTTCCAGTACGCGGTCACCTCCGACGTGCTGCCGGGCGTCGGCCGCGACGCGAAGCGGATCGCCCGCCACCTGGCCGGCCTCGCCGCCGCCGGGCCCCGCCCCGGCGCGACGCCGCGCAGCGACCCCCAGCACCACCGCGGCTCACGCCTAGCTCGCGGCGCCCGGCGGGGAATGCCCCCGCCGGGCCGGGCGTCCTCCCAGGTACGAAGACGGGGCGACCCATCGAACCGGGAGGAGCCGTGAGCCACGGCAGGCAGGACATCAACGGGAGAGACGGCGGCGGCGGCCCGAGGGGCGTCCTCGCCCGGCTCAGCTACGCGAAGGTCGTCGCCACCCTGGCGCTGTTCGTCGCGCTGGGCGGCACCGCGACGGCCGCGACCCTGGCGCGCGACAGCGTCGGCGCGCCGCAGATCAAGACCGACGCGGTCCGCTCGCCGGAGATCCAGGCCGACGCGGTGCGCAGCCCGGAGATCCGCGCGGACGCGGTCCGCAGCTCGGAGATCCAGGACGACGCCGTGCGCCCCTCCGAGATCCAGGACGACGCGGTGCGGAGCTCGGAGATCCAGGACGACGCGGTCCGCAGCTCCGAGATCCAGGACGAGAGCATCAAGCTCGCCGACATCGCGCCGGACGCCGAGACGGCCCTGGAGTCGCGGGTGCGGCTGGCGACGAGCGCGAACGAGGCGCGTGCCCACCTGCACCGGGGCCCTCACGGCCTGCCCGAACCTGCTGTCGGTCGTGCTGCCGGCGGACAACTGGCTGGTGCAGGCCAAGTTCACCATGCGCAACAACGGGAACCCGGCGATCCAGGGCGCCACCTGCGGGCTCGTCCAGGACGGCGCCACCACGCTCGACGACGTGCACGTCGAGGGGCTGGACGTGCGCGGTTCGCTCGGCAGCACCGACGCCGCCGCGCTGACCGGGGTGCTCACCGACGCGCCGGCCGACACGAGGATCGCGCTGCGGTGCATCGCAGACTCCGACGAGCACCTCGACGTCGACGACGTCGTGCTCACGGCCGTCGAGGTGGGCACGGTCACGGGGTAGCGCACTCGGAGGTCCGCGGCGACCGCGTTGCGGGATTCGTTGCGTCGCCGTCGCCGCGGGGCTGATCTGCAACGCAGGCGTTGCGAGGTCCGGTCGGGCCGTGTGCGGGCGCCCACGCCGTTGGTAGGACCGTCCTCCTGACCCTCCGGCGCCTTCCCACCATCCTCGGCCTCGTGGTCCTCGCGACCGCCGCGGTCCTCCTCCTCGGTACCGGCGTCGCCGCGCCGGAGCCGGCGGCGATCGGGCAGAAGCGCGCGGAGGTGGCGCGGATCCAATCGGAGCTCGCCCGGATCGACGGCGAGGTGGAGCGGGCGGCGGAGGAGTACAACGGCGCGCGGTACCGCCTCGGCCTCATCAAGGTGCGGATCGAGCGGAACACGCGCCAGATCGCGGGGACCGAGGCCGACCTCGAGCGGTCGCGGGCGCGGCTCGCCGAGCGGCTGCGCAGCCTCTACGTGAACCCCCCGCCGACGTTCGCCGAGGTCCTCGTCGAGACCGGCAGCGTCGCCGCCGCGACCGGCGAGCTCGACATGCTCGACGAGATCAGCGAGATGGACGCCGGGGTCGTGAGCACGCTCAAGAGCTCGAAGGCCCGTCTCGAGGCGCTGCGGGCCCAGCTCCTGGTCGACGAGCGCGCGGCCGAGGCCGCGGTGGGCCACGCCGCCGCGCAGAAGCAGAAGGTCGAGAGCCTCCTGGCCCAGCGCCAGGCCGTGCTCGACAACGTCAAGGGCGAGCTGCGGGAGATGATCCGCGCCGAGCAGGAGCGCAAGCGCCGGATCGCCGCCGCCCAGAAGGCCGCCCTCGAGGCGGCGCGGGCGGGCGGCTACTCCGGGACGGCGCTGCCGAGCGGGGGAAGCAACGCCGGCGCGGTCGCCGTCGCCCTGCAGCAGCTCGGGACGCCGTACGTGTGGGGCGGCGCCGCGCCCGGCGGCTTCGACTGCAGCGGCCTCGCCTCCTACGCGTTCGCCCAGATCGGCAAGAGCGTCCCCCACTACACCGGCGCGATCTGGAGCGCCTTCCCCCACGTCGCGAGCGGCACCGAGGAGCCGGGCGACATGGTCTTCTTCAACGGCGGCGCCCACATGGGCATCTACATCGGCAACGGCCAGTTCGTCCACGCGCCGCACACCGGCGACGTGGTGAGGATCGCCAACCTGTCCGACCGGGGCGACTACATGGGGGCGGTCAGGGCCTAGCGCACCCAGCGGCCCTCAAGCGCGTTTCCAGCGTGGACGGAGACCGTTGCGTCCCAGGCGCGGCACGGGTCGCGCCGACGGCGACGGAGGTGCGACGTGAAGGTACGAACGGCTCTGCTGGCAGGACCGGTGGCGCTGCTCGCGGCGGGGGTGCTGGCCGCTGCGCCCGCCGGCGCGGCGACGTCCAAGGTCGAGGGCGTTCAGACGCCGGTGGACCTGGCGTCGGGGCACTACTCGATGAGCGGGGGCCTGATCGGGGAATGGTTCACCACCTCGATCGACTCCCAGCAGGTCAATCCGGCGGCCGGCACCATCACGCTGACCGGGAAGGAGCGCTTCGAGGGCTGCCTCGACACCAACCGCGACGGGAGGTGCACCAAGAAGGACCCGTCGGGGACGATGAGCTTCTCGTTCATCTTCTGGGCGGACTTCGACCCGGCGACCTCTCAAGTCTCGAACGGTCGCTGCGTGCATCCCGTCACCGGGGGCACCGGCCGGTTCGAGAAGGCCGCGGGCGTCATCCGCTTCCGGGACAACCCCGACGGCAGCTCGGTCTACCGAGGTCACGTCAGGTACTGACGGCGCGGTCACGCCACACGTGGAGCGACCGGCGCGGTCGCTCCACCAGGCCGTTGGCCGATAACAGCGGCCCGTGAGAGGGTCGCCATCGGGGGTGGACGGGGATGAGCGTCGAGGGGCGGTTGGCTCCCGGCGATGTGCTCGCCGGATACGTGGTGGAAGAGCTCGTCGGCCGCGGCGGGATGGGCGAGGTGTACCGCGCCCGCGACCAGCGCCTCGACCGGCCCGTGGCGCTGAAGCTGCTCGCGCCGCGGCTCGCCGGCGACGAGGGCTTTCGCGAGCGGCTCCTTCGCGAGTCGCGCCTCGCCGCGTCGCTCGACCACCCCAACGTCGTGCCCATCTACGAGACCGGCGAGGCCGACGGGCGCCTCTTCATCGCCATGCGCTACGTCGAGGGCACCGACCTCAAGGCGCTGCTGCGCCGCGAGGGGGCGCTGTCGCCCGAGCGCACGGTCGCCCTCGCCGGCCAGGTCGCGGACGCCCTCGACGCCGCTCACGCCCGGGGCCTCGTGCACCGCGACGTCAAGCCGTCGAACGTCCTCATCGACGAGCAGGGCGGGCGCGAGCACTGCTACCTGGCCGACTTCGGGCTCACCCAGAGCATCTCGGACCGCGGGCCCGCCGACGGGCAGCTGATGGGCACCCTCGAGTACGTCGCGCCCGAGCAGATCCGCGGCGACGCGGTCGACGGCCGGGCCGACGTCTACGCGCTCGGGTGCCTGCTCTTCGAGGCGCTCACCGGCACGCTCCCCTTCACGGGCGCATCCGATGTGGCGCTCATCTACTCGCACCTCGAGGAGGAGCCGCCCCCGGCCAGCGAGCGACGCCCCGACCTCCCCGACGCGGTGGACGACGTCCTCGCGCGCGCGATGGCCAAGGACCCGGACGCGCGCCCGGCGAGCTGCCACGCACTCGTCTCCGAGCTCGAGGGGGCGCTCGGCCTGCGCCCGAGCGCGCGCGACCAGCTGCGCCGGCGCCTGCCGGCCATCGGCATCGCCCTGGCGCTCGCCGCGACGGCCGTCGCCGTGGCCGTCATCCTGCTGACCCAGGGGGCGGGACCCGCCGCGGCCGCCCCGGCCGGCTCTGTGGTGCGCATCGACCCGGGCACGAACGCCGTCACCGGGCGCTACGAGCTCGGGCGCGACGCCGGGCCCGTCGCCGCTGCCGGAGGCCACGTCTGGGTGATCTCGCGCCGGGAGGCGGAGCTCTGGCAGGTGGACCCCGTCACGGGCGAGGTCCGTCGGCCGGGCGGACCGGGATCGCCGCGGGACCTCGCGGCGCTCGAAGACACGATTTATGTGATCAGCGCCGGACCCGACTTCGCCCTCGGCGCCCTCACGCCGTACGACGCGTCAACCGGCCAGCGCCGCGAGGGCATCCCGGCCCTCGACTGCAGTATCGCGGCGGGCCCGAGGTTCGGCATCGCCACCTCGGTATGTCCGAGAGTGCAGCGCATCGAGGATCGCGCCGGTCGGCTGACGGTGGCCTGGGAGACGCTGATCCCCTACCCCGAGCCGCGCACCGCCGACAACGCCCGCACCTGTCAGTGCGACATGAGCGTCGCCGGCCGGGACCTCTGGGTCGCGGGCGATCCCGACGACCCGCGCGTCTGGCGGCTCGACGCGCGCGGCCGCATCGTCGCGGCCGTCGCGATCCCCTTCGGCGTGCGCAGCGTCGCCGCCGACGCCGCCGGCGTCTGGGTCACCGGCCCGCTCGACGATCGCGTCGCGAGGATCGACCCGCAGACCAACCGGGTGACGGACACGCTGCCGACCGGCCGGGGCGCCCGCGGGGTGGCCGTCGGCGCCGGCGGGGTCTGGGTGGCCAACGCCATCGACGGGACCGTCACCCGCATCGACCCCCGCACCCGGCGGGCGGTTGCGGCCATTCGCACAGGCGGCCGACCCGCAGAGGTGACGGTCGGCGACGGAGCGGTGTGGGTGACGGTGGACGGTGCGTAGGCTCGCGCGTCCTCCTGGCCGGCGCTGCTGTGCGTCGTCGCCATCGCCGCCGGGTGCGGGGGGTCGACGGGGGCGCCACCGATCCGCGATCGGCGTGCTCGTCGAGTGCACCCCGCCCCTCGACGGTCTGCGGGAGCCTCTGATCGGGGCGGTGGAGGCGCCGCTGCTCCGCCGGGGCGCGGAGCCGGCCGGTCAGCGGCCGCACGGACGGCCTGAGCGGCGCCGAGATCGCCGGGCGCCCGATCGAGATCATCGAGGGCTGCACCGAGCTCAACGCCTACAGCCTGCTGATCGAGGAGGCGCGCCGGCTTGTCGAGAACGAGGCGCGTGGACATCCTGCATCGGCACGGTCGGGGTGCCGGAGGGGATCGTGTTCCGCCGGGTGGCGGAGCGCTATCCCGGACGTGACGTTCGTGCTCGGCATGGTCAGGGCCCTCGGGCGCGACGTTCGACCGATCCGCTGCCGAACCTCTTCCGGTTCGGGCCGACGCAGCGCCCAGAGCGTCGCGGGTCTCGGGACCTACGCCTACCGCGAGCTCGGTTGGCGCACCGCGGCGATCGTCGCCGAGGACTACGCCGCGCGGTGGGAGGGAGCCGCCGGCTTCACCGCCGAGTTCTGCGCCCTCGGCGGCCGCATCGTGAGCCGCGACCTCACGTCGCTGTACGCCCCGGCGCCCGCCGCCGCGGACGTCCGCGCGCGCGCTCGGCGGACGGCGTGGCCATCTTCTCGATCGTCGGCGCGGTCGCGTCGCTCAGCCAGGAGGCCTACATGACGGCCTACGCGCGTGGGCGCACCGACCTCCCACGGCGGCGTGCTCCTCGGTGGCTACACCTTCGCGATCCCCGCCAACCTCGATTGGAAGGCCGTTAACCCGACGGGCATCGTCGTGCGCCGGAACCCTGCCATTTGCACCGAAGGCCGAAGGGCGGACCATGGCACGCCTGCTTGACGACGACGTTCCCGGGCCTTCCGACGAGCTTCGCCGTCGACCGAAGGGCGTGGGCTGGTACGGCGAGGCCGCCGAGGCGGTCGTGCGGCGCGCTCGAGCAGGCCGGCGGCGACCTCTCGCGACGGGCAGCGCCGGTTCCGGCAGGAGCTCTCCGCGTCGCGCCTCGAGTCGGCGCGGGGGCCGGTGAGGCTCGACGCCAACCGGCAGGGGGTCGTCACGACCTACCTCGGCGAGGTCGAGCGGGCCGACGGGCCTCCAGCGATCCGGCCCTTCCGCGAGGTCGCGGGCGTCGACCAGACGCTCGACGGGCTCCTCACCGCCGTGCCAGAGCAGACCCCGGCACCGTGCGTCCGGCGCCCGCCGCCGTCCTGGGCTCGCTGAGTCAGCCCGCGATCGTCCAGGTGAAGCGGGTCTGATCCCGGCGCGGGGCGAGGCCTCCGGGCCTCGTGCCCCGCCGCACCAGCAGCACGGGCGCCGTCACCCGCGTGGCGAGCGCGGTGCGGGCGCGCCCCAGGCCGTCGCGGTGCCAGCGTCGGTGAGCCCCACGACCACCGCGCCCGCGCCCTCGGCGGCGGCGACCAGGGCGTCCGGGCTCGGCTCCACGAGGAGCGGCTCGGCGGCCACCCCGAGCGCCCGCTGGACCGCCAGGGACGCGCTCGCCAGGAGCCGGCTGGCGTCGCGCCCGTCGCTGCCGGCGGTCGCCCCGGCGAGCCGGAGCGTCGCGTCGCCGCTGCGGGCGAGCCACGCGCCCAGCTCCACCGCGCTCCAGTCGTGCTCGACCCCCGTGAAGGGCACGAGCACCGGGCCACCGCCCGCCTCGGGCCGCCCACCACGATCGCGACGTCGCACGGGGCATCGGCCAGCAGCGGGAGGATGCGGGCGTCCTCCAGCAACCCGCCGGGGGCGTTGACCAGGAGCAGGTTGACGTCGTGCTCGGATGCCAGCCGGGCCAGGTCGGCGCCGGGGGTCAGCGAGGTGAAGCAGGCCGACCGCGCCCGGACCCCCCGGTCCATCAGGCGCTCGCGCGCGCCGTTCAGCGCCGCCGTCACCGGCCCGAGCTCGCCGCCGTCGGCCACGGTCCTCACCATCACCACCTCGTGGGCGGGATCGCGCGCGAGCGCCTCAGCCAGCGCAAGCAGCCGTTCCAGCGCGTCGTCGGCGAGGGCGACGACGAGGATCGAGCGGTGGGGATCGCCCCCGACCGGCTCTGCGGAGGGGGCGGGGCCCTCCGGTCCACCGAGCGTCGGGTCGTGGCGCAGAATGGCCCGCTCGAGCTCCTGCAGCGGGCTCCCCGGCTCGATGCCGAGCTCCTCGACCAGCGTCGCGCGCAGGGCGCGGAAGGCCTCGAGCGCCTCCGCCTGGCGGCCGCCTCGGTAGAGGGCGAGCATCTGCAGCCCGCGCAGGCGCTCCCGGAGCGGGTGCGCGGCCACCAGCGCGTCGATCTCCCTCAGCACGGCGGCGTGGTCGCCGGCGGCCAGCTCCGCCTCCATGCGGCGCTCGACGGCGAGCAGCCGCAGCTCGTCGAGGCGCGCGGCGACGTTCTGGAGGAAGGGCTCGCCGACGAGATCCCCGAGCGCGGGGCCCCGTCCACTCGGCCAGGGCCTCCCCGAGCAGCCGCGCCGCCTCGGCGGGCCGCCCCTCCTCCAACGCGCGGCCCCCTGCGTCGGCGAGCCGCTCGAAGCGGTGCAGGTCGAGGGCGTCGCGGCCGACGCGTACCAGGTATCCCGTGCCGCGGGTCTCGATGGCGTCGCGCCCGAGGGCCTTCCGGAGGTGCGAGACGTAGCCCTGGACCAGGTTGGCGGCGCTCGCGGGCGGGTCCTCCTCCCACAGGTCGTCGATCACCCGGGTCGCCGGCACGAGGCTGTTCGCCCGCGTGAGCAGCGCGACGAGGACTCCCCGCTGCCGGGGCCCGCCGAGCTTGACCGGGACTCCATCGACGAGCGCCTCGACGGGGCCGAGCACTCGGTACTCGACGGACACGGCGCGACGGTACCACGCGGTCCGACGGACGCCACAGCGGCGCTCAAGCGCGCCTCAAGCGGGTGAGCCGAGGCTGTGGGCGCTCGAAGGACATGGCACGAAGGAGACCGTCAGATGTCGCTCACCGCGATGGCAACCACCACATACCGGCCCGGGCATCAGGCCCACGCCGAGGCGGTCGCGTTCTCCCCGACCGGGCTTCTCATCGACGGCGCATTTGTGCCGGCCAGCCGGCCGGCGCGTTCTCGGCGTCGAGGATCCGGCCACCGGCCGCACGCTGGCCAGCGTCGCGGACGCGGCACCGCTCGACTGCATGGCCGCTCTCGAGGCCGCGGTGGCCGCGCAGGGCTCGTGGGCGGCCACGGCCCCGCGCGATCGCTCCCGCGTCCTGCGCCGCGCATCCGATCGGCTCCGCGAGGAGGCTGAGACGCTGGCCCTGGTCATCACCTGCGAGGCGGGCAAGCCGCTCGCCGAGTCGCGGGCTGAGGTCGAGTTCGCCGCCGACTACCTCGAGTGGTTCGCCGAGGAGGCCGTTCGGATCGAGGGGCGCACGAGCTCGTCCCCCGACGGTCGCAGCCGCCATCTGGTCGTCCGATCGCCGGTCGGCCCCTGCCTGATCATCAGCCCGTGGAACTTCCCGCTGGCCGTGCCGGCGCGCGGCGTCGGCCCGGCGCTGGCGGCCGGGTGCGCCGTGGTGCTGCGCCCCTCGTCGCTGACGCCGCTCTCGGCCCTGGCGCTCGGACGGATCATGGTCGAGGCGGGCCTGCCCCCCGGTGCCCTGAACATCGTCGTGAGCTCCGAGGATGGCGCCACCGATCCCCTGCTGGCCGATGGGCGCGTTCGCAAGCTGACCTTCACGGGCTCGGAGGCCGTGGGCCGACACCTGATCGAGCGCGCCGCCGAGCAGGTCGTGCGGGTCTCGGCCGAGCTCGGGGGCTGCGCGCCGTTCCTCGTCTTCGCCGACGCCGACATGGACGAGGCCGTCGAGGGGGCGCTCGCGGCCAAGATGCGCAACGGCGGCGCGGCCTGCACCGCCGCCAACCGCTTCTACGTCGAGCGTCCCGCGTACGCCGAGTTCACCCGCCGGCTGGCGGCGCGCGTGGCGGGCGTGCGCCTCGGCCGCGGCACCCGCGCCGGCGTGGGGCTCGGCCCGATGATCTCGGCGCGCCAGGTCGCCCGCCTCGCGGAGCTTGTCGACGATGCCGTGACCCGCGGCGCGCGCGTGGTCCTGTCCGGGGGGCCGGTCCCCGGCGCCGGGCACTTCTTCGCACCGGTCGTCCTGGCCGACGTTCCGCCCGACGCCCGCGTCATGCGCGAGGAGATCTTCGGGCCGATCGTGGCGATCGCGCCGTTCGAGGGCGACGACGAGGCGGTGGCGCGAGCCAACGCCCACGAGTCCGGGCTCGCCGCGTACGTCTTCACGTCGGACCTGGAGCGGGCGATGCGCGTGGCCGGCGCCATCCGGGCCGGGATGGTCGGCGTCAATCGGGGCAGGGTGTCCTGCGTCGCCGCCCCGTTCGGCGGCGTCGGCCACTCGGGCTTCGGCCACTCGGGCGGACCCGAGGGGATCGAGGAGTACCTGGTGACCAGGTACCTCACCATGCCGGCGGCGGGGTCATGGTGAGCGATTCCGGGGACCCCTGGCCCGGCTACGACTGGGCCTCGTTCCGAGCGGCCCGCGAGCGCTTCCTCGCCCGCGTGCGGCCGGAGGCCATGGACGAGCCCGTGCCATCGCCCTGTCCCGACGGCGTCCCTGCCGAGTGGATCAGGGCTGTCAAGGAGGTGGAGGAATCGGACGGGGTGTGACGGATGTTTGCGCCGCGTCGTCCTACGGGCGATGCTGGCCGAGGACCACACCGATCGCACGGAGCGCGAGGAGCCGCTCGCGCGGGGCGCGGGGAGGCACTCGGTGGCGATCACGTCAGCGGCGAAGAAGCTCCCCGAGCGCCTCCGCGAGCACAACCTGACCCTGGTCGCCGCCGGGGTCGCGTTCTACGGGTTCCTCGCGCTGGTGCCGATGCTGATCGCGTTCGTCTCGATCTACGGGCTGGTCTCCAACCCGGAGGACGTCACGCGCCAGGTGGAGGACATCGGCGAGTCCCTGCCGGCCGAGGTCCAGGACTTCCTCGTGTTCCAGCTCACGTCGATCGTCAACGCCAGCAGCAGGGGCGTGTCGATCGCGGCGGTGGTCGCCATCGCGCTGGCGCTGTGGAGCGCGTCGGGCGGCATGGCGGCGCTGATCACCGGCATCCACGTCGCGCGAGAGGTGGACGAGCCGAAGGGCTTCGTCGTCAAGAAGAGCAAGGCCCTGCTCCTGACGCTCGCCGCGATCGTGTTCCTGGCCATCGTGATCTTCCTGGTCGCAGCGGTCCCGCCGCTGCTGGACGACTCCGGGCTCGGCGACGCCGGCCGCCTCGTCTTCGACATCGTGCGCTGGCCGATCCTCGCCGCGCTGATGATCGTCGGCATCGGGCTGCTCTACCGCTTCTCGGTGAAGGGGAGCCGTCGCGGCTGGCTCGGCTTCGTCACCAAGGGGGCCGTGGTGGCGATGGTCGGCTGGCTGATCGTCTCGGCGCGTGTTCGCCGCGTACACCGCGACCTTCGCGAGCTACGGCAAGACCTACGGCGCGCTCGCGTCGATCGTGGTGGTGCTCCTCTGGCTGTGGCTGAGCGCGCTCGTCGTGCTCGTCGGAGCCGAGATCGACGGAGCCGACGAGGCCTGACCTCCCGGAGTTGCCGAGCAGTGCCACCGACGGGCGCTGAGGCGGCGCCGACGAGGTGCGCTAGGAGGCCCCGGACGGCCGGAGTCCGCTTGGGCTCCGGGCGCATCGGAGAGGAGCGGCCCCGAAGGCCGACAGGGCGGGCGCGGTGGCTCATCGCCGACCGCCCGATTGGCGCAGCACCTCCCGCCTGGACTACGGTGCTCCCGATCCAGACCGCCAGGGCGATGGGGCGGGGACGCCAGGGAAGCGAGGCGACGGTGCGCTCCATCACATCCAGTCGGTGGTCGTGGCTCGTGGCGGCGCTCGCCGCGGGCCTGGCCTGGCCCGCGCTCGTCCAGGCCGATACGGCGACGCACGGCCGGACGGGCTCGTCGGCGGTCGCCCCCACCGCCGCGCAGGGCGACTTCGCGGCCCGCGTCGCCATCCCCGGCGGTCGCCGGCTCTACCTGGAGTGCCGCGGCGCGGGGAGCCCGACCGTCGTGCTCGAGGCCGGCACCGGCGATCGCGGCGACGTCTGGAGCGCGGCGCCATCCGGGCCCGGCCAGGCCGTGCTGCCGGCGGTCGCGCGCTTCACCCGCGTCTGCGCCTACGACCGCCCGGGCACCCACGCGAGCCCGGAGGAGCTGAGCCGCAGCGACCCGGTCGCGATGCCGCGCAGCGCCGCCGACATCGTCCGCGATCTGCGCGCGCTGCTGCGCGCGGCCCGGGTCCCGGGCCCCTACGTGCTGGCCGGCCACTCGTTCGGCGGCATGGTCGCGCGCCTCTACGCCACCACCTGGCCCCGAAGCGTCGCCGGGCTCGTCTCGGTTGACGCCCAGAACGAGGACTTCGCCGCCGCCGCCAAGGAGCTCCTGACGCCCGAGCAGTACGCGGCCGCGGTGCTCAACCCCGCCCCGCCGCCCGGGCTCGAGGGCTACTCGGCGATCGAGCGGCTCAGCCTCGAGGTCAGCGCCGCCCAGATGCGCCAGGCACAGGCGGACACGCCGCTGCGCCGGATGCCGCTGATCGTCCTCTCCCACTCCCGGACCCTCCCGAACCCGTTGGGGCTCCCGTCCGACTGGCCGGTCGAGGCGCTGGAGCGGGCGTGGCAGGAGTCGCAGGACAAGCTCGCGCGGCTCGTGCCGGGCGCCCGCCACGTGATCGCCGCCCGGAGCGGGCACTACATCCAGCTCGACCAGCCGAGGCTGGTGACCCGCGAGATCCGACGGGTGGTCCAAGAGGCCCGCAGCCGCTGAGGGACCCCGAGGGCACGATCCTCGGGGAAACGGCTCGCCGTCGAGCGCCGGCGTCGTCGCGCCCGGGCTTGACCTGGGCCTCGGCCCGATTGGAGAATCGCGCCGCTTTCCGCCGGCCCCTCGCGAGGGATGAGACCGATGCCTCGACGCCTCCGCCCCGTGATGGTCGCCGCCCTGAGCGGCGCGGCCGTGCTCAGCTCAGCGGCGGTCGGGACTGCGCTCCCGCCGTCGTCGTCTGAGCCCCTCGTGATCGCCGTGGAGGGCCCGCAGAGCGGCGGGCAGGCGTCCAACGGGCTGGACCAGCTCAGGGGGGTGCAGCTCGCGGTGCGCCAGGTCAACGCCCACGGTGGGGTGCTGGACCGGCCGGTGCGGATCGTGAAGGCCGACGACGAAGGGTCGGCCGCACGGGCGAGGCCCGTGGCACGCGCGGTGATCGGGCAGGGCATCGGGTTCGTGATCGGCCCGTACAACTCGTCCGTGGGGCTCCAGAACCTGTCGCTCTACCGGCAGAACCGGGTGCTCCCCGTCTGGATGACGTCGAGCGACGAGACGAAGGGTGCGGGCGCGACGGTGCAGCCGATGAACAGCCAGATCGCCCCGATCGAGCAGCGCTACCTGAGCTCCCTGCCCGCCCGGCGCGTGACCATGCTCGTGGACGACACGCCGAATGGCGCCTTCACGGAGGGGATGGCGCGGCGACTCCGGACGGCGCTCGAGAGGGTCGGCACCACGGTGAACTGGATCTCGGTCGTCGAGGGCGCCACGAGCGCGTACTACGCGGGCAAGGTTGACGAGGCGCTCACGACCAGGCCGGATCTCGTCTACGTGAGCACCTACTTCCCGGAGGGCGTGCAGGTCGCCAAGGCGCTCGCCGCGGGGGGGACCCAGCCGCCGTGCCTCATGGGCCTCGCGAACGTCGACAATGGCTTCGTCGCGCAGACGACGCTGGCGGAGGCGCAGCGGTGCGTCTTCAGCGGCGTCCCGGCCGCCGGACAGATGCCCTCGGCGCGGGGATACGTGCAGCAGTACCGGCGCGCGTTCGACAAGCGGCCGGGCGTGTGGGGGTCGTTCACGTACGACTCCGCGAGGATTCTCTTCGCGGCAATCGAGCGGGCGGGGAGCACCCGGTTCGGCGCCGTGCTCAAGGCGCTGCGCGCGACCCAGGGTCACCGGGGCGCGACGGGGCCGATCACGATCGACCGCGACACCGGCTACCGGACGAACGTGCCGGTGAGCATCCTGACCGTCAACTCCAAGCACAAGTTCGCGATCGCGCGCACCACCTGACCGGCTGCTGCGCGGGGCGCGCTCGCCCCGATATGGCGGTGACGGGGCGTCACGCGATGCCGCCCGCCTGTTCCCCGTGAACGGACTCGGGCGATCGAGGACCGATCCCGACCCAAACGGGGAAAGGGTACGCCGAGCGGTCTGCGAGGCGAAGGAGCGCGCCAATGCCCGAACGCGACGGATACATCGCCGGCGTCCCCTGCTGGGTGGATGCGAGCGAACCCGACCCGGAGGCGGCGGTCGGCTTCTACGGCGGTTTCTTCGGCTGGGAGTTCGAGGACGTGATGCCGCCGGGCTCGGAGGAGAGGTACTTCATCGCCCGGTCCGAGGCGGCGGGCTGGTCCCTGTTCGACACGTCCGGCGCATCGCGCGGCGGCGATGTCGCCGCCGTCGGATCGATCCCCGGGCAGCGCCGCCGAGGGCGGCGTGGAACACCTACTTCTGGGTTACAGCGCCGACGAGGCCGCGACCAGGGTCCGCGATGCCGGCGGCGTCGTCGTGATGGAGCCCTTCGACTTCATGGACGCCAGCCGGACGGCCGTCCTCACCGATCCCGAGGGAGCCGCGTTCCGCGTATGGGAGGCGAGGCGGCACAGGGGCGCGCAGGTGGTGAACGACCCGGGCTCACTGAACTTCAACGGCCTCAACACCCGCGACGTCGAAGGGGCGAGGTCGTTCTACGGATCGGTGTTCGGGTGGCAGACGCTCGCCCTGGACGGCGGGCTCCAGATGTGGGCGCTGCCCGGCTACGGCGACCACCTCGAGCGCGACAACCCGGGCCTCCGCACGCAGCTGGCGGAGGCGGGCGCGCCGGAGCGGTTCGAGGACGTCGTCGCGACCATCAATCCGATCCCGGACGACCAGCCCGACACGCCGGCGCATTGGAGCGTGACCTTCGCGGTCGCCGACGCCGACGCCGCGGCCGCGAGGGCCACCGAGCTCGGTGGAACGGTGATCGTCCCGCCGTTCGACGCCCCCTGGGTCCGGATGACCGTCCTCGCCGACGCGCAGGGCGCGACGTTCGTCGCAAGCAGGTTCACGCCGGAGAACAAGGATCTCGGGAGCTCGGCGGCCGCCGTCGGGTAGCCCGATGCCCCCGACGGCTCAGGCCGCAGGGGGCTCGGGCATCGGTGTCCCGTCCCAGGACATGTCCGCGACGAACGCCGTGCCGGCCGAGAGGTGCTCCTGTCGCGCCACGTGGTTCCAGTGGCGGCGCCCGATGAGGAAGTAGAGCGCGGGCAGGACGTCGCGCGGCTCGAAGAAGGCATCGGGCGTGGTCAGGAGCGCGCGCAGGACCCGCGCCGGCGGGCCCGAGGCGGATGTGCGGGTCGAGCAGGTACGCGTCGTACTGGCGGCTCAGCCCGGCCGGCACGGTCCGGAGCTCCGGCGAGGACGCCGGAGATGGCCTCGGCGAGCCACGCCCCGGGGACGAAGAAGGCTCCGGCGCTGGCCCGGGGGTTGGCCTCGATCATCACCAGCCCGTCGTCCGTACGCCGGTAGTCGAAGCCGATGCATCCGGTGAAGCGGGTCGCCTCCACGATCCGCCTGACATGGCCGAGGGAACCGAAGTCGTCGATCGTCGAGAACTGGATCGACCAGCCGCCCTCTGCCGCGATGGTGGGCTCGTACGGGCAGTGCACCAGCACCTCGCCGTCGCGCACCACGCTGAAGGAGCAGGCGTCGTCGCCCTCGACGAATTCCTGGACCAGCCACGGGTTGTCGGTGGTGGGCCGGCAGTCGTTCGACGCGGCTCTCGCCGGCACGGGGGCCGTGGTTGGTCAGGTAGACGAGCCCTCCGCGCGAGAAGGCCGGGCGGGCGACGAAGGCGTCGAGGCGCCCGGCGGCGGCGGCCAGCTCTCCCCTCGTACGGACGACCGACGTCGCCGGGGTCGGAAGGCCGATCCGGTCGCAGAGCGCCACGAAGCGGCTCTTGTCATGAAGCTCGGCGACCGTCGCGAACGGCGACGTGAAGATCGGCGCCGGCACGCGATCGCCGTACCGGGCCAGGAAGTAGGTCTCCTCGAAGCTCGGGACGACCAGGTCGATCGCCCGGGTGCGGACGATCTCCGCGACGTCGTCGACGAACCGCAGCGGCTGGGACGCCGGCGGGGCGATGACGTGGGCCCGGTCGGCTCGGTGTGAGTGCAGCGCCGGCGACAGCGGGTAGGAGTCGGCGACGTTGACCCGCGCGCCGATCTCGTGGAACGCGCGAACCAGGGCGGTCGCGGGCGGGAACCGCCCGCTGGTGACGAGCACCGCGAGCCGGTCGCCGCCCGGCGACGCCGGAGGGCGCTCGGCCGTCATGTCGGGGCGCTCGGCCACCGGCTCCTATTGTGACGGGCCGACGCGGACGATCGAGGCGGCGTGCGAAACGCGGGGCGCCCGAGGAGTCCCGCGAACTCACAGGAGCACGGCCTGCGCGCCGAGGGCGACGCGCCCGATGAACTCGTAGGCCCGATTGGCGCTCAGGGGCTGCATGAACGCGCCGGCGCGCACGTCGCGGTAGGCCCGGGAGAGGGGGTGGCGGCTCATGTAGCCCGCGCCGCCCGCGAGCGCGAGCGCTCGGGCTGGGCGCCGACCGCGTCGAGCGTGGCGAACAGCCGCTCGGTGTCCACGCCGTTGCGAACCCGCCCAGGCGTCACGGTTGTTGACATGGTGGCCTCCTCCTCGTCGTCGCCTCCCAGCGGCAGATCGCCGTCGGTGGGAGTGCCGCGCGATTGTGGGGCCGGGCGGTTGACGCTAGCTTCCCGTCCTCCTTCCAAGAGGTTGGAGCGGCGTCCGTTGGGAGCGCGAATCCAGATCTGCGGCCGCGTGGTCGTGCAGATCGACGGCCGGCGAGTCGAGGCAGGCCTCCCCGGACGCCAGGGCCCGCTGCTCCTCGTCTACCTGGCGGCCAACCGCGAGCGCACGGCCAGCCGGGACGAGCTGATCGAGGCGCTCTGGCCGTACGAGCTGCCGCCGAGGCCCGAGTCGGCCCTCAGCGTCCTCCTCTCGAAGCTCAGGGGCACCCTCGGACCGGGGTCCCTCGAGGGCCGGCCGCAGGTGCGGCTGACGATGCCCGACGCCTGGGTTGACCTCGAGGCCGCCGCGATGGGCGTCCACCGGGCCGAGTCGGCCGTCGTGCTCGGTGACTGGACGGCGGCGTCGGGCCCGGCGCGCGTCGCGCTGCACACGGCCAGCCGCGGCATCCTCCCCGGCCTCGACGCTCTGTGGATCGTCGAGCTCCGGAGGCGGCTGGAGGACATCCGGCTGCGCGCGCTGGCCTGCATCGCGATCTCCAGCCTGCGGATCGGGGGGACCGAGCTCCCCGCGGCGGAGCGATCGGCGCGCACGCTCGTGACGCTCTCGCCCTTCCGGGAAGCCGGCTACGGGCTCCTGATGGAGGCCCTCGCGGCCCAGGGGAACACCGCCGAGGCGCTGCGGGTGTACGACGATCTCCGGTGCCGCCTGCGCGACGAGCTCGGCACCGCGCCGGGCGCCGAGCTGCAGGAGCTGCACCAGCTCCTCCTCGGACCGGGCCCCGGCGGCGCCGGGGCACTTGCGGCCCGCGAGCAACGTCTCACCAACGATCGTGAAAAGGCGAACGGCGAGTCTCCGTGAGCGCTGACGCCAGCCTGAGGAGGCTTCGATGGCATTCGCCATGACCTGCGAGTGCGGCGAGGTCGCACGCGCCGAGACGGAGGACGAGCTGATCACCTCGGTCGAGCGCCACGTGGCCGAACAGCACCCCGACCTGATGGGCAAGTTCTCCCGCGAGGACATCCTCGGGATGGCCGAGATGGTCTAGGCGCTCGCCCGCCCCGTCGTCCCGCGCCCGGAAAGCTGCGCGAAGGGTCCGGGAAACGGCGGGCCGGGACCATCGTGCTCCACGTCGCCACGAGACGAGAGGCGGGCGCGATGCGCGTTCCAACGACCGCCGCCGCCACCCGGCACCGGACCGTTTCGGAAACGTGCGCCCGCTGTGGCCGAAGGTGCCCCCTCACGCGTGCGTCGCGCACCTCGGATACAGCACCTTGGAGACGTCGGCGATCTCCACCTGCGGCGTTCCCGTGACCCGGTAGGCGTCCGGGATCGTGCGCGCGAGCTCTGACTCGCGGAAGTCTTGGAACGACTCCCTCGACGCCCAGAGATAGACGCCCCCGTACTCGTCGCTGCCGGGGAACCGCAGGTAGTACTTCTGGACGAGGCCCGCGACCGCCATGTAGGCCGGGGCCCTTGATTCCACCGTCGCCCGGACCTCGTCATCGTCCAGCCCGGACCGGTAACGAACGATCTGCACGAGCACCTCAGCTCCCTCCTGCCGAATGGATGTGGCGGAGCGGTACGCTCCACCGCCGAGGATGCCCGGCTCCCGCCGATGCGGCGTCGGCAGAAACCCCTATTCGGTGGCGAGGTCTCGCTCGAGGGTGCGGACGGCGTAGGCGGCGGCCTCGGCCCGGCTCCTCATCCCGAGCTTCGAGAGCACCCGGGCCACATGGTGCTCGACGGTCTTTCGGGTCACGAAGAGGCGCTCCGCCATCTCACGGTTGGACAGCCCCTCGCCGATGAGCCTGAGCACCTCGAGCTCGCGCGGGGTGAGCGCTCCCGGGCCGCCGACGCCTCGTCGCGCGGCGCGACTCGCCGTCGTCCCCAGCGAGCGGAGGAGAGCCGCTGCTGCGTTCGCATGATGCGCGGCGCCGAGATCCTCGAACACGGCGAGGGCGCTTCGGGCCTCCGTAATCGCGGCGTCGCGGTCGCCAGCGCAGAGCGCGCCCGCGAGCAGCAGGTGGGTGCGACCTGCCTCGAGGGGGATCTCGAGCCGGCAGAACGCGGCGAGCGCCGTCTCCAGATGGGGCCTCGCGCCCACGGCATCTCCGCCCGCGGTGAGCACCCGTCCAAGGGCACGATGACCCCGCGCGACGACCGCGTCGCACCGGAGCCGGTCACCCAGGTCGGCGAGCCAGATGGCTCTTGCGGAGGCCGAGTCGGTCGCCCCAGCGCAACCTCGGCCTCGATCAACAGTTCCACGGGCAGCGCGCTCTCGACGCTCCCCTCCGCCATTTCGTTCGTGTGTCTGCGCAGAATCGCGGCCGCCTGGCCCGGCTCGCCGCGCGCGAGATGGATCGTTCCAATCGCCACAGCAGCGGCGGGATGATCCTCGAACCCGTCGAGCAGGCGCTCCGCCTCCTCGATGCGACCCTGGGCCAGGCGCAACTCCGCCAGCCTCGCCAGGGCTTCGCCCCGGAACGTGCGCTGAGCGGATGTCATCGCCTTGAGCGCAGTCGTCAGTTCCTCCTCGGCCCGCACCCACCGGCCCGTGGAGAAGAGCACTCCCCCATAGAGCGTGCGGCAGACGGTGTAGAGGAAGGGGCAGCCGTAGCGCTCGGTGAAGTCATCGGCCGCGCGGATCCACTCGCCGGCGCGCTCGTACTCGGCGGCGCGGGTGCACGAGATGATCATCTGGCAGCTCGTGAAGACGACCGTGTTCAGGCTCCCGGCCTCGCCGCCGAGCGAGCCGGCCATCGCCTCGTCCAGCAGAGAAACCCCCTCCGCAACCCTGCCCATCGTGACGAGGGTGGAACCGATCTGGCTGAGCGCGCACAGCTCCAGGTCGATGTCGGCGGAATGCCGAGCGCTCTCGAGCGCCTCGCGGGCCAGGCGCTCGGCCTCGACCGGGTCGGCCGTAGCGCCGGCCCGCATGAGCGCCACCCATCCTGCGAGCGGCGCGAGCTCGAAGTCGGCGACGAGCCGCTCCGCGCGCGCAAGCCATCCAGCCGAGGCCGCGCGATTCCCGAGGTTCGCCCTGTAGGTCAGGCTCAGGCGGAGAGCGACAGCCGCCGCCTGAGCAAGGCTCTTCTTGCGGCGGAACTCAGCGTAGGCGCGCTCCCGGTACCGCACGGATGCCGCCACGTCTCCGAGCCACCAGACGGCCTCACCCAGCCCCAGCAGCGCCTCTGCCGTCGGGGCCTGCTCGACTGCGGTCTCGAAAGCCGACCTTGCCGCGGACCACTGTCCCCTCTCCAACGCAGTGCGGCCGGCGACAAGCGCGGTCTCGGCGTCACGCGCCACGGGATCATCATAGGCCCGGCACCGGGGCGCCCGCGTCGGCCGACGACACGCGGGACGTCCATGCCCCCGCCCGGAGTCGGTCCACTGGGCAGGCGGTCCCGCGCGGCGGAGTGGTCAGGTCGGTGAGGTAGGCGCCAGGGCGCTCCTCGCGCCTTTCCGCGCGCGCCCGGTGCGGTCCTCCTTCCGGCAGATGACGAGGGCCTCGACGTAGTCCCAGCGGTAGCGATCGGGGGCAGCCGCGACGCGCTCCTCGAGTTCTCCGAGGAAGTCGGCGAGAAGACCGGCGCCGCGCGCCTCGCCCTCCCGTGCGAAGGCACGGAGAAGGAGCGGCCCGCCCCATGCGCTCACGCTCTGCACGTAGGCGCGCGCGAACGCGGCGGGATCGTCGTGCCAGTAGGGATTGTCGAGACGGAAGAGCTCGGCGCTCTCGAGCTCGAGGTCGGCGACGCGCCCGCCGCCCGCCTCGAAGGGAGCCCGGATCTCGTCGAGCGTGCGCGCCCACACCGGAACGACGACCGCGGCGACGGTGTCGGCGCCGATGCGCCCCGCCCGGCACCAGTCAGCGAGCAGCCGGTTCATGTCCCCGACGATCTCGAGGTACACCCTGTCCTGTCCGGGCACGGAGCGGGCGAGGCCGGGATCGCGGCGATGAACCGGCCGCCCGGCGCGAGCTCCAGGGCGCGCATCTCGAGCAGGCGCTGCCACTGGCGCGCCGCGGCCACGCGCCAGGCGCGGCGCTCGGCCTCGTCGACGTGGTCCGGGTAGCCCGGGAAGACCGAGCCGCTCGAGGCCAGGCCGGCCGCGTCGGCGATCCAGTGCATGGCCGTCCCGGTGACCGCGATGTGCACCGTGCCCGCCGGCAGGCAGGGCGCCTGCTGGAGGGGGATGCCCGCCATGCTGATCACCGTGGTGGGAGGCGGGTCGTGCTCGAGCGCTCGGCGGCAGGCATCGCCGTGGGCCTCTGCCGAGGCGTAATGGGCGCCCGTGCCCGTATCGGCGGCCCCGAGGGCGTCGCCCGGCGCAGGGATGACGACCGCGCGCTCGTCCGCGGCGCCAGCGAAGGCGTGCCGCACGTGGCCGGCGGCCACCCCCCACGCGTTGGTCGGGAGATCGACGAGCGCGTAGATCAGGGGCCGGCCGGCGCGCTCCTTGGCGAGATCGCGGATCAGGTCGTAGGAGTTGACCCCGTCGGCGGCGCCGAGATCGGCCACGCGGAGCACCGGCTCGTCCGCGAGCCGGTGCGCGGCGGCCATCACCGCCGGGTGGGTCGCCTCGAAGGCGGCGCGCTGCGAGAGCGCGTGCCGCGCGTAGTCGTCCGCCATGCTCGAGAGCTCGGGGCGCTGCGACGGCGTGGCGCCTCCTTCCGAAGGGGCGCAACCGGTCTCGGCGCGCGACCACGGCAATCGTCCCACATGGTCGGCACGCGTTCCAAGCGCGAGCCCGGTCGCCCGGATCCGCTGTCCGACCCTCGTCAGGTCCACCGACGACGACAGAGTTTCGACCGACGCGACGGGCCTCTATGACGCGCTCACCCGTCTGCAGAGGTTCGCGCACGTCAACTCGGGCGCGCCGGTCTCACCCCACTCGGCCCGCGGCGCTCAGCCGTAGGGGGATCCCGATTCGAGCCGGGCGGTCGGCTCTACCGTCCTCGCGACAGTGGAGTCGAGCGCAGAGGAGACCGTCATGACGTCCACACAGATCGCGCCGCAGAACCAGGAGAGCAACCGAGCCGGTGAGCGCTTGCGGCGCACCGAGCTCTCGCCCGTGAGCTTCCACCGCAGGGGCCAGAATGGACTGCCGGTGCCTGAGTAGGATCGGGCTCGCCGCCCTCGGCCACCCGCGAGCCACGGAGCGAACGAAAATGGCAGAGCCGTTCAAGGGGACCATCAACGTCGACGTCCGCGACTCCGAGCCCGACTGGGCTCCGTTCGAGCCGCCCCAGGCGCCGGATGGCAGGCCCAACGTCCTCTACATCGTCCTCGACGACGTGGGCTTCGCGGCGATGAGCTGTTACGGGGGGCCGATCGCGACCCCGAACATCGACCGGATCGCCGCCCAGGGCGTGCGCTTCACGCAGTGGCACACCACGGCACTCTGCTCACCCACGCGCTCCTGCCTGCTGACGGGGCGCAACCACACGCGCAACAGCATGGCCTGCATCACCGAGGCGGCGATCGGCTTCCCCAACGCCAGCGGCACGATCCCGCCGGAGAACGGGATGCTCTCCGAGATCCTGGGCGAGCTCGGGTGGAACACCTACATGGTCGGCAAGTGGCACCTGTGCCCCACCGACGAGATGAACCTCGCGGCGACCCGCCGCAACTGGCCGAGCGGCAGGGGCTTCGAGCGCTGGTACGGATTCCTCGGGGCGGAGACGAACCAGTGGTATCCGGACCTCGTCTACGACAACCACCCGGTCGACCCGCCGCGATCTCCGGAGGAGGGGTACCACCTCACCGAGGACATCACGGACAAGGCGCTCGAGTTCATCAAGGACGCGAAGGTCATCGCGCCGGAGAAGCCGTTCTTCCTCTACTACGCGCCCGGCGCCTGCCACGCGCCGCACCACGCGCCGAAGGAGTGGATCGAGAGGTTCGAGGGCCAGTTCGACATGGGCTACGAGGCGATCCGCGAGACCACGCTGGCGCGGCAGAAGGAGATGGGCCTCGTGCCGGCCGACACCGAGCTGCCGCAACTCAACCCGATCGGCACCCCCGAGACCCGCACCGGCCCCGACGGCAAGCCCTTCCCGGCGCTCGACTACACGCGCCCGTGGGACTCGCTCAACGACGAGGAGAAGCGCCTCTTCTCCCGCATGGCCGAGGTGTACGCCGGGTTCCTCGGACACGCCGACGACCAGATCGGGCGGCTGCTCGCCTACCTCGAGGCGAGCGACCAGCTCGACAACACGCTCGTGATCGTGGTGTCGGACAACGGCGCCAGCGGCGAGGGCGGCCCGGACGGCTCCGTCAATGAGATGAAGTTCGCCAACGGCGTCCCCGACGACCTCCAGGCGAACCTCGCCCAGATCGACGATCTCGGCGGCACGAAGACCTACAACCACTACCCCAACGGCTGGGCGATGGCGTTCAACACGCCGTTCAAGATGTGGAAGCGGTACGAGTTCAACGGCGGGACCTGCGATCCGTGCATCCTCAGCTGGCCCGCGGGGACGTCGGCCCGCGGTGAGGTGCGCGAGCAGTACCACCACGCGATCGACATCGTCCCGACCGTCCTCGACATGCTCGAGGTCGAGGCGCCGGAGACGATCAAGGGCCACGTCCAGAGCCACTTCGACGGCGTCAGCATGCGCCCGGGCGTTGACGACGCCGACGGCCCCCTCGGCGGAGGCGGACCCAGTTCTACTCGATGCTCGGCTCGCGCTCGATCTGGCACGAGGGCTGGAAGGCGGTCACCACGCACCCGACCATCGCCGGCTGGGGCAACTTCAACGACGATGTCTGGGAGCTCTACAACACCGACGTCGACCGCTCCGAGCTCAACGACCTCGCCTCCGAGCATCCGGACAAGGTCCGGGAGCTCGTCAACATCTGGTTCTCGGAGGCCGGCGCGAACGCGGCGTTCCCGCTCGACGACCGCACCGCGGTCGAGATCCTCGGCACCGCGCGGCCCCAGCTCACCGCGCCGCGGAACCGGTACGTGTACTTCCCCGACGTCGCCGCCGTGTCCGAGTGGCAGGCGGTCGTCACCCGCGGCCGGTCGTTCGTGATCGGCGCGCTGGTCGACATCCCGGCACCGGGGGCCGAGGGCGTCCTGTTCGCCATCGGCGCGCGCTTCGGAGGCCACGCCCTCTACGTGAAGGACGGCCGGCTGCGCTACGTCAACAACTACGTCGGCGTCGAGGAGCAGTTGATCGTCGGCTCGGAGGACGTCCCGACCGGCGAGAACCTCATCCTCTCCGCCTCCTTCGAGAAGGACGGGCAGGAGCCCGACGTTCACGACCGGCCTCCTGTCGCTGTTCCACGGCGACACGAAGGTGGGCGAGGGGCGCATCAAGACCCAGCTGGGCGCGTTCGCGATCGCCGGCGCCGGGCTGTTCGTGGGCCGGCACCCCGGGGAGCCCATCACCGACGACTATCCCGGCGAGTCACCCCACCGGTTCACCGGGGGGACCATCAACCGGGTCGCGATCGACGTCAGCGGCGAGCCGTACCTCGACCTCGAGCGCGAGGCCGCCCTGATGCTCATGCGCGAGTAGGCCGGGGGAGGGCGATGAGCGAAGGGGTCCTCGCGTCCTGGCGCGACACCGCGACGCGTCAGGCGATCGTTGACTTCGTCCTGTCGGTGACGACGGAGGGGGAGCCGGGCTTCGTCCCGCCCCCCGAGCGGATCGCGGTCTTCGACAACGACGGCACCCTCTGGTGCGAGAAGCCGATGCCGCTGGAGCTCGGCTTCATCCTGGTCCGGCTCGCCGAGATGGCCGAGGCGGACTCCTCTCTGCGCGACCGCCAGCCATGGAAGGCCGCGTATGAGAAGGACTACGCCTGGCTGGGCGATGTCGTGACCAAGCACTACCACGGCGACGACGCGGGCCTGAAGGTGCTGATGGGCGGCATCCTCCAGGCGTTCGCCGGGATGAGCGTGGACGCCTACGCGGCCGCCGCCCACGGCTACCTGTGGGAGGGAGTGCACCCGACGCTGGGCCGCCCGTTCCGGGACTGCGGCTACCTCCCGATGGTCGAGCTCCTGCGCTACCTCAGCGCGAATGGGTTCACCAACTACATCGCCTCGGGCGGCGACCGCGACTTCATGAGACCGGTGACCGAGGCGATCTACGGCATCCCCTCGGAGCGCGTCATCGGAAGCTCCGTCGGGCTCCGGTTCTCGGAAGACGAGGACGGCGGGACCCTGGTGTACGCCGCCGAGATGGACGTCTTCGACGACGGCCCGATCAAGCCGGTGCGCATCTGGAGCCGCGTCGGCCGGCATCCGATCCTCGCCGGCGGGAACTCGAACGGCGACATCCCCATGCTGCGCTACGCCGGCGGGCGGGACCGGCCGGGTCTCCGGCTGCTCGTGCTCCACGACGACGCCGAGCGCGAGTTCGAGTACACGGCGGGCGCCGAGAAATCCCTGGAACAGGCCGCCGCAGAGGGCTGGACCGTCGTCAGCGTCAAGAACGACTGGAGCACCGTCTTCAGCGAAGCGTCTCCCGGACTGCGCCCCTGAACGTAAGTCAGCTCCGCGACGACCACGGCGCTGTCCTCGGCGGACTCGACGCCACGAAGTGCCCGTTCAACAGATCGGCCGCGGCCGGTATACGGTCGCCCCCTCCGACGAAGGCGATCCTGAGTGAGCGTTGGTCGGCTGGGCACCGCCGCAGCGCCTCACCCCGTCGCGAGGCTCGGGCGCCGCACGGCCCTCGCGCTCGCGCTCCTCGTCGCGATCGGTGTGCTCGGCCTGCTGGCGGGCCCCGCCGCGGGCGCCCCGGCGGGGCCGGGCTCCACGGCCGACGCCGTCACGGACCGCATCGCCTGGAAGGCCTGCGGCGAGGGATTCCAGTGCGCGCGGGTGCAGGTCCCGCTGGACTGGTCACGCCCCGGCGGCCCCACGATCACGCTCTCGGTGATCCGCCACCGCGCCAGCAAGCCGGACCAGCGGATCGGCTCGATGTTCTTCAACCCGGGCGGCCCGGGCAGCTCCGGCGTCGAGGAGGTGCGCAGGAGCGCCGACCTGCTCGACCGGACCGGCCAGGGCCGTTTCGACGTCGTCAGCTGGGACCCGCGCGGCACCGGCGCCAGCACGCGGGTGCGCTGCTTCGACAGCCCGGCGGCGCGGGAGCGCTTCTGGGGAGACCTGCCGTCGTGCCGACCACGGTGGCCGCCCAGACGAACTACCAGCGCAAGGCCGTCGAGTACGGGCGCCGCTGCGCCCAGGCGAGCGGCGACCTGCTCAAGTACATCTCCGCGGCCGACACGGTGCGCGACATGGATCACCTCCGGCGCCTGGTCGGTGATCGGCGGCTGACCTACTACGGCTGGTCCTACGGCACCGTCCTCGGCCAGACCTACGCCAACATGTTCCCGCGCCGCGTGCGCGCGATGATCATCGACGGCGTCCTCGACCCGCGGCCCTTCACGAAGTCGATCCAGGCGGCGATCGGCAGGGGCCTGGTCGGCACCGATCTCAACTTCCGGGAGTTCCAGCGGCTCTGCGAGCTCGCCGGGCCCGAGCGCTGCGCGCTGGCCGGCAAGGGCCCGGTCAGGGCGCGGGTCCAGGGCCTGATCCACCGGCTGCAGCGCCGCTCGATCCCGGCGCCGTCGGCCGATCCTCCCGGCCGGGCCACCTACGCCGATCTGCTGGTCGACCTCTTCCCCTGGACTCCGAACCCTGCCACCTGGCCCGTCATGGCCGAGGCGCTCGACCAGGCGGCGGACGGGGACGGATCCGCCCTGTTGACCTTCTCCCGGCAGCTGCCCTCGATCGTTCACGCGGCGATCGTGCCGGCGACGGCGCTGCAGTGCGCGGACAAGCCGCCCCCCACGGTCGGCTCCGAGGCCTGGCCCGAGGTGATCGGACGCTTCAGGGGGGAGAACTTCGCGCTCGGCCCGACCAACGGCTGGTGGCTCTGGGCGCCCTGCGCCACCTGGCCGGTGAAGAGCGCCCACCGGTACACCGGGCCCTGGAACGCGACCACGCCCAATCCGGTGCTGGTGGTCGGCACCCGGGTTGACCCGAGGACGCCCTACCCGGGCGCCCGCGCCGTCGCGGGCCTGCTCGGCAACGCGGTGCTGCTGACCCACGACGGCTACGGGCACACGACGACCGCCGACCCCAGCGCCTGCGTCGTCGCGGCGATGGGGGCATACCTCACCGACCTGACCACGCCGCCGCCCGGGACCGTCTGCCCGTCGGACCGGCTCCCCTTCGATCCGGACTTCGGCGAGCCGCTGCCCTAGCGGCTGTCCGCCGGTCCCTGCTGCCGTACTCAGCGCGAGCTGGTGCGCGCTTAGCTGATGTGGATGGCGAGCTTGCCCTGCGTGTGGGTGGTCCCGAGGGCCGTCACGGCGTCGCCGGCCCGGTCGAGCGGGTAGCTGTTCTGGATCGGGACCCTGAGAGTGCCGGCGTCCAGGAGCGCGGCGAGGCGGACGAGATTCTGGGTCGTCGGGGTCGCCATGACGTTGGTGCGTCCGGGTCCTTCGCCGGCCGCTGAGAGCGGCGAAGCGGCTGTGCCCTCCCCCGTGAGAGCGGCGGCGTGCGCGTTGAAGCCGTCCGGCGTGTAGGAGACGAGCTCCAGGAGGGCGTTGACGCCGTCGGGGTGAAGCTCGCGCACGGCCCCCACGACATCGGCATTGCGGTCGAGCAGCTCGCCGACACCGAGACTGCGCAGGTAGTCCTCGTCCTCGGGCAGCGCCGGGGGCGATGACGGTGGCGCCGGCGTGGGCGGCGAGCTGGACGGCGAAACTGCCGACGCCGCCGGTGGCGCCAACGATCAGGACGGTGTCATCGGCGGAGAGGTCGAGCGAGTCGACGGCGGTCAGTGCCGTGATGGCGGCCAGCGGGGCGGCGCCGGCTGCGGCGAGGTCCACGCCCGCGGGCCTGTGCGCGATCGAGTGGTCCTCGGGGACCACGATCAGCTCGGTCCAGGTCCCGTCGTGCACCGTCGGGTTGGCGTGCGTGAGGAAACCGTAGACCTCGTCGCCAGGCTTGTAGCGGGTGACGGCCGCGCCGACCCGCTCCACGACGCCGGCGTAGTCGCGGCCAAGCACGACCGGGAAGGTGTGCTCGACCATGCCCTCGAGCATGCCGGCGGCGATCGCGGTGTTGACAGGGTTGATCGCGGACGCCTGCACGCGCACGAGCACCTGATCCTTGGCGGGCGGGGGCATGGGCAGATCGCCGCGAAGAGCAGGCGGCGCGTCGAAGCTGTCAAGGGTGAAAGCTCGCATCGGGTGTGCCCTCCTTGAGGGCGAACGAGGCCGCCGCGGACAACGGGTGCTGGGCGCACATGATGCCGGGAGGGCTTCAGGTCGTGCCGGGCTCGCGGGGGTGGCCTCGGATCCGCCGCCCCACGGTCAGGATGCTTGGCTTAGGCGGAGCGCTACAACGCATTCGGAAGGAAACGGACCGAGAGTCGTCAGTGCCCCCGGCAGGAGTCGAACCTGCGACACCAGGTTTAGGAAACCTCTTGCCCGGTGGTATGAGCTGGCACCGGACGGCAAGAGTCCCTGCAACGGCAGGGAATCGGTGCGGGCGCCCTCCCCCCGCTGACCGCCTCCTTCCAGGGCGGATACGGGACCAGTACGGGACCAGCGGCGCCCGCGGCCTGACCTCGAGCCCAACCTCTCGGAGAAGGACGACCTCCGGTCGCGCAAGCGGGGCCTCACCTTCAGCGGTACCCACGCGCCCACCGGCGAACGGGCGACGTGGCCGGAGATGGTCTTCACGCGCTTCTCCGGGGGCAAGGCGGTGGAGAGTTGGGAGGTTACGGACACCGGGCGGAGCTGGAATAGCCCTCCCTGGTAGAGGGCGGGCGTCGCACGCGTCGCAAGTCCGGGTGACGGGCTACCCCTCGAAGCCGAGGGCGAGTAGACCGCGATGACCCCGGCGTGGGGGCCGAGTGCTCGATGGGCCGGGCGGCCTGGCGTCGGGTCCGACGGGCGACGAGGCAACACGTTCGGGCCGACGCTGGACGCTGGACGTCCATCAGTGAGAAGGTCGTCGGCAGTCCACGGCGGGGGCTCAGGGGTGGGGCCTGCTCGAGAGCGACGGCACGGCGGCTCCCAAGCGCTTTGGGCGACGGCGCGCGCTGGCGCTCCTGATCCTCATGGCGGCCGCCGTCGCCCTCGCGCTCACCGCGTGCGGACCAGTAGTCGAGGAGCCGGCCGCCGGCAAGCGGCCGGCCGCGGAGCCTAAGCACCCGAGCGCGATCCTGGTCAGCCCGTTCCACGACGCCCAGGTGGTCCGCGCCGACGACGGCATGGACCATGTCGAATACGACCTTCTCGTCGTCAGCGTGCTCGACGAGCCGGTGACGTTGTCGAGCGTGACCGTCCTCGATCCCGCCGGGAAGGAGCTCCAGCGGATCGACGGCGACGCGCTCGCCGCCGCGACCCAGACCCTCTTCGCGCACACGCCCTCACCCGTGATTCCCGCATCGGCGGCCCGCTCGGTCGACGTCGACCTGATCCTGCCGCCGGGCACCGCGCCGGAACGGGTCACGCACCGGATCGCCTACACCCTCGAGCCGGACACACACAACGCGGTGTTCATCGGCGTCCCCGAGGTTGACGGCCCTGAGGTCACGATCGACCGCCGACCGCCGATCGTGATCAAGCCGCCCCTCGAGGGGGAGGGTTGGCTCGTCGCCAGTGCGTGCTGCAAGCCCAACATCCACAGAGACACGCGATTCGCCATCGACGGTCGCCGCCTCGAGACCCCCGAGGCCTTCGCCATCGACTGGAACCGGATCAGGGGCGACAGGATCTTCGACGGGGACGGCAGCAAGAACGAGCAGCACTACGCCTACGGAGCGGACGTGCTCGCGGTCGCCGACGGAACCGTGGTCTCGGTCCAGGACGGCAAGCCGGATCAGACCCCGAACGTGTTCTTGGTCCCGCAAGACTTCTCGGACTTCGGCGGCAATCATGTGATGCTCGAAATCGCCCCGAATGTCTTCGCGATCTACTTCCACCTGCAGCCGGGCAGCCTCACGGTGAAGGTCGGCGACGTCGTGGAGGCCGGGGCGCGCATCGCCAGGATCGGGAACACCGGCCCCTCCGCCGGCCCCCACCTCCACTTCGGCCTCGCCAGCAAGCCCGACGGCGTCGCCGGACGGAGCCTGCCGTTCGTCTTCGACAGCTACACCCTGGTCGGCTCGGCCGACGAGGAGGCCTCGACAGCGGACCACATCGTGATCACGCCGGACCGGCGGCAGGTTCGTGACGCGTATCCGCTCCTCAACCGCGTCCAGAACTTCCCCTAGCCGAACGCTCGAGTGGGCGATCGGCGGCATACGACGAAAGAGGCGGTCGCGCGAATGGCGGAGCGTCGGACATGGTTGCTCGCGGTCGTCGTCGCGGCCCTGATCGCGGCGGCGGGGATCTCGACCTGGGCGGTGGCGGGGACCGCGGCTGACTCCAGCCCCGATGTGGCGGGGGTCGAGCCCGACCACCAATTCACCGTCCTCGCGGCGTCGGTGCTCACGCGCCCAAGCGCCGTGCGGGGCACCGATGGGCGCTTTCACATCGCGTATGAGCTGGTGCTGACGAACGCGGAGCCGTTCGCGCTCGACGTCGAGCGCGTCGATGTCCGCGATGCCAAGACCCACCGGGTGCTGCTCTCGCTCGCCGGGCCTGACCTCGTCTCCAGGATGAACCCGGTCGGCGACCCGCCGGCGGACGTGCCGCCGGATCGCCCGCCACCGCTTCCATCGGCGACGCTGCTCGCCCCGTCCGGGTCATCGGTCGTCTGGCTCGACGTCCCCGTGCAGCGGAAGGCGGACCTGCCCGCCGACCTGGAGCACCTCATCGTCAGCTCCGCCCGCCCTTCGCCGGGAAGTGAGCCGATCCAGATCCCGAGCCTGGTCGGTCGCGTCGCGGTGGGGGCGCAGGCGCCGTTGGAGCTCGGCCCGCCCGTCCGCGGCGGACTCTGGGTCGCGGCCGAGGGCTGCTGCGACGAGCCGACACACCATCGCCGGGGCCTGCTTGCCATCGACGGCGACCAGGTCGTCCCGCAACGCTTCGCCATCGATTGGATCAAGCTCGATGAGCGCCATCGTGCGTGGGTCGGCGACCCCGCCAAGCTGTCCAGCTACTTCAGCTACGGCGAGCCCCTGATTGCCGCGGCCGATGGAACGGTGGTCGTCGCCCGCGACGGCGCCGCGGATGCGCCGCCGCCGGACGATCCACCACCGCCGTCCCTCGCGGGGCTTCCCGGCAATCACGTGATCCTGCGCGTCGCACCCGGGATCTACCTGAGCTATGGACACATGAGGCCGGGCTCGGTACGGGTCCGCGTCGGAGAGCACGTCCGCCGGGGCCAGGTGCTGGGAGAGCTCGGCAACAGCGGCGCATCGGCCACCCCACACCTCCACTTCCAGGTGCAGGTCGGGCGCTTCTTCCTCACCGACGGCCTCCCGTTCGTCGTCGACCGCTTCGAGTTCCTGGGCCAGATCAGCGACACGTTCTGGGACGGGGACCTGGGTCTGCGGCCCAACGGGGAGCTGACCTTCGTCCCGGCCGCTGAGGCGGGTACGCGCCGCCTCGAGATGCCCCTGGATCACGACGTCGTGCGATTCCCGGACCCGAGCCCCAAGTCGGGCGGACCGGGCGGCAAGCCCTAACAAGCCGATGCCCCCGGCAGGAGTCGAACCTGCGACACCAGGTTTAGGAAACGGGGCGGCAACCGCTCCTGAACCCTAACTACGAGCGGCTTCCCGCCCCGCAACCCAAGGGTGCGCGCCAGCATGTGCGCCAGCCCCCGGGCCAGACGGGGCCGCGCCCTGGGGGAGCGGCGGCGGCCCCTGGCAGCACCGCGGCCCCGCTCACGCCGCGACCGAAAGCCGGAGCCCGCGTCACCCGATCTGCTGGGCGTGCCCGCCGTTGACCAGCAGGCGAGCAACCTCCTCGCTTACGAGGTAGGCGCGCCCCGCCTGGAAAATGGACACGGGTTGGCCGCGCTCGTCGAGCAACGTTGCGGTCTCGTTGATGACCACAGGCGTGCTTCTCTCCACCAGGGCCGCTGGCTGGGGGACGGACGGGAGAGCCGGCCGTCGCGTTGAACGGGCGGCCGCGGCGTGGGGGCTGTGCCCGGCGGCGCTCGAGGGCGGAACGATCGTAGAGGCGTCCGAGCGGCGTCTCCTCGTAGGGCAGCTCGCCGCGGACGGCGAGCCTAGCGATGTGGCGGGCGGTGACTCCCAGTATGCGTGCGGCCTCCCGCGCTCGAACGGGTCCCTCCATGGACCAATTCTAGGAACGCGGCCGGATACTCCGGCGACGCGCGACGGCGCGCGGCGACGATCCCGGGCACAAAGTGGTCACCATGCGCGCGCGCGTGAGGGGGTTGCGGGCGCGCGCGGGCGGCCTGGGCGAGGGGGTGGGCGACAGCGATCTGGGGCACCGCGCTCGGAGTCGCCCACGACCACTGTGCACCCGAGCACTGAAGGTGCCTCGCTCCGGTGCGCGAGTGCCTAGGCACGGTTATCCTCGCCGCCGGCACCGGCCCCAAAATAGACGAAACCCCGCATTTGCGGGGCTTCCCGAGGTGCACCCGAGAGGACTTGAGCCTCCACGGGCCATACGGCCCACAAGGCCTCACCCTCCCGGGCGGGCTGGCGCGATTGCCCTCATCCGCCTGCTCACGGCGCGCCGGATCGTCGAGCGCCGGAGTCGGACGAGAGGAGCGCGACATGTGGTGGGACTCGGATTCGTGGGCGTGGTTCTCTGGCTGACGCTGCTCGTGGTGCTCGGGACCGCCACCCTCCACAACGGCCACTGGGTCATGTTCATCATCGGCAGCCCGCTGCCGATGTTCTGGCTGCGGGCGTCCTCGGCCAAGCCGAGCGCTCTCCCGCCGCCCGACTCGGCCGAGGCCACGCTGCACGGGGGGGCGTAGCGAGGCCGCGACGGTTGCCACCGGACGGGAGCAGCCACCGGCCAGGGCACGGCGGCGCGGCGCCGCATCCGCGAGCCCTGCACCGGGGCGCCGACGCCCAAGATGCCGATGAATCGGGAATTCCCTCGAGCCCTGAGAGGTGAGAGGCTCGACATTGGGCTGCCCAACGGCCGCGGCCGGGACCGGCGTGGGCATCGCGCTCGCGGCGCCTCACATTCGCAATGAGCAACGAAACGCCACACACCAGCCCGGTCGGGCGGGCGGGGCTCCGGCGTCGTCGCCAGGAGCAGCTGTTCGATCCGAGGCTCGTCGTCGAGACCAAGCTCCACCCGCCCCCGGCCCGGCCCGGGCTGGTCGAGCGCGTCGGCTTGTTGCGCCGCCTGGCCGGGTCCGAGGCGTCGGTGGTGGTCGTCAGCGCCCCCGCCGGCTACGGCAAGACCGTCCTCCTGTCCCAGTACGCGGCCGTCGCCGCGCGCCCGTTCGTCTGGCTCTCGCTCGACGCCACCGACGCCGACCGGGTCCTCCTGGCCCTCGAGCTGGCCACCGCCATCGACCGCGTCGCGCCGGTGGACGCTCGCGTGTTCGCGAGCCTGAGCAGTCCGGCGCCGGCGATCGAGCGGGTGGTCCTTCCCCGGGCTCGTCAACAGCCTCCACGCCGCCGGGAACGTGGCCCTCGCCGTGGACGACCTGCACCTCGTTGACAGCCCCGGAAGCGTTGCCGTCGTCTCCTTCCTCTGCGAGCACCTCCCGCCCGGGGCACAGCTCCTGGTCGCCTCCCGCGACACTTCTGCCCTTCCGCTGGGCACCCTGCGCGTCAGCGGGCGGCTGCTCGAGCTCGGTTGGCGCGACCTGATGCTCAGCCGCGAGGAGGTGGAGGGCCTCGTGCGAGCGACCGGGGCGCCGCTCGAGGGTCAGAACCTGGACGCGCTGCACGAGCGCACCGAGGGGTGGCCCGCGGCCGTCTACCTCGCCGCGCTCGCGCTCCGGGACGGCGACGACGGGCTTGGCTCAGGGATCAGGGTGGCGGCCGACGATCGCGATCTGGTGGATTACCTCTCCGGCGAGCTGCTCACGCGCCTGCCGCCCGAGCGGCTCTCCTTCCTGCTGCGGACGTCGGTGCTGGACCGCTTCTCGGCGCCGCTGTGCGACGCCGTGCTCGGTCGCGAGGATTCGGCGCAGGAGATCGCCGAGCTCGAGCACGCGAACCTCTTTGTCCAGCCCCTCGATCGCCGGCGGGAATGGTACCGCTACCACCCCCTCTTCCGGGACGTCCTTCGCGCCGAGCTCGCCCGCCGGGACGCCCGATCCGTGCCGTCGCTTCACCGCCGGGCCTCGCGCTGGCACGAGCGGGAGGGGACGCCCGAGGGGACCGTGCAGCACGCGCTGGCCGCGAAGGACATGCGCCGAGCGGCCGATCTCGTCGTGGACTTCGCGCGCGGGCTCGTCATCGTGGGTCGCCTGGCCACCGTGCGCCGCTGGTTGGGGGCCTTTCCGGAGGGCGAGTTCGCCGACTCCGCGCCGCTGGCCTTGACCGCGGCCTGGGTGATGGCGCTGTACGGGGAAAAAGACCGGGCGCGGCGGTACGTCTCGGTCGCCGAGGGCGCGCCCTGGCGCAGCCGCGGGCCCTTCGACGAGCCGTCGCTCGAGGCCGCCCTGGCGCTCACCCGGGGGGTGTACGGCTGGGAGGGGGTGAGCCGGATGCGCGCCGACGCGCTCACCGCCTATCGCCTCCTCCCCGCCGGACACCGGGCGCACGAGCCGGCGGCGGTCGCCCTCGGCTGCAGCCTGATGTTGCTCGGGCGGACAGCAGAGGCAGTGCTCCGCCTGGAGGAGGGCTCGGCGCTCGGGGCGGCCAGCGGACCGGCCACGCTCCTTGCCCTGGGGGTGCTGGCGCAGATGGCCCTGGAGGAGGGGCAGCTTGACGCGGCGGAGGCGAGGGTTGGGGCGGGGCTGGCGCTCATCGCCGAACAGGGTCTCGGGGACAACACCTTCAGCGCCTCCGTTAACACCGCCGCCGCGTGCCTCGGCGCCCGACGCGGTGACCTCACGCGCGCGCGGGTCCATCTGGAGAAGGCGCGAGCGGTCCTTCCGCGAGCCGCCGCGGCTCCGTGGCGGTCGATCCGGACGCGCGTGCTGCTGGGCCGGGCCGCCCTCGCGCTCGGCGACCTCCCATTGGCGGGGGCGTTCCTGCAGGAGGCGCGGCGGGAGCTGGCCAACTACCCCGACGCGGGCATCCTCCCCCGGCTGCTGGTCCGTGAGGAGCGGGCGCTCCAGACGGCCCGCGGCGGCGCCGGCGTGCTCAGCGAGCCGCTCACCTCCGCCGAGCTCAGGGTGCTGGAGGGGTTGCCGACGCACCTCTCCCTCGCCGAGATCGGCGAGACGCTTCACATCTCCCGAAACACGGTCAAGGCCCACGTGAGGTCCATCTACACGAAGCTCGATGTGGGCGGGCGCGCCGACGCCGTCGAGCACGCGCGCCGGCACGGGCTCTTGGCCCGCGGCCAATCGCCCGTAGGGGGTGATGCGCTGATTCGCTGACCGGGCCAAGCTCTCCCCTGATGTGAGCGAATTGCTGCTCAGCGTCTTCGCGGGACCGGGGTCTGCGGCACGCGCCCTGCGGGACCTCCGAGCCGGATGCCTGGACGTGGACTGCTTCGCCTCGGCCGCCACCGTGACCGTTGCCGACTCCGGCAGCTACGCCGTCGAGACCACCGGCCGCCCGCGCTCGGCGCGCGGCGTGCCGGGCATGTTCTGGGAGGCTCTGGTCGGGCTCATCCTCGTGGTTCCCGTTCCCGGGCAGCTCATACGGCCGAGCGCGGGGGCGCTGCTCGGAGCGCTGATCAACGCCGGCGTCGACGAGGTATTCCTGGCGCGGGCCCGCGAGGCCCTGGTGCCCGGCACGTCGGCCGTGGCGCTTCACCTCCGCGATGAGGACCAGGACGAGGACCTTGGGCCGCTCCGAGAGCACGGCGGCACCCTCATCACGACCTCCCTTGCGCCCGGGCAGGAAGCGGCGCTCGAACGCGAATTCGGAGGGACCGCATGAGCAAGGCCCACCTCGACGCGACGAAGCGAAGCAAGCCGACCGCGCCTCGCGAGCGGACACCCATGAGAGAGGAGTGACCATGGCCATCGGACCCGTGCAACTGATCGTGCTGGGCTTCCAGCACCCGGAGTTCCTAGCGTCGCCGAGGCTTGAGGCCGATCTCGATGCCGGGACCTCCGGCACTACCGCTGGAGGCGACCAATGACTGACATCAACATCGACGAGCTGGGACCGGTCGACTATCTCGTCGTCAGATTCCCGGCGGACAAGGCGAACTTCTCCGGCGAGATGGCGTCCAAGCTGAAGGAGCTCATCAGCAGCGGAACGATCCGAGTGCTGGACCTGATCGTGCTCACCAAAGACGCTGACGGCTCCGTCGAGGCGTCCGAGCTGCGTGATCTCGACGACAGCGAGGTCGGTGAGCTGCGCAGCCTGGAGGCGGACCTCGCGGTCCTCCTGGCCGTATCGGACGTCGAGGAGATCGGGGAATCGCTGGAGGCTGGCAGCGCGGCTGCGGTGCTGGTGTGGGAGAACACCTGGGCGGCCCCGTTCGCATCGGCCGTGCGAAGGTCGGGTGGCGAGCTGGTGGCCAGCGGCCGGATCCCGACCCAGGCGCTCGTGGCCGCGGTCGAAGCCGACCGCCAGGCCGCAACAGGGGAAGGAGCTTGAGATGGGTCTGCTCGGAGACAGAGGAGTCGGCCGGGCCTGCTCGACCGGGCGCGCGACCGGCGCGAGGATCGCGGCGATGACCGTGGTGACCGCCGCGATGACCGAGGTGACCGCCGCGATGACCGAGGTGATGACCGAGGTGACCGGCGCGAGGACCGCCGCGACCGTCGCCCCGGACCCGGGCTGCTCCGCTAGTCCGACGGCACCTGTCGAGCACCCGCCCTCACCACCGCGCGTCTTCGAGGCTCGAAAGTGCTCCCAGCGTGAACCTGCCATCCGGCCGTGTGCCCAGGCCGCCACGGCGGAGCGTAAGTGCTCGCGCAAGCTTGTTCGCGCGCTCCCGCTTGCCATGCACCTCGACACTCGGGCGTCGTGCGCCGCCGTCGCTGGGCGCGCTGCTCCTTTCGCCTGCCTGCACAAGTCGAGGTGACGCTGAGCCGAGTGCTGGTTTCCATGCAAGGCGAGCGTCTCGAGCGCTTGGCGTGAGACGCCTCCCTCGGACGACGAGCGGGAGCGCAGGTCAAGACTGCTCCCTCGCCACGACGGGAGCATCTCAGACGCCTCGCTTCGAGGGGCGCATCGCCCCCTTGATCTCCCCTTGCGCGTAAGGGGAGCTTCGGGTCTAACGGTATCTAGCGGGCGCGCTCTTGACGTTGGCGTGGGCGCGCACGAACCGCGAAGCCCGCGGTTCCAGGGTCGCAGTGGCGGCTGGGGTGGTCGGCGTCGCCGCCGCGGCGATCCTGCTCGCGCGATCCCTCATCCAGGACGTGATCTCGCTCGACACGGCCCTGGCCATCCTCGGAGTCGCGGCGGTGCTCACCAGCCGCTGCGCCTCGCGGGCGCCTTCCGCAGCGAGCAGGTGAGCGATCCGCCACGGCCGGTGCTGTAGGATCGTCCTCGGCCTCAGCGAGATCGCCATCGGGGTGGTCTTCATCGCCGTTGACGAGCTGACCCCGCAGTCGCCACGGTCGCCGGGCTGTGGGCGTTGGTTGCGGGCACGATCATGCTCCTCGACGCGCTCGCCATGAGGAAGGCGATGCGGCCCGACGCGGGCGCACCCTAGGAAGTCGTTTCAGAAGTAGCCGTGCGGCTCCCGATGTTCGTCCTGAGCGCGAGCGACGGGCTGTTCCCTCGCGGGCAGGTCCTGCTGCCGCTTTCACGCGAAAGGGAGCAACCCCCCGGATCCAACCTGAGCTCGCCAACCCCCGCCCACTGGACCCCCAGGGCGGCCCCCCCCACGCCCTCATCCGGACCATCGGCGCCGCGCTCGGGGCCCAGATGGCCGCGGCCATCGTCACCGGCCGCGGGGCTCGTCCAGGGCCTCGTCCCCCAGGCGAGCGGTTTCACGGGGGCCTTCGTGCTGGGCGGCGGCTTCGGCCGCCGCGGTGTTGGCCGCGACGCTCCTCCCTTCTCCGCGGCGCGAGCCGGCCGTGCTGCTTGTCTGACCACCCGGGCGCCCTGAGACTCCCAGGCCGGGGCGTGCTCAGCCTTTCGGAATGCCAATCGCCCGTTCTGGGCGATGCCCGATCGCGAGGTCGCCTCCTACGCTCGCCTTCCGGCTTGGGGCCGGAGGTGTCGAGATCGACGCGTCGCGACGGCAGGTCGCTTTATCGCTGCGACTCGGACCGAGCGAGGCCCCGGGGCTCACACTCCCACGATGCCCAAGAGCAACTCTCGGCGAGAAGGAGCTGACGATGTC
>CAWEYS010000031.1:0-37563 GCA_963813355.1 Miltoncostaeaceae bacterium | reverse complement strand
GGATGGGCGCTACTGGGCTCGAACCAGTGACCCCCAGCTTGTCGAGCTGGTGCTCTCCCAACTGAGCTAAGCGCCCGCGAGCGGCGGAGTGTACCAGCGCTCCGCCGGCTCAGCTCCCCTTCTTGCGGCCGTACGCCGCCACGATGACGTCGCCGGTGTCGTCGATCGCAAGGGCGATCAGGGCCGCCCGCTCGCCCGCTGCCAGAGCCGGCGTGCCACGGCTGGAGGGCAGGCGGCGGGCCGGCCCCCACGGCTTGCCGCGCAGCGGGCGGGCGAAGGCGACCTGGCCGTCGGGGCCGGGGCCGGTCTCGTTCGTGGCCTCGACGATCACCGGCCCGCGCCGGGCGGTCCTCGCCGCGAGCGCGAAGGTGCCCTCGTCGAGGGTGCCGCCCTTCGCGAGACGGCGGATGCCGATCGGCCAGCTGGTGTTGACGGTCGAGAAGCGGCTGGCGAAGAGGTCGCCGTCGAGCTCCGGGTCGGTCCAGGCCATCATCGCCGTGCCGGTCGGCGACACGCCGATGCCGACCCGCGCGCCGGCGATCGGCAGCGCCGCCGGCGTCGAGGTCATGCCGGCCGGGATGAAGGCGCCGGCCCCGCGGTTGTCGTCGAAGTTGGGGGCGAGGACGGTCCAGGTCACCGCCGCCGAGCCGTCGTCGCCGATCACGGCGAGCGGGGAAACGACGGTCGGCCCGGCCGGGACCTCGCTCGGCAGGGCCGGGAACGACCGCCATTGGCCGCCGAGGTTCGGGCGCGTCGCCGCGGCGATCGTCGTCGTGCCGGCGCGCCAGGCCACGACCGCCTGGCCGCCGCGGTTCACGGCGGCGGTCAGGTCGGAGTCCGCCGGGACGGCGAGGTCGGGACCCGACGCGCTCCAGGGCCCGCCTGGGACCGTCTGCGTGAGCAGGCGGACGGCCGTTCCGCCAGGCCGCAGCACCAGGGCCACCGCGGTCCCGTCGCCGCGCAGAGCGGCGCCGAGCACCTGCTTGGCGGCGCCCGCCGCGCCGAGCTGCGCCGTCGTGACCCCGCCGCCGGTCGCGATCCTGGCCGACCTCACCGCGGTCCCGGACGTCACGAGCGCCAGAGCCGCGCCGGCGCGGCTCATGGCGAGACCGGCGATGGTCCCCGAGCCCAGCTCCGTCGCGGGCGCCCACTGCCCGTGCGGCCCCACCCGCCGACGAACCAGCGCGGTGCGGGTCCCCGTCTGGCGGGTCCATCCGACGATCGCGTCGTCGCGCAGGCTCATCGCGGCGAGGGTGGGAGAGAACGCATCGACGCTCGTTCCCAAGCGCTGGTTCGGTCCCCAGCCGACCGTTGGCTCGGCGGCGGCGGCCGACGCAGCCGTGGCGGAGAGCACGGCCGCGGTGACGACGATGCGCGCGCCCTCTCGCATCCCCCGCTCCCGGTCCGGATGTCCTCTCCTCGGTCGAGGAGACCAGACGGCACGGGGCGCGTCAAGCGGCGTGCCCTCATGCCGGCCCTTCGTGGCCCAGGCGGGGCGGCGCCGCGGCGGCTCGCGAGGAGGCACCCGACAGCAGGCGCAGCGCCACCCCGGCCGTGGCGACGGCGAGGCGAGCCGCGCTGCTGGGCTCGAACCAGTGACCCCCAGCTTGTCCAGCTGGTGCTCTCCCAACTGAGCTCAGCGCCCGCGAGCGCCGCTTTGTACCAGCCGCCTCCCGCTCAGACGCTCACGATGCGGGTCGCCGGGGCGCACCCGAAGCCGCGCGCGCACATCGTGAGGTGTAGGCGGTAGCGGCCCGGGCCGACCGTGTTCAGCGTGAGCGTCCGCCTCCCCTCGGCCACCTCGCGAGGGACGACCGAGACCGTGGAGCCGGAGCTGAGCGAGCGGATCGTGCCGGTCATGCGCGAGGTCCGCGAGAGGGTGAGGGTCACGACCATGCGGCCGCCGGACCGCCGGGCGGTGAGCTTGGAGACGCGGGGCAGCCGGTCGTAGGGCGTCACGACCAGGGTGCCGTCGTCGTCCACCGCCAGCGCGACCAGCCCGGCGAGGTCGCCTGCCACGACGGCCGGGACGCCCCGGGTGGAGGTGAGCCCGCGCGGCGCGCCCCAAGGGGCGCCGCGCGAGTCGCGGGCGAAAGCGACCTGCCCGTCGGGGCCGGGGCCGGTCTCGAGCGACGCCTCCACGAGCACCGGCCCCCGCCGGGACCCGACCGGGTCGACGGCGAACGCGCCCTCGTCCAGCCGGTCGCCCGGGGCGAGCAGACGGATGCCGATGGGCCAGGCCGGGGTGACCGGCGCGAAGCGGCTCGCCCAGAGGTCGCTCTGGAAGATCGACTCGGCCCAGGCGACCATGGCCGTCCCCGTGCCCGACACGGCGGTCCCGGCGACGGGGCCGGGGACGGGGAGCGGGACGGCGTCGGCGGTCGGGCCGGGGCCGGTCCTGATGAACGATCCGGCGCCCGTGTCGGGCTCGTTGAAGTTCGCCGGGAAGACGGTCCAGATCACGGCGGCGGAGCCGTCGTCGCCGATGACGGCGCGGGGGCGGCCGACGGTCGCGGCGGCGGGCGTCGACCCCGGCAGGCCCGCCGGGAACGGCTTCCACTGGCTCCCGAGGGCGTACCGCGTCGCCGCGGGGATGGCGTGCCGGCCGGGGTCCACCCAGGCCACCACGGCCTGGCCGGCGCGGTTGATCGCGGTCACGAGGTCGTCGGGGCCGGGGATGGGGAGGTCGGGACCGCGGCCGCTCCAGGGCTCGCCCGGGCCGTCCTGGACGAGGTATCCCATCGCCGTGCCGCCCGGGCGCAGGACCAGCGCGGCGGCGCGGCCGTCCTGCCGGAGCGTGACCTCGAGGACCCGGGCGACGCGCCCGGCCGCGCCCAGCTGCGAGGTGGCCAGCGACCCGTCGCGGCGGATGCGCGTCGCGCGGGGCGGCGCCGAGCCGGCCTGCTTGACGGCCAGCGCGTCCCCGTCCCGGTCCATCGCGAGCCCCACCAGGCGCCCGGCCCCAAGCGAGACCGGCGCCTGCCAGATCCCGCGCGGCCCGGTCCGCCGCCGCACAAGGGCCGTCCGGCCGCTGTTCGTGAACCGCGTCCACCCGACGATCGCGTCGTCGTCGAGGCTCATGGCGGCGAGCGCCGAGTCGAAGCTGTCGACGTTCGAGGCGAGCCGCACGTCGGGGCCCCACCCGCTCCCCGGGGCGACCGCCACCGCGGGCACGGCGGCCAGCGCCAGCGCCGCCACGGCTCCGAGGATGCACGCCCCCGCTCGCACTCGGCCTCCGGTCTTCGGAGGGGTCCCCTCCGCGCCGCCGACACCATCAGACGCGGCTGCGGCGGTCAACCGCCTCTCATCGCACCAGGGGCAGGCGCGCTCCGTCGATCGCCGGCAGGACGTGGGCCGCCTCGTATAGGTGTCGTTCGGGATTTGTGAACGACCGCTGATAGCGTGGCGCGGTGCCCGTCGCGCAGCCGGCAACCACGCCCACGCAGGGCGGCGCCCCGCCCGCGCGCGGGTACGACGTCGGCATCGCCGGCGCCGGCCAGCTCGCGCGGATGACCTGCCTGGCGGCCTGGCCCCTGGGCGTCCGCGTCGCCGTGCTCGGCCGGCCCGACGAGCCCGCCGCCCCCATGGCCGCGGGGCTCGTCGAGGGCGACTGGCGCGACGCCGACGCGGTGCGGCGCCTGGGCGCCGCGTGCGGGGTCGTGACGCTCGAGAACGAGTTCGTCGACGCCGGCGCGCTCGCGTCCGTGCAGGCGGCCGGCACCCCCGTGCGGCCCGACGCCGGGGCGCTCGGCACGGTGCAGGACAAGGCGCTCCAGAAGGGGCTCCTGCGCGACGCGGGCCTGCCGACGGCCCCCTTCATCGTGGTCGAGCGGCCCGGCGACCTCGCCGCCGCCGGCCGCGACCTCGGCTGGCCGCTGATGCTCAAGGCCCGCCGCCTGGGCTACGACGGCTACGGCAACGCGACCTGCGGCGACGAGGCGGACGCCCGCGAGGCCTTCGCCCGCCTCGACGGCGGCGACGGCGTGCTGGCCGAGGGCCTCGTGGGCTTCGAGCGCGAGCTTGCCGTCATGGTCGCGCGATCCCCGGGAGGCGCCGAGGCCGCCTACCCGGTGGTCGAGACCGTCCAGGCGAACCACGTCTGCCACGAGGTGGTCGCGCCGGCCCCGATCGCCGCCGACGCCGCCGGGAGGGCCGGCGAGATCGCCCGGTCGGCGGCCGCGGCCGCCCACGGCCTGGGCGTGACCGGGGTCGAGATGTTCCTGCTGCCCGGCGGCGACGTGCTGGTCAACGAGCTCGCGCCCCGCCCCCACAACTCCGGCCACTACACGATCGAGGCCGCCGAGACCTCCCAGTTCGAGAACCACCTGCGCGGGGTGCTCGACCTGCCGCTGGGCGAGGTGGGCCTGCGGGCGCCCGCGGCCGCCATGGTCAACCTGCTCGGCTCGCGCACCGGGCCGGCGGAGCCCGACGTCGCGGGCGCGCTGGCCGTGCCGGGCGCGCACCTGCACCTGTACGACAAGGCGCAGGTCAGGCCGGGCCGCAAGATGGGCCACGTCACGGCGCTCGGCGACTCGGCCGGCGACGCCCTCGCCCGGGCCCGGCGCGCGGCGGCGGCGGTGGGCTTCTGATGGCCGCGACCGGCCCTCCGCTCGTCGGCGTCGTCATGGGCAGCGACAGCGACCTGCCGGTGGTCGGCGGGGCGGGCGACGTGCTCCGCGAGCTGGGCGTGCCGCACGAGGTGCGGGTCGTGTCCGCCCACCGGACCCCGCACGACATGATCTCCTACGGCGCCCAGGCGGCCGACCGGGGCCTGCGCGTCATCGTCGCCGGGGCCGGCGGCGCCGCCCACCTGCCGGGGATGCTCGCGGCCGTGACCACGCTCCCGGTGATCGGCGTGCCGGTGCGCAGCTCGGCCCTCGACGGTCTCGACTCGCTGCTGTCGATCGTCCAGATGCCACGCGGCGTGCCGGTGGCGACGGTCGCCATCGACGGCGGCCGCAACGCCGGCCTGCTGGCGGCCCAGATCCTGGCGATCTCCGACCCCGAGCTGGCCCGGCGCGTCGCCGCCGTGCGCGCCGCCATGGCCGAGGCCGTGGCGACGGCCGACGAGAAGGTGAGGAACCGCTGATGTCCGATCGCTATCAGCGCCCAGGATGGTTCACGGGCCACGTGTTCAACCCCATCGTGGCCGGCCTGACGCGCGCGGGCATCAGCGTGTGGGGCTCCCGCGTGCTCGAGGTGCGCGGGCGCACGTCCGGAGAGCCGCGGCGCAACCCGGTGAACCTGCTCACGGTCGAGGGCGAGCGGTACCTCGTCGCGCCGCGGGGGCACACCCAGTGGGTGCGCAACCTGCGCGCGAGCGGTGAGGGACGGCTCCTGCTCGGCCGCACGGCCGAGCCCTTCACCGCGACCGAGCTCGGAGACGACGAGAAGGTGCCGATGCTGCGCGCCTACCTCAAGCGATGGAGGATGGAGGTCGGCGTGTTCTTCGGCGGGGTGGGCCCGGACTCGCCCGACGAGGAGCTGCGGCGCATCGCTCCCGACCACCCGGTCTTCCGCCTCGGGCCGACGGGGGCCTGATCGGCCCTTGACCCTCCCCCCGGGGCAGGGTCCAGCATTGAGCCCGTGGAGCGCGACACAGACCTGATGCCGATCGGGGCGCTCGCCCGGCTCAGCCGGCTGAGCGTCAAGGCGCTGCGGCGCTACGACGCCGAGGGGCTGCTGCCGCCGGCGCGCGTCGACCCGGCCACGGGCTACCGCTACTACCGCCGCGACCAGGTCCGCGCGGCCACCGCCATCGCGCTGCTGCGATCGCTCGACGTGCCGCTGGCGACGATCCGCGAGCTGCTGGCGGCCGGCGATCAGGAGCGGTTGCGCGAGCTGCTCGCGGCCGAGCGCGAGCGCGCGGCGCGCGAGCTGGCGCGGCGCCGGCGCGCCCTCGACTCCCTCGAGCGCCTCATGACCGCCGGCGACCTGATGCCCTACGAGGTGGCCGTGGCGGAGGAGCCGCCGCTGACCATGGCCGGCCTGACGCGGCCGGTCGATCCCGAGCGGATCGTCCGCGACGTGGGCGCGATGGCGGCGGCGCTGGCGCGGCTCGCCTCGCGCGCCGGCTGGGCCGTCGAGGGCCCCTGGTGCGGCCTCTATCCGATCGACCTGGCCGAGCGCTCCGTCGTGACGCTCGCGATGCCGCTCCGGCCGGACGCCGCCCTCGGCGGCGAGGCCGAGGTCGTGCGCCTGGCCGGCGGGCCGGTCGTCAGCACGCTCCACGTCGGCTCCTACGACGAGCTGCCGCTCGCCTACGGCGCCCTGCTCTCGTGGGCCCACGAGCGCGGCCACGAGCTCGCCGGCCCGATCCGCGAGACCTACCTCTCCGACCCCGCCCGCGTGCCGGCGCCCGAGCTGGTCACGCGCATCTCGATCCCCGTCGCCCGGGAGGCCCCGTGAACGCGCTCTTCCCCGACATCCAGTCGCCCTGCCTGCCCGAGTCGCGCGACTTCTACGTCCGCCTGCTCGACATGGAGGTGGTCTTCGACAGCGACTGGTACGTGCTGCTGCGCGACCCCCGCCGTCCGCGGCTGCAGCTCGCCTTCGTCGCCCACGACCACCACAGCGTGCCGGCCGCCGCCCGCGGGCCGGCCCGCGGGCTGCTGGTCACGGTCGAGGTGGACGACGTCGACTCGGTCCACGACCGCGCCCGCGAGATGGGCGCCGAGATCGCGCAGGAGCTGCGCGACGAGGAGTTCGGCCAGCGCCACTTCATGGCCGTCGACCCGAACGGCCTGCTGGTGGACGTGTACCAGCCGATCCCGTTCTCGGCCGCGTTCCTGGCGGCGAACCCGGCGCTCAGGGCACCAGCGGCGCCGTGAGCCGGTCTCGCACCTCCCCGGTCACGTCGAGGAACTCGTAGGTCGCCCGCGCGGACTGCAGGCGGACGCGCAGCAGGCCGAACTCGGCCAGGTAGACGACGGCGTCGTCGCTGCGGGGCGTGCGGTCGTCGTTGCGCGGGCCGCCGCCGGTGCCCACGGTCAGGAAGGGGACGCCGGGGGCCTCGGGCCGGACGCGCCGCTCGTAGGCGTGGAGGTGTCCCGCCAGCACGGCGGTCACCTCGGCGGCGGCGATCACCTCCAGCAGCGGGTTGCCGGCCTTGATCGGCTGGTGGACGGTCACGAGCCGGGCGCGGGGACCGGGGCGCGCGAGCGCCCGCCGGGCGAACGCGACGTCGGCCGCATCCGCGCGCAGCCCCAGGCCCACGACCTGGACCGGGCCGTAGCGCAGGTCGTAGCGCCCGCCGCCATTGGGCCACTCGAACGCGCCGGCCAGGGCCCGGCGGCCGCTCGGGAAGGCGATGTCGTGCTCGCCCACGGTGCCGTAGTTGGGGGCGTGGGCGAGCACGCCGCGCAGCGGCCGGAAGATCAGCTCGTCGAGGAGCTGGGGCAGCGCCACCAGGTAGGCGTTGTCGCCGGTCGTGACCAGCAGGCGGGGCCGCAGCGAGGCCGCCAGCGCGGCCACCGCGCGGAAGTCGTCGTTGGGCGCGCCGTAGTCGCCGAAGACCAGCAGCTCGAGCGGGCGCTCCAGCGTCGCCGGCGCGGTGGTCACCGTCCCCTCCGACGCCTCGGCGCCGTCGATCGACGCGGTCCAGCGGTAGCGCGTGCCGGCGCGCAGCCCGGACAGCACCCCGTCGCGGGCCACGATCGGCGGGCCGTCGCCGGCGACGGCCTCGATCCGGACCGGTGCGTTGCCCCGCGCGATCCAGCGCAACCGCGCGGAGGTCTCGCCGACGCGGGTGAGGTACGGCTCCCGGACGAAGGCGGTCGGGTCCGGGGCCGCATCCGGGGGCGGGGTTGCGTCGTCGCCGCTACCGCCGCAGCCGGCGACGAGGACCGCGACCAGGACGAGAGCGGCGGCGATGCGCCCCGTCATCGTCCCGGCCAGCGCGCGCTAGGTGGTGGGCTTCCCGATCGCCGCGCCCTTGCGGGCGTTGAAGGCCTCGAGCATCGAGCCGAGGTCGCTGTCCTTCGAGGCGTCCACCAGGGCCTGGTACTTCTCCCCGAGGGTGGCGCGCTGCTCGCGGTAGAGGATCCCGAGCTTGAACCCGCCGCGCAGGGCGAGGTCGAAGGCCGCCGTCTTGGAGGTGACGTCGTGGTCGGGCGCCACGTCGGTGACGAGCTCCTTCCACTCCTCCTGGTGGTTGTTGAACACCACGCACGGAGAGAGGGCGTCGATGTACGAGAAGCCCTTGTGCTCCACCGCCTGGACGATGAGCTCGGTCAGCGCCTTCGTGTTGAAGGAGGCGCCGCGGGCGACGAAGGACGCGCCGGAGGCGACCGCGAAGGCGAGCGTGTTGAGGGGCGTCTCGAGGTTGCCCCACGGCGTCGACGGCGCCTTCTGCTCGGTCAGCGAGGTCGGCGAGACCTGGCCCTTGGTGAGCCCGTAGATCTCGTTGTCCATCACGAGGTAGGTGATGTTGACGTTGCGCCGCGCCGCGTGGGGGAAGTGGCCCGCGCCGATCGCGAAGCCGTCGCCGTCGCCCCCCACCGCGATGACGGTGAGGTCGGGGTTGGCGAGCTTCACGCCCATCGCGACGGGCAGCGGGCGCCCGTGCAGCGAGTGGAAGCCGTAGGTCGTCACGAAGCCGGGCAGGCGGCTGGAGCAGCCGATGCCGGACACGACCACCGTGCGGGCGGGGTCGACGTCGAGCTCGGCGAAGGCGCGGTAGAGGGACGCCAAGACACCGAAGTCCCCGCAGCCCGGGCACCAGATCGGCTTGAGGTCCGACTTGTAGTCGGACGGCTTGCGCGTCGCCGTATCGGTGCTCAACTCGCGGTCCTTTCGGTGATGACGTCCAGGATGTCCTCCGCCGTGAAGGGGAGGCCGTCGCACTTGGCGTGGCTCTCGACCGGGATCCCGCACTCGCCGCGCACGAGGCGGGCGAGCTGGCCGGTGAAGTTGACCTCGGGCACGATCACGCGGCTCGCCGCCCCGACGAAGGCGTTCACGGCGTCGGCCGGGAACGGCCCCAGCACGCGCGGGTAGAAGGCGCCGACCGACAGGCCCTGGGCGCGGGCCGCCTCCACCGCCTCGCGGGCGGGGCCGTAGGTCGAGCCGAAGCCGATGACCGCGATGTCGGGCCGCTCGTCGCCGACGGTCTCGTGACGCGCGACGCCGTTCTTGAGGGGGTCCAGCTTGGCCCAGCGCTTGGTCTGCATGGCGACGTGGTTCTCGGGAGTGTAGGCCGGGTGGCCGAGCTCGTCGTGCTCGATGCCGGTCGCCACGTACTGGCCGCCCTCCTCGCCGGGGATGCCCATCGGCGAGACCGCGTCCTCGGTGATCTCGTAGCGCTTGTAGTCGTCGTCGCGGCCGGCCGCGGTCAGGCGCTCCCACAGCTCGACCTTGGAGAGGTCGGGCTTGTGGATGACCTCCATGCGCGTCGCCAGGCCCTGGTCGGTGAGGAGGATCACCGGGACCTGGTAGCGCTCGGAGTAGTTGAAGGCGTCGATGGTCGTCCAGAAGCAGTCCTCCACCGAGATCGGCGCGACCACCACCCGCGGCGCCTCGCCGTGGCCGCCGTAGAGGGCGTGCTGCAGGTCGGACTGCTCGGTCTTGGTCGGCAGGCCGGTCGAGGGCCCGCCGCGCTGGGCGTCGATGATCACACAGGGGATCTCCGCCGTGCCGGCGTAGCCGAGCACCTCCGTCATCAGCGACAGGCCCGGGCCCGAGGTCGCCGTCATGGCCTTGACCCCGGTGTAGGAGGCGCCGAGCACCGAGGCGAGCGAGGCGATCTCGTCCTCGCACTGGATCGTGATGCCGCCGACCTGCGGCAGCTTCGCCGACAGCCACTCCAGGATGTCCGAGGCCGGCGTGATCGGGTAGCCGGCGAAGTACCTCACCCCGGCGGCGACCGCCCCGAGGGCGATCGCCTGGTTGCCCGACATGAGGACGCGGTCCTCCTCCACCTCGACCGGGTTGACGATCGCGAGCGAGCCGATCAGGTCGGCGCCCTCGTCATGGCCGGCGCGGAGCGCGGCGATGTTGGCGTCGGCCACGCCCTGCTTGTGGGCGTAGCGGCGCAGCACCAGCTCCTCGATCGGCGTCGTGTCGAAGGAGATGACGCCGGACACGGCGCCCACGGCCACCATGTTCTTGGCGCGCAGCGAGCCGCCGATCTCCTTGGCGAGCTTCTCCATGCGGACCGGGCCGGGCGCGCGGGAGGTAGTCGGCGGGGATCTCGACGGCGGTGTCGTCGAAGAGGATCACGCCCTCGGGGCCCAGCGAGTCCCAGTGGAGGTCCCAGGCCTCCTGGTTGAAGCACACGAGGAGGTCGACCAGCTTGCCGTGGCTGTAGATCTTCTCGTCGCCCATGCGGACCTGGTACATGCAGGGTCCGCCCTTGATCTCGGCGGGGTAGGTGCGGAAGGTCTGGGTCCAGTACCCGCCCCGGGCCGCGGCCTGGGTGAGGATGTCCCCCGACGAGATGACCCCCTCGCCCGACTCCCCGGCAAGCCGGATCACCACGCTCTTTCGAGCCAAGCTGCCTCCCTGTCGCGATCGCCCCGCCGAGAGCCGCGACCGGCCACCGGCGCGCTCCGTGCGCCCGATGCCGCCCTCCGGCTCCCATCCCGGCGGCGGCGCCGCAGGGGCCATCTCCCCTCCGGGAGAGGCGACCCGATGTTACCGATTGCTCGGTAAGGGGGGCAAGATTGCGGCCAATGGGTACCACGTCGCCGCCCAGCCCTCCCGACGACCCCCGCCTGCGCGCCCGCGCCGACCTGCTCTGGTACCTGCGCCACGCCGACGCCCTCGCCCGCTGGCCCGTCCTGCGGGAGGAGTGGGCCCTCCGCATCGAGCGCCGCCGGGTCGAGCCACCCGGGGGGCGAGGGGATGAGGCGCCGCGCCGCCGGTAGTTTGCGAACCATTCGTCTCCTAACTAATATGGCGCGGTGGCCGACGAGACCCTCGTCCCGATCCGCCTCGACGCGATGGCCGTCCACCGCCTCGCGGTGGCGGGGCGGCTGCTGCGGAGCCGCGCCGACGCCGACCTGAGCGACCTGGGCGTCGGCGGGCCCGGGATCGGCGTGCTCCTGCGCCTGGTCGAGGAGGACGGCCTCACCCAGGCCGAGCTCTCGCGCCGCCAGCGCGTGGAGGCGCCCAGCATGTGCCGCCTGGTCGACCGGCTCGAGCGCGACGGCCTGGTGGAGCGCCGCGCCGACCCGGCGACCGGCGCGCCACGCGCGTCCACATCAGCGCCGAGGGCCGCCGCGTTGCCGCGGTCGGCGCCGAGGTGGTCGAGGGCCTCGAGCGGAGCGCGTTCGCCGGCCTCGACCGGGACGAGCGCCGCGTGCTGAACGAGCTCCTCGGCCGGGTGCTCGACGGCCTGGCCCCGGGCGGCGCGCCATCCTGAGCGGCGGGCGGCGGCGGGAGGACGGGTCCGCGGCATCGCTACGGCTCACCCTGGCGGGGCTCGTGACCGCGGCGATGGCCTTCGCCCTCATGCAGACCTTCCTCATCCCGGCGCTGCCCAAGCTCCAGGAGGGGCTGGACACCAGCGGCACGTGGGTCACGTGGACCGTCACGGCCTACCTGCTCACCGGCTCCGTCGCGACGCCCCTGATCGGCCGGCTCGGCGACCAGCACGGCAAGGTGCGCCTGATGGTCATCAGCCTCGCCGTGTTCCTGGTGGGGTCGATCGGCGCGATCGTCGCCTGGAACATCGGCTCGTTGATCGTCTTCCGGGCGATCCAGGGCGTGGGCGGCGCGGTCTTCCCCCTGAGCTTCGCGATCATCCGCGACGAGTTCCCGCGCGAGAAGCAGAGCGTCGCCATGGGGCTGGTCTCCGCCGTGCTGGGCGTGGGCGGCGGGCTCGGCATCGTGGCCAGCGGGCTGATCGTCGACAATCTCTCCTGGCGCTGGCTGTTCGTGGTCAGCGCGATCGTCGTCGCCGTCGCCCTGGTGCTCGTCTGGCGCTTCGTGCCCGAGTCTCGCGTGCGCGCCCCGTCCAGCGTCAACGTCTGGGGCGCCCTGACCCTCTCCGGCGGGCTCGTCGCCCTGCTGGTGGCCCTGACCGAGGGCCCGCACCTGGGCTGGGCCTCGCCGGCGGTCACGGGGCTGTTCGCCGCGGCCGTCGCGCTGCTCGTCCTGTGGTGCGTCGTCGAGCTCCGGGTCGAGGACCCGATGGTCGACATGCGCATGCTCGCGCGGCGGGTGGTGCTGTTCACCAACCTCACGGCCATGCTCTCGGGCTTCGCCCTCTACATGACCTGGGTGATCCTCCCGACCTTCTACCAGCTGCCCAGCGAGCTGCCGGACGACCTGCAGAGGTTCGCCGCCTACGGCTTCGGCACCAGCGTCACGGTCGCGGGCCTGTGGCTGCTGCCCACCTCCCTCTCGCTGCTCGCCGCCGGGCCCCTGGCCGGGCTCTACGCCCGCCGCCACGACCCGCGCGGGCCGCTCGTGGCCGGGATGGTGCTGCGTCGCGATCGGGTCGGCGGGCATCGCCACCTTCCACGCCGAGCCGTGGCAGCCCGCCGTGTGGTTCATCCTCTGCGGCCTCGGCGTCGGGGCGTCGTTCGCCGTGATGCCGAAGCTGATCGTTGACGCCGTCAAGCCCACCGAGACCGGCATCGCCACCGGGATGAACACCGTCGTGCGGACCGTCGGCGGCGTCATCGGCGCCCAGGTCGGGGCGGTCCTGCTGGCCGCGAACACCGTCCCGGGCACGAGCGTCCCCGCCGAGTCGGGCTTCGTCGACGCCTTCTGGATCGGCGCCGCCGGCGCCCTGGTCGCGGCCCTCGCCGCCGTCTTCGCCCGGCCCGCGACCGGCGTGCCCGACGCCGTCCCCGCGGAGGCCGAGCGCGCGCCCGGCCCCCTCCGGCGCCCCGCAGGGGCAGCCGGAGGGGGCCTAGGCCCGCGCGGTCAGGCCCGGCCGGCCGACTGGCGGCCCCGGCGGGCCGTCGCGTCCACCGTCACCGCCAGCAGCAGCACCGCGCCGGTGACCATGAACTTGATGTCCGAGTCGAGCGCCATCAGGTCCATCCCGTTCGAGATCGAGCCGATGACCAGCGCGCCGAGCAGCGCCGCCCACGCCGTGCCGCGGCCCCCGAAGAGGCTGACGCCGCCGATGACGGCGGCGGCGATGGCGTTGAGGAGCAGGTCGCTCCCGCCGGAGCCCTGGTTCACCGCGAACAGGCGCGCGGCCAGCAGCACGCCGCCCGCCGCCGCGAGCGTCGAGCACGACGCGAAGACGATCAGGCGGATGCGCGAGAGCGAGATCCCGGCCCGGCGCGCCGCCTCGGCGTTGCCGCCCACCGCGTAGACGTGCCGGCCGAAGGCCGTGTGGCGCAGGACGAAGTCCACCAGGATCACGATGCCGATGAAGATCAGCACCGCCAGCGGGACGCCGCGGTCGGCGTTGAAGATGAGGACGGCGACGATCACGCCGGCGATCACCACCGCCATGCGCAGCCCGAGCAGGATCGGCGGCCCGGTGTCGAGGCCGGCCGCCAATCGTCTGCGGTAGCCGTTCAGCGTCAGCAGCACGTACGGCACCAGCAGCACGATCGCGATGATCCAGCCGACGTAGTCCGAGTAGAACGTGTTGGCCAGGTCGAGGATCTGGCTGTCGGTGAGGTTGATCGTCCCGGTGTCGCCGAGCACGTAGAGCAGCAGCCCCTGGAAGCCGAGGAGGCCGGCGAGGGTGACGACGAACGACGGCACGCGGAAGAAGGTGACGAAGAAGCCCTGGAAGAGGCCGGCGCCGAGGCCGACCAGCAGCGCGGCCAGGATCGCTGCCCACCCCGGCCAGTCCTGCTTGACGCTGAGCACCGCCATCACGGAGGCGGCGAGGCCGCTGACGATGCCGACCGACAGGTCGATCTCGCCGAGCAGCAGCACCATCACGACGCCGGTCGCGATGATCCCGAGCCCCGCGATCTGGAGCATCAGGTTGGTCAGGTTGCCGGCGGTGAGGAAGTTCTCCTCGGAGACCGCGAAGACGGTCCAGATGATGATCAGGCCGATGATCACCGGGAGGGAGCCGAGCTCCCCCTCTCGCACGCGCCGCGTGAAGCGCGTCCAGAGGCCGGCGAGCCCCTCGGCGTCGACCTGGAGGCGGGGGTCCTGCTCGGCGGTGCTCACGGCGCCGCCTCCGCCGGCTCGGCGTCGCCCTCGGGCGGCGGCCCGGCGACCCCGAGACCGCCGGTGATCGCGCCGACGACCTCCTCGCGGGTCGTCTCCTTGCGGACGAAGTCGCCCGCGTTGCGGCCGAGGAAGAGGACCACGATGCGGTCGGCCACCTCGAAGACGTCGACGAGGTTGTGGCTGATCACCACCACCGCGAGGCCGCGCCGCTTGAGCTCGTGGATGAAGTCGAGCACCTGCCGCGTCTGGGCGACGCCGAGGGCGGCCGTCGGCTCGTCGAGCAGCACGAGCTTGGGTCGCCCAGCAGCGCGCGCGCGATCGCCACGATCTGCCGCTGGCCTCCCGACAGCGACGCCACCGGCGTCGTCACGCTGGGGATCCGCGCCGAGAGCGAGCGGATGAGCTCACCCGAGTCCTTCTCCATCTTGATGTCGTCGATCGTCCAGAGCCACCGCAGCGGCCCCGGGTTGTACTCCTCGTGGCCGAGGAACAGGTTCCCCGCCACGTCGAGGTTGTCGGCGAGCGCGAGGTCCTGGTAGACGGTCGCGATCCCGAGGTTCGTCGCGTCCTGCGGGCTCTTGATGTGCGCGGGCTCGCCGAGGAACCGGAACTCGCCCGAGTCGGCCAGGTTCACGCCCGAGACGGTCTTGACGAGCGTCGACTTGCCGGCGCCGTTGTCGCCGACCAGCGCGACGACCTCGCCGGCGTCGACGTGGAAGTCCACGTCGGCCAGTGCCTGCACCGCGCCGAAGCGCTTGTTGACGCCGTGGAGGTCGAGAACCGGGTACGCTCACTGCGCTGTTGCTCCTTTCCGCTCGGAGGCCCGTGGCCGGGCGGGTGCCGCCCGCCCGGCCGGACCGGATTGTGGGCTACTGGATGCCGGCGTCCGCGCAGGCCTGCGCGTACGGGCCGGTGCAGATCTCGGCGGGCGTCCAGAACCCGTCCGCGACGATCGTGTCCGCGACGTTCTCCTTCGTGACGGCGACCGGGTCGTAGATGATGCTCGGCACGTCCACGGTTCCGTTGTTGTGCGGCTCGGTCGCGACGCTGACCTCCTCGCCCTTGAGGAGCTCCACCGCGATGGTGGCGGCGTCCTCGGCCTGCGGCTTGATGGCCTTGTAGACCGTCATGTACTGCTCGCCGGCGAGGATGCGCTGGATGGCGGCCAGCTCGGCGTCCTGGCCGGTCGACGGGATCGTCAACGGGTTGATGCCGGCGGCCTTCATGGCGGCGATGGCCCCGCCGGCGGTGCCGTCGTTGGCGTTGTAGGAGCCCACGAAGCCGTTCTTGCCGAGCTTGGTGATGGCCTGGTCCATCTCGCTCTGCGCCTCGGACGGCTGCCAGTTGGGCGTGTCGTACTCGGCGCCGATCTTCAGGGTGCTCTTGTCGAACACCGAGTGCGCGCCCTGCTTGAAGAGCTTGGCGTTGTTGTCGGTCGGGGCGCCGTTGATCATCACGATCGTGCCGTCCATCGTGCCTTGCTGCGCCGAGCTTCTCGATCAGGCGAGTTGGCCTGCAGCTCGCCGACCTTGGCGTTGTCGTAGGAGTTGTAGTAGGCGACGCCCTCGCCGGGGATCTCCCGGTCGTAGGCGAAGACCGGGACGTCCTTGGCGTTGGCCGCGGCGATGATCGGCCCGGTGGAGGCGGCGTCCACCGCGTCCAGCACCATCACCTGCGCCCCGTTGGTCAGCGCCGCCTCGGCCTGCTGCTGCTGCTTGGCGGCGTCCTGGTCCGCGTTCGAGTAGAGGACCTCGCAGTCAGGGCAAAGCTCCTTGACCTTGGCCTCGAACAGCGGGCGGTCCTTCGTCTCGTACCGAGCGTTCTGCGTCTCGGGCAGCAGCAGCGCGATCTTGCCGCCGCCGCCCGCCTCGCCGCCAGCGGTGTCGCCGCTGCCCGAATCGTCGTCGTCGCCGCAGGCGCTCAAGCCGAACGCGAGAACACCCGCGGCGCATAGGGCCAGGCACGCCCGGCCGATCCTCGAACGGAACACGTACGCCCCCCTGTTCGTATCGGCCCGCTGAGCGGGCCCTGTCCGGAGATCCGCCTCTCCGCGGATCACGGCGGAACCCTATGCAACGATCGCCACGATGTCACGAGGGGCGGCCGGGCCGCCCGGCGGCGCGGCGGGCCTCCTCGATGACCTCGAGGACCGCGACGGCCTCGGAGGGGTCCACCGGCGGCGGGGCCTGGTCGCGCAGAGCGCGGACCATGCCGGCGTAAAAAGCCAGGTAATCGCCGGGTTCGGTCGGGACGGCGCGCGCGCCCGACCCGTCGTGCAGGCGGCCCCACGCCTCCTCCGGCTCGGCCCCCCAGCCCGGCCCGCCCGGGCGGCCGCCGGCCCGCAGCGCCGCCTCCTGCACGTCGAGGCCGCGCTTCACGTAGACGCCCGCCAGGCCCACGGCGCGCATGCGCGGCGGGTCGTCGGCCGCCAGCATGCTCGCCGACAGGTGGCTGCGGACCCCGTTCGCGTGGGTCAGGGCGACGAAGCAGTCGTCGTCCACGCGGGCCCCCGGCCGGCGCAGGTCGAGCTCGGCGTGCACGGCCACGGGGCGGCCGAACAGGACCATCGCCTGGTCGATGAGGTGGCTCCCCAGGTCGGCCAGCAGCCCGCCGGCGTCGGCGGGGTCGGGCAGCTCGCGCCAGCGGCCGGCGTCGACCTCCGGACGCCAGCGCTCGAAGCGCGACTCCAGGCGCGCCGGCGCGCCGAGGGCGCCCTCGTCCAGCAGGCGCCGCAGGGTCAGGAAGTCGCCGTCCCAGCGCCGGTTGTGGAACACCGACAGCACCACGCCGGCCGCCCGCGCCTCGTCGGCCAGGGCGCGGCCCTCGGCCGCGCTCGGCGCCAGCGGCTTGTCGACCACCACCGCCAGCCCCGCGCCGATCGCCGCCCGGGCGAGGGGGACGTGGGCGCGGTTGGGCGCCGCGACGACGACCAGGTCGAGCTCGCCCGGGGCGGCCCAGAGCTCGTCGGCCGACGCGACCACCCGGGCGCCGGGGTGCTCCCCGCGCGCCGCCTCGGCGCGCCCGGGGTCGGAGGTGACGATCGCGGCCACGCCCATCCCGGGGGTGGCCGCGACCAGCGGGGCGTGGAACCACCGCCCGGCCAGGCCGTAGCCGACGACCGCGACGCGCAGCTCCTCACGGCTCACGGGCCGATCATCGCAGCCCCCCGTTCGCGCCGGCCTGCGGCTCTTTGCTGTTTTCTGCCGTATCTGGCAGAATGCCGCAGATGCCGATCGAGCTCCCCCCGCGCCCCGCGCCCTCGGCGCCGAGCGCCGGGCCGAGATCCTCGCCGCGCTGCGCGCGCACGGGAAGGTGCGGGCCGCCGACCTCGCCGCGTCGCTGGGCGTCTCGATCGACACGGTCCGGCGCGACCTCGACGAGCTGGCGCGGGCGGGCGCGCTGCGCCGCGTCCACGGCGGCGCGCTGCCGCCGGGGCCGGAGCCGGGGGCCTACTCCGCCCGCCGCGGCCGCGACGCGCCCCAGAAGGCGGCGATCGCCCGCGCGGCGGCGGCCCTGGTGCGGGACGGCGACCTGATCCTGCTCGACGGCGGCACGACGACCCTCCAGGTCGCGCGCCACCTCGACCCGGAGCTGCGGGCCACCGCCGTCACCAACAGCCCGCCGATCGCGGTGGCGCTGGCCGAGCACCCGCGACTGCGGGTGTGCGTGGTGGGAGGCGAGCTCGACCGCGACATGCTCGTGACCGTCGGCGCCTCGGCCGTCGCCGCCATCCGCGAGCTGCGCGCCGACATCTGCTTCCTGGGCGTCTGCGCGCTCCACCCCGAGCTCGGCATCACGACCACCGACCTGGAGGAGCGCCACGTCAAGCGGGCGATGATGGACGCCTCGGCCCAGGTCGTCGCGCTCGCGGGACCGGGCAAGCTCGGCAGCGCCGCGCCCTTCGTCGTGGGGTCGCTGGACGACCTCACGCACCTGGTCGCCGACGGGTCCGCGCCCCCCGACGTGCTGGCGGCGGCCCGCGAGCGGGGGGTGGAGGTGGTGCCGGCCTGACCCGCTCCCCCGCCTCGCGGGCGCGGGTGGCGCTGACCCTGGTCTTCGTGGCCAACGGCGTCGCCTTCGGCACGTTCGCCGCGCGCGTCCCCGCCATCAAGGACCGGCTCGACCTGAGCGACGGCGAGCTCGGCCTCGCGCTGCTGTTCATCGCGGCCGGCGCCCTGGTCGCGTTCCCGGTCGTCGGCCGCCTGATCGCCTCCACCGGCAGCCGCCCCGTCACCCGCGCCGGGCTCGTGCTGATGCCGGCCGCCCTCGCGCTGGTGGCCCTGGCGCCCTCCCTGCCGGCGCTGATGGGCGCCGCCCTCGTCTTCGGCGCCGCCAACGCGACGCTCGACGTGGCCATGAACGCCCACGGCGTCGCCGTCGAGCGCAGCCTGGGCCGGCCGATCATGTCGTCGCTGCACGCCGGGTGGAGCGTCGGCGGGCTCGTCGGCGCCGGGATCGGCGGGCTGCTCGCCGCCGGCGGCGTCGACGTGCGCCTCAACCTCATCGTCGTCCCGGTCGCGGTGTGCGGCCTGGCGCTGCTCGCGACCCGCGCGCTCCTCCCGGCGGCGGAGGACATCGCGCCCGCGCGCCCCGCCCTGCGCCTCCCGTCGCCGCGGATCGCCCTGCTCGGGCTCATCGCCTTCTGCTCGCTCTTCGCCGAGGGCGCCGCCGCCGACTGGAGCGCCGTCTACCTCGAGGACTCGCTCGGCGCGACCTCCGCCGTGGCCGCGACCGGCTTCGCCGCCTACGCCCTGGCCATGGCCGCGGGGCGGCTCGTCGGCGACCGGCTCACACTGCGCTGGGGCCCGTCGGGGCTGCTGGTGCGGTGCGGGGTGCTGGCGTCGGCCGGGCTCGGCGTCGCCCTGCTGATCGGCCACCCGGCGGCGGCCGTCGCGGGCTTCGCCCTCCTCGGGGCCGGGGTCGCCCCCGTCGTCCCGGTGGTCTTCCGCGCCGGCGGCAGCGTGCCGGGCGTGCCGAGCTCGCAGGGCATCGCGACGGTGAGCTGGCTGGGGTACCTCGGCTTCCTGGCCGGCCCGCCGATCATCGGGCTCACCGCCGACGTCGTCGGCCTGCCGGCCGCCCTCGGCATCGTCTGCGGCATGACCGCGGCCATCGCCCTCCTCGCCGGCACGACCCACCCCGCCCCGGCGATCGCCCGCCGCGAGGTGCCGCGTGCGGCCTGAGCCCGTCGCGCTGCTGTGCGACCTCGACGGGACGCTCGTCAACTCCCGCCCGGAGGTCAACGCCGCCTGGCGCGCGTTCGCCGCGCTCCACGGGCTCGACGCCGACGCGGTCCTGGCCGCCACCTTCGCCGGCCCGAGCCGCGAGGTCGTGAGGACCGTCGCGCCCTGGCTCGACGCCGAGGCCGAGGCCGCGCGGGTCGAGGGCTGGCAGGTCGAGACGGCGGGCCGTACGCGCGCGATCGACGGCGCCGCCGAGCTGCTGGAGGCCTGGCCCCACGAGCGCCTCGCGATCGTGACCTCCGGCAGCCGCGAGCTGGCGCGCGCGCGGCTTGCGGGCGCCGGCCTGCCCGCCCCGGCCGTGCTCGTGAGCGCCGACGACGTCCGCGCCGGCAAGCCCGATCCCGAGGGATACCGGCGCGCGGCCGCGCTGCTGGGCGTCCCGCCGGAGCGGTGCCTGGCGGTCGAGGACGCCCCGGCCGGCATCGCCGCGGCCCGCGCGGCCGGCGCCCGTACCGTCGCCGTCGCCAGCACGCACGCGCCGGCCGAGCTGGCCGGCGCCGACCGCGTCATCGGGGCGCTCGCCGAGCTCGCGGCGGCACCGGCGGAGAGGTAGCCGCGGGGTAACCTCGCCGGGTGAGCAGCCCCGCGACGACGGCCCTGAGGACGGTGCGCGCCACCCGCTACGCCGCGCCCCTGCGCGAGGGCGGCTCGCTGCCGGCGCTGGTGGAGGCCGACGACGACGGCCTCTACGTGGTCAAGATGCGCGGCGCCGGCCAGGGACCGAAGGCGCTCGTCGCCGAGATCATCGCGGGCGAGCTGGCCCGGCGCGCCGGCCTCACGGTGCCCGAGATCGTGCTCGTCGACCTCGACGCCGCCCTCGCGCCCGCCGAGCCCGACCAGGAGATCCAGGACCTCCTGCGCGCGAGCATCGGGGTCAACGCCGGCCTCGACTTCCTGCCCGGAGCGCTGGCCTTCGACCCGGGCGCGCCGCCGCCGGTCAACCCCGCCGTCGCGGCCTCGGTCGTCTGGCTCGACGCCCTCGTGACCAACGTCGACCGCACCCCCCGCAACCCCAACCTGCTCGAGTGGCACGGGCGGCTCTGGCTCATCGACCACGGCGCCGCGCTCTACCTGCACCACCTCACCTGGGACCTCGTGCCGCGCGCCGGCGACCCGTTCCCGGCGATCGCCGACCACGTCCTGCTCCCGTTTGCATCGCTCGATCAACGACGTGGACGAGGCGCTCGCCGAGCGCGCTCGGCGCCGGCGCCGTCGAGGAGGTCGTCGCCCTGGTGCCGGACGGCTGGCTGGTCGCCGAGGGCGAGGACGCCGACCCGGCCGACCGGCGGCGCGCATACGTCGACTACCTGACCCGGCGGCTGGCGCCGCCGCGGGCCTTCGCGGAGGAGGCGGAGCGTGCCCGGGCGGGCTGAGGGCCCCTTCCAGTACGCCGTGCTGCGGGTCGTCCCGGACGTGGACCGCGGCGAGCGCCTGAACGCGGGCGTGGTGCTGTTCGCCCGGACGCTCGACTTCCTCGGCGCCCGGGTGGGGCTCGACGAGCGGCGCCTGCTGGCCCTCTGGCCGGACGCCGACCCGGCCGCGGTGGCCCGCCACCTCGAGGGGCTGGCCCGCGTCGCCGCGGGCGACCCGGCGGGGGGGCCGATCGCGGCGCTGCCGCCGTCGCAGCGCTTCCACTGGCTGGTCTCGCCCTCCAGCACCGTCGTCCAGCCGTCGGAGGTGCACACCGGCCTCTGCGACGATCCCCGGGCGGCGCTCGACCGGCTCTACGAGCGGCTCGTCGGCTAGGCTCCCGGCCATGCCGAGCCCGGCCTCCTGGAGCGGCTGGATCTCCGAGGGGATCATGATGCTGCTGATCGGCGCCCACAACGCCCTCCAGGGCCTCGCCGCGATCTTCAGTCCCGCATCCTGGCCGTCTTCGCCCCTGGCCGTCCCCTGGGACGAGGCCCAGGCCGACCTGGGCGGAACGGTCTCGGGGTCATGAGCGAGGCGCCGTCGGCGGGCGGCACGCCCGCGAAGCTGCCGGCCAAGCTGTTCGAGCGCGAACTGCGGCGCCTCCAGCGGGAACTCGTGCTGATGCAGGAGTACATCAGGGCCCACGGCCTCAAGGTGGTGGTCATCTTCGAGGGCCGGGACGCCGCCGGCAAGGGCGGCGTGATCCGCCGCATCTACGAGCGCGTGAACCCCCGCTCCTGCCGGGTCGTGGCGCTCGGGACGCCCACCGAGCGCGAGAAGACCCAGTGGTATTTCCAGCGCTACGTGACCCACCTGCCGGCGGCGGGCGAGATCGTCCTGTTCGACCGCTCCTGGTACAACCGCGCAGGGGTGGAGCGGGTCATGGGGTTCTGCACCGAGCACGAGTACCAGGAGTTCATGCGTACCTGCCCGGAGTTCGAGCGCATGCTCGTGCGCTCGGGGATCATCCTCATCAAGTACTGGTTCTCGGTGAGCGACGAGGAGCAGGAGCGCCGCTTCCAGGCGCGCATCGAGGACCCGATGCGGCGCTGGAAGCTCAGCCCGATGGACCTGGAGGCGCGCGAGCGCTGGGTCGACTACTCCCGCGCCAAGGACGATATGTTCAAGTACACCGACATCAAGCAGGCGCCGTGGTACGTCGTGAACGCCGACGACAAGCGGCGCGCGCGGCTCAACTGCATGGCGCACCTGCTGTCGAAGATTCCCTACGAGGACCTCACTCCTCCCCCGATCGAGCTGCCGTCGCGCCGGCCCGACGCGGGCTACGTGCGGCCGCCGCTGAGCGAGCAGACCTTCGTCCCCGAGGTCTACTGAGGGCCGAGTGGACCTCGCGCCCGACCAGCGGGCCTTCCTCGACGAGCACCGCTCCGCGGCGATGGTGACCCTGAGGCAGCGACGGCACGCCCCACGCCGTCCAGGTGGGCGTCGCCGTCGTGGACGGCGCGCTGTGGAGCAGCGGCACCGCACACCGTGCCCGCACGCGCCACCTGCGCCGCGACCCGCGCTCCACTCTCTTCGTGTTCGACGGGAGGCGGAGCTGGCTCACCCTGGAGGCCGTCGTCACCATCCTCGAGGCCCGACGCCGCGGGCAGAACCTCCGCCTCTTCCAGGTCATGCAGGGCCGCTCGGGCTCCGAGCCGCTCGCGTGGTTCGGCGGCGAGCTGGCCCCGACGAGTTCCTGCGGGCGATGGAGGCGGAGGGCCGGCTGATCTACGAGTTCGACGTCGTCAGGGCCTACGGCCTGCTCGCGACCTAGGGGCGGCGGGCGGGCCCGGCGCGGTGGACACCGGGGCGCGGCGCCGGTAGAGAGCGCCGGTGCGCCCGCTCCCCCGCACCGCGCGCGGCCTCCTGACGGCCGCCGCGATCGCCGCCGCGCTGGTCGCGGCCGTCCCCGAACCCGCGACGGGGCAGGCGACGCCCACCCCGCTCGGGACGCCTGTGCTCGGCGCGTCGCTGCTCGGGCCCGCCCAGATCGAGGCCTGGTACGCGAGCACCGGCATCCAGTCGCGCAGCCCCACGCCGGTGGGGCGGATCGCCCAGCTCTTCGTGGAGGAGGGGACGGCCCAGGGCGTGCGGGGCGACATCGCCTTCGCCCAGGCGATGCTCGAGACCGGCTACCTGCGCTACGGCGGCCAGGTGGTGCCGGCCGACCACAACTTCGGCGGCATCGGCGCCTGCGACTCATGCGAGCGCGGGCTGCGCTTCCCCGACCCCGAGACCGGGGTCCGGGCCCACATCCAGCACCTGTGGGCCTACGCCTCCCCCACCGCCGACGCCGCGGCGCTGGCACGGCCGGTCGTGGACGTGCGCTTCGCCAACGTCCAGCCGCCGGGCAAGGCGCCCCTGTGGGAGATGATGGGCAACGGCAACTGGGCCACCAGCACGACGTACGCGCCGAAGGTGCTCGACATCTGGCGGAAGATGCTGGCGTGGAACGGGGTCGCCGCGCCGCCCCCCGTCCCGGCCCCGGGCGCCGCCTTCCAGGGGCCGCTGCTCGTCCGCACCTCGGCGGCCGGCGCGGGGAACCTGGCCGGCTGGCGCCTGCGGCGCGAGACCCTCGCCGGCGGCATCGCCCGACTCGGCGCGCCCGCCAGCCGGACGCCGGGCGGCGGCGGGTGCCTGGCCCGGTGGCCGGCGGTGGGCGCGGCGATCCTCCTGACCGGCGGGGGCGACCCGTGCGCGTCCGACGCCGCGGCCGTGCGCTGGGCGCGCGTGTCGTCGCCGATCTGGCGGACGCAGCGCGGCCTGTCGCCGGGCGACACGGTGAGGAAGATGCGCTCGCTCTACCCGCGCGCGCACAAGCGCAGCGGCCGCTGGTGGCTGGTCGCCGGCCGCCGCGCCGGCGCCCCCGCGCCCCGCCTGAGGGCCGAGGTCCGGGCCGACGCGGTCCGGGCGCTCTGGGTGGACGTCGGCTAGTCTCCACTCCCGATGAGAGTCGTGATCGTCGGTGGCGGGATGGTCGGGATGACGCTCTCCCGGCTGCTGCGGCTGCGCGGGATCGAGCCGGTCGTGCTCGAGCGGATGCCGGCGGGCCACTACATCCCGCGCGGCTACATGCTCGGCTTCCAGGGCTACGAGCCGCTGGAGGAGGTCGGCGTCTATGACGAGGTGCGCGACGCCGGGCGCCCGATCGCACCGCGGCCCGACCAGCCGCCGGTCGCCGTGGCCGTCCGCTTCGGGGCCCTGATCGAGGCCCTCCAGCGCGAGCTGCCGATCGTCAACGAGCACACGGTCGTCGAGCTGGTGAAGGAGGGCGACCGCGTGGTGGGCGTCGTGGCCGAGGGCCCGGAGGGGCGCACGAGCTTCGATGCCGACCTGGTGGTGGCCTGCGACGGCATGCGGTCGCCGGTGCGCGACATGGCCGGCCTCGAGGCCAACTTCGACGCGCTGCCCGAGGCCGAGCTGGGCTTCATGAGCCCGTCGGTGGCCGACACGTCGTTCGCGATGGCCTACATGTCCGACGGCGGACACATCGGGATGCTGTCGTGGAACGAGGGCTCGGCCGGCTGGCGCAGCGTCGAGCGGGTCGGCCGCGAGGCGGCCCTCGCCCCCGGCCTCGACGCCATCAAGGAGATGTGGGCCCGCCTGCTCCCGCCGGCCGCCTCGGCGATCGAGGGCGTGACCTCGCTCGACCAGGTCCGCTACTCGGAGCCGCTGCTGCTCGCGTGCCCCCGCTGGTGGACGCCCGGGGTGGTGCTCATCGGCGACGCGGCCCACTTCTTCGGCCCCGAGACCGGGGTCAGCTCGGGCATCGGCCTGGGCGACGCCCACGCCCTCGCCGAGGCGATCGCGCAGAACCCCGGCGACCCCGACGCCGCCTGCCTCAGCTACGAGACCTGGCGCGCGCCGGCCGTCCGGCCCTACGAGGCCAACGACCCGGGCCGGGCGCGGATGGTGCTCGCCGGCCAGGTCGAGCCGCGACCCGAGGAGCGCTGGCCGATCAGCGCGTAGGCGGGCGCACCGCCAGCGCGACGGTGCAGCTGCGCACGGGCGCCCGCCGGGTGGCGGTGGCGACCCGGCCCTTCGAGCGCACGGTGAGCTCGGCGACCATCCGGCCGCACGAGAGCGGGGCCCGCGGGCGCAGGGTCAGGCTCCGGCGCCGGCCGGGCTTGAGGGCCCCGCTCGAGGCGGCGACCACCCGCGTGCCCCCGGGCTGGCGGATGCGCACCGCGAACCGCGGCCGGCCGGGCGCGCCCGAGGCGCGCACGACCAGGCGCAGGCAGGTCGCCCGCCCGGACGGGCAGCGCCTGCTCACGGCCAGGGCCAGGATCGTCCCGCGCAGGCTGCCGGAGGCCGAGTGCGAGCGCAGGGCGCCCGCGGCGCCGGTGTGCGGCCCGCTCGTGCGCGTCGTGCAGTTGCGGCTGCGGTCGCAGGCGGTGGCGCGCAGCCAGAGCGGCCGGGCGGCGCTCGCCGCGTAGCTCGCGTCGATGGGCGCCGCGGCGGGGGCCACGACCTGCGACCAGCTCTCCCCGTCGCGCGAGACCTCCAGGCCCACGACGGCGCCGGCCGCGAGCTCCCGGCCCGGGCTGGTCAGGTCCTGCGCCGAGGCCCGCACGCGCACCGCGCCGCTCCGCGGGTCGGCCGACAGGGTCAACGAGGGCGCGGTCACGTCGTACCGTCCCGCGAGGGCGACCGCGCCGGCGATGTCCAGCACGCCGGCGCCGGTGTGCGGGTTCCACCCCGCCCCGACGGTCTGGACCGCCGTGCGGCGCAGCACGTCGGCGACCTGGTCGGCCCGGAGGCCCGGCGCGACCTGGCGCACCAGCGCGCCGGCGCCCGCCACGAGCGGGGCGGCGAAGCTCGTGCCGCGGCCGTAGGCGTAGCGGCCGGCGCCGTGGGCGGGCCCCTCGAACACGGGGGAGCAGGCCCCGCCCGGCCAGAACGACGCCGGCCCGTTGGGGATCGTCGAGTAGACGCCGTCGGCGCACGCGCTGACTCCGGCCCCCGGCGCGGCGATCGAGACGTGGTTGTTGTGGCTCGAGAACGGCGCCGGCCGGCCCAGGGGATCGGTCGCCGCGACGCTCAGTCCCGTGCTCCAGCCGCCGTCGTCGCCGCCGACCGCCGCCGCCGGGTACTCGACGTCGTTCCCCGACTGGGCGGAGTTGCCGGCGCTGGCGACCACCAGTACGTCGCGGCGGCGCGCGTAGTCCAGCGCGGCCTCCTCGACCGAGGTGATGCCCGGGCCGCCGATGCTCACGTTCACCACGCGCGCGCCGGCGTCGACCGCCGCCACGATTCCCGCCGCCAGGTCGGCGCTGGTGATGGAGCCCGAGGCCGTCACGCGCACGGGGATGATCGGGGTCGCGCCCGCGACGCCGCGGCCGCCGATGCCGTTCCCGTCGATCGCGCTGACCAGGCCCGCGATGAACGTGCCGTGGCCGAGGGTGTCCTGCGTTGACCCCCCGCCCAGGATGTCGCGGCCCGCCGTCACGCGACCGACGAGGTCGGGCTGGTCGCGGTCGACGCCCGAGTCGACCACCGCGACGGGGCTGGACGGCGCCCCGCCGCCCGCCGCCGCGAGCGCCTCGCCCGCCCGCACCGCCCCCCACGCCCATCCGAACGCCCGCCCGGTCGCCGGGTCGAGGGCGTCGGCGGGCTCGGCGTGCAGGGACCGCGGCAGGTCGCGCTCGACGTAGTCGAGCCCGCCCTCGTCCTCGAGCGCATCGACGACCGCCTCGCGGTCGCCGCCGGTGACGGCGAGGGCGTCCAGGCGCGGCAGCCGCTCGACCGACGCGCCGGCCGCGTCGAGCGCGCCCTGCGAGGTCGGCCGCGCTCGCCGGATCGTCGGCCCCGACCACCCACTGCACCGGCCCGGCGGGCACCTCGGCCGCCGGCTCGGAGGACGCGGTGGCGGCGCCCGCGACGGCGAGCGCGGCGAGGGCGGCTGCGAGCGCGGCGCGGCGAAGGGTCATCGGGCCCATGAGCCGATGATCTGCGGAGCCCCGGGACGCGACGATGCCCGCCCGTACAGGTTCCGCGCGGCGGCCGCGGAGTCGTGACTAGTCCTTCGTCGAGGAGGGGCTCAGCTGACGGTGACGGCGTGATCAGGGTCGGGCCCAACGGCCGGGGTGCGGCCCCTGCGGACCGGGATCAGGGAGACTGCGCATGTGACGACGTCCCCGAACACCCGTGAGCGCCTCGGTTCGAGAGCCTGGGCGGACGAGGCGGTCCGTCGCATCGAAGCCGACGCCAATCGCTCGGCCGACACGCATCTGCACCCCTTTCCGCTGCCCGAGGACTGGGGCGTGGACCTGTACCTGAAGGATGAGTCGGTCCACCCGACGGGATCGCTGAAGCATCGACTCGCACGCTCGCTGTTCCTCTACGGCCTGTGCAACGGCTGGATCGCGGAGCGGACGCCGATCGTCGAGGCCTCCAGCGGCTCGACGGCCGTCTCCGAGGCGTACTTCGCGCGGTTCCTCGGCCTGCCCTTCGTCGCCGTCATGCCGGCCTCCACCAGCCCCGAGAAGATCGCGCTGATCGAAGCGCAGGGAGCGTCGTGTCACCTGGTCGACGACCCGACCACCGTGTACGACGAGGCGCACCGGCTCGCGGCCGAGCGCGGCGGGCACTACCTCGACCAGTTCACCTACGCGGAGCGCGCGATGGACTGGCGCGGCAACAACAACATCGCGGAGTCGATCTTCGGCCAGATGGCGCTGGAGCGACACCCCGTTCCCGCGTGGATCGTGGTGGGGGCCGGAACCGGCGGGACGAGCGCGACGATCGGCCGCTACGCCCGCTTCGGCCGGTACGCCACGCGGATGTGCGTCGTCGACCCGGAGGACTCGATCTTCTACTCGGCCTGGGCCGGCGACCCGTCGGCATTCACCGGCCGGCCGTCGCGCATCGAGGGCATCGGACGCCAGCGCCTCGAGGCGTCGTTCCTCCCGGACATCGTCGACCGGATGATCCAGGTTCCGGATGCCGCGTCGATCGCGACGATGCGCCTCGTGCGCGAGCGCACGGGACGCAGCGTCGGCGGCTCCACCGGGACCAACGTCTGGGGAGCGCTCCTGCTCGTGGCCGAGATGCGCGCGCGTGGCGAGCGGGGCAGCGTCGTCACCCTGATCTGCGACGGCGGGGACCGCTACGCCGGCACCTACTACAGCGACGCGTGGGTCGGCGATCAGGGCTTCGAGCTCGCGCCGTACAGGGAGGCGCTCGAGACGTTCCTCGAGGGTGGCGCGTTCCCCGTGCCGGGGTCGGGACCTAGACCTCGGTGATCACGCCCTGGATCTGGTCCACGACCTCTGGCGGAACCTCGTCCATCCCATGGGCGTCGCGCGCGTGCACGTGGATCTCTTCGAACAGCACCTTCTCGTCCTCGCTGCGCGTCACCCATTGGCAGCCCGGCACCACGTCGCCGCACCTGAATTGCTTCATGTCCCCTTCTCGCCGTGTGTTGCGGCCGATACTAGCCCGCCCGGAGGAGGGCGGCTGACGAAGAGCCGCCGCGGGCACGCGCGGGTACGATCGGTGGATGTGCCGAATCCTGGCGTACCTCGGTGAGCCTCTCCCCGCGCAGAGCCTGCTGTTCGACACCGACAGCAGCCTCGTCCGGCAGTCGTACAGCCCGCGGATGATGAACACGTACCTCAACCTGGCGGGCTTCGGCATGAAGGCGTGGGATCCGACGTCCCTGCGGCCTGAGGATCCGTTCACCTACCGCGCGACCACCCTGCCGTCGTTCGACCGCAACCTGCGCTTCCTCTCGTCCAAGCTCGCGCCGACGTGCATGGTGGCCCACGTTCGCGGGGTCACCTACTCGGACGAGGCGGTCGTCGCCGACACGAACCTGCACCCCTTCCACTTCGCCGGCGCCCGCGTCGTCCTCGCGCACAACGGGCACCTGCGCCACTTCTCGCGCATGCGCTACGCGCTCGTCGAGCACGTGCGCCCCGAGCTCGCGCAGTGCATCGAGGGGACGACCGACTCCGAGTGGATCTACGCGCTGGTCCTGTCGCAGCTCGACGATCCCTACGGGCTCCCGGAGACCCGCGAGCTCGCGGATGCGACCGCCGAGGCCCTGCGCATCCTGCGCAGGGTCCGCGCCGCACACGGCATCGACACCTCCTCGCCGGTCAACCTGTGCTTCAGCACCGGCAGCGCCGTGGTCGCCACCCGCTTCTCGTTCGACTACGGCTGGTACCCGCCCGAGGACGAGATGCTCGAGACCGACCTCCCGTTCGTGAGCCTCTGGTACGCGATCGGGGGCGAGTACGCGGAGCGCGACGGCGGCTGGCAGATGACGGCCGGCGATCCGCCCCGCTCGGTGATCATCGCCTCCGAGCCGCTCACGACCGACCACTCGAGCTGGCTCGAGGTGCCGGAGTACTCGATGCTGACCGCCGAGCTCACCCCCGCAGGGCTCGAGTTCGAGACGCGCGACCTGGATGTCTGACCGCGCGACGGTCGACTTCCTCGCCACGATTCCGCTCCTCGCAGGTCGGGAGGAGGCGGACCTGGCGGAGCTGGCGGGGCTGCTGCGCCGGCGGAGGGTGCAGGAGGGCGAGATCCTCTGGCGCCAGGGGGACGAGGCGCGGGAGCTGGTGTTCGTCGTCGAGGGAGGCCTCTCGTCGTCGCTGCACGTGCCGGGCGATCGCGTGGTGGAGATCGGGAGGGCCGGTCCGGGGGAGATGGTCGGCGTGATCCCGCTGCTCGACGGCGGGGAGCACACGATGAGCGTGCGTGCGACCGAGGCCTCGACGGTGCTCGCGCTCGGCCGGGTGCATCTCGCGGGGCTGCTGGCCCGCCAGGATCCGTCGGCATTCAGGCTGAAGCGCCGCCTCGCCGCGCTCCTGACCGCGCGCCATCGCAATCAGCTCCGGCACCTTGCCGCCTCGCTCGGCGGCGAGGTGGCCGGCCCGCCGGCCGAGGATGCGGCTCGGGCGTTCGCCGAGCTGGAGTACTGCGGCCCGCCCGACAGCAAGTACGTGCGTCGCATGGCGACCTTCCACGAATTCGACTCGCTGGCGCTCTGGGGCTTCCTGACGTCGGGGAGCTATGCCCGGTGCCCGCCCGGGCGCACGCTGCTCGCCGAAGGGGCGCCGTCGATGGCCTGCTACCTCACGATCAACGGCGCGGTCGAGAAGGTGCTGGTTCGCGGCGACCGCCGCATCCGCGTCGGACTGGCGGGGCCGGGGAAGCCGTTCGGCTATGAGAGCCTCATCGACGGCAGCCCGTCACCCGTCACCGCGATCACGCGGGAGCGGGCGTTGCTGCTCGTCCTGCCGCGCGACCCGTTCGAGCAGCTCTTCAACAGGGAGGACGCCGTCTCCCGCGTCTTCCTCGACGTGATCCAGCGGGACCTGGTGGCCACGCTGCGCCAAACGCTGCGCCCGCACGCTCGCCTCGTGGCGAGCGTCTAGCGGCCACCCGGCACGCCCGTCGCGTCGCCGGGGTGCGCCGGGTCGGCCTCCGGGTTAGAGTCGCGCCGTGGGCCGTGGCGTCCGCCATCCGGCGCTGTCGCTGGTGGTCGGCTTCCCGGCCGGATGAGCGATGGTTGACCAGACTCTGGTGACGTCGGGCCTCGACATCGAGGTACTGCTGTCGGCCCGGTACGTGCGCTACGCGCTCATGGCGCAGATCGAGGCGGGGCTCCTCCCCATGGAGCTCGACGTGGTCGATCCGCCGACCAATCTCGACGCGCACATCACGATCCACCCGCCGACCGACTACGAGCGCCTCTACGAACCCGATCCCGGCGCGCCGCTGCCGCAGCCCGCCGTGTAGCTAGACCATTGCGCGGACCTTCGTCCGCTACGCGCCTAGATGGGCGCTCGACCACTACCCCAGATGGAGGCTGCTGTCATGGCAAGCACCGACCTACGTGCCGCCGCCCAGTTCGATCTGTCAGGAAGAACCGCGATTGTCACCGGGGCCTCGTCGGGCCTGGGAGTGGTCTTTGCGAGGGCGCTCGCCGTGAACGGGGCCAACGTCGTGCTCGCGGCCCGGCGCGAAGACCGTCTTCAGGAGGTGCAGGCCGACCTCCCGCCCGGTGCGGCGTCTGCGGTCGTCGCGTGTGACATCACCCAGCCGGATCAAATCGAGGCGATGTGCGAGGTCGCGATGAGCCAGTTCGGGGCAATCGACGTCCTTGTCGCTAACGCCGGAGTCGTCGCCGAGGGCGCCCCCGCGATCGAGAAGACGCCGCCGGAAGCCTTCTCTGCGAGCATCGATACGAACGTCAACGGCACGTTCTATTCCATGACCGCTGTCGGCCGTCGAATGCTCGCTGCTGGGAGCGGGTCGATCATCGTGATCTCCTCGGGGGCCGGCCTGTCCGGCCACCGCAACTACCCTCCGGCCTACTGCGCCTCCAAGGCCGCCCAAATCCAGATGACGAAGCAGCTCGCATCGAGCTGGGCTGATCGTGGCGTGCGCGTCAACGCAATCGCCCCGGGCTGGTTTCCGAGCGAGATGACCGGGGACTTTCTCGCCATCCCGCAGTGGAAGGCGAGGGTCTGCGAGCAGACTCCGCTGGGTCGCGTTGGGGAACACGAGGAGCTTGTGGGTCCTCTGTTGCTTCTCGCCTCCGACGCGGGCAGCTACATCACTGGCGCTGTGATCTCCGTTGACGGAGGTTGGGCTTCGACCACCGGCTCCAGCCCGTACAGCGAGGAGGTCATTGGCGTGCTCAGTCAGATCATGCCGAATGGCCTGGGCGAGCCGATCTTGCCGACGGCCTGACCGGAGCCCGGAGAAAGGAGGCCACCTGAAGGACTCAGGGCCGGAGTCCTCGCGAGCGCTCCCACTCGCGCTGTACCCGGATCGCCTCGCGCACGTTCGCCCAGGTTGGCTCATCGCCCCGAGCGATCACGGTCGCGATCCCGCCCATGACCTCCAACGTGTCGTCGTCCGGGATCAGGTCGGCCATGCGCGAGCGAGGGCGGTCGTCGGTCATCCCTCGTCCTCGTCGTCCAGGTGGGCGAGCAGAGCGGCGATCGGGAGCGGCTGTCGTTCACCGGGCCGTCGAGCGGTCAGCCGATCAGCCCGCCTGGTCCGCCCCTCGATCCGAGCGAACCTCCACGACCCGAGCGACGGCGGAGAGGTCCGCCGCGCTCGGGCGCTTGGCCTCCACGACCGCCGGCGGAGGCGAGGATCATCGGCCGCCCCGCGTCGGCGTACAGTCCGGCCGCGCGGGCGGCCTCGGCCCGCTCACGCGCGACGGCTCACGTACACGACTCGCCCCTCGGCGGCGCGGCATGGCGCCATCCTCGCACGCCCGTAAGGAGCGGTGAAGGAGCGGAGCGCGATCGGCCCGACCGGCCAGCGGCCCGGGAACCGCATGGCCATCACGGCGGCAAGGTGACGGCGGGATTCGAACCCGCGAATACCGGTTTTGCAGACCGGCGCGTTAGACCAGCTTCGCCACGTCACCGCGAGCCGGGCCAGCGTAGCAACGGGAGGTTCGGGGGCCGGATCGGCGAATACCACGCCTCGTGGAGAACTCCCCGCCCTTCGGTAGTCTCGCGCCGGTGAGGAGGTGGCCCACCATCGGGATCCTGTCCGCCGCCATCGCCGCCGTGCTGCTCGCCGCGAGCCCCGCGGCGGCGGCCAAGAAGCCCCGCGTCACCGTGATCGGCGACTCGGTGCAGGCGTCCTTCTCCTACGTGCCCAAGGCGGTCAGCCGGCTCGGCAAGGGCTTCGACCTCAAGGTCGACGCCCTGGTCTGCCGCCGCCTCGTCACCTCCAGCTGCACCTACAACGGCGTCACCCCGAAGACCGCCCTGCAGGTGATCCAGAGCAAGGGCGCGGCGCTCGGGTCGGTGGTCGTGCTGAACGTGGGCTACAACGAGGGCTCGGGCACCTACGACGTCAACGCGGTCATGCGCGCGCTGCGCAAGGCCAAGGTGAAGGGCGTGGTGTGGGTGACGCTGCGCCAGCAGCGCAGCGTCTACACGGCGATCAACGCCCGCATCCGCCAGGCGGCCGGGCGCTGGAAGGGCTTCGCCCTGGTCGACTGGAACGCGGCGAGCTCGGGCAAGCCCTGGTTCGGCTCGGACGGGCTGCACCTCAACTCGGCGGGCGCCTTCGCGCTCTCAGGCCTCCTCCGCCAGAAGGTGCTCGGGCTGACCTGAGGCCGCGGCCTCTCCCCGTGCCCTCGCCGAGCCCCGAAGTTGCCGTGGACTCGGGGGGCGGGTCTGTACGAAGATCGCAACCGATGGCGAGCATCGGCGGAGGAGACGCGGCTCAGCGCAGCGAGCTCGTGTTCGCCATCCGCCTCCCGCCCGAGGAGCTGGCCGGGCGGGACATCGAGGGCACCCGGGACCGCATCCTCCACTCGGTCCAGGAGGCCGACCCGCACGCGGGGTGCTCGTGCGATGCCGAGGGCGGCGGCGAGTGGCTGACCATCGCCGTCATGGCGCCCGCGTGCCTCTGGGCGGCCTCCCTCGCCGCCGTGCAGGACGAGTTCCCCGGCCACGAGGTGCTCTCGCGCCAGTGACCGGCCGGGCCGGCGGTCAGCGGCAGAGGCTCCGCTCCGCGGCGGTGACCAGCGCCTCGGCCACCTCGTCGACCGACAGGCCCCTGCCGGTGTAGAGCAGGTCGAAGCTCTCGAAGCTGGTCAGGACCCAGAGCAGGTCGGCGGCCTCACCGGCCGTGACGCCGGGAAGCAGGACGTCCTGCTCGGCGAGCCGGCGCGCGAGGCGCGCCATGCCGCGCGTCCGCTCCTCCTCGAACCGCCGCACCGCGCCGCCCACCGCCTCCTCGTCCAGCTGCGCCATCGAGTAGAGGGCCCGGGCGACGTCTCGGGCGCCGGCGAACATCTCGCACCCCGCGCGCATGCCGCGCCTGAGGCTCTCGCGCGCGTCCGGATGCGCGACCGCGTCGAGCAGGCGCCCGTAGGCGTCCCGCCGCAGCAGGTCGTCGCCCAGCGCGTCGAAGAGCCCGGCGCGGGAGCCGAAGACCAGGTAGACCGTCGAGCGGGCGACGCCCGCCATCCGCGCGATCCGGTCGACGCTCACCGGCTGGGACGGCGCCTCGCGCAGCCGCTCGTAGACCGCGTCGAGGATGCGGCGCCGCGTCTCCTCGGCGGTCTCCGCCCGCAGTCGTTGCTCGTAGCGGCGCTTGGCCATGCCTGAATCCTATTCGCTTGACAGTACGTCTGCTCAAATACAGCCTGTCCGACTGAAGACGTCATGTCCGATGAAAGTGGGGTCGAGATGGGTGTGGAGGTGCAGGAGGAGGTCCCCGTGCTGGTGGCGGGCGCCGGCCCCGCCGGCCTGGCGGCCGCGGCGATTCTCGCCCGCTATGGGGTCGAGACGCTGCTCGTGGAGCGCCGCGGTCGGCTGTCCGGCCTGCCGCGGGCGACGGCGGTCAGCACGCGCTCCATGGAGCTGATGCGCTCGTTGGGGCTCGAGGAGGAGGTGCGGGCCGGGGGCGTCGACGTCGAGTGGCTCGGGTGGGTCTGCGAGACGCTGGCCTCGGCCCCCGCGGGCGTCGCGCTGCCGCTCGGGCTCCCCACCCGGGAGCAGAGCGCGCTCGTCAGCCCCACCGGGCCGGCCTGCGTGCCCCAGGACCACCTGGAGCCGGTGCTGCTGCGCCACCTCCGCTCCCGCCCGTCGGTGCGCGTCGCCATGGGCACCGAGGTCGAGCTGCTCGACAACGGGCCGGCCGGCGTCCGCGCCCTGCTGCGCGACCGCGCGGCGGGGACCGCCCGGCGGGTGGACGCGCGCTACCTGATCGCGGCCGACGGCGCCCACAGCGCCATCCGGGCGGCCCTCGAGGTCCCGATGCGCGGGCCGGCCGACCTCGCCACGGCGGTCTCGGCGCTGTTCCGCGCGCCCCTCTGGGACCTCGTCGGGCCGCACCGCTACGGCCTCTACGACATCAACCGCGCCGGCGCCGGCGGCGTGCTGCTGCCGGCGGGCCCGGACGACCGGTGGCTCTATGGCACCATCGGCGGTCCCGAGCTGGAGGGCCTCGTCCGCGACGGGGGCGCGGCCATGGCGCGGCGCATCCGGCTCGCGACCGGCCTCGACGGGCTGCGGCCGCGGATCGAGCGCCTGGGCGCGTTCGCCTTCGCCGCCCAGGTGGCCGAGCGCTTCCGCGACGGGAGCGCCTTCCTGGTGGGCGACGCCGCCCACCGGGTGACGCCGCGCGGCGGCACCGGCATGAACACCGCCATCCACGACGGCTGGGACATCGGCTGGAAGCTCGCCTGGGTGCTGCGCGGCTGGGCCGAGCCCGCGCTCCTCGACTCCTACGAGGCCGAGCGCCGACCGGTCGTCGAGCACAACACGGCGCGGTCGGCCGACCCCGAGGCCGCGGCCTCTGGCCTCGACATGGCGCTGAGCGCCGACCTCGGCGGCCGCATCCCCCACCTCTGGCTGCCGACGGCGGCCGGGCGGGTCTCTACGCTCGACCTGCTCGGCCCCGGGCTCACGCTTCTCACCGGGCCCGACCGCGATGCGTGGGAGGCGACGGCCGGCGCCGTCGCGGGGTCCGCCCCGGTCGTCGTCCGGAGCGTCGACGCGATCTCCGCCCGTGCGCTTGGGATCCACGGCCGCGGCGCCCTCCTGGCCCGGCCCGACGGGGTGCCCATCGCGCTGTGGTCCTCTCCCGGCCGCGCCACCGCGCCCTCGCCTGAGCTCGCGCTTGCATAGCTATGGTCCATAGCTTATAACTACGGACCATAGCTTAAGGAGGCGGACATGTACGACGCGATCGTGGTCGGCGCCCGCTGCGCCGGCTCCCCGACGGCCATGCTGCTCGCGCGCGCGGGCCACCGGGTCCTGCTCGTGGACCGGGCCGGCTTCCCCAGCGACACCCTCTCGACGCACTACATCCATCAGCCCGGCGTGGCGCGGCTCCGGCGGTGGGGCCTGCTCGACCGCGTGGTCGCGACCGGCTGCCCGCCGGCGCGCCGCATGACCTTCGACGTCGGGCCCTTCGCCCTCACCGGCGCGCCGGCCCCCGCGGACGGCGCCGACGCGGCCTACGCGCCGCGGCGCTACCTGCTCGACCAGATCCTGCTCGAGGCCGCGTCCGCCGCCGGCGCCGAGGTGCGCGAGCGCTTCTCGGTGGGCGAGCTGCTCTTCGAGGGCGGCCGCGTCACCGGCATCCGGGCCGGGAGGCGGGCGGCGCCACGGTCACCGAGCGGGCGGCCATCGTCGTCGGCGCCGACGGGATGCGCTCGCGCGTGGCCCGGGCCGTCGGGGCGCCCACCTACCACGAGCGGCCCGGCCGCACCTGCGCCTACTACACCTACTGGAGCGGCGTGCCCGTCGACGGCGCCGAGCTCTACCCCCGCGACGGGCGCATGGTCATCGCCGGCCCCACCAACGACGGGCGCACCATCGTCACGGTCTTCTGGCCGCGGGCCGAGTTCCACCGCGTCCGCGCGGACATCGAGCGCAGCTTCCTCGAGGCGGTCGCGCTGGCGCCCTCCCTCGCCGAGCGCCTGCGCGCCGGCCGGCGCGCCGAGCGCTTCTACGGCACCGGCGAGCTCCCGTTCTTCTTCCGCAGGCCGTTCGGCCCCGGCTGGGCGCTGGTGGGCGACGCCGGCTACCACAAGGACCCGCTCACGGCGCAGGGCATCGGCGACGCCTTCCGCGACTCCGAGCTGCTCGCCGGCGCGATCGCCGACGGCTTCGGCGGCCGCCGGCCCCTCGACGACGCGCTCGCCGACTACGAGCGGCGGCGCAACGAGGCCGCCCTCCCGCTCTACGACTTCACCCACGAGCTGGCGGGGCTCGAGCCCCCGGGGCCCGAGATGCAGGCCCTCTTCGGCGCGCTGCGCGACGATCCGGAGCGGACGAGCCGCTTCTTCGGGGTGATCGCGGGCACGGTGCCGATGGCGGAGTTCTTCGCCCGCGACGAGGTCGCGGCCGGTGTTGCATGAGCGACGGGATCGAGGACAGAACCTGACCTGAACCCCTCGTAGGCTGGTCGGGCCCGATCACCGACGAGGAGCGAGGCGATGCGCGAGCGCACCGAGTACCCGGCCGGGGTCCCGTGCTGGGTGGACACCTCACAACCCGACCCGGAGGCCGCCGCGGCCTTCTACGGCGGCCTGTTCGGATGGGAGTTCGAGGACCGCACGCCTCCCGGCATGCCGGGGCGCTACCTGGTGGCCCAGCTCCGCGGCCGCGACGTCGCCGCGGTCAGCTCACCGCCGCCCGGGGCGCCCCCGGCTCCGGCCTGGAGCACCTACGTCGCGGTCAACAGCGCCGACGAGGCTGTCGCCCGGGCATTGGCGGCGGGCGGCACGGCGGTGATGGAGCCGGCCGACATCTCCGACGCCGGCAGGCTGGCCGTGATCGCCGACCCCGAGGGCGCGGTGATCGGCGTCTGGCAGGCGAAGGACATGATCGGCGCCCACCTGGTCAACGAGCCGGGCACGTGGAACTTCAGCGAGCTCAACACGCGCGACCCCGAGGGCGCAGCGGCCTTCTACGGGGCGGTGTTCGGCTGGGCGAGGGTCGACGTCGACATCCCCGAGGGCAGCTTCTCCATGTTCCGCTTGCCCGGGTACGGCGACCACCTCGAGCAGCTCGACCCGGGCCTGCGCGAGCGCCAGGCCGCCGACGGCGCCTCCGAGGGCTTCGAGGACACGGTCGCCTGGCTCCTTCCCATGGCGGAGGGCCAGCACCCCGGGGCACGCCGGCGCATTGGAGCATCACCTTCGCCACCGACGACGCCGACGCGGCGGCCGAGCGCGCGGCGAGCCTCGGCGGCACCGTCCTGATGCCGCCCTTCGACGCCCCCTGGGTCCGGATGACCGTCCTGCGCGACCCCCAGGGCGCGGTCTTCACCGCCAGCAAGTACGTGCCCCCGAGCTGAC
>CAWEYS010000030.1:0-73700 GCA_963813355.1 Miltoncostaeaceae bacterium | reverse complement strand
TCATCCGCAGGTTCTCCTCGCGCGTGACGCGCGTGACCTTCTCGATGTGGAGGTCCCACGTCTTGCCGACGATCGTCGCGACCGGCGCGGCGCACTCGGCGAGGCCGCGCAGGGCGGGGTCCTCCGACGCCGCGGCGCCCCGGCGGCGCGTCATGCCGAAGGCCGCCAGCCGCGTCGCCCCGAGGTCCTCGTCCTCCAGCAGCCGGAAGAGCTCGCCGTACTTCGGGTTGCTGGCGGGGAAGCCGGCCTCGATGTAGTCGATGCCGTACTCGGCCAGCCGCACGGCCACGGCGAGCTGCTCGCCGACCGACAGGCTCAGGCCCTCGCGCTGCATGCCGTCGCGCAGCGTCGTGTCGTAGATGGCGACGAGCTCGCTCACGGCGACAGCGAGGCCTCGGGGGTCTCGACGTAGTCGAGCCACTCGGCCGAGCGCGGGTCGCGCCCCTCGGTGGCCGCGAAGAAGCGCTGCTGGAGGCGGCGCGTGATCGGGCCCGGAGGGCCGAGCCCGTGGTCGTCGACCTCGTTGACCGGGCACACCTCGGCGGCCGTGCCGGTGATGAAGACCTCGTCGGCGGTGTAGAGCTCGCCGCGGGCGACCTCGCGCTCCGCCACGGGGATGCCCTCGTCCCCGGCGAGCGCGATGATGCTGGCGCGCGTGATGCCCTCGAGGATCGACGCGTGGACCGGCGGCGTGATCAGGGTGCCGTCGCGCACGAGGAAGAGGTTCTCCCCCGACCCATCGGCCACGTAGCCGGCCTCGTTGAGGAGGATCGCCTCCTGGTAGCCCGCCTTGTGGGACTCGATCTTGGCGAGGATCGAGTTGAGGTACTGGCCGCCCGCCTTGGCGGTCGCCGGGATCGTGCTCGATCCGATGCGGCGCCAGCTCGAGATCTTGGCCCGGATGCCCTTCCGCAGGCCCTCCTCGCCGAGGTAGGCGCCCCACTCCCACGCGGCCACGGCCACGTCCACCGGGGCGTCGAGCGGGAACAGGCCCATCGTGCCGTAGCCGCGCAGGACGATCGGGCGGATGTAGCAGCCGCCGAGCCCGTTGGCCGAGATGACCTGGTGGACGGCCAGCCGCATCTCGGCGCGCGTGTAGGGCAGCGGCATGTGGTACATGGCCGCCGAGCGCTCGAGCCGCTGCAGGTGGTCGTCGAGCCGGAAGACCGCCGTGCCCTCGTCGGCGTCGTACGAGCGGATGCCCTCGAAGACCGTGGTGCCGTAGTGAAGCCCGTGCGACAGCACGTGCACGCGCGCGTCGGCCCAGTCGACCAGGGCCCCGTTCATCCAGATCTTCTCGGCTTCCTGCATGGCGTCCTCCGCGGTCGGCGAAGGTTACCGGAGCGCCGCGAGGAGCCGGTCGCGCACGTCCTGCGTGCCGAGGTCGCCGCCGAGGTCGCGCGTGCGGGCGCCGCTCTCGATGACGGCGTCGACGGCCCCCTCGATGCGGCCGGCCGCCGCGGGGGCGTCGAGCGAGTAGCGGAGCATCATGGCGGCGGACAGGCACGTTGCGATGGGGTTGGCGACCCCCCGGCCGGCGATGTCGGGCGCCGAGCCGTGGACCGGCTCGTAGAGGCCGAGGGTCCCGGGGCCGAGGCTTGCCGACGGCAGCAGGCCGATGGAGCCGGTGATCATGGCGGCCTCGTCCGAGAGCACGTCGCCGAAGAGGTTCTCGGTGACGATGACGTCGAAGTCGGCGGGCCGGCTGACGAGCTGCATGGCGGCGTTGTCGACCAGCATGTGCTCCAGCTCCACGCCGGGGTGGGCCGCGGCCGTACGGGTGACCTGCTCGCGCCACAGGCGCGACGTCTCGAGCACGTTCGCCTTGTTGACCGAGGTGACCTTTCTGCGCCGACCCTCGGCCGCCCGGAAGCCGACCTCGGCCAGACGGTCCACCTCGTCGAGGGTGTAGACGCAGGTGTCGAAGGCCCGCGTCGGCTGCCGCCCGCGCTCGCCGAAGTAGAGGCCGCCGGTCAGCTCGCGCACCACCAGCAGGTCGGTGCCCTCGATGCGCTCCCGGCGCAGGGGGCTGGCGTCGTAGAGCGCCGGCCACGGCCGCACGGGGCGGAGGTTGGCGTAGAGGCCGAGCCCGGCCCGCAGCCCGAGCAGCCCCTGCTCGGGCCGCGGCCTGTCGGGGTCGGTGGTGTCCCACTTCGGCCCGCCGACGGCGCCCAGCAGCACCGCGTCGGAGCCGGCGCAGGCGGCGAGCACCTCGTCGGTGAGGGCCGTGCCGTGGGCGTCGATCGAGGCGCCGCCGACGAGGTGCTCATGCCAGGCGACGGCCAGGCCGTGGTCGGGCGCGACGAGGTCGACGACCGCGCGGGCGACCGCGACCACCTCGGGGCCGATGCCGTCCCCCGGCAGCAGCGTGACGGTGACCTCTCGCACGGCGCGGGAGGTTATCGGAGGCGATTGCCTGCACGGCATCCGCCGCCATAGATTTACCCGGTGACGAGGAGGCTCAGGTCGGTCCCGGCGGCCGTCGCCGCGACGTCGCTGCTCGCGCTTGCGGGAGTGGGCCTCGCGGCGCCCGGCGACCTCGACTCGAGCTTCGACGGCGACGGCACGCTGACGGTCGATTACGGCGGCGTCGATACCGCCAACGGCGTCCTGGTGCAGCCCGACGGCAAGGTCATCACCGCTGGTGGTGGCGGCACCACCGCCGGCGGCACCTTCGCCGTCACGCGCGTCAACGCCGACGGCTCGCCGGACCTCAGCTTCGGGAACCAACCGGTCAACTTCCAGGGCGGGCCCGACTTCGCCCAGGCCATCGCGCGCCAGGCCGACGGCGGGTTGGTCGTCGTGGGCGCCACGGTGCGGGCCGCCGACAACGACAACGTCGCCGTGGCGCGCCTCCGGGCGGCCGACGGGCAGCTCGACCCGTCGTTCGCGCCCGGCCTCTCGCCCACCGACCTCGACCCCGCGAACGGCCGGCTGGAGCTCGACCTGGGCGGCGCGAGGGACCGCGCCAACGACGTGCTCATCGAGCCGGACGGCAGGATCGTGATCGCCGGCCAAGGCGGCGCCGGCAACGCGACGGTGACCCGCCTCAACACGGACGGCTCGGTCAGTCCGGGCTTCGCCACCCAGTTCGTCGAGTTCACCGGCGCAGCCGACGGTGCCCAGGCCGTCGCGCGCGCGCCGGATGGCAAGCTCGTGATCGCCGGGGGGACCTCGGGCGGAGGCGCCAGCAACTTCGCCGTCGCCCGGCTCCTTCCCGGGGGTGGCCTCGACACGTCGTTCTCGCCGGACCCCCCGAACGACGGCGCGGGCGTCCGCGAGTTGTTCTTCGCGGGAGCCGCCGGGGCATTCGACGTCGCCGTGCAACCGGACCGCAAGATCGTCGCGGTCGGCTGGGGCTTCCCGAGCCAGGACCTCATCGTCGCCCGCCTGAACGAGGACGGCTCGGACGACACGACCTTCGACGGCGACGGCGTGGCGCGGCTCGACTTCGGCACGGCCGTCGACCAGGGCGCCGCGGTCGCCCTGCAGCCGGACGGCAAGATCATCGTCGCAGTGAACAACGGCAACCCGCTGATCCCCGTGGCGAACGGCACCCCGACGATCCTGCGCTTTCAGCCCGCCGGGGCCCTGGACACCACCTTCAGCGGCGACGGAAGGGCGCCGGTCCCGTTCGGGGCCACGGCGTTCTTCCGCGGCCTGGCGCTGGCGCCCGACGGACGGATCGTCGCGGCAGGCCAAGCGTTCCTGAACGGCAGCGACGTCGCCGTCGCCCGCCTGCAAAGCGACCCGGGAGCTGGGGCGGGCGGCGGGCCCGGCGGCGGGCCCGGTGCCGGAGCCGCCGGGCGGCCCCCGCGCTGCGGCGGCAGGACGGCGACGATCGTTGGCACGGCAGGGAAGGATCGCCTCCGCGGCACCAAGCGCGCCGACGTGATCGTGGCGCTCGGGGGCAACGACACGGTCGCCGCGGGCGCCGGGGCCGACCTGGTCTGCGGCGGCGGAGGCAACGACCGGCTCGGCGGCGGCGGCGGGAAGGACCGGCTGCTCGGCGGCCCGGGCCGGGATCGGCTGGCGGGTGGCCCCGGCCTCGACCGCCTGGTGGGGCAGGCCGGCCGGGACATCCTCCTGGGAGGCGCCGGCCGGGACGTCTGCGTGGGAGGCGCCGCCCGCGACCGCGCGGTCTGCGAGCGCGGCTCCTAGCTCACGCGAACGGGGTCGTCACGGGGCCCTCCCGCTCGCGATGGCGCTCGAAGGCGGCGATCTCGTCCTCGTGGGCGAGCGTCAGGGCGATGTCGTCCCAGCCGTTGAGCAGGCGCTCGCGCACGACCGGGTCGATGGCGAAGGCGAACTCGCGCCCGTCGGCGGCGACGACCACCTCGCGCTCGAGGTCGACCGCGGCCGTCGATCCCGGCTCGCCCTCGGCCTCGTCGATGAGGGCGCGCACGGCCTCCTCGTCGAGCTCGACCGGGAGCAGGCCGATCTTGGTGCAGTTGGTGCGGAAGATGTCGGCGAAGCTGGGCGCGATGATCGCCCGGAAGCCGGCGTCCTGGAGCGCCCACGGGGCGTGCTCGCGCGATGAGCCGCAGCCGAAGTTGCGGCCGGTCACGAGGATCGGCGCGTCCCCGTACTCGGGGCGGTCGAGCGGGAAGCCCTCCTCGCCGCGCCAGTCCCAGAACAGGAACTCGCCGAACCCGGTGCGCTCGATGCGCTTGAGGAACTGCTTGGGGATGATCTGGTCGGTGTCGACGTCGGCCCGGTCGAGCGGGCAGACGACGCCGTGGACGCGCCGCACCGCCTCCATCAGGCCACCGCCTCGATCGGCTCGGGGTCGAACGAGCGCACGTTGACCAGGTGCCCGGCGATCGCCGCCGCGGCGGCCATCGGCGGGCTCACCAGGTGGGTGCGCCCGCCCTTGCCCTGGCGGCCCTCGAAGTTGCGGTTGCTGGTCGAGGCGCAGCGCTCGCCCTCGGCGAGGACGTCGTCGTTCATGGCCAGGCACATCGAGCAGCCCGCGTCCCGCCACTCGAAGCCGGCCGCCCGGAAGACCTCGTCCAGGCCCTCGGCCTCGGCCTGGGCCTTCACCTGCATCGACCCCGGCACGACCATGGCGCGCACGGTCCCGGCCACCCGCCGCCCGCGCACCACCTCGGCCGCGGCCCGCAGGTCGGGCAGGCGGGCGTTCGTGCACGATCCGATGAAGACCGCATCGACCGCGATGTCCTCGATCGCCTCCCCGCCGGCCAGCCCCATGTACTCCAGGGCGCGGCGGACGCCGTCGCGGTCGGCCGGGTCGTCGTACTGGTCGGGCGTCGGCACCCGTCCGGTGACCGGGGCGACCATGCCCGGGTTGGTCCCCCAGGTGACCTGAGGCGCGAGCGACGCGGCATCCACGTGGACCTCGGCGTCGAAGGCGGCGTCCCAGTCGCTGGGCAGGTCGCGCCAGCCCTCGACGGCCGCGGAGAAGTCGGCCGGTGCGCCCGGGCGCCCCTCGAGCCAGCCGAAGGTGGTGTCATCGGGGGCGATCATGCCCGCGCGCCCGCCGCCCTCGATGGACATGTTGCACACCGTCATGCGGCCCTCCATCGAGAGCGCCCGGATGGCCGAGCCGGCGTACTCGATGACGTGGCCCTGGGCGCCGGCCACGCCGATCTGGCCGATCGTGCCGAGGATGAGGTCCTTCGCGCCGACGCCCAGCCCGGCCTCGCCCTCGATGTTGATGCGCATGGTGCGCGGCATCGCCTGGGTGAGGGTCTGGGTGGCGAGGACGTGCTCGACCTCGCTGGTGCCGATGCCGACGGCGAGCGCCCCGAAGGCCCCGTGCGTGGAGGTGTGGCTGTCGCCGCAGACGATGGTCATGCCGGGCTGGGTGACGCCCAGCTCGGGGCCGATCACGTGGACGATGCCCTGGCGGTTGCTGCGCAGCGAGAACAGCGGGATGCCGAACTCGGCGCAGTTGCGCTCGAGCGCCTCGATCTGCGCCGCCGACAGGGGGTCGGCGACCCCGGCCTCGCGGCCGATCGTCGGCACGTTGTGGTCGACCGTGGCGAGGGTGCGGTCGGGGCGGCGCACCGGGCGGCCGGCCAGCCGCAGGCCGTCGAAGGCCTGCGGCGACGTGACCTCGTGCACCAGGTGGAGGTCGACGAACAGGATCGCCGGCCCCGAGGAGTCGGCCGGGCGCACCTCGTGGGCGTCCCAGACCTTGCGGAAGAGCGTGCGGCCCGCCATCACACCCCCTCCGCCACGCGCTCGCCCTGCTCGGCGTGCCGGCTCGCGTTGACCGCGCGCAGGTAGGCGATCGCGCTCGCCTCGAGCACGTCCGTCGAGACGGACTGGCCCGCGAAGCGGCGCCCGCCGATGTCGCAGACCACGCGGGCCTCGCCCAGGGCGTCCTTGCCGCTGGTCACGGCCGAGACGTGGTACTCGAGCAGCGTCCCGGCGGTGCCTGCGGCCGCGTCGATGGCCTTCATGAGCGCGTTGACCGGGCCGTCCCCCACCCCCTCGGCCTCCCGCAGCTCGCCCTCGGGATCGCGCACCACGACGCGCGCCCGCGGCTCCCCGCCGGTGCCGCCGGAGAAGTGGAGCTCCTCGAGGCGGTAGCCGGTGCCCTCGGCCTCGACGCGCATCTCGTCGCCCACGATCGCCTCGAGGTCCATCGCCGAGATGCGCCCCTTGCGGTCGGCGACCTCCTTGAAGCGCGCGAAGGCCTGGTCGAGCTGGTCGCGGTCGAGCTCGTAGCCGAGCTGCTCCAGGGCGTTGCGCAGCGCGTGGCGCCCCGAGTGCTTGCCGAGCACGATCTCGCTCTCGGCCAGGCCCACCGAGGCCACGTCCATGATCTCGTAGGTCAGCGGGTTGCTGAGGACCCCGTGCTGGTGGATGCCGGCCTCGTGGGCGAACGCGTTGCGGCCCACGATCGCCTTGTTGGGCTGCACCGGGTAGCCGACCATCCGGCTGACCAGCCGGCTGGTCCGGGTGATCTCGGGGGTGACGATGCCGCACCAGAGGCCGCCGAGCGCGTCGGCCCGGGTGCGGAGGATCATCGCGAGCTCCTCGATGCTCATGTTCCCCGCCCGCTCCCCGATGCCGTTGATGCAGCCCTCGACCTGGCGGGCGCCGACCTGCACGCCGGCCAGCGAGTTGGCCACCGCCAGCCCCAGGTCGTTGTGGCAGTGGACCGACAGCGTCACGTCGCGCAGGGTGGGGCAGCGCTCGTAGAGGTCGACCAGGTAGCGCTGGAACTCGGTCGGCATCGTGTAGCCGACCGTGTCGGGGATGTTGATCGTCGTCGCCCCCTCGGCGATGGCGGCCCCCACGACCTCGGCCACGAAGGCCACGTCCGAGCGGGTCGCGTCCTCGCACGAGAACTCGACGTCCTCGACCATCGAGCGCGCGAGCCGCACGGCGTCCACCGCCGCCGCGAGCACCTGCGCCCGGTCCATCTTCAGCTTGTACTGGAGGTGGATGTCGCTCGTCGCGATGAAGGTGTGGATCCGGGGTCGCTCGGCGTCGCGCACGGCCTCGCCGGCCGCCGCCACGTCGCGCTCGTTGGCGCGCGCGAGCCCGGCCACGATCACGCCCGGCACCTCCCGCGCCACCGCGCGGACCGCCTCGAAGTCGCCGGGCGAGGAGATCGGGAAGCCCGCCTCGAGCACGTCGACCCTGAGCCGCGCGAGCTGCTGCGCGATCTCGACCTTCTCGCGCGTGTTCAGGTGGATGCCCGGCGACTGCTCGCCGTCGCGCAGCGTGGTGTCGAAGATCGTCACCCGCTGGGCGGGGTCCTGGTGGTGTACCTGCTCGTCGGCGCTCACGGTGGGATCCTTCCTCACGAAGGGGCTTCGAGGACTCGATGTCCGGCGCATCCGGACGTGGGTGTCGGCAAGCTCCCCCTAGCGGGGGAGGAGCCCACGAAGGCCCAGGAGGCCGCGCGCGGCGATGGCGGGGTGCGCGGCGTCCACGAGCATGGCGCGGCAGGATACCGGCGCGGCCGGGGCCGGGCAAACCCCGGCCGGGGGCGCTTGACGTGCAACGCCGGCTGGGGGAGCCTCGCCCCGTGACGGCGCTCCCGGACCACGCGCGCCCCTCGCGCTGGCCGGCGCCCTGCTGGCCGCGGGCCTCCTCGCGCTGGCGCTCGCGCCGCGCGCCTCGGCCCAGCTCACGGCCACCGACCTGCGCGTCGCGAGCAACGCCGAAGGTCGTGCGCGTGATCGTCGACTTCGCCGGCGCCCGCCTCACCGGGCCTGGAGCGGCAGGTCGACGCCATCGACCCGGAGATCGCCGACGGGCGCGGCGTCGTGAGGGTCAACGCGACCGGCATCGCCTCGGCCGCGACCCCCGTGACCGCCGCCGGGGTCACGGCGCGGGTGATCCGCGCGCACCGGCAGCATCCTCGTCCGCATGGACGCCGCGCCGGAACCGCTTCAAGTTCCTGCAGTACAAGGTCTCGGTGCCGCGCAACGTGCTGATCATCGACCTCTGGAAGGCGACGGCCGACCGGGCCGCCACGGTCCTGAGCGACGGCTGCCTGCAGATCACCAACTGGACCGGGACCAACGGCCGCGCCCGTGCCCGCGGGCTCGAGCTGCAGCCGCTCTTCGAGCACGGGCTCGTGCTGTCGCTCCGCGCCCCCGGGGCGGGCGGCTCGACCCTCGGGGAGAAGGCGATCACCGCGACCGAGGGCACCTTCCTGCCCGACTTCTCCGGCTACGCCATCGCCGGACGCTGGATCGGCGGGACGCCCCCCATCCCGGGGATCCCGCGCCGCGGGATGCTCGAGGCGTGGGCCGCATCGGCCAAGGACGGGTCGCTGGAGTGCCTCGTCCAGGTGCCGATCCGCGTGGTTCCCTAGCGCCGCCCACTCCGGCCCGCGACCCGGGCCCGCTCCTCCCCGGCGCGTTTTCGCTACCGTCCCGCCGGTGCGCCGGGCCCCCCTGATCCTCGCGCTGCTCGCCGGCGCGGTGGTTGCCATGCTGCCCGGGCTCGCGCCGCAGGCCGCGCAGGCCGCCCCCACGCTCGCCCAGATCGGCGAGTTCTCGCGCCCGGTCTACGTGGTGTCGCCGCCGCGGGACATCCGCAGCGTGTTCGTGGTCGAGCGCGGCGGGACGGTCCGCCTGCTGGTCGACGGGACGCTGCGCTCGCGGCCCTTCCTCGACATCCGCAGCCTCGTCTCGACGGGCGACGGGCGCGAGGACGAGCGCGGCCTCCTGTCGATCGCCTTCGCGCCCGACTACGCCACCAGCGGCCGCTTCTACGCCTACTACGTCTCGCGCCAGCCGCCGGCCGCCCGAGCCGGCGACCTGGTGGTGGACGAGTTCCGGCGCAGCGCGACCGACCCCGAGATCGCCGACCCCGCCACGCGCCGCACCCTCATCGCCGTCGAGCACGACGACTACGCGAACCACAACGGCGGCCAGCTCGCCTTCGGCCCCGACGCGATGCTCTACGCCGGCACCGGCGACGGGGGCGGCGGCGGCGACCCGCTGGGGAGCGGCCAGAGCCTGGGGACCCGGCTCGGCAAGCTCCTGCGCCTGGACATCCGCCCCGGCGCGCCCCTCGCCCCGGCCGACAACCCGTTCGGCGCGGCCGCCCCGGAGGTCTGGTCCCTGGGGCTGCGCAACCCGTTCCGCTTCTCGTTCGACCGCCTCACCGGCGACCTGACGATCGGCGACGTCGGCCAGAACGACGTCGAGGAGATCGACTACGTGCCGCGGGCGGCCGGGCTGGGGCAAGGGCGCCAACTTCGGCTGGAACATCGCCGAGGGCAGCACGCGCTACGGCGCCGACCGGCCCATCCGCCCCGACGAGCTGCCCGCCGGCTACGTCGGGCCCGTCATCCAGAAGCCCCACTCGGCCGGCTGGTGCTCGATCACCGGCGGCTACGTGGTCCGCGACCCCGCCCTGCCCGAGCTCTACGGCCGCTACGTCTACGGCGACTACTGCAAGGGCGAGCTCTGGTCCGCCGCGCTGAGCCCGCCGGGCGCGACGGGCGACGCGGCGACGGGTCTGCACGTCAGCGGGCTCAGCTCATTGGGCGAGGACGGCTGCGGGCGCCTCTACGCCACGTCGATCGACGGCCCCGTCTACCGCCTCGCGACCACGGGCGCATGCGCGGGGCCGGCGCCGCTCCCCTACGACACGACCGGCGCCGGCGCCCCGCCCCCCGGCGGCGTGGACAAGACCAAGCCCCGGATCCGCCTGCGGGTGCTCAAGCGCCAGCGCGTCCTGGAGAAGGGCTTCCTCGCCGTGCGCGTGGGCTGCAACGAGCTCTGCCGGGTGCGGGCCTCGGGCAAGCTGCTGCTGCCGAACGCCGGCAAGCGCGCGACCCTGCATGCGCGCGCGGCGCACCCTGGCCGCCAACGCGCGCGTGACGCTGAAGCTGCCGGTCTCGCTGCCGGCGCGGCGCCTGCTGCGGGCCCGGTTCTCCTCCCAGCCCATCGCCCTCGCGCGCCTGACGGTGGTCGCCACCGACACCAGCGGCAACCGGCGCATCCGCAAGACCCTGGTGGTGCTCTCCCGCTAGGCCGACGTCGAGGTTGACGAACCAGACCGCGTCGAAGCCCTCGATGGCCCGGATCTCGTTCACGACCTCCGGCGCCACCGGCGAGTTGACCGTCACCGCCATCACGGCGCCCCCCTCGGCGCGCGAGCGCGACACCGCCATCGAGGCGATGTTCACGTGCGCCAGCCCGAGGATCGTGCCGACGCGGCCGATCTGGCCGGGGATGTCGAGGTAGCGGAAGAGCCCGATGTGCGGGGCGAGCTCGATCTCGATGGCCTGGCCGAAGGCCTCGACCAGCCGCGGCCGCGAGGTCGTGCCGACGGTCGTGCCGCTCAGGCCGACGTCGCGCACGCGCAGCGACAGGCGGTTGGTGTAGTCGCGGGCCCGCGGCGTGGTCGTCTCGGTCCACTCGATCCCCCGCTCGGCGGCGAGCGACCCGGCGTTGACCACGTTGACGTACTCCTCCACGTGACCCTGGAGCACGCCGGCGAGCACGGCCGAGGTGAGCAGGCGCGTGTCGAGGGTGCCGAGCTGGCCCTCGTAGGAGAGCTCCAGCGGCGACACCGCGCCGCCGGCGAGCGCCCCCACGAGCTGGCCGAGCTGGCGCGCCAGCGGCAGGAAGGGCCCGAGCACCGCGAGCGCCTCGGGCCCCAGGGCGGGGATGTTGACCGCCGAGGAGACCACGCCGCCGGTGAGGGCCGCCGCCACCTGCTCGGCGACGACGACGCCCGCGCGGTCCTGGGCCTCCTCCGTGGAGGCCCCGAGGTGGGGCGTCACGACCACGCCCGGCATGCCGAAGAGCGGGCTCTCGGTCACGGGCTCCTGCGGGAAGACGTCGATGCCGGCGCCGCCGAGGTGGCCGCTCTCGAGCGCCTCGACCAGCGCCTCCTGGTCGACCACGTCCCCGCGGGCCGCGTTGATCACGCGCGCGCCGGGCTTCATGGCCGCGAAGGCCTCGCGCCCCACGAACCCGCGCGTCTCGGCGGTCGCGGCCAGGTGCAGGCTGATGAAGTCGCTGACCCGGTAGAGGTCCTCGGGCTCCGGCGCCTTCTCCACGCCGAGCTCGCGGTAGCGGGCCTCCGCCACGAACGGGTCGTAGGCCACCACCAGCATGCCGAGGCCCTTGGCCCGCTCGGCCACCATCTGCCCGATGCGCCCGAACCCCAGGACGCCGAGCGTCTTGCCGGTGACCTCGACCCCGCCGAACCGTGAGCGCTCCCAGCGCCCCTGCACCAGGCTCGAGTGGGCCTGCGGGATGTTGCGTGCTTGAGCAAGCAACAGGGCGATGGCGTGCTCGGCCGCAGAGAGGGCGTTCGAGCCGGCCGCGTTCACGACCACGATCCCCCGCCGGGTCGCGGCCTCGACGTCGACGTTGTTGACGCCCGTGCCGGCCCGGCCGATCACCTTCAGGCGGGCCGCCCGCTCGATCATGTCGGCCGTCACCTTGGTGGCGCTGCGCACCACGAGGGCGTCGTAGTCGGCGACCCGCTCCATCAGCTCGTCGCGCGACAGGCCCACGCCGTCATCGACCGAGAAGCGCTCGGAGAGATAGGCGACGCCGGCCTCGGCGATCCTCTCGCAGACGAGCACGCGCAGATCCGCGCTGAGGGTGGTCAAAGCAGGGCGTCGGCGGCCACGCGCTGGGCGGCCGCCACCCCGGCGCCGAGCTCGACCGGCTGGCCGAGGTCGGCCAGCACGATCTCGAGCGCCCCGAGTGTCGTGAGGATGTCGCGGTAGTCGTAGTAGCCGCAGTGCCCGATGCGGCAGATCTTCCCGGAGAGCTTGCCCTGGCCGCCGGCGATCTGGATGCCGAAGCGGCTCTTGAGCCCGGCCGGGATGGCCTTCCCGTCCACGCCGTCCGGGACCAGGAACGCCGTGACGATGTTCGCCTCCGGATTCTCGGGGCCGAGCAGGGAGAGGCCGCACGCCACCACGCCGGCGCGGCACATGCGCCCCAGGGTGCGGTGGCGGGCGAACACGTTCTGGAGCCCCTCGGCCTCGATCAGCCGCAGGGCCTCCTGGAGCTGGCAGACCAGCGTCACCGGCGGGGTGAAGGGGCTGCGGGAGCCCCCCTTGCGGGTGCGCTCCCAGTCGAGGTAGAAGCCGCCCGGCCCGCGCGCCGCCGACCGCGCCACCGCGCGCTCGTTCGCCGCCACGAAGGCGAGGCCCGGCGGCGTCATCAGCCCCTTCTGCGACCCGGACACGACCACGTCGACGCCCCAGCGGTCCATCGGCAGGTCGGCGACGGCCAGGCCTGAGACGGCGTCGGCCACGAGGATGCGGTCCCCGGCCGCCTCGCGCAGGGCGGGGAGGTCGGAGACGACCCCGGTCGAGGTCTCGCTCTGGGTCACGAAGACGACGTCGATGCCGCGCTCGCCCGAGAGGGCCTCGGCCACCGCGGCCGGGTCGATCGGGCGGCCCCACTCGCCCTCCAGGTGCAGGGCGTCGACGCCGTGGTCGGCGCAGATCGACGCCCAGCGGACCCCGAAGTTCCCGCAGGAGGCGACCAGCACCCGCTCGCCGGGGGCGGCGAGGTTCGCCACCGCCGAGTCCATGGCCCCGGAGCCGGAGGCGCCGAACACGAGCACCTCGCCCTCGGTCTGGAAGACGCCGCGCAGGCGCTCGATGACGTCCTCCCATATCGCGACGAACTCCGCGGAGCGCGAGTAGAGGATCGGGCGGGCGCCGGCGGCGACGACCTCCGGCGGGAGGGTCGTGGGCCCCGGGACCATCAGGGCGCCCTTGAGGTTCCCGACGGTGGCGGGGGCGGCGGCGCGCGCGGATGTGGGCGAGGTGGCCAGCTCAGAACTCCGTGTCGATCCAGCTCATCATGCCGCGCAGGCGCTTGCCGACGTCCTCGACCTGATGGGCGGCGTCCCGGCGGGCGATGGCGTTGAAGACCGGCCGGCCGACCTGGTTCTCCTCCAGCCACTCCTTGGCGAAGCGCCCGGTCTGGATCTCCTCCAGGATCCGCTTCATCTCCGCCCGGGTCTCGTCGGTGACGATGCGGCGGCCGCGCGTGAGGTCGCCGTACTCGGCCGTGTTGGAGATGGAGTACCGCATCCCGCTGATGCCCTTCTCGTACATCAGGTCGACGATGAGCTTGAGCTCGTGGAGGCATTCGAAGTAGGCGAGGTCCGGGTTGTAGCCCGCCTCGACGAGGGTGTCGAAGCCGGCCCGCACCAGCTCGGTGAGGCCGCCGCAGAGCACGACCTGCTCGCCGAACAGGTCGGTCTCGGTCTCCTCGGCGAACGTCGTCTCGATCACCCCGGCCCGGGTGCAGCCGATGCCCTTCGCGTAGGCCAGGGCGAGCCCCTTGGCGCCGCCGGAGGCGTCCTGCTGCACGGCCATGAGCCCCGGGGTCCCGGCCCCCTCGGCGTAGGTGCGCCGGACCAGGTGGCCGGGCCCCTTGGGCGCCACCATCATCACGTCAACGCCCGGCGGCGGGACGACCTGGCCGAAGTGGATGGAGAAGCCGTGGGCGAAGAGCAGCGCGTCGCCCTCGCCCAGGCCGGGGGCGATGTCCTCGGCGAAGATCCTGCCCTGGTGCTCGTCGGGCGCGAGGATCATGACCATGTCGCCGCGCTCGGCGGCCTCGCGCGGCGGCAGGACCTCCAGGCCCTCCTCACGGGCGGCCTCGGTCGAGGACGAGCCCGGGCGCAGGCCGACGACGACGCCCACCCCCGAGTCGCGCAGGTTGAGGGCGTGGGCGTGGCCCTGGCTGCCGTAGCCGATCACGGCCACGGTCTTGCCGCTGAGCAGGTCGAGGTCGGCGTCGGCGTCGTAGTACATCGGCACGGTGGCGCTCCGGGTCTGGTGTGGCGGGGGCGGGGCGGTGATCAGGTGATCGACGCGCCGCGCCCGAGGGCGACCACGCCGGTCTTGACCAGCTCGATGAGGCCGAAGGGCCGCAGGAGCTCCTCGAAGTTCACCAGCTCGTCGCTCTCCCCCGTGACCTGGATGGTCAGGGAGTCGGACGTCACGTCGATGATCCGCGCGTCGAAGATCTCCACGAGCTGGATGACCTCGCTGCGCGTGCGGGCGTCGGCGCTCACCTTCACCAGCGCCAGCTCCCGCGAGACCATGTTCTCGGGGTCGAGGTCGCGGATCTTGATGACGTTGACGAGCTTGTCGAGCTGCTTGGTCATCTGCTCGACCGGGAAGCGGCTCGTGTCGACCGCGATCGTCATGCGCGAGCGGTCGGGATCCTCGGTCGGGCTGACCGCCAGGGAGTCGATGTTGAAGCCGCGACGGGTGAAGAGGCCGGCCACGCGCGACAGGACCCCGGGCTTGTTCTCGACCAGGACCGAGAGGGTGTGCTTCACGGCGCCGGAGCATAGCGATCGGCGATGGGGCTCCGGCTCCGCCGGGGGCGGGGCTACCCTTGGCTCATGGAGGGCCGGCTCCTCGTCGTGGAGGACGATCCGCAGGTCCGGGCGATGCTGACGCGGGCGCTGCGCTACGAGGGCTTCGAGGTCGCGGCGGCGTCCGACGGCGCCGAGGCGATGGCGGCGCTGCGATCCTCGCGGCCGGACCTGCTGCTGCTCGACCTGCTGCTTCCCGACGCCGACGGCGTCGAGCTGTGCGGCCGCCTGCGCGACGAGGGGGACATCGTCCCGATCCTCATGCTGACGGCCCGCGACACGGTGTCGGACCGGGTGGCCGGCTTCGAGGCCGGGGCCGACGACTACCTCGTCAAGCCGTTCTCCACGGCCGAGCTCGTCGCGCGGGTGCGCGCGCTGCTGCGGCGCGCGCGCGACCGCCCGGCGCCCACGACCCGCCGGGTCGGCGACCTCGAGCTCGACGCGACCACGCACGAGGTCCGCCGGGGCGGCCGCACCCTGCGGCTCACGCGCCGCGAGTTCGACCTCCTCGCCCTGTTCCTCGACCACCCGGGGACGGTGCTCGCGCGCGAGCGGCTGCTCACCGAGGCCTGGGGCTACCACTCGCCCGTCGAGACGAACGCCATCGACGTGTACGTCGGCTACCTGCGGCGCAAGCTGGAGGAGGGCGGCGAGCCCCGCGTCATCCACACCGTGCGCGGCGTCGGCTACGTGCTGAGGGAGGCGTGAGCCTCAGGACGCGCATCGCGCTCTCGGCGGCCGCCGCCGTGCTGGCGGCCATCGCCCTCTTCGCCGCCGGGGCCTATTGGCTGATCTCCGAGCGGGCCTACGACCGACTCGACAGCTCGCTCTCGGAGACCGCCGACCGGGTGGCCGAGGAGCTCGAGGCGCCCGACCTCGGCGGGCGCGACTTCGCCGAGCCGCCCACGCCGGGGGCGCCCGCGCGCCCGGCCCCCGACGCCGACCCCGACCCCGCCGGCACCCGCGTGGAGGTCGACCCGTCCGGCGAGATGGACCCGAGCGGCCCGCGCACCGTGACCCTGGACGGTGAGCACTACCGCCTGCTGGTGCGGGCGCTCGAGCCCAGCGCCGACGGGGTCCGCCGCACCGTCGCGGTCGCCCGCCCGTTGACCGACGTCGAGGAGACGCTCGACGAGGTGGCCCTGGGGCTCGCCACCGCGGCGTTGGCCGCGGCGCTGATCGCGACCGGCCTCGCCCTGCTCGTCGTCCGCCCCGCCCTGCGCCCCCTGGCCCAGGCCCGCACGGCGGCCGAGCGGGTGGCCGACAGCCAGGACCCGTCGCTGCGCGTGCCCGAGGGGCGCGCCGACGAGGTCGGCGGCCTGGCGCGGGCGATGAACCGCATGCTCTCCCGGCTCGAGGACGCCCAGCGGAGGCTGCGGGCGACGCTCACCGAGCAGCAGCGCTTCGCCGCCGACGCCTCCCACGAGATGCGCACGCCCCTCACCGCCCTGCGGGGGGACATCGAGACCCTGCGCCGCCACGACGTCCCGCCCGCCGAGCGGGCCGAGACCCTGTCCGACATGGCCGCCTCGGTCGAGCGGCTGGACCGGCTGGTCGAGGGCCTGCTGGGCCTGGCGCGGGTCGACGGCGAGGCGGCCGAGGCCGAGCGCGTTGACCTGGGCGAGATGCTCGCCGAGATCGCGACCGCCGAGGAGTGCGAGGGCGTCGACCCCGGGGTCGTCGTCACCGGCGACCGCGCCGCCCTGCGCGGCATGCTGATGAACCTGATCGACAACGGCCGCACCCACGGCGGGCACGTGCGGGTGGCGGTCGCGGCCGAGGACGGCTCCGCCGTGGTCCGGGTGGAGGACGACGGCCCCGGCATCGCCCCGGCCGACCGCGACCGCGTCTTCGACCGCTTCTACCGCGCCCCCGACCGGCGCGGCACGCCCGGCGTCGGCCTGGGCCTGCCCATCGCCAAGGCCACGGCGGAGCGCTGGGGCGGCAGCCTGCGGCTGCTCCCCTCCGGGACCGGAACGAGCTTCGAGGTGCGCCTGCCCCTGGCCTGACGGGCCTCCCCCCGGCCGGCGGTGGCGCGGTGTGCCAATTGGCCAACGCACGGTTGGCCAATTGGCACGTTCACATTTCAGTGCGGTCGGGGTCGCGGCCCCGGCATGACGAGATATCCAAGGGCGACCGGGATCTCGAGGGTTGGCCAATTGGCCAGGCGACGCGTGGCCAATTGGCACGTTCACAATTCGGCCCGGCGAGGCGGCCGCGCCGAGGGCCCCCTCAGCCCCGGCCCGGGAGGAGGGGGGCGATCTCCTCGGCGAAGTGCCCCACCCGGTCCTCGAGCCCGCGCCGCCGGTGGTCGAGGTTGAGGACGAAGCCGTCGCAGCCGGCGTCGACGTACTCGGACAGGCGGGCGGCGATCCATTCGGGTGGGCCCGTGATCGCGTGGCGGCCGCGCTCGTCCGATCCCGCCGTCGGCTCGGGCGCCACGTAGACGCCGATCCTGAGCACCACCCGGCTGTCGGCGCGTCGCTCGCGCAGCTCGGCGGCCATCGTCCTGAGCTCGTCCGGCGGGAGCGCGACCGGGTGCCACACGCCGGTCACCGCCGCCCGGCGCAGTGTCGCGCGCGACACGCCGGCGGCCCACAGCTCGGGCCCGCCCGGGCGGACCGGGCCCGGAGCCATCCCCGCGACGAGGGAGGGCGCGGCCGCCAGCCATTCGTCCACCAGCCGGCCGCGGCCCTCGTACGGGGCGCCCAGGGACGCGAACTCGCCCTCGAGCCAGCCCGGCGACACCGCGGCCAGGATCCGGCCACCCGAGAGGAAGTCGAGGGTGGTGAGCTGCTTCAGCGCGACGAGCGGCCGGCGCGCCGGGACGACGAGGGCGGAGACGCCGAGCTCGAGCCGGCGCGTGCGCGCCGCGAGGAAGCCGAGCGACACGAGCGCCTCGGCGATCGTCCCGTACGTCTCCGCCCACTCGGGCGGGACGATGAGGTGGTCGGTCACCCACCCCGAGTCGAAGCCCGCCTGCTCGGCGGCGACGGCCACGCCCGCGAGCCGCTCGGCGTCGAGCGCGTCGCCGTAGTTCGGCAGGATCACGCCGAGGTGGAGCGGCCGCACGGCCCGACGCTACCGCGGGAGCGCTCGGCGCGCCTGCGACCGCTCAGCCGCGGAGCGCGAGCACCGCCGCCAGGTCGTCGGCCTCGGCCGCCGGCTTGTCCTCGCGGTAGCGCAGGACGCGGGCGAACCGCAGGGCGACGCCGCCGGGGTAGCGCGGCGAGGCCTGCACGCCGTCGAAGGCGACCTCCACCACGAGCTCGGGGCGGACCTCGACGACGATGCCGTGGCGGCGCACCTCGAGCTCCTGCAGGCGCTCGGTCTGCCAGGCGAGCATCGCGTCTGTGAGGCCCTTGAACGTCTTGCCGAGCATCACGAAGCCGTCGCCGTCGACCGCGCGCGCGCCCAGGTGGAGGTTGCTGAGCCAGCCCTGACGCCGGCCGTGGCCCCACTCCGCGGCCAGCACCACGAGGTCGAGCGTGTGGCGGGGCTTGACCTTCAGCCACGCGGCGCCCCGGCGGCCGGCGGCGTAGGGGGCGTCGAGCGCCTTGACCACCACGCCCTCGTGGCCGGCGGCGAGCGCGGCGTCGAGGTGGGCCCGCGCGGCGCCCGGGTCGCCGGTGACCACGCGCGGCACCCGCAGCGCCTCGGGCACCGCCGCCGCCAGGGCCTCGGCCCGGCGCGACAGCGGCGCGTCGAGCAGGTCCTCGCCGTCGAGGTGCAGGGCGTCGAAGAGGACCGGCGCGATGCCGGGCGCGCCGGCCGCGACCCGCGAGGCCGTCACCTGGAAGGGCTCCGGCCGGCCGTCGGCGCGCAGCGCGATCGCCTCGCCGTCGAGCACGACCCGCCGCGCCGGCAGGGCGAGCGCCGCGGCGGCGACCTCGGGCAGGCGGGCGGTCAGGTCGTCGAGCGACCGGCTGAAGATCGCGACCTGGCCGCCGTCGCGGTGCACCTGGATGCGCGCGCCGTCGAGCTTCCAATCGACGGCCCCCTCCCCCACGCGCGCCATCGCGGCCTCGAGCGAGGCGGCCGGCGAGGCGAGCATCGGCCCGAGCGGCCGCCCGACCTCCAGCCGGAACGCGGCCAGGCCCGCCGCGCCCTCGCGGAGCGCGACCTCGGCGACGGCGCGGGCGTCGCCGCGCAGCATCGTCGCGCGGTCGACCGCCGCCCGCGGGATCCCGGTCGCGGCCGCCACGGCGTCGGCCATCACCCCGGCCAGCGCGCCCTGCCGCAGCTCCCCGCCGACCAGCGCCCGCAGGAACGTCTGCTCGGCGGCGGTCGCGCGGCCGAACAGCTCGGCGAGCGCCGCGCGGCGCTCGGCCTGCGACCCGGGGCCCGAAAGGGCGGAGATCCGCTCGAGGGCCGCGTCGACCTCGCCGATCCGGAGCCCCGGCTCGGCCGCCGGCGGCGGCAGGTCGCGCAGCGACGCCCACCCGACGCCGGTGCGACGCTGGCGCAGCTCGCCGCTCAGGTAGGCCACCCCGGCCTCGATCTCGGCGGGCGCGAGGCGCCGCAGCGCCCCGCCGAGCAGCTCGGCCTTGCGCGTGCGCGACCGCGTCTCGCCCACGGCGAGCGACACGGCGGCGAGGTCGGCGAACAGCATCCGACGCCTAGGAGCCCGCCGCCTCCCGCACCAGCTCGCCCACCCGGGCCGGGTCGGCGCGGCCGCCGGTGGCCTTCATGGCCTGGCCCACGAAGTAGCCCACCAGCTTGTCCTTGCCGCCGCGCAGCTGGGCGGCCTGGTCGGGGTTCTCCGCCAGCAGCCGCTCGACCAGGGCGGCCAGCTCGCCCTCGTCGGAGATCTGCCCGAGCCCGCGCTCCTCCACCACGGCGCGCGGGGACGCGCCGGTGCGCACGACCTCCGCAAGCACCTCCTTGGCCGCGGGCTCCGACAGGGTGCGGTCGTCGCGCAGCCCCACCAGCTCGGCCAGCAGCTCCGGGGTCACCCGGCTCTCCCAGGGCTCCTGGCCCGCCTCGCGGAGCTGGGCCCGCAGCTCGCCGCGGATCCAGTTGGCGGCGGCCTTCGGGTCGGCCCGCGTCGCGACGGCCTCGAAGTAGTCGCCCAGCTCCGCCGTCTCCGACAGCACCTCGGCGTCCTCGTAGGTGAGGCCGAGCTCGTCGGCCCAGCGCCGGCGCCGGTTGACCGGGAGCTCGGGCAGCCCGGCGCGCAGCTCGTCGACCCACGCCGGGTCGGGCGCCATCGGCACCAGGTCGGGCTCCGGGAAGTAGCGGTAGTCGTGGGCCTCCTCCTTGCTGCGCAGCGAGTGGAGCTCGCCCGAGTCGGGGTCGAAGTGCAGGGTCTCCTGGACCACCCCCTCCCCGGCCTCCAGCAGAGCCGCCTGGCGCGCGATCTCGGCCTCGATGCCGCGCTCCAGGAAGCGGAAGCTGTTCATGTTCTTCAGCTCGGTCTTGGTCCCGAGCCCCACCGACCCGGCGGGGCGGATGCTCACGTTGGCGTCGGCGCGCAGCGAGCCCTCCTCCATGTTGCAGTCGCTCACCTCCAGGCGGCGCAGCGTCTGGCGGAGCTGGCGCAGGAAGGCCCCGGCGTCGGCGGACGAGCGCAGGTCGGGCTCGGTCACGATCTCCAGCAGCGGCGTCCCGCCGCGGTTGAAATCGACCCCCGACGACTCGGCGCCCGCCCGGCGCCCGCCCATGCCGACGTGCACGAGCTTGGCCGCGTCCTCCTCGAGGTGCGCGCGGGTGATGCCCACCTCGAGCTCCCGGCCGTCCGGCAGCAGCACGGCGACCCGACCGCCGACGCACAGCGGCGCGTCGTACTGGGAGATCTGGTACGCCTTCGAGAGGTCGGGATAGAAGTAGTTCTTGCGGTGGAACTCCGACGCCGCGGGCACGTCGCAACCGAGGGCCAGGCCCGCCAGGATCCCCAGCCGCACCGCCTCCAGGTTGGTCACCGGCAGGGCGCCGGGGTGGGCCAGGCAGATCGGGCAGGTGTGGGTGTTCGGCGGGTCGCCGAAGCTCAGCTCGCAGCCGCAGAACATCTTCGTGCGGGTGGACAGCTGGACGTGGATCTCCAGCCCGATCACCGGCTCCCAGGACTCCATCAGCCCTCCTCTCGCTCGCCGCCTCTCGGCGGGCGGCGGCGCTCGTCGGGGGAGGTCGCGGCGGAAGAGCTCGTCCGCCCGGTCACAGGACCCCCGGCGGCCGCGGGTCGAAGCCGATGGCGCCCTCGAGGGCGTGGGCCACGTCGAGCAGGCGGTTCTCGCTGAAGGCCGGGCCGACGAGCTGCAGCCCGACCGGGAGCCCGTCCGACAGGCCGCAGGGGATCGACAGCGACGGCAGGCCGGCGAGGCTCGAGGGGATCGTGCAGACGTCGGACAGGTACATGGCGAGCGGGTCCTGGACGCGCTCGCCGAGGCGGAAGGCCACGGTCGGCGAGGTCGGCGAGACGATCACGTCGACGCGCCCGAAGGCGGCGTCGAAGTCCCGGCGGATGAGCGTCCGCACCTTCTGCGCCCGCAGGTAGTAGGCGTCGTAGTAGCCGGACGCCAGCGCGAAGGTGCCGAGCATGATCCGCCGCTTGACCTCGGGCCCGAACCCGGTCCCGCGCGTGACCTCGTAGTGCTCGAGGATGTCGCTCGCGTCACCGAAGCGCGGCCCGTACCGGATGCCGTCGAAGCGGGCGAGGTTGGACGAGCACTCGGCCGGGGCGATCAGGTAGTAGGTCGCCACGCCGTGCTCGGTCGTCGCGAGGCTCACCCGCTCGACGCTCGCCCCGAGCTCCTCCATCGTGCCGAGCGCGGTGTCCACCGCCCCGCGGACGCCGGGCGCGACCCCCTCGCCCATCAGCTCGTCGACGACCCCGACCCGGAGCCCGCCCAGGTCGGTCGCCTCCGGGATGCGGATCGGCTCGGCCCATTCGAGCGAGGTCGAGTCCATCTCGTCGTGGCCGACGATGTGGGACAGCAGGAGGGCGGCGTCCCGGACCGTGCGCGCGAAGGGGCCCACCTGGTCGAGGGACGACGCGAAGGCGATGAGCCCGTACCGCGACACCGCCCCGTAGGTCGGCTTCATGCCGACGATGCCGCAGAGCGCCGCCGGCTGCCGGATCGAGCCGCCGGTGTCGCTGCCGAGCGCCCAGGGGGCCTGGTACGCCGACACGGCCGCGGCCGAGCCGCCGCTGGAGCCGCCGGGCACGCGCTCGGGGTCCCAGGGGTTGCGGGTGAGCTGGTAGGCCGAGTTCTCGGTGCTGGAGCCCATGGCGAACTCGTCCATGTTGGTCTTGCCGATCACGATCGCCCCGGCGCGCTCCAGGCGGTCAACGCAGGTGGCGGTGTAGAGGGGCCGGAAGCCGTCGAGGATGCGCGAGCCGGCGGTGGTGACGACGTCGCGGGTGGAGAGCGCGTCCTTGATCGCGATCGGCACGCCTCCGAGGGGCGGCCGCTCGGGCGCCGCGTCGATCGCCCGCGCGCGCTCGCGGGCCCCCCCGGCGTCGAGGGCCAGGAAGGCGCCCCAGCGGTCGTCCTCGGCCCGCTCCAGCGCGGCGTCGACCAGGTCGGCCGCGCTCGCCTCTCCGTCGTGGAGCGCGCGCACCGACTCCTCGGCCGTCATCTCGTGGAGCGCCGCCATCAGTCGAACTTCGGGACGGCGAACTTGTCCTCGATGACCTCCGGCGCCTCCCTCAGCGCCTCCTCCTGGGACAGGCCCGGCCGCGGCTCGTCGGCGCGCATGACGTTCTCGAGCTCGATCACGTGCGTGGTGGGCGGCACCTCGTCGAGCTCGAGGGCCTGGATGCGCTCGACGTGCTCGAGGATGCCGGAGAGCTCCGCCCGCATGCGCTCCTCCTCGTCGGGCGCGAGGCGCAGGCGCGCGAGCCGCGCGACGTGGTGGACGGTGGCGTCGTCGATCACGTGGCCGACTCTAGCGGGGCGGGCCCGCCCTCAGCCGGGCGGCGGCAGGCTCACCAGCACCGCGACGCTGACCATGAGGGCCGCCGCCAGAACGAGCTCGGCGGCGACGCTGACGCGCAGGGCGGAGGCCGCGCCGCGGTCGTCCGGGTCGAGGCCCAGGGCCGCGCGCTCGAGGCGCGGGTGGGCGACCAGGCGGTTGTAGGCGCCGCCGCACAGGAGGACGGCGAACAGGGCCAGCTTCACGATCAACGCCCGGCCGTAGGCGCTGTCGACGATGTCCCCCACCGTCCCCAGCTCGGCCAGCGCGCGGTAGACGCCGGTCACCACCAGCACGGCCACGGCGGTCAGCGCGAGCGCCGAGAACCTCACCACGACCCCCGCGCCGAGCCGCACCCGGTCGGCCGGCGCCAGCGCCCGGACGGCCGGAAGGGCGAGGACGGCGAGGCCGATCAGCCCGCCCAGCCACGCCGCCGTCGCCCCGCTGTGGAGGGCGTCGATGACCACGTTCGCCGTGCGGTCGCCGCCGCTCGAGGCGTGGCCGGCCCAGCTGATCGCGGCGAGGGCGGCGGCCGGCGGCAGGCCGAGGGCGAGCGCCGCCGCGGGGCCGGACGGCAGCCCCCGCCGGCAGAGCGCGAGCCCGCCGACGGCCGCGGCCGCCAGCGCGCCGGCCTGGATCCACCAGGCCGTGCCGGCACGCGTGTCGAGCAGCAGCGTCCCCAGCCCGCCGGCGCCCTCCCCCAGCGCGCGCAGCAGGGCGACCGGCAGCATGACCAGCCCGGCGACGCCCGCCGCCACCAGCGCCCACCACGCGGCCCACCAGGCGCGCGCGCGCCGGCCGAGGGCATCCCCCGCCCGCGCGCGAAAGCCCTCTGCCTCCCCGGGCGGCCGCCCGGGCGGTGCGACGCCGCCGGCCCGCACTGCCGGCGCGACCACGCCCGCGGCGAGCACGACGAGGCCCAGCAGCCCGATCGGCGCCACCAGCAGCAGCAGGCGGGCGGTCACGGCCAGCGGGCCGTCGTCGCCGTCGCCGGAGGGGTGCCCGTCCTGCGAGAGCACCCGCCAGTCGACGATCAGCGGCCCGGCCGCGGGCCCCGCCAACGGGGCGACGATGGCATCCGGGTCGCGCGGATCGCGCCGGGCAGGCCCCGAGACGACCGGGCCGCCGGGCGCGCGGCGGGCCTCGAGCCGCAGGAACGCCTCCTCGACGGGCGCCGACAGCACGACGCGCACGGCCGTCGGCCCGGCCTCGACCGAGCGCGCCTCGGCGTGCGCCGCCGCGGCCGCGGGCGCGGCGAGGCCGGCCAGGAGGACGAGCCCGCACGCCGCCCAGCCCCGCCGGCCGCTCATGGCGAGCGTGGCGGGCCGCCCGCGAGGTCGTAGAGCTCGCCCCGGTTGACGGCGATGGCCGAGATCACCGACGTGCGGCCGTTCTCCGTCCAGGTGACCGCCGTGCGGGGGCCGGAGTCGAAGCTGTAGAGCAGCACCCCGCGGCGCCCCGTGCGGCGCGCCCCGTCGGGCGGCGGCGCGTCGCCCGGCAGCACCGTGTGCGCCACCCGCCGGCCCGCGCGGCCCCAGAAGACCGTCGTGACCGCGACGCCCTCGACCGTGTCGGCGCGCGCGCCGACCGGCGTCCAGCCCGCCAAGGCGGCGGAGTCGCGGAAGCCGCCGCCGCCGGCCGCGTCGGGCGGGACGGCGGGCGGCGGATCATCGACCTCCTCGTCCTGGACCGTGACCACGGCGGTCACGAGCCGACCCGCGTCCCCGTTGCCCGAGAGGCCGAACGCGACGGCCACCCCGATGGCCGCGGCGATGATCGCGATGCCCGCGACGAGGCCGATGCGGCGGCGGCGGTCCGGGATCGCGACCGGCGTCGAAGGGGGGTCGTCGGGCCGCGGCATCCGGGGAGTCTGACACCGGGCCCCGCGGCTACGATGGGGCCCGATGCGCCTCCTCCGGGCCCTGCGCGCCCCCACGGCCTTCGCGCGGCTGACGCTCGTCGCGCTCGCCCTGCTCTGGGCGATCGTGCCGAGCGGGGCGGTCGTGCGCCTGACGGCGTCCGGGCTCGGCTGCCCGGACTGGCCGCTCTGCGACGGCGGCGTGGTCCCCGCGCAGGCCGGCCACGCGCTGATCGAGTACTCCAACCGGGTCCTGTCGGGCATCGTGATGGTCGTCGCCGTGCTGACCTGGGTCGTCGCCCGGCGCATGCCCGGCGCCCCCGCGGCGCTCCGGCGCTGGTCGGCGGCCATCGCTGCCGCGACCGCGCTGCAGGTCCCGCTGGGGGCGGTCACGGTGCTCACGGGCCTCCACCCGCTCGCCGTCGGGTCCCACTTCCTCCTCTCGATGGTGGCCCTGGCGTGCGGGACGCTCCTCGCCCTGCGAGCGCGCGACTGGGCGCGGGGCGTGGAGCGGGGCTGGGACCGCCGCCGGGGCCCGCTGGCCGCGCTGGTCGCGCTGGGGGCGGCGGTCGTGCTGTTCGACCGGGGTGGTCGTCACCGCGGCGGGGCCGCACTCCGGCGACGACGACGTGACGCGGCGCTTCGGCGACCTCCTGCTCGCCACCCGCGTCCACGTGCGGGCGGCCGTGGTCTTCGCGGTGCTGGCCGCCATCCTCGTGGCCTGGGTCTGGCGCGAGGGAGGCGCCGACCGCCTGACGCGGTGGCTCACCATCGCGGCACTGCCGCTCATCGCCCTCCAGATCGGCCTGGGCGAGTACCAGTACCGCAACGGCCTGCCCTGGGAGGTCGTCGTGTTCCACGTCACCACGGCCGCGCTGGTGTGGGCGGTGATCGTCGCGGCCTGCTGGGGCGTCGCCCGCCCCGTCGCCGAGGCCTACGGGCGGCGGGAGGCGAGCCTCTGGCAGGAGACGCAGCGCACCGCGTCCGGCAGCGCCCTCAGCCGCCCCTCCGGGATCTCCGCGCCGCAGTCGACGCAGACTCCGTAGGTCCCGGCCTCGATCGCCTCGAGCGCGGCGCGCAGGCGCTCCTCGCGCTCGCGCCAGCGCAGCTGCTCGCGCAGCTCCCGCTCGCGCAGGTCCGCGTCGGTCGCGGCCTCCGCGGGGTGGTGGTGGCCGTCGCCCCGCTCCTCGGCGTCACGGGCGAGGTCGCGCTGCTCGAGCGCCGCCATCACCTCCTCGCGCAGGCGCTGCAGGCGCGCGGCGGGGTCGCGGTCGCGTGTCGGATCTGCGGCCATCGGGCGATGGTAGCGGCCGCGTCGCCGCCCTCAAGCCGGGCGGCCGCGCCGAAGGCGTGCGCCGATTGGGCCGCGATAGCCTGCTCTGCGGGCAGGAGCGGAGGTGAGACGTGGCAGAAAGCCACGCGGTCGAGGCGACCCGGCTCGAGCGGCGGTTCAAAGGCGGCATCCGCGCGGTCGACGGCGTCGACCTGGTCGTCGAGCGGGGCGAGGTCTACGGGTTCCTCGGGCCCAACGGGGCGGGCAAGAGCACGATGGTGCGCATGCTCGCCACGCTCCTGCGGCCCACCGGCGGGCGGGCCCTGGTGGCCGGGCACGACGTCGTGACCGAGGCCGCGGCCGTGCGCCGCAGCATCGGCGTGGCGCTGCAGGACGCGGCCATCGACCCGTACATGACCGGGCGCGAGCTGCTGCACCTGCAGGCGGTGCTGCACGGCTTCCCTCGCGCCGTGGGCCGGGCGCGGGCGGTCGAGCTCCTCGAGCGGGTCGACCTGACCGACGCGGCCGACCGGCGGGTCGGCACCTACTCCGGCGGCATGCGGCGACGGCTCGACCTCGCCCTCGCGCTGGTGCACGAGCCCGAGGTGCTCTTCCTCGACGAGCCGACCACCGGCCTCGACCCCATCTCGCGCCTCACTCTCTGGGAGGAGGTGCGGCGCCGCAACGGCGAGGGCACGACGGTCTTCCTCACGACCCAGTACCTGGAGGAGGCCGACCAGCTCGCCGGCCGGGTCGGCATCATCGACGGGGGCCGGATCGTGGCCGAGGGGACGCCCGCCGAGCTCAAGGCCCAGGTCGGCGACCCGACGCTCAACCTGACCCTGGCGCACCCCGAGGACGAGGGCGCGGCCACCGCGGCCCTGCGCGCGGTGGGCGACCCGCTGCCGTCCCGTCCCGGCACGATCGCCCTGCGGCTGCCCGGAGGCGCGGCGGCGCTGCCGGCGGCCGTGCGCGCCCTCGACGAGGCGGGCGTCGCGGTCGCGGGCCTCGACCTCGCGCTGCCGACGCTCGACGACGTCTTCGTCGCCAAGACGGGGCGCCGCCTCGAGGCCGAGGGCGCCGAGGGGCCGGCCGAGGCCACCGCCCCCTCGCCCGCGTGACCCTCGCGCTGCGGCAGACGGGGGCGCTCGCCTGGCGCTCGGTGCGGGGGACCCTGCGCACGCCGCAGGCGCTCTTCCCCAGCCTCATCTTCCCGCTGATCCTGATGGCCATCTTCACCGGCTCGTTCGGAACGGCGCCGGGCACCATCCCCGGCTTCCCGCCGGTGCGCGGATTCCTCGACTTCGCCCTGGCGGGCGCGATCGTGCAGGGCATCCTCATCGGCGGGACGTCGGCCGGCGCGGCCTTCGCCCTGGACATCGAGGGCGGCTTCTTCGACCGGCTGGTGGCGTCGCCGGTCTCGCGCCTCGCGATCCTGACCGGCCGCCTGGGCGGCGGGGTGGCGCTGGCGATGGCCCAGGCCGTGCTCTTCCTGTCGGTCGGGATCATCTTCGGCGCCCGGGTCGAGGGCGGGGTCGCGGGCGTGCTGATCCTGCTGGTGCTCGCCGCCCTGATGGCCGTCGCCGTGAGCGGGCTGGGGATCTTCCTGGCGCTCCGCACCGGCTCGGCCGAGGCCGTCCAGGGGACCTTCCCCCTCTTCTTCGTGCTGCTGTTCTTCTCGTCGGCGTTCTTCCCGCGCGAGACCATGACCGGCTGGTTCAAGGCCGTCGCCGACGTCAACCCGATCTCCTACCTGGTCGAGGCGATGCGGGACCTGGTGATCGAGGGCATCGAGCCCCGTCCCACCCTGATCGGGCTGGGGGTCGTGCTCGGGCTGGCCGTCGCCGCGGTCGCGGCGAGCTACCTGGCGTTCCGGCGGCGGCTGGCGGCGTCGTCGTGAGGCACGCGCTCGAGGTCAGCGCGGGGCTCGCCTGGCGCAGCCTGATCCTGGTGCGCCGGATGCCCTCGGTGTTCCTGCCGTCGCTGGTCATGCCCCTCTTCATCCTGGTGGCGACGTCGGGGGCCTTCCGCGGGATCTCGCTGCTGCCGGCGTTCGACGGCGCCTCGTACCTGGCCTTCACGATCCCGCTCGCCCTGGTGATGGGCGCCGGCTTCGCCGGCATGAACGCCGGCACGACGCTGGCGCGGGACATCGAGGGCGGCTTCGTCGACCGGCTGATCGTGAGCCCGGCGCCCCGCATCACGCTCATCGCCGGGCCGCTGATGGCCGCGGCCCTGCGGAGCGTCTTCACCACGACCGTGGTGCTCATCGCGGGCCTCATCGGCGGGGTCGGGCTGCCGGGCGCGGTCGACACGATCGCCCTCTACCTGCTCGGCATCGCCTTCGCCGCGGCGTCGGCCTGCTGGGCGATGGGCGTCGCGCTGCGGACGCGGACCATCCAGGCCGCGCCCCTCATGCAGGTCGTGATCTTCCTGGCCGTGTTCACCTCGGTCGCCTACGCGCCCCGCGACGTTCTGACCGGCTGGCTCGCCACGGTCGCCGACCTCAACCCGGTGACCTACCTCCTCGAGGCCTCGCGCGCCGCCGAGCTGACCGGGCTGGGATGGAGCGAGCTGTGGCCGGCGCTCGTCGCCCTCAGCGCCCTGCTCGCGCTGCTCGGGACATGGGCCGTGACCGGCCTCGCGACCCTCGGCCGCCGGTAGGGTCCGGGCGATGGCGCTCGACCGCCTGCCGATCGACGAGCCCCTCGCCGCGTACCTGGACGGGCTGGCCCGGGTCCCGCCGGACCTGGAGGCCCTCTACCGCGAGATGGAGGGCGACGAGAGCGCGCCCATGATGACCCACCCCGACCTGGGCGCCCTGCTCGAGGCGCTCGTGCGGGCGACCGGCGGCTGGGCGGTCCTCGAGGTCGGGACCTTCGTGGGCACGTCGGCGGCCTGGATGGCCCGCGCGCTCGCCCCGGGCGGGCGCATCGACACCCTCGAGGCCGACCCCGAGCGGGCCGATCGGGCCGAGGCGTTCCTCGCCCGGGCGGGGCTCGGGGACAAGGTGCGCGTCCACCGCGGGCCGGCGCTGGAGACCCTCCCGGGGCTGCCCGACGGCGCCTACGACCTCTGCTACATCGACGCCGACAAGACCGGCTATCCGGCCTACCTGGAGCAGGCCGTGCGGCTGGTGCGCCCGGGCGGCCTGATCCTGGCCGACAACGTCCTCTCGGGGGGGCGCGTCGCGCTCCCCGACGACGAGCGGGGCGAGAGCGCCGAGGCCCTCGCCGCCTTCACCCGCGCCGCCCTCGACCACCCGCGGCTGGTCACGACCGTCCTCACCATCGGCGACGGCGTCAGCCTCAGCGCGGTGATCTGAGAGCCCTGGGACTCAGGCGCCGCCGGTGCGGCGCTGGTAGGAGCGCAGCGCGAACCAGCCTCCGACGAAGATCACGAAGATCAGGGCGGCGACCTCGAGCAGCCCCACCGCGATGGCGACGAGCTCGAGGATGAAGAGCACGACCGCCAGCGCCACCAGGGCGATCGCGATCCGTCGCCGCCGAGCGTCGTCCGGAGCCCGCTCCACGGGGCCAGGGTAGCGGGGTGTGACAGGCGTCGCCGGGCCGTCGCGGCCGGCTGGCCTAGACTGCCCCCGATGCGCGCCCGCCGCATGCTCGCCGCCCTCGCCGGCGTCGCCGCCCTCGGGGCGGCCGGCACGACCGCCGCGAACGCCCAGTTCGAGGGCGTCGTGCAGCACATGACCTGCGTCGCCCCCGACGACGCCGCGGGCATCGACGCCATGCTGGCGCGCGCCTCAAGCCCGCTCGCGGGCGAGGGGGCGACCTTCGTCTCGGAGTCGCTGGCGGCGGGGCTCGACCCCCGGGCGCTTGTGGCCATCGCCGCCCACGAGACGATGCTCGAGACCTACGGGCCCTCCCAGGCGATCAACAACGCCTTCGGCCTCGGCCCGGGCATCGCCTTCGCGTCCGAGCGCGACGCCATCGCGCGGGCCGCCCGGACGCTCGCCGAGCTCTACCTGCCCGAGGGCCGCACGACCCTCGAGACCATCGGGTCGAAGTGGGCGCCGATCGGCGCGGCCAACGACCCCGCCGGGCTCAACCGCGGCTGGACCCGCGGTGTCGGGACCTACTTCGCGGCCCTGGGCGGCGATCCGAGCCTGCCGGTCGTCGCCTCGGCGCAGGCCGCCGCCACGACCTGCGATGGCTCGGCGCCCGCGAGGCCCAAGGGCCCCGCCGACCCGGAGCCGGCGCCCGAGGGCCCACCCGTGGTGGTCGCCTGGGGAGGCGCCGCGCCGGCCCGCGGCCCCGCGCCCCCGGACGGCTTCGTCTTCCCGCTCGCCCTGCCGGTCGGGGCGCCGGCCGCGTACGACGAGCCGCCGCCTGGGGCCTGCGAGGCCGACGGCTTCCGCTGCGGGGTGACGGTGGCGTCGGCCGCGGGCAGCCACGCGGTGGCATCGGCCGCCGGCGCCCTGCGCGCCGCGACGGCCGGCGAGCAGGAGGAGGGCATCGCCTTCTGGGTCGAGACCGCCGGTGGCGACCGCCTCGGCTACGGCCCGCTCGCCGGCTACGCCCCGGGCGTCGCGGACGGCGCCGTCGTCGTCGCCGGCCAGCCGCTCGGCACCAGCGCCGGGTCGCTGCGCATCGCCTGGGAGCGCGGGGGCGCGCGCGTCGACCCCTTCCCCATCCTCGAGGCGACCCGCCCGCCGGCGGGATGACCGGCGCGGCGGCGGACCCGCCCCCGCCGCAGCTGGCCCAGTTCGTCGCGCTCTACCGCGCCGGGCGCTTCTTCGACGCCCACGAGGTCCTCGAGGAGGTCTGGCGGCGCTCCGACGCCCCGCCGATGCGCTTCCTGCAGGGGCTGATCCAGTGGGCCGTGGCGTTCGAGCACCACCGGCGCGGCAACGCCCACGGCGCGCGCGTCCTGCTCGACAGGGCCTGGAGCCGCCTGCGCGACGCCCCCGAGGGCTACATGGGCCTCGACCTGTCGGCGTGGCGCGTGGCGCGGCCCTCGCTGGCCGACGCGTTCGCCCGCTGGGAGGCGGGCGGGCCGCGGCCCGCGGTGACGCCCCCGCCGGTCGCGGCGGCGGGGGTAGTCTGGGACGCCCCCGCGCCCGACCCCAGAGGCCGCCCGTGAACGCCGTCGTCCTTCGCGAGACCGGACCCCCCGAGGTGCTGCGCCTCGACTCCGCCCCCGACCCGGAGCCGGGGCCGGGCGAGGTCGTGGTCGCCCTGCGCGCGGCCGCGCTCAACCGCAGGGACGTCTTCGTACGGAAGGGCATCGCGCCCAGCCCGCTCCCCGTGATCCCCGGGTCGGACGGCGCCGGCGTCGTACGGTCGCTCGGCGCGGGCGTCTCGGGGGTCGCGGAGGGCGACGAGGTGGTCATCCTGCCCTCGCTCGGGTGGGGCGGCGGCGAGGACGCGCCCGAGCCGGGCTTCCGCATCCTGGGCGGGCCGGATGACGGCACCTACGCGGAGCTGATCCGCATCCCGGCGGCGAACGTGCGCCCGCGCCCGTCGCGCCTGTCGTGGGAGGAGTCGGCCGCCCTGCCGCTGGCCGGGCTCACGGCCCACCGGGCCCTGGTGAGCCGCGCCCGCATCCGCCCGGGCGAGACCGTCCTCGTCATCGGGATCGGCGGCGGGGTGGCGACGGTCGCCCTGCACATGGCCCGCTCGGCCGGCTGCCGCGTGATCGTCACGTCCTCGTCGCGGGAGAAGCTCGACCGGGCGCGCGACCTGGGCGCAGCCGGCGGCGTGGACTACACCGCAGGCGACTGGCCGGCGGCGGTCAAGGAGCTGACCGGCGGCCGGGGCGTCAACGTCGTCGTCGACTCGGTCGGCTCCACCTGGGCCGACAGCGTCGCGTGCCTGCGCCCCGGCGGGCGGCTGGTCGTCTTCGGCGGCACCGGCGGCGGCAAGGTGGAGATGACCGTCCGGCCGGTGACCATGGGCCAGGTGTCGATCCTGGGGACGACCATGGGCAGCCCGCGCGACTTCGCGGGCATGCTGGCGGCCGTTGAGCATGCCTCGTGGGCGCCGGTCATCGACAGCGTCCGGCCCCTGGCCGAGGCGGCCGAGGCGCACGCGCGCGAGGAGGCCGGCGACCACTTCGGCAAGCTCGTCCTCACGGTCTAGCCCCGTCGCCGCACGGGTGCTCGCCGCGGCCCGCCGCGAGGTCGGCCGGCGGGCGGGCGCGGGCCGGGGCGATCCCTCGCTCGAGGTGGACGCCCTCGCCGCGGCGCTGGAGGCCGACCCCGCCGACCGCGAGGCGCTGGAGCGGGCCGAGACCGCCCGCCGGCCGGAGGAGCTCTTCGAGGGGGACCGGCCGTCCGGCGCCCGCGCCCTGCGCGCGCGCCGCGCCGCCGAGGTCCACCGGGCGGCCGGCGAGCTGGTCCTCGCGGGAGAGCTGGTCTCCGACGGGCCCGGCCGCGTCCGCCTGCCCGGCTTCGGGGCCACGACGTGGCGGGCAATCGCCCTGGTCCACGGGGGAGCGGCGGGGCCGGAGCGGCTGCTCGCCGAGGCCGTCGCCGCAGAGCCGGCCTCGGACCTCGGCCCCGCGGCTCCAGCGTTCCTTCGCGGCCTGCGCGCCGACCGCCGCCTGCGCGCCGCCGCCCGCCTGCTGCTGGCCCTCGAGGCGGCGCGCCAGGACGCCCGCGGCGCCCTCCTCGCGGCCGAGGGCGCGCTTGCGGCGGCCGTCGAGGCGGGCAACGAGGGCGGCGCGCAGCTGCTCCGGGACGACTGCGCCGCCCTCGGCGCCCGCATCGGCGAGATCGACACGGCGATCGGGGTCGCCTGGGAGGAGGGCCTGCGTCAGGCTGGCGCCGCCCCGCGCTGACCGCGACCGAGGAACGGAGGCCCGCCGTGCCCGACCCCGCCGATGTCGTCTTCGAGCACTTCCGCCGCATGTACGAGGAGGGAGACCTCGACGCGGCCGGGGAGTTCTTCGCCGAGGACTACCTGAACCACGAGGCCGCCCCGGGCCGGTCGCCCGGGGTCGGGGGGGCGCGCGAGACGATCGCCTGGCTGCGCGAGGCATTCGCGGACCTCGCCTTCGACGTCGAGGACGTCATCACGCAGGGCGAGAAGGTGGTGATCCGGGCGACCATGCGGGGACGCCACGTCGGCGCGGCCGGCCCGCTGGCGGGGCTGCCGGTGACGAACCGCGAGTTCGCCGTGCAGCACATCCACATCTTCCGCGTCTCGGACGGGCGGATCGCGGAGCACTGGGCCTGCCGCGACGACCTCGGCCAGCTCGGCCAGCTGGGGCTGCTGCCGGGGCGCTGAGGGCCCGGCTTTCCGGACGGGGTAGCATCGCCCGCCGTGGACATGGACCTGCTCACCGCCCTGGCCGAGGCAGGCGGGCCGCCGGGGCGCGAGGAGCGGGTGCGCGCGGTCGTCGAGCCCGAGCTCGCGGCCGTCTGCGACCGCGTGGAGCGCGACCCCCTCGGGGGGCTGATCGGCGTCCGGGGCGAGGGCGAGCTGCGGCTGATGCTCGCCGCCCACATGGACGAGATCGGCCTGATGGTCACCCACGTGGACGACCGCGGCTTCCTGCGAGTCCTCCCGCTCGGGGGCTGGGACGCGCGCACGCTGCTGAGCCAGCGCGTCCTGGTCCACGGGCGCGAGGACCTCGAGGGGGTCGTCGGTACCACCCCGGTCCACCTGCTCGACAAGGACGCGCGCCGGAAGGTGCCCGAGGTCTCGGAGCTCGCCGTCGACGTCGGCCTTCCCGCCGAGCGCGTCCGCGAGCTGGTCCGCGCCGGCGACGTGATCACGCGGGTCCGCGACCTGCGTCGCCTGGGCGACCTCGTGACGGCCAAGAGCCTCGACGACCGGGTCGGCGTCCTGGTGATGATCGAGGCGCTGCGGGCCGCCGGCCCCTCCCCGGCCCAGGTGGTCGCCGCGGCCACGGTGCAGGAGGAGGTCGGCCTGCGCGGCTCGCGGGTCGCCGCCGCCCGCGTCCGGCCGCACGTCGCGCTCGCCATCGACACCTGCCCGGCCAACGACGGCCCCGGGGCGCCGGCCAACGGCCCCAGCACCCGCCTGGGCCGCGGGCGCGGCGATCCGCATCATGGACGCGAGCGCCATCGGCGCGCCGGCGCTCGTCGAGCTGCTGACGCGGATCGCCGAGGACGAGGAGATCCCCCACCAGTTCCACGTCGCCGACCGGGGCGGGACCGACACGGGCAGCCTGCAGCTCTCCGGCGACGGAGCGATCGCCGGCTGCGTCTCGATCCCGACCCGCTACGTCCACTCGAGCGTCGAGGCCGTTCATCCCGGACTGACGTCGACGCCTGCGTCCGCCTGGTGGCCGCGCTGATCGAGCGGATCGACGGCCTCGAGCTCTGATCGTCGGGGAGCTCGGCGTCCCAGCCTAGGCCGGCCCTCTTAGCGGGGCCGGCCGAGGCCATATGCGCCCTGGCCGGGCGCATATGTGGACCGGCGCACCGCCTTCGGCGGGGCGGGCGCCGGAAAGGTCAACACCACTGTGAGGAGGGCTCGCTCGTGAGGTGACCGTTTCCGGCGGCCGGCCCCGGCGCAGCCGGTGCGCCGGTCCACTCGAGGCCCCGGCCAGGGGCCGGAGGCGCTCCGCCGGGCCCGCTAAGAGGCCCGGCATAGCCTGTGGCCTCAGGCCGCGATCACCCCCACGGCGACGGCCCCGGCGAGCAGCCCCACGATCGCCGCCCAGCCCTCCACCCCCACCCGTCCGTAGGCGAGGTGGCCGCGGCCGAAGCCCGAGAGGACGAACGCCGCCGCGAGGCCGCCGAGGATGCCGCCCACGTGGCCGCCGATGGAGACGCCCGGGAACGCGAACGTGAACACGAGGTTGATCACCAGCAGCGCGCCGACCGAGCTTCCCAGGAGGGCGATCCCCTTCTGGCGCTCGAGGAGGAAGAGCGCCGCCATCAGGCCGAAGACGGCCCCAGAGGCCCCCACCGTGTGCGAGTCGGGCGACAGCACCAGCGCGCCCGCCGAGCCCCAGAGCAGGGCCACGAAGTAGATCGCCAGGAAGCGCAGCGACCCGGCGAAGCGCTCCAGCGCCCCTCCCAGGATCCAGAGCAGGTACATGTTGAAGGCGATGTGGATCAGCCCCGCGTGCAGGAAGCCCCCGGTGATCATCCGCCACCACTCGCCGTCGGCGATCGCGGGGCCGTAGATCGAGCCGTCGTCGATGAGCTGAGAGCCGCCGACGCCGCGCACCGTCACGCCCTGGGCCATCTCGACCAGGAACAGCAGGACGTTGATCGCGACGAGGGTGTACGTGGCGACCGGCGTTCCGCTCGCCACGGCGCCCCGCGGGCGCGGCGCCCGCGACCTGGCCGTCCTCCCGCCCGCGCACTCCGGGCAGCGCACGCCGACCGCCGCCTGGGTCATGCAGGACGTGCAGATCGGGCGGTCGCAGGACGAGCACGAGAGGAGCGTCTCGCGGTCCGGGTGCCGGTAGCAGTGGAGCGCTTCGGGGGCGCTCGCCTCGTGGGGGCCCATCGGGGCCGGATGGTAGCGCGGGCGCCGGCGCGCGGCCCCGCGGGCCGTCAGTGGTCGAACGACGATCTTGATCGCCACCACCAGGCCGGCCACGGCCAGCAGGAGGACGCCGCCGGCCAGCGGCGCGCAGCAGGCCCGCGCCCGAGCGCCGCCCGACCGCGAAGCCGGCCGCCGCCAGGATGAAGGCCAGGACGCTGATGGCGAGCTCGGACGCCATGTCGTCCGGCGCGATCAGGATCGGGATGCTCGTGACCAGGGCCACGGCCAGGGCCGCGGCGAGCGAGACGGGGCCCCCGAGGCGGTGCAGGCGGTCCAGGTGGGCCGTCTCGAAGAGCCGGGCGCCCACGTCGAACGCCAGCCAGTGCGCCAGCGCCAGCCCCGCGGCGCCGCCCCAGATCAGGGCGGCGGTGTGCAGCGTGCCGGGGACGTCGTCGCTGGGGATCGCCACCAGGGCCGCCAGCAGCGTGATGGAGACGTAGAGCACCATCGTGACCGCCTCGCGCGCCAGCTCCCGGCGCGTGATCTCGTCGAAGTCGTGCTGAGAGGGCGGTCTCCTGGGGGCCCGTCGCCATCGCAGCACGGTATCCCGCTGCGAGCGCCAAAGTGAACGTTGACGACGTCCGGGGCGGCTGCTCTACTCCAGGCTCGAGCCGGTTCGGGCAGGAGCCGGCGAGACTCCCGGAGTCCGGTCCTTCGCCCTCTGCCCTGGGCACGACCGCGGCCCGACCGCAGCCCCCCGACGGTGACCGCCCGACGGTCCACTACCATGTTCCGCCGGACACTCGACCGAGAGGCCCGTGGATGACCGCCCCTCCCCCGTTCGCCGCGATCCCGCCCCGCGGGCTCCCGGAGCTCAAGGAGCACGACGCCTGCGCCCTCGCCGCGTTCGCGACGCGGGACGGGCGGCCGAGCCGGGCCATGCTGGAGCGCGCGCTGACGTCGCTCCAGATGATGGTCCACCGCTCCGGGAGCGTCGACGGCGAGGGCGACGGGAGCGGGCTGATGGTCGACCTGCCGCGGCCGACGTGGCGCCGCCGCCTCGAGGCCGAGGGCCTCGACCCGGCCCCCGCCGACGACCGGCGCTTCACGGTCGCCCACATCTTCTTCGACTCGTCGGCCGGGGCCGAGGGCCAGGTGCCCCGCATCCTGGCCGTGATGGAGGCGCACGGCTTCGAGGTCCTGTGGAGCGGCGAGGGGACGGTCGACCGCGGTGCGCTCGGCCCGCGGGCCGCCGAGACGCCGCCCGATCTTCTGGCAGATCGCCTGCCTCGCCGAGGAGCCGGGCGCCGCCGCCTCGCGGGCCTGCTACCGCGCGATGGTGGAGATCGAGCGCGACGTCGACTGCCACGTGGCCTCGTTCTCGGCCAACGACGCGGTCTACAAGGTCCAGGGCCAGCCCGAGGTGATCCCGCGCTTCTACCCGGAGATGCAGGAGCCCGACTTCGCCTCGTCGCGGATCATCGCCCACAACCGCTACTCCACGAACACCTACCCCACCTTCAGCCGGGTGCAGCCCTTCTCGATCCTGGGCCACAACGGCGAGATCAACACGATCGCCCAGCTCCGCGAGCAGAGCGAGCAGCTCGGCCTGCCGATCACGCGCGACGGCTCCGACAGCCAGGACCTCAACCGCCTGCTCGAGGGCCTGATCTTCGAGAAGGGCCTCTCGCTGCTGGAGGCCGTCGAGTTCGCGCTCCCGCCGATCCTCGGCGAGGTGCACCGCCTGCCGGCCAAGCTGCAGGACCTGTACGTCCACTACCGCGAGGCGCTCGGGCCCTACGCGCAGGGCCCGGTGGCCCTCGCCTCCCGCGCGGCCGACGAGATGGTGTTCTCGGTCAACGCGATGGGCCTGCGGCCGCTCTGGTGGATCGAGACCGACGAGCTGTACGTCGTCTCGTCCGAGCCGGGCATCGTCCCGGTCGCCGAGCTCACCCGCGACCCGGCCCCGCTGGCCCCGGGCGAGAAGATCGCCCTGCTCACCGGCGAGGACGGCGTCCCGGCCGTGCTCGACTACTGGGAGCTGCAGCGCGAGGTCTACCGGCGCGCCAAGGGCCGCGGCGCCCTGCCGACGGCCGAGACGCGCGCGCGTCTGGCGGGCGGCCTCGAGCCGGTCGCCGTGGAGGAGTACCCGGACGAGGACATCCTCGAGCCCGAGCTCGAGCTCGAGACGCTGCTCGCCTCGGCCGGCTGGATCGAGAGCGACAAGCAGCAGCTCCAGTTCCACGCCGACCGCGGCGCCGAGCCGATCGGCTCGCTCGGCTGGGACGGGCCCCTGGGGCCGTTCACGCCGGTCCCGATGCCGCTCTCGGACTACCTGCAGGAGACCGTCGCGGTCGTCACCAACCCGGCCATCGACCGGGAGCGCGAGGTCGAGCACTTCTCGACCCGCGTGGTGCTGGGCCGGCGGCCGCCGATCGAGGGCGTCGAGCCCGAGCCGCCCCAGCGCTGCGAGCTGCGGATGCCGATCATCCTCGGGGGGATGCGCGCGGGCGCCACCACGCTCTCCCTGCCCGAGGTGCGGCGGGTGGCGATGGGCCAGGGCGTGGCCTGCATGGAGGACGTCCTCGCGGCCTGGGACTGGCGCGCCGTGCGGCTGCCGCTGCACTTCTCCGCCGACCTGAGCGTGCGCGAGCACCTGGCCACGCTCTCCGAGGCCGCCGTCACCGCCGTGCGGGACGGCGCCGAGCTGCTGGTGCTCCAGGACCTGGACGCCGGACCCGGCGAGCGGGTCTGCGACCCCCACCTCGCGGTGGCGGCGGTCGACAAGGCGCTGCGCGAGGCCATGGACGACGACGGCTCGTCGCTGCGCCGCAACGCCAGCGTGGTGCTCCAGGCGGCCGGCATCCGCAACGTGCACGACGTGATGGTGGCGCTCGGCTTCGGCGCCCAGGCGCTCTGCCCCTACGCGATGATGGAGAAGGCCATGGACGGCTCCCCGGAGCCGGGCAAGGCCGCCGCCAACGTGCTCGAGGGCCTCCAGAAGGGCATGGAGAAGGTCCTCTCCACCCTCGGCATCCACGAGCTGCGCGGCTACGGCCGGCTCGTGTCGGCCATCGGCGTCTCCCCCGAGGTGCTCGACGTGCTGGCCATCCCGGGCTTCTGCGCCTCGGAGGGCCGCGGGCTCGGCCTCGACGACCTCGACGGCCTGGCCGAGCAGGGCCGCCAGATCCGCGCCGGCGAGGAGAGCCCCTCCAAGGTGAAGCTGCCGCGCATGTACCCGAAGGTCTGGAAGGCGCTGGCGCGCGTGGCGACCTCCGAGCGCGGCTACGAGGAGCTGGCCGAGACCCTCGACAAGCTCGAGGACGAGCAGCCCGTGGCCCTGCGCCACGCCGTGCAGCCCCAGCTCGCCCCGCCGGAGCAGCGCCTCGCGGCCGAGAGCGTGAGCGCCGCCGTCGGCGAGCACACGCTGCCCTTCCTCATCAGCTCGATGAGCTTCGGCAGCCAGGGCGAGACGGCCTTCCGGGCCTACGCCGAGGCCGCCTTCCGGGCCGACATGCTCTGCATGAACGGCGAGGGCGGCGAGATCCCGGACATGTACGGGCGCTACCCCAAGCACCGCGGCCAGCAGATCGCCAGCGGCCGCTTCGGCGTCTCGTCGCTGCTGCTCAACTCGTCGGAGTGGATCGAGATCAAGATCGGCCAGGGGGCGAAGCCCGGCGAGGGCGGCCACCTGCCCGGCTCGAAGGTCACCCAGGCGATCGCCCGCGCCCGCAACGCGCAGGTCGGCAGCGACCTCATCAGCCCGTCGAACAACCACGACCTCTACTCGATCGAGGACCTGGCGCAGCTCATCGACGAGCTGAAGACGTCGAACCCGCACGCCAGGGTCATCGTCAAGGTCCCGGTCGTCCCCGGCATCGGCACGATCGCCATCGGCATCGCCAAGGCCGGCGCCGACGTCATCACCATGTCCGGTTACGACGGCGGCACCGGCGCCGCGCGCCAGCACGCGCTGCGCCGCGCCGGGCTGCCCTGCGAGATCGGCACCGTCCTCGCCCACCACGCCCTCACCGAGGCGGGCATCCGCGATCGCGTGGAGATCTGGGCCGACGGCGGGCTCCGCAGCGCCGCCGACTGCATCAAGCTCATCTGCATGGGCGCGAACCGGCTGGGCTTCGGGACGGCGTCGATGGTCGCCATCGGCTGCACGATCTGCCGCGGCTGCCAGCTCGACACCTGCCACGTCGGCATCGCCACCCAGATCGACGGCGAGGAGGAGGCCGCCGAGCGCGGCCTCAAGCGCTTCGTGCCCCGGGTGCTCGAGCCGTCCGTCGCGGGGCTGGTGCGCTACTTCACCGAGATGGGCGACGCGCTCCGCGAGCTCGCCGGCCAGATGGGGGTCTCCGAGGTCCAGGAGCTGGTCGGCCAGGCGGACCGCCTCGTGCAGATCTCCCACCACGAGCGCCTCGACCTGTCGAGCCTGCTCACGCCGGTGCGCGAGCGCGTCATCACCTCGCCCGCCGGCACGCCGCGGTTCTTCCGCCCCTTCCACCCGCCGCCGCCGCACCGCGCCCCCGAGTTCGCCGCGCAGCGGCTCGCCTCCGGCGCGGCCCTCGCGGTGGAGGAGGAGGCCACGACGGCGGCCGACCGCAACCTCGGCACCGACCTGGCCGGCCTGATCGCGCGGGCGACGACCGGCGTCAACAACGCGTGGGTCAACGGCGCCGGCATCGGCGTCTCGCCGACCAACGGGGGGTCGAACGGGGGCGACGCCGCCCCCAACGGCGACGGCAACGGGGGCGGAAACGGCCACCTCGCCACGCTGGTCGATCTCGCCTTCACCAAGGGCGCGGCGGCCGGCAGCGGCCTGGCCGCGTTCACCCTCGACGGCGTGCGCGTGCGCGTCTTCGGCGGGGCCCAGGACGGCGTGGGCAAGTGCGCCCTCGGCGGCGAGGTCCAGGTGCTCAAGTCGCCCAACGCGGCCGGCAAGTGGGTCGGCGGCCACGTGGGCAAGAGCTTCGCCTACGGCGCCCAGCGCGGCCTCTTCCTGATCCAGGGCAACGCCGACGCGCGGGCGGGCATCCGCCTGTCGGGCGCCGACATGGTGCTCGGCGGCGAGCCGGCCCACCCGCTCAACGACCGGCTCGGCACGCTGGCGGCCCGCGCCAACTGCAAGGGGTTCGCGTTCGAGTACATGACCGGCGGGCGGGTGGTCGTGCTCGGCGACCCCGGGCCGTGGCTGTGCAGCGGCATGACCGGCGGCGTCGTCTACGTGCGCCAGAACCCGGAGTGGGGGCTCGACGAGGCCGCCGTGCGCCGGCGCCTCTCGAAGGCGGCCAAGGTGAGCCTCGCCGCACTCGACGAGGAGACCGACGTCGTCTCGGTGACCACCCTGCTCACGGCCTACCAGGGCGCCCTGCGCGCCTCGGGCCAGGAGGAGACGGCCGACGGGCTCCAGCCGCTCATCGACGACCCGGCCGAGCACTTCCTCGCCGTCAACCCCGTCACGCAGCAGGCCGACCCGAACATCTCGACCGAGTAGCGGCAGGCCGCCGCTCGCGGGCGGCGGTGCGAGATCGCCGCAACCGACTGCGCGGGGCGGGCGACCGTACGCCGTCGCCAGCGCCTCGCGGTCGAGCGGTGCGGCGCCTGAGCGGTGGTTCGAGCTCGGGTCGAGCATCTCGGTACCCGGGCTACCGCCGCCGCGCCGGGCGGCACATCCCCATCTTCGAGCTGACCCCGGTCGGCTGACGCGCCCGGGCCCGGCGCGGCGACGCCCCCGGGCCGGGAGGTGATGGATCTCACAAAGGGTGAGCGGCGGGACCCGGCTGGGGGACGCGCCGACCGCAGGCTCGGGTAGGTTCGCGCGATGGCGGGGGAGCCCACCCGCGCGCCGGTCGAGGGGCCCGCCCGCGGCGGCGCCGGTGTCCTCGAGCTGCGCGAGGTCACCAAGCGCTACACGCGCGACGGCCCGCCGGCCGTCGACGGCCTCTCGCTCACGGTCCCGGCGGGCGAGGTCTGCGTGCTCATCGGCCCGTCGGGCTGCGGCAAGACCACCGCCCTCAAGATGATCAACCGCCTGATCGAGCCGACCGGCGGGGAGATCCTCATCGACGGCCACAGCGTCCGCGAGCGCAACCCGTCCCAGCTTCGCCGCGAGATCGGCTACGTCATCCAGCAGGTCGGCCTCCTCCCCCACCTGACCGTCTACGCCAACGTGGCCACCGTCCCGCGCCTGCTCGGCTGGGAGAAGGCGCGCGTCCGGGCCCGCGTGCGCGAGCTGCTGGAGCTCATCGGCCTCGACCCGGACGAGTTCTCCGGTCGCTATCCCGCCCAGCTCTCGGGCGGCCAGCAGCAGCGCGTCGGCCTCGCGCGGGCGCTGGCGGGAGACCCGCCGGTCATGCTCATGGACGAGCCGTTCTCGGCGGTCGACCCGATCACGCGCGAGCGCCTCCAGAACGACTTCCTGCGCCTGCACCGCACCGTCCCCAAGACCGTCGTCTTCGTGAGCCACGACATCGACGAGGCGGTCAAGATGGCCGACCGGATCGCCGTGATGCGGGAGGGCCACCTCGTGCAGTACGCGACGCCGACCGAGCTGCTGGCCCACCCGGTTAACGACTTCGTCGCCGACTTCGTGGGCGCCGACCGGGCGCTGAAGAGCCTCTCGCTGACGCGGGTGGAGCAGATCGACCTGATCCCGCCGCCGCTGGTGCACGTCGGGGAGTCGGCGCACGAGGTGCGGGCGCGGATCGACCGGGGGCAGATCGGGCCGATCGCCGACCACGTCCTGGTCGCGACCGACGACGACCGCCCCCTCGACTGGCTCCCGGTCGGGCGGCTCGACGACCTCGACCAGATCCCGCCGTCCGCGCCCGGCGGGGCCGAGCCGGTCATCGACCAGGTCACCACCCTGCGCGACGCGCTGTCGGCCCTGTTCGAGGCCAACGCCGCGTACGGCCCGGTGGTCGACGACCGCGGGCGCTGCATCGGGCTGGTCGGGGCGGCCGAGATCTCGGCCGGGTTCCGCCAGGCCGCGGGCGTGTCCAGCGCCGAGGTGCCCCCGCCCGCGCCGGCCACCCTCGACGCCCGTACGGGGAGCGCCGGTGGCTGAGCTCGTCCGCTGGAGCTGGGTCGAGGACAACCTCGACGACATCCAGGAGGCCTCGATCGAGCACCTCCAGCTCGTGGGCGCCTCGATGGCGATCGCGATCGCCATCTCGATCCCGGTCGCGGTGCTCGTGCGCCGGCGCCGGATCCCCTTCATCGCGGTCAACACCCTCACCGGCGCGCTCTACACGATCCCGAGCCTGGCGATGTTCGCCTTCCTGCTCTCCTTCGTGGGCATCGGCTTCGAGCCGGCCGTCATCGCGCTGGCCGTCTACTGCCTGCAGCTGATCATCCGCAACTCGGTGGTCGGCCTCGAGGGCGTGTCCGGCCCGGTGCGCGAGGCCGCGAAGGGGATGGGCCTGACCTCGCGTCAGACCCTGACGCGGGTCGAGCTGCCCCTCGCCCTGCCGGCGATCTTCGCCGGCATCCGCCTGGCGGCGGTCAGCACCGTCGGCATCGCCACGATCGCCGTCTACATCGGCGCAGGCGGCCTGGGCGTCCTCATCGTCAACGACGGCATCCAGCGCGGGCTCTTCGTCACGCCGATCGTGGTCGGGGCCGTCATCGCCACGGTCATGGCGATCGCGATCGACCTCGCGCTCGTCGGCATCGAGCGCCTCCTGACGCCCTGGCAGCGGGCCCGCGCGGCGGTCGGCTGATGGGCGACATCTGGGATGCCTTCCAGGAGAACGACGGCTGGGAGCAGACGTGGGTCACGATCAAGCTCTCCCTCACGGCCCTCGGCCTCGCGACGCTCGTGGGCCTCGTGCTGGGCATCGTCTGCGCCAAGGTGGGGCGGGCGGCGGCGTTCCTGGTGATCACGGTCTCGAACCTCGGCCGCACGGTGCCCACGTTCGCCATCATCGCGCTGATCCTGGCGCTCACCGGGCTGGGCTTCTGGCCCGCCGCGCTGGGCCTGTTCCTGCTCGGCATCCCCCCGATCCTGCTCAACACGTTCACCGGCGTGAAGGAGGTGGACCCGGGCGCGGTGGAGGCCAGCCGCGGCATGGGCTTCACGCCGCTCCAGGTGCTCGGACGCGTGGAGCTGCCGATCGCGATGCCCCTCATCTTCGCCGGCATCCGCACCTCGTCGGTGCAGATCATCGCGACGGCGGCGCTCGCCGGGCTCGTCGGGGCCGGGGGCCTCGGCGTGATCGTCTCGAGCGGGCTCGTCGAACAACCAGGACGACGTGATCCTGGCCGGCGCCATCCCCATCACCATTCTTGCGGCCCTCTCCGAGCTGGTGTTCGGCGGCGCGGAGCGGCTCGCGACACCTCGCGGCCTGCGGATCAGCCGCAGGCCGATCACCACATAGGAGGACGATGTGAGACCACGGCTCCGACGGCTCACGGTGGCCCTGCTCGCCGCGGCGCTCGCCGCGCTCATGCTGACGGCCGCCGCGTGCGGCGACGATGATGACTCGGGCTCGAGCGGCGCGGGCGACGGCGTCGCCGTCCGGATCGCCGACAAGGGCTTCTCCGAGACGTTCATCGTGGCGCAGGCCTACGCTCAGGCGCTCGCCGCGCAGGGGTTCGACGCCGACGTGACGAGCCTCGCCAGCACCGAGATCGCCGACAAGGCGATCCTCGACGGCGAGATCGACGTCTATCCCGAGTACGTGGGCACGTCGTACCAGACGGTCCTCGGGCTCGACGTGGCGGACGCGCCCGACTCGCGCGAGGCCCAGTTCGAGGAGGTCAAGACCGCCTACGAGAAGCGCGGGCTCACCGCGCTGACGCCCGCGCCGTTCAACAACGGCAACGCGGTCGCCTGCACCCAGGAGGCGGTCAACCAGTACGGCATCAAGACCCTCTCCGACCTCGGCAAGGCGTCGGCCGAACATCGTCTACTCCGCCAACGCCGAGCACCTCACCCGCCCGGACGGCCTGCCGCTGCTGAAGCGCGAGTACGGGTTCAACCCGAAGGAGATCAAGACCGTCAACATCAGCCTGCGCTACAAGCCGATCGAGGACGGGCAGGCGCAGTGCGTCTACGCCTTCGGCACCGACCCCAAGCTCGGCCAGCTCGACCTCGTGCTGCTCGAGGACGACAAGGGCACGTACTCGGCCGGGCTCTCGTACCAGACCTTCCCGGTCGTGAACAAGGCGTTCTACGACGGGCTCACCGAGGAGCAGCGCACCTCCTTCACCGAGACGCTCGACGCCGTGAACGCGGCGCTCACGCAGGAGGCGATCATCCCGCTGATCTCGCGGGTCGAGTTCGACCAGGAGGACCCCGAGACCGTGGCCGCGGAGTTCCTGAGCGAGGCCGGGCATCGTCGAGAGCTGAACCCCGGAGCGCATGCGCGGCCTCTCAGCCGGGAAGCGCCCGCCCAGGCGGGCCCTTGCCCCTGTGGGGCTCAGCCCGCGGCGGCCTCCGCCGGCCCGCTCCCACTCGCGCATGAGCCAGGCGAGCTCCTCCTGGAGGGCGCGGTGCTCCTCGCCGCGGGCGGCGACGGCCTCCCGGTCGCCCAGGACGGCCGGGTCGGCCAGCGCCGCCTCGACCTCCGCGATGCCGGCCTCGACGCGGGCGATCTCGCCCTCCAGGCGTTGGACCTCGCGCGCCGGCGCACGGCGCTCCGGGGCGCCCTCGGAGAGGCGGCGCCGGCTCCGGGGGCGGCGCGCGGTGCGCGGCGCGGGCGCGGGAGCCGGCGGCGCCTGCGCCTCGTCGCGCGCGCGCAGCAGGTCGCCGTAGCCGCCCGCGCGCAGCACGGCGCGCCCGTCCTCGATGGAGAGCGTGTGGGTGGCGACGGCGTCGATCAGGGCGCGGTCGTGGGACACGATCACCACGGTGCCGTCGAAGGCTCCGAGCGCCGTCTCGAGCGCCTCCCGGCTCTCGGTGTCGAGGTGGTTGGTCGGCTCGTCCAGCACCAGCAGGTTCCCGCCGCGGGCGATCAGGGCCACGAGCTCCAGCCGCCGCCGCTCGCCGCCGGACAGCCGCTCCACGGGGGCGTCGGCGTCGGCGCCCGAGAACAGGAAGCCGCCGAGCAGGGTCCGGGCCTGGGTCTGGGTGAGGTCGCTCGCCGCCAGGACGGTCTCGACGACGGTGCGGTCGTCGCGCAGGCCGGCGCCCTGCTGGGAGAAGTACGCCATCTCCACGCGATGCCCCACGCTGACCCGGCCGCGCTCGGCCGGGCGCCGCCCGATGAGCGTCTCGACCAGGCTCGTCTTGCCGGCGCCGTTCGGGCCGACCACGGCCAGGCGCTGGCCGCGCTCCAGCGTGAAGCCGACGCCGGCGACGAGGGTCCTGCCCGGCACCGCCACGTCGACCCCGTCCGCCTCGATGACCACCCGCCCGCTGCGCTCGGCCTTGGGGAACCCGAACGCGAGGTGGGCCGCCCGGGTGGGCGCCTCGACCCGGGTGATGCGGTCGAGCCGCTTCTGGCGCGAGGCCGCCTGGCGCGAGCGGGTGCCCGCGCGGAAGCGCTCGACGAAGCGCTCGAGGCGGGCGATCTCGGCGGCCTGGAGCGCGGCCTCGGCCCCCTGGCGGTCGGCGGCGAGGGCCCGCTCGCGCCGGAAGGCCGAGTAGCCCATCGGCCACAGGCGGGCGCGCCCGCGGTCGAGCTCCAGGACGCCGGTGGCCAGCGACTCCAGCAACCACCGGTCGTGGGACACCAGCACGACCGCAGCCCCGAGGTCGGCGATGGCGCGCTCCAGCCACTCGACCGCGCCGAGGTCGAGGTGATTGGTGGGCTCGTCGAGCAGCAGGACGTCCGGCTGGGACACCAGGGCGCGGGCGAGCGACGCCCGCGTCAGCTCGCCGCCCGAGAACCCGGCCAGGGGGCGCGGCAGGTGCTCCTCGGAGATCCCGAGGCCGCGCAGGACGCGCTCCATCCACGAGCGCCAGGCGTAGCCGCCCGCGCGCTCCAGGCGCGCCTGGGCCTCCTCGTAGGCCGCCAGGACCGCGGGGCCCGCGTCGCCGCCGGCCATGCGGGCCTCCAGCTCGGCCAGCTCGGTCTCGGCGCGCCGGGCGGCGTCGAGGCCCTGGGCGACGTACTGCTCGAGGGTCAGGTCGGAGCCGAGCGGGGGGCGCTGGTCGTGGAGCGCGACGCGGGCGCCGCGCGGCAGGCTGACGCGGCCCGCGTCCGGCGCGAGCTGCCCGGCCAGGATGCGCAGGAGGGTCGTCTTGCCCTCGCCGTTGCGGCCGACCACGGCCAGGCGGTCCCCCGGATCGACCCGGAAGCCGACCCCGTCGAGGACGTCCCGCGCACCGAATGCCTTGGTGATCTGGATCGCCTGCACGGCCCGCTAGGGTAGCGGTGGATGCCAGCGCGCAAGCCACTCCGCGACGCCGCGGGAGTCGCCGCCGTCGTGGAGGAGGCCCGCTCGGAGGGCCGGGCGGCCGTCGACCTCGAGTTCATGTGGGAGCGGACCTACGCCCCCGTGGCCTGCCTCGCCCAGGTGGCGACGCCCCGGGCGGTCCACCTCATCGACCCGATCGAGGGCGCGCCCCTCCTTCCGGTCGCCGAGATGATCGCCGACCCCGCCGTCGAGGTCGTCATGCACGCCCCGTCGGCCGACCTCACGCTGCTCGGCATGGCCTACGGGCTGCGCCCGGCCGGCCTCCACGACGTGCAGGTGACGGCGGGGTTCGTGGGCCTCGGGGCCGGCCAGGGTCTCGGGACCCTGCTCGATCGCGTCCTGGGGGTGCGCCTGGACAAGGGCGAGCGCTACACCGACTGGGCCCGGCGTCCGCTGTCGGCCGCCCAGCTCGAGTACGCGGCCGGCGACGTCGCCCACCTCCTCGCCCTCCACGACGAGCTCGCGCGCCGCGCCGAGGCGCTGGGCCGGCGCGAGTGGGTCGCCGAGGAGCAGGAGCGGCGCTACGGCCCCGAGGCGCGCCTGGTGCCGGACCCCGAGACGGCCTGGCGGCGCGTGAAGGGCCAGGGGCGGCTCGGCGGCCGCGACCGGGCGGTCCTGGCGGCCCTGGCGGCCTGGCGCGAGGAGGAGGCGCGGCGCCGCGACAAGCCGGCGTCGTGGGTCGTGCCGGACCGCACGCTGGTCGAGATCGCGCGCCGCCGCCCGCGCGACCGGCGCGCGCTCGAAGGCGAGCGCGGGCTGCCCGACCGCATCCGCGGCGCGACGGCCGACGGCCTGCTGGCGGCGCTCCGCGCCGGCGCCGAGGCCGAGCCGATCGCCGCCGGCACCGCTCCGCCCCCCGAGGTCCAGCAGCGGCTCGAGGTCCTCGGTCCGCTCGGGGCAGTGCTGGTCGCCGCCCGCGCCGCGGCCGTCGACCTCGCCCCGAGCCTCCTGGCGACCCGGGACGAGATCACCGCCTTCCTGGTCGCGGCCATCCGCGGCGACGTCGACGGCCAGCCGCTCGCGTCCGGCTGGCGGCGCGAGATCGCCGGCGACGCCCTGGTCGAGCTCGCCCAGGGCCGCCTCGCGCTGGCCGCCGCGGCGCGGCGCCCCTACCTGGCCGAGCTGCCCCAGGAATCCGCGGGGCCGCGCGCCGGTAGAGTCCCCCCCGGCCCGGCGGAGGAGGGCGGCACGACGTGAGCGTCACCTACTCGCACATCGCCTGCTTCATCGACGACTCGGAGGCCGGAGCGCGGGCGCTGAGCCACGCGGGCGCGCTGCGCGAGGCCACCGGCGCGCGGCTGAGCGTCGTCCACGTGCTGGCCCCGCCGGCCTTCCTCGTCTCGCTCGCGGCCGGCCTCGGCGGGGCGCCGGTGCACGACACCGAGATCGAGAAGGAGGCGGCCGAGATGTGGCTCGCCGAGGAGGCCCGCTCGGTCGGCGGCGAGGGGATCGTGCTCGAGGGGCACCCCGCGAACACGGCCTGCGAGTGGGCGGCGGACGCCGAGGTGGACGTCATGGTCGCCGCGACGCACCGCGGCCTGGTGGAGCGCGCCCTGCTCGGCAGCTTCGCCAACTACCTGGCGCACCACGCGCCCTGCCCGGTCTTCCTCGTGCCCCCCGAGCAGGGCGACTCCTGAGCGCCCGGGGGCTGCTAGGCGGCCAGGGCGGGGAGGTCCTGCCGCGCGGCGGGGCCCTCGTGGAGGTGCATGCAGCCTGCGACCTGGCAGGTTCCGCCAGGCTCGGGCTCGAGGCGTGAAAGAAGGGCCTCGATGCGAGCGGTCTCAGCGGTAGTGAGCGTGCTTCCCATGACGCCTCCCGGTGCGGTGGGGGTCGATTCGGGCACCATCCAATCCCCCCTCGGTAACCGCTGGGTTGCGCCGGCGTTAGGGATCGGTGAAGCCGCCGTCGTCGACCAGCGGGGCGAGGTCGGCCATGGCGGTGACCAGCGCGACGCGCGCCACCGAGGGGGCCGCCGCCGCGAGCGGCAGCACCTGCCAGACCGTGCGCCGCAGGTAGTTGCCCGCCCACCGGCGGTAGCGGTCGCCGGTGCGCATGACCAGCGCCTGGATGCTGCGGAGGTTGTCTACTCGGTCGGCGAGCTTGAGGAGCTGCGCGTCGAAGGGCGCGCTCGCCTGGAAGCGCTGCGTAGTACTCGCGCAGGTCGTCCTCGCGGGCCGGGGCGCTCAGCCAGTTGACGAGGTCGGCGACCTCCTCGCCGAAGCCGACCCGGATCTCATCGATGCTGGTGACGGTGTCCTCGACCGTGTCGTGCAGGAGCGCCGCCTGCAGCAGCTCCGGGCGGCGGACCCCCCATTGCGAGAGCTCCATCGCGACGCGCACCAGGTGGACCCAGTAGGGCGTCTCGCTGCCGCGCCGGTACTGGCCGTCGTGGCGGGCCCGGGCGAAGGCGAGCGCGCGGCGCAGCGCCGTGCGGTGGGCCGGGTCGGGGAGCGCGGCGACGAAGTCGGTCCAGACGCGGTTGACCGTGTCCGGCGCGTCGAAGAGGCCGGGCCAGGCGAGCGGCTCGGCCGAGGGATGCGCCGCCGCCCCCACGCCGCGCGGCGAGGGTGGTCGGAGCGGCGTTGACGTCATGGTCACTAGGTTAGCGCCGGTGTCAGCGCCCGAGCGCCGCCTCGCGGTCATCGACATGGGCTCGAACACCTTCCGGCTCGTGGTGTTCCGCTACCGGCCGGGTGGGTCGTTCCAGCTCGTCGACGAGATCCGCGCGGTCGTGCGGCTGTCCGCCGGGGCCGGTCCCGAGGGCCTGGCCGACGAGGCCGTCGAGCGTGCGGCGCACACGGTGCGGCTCTACGCCGCCTTCTGCGAGGCGGCCGGCGTCGACGACGTCGCGGCGGTGGCCACGAGCGCGGTTCGCGACGCGGCCAACGGCGAGGAGGTGCTCGAGGCGCTGTCGGCCGACGGCGCCCTGTCGGTGCGGACGCTCTCGGCCGAGGAGGAGGCCTGGTACGGCTACCTCGGCGCGGTCAACAGCACCACCCTCGGCGACGGGCACGTCCTCGACCTGGGGGGCGGCAGCGTCCAGATCTCTCAGGTTGACGGCCGCAAGCTCGGGCGCACCATGTCGCGGCCCCTCGGGGCCGTCCGCATGACGGAGCGCTTCCTGCCCCGCCAGCGGGCGACGCGAGCCGACCTCAAGGCGCTTCGCAAGCACGTGGTCCGCGAGCTCGACGACGTGGGATGGCTCGAGCGCACCGGCGGACGGATGGTCGGGATCGGCGGGACCATCCGGACGCTGGCGGCCATGCACCAGCGCCGCTCCGGGTACCCGCTCGACGAGATCCACGGCTACCTGCTGACGCGGGACGGGCTGGAGGAGCTGGTCGACGACATGGCGGAGCTCCCCGTGCGCGAGCGCAGCCGGCTGCCCGGGCTCAAGCAGGACCGCGCCGACATCACGCTCGCCGGGGCGGCGGTGATCTCGACGGCCCTCGAGCGGCTCGGCGTCGACCAGATCGAGATCTGCGCCCAGGGCCTGCGCGAGGGCATCTTCTACGAGCGCTTCCTCGCCCCGGCCGAGCCGCCCCTCATCGGCGACGTCCGCCGCCAGAGCGTGCTCAACCTGGTGGACATCTACCGCTGCGAGCGACCTCATGCCGAGCAGGTCACCGCGCTCGCGCTGGCCGTGTACGACGAGCTCGCCCGGCTCGGCCTGCACGCCCTCGAGCATCCGGAGCGCGACCTGCTGTGGGCGGCCGGCATGCTGCACGACGCCGGGGTCATGGTCGACTACAACGACCACCACAGGCACGGCTTCTACCTCGTCCTCAACGCGGGCCTGCCCGGCTTCCGCCACCGCGAGCTGGCGCTGGTGGCGCTGCTGGTGCGGTCGCACCGCAAGGCCCTGCCCACCCCGGCGCCGCTGGAGGGCGTGCTCGACGCGGACGACCCGGAGCGCCTCATGCGCCTCGCGGCCTGCCTGCGGGTGGCCGAGCAGCTGGAGCGTGGCCGGGCGGGCGGCATCCGGGAGGTGCGGATGGAGGCGCCCGACGGGACGGTGCGGCTCGCCGTCCGCGCCGAGGGCGACCCGGCCGTCGCCCTCTGGTCGGCCGCCCTGGAGGCGCCGGCCTTCGAGCGGGCCTTCGGCCGCCGCCTCGAGCTGGCCGTCGACGCCTAGGCGGTCGGCCGGGGGCGGCGCGGCGGCGCCAGCAGCGCCTCGCGCAGGCGGATCCGCGGCCCGGTGCGCGTGATGCCGGCGCGGTAGACGCGGGCGCCCAGGGCGATCAGCACGGTCGCCGCGGCCTGCCCCGGCGTCGCGACGCGCAAACGGGCCGTGTTCTCAGCCACCCGCCGCCTTGACGCGGTAGCGCCCGGCGAGGTGCTCGACGATCCGGGCGCGGTGGTCGCCCTGGATCTCGACGGTCCCCTCCTTGACCGCGCCGCCCGAGCCGCACAGGCGCTTCAGCTCGCCCGCGACCGCCCGCAGGTCTCCCGGCGGCAGGCCGGTCACCAGCGTCACCGTCTTGCCGCGCCGACCCGACGAGGTCCGGCTCACCCGCACGATCCCGTCGCGGGGCGGGCCCGCCGCCGGCGCCTCGCGGCGCCGCGGCTCGGGCACCCGGCCCCCGTCCGTCGAGTAGACCCGCCGGCTGTTATCAGACATTTCTCACCTGATTTCGAGCCTATCTCCGCCCCTTATCGAAGCGATCAGCATTCCTCTGATAGTGTCGCGCCGTGTCCACGCTCGCCGTCTCCCGGCACGACTTTCGCATCCTCTCCGAGGAGATGGAGGACCGCTCGGCCGAGGACGTGCTCGCCTGGGCCGCCGAGCGCTTCGCCGGACGCATCGTGCTCACCTGCTCGTGGCAGATGCAGTCCTCGGTCCTGCTGGACATGCTCGACCGGATCGGCGCCGAGGTGCGGATCGTGGAGCTCGACACCGGGCTCCTCTTCCCCGAGACCTACGAGACGCGCGACCGCCTGATCGCGCGCTACGGCCTCGAGGTGGAGCGCGTCGAGCCCGAGCAGACGGTGGCCGAGCAGGCGCTGTCCGAGGGCGACGAGCTCTGGCGGCGCGACCCCGACCGCTGCTGCGCGCTGCGCAAGGTCGCCCCGCTCCAGAGGGCGCTCGTCGGGATGGACGCCTGGATCACCGGCATCCGCCGGGTCCAGAGCCCCGGCCGCCTGACGGCCCGCAAGGTCGACCTCGATGAGAGCCGCGGCGTGGTGAAGATCCAGCCGCTCGTCAACTGGAGCGACGACGACGTCATCGGCTACCTCTACGCGCACGACGTCCCCTACAACCCGCTGCACGACCGCGGGTTCCCGTCGATCGGGTGTGTACCCTGCACCCGCGCCGTCCAGGAGGGCGAGGACCGGCGCGCCGGCCGCTGGGCCGCCAGCGGCAAGACCGAGTGCGGGCTCCACCTGCCCTCGGGCCGCACCACCGGCTGACACGCACCGCGAGCGGGGCCGCGGGCTCCGAAGGAGGGCTCTCCGAGAGTGAGTGAGCGCGACGGCTTCACCCTGTGGTTCACCGGGCTCTCGGGCTCCGGCAAGACGACGATCGCCGAGATCGTGGGCCCCGAGCTCGAGAAGCGGGGGCTGCTGATCGAGTACCTGGACGGCGACGTCGTCCGCACCCACCTCTCCAAGGGCCTCGGGTTCTCCAAGGAGGACCGCGACACGAACATCGAGCGGATCGGCTGGGTCGCCAGCCGCTTCACCCGGGCCGGCGTCGTCACGCTGGTGTCGGCGATCTCCCCCTACATCGAGACGCGCGCCGCCGCGCGCGGCATGGTCGAGGAGTTCGGCCCGTTCGTCGAGGTCTTCGTGGACACCTCGGTCGAGGAGTGCGCGCGGCGCGACGTGAAGGGGCTCTACGCCAAGGCCTTCTCTGGCGAGATCAAGGAGTTCACCGGCGTCAGCGACCCCTACGAGGCGCCGCCCACCCCCGACGTGCACATCCGCACCGAGGAGGAGTCGGCCGCCGAGAGCGCCGGGCGCGTCCTGGCGGAGCTGGAGGCCCGCGGCCTCGTCGGCCGCGCGGTGACCGCGTAGCCGCCGGCAGGGCCGACCTCCACCTCCACACCGTCGCCTCGGACGGCTCGCTCGAGCCCGCGGCGCTGATCGACCTGGCCGCGGCCGCCGGCGTCGGCGTGCTCGCGATCACCGACCACGACACGCTCGGCGGAGTGGCCGCGGCCATCCGGGCCGGCAGCGCGCGCGGCCTGCGCGTCGTGCCCGGGGTCGAGCTGTCGGTGCGGGCCCCGGCGGGCTCGATGCACCTGCTGGGCTACTTCGGCGAGCCCGCTCCCCGGCCGCTCGTCGACCGGCTGGAGCAGATGAGAGAGGCGCGCGCGGCCCGGGCGCGCGAGATCGTCCGCCTGCTCGCGGCGGCGGGCGCTCCGGTGTCGTTCGACGACGTCGCGGCTCGCGCCGCCGGCCCGATCGGCCGCCCCCACGTGGCCGACGCCGTCGTCGCCGCGGGCCACGCGCGCGACCGCCAGGACGCGTTCGACCGCTACCTCGGCGACGGCGGGCCGGCGGCGGTCCCCCACCGGGGCCCGGCCCCGGAGGAGGCGGTGGCGCTGATCGCCGAGTCCGGCGGCGCGGCCGTCCTCGCCCACCCGGCGTCGCTGCGAATGGACCTTTCGGCCCTGTCGGCGGTCGTGGGCCGGCTCGCGGGCGCGGGCCTGCGCGGCATCGAGGTCCACCGGCCCGACCACACGCCCGAGCGCCGCGACGCCTACGCCGGGCTGGCCCGGCGCCACGGGCTGGTCGCCGCGGGCGGCTCCGACTTCCACCGGCCCGACGAGGGCGTGCGCCCGGGCGACACCGGATCGCCGCCCCTGCCCCTCGACGCCATCGACCGCCTGCTGGCGGCGTGACGCGCGGGCGATCCGATACGTTTTGACGCGGTGACGACCTCCACCGACGCCGCCCCCACCGGCCCCCGGGCGGCCGGGGTCCACTGGGATCTCTCCCCGCTGGTCGCCGACGGCGACGAGGCCCGCCGGCGCCTGGACGCCGGCCTCGAGCAGGCACGTGCCTTCGAGACGCGCTACCGGGGCGCGCTCGCGGCCATCGACGCGCCGGCGCTGGCCGAGGCGCTCGAGGAGCTCTCGGCGATCGACAACGAGCTGTCGCGGGTGAGCTCCTACGTCAACCTGCGCGAGTCGGTCGACGTGACCTCGCAGGAGAACAAGGACCTGTCGGCGGCCGTCGACCGCGCGCTCGTCGAGGCGGCCAACGCCCTGCGCTTCTTCGACCTCGAGTGGATCGCGCTGGCCGAGGACCGCGCGCGGGAGCTGTACGACGCGCCCGAGGTCTCCCGCGACCGCCACTACCTGGTCGCGCTGCGCCGCTTCGCCCCGCACACCCTCTCCGAGCCCGAGGAGCGGATGCTCGCCGAGCGGGGCCCGGCGGCGGTCGGCGCCTGGCAGACGCTCTTCGGCCGCATCACCTCGACGCTGGAGGTCCCGTTCGACGCCGGCGACGGGCCCGAGCCGCACACGATCGACCGCCTGCTGGCCCACGTGCGCGACCCCGATCGCGAGCTGCGGAGGCGGGCGCTCGAGACGCTCTACGAGGCGCTGGCGCCGCACGCCGACACGCTCGCGCACAGCTACGACACGCTCGTCGGCGACCGCCTCGCGATGGACCGGCTGCGCCACTACTCGTCGCCGATGGAGCCGACCCACCTGCGCAACGAGCTGCCCGGCGAGGTCGTCGACCGCATGCTCGACGCCGTCGAGCGCCACTACCCGATCGCCCACCGCTGGTTCCGCGTGAAGGCGGGCATCCTCGGTGTGGAGCGCCTGGAGCTGCACGACCAGTACGCGCCCGTCGGCGAGTTCCGGCCGGTCGATTACCCCGAGGCGCTGCGCCTGATCGACGAGTCGTTCGGCCGCTTCTCCCCTCGCGTCGCCGGCATCGCGGGCGGCTTCTTCGACGAGCGGCGGGTCGACGCCGAGCCCCGCGCCGGCAAGCGCGGGGGCGCGTTCTGCGCGCCGGTGGCCCAGGACGCCTCGCCGTACATCCTCATGAACTTCACCGACCGGATGAACGACGTCATGACCCTGGCCCACGAGCTCGGGCACGGCATGCACTTCACGCTGGCCTCGGAGGAGCAGACGGCCCTGTCGGCCGGCACGGGCATCGCGCTCGCCGAGGTGCCCTCCACCTTCGCCGAGCTGCTCGCCTTCGACCACCTGATGGCCGTCGAGAGCGATCCGGCGACCCGCCAGGCGCTGGTCGCCGAGCGCGTGGAGGGGTCGTTCGCCACGGTCTTCCGCCAGACCGTCCTCACCCGCTACGAGCAGCGGGCCTACGCGCTCCGCGACGAGGGGAGCACGCTCACCCCCGAGCGCCTCTCCGAGGTCTGGTTCGAGGAGAACGCGAAGTACTACGGCGACGCGCTCCTGCTGCCGGAGGGCTACCGGCTGGGGTGGTCGTACATCCCCCACTTCATCTCGACGCGCTTCTACACCTACGCCTACGTCTTCGCGCACCTCGCCACGCTGGCGCTCTACGCGCGCTACCGCGAGCGCGGGGACGCCTTCGTCGGCGACTACCTCGCGTTCCTGGCGGCGGGCGGGTCGATGGCCCCGGCCGAGCTCCTGGGGGCGCTGGGCGTGGACCTCGACGACCCCGGCGTGTGGGAGCCGGGGTTCGAGGAGATGGAGCGGATGGTCGGGGAGGCCGAGGCCGGCTGAGGCCCCGGGGGCCGCGCTACGCCTTCGAGGCCTTCTTGGAGGCCTTGAGCGGGTTGAGCGCCTTCTGCACCTGCTCGGGCAGCTCCCCGATGGGGTAGAGCTGGCGGCCGCACTCGCCGCCGCTGCGGGTCGGGCGCGCGTGGCAGGTCGTCGGGTCGCTCCAGACCGCCACGGTGCGGTGGCCGCGGTCGCAGAGGTAGACCTTGGCCTGGCGCCCGGACGCGGGGCCGACCGGCGTGGGGATGGCCTCCTCGGCCAGCTCCTCCTCGGCGGCGAGGATCTCGGGGTCGGGCTCGTCCGAGGGCTCGGCCTCGGCCTCCGGCTCGGGCTCGGGCGCGGGCTCCGCCTCGGCCGCCTCGGGCTCGGCCTCGGCCTCCGGCTCCGGCTCGGGCTCCGGCTCGGCCTCAGGCTCCGCCTCGGCGGCCGGGGCCTCGGGCTCCTCGGCGGGCGCCTCCGCCTCGGGCTCCTCCGCCTGCGGCGGCCTCGGCCTCGGGGGCCGCCTCCTGCTCCTCGACCGCCTCTGCGGCCTCCTGGCTGTCGCTCATTCGCGCTCCTCCGACTGGCTCGGGACCGGGGGAGGATAGCGCGACCCCCGGGGCGGCCTGCCCTCGTCCAGCGCCACCCCGGCCCGGCCGCCCCGCAGCCGGCCGAAGTTGGCCATCGCCCGGTCGAAGCCGACGATGCCCGGGTCGAGCAGCGCCCGCACCCGCCAGAGCCGGTACTCGGCGAAGTAGGCCGCGCTCACGCCGAGGACGCTCGCCAGGCGCTCGAGCTGCTCCGGGGTGGGCGGCGCCCCCGAGCCGGTCGAACAGCTGGTGCAGCCGCGTCCGGCTGATCGCGATGCCCTCGGCGCGCAGCAGGCCGGCCAGAGCGCCGGTCGTCAGGCGCCTCCTGGCGAGCAGGACGGGCAGGGCGGCGCTGAGCGGCTCATCGGTGACGCTCGGAAGCGTCTGCCGCCCATCGGGCATAGGCTGCAGGGCCATCGGGACGTCGAGCCTACGGCCCCCGGCCTGCCGGGGGAAGGGCTGGCCGGCGTAACCTGGGCGGGACCGGGGGTAGCCTGGCGGATGTGGAGGATTCGCTATTGGCCTTCGACCCGGTCCGCCTGGACGTGGCCGTGGGCCCGGTCGTGCTCTCCATCCTCCGGCCCCGCAGCGCGGAGGACCTCATCGACGAGGTCGACTACGCCCGCGACGAGCGCCTGCCCTACTGGGCCGAGCTGTGGCCGAGCGCGCTCGTGCTCGGCGAGCGGCTCGCCGCCCGCGCCCTCGGCGGCCTGCGGACCGTGGAGCTCGGCTGCGGCGTCGGCCTGCCGTCCATCGTCGCCGCCCTCGGGGGCGCCGCCGCCCTCGCCACCGACTGGTACCACGAGGCGCTGGCGTTCACCCGGGCCAACGCCGGGGCCGCCGGCGCCCGCGTGGAGACCATGGCGGTCGACTGGCGCGAGCCCCCGCGCGCGCTCCTCGAGCGCGCCCCCGCCGACCTCGTCATCGGCGCCGACCTGCTCTACGAGGAGCGCAACGGCGGCGCCCTCGCCGCCCTCCTCCCCCGCCTGCTCACCCCCGGCGGCGAGGCCCTGATCACCGACCCGCGCCGCCCCCACGCGTCCGCCCTGATCGAGCCGCTCCGGGCGGCCGGCTGGACGCACGAGCGCGAGGAGGTCGCCCATCGCGGCCGTCCGGACGAGTCGGGGACCATCATCCACCTGCACCGGCTCGTCGCCCCTGGGGCGTGAGCGGATTTCGGGCCTCGCCGCGGCTGGGCTAGACTTGCCGTCGAGCGATCCTCGGTAGCTCAATGGTAGAGCATCCGGCTGTTAACCGGAGGGTTGGGGGTTCGAGTCCCTCCCGAGGAGCTTCCGAAAGCCCTGCTAGCGCGGGGCTTTCGGCGTTCTCCCCCACGGCGCCCACGCGCGCCGTGGTTCTACGGTGGTTCTAACCCCCGCGGATGACGCAGGCTCACCCCGACACGAACAGTGGGCCGGCGGCGCGCGAACGCCCCGGCCCGTGGCGACCGGGGGTAATCCTCGGCCGCGCCGAGCAGCCTATCCGGGGCTCGCCGACCGCTCCTCCCGTCCGCCGCAGACGATCGGAGGAACAAGATGAGCATGAACTCGGCGCCGATCTTACCTCGAGCCCGAGCGCGTCGAGGACGCCCGCCGGCTCGCCAGCTGGGCCGTCTGCGACTCGCGGTCGCGGCAGCCGGCGACGGGCTCGACCTCGAGATGATGATCGAGCTCGACCGCTACGGCCGCCTGCTCTATCGCGCTCGGCCTGGAGGGCGAGCCGATCTACCCGCACCACGACAGCCTCGACGAGGTCCAGGCGATCGCCCTGCGCGGGGTGGCCGTGCGGTACCTGGAGCAGAGCAGCAACGGCGACGCCGGAAGCGCCGAGCGCGTGCTTGAGGCGCTCGGGGCCTAGCGCCCCGGCCAGCGCCCCAGGGGGCGCGGGACGCCCGGCCGGGACCCCCAAGTTCAGGGCGGAGGCTGCCGAGACTAAGGGCATCGGCAGGCGATCGGCGGGGATGGCGACATGGACGACAAGGCGGCGGCGCGGCAGCTTGGCGAGTACCGGGCGGCCCTGGTGGATCTGCGGCATGCGGTGGAGGCCCGCCTGGCCGACCCGACCGACCGAGCCCTCTTGGAGCAGCTCCAGAAGGCGCGGGCGAAGGTGCGGAGCATCGAGCGGGACGCCCGCGACCCCGGTTCCCGCGCCCGTCTGAAAGCGGTCCGAGGCCAGCCCCACCAGGTAGCCCTGGCGCCCGCTCCAGCGCCCCAGCTTCCTCGAGACGCCCTTCTTGGTCCCCGGGATGTGGCCGGCGCAGCCGCCGATCATGGGCAGCCCTCGCAAGGCCCGCGGATCGCCCGCCGCCGACCGGCCCCGCTGGGGCTCTCGACGGTCTGCAGGAGGGCGGCGTCGGCTGCCGCGCTCGGAAAGTCGTCGCCGCGCATGCGCTGCGCCAGGACCGTCCTGCCCGCTCGTGCCATCGAGACCCCTCCAACGGTTAGGATGCGAGCGAGGGTCGGCGGGTATCGTGGTCAGCAGAGGGCGCCTGCGGGGAGGCGCCCTTCTCTCGTTCAGGGGCCGCGGGGGTCGCTCACCAGTCGCGCGAGGTCCGCTTGATTTCTCCAGGTCGGAGAAATCGGGACCGTAGGGGCAATCGAAGCCTCACGTCTCAGACGTCCCCCCCTAGTTGCGTTGACCACACACCTACGCGACAGCTGATCGTTCCGTCCGGATCTCCCGAGAGGGTTGGGGTGCTACCGCCCAGCCTCCAAGGAGACCCGGATGCGACACGCTAACGAGCGCCCCCGACGAAAGCGGCTGGGCTGAGAGAGCCGCTGCGAGATCGTCGCCAAGGTGCGCCTGCAGGGGATGAGCACGCAGCGGGCCGCCGCCGGCTCGGGGGTGCACCGCTCGACCGTCTACCGCCTGCTGGCCCGCTTTGAGCTCGGCGGCTGGGCGGCCCTGCGCGAGCGTCGCCCGGTGCCCCATCGCCAGCCACGGCGCTGCTCGCCCGAGCTCGAGGCGGCCATCCTGAACGCCCGCCAGGCAAGCCGCTACGGCCCGGCGCGCCTGGGGGCGATCCTCGGCCTGCCCGCCTCGACGGTCGCCAAGGTCCTGCGGCGCGCTGGCGCCTCGCGGCTGCCAAGGGCCCCCCGGCCCGCGGTCGTTCGCTACGAGCGCGCCCGGCCCGGCGAGCTGCTGCACATCGACACCAAGCGCCTGGGGCGCTTTCACAGCGTCGGCAAGCGGATCCTCGCCGACGGCATCCAGCGCTCGCCCCGAGCGGGCTGGCAGCACCTGCACGTGGCCATCGACGACCACAGCCGGATCGCCTACTGCGAGGTCCTGTCGGGCCAGGGCGCCGAGCACTCCTGCGCCTTCCTTGAGCGCGCGGTCGCCTGGTTCACGGCCGAGCACGGCATCGGCATCGAGCGCGTGCTCTCAGACAATGGGCATGCCTACCGCTCCCACGCCTGGGCAGCGACCTGCGAGCGCTTGGGCATCGAGCGCCGGCGCACGCGGCCCTACACGCCGCGCACCAACGGGAAAGCCGAGGCCCTGATCGGCACCCTGCTGCGGGAGTGGGCCTGGCGCTATGCCTATCCCTCAAGCGCCCACCGCACCCGGGCCCTGCCGGGCTGGGTGCGCTGGTACAACAGGCGCCGCCCCCACAGCTCCCTGGCGACCGGCCGCCGGTCAGCCGGGTCGCGCAGGTCCGTGGTCAGTTCAGCTAGTCCTCCACCCTTGGCCAGGCTGCACGGCTGGCACGCGGCGACCAGGTTGCTCGGATCACCGTGCCGCCCCGACTCATCGGGCGGACGTGGTCAACCTGGGTTGCCACCCTGCCGCAGTAGCGGCACCGGTACCCGTCCCTTGCAAGATGGCAGCGCGCAGCCTCTTCCACGCCCGCGTCGAGCCCTTGCCGTTGGTGCGCAGGTGTTTCGGCACGCGCCCGCCGAGGCGATCTGCCGACGCAGCAGGCCGAAGCGGCCGGTGACGGTCCAGAGCCCGGCGACGCGACGTGCCGCCGCGCCGCACGACCAGCGTGTAGGCGCCGCAGTTTCTCGCCCGCATCGGCACGAAGATGAAGCGCCGCGTGCCCTGGCCGAACTTGGGCGTCTTGACCGGCACCAGCCCGTTGAAGCGCACGTTGGTCGTGTTGGGCCCGCGGATCGTCAGCTGGACCTTGCGGTAACTGGCCGCCAGGCGGGCGGGCAGGAAGAAGCGCAGGCCCAGGCGCACCGAGGACTGGCGCGCCCGGCGCTGCATGCGCATCTCGGTCTGCAGCTGGCGGACCACGCTCGCGGAGGTCGACCGCTCGGTCGAGGCCATCCTCGGGGCGCTCGACGGGCGCCCCGCTACCAGCGGCTCGCAGCGAACACCGAGGTGAGAGTTGGCGCCGCTCCGCGGCGGTCATCCGGCGGGGCTGGGAGTGGTGCTCGAACAGGAACGTGAACAGCTGCGTGGACAGGTGCCGACCGCGGCCGGAAAGCGGCTCACCCTCGGATTTCGCCGAGGGTGAGCTGCTAACCGGAGGGCTGGGGGTTCGAGTCCCTCCCGGACGCTTCACGAACGCCCCGCAAACGGCTGGGTTCTTCTCGGAGCTCTGAGCGCATCTGACCGCTCGACCAGGGCGGCGCCCGCCATCCGACCCGCGCGCGCGATCGGCGAGCCATGTGACGCTGGCAGTATCACGTCGCGCGAGCTCTCGGAGGGCCCATGCCGGCGAAGGTGATCGCGATCGCGATGGACAGCGCCGACGGCGAGCTCGTCGAGCGGTGGATGGACGCCGGGCTCCTGCCCGGGCTGGCGCGCCTCCGTCGCGAGGGCGCGTGGGGGAGGATCGCCGGGGGTCGTCGCTACCGGGCCGAGGCCGTGTGGGGCGCGCTGCTGACCGGCTGCGAGCCGGAGCGGACCGGCTACTGGACGGAGCTGGCATTCGAGCCCGGTGCGTACAGCGTGGACGCCCGCGGTGCCTACGACTACGTCGCCCATCCGCAATTCCACGCCCTCGGCGAGGCGCGCACGGTGGCCGTGGTCAACGTGCCGCAGACGCGGCCGAGCCCCGACGTGGCAGGGCCCCAGGTGTTGGGCTGGGGCGCCCACGAGCCCCGGCACCCGTCGTGCTCCTCGCCGCAGGAGCTGTTCGGCGAGCTGGTGGACCGGCACGGGCGCCACCCGGCCCTCAGAAAGGACCACGCCACCTTTTGGAACCCGGTCGCGATCGCGCGGCTCCGGAGGGCGCTGCGGATCGGCATCCGGCGACGGGTCGCGATCTGCACGGAGCTGCTGGCGCGCGAGCCGTGGGACCTCTTCATGACGGCCTTCAGCGAGACCCACTCCGCCGGGCACCATCTCTTGCACCTCAGCGGCGCGACCGGCCATCCTCTGTATCGCGCGCGGAGGGACGACCCGCTTCTCGAGGTGTACCAGGCGGTCGACCGGGCGGCCCAGGAGCTCGTCGCAGTCGCCGGCGACGAGGCCGCGGTGGTGGTCTTCTCGCCCTACGGCATGGAGCCCGCCACCGAGCTGCCGAGCATGGTCTTCCTGCCCGAGCTCTGCTACCGGCTGAGCTTCCCGGGGAGGCGGGCGCTCGCCCCCGGCGGCGACGGCCTGCCGCCGCCGGTGCTGCGCCACCCGCGGGCCCTGACCTGGGAGCGCTGGGTGTGGCGCAACCGTGAACCCGGGCTCGGAGGGGCTGCGCCCGCCGCGCGACTGGGGCGAGCTCTCCTACCAGCCGGCCATGTGGTACGGCGACCTCTGGCCCCGGATGCGGGCCTTCGCCCTGCCCGGCGGCGTGGAAGGCTACGTGCGGGTGAACCTCGCCGGGCGCGAGCGCGAGGGGATCGTGCCGCCCGACCAGTACGAGGCCGTCTGCGCCGAGATGGAGGAGCGCCTCCACGAGCTGCGCGACGCCCGCAGCGGGCAGCCGATCGTGAGCGAGGTCCTGCGGACCCGGAGCGGGCCCCACGACCGGGCGCCCGAGCTGCCCGACGCCGACCTGGTGGTGTGCTGGAACTCGGGGGCCTGGGACGTGGTCGAACAGCCCGAGCGTCGGCCGCATCGGGCCGGTGCCGTTCGCCCGCACCGGCAGCCACGTCAACCGCGGCTTCATCGCCGTGCGCGGCGCGGGCGCCGCGCCTGGGAGCCGCCTCGCCGACGGGCGCGTCACCGACGTGGCGGCGACCATCCTCGACCTGCTGGGCGCCTCGCCGCGGCAGCCGCTCGACGGTCGCCCCCTGCTCGCGTCGGCGTAGCGCCCAGCGGCGCGACTGGCCCGTCGGTCAGGGCGGCTCTCCCCGTCCGACCCGCGCGCGCGATCGGCCGGCCGTGTGACGCTCGCGGGAACCACATCGCGCAAGCGGACGGAGGGCGCATGTCGGCGAAGGTGATCGCGATCGGAATGGACGCCGGCGACCCGGTGCTCCTCGAGCGGTGGATGGACGCCGGGCTCCTGCCCGGGCTCGCCAGCGTCCGCGGCGAGGGCGCCTGGGGACGGCTTGCCGGAGGCGACCGCTACCGGGCCGAGGCCGTGTGGACGACGCTCCTCACCGGCTGCGACCCCGAGCGGACGGGCTACTGGACGTCGCTGATCTTCGAGCCCGAGGCGTACCGGGTCAACGACCGCGGCGCCTACGACTACGCCGAGCACCCGCCCTTCTACGCCCTCGGCGACGAACGCCGCGTGGCCGCCGTCGATGTACCGCAGGCGCGGCTGAGTCCGGACGTCAACGGCGTGCAGGTGCTCGCCTGGGGGGCGCACTCCCCTCAGGTTCCCTCGTGCTCCTCGCCGCCGGAGCTGTTCGGCGAGCTCGTGGCCCGCCACGGGCGCCACCCGGCCCTCAACAAAGACCATGCCACCTTCTGGAACCCCATCGCGGTGGCGCGGCTTCGGAGGGCGCTGCGGATCGGCATCCGGCGACGGGTCGCGATCTGCACGGAGCTGCTGGCGCGCGAGCCGTGGGACCTCTTCGTCACGGCCTTCGGCGAGGGCCACTCCGCCGGGCACCACCTCTGGCATCTCAGCGACGCGACCGGCCACCCCCTGCGGCGCGAACGGCCGAGGACGCGCTGCTGCAGGTCTTCCAGGCGGTTGACCGGGGCATCCAGGAGGTGGTCGCGGCAGCCGGCGATGCGCAGGTCGTGGTCTTCTCCCCGCACGGGATGGAGACCAACAGCATGGACCTGCCGAGCATGGTCTTCCTGCCCGAGCTCTGCTACCGGCTGAGCTTCCCGGGGCGGCGGGCGCTCGCCCCGGGCGGCGAGGGCCCGCCGCCGCCGGTGCTGCGCCACCCGCGGGCCCTGACCTGGGAGCGCTGGCTGTGGCGCAGCCGCGACCGCCCCGGCGCTCGGAGGGGCTGCGCCCGCCGCGCGACTGGGGCGAGCTCTCCTACCAGCCGGCCATGTGGTACGGCGACCTCTGGCCCCGCATGCGGGCCTTCGCCCTCCCGAGCTTCGCGGAGGGCTACGTGCGGGTGAACCTCGCCGGGCGCGAGCGCGAGGGGATCGTGCCGCCCGAGCCAGTACGAGGCCGTCTGCGCCGAGATGGAGGAGCGCCTCCACGAGCTGCGCGACGCCCGCACCGGGCGGCCGGTCGTGAGCGAGGTCCTGCGGACCCGGCAGCGGCCCCCACGACCGGGCGCTCCGAGCTGCCCGACGCCGACCTGGTGGTGTGCTGGAACTCGGGGGCCTGGGACGTGGTGAACAGCCCGGCCGTCGGCCGCATCGGGCCGGTGCCGTTCGGGCGCACCGGCAGCCACGTCAACCGCGGCTTCATCGCCGTGCGCGGCGCCGGGCGCCGCGCCTGGGCAGCCGACCTCGCCGACGGGCGCGTCACCGACGTGGCGGCGACCATCCTCGACCTGGCTGGGCGCCTCGCCGCGGCGGCCGCTCGACGGCCGCCCCCTGCTCGCCCTCGCCTAGCCCGCCGCCGGTAGCGGGCCGCCGATCACTCGATCGGCCGCGACGGGTGGCCTCGGCGACCGGCTGGGCCCGACGGGCCCGGATGTATGCGGCGGCGCCGGGCAGCACACCGAGCAGCTCCGACAGGCGGAGCCTCAGCGGGACGGTCTGGCCGCCGTCCGACGAGCGGCGCTCGGTCACGAGACGCCAGAGCGCCGCCGGGACCAGCCGGGCGATCTCGGCGGCGCGTGTCCGACGCGGCTATGTGCTTGGCGGCGTAGGCGCCGAGGCCGCGCCCGTACGCCCGGAGCTGGTAGGCCAGCGCATGCTCATCCGCGCGGTGGAAGTGCCAGACGACCGCCGCGGGCTCATAGGCCAGGGTCCACCCGGCCCGCAGCGCCCGCAGGAAGATGTCGAGGTCCTCGCCGCCCAGTGTCCCGTTGCCGGGGCCGAGCCTCTCGTCGAAGTAGCCGAGCCCGCGCAGGGTCTCGGCGCGGAACGCGCAGTTCGCTCCGGTCCCGAAGACGCCCGCGCTGTAGGGGAAGAACCGCGTGCCGGGGTCGTTCGCCCCGAGGTCGTAGAGCCGGGGCTCGAGGTGCTCGGCCCAGCCGATCCTCGTGTCGAAGATGGCCTGCGACCGCGTCTCGAGGGCGGCGGCCGGAACCAGCCCGGTCACGACGCCGACGCGCGGCGCCCGGGTGAAGGCGGTCAGCGATCCAGGAGAGCCAGTCGCGATCCACCTCGACGTCGTCGTCGGTGTACGCGACGATCGCGCCCCGCGCGGCGCGCGCCCCGACGTTGCGCGCGCGCGACAGGCCGGCCCGGGGCTCGAGCACGTAGCGGATGCGCGCGTCGGCAATCGCCGCGACGACCTGGCGCGGCTCGTCCGTCGAGGGCGCGTTGTTGACCACGATGACCTCGTAGGCGTCGTGGGTCTGGTCGAGCAGCGACCGCAGCGCCGCCCGAAGGCGCTGGGGCCGGTCATGCGTGCACACGACCACCGAGACGAAGGGCCGCCCGTCGCCGGGGGGTCCGGGCGGCTCCGCACGATGACGCAGGATCTGCGCCCGGAGGCGCGATGCAGCGACGTGCACGAAGGCCTCGCCCGGGATGCCCTCCTCGGGGAGCGGCATCTCGACGAACCCCAGCGGCCGGCCCCGCAGGCGCACCAGGACCCGCACGCGCCCGTAGGCCCCCCCTGCCGGCTCGGCGGGCGCAGATCCGCGACCGGGCCGTCCAGCTCGCGCTCGGTCACCCAGCTGGGCCGGAAGGGCCTGCGCCGGGACCGGCGGCCGGCGGCCGCTGGCCGCTGGTCGACGCTGGTCGAGCCGATGGTGCCGGCCCCGCCCGTGACGAGGACCCGCGCGCCGGCGACCGGCTGGGCATGGCTGCTCATACCGTGACCTCCCCGCGGCCGCGCAGGGCCGGCTCGATCGGCTCCTCGACGACCGCCAGGGGCGGTCCGTCCACGCTCTGGATCGGGACGGGCACGCCGTCGTTCGCCAGGCTCATCGACGCCGCCTCCAGCACGGCGAGCACGCGCAGGCCGGCGCGTCCGTCGGTGAGCGGCGCCCGGCCCTCGGCGATGGCGGCGGCGAACTCGAGCATCACCGAGCGCAGCGCCTCCAGGTTCGGCAGCGCCGGCGCGATGGTCTCGCCGGTGCGGTAGGAGACGATCGTGCGGCCGCGGGTGTCGGGGTCGAGCGCGTTGGCCGCGACCTTGTCCACCCCCCTGTCGTGGACGGACAGCCGTTGTGTCGGGTTCAGGTCGTCCCAGATCACCGTGCGCTGGGCCCCGCCCACCGACGATGGTGCGGATCTTGGTCGGGGAGAGCCAGTTCACGTGCACGTGGGCGATGCTGCCGTTCGAGAGCCGCAGCGACAGGTAGCCGACGCAGGCGCTGCCCGGCGCCCATCGGGTCGGCGCCGTGCGCGGCCACCGTGACGGGCGCACGCCGTCGGGCAGGATGAAGTCGAGGATCGACAGGTCGTGCGGCGCGAGGTCCCAGAACACGTCGACGTCCGGCTGGACGAGGCCGAGGTTGATCCGCACCGAGTCGACGTACTGGATCTCGCCGAGCTCGCCGTCGCGCGATCAGCTCGCGGATGTGCCGCACCGCCGGCGTGTAGCAGTAGGTGTGGTCGCGCATCAGCACCCGCCCGCGTCGCTCCGCCGACGTCGACCAGCATCTTCGCCCGTCGGCGAAGCGTCGAGGCCAGCGGCTTCTCGACCAGCACGTGCTTCCCAGCCTCGAGCGCCTGCATCGCGATGTCGAAGTGGGTGCCGACCGGCGTGGCGATCGCGACGGCCAGACCGCCGGGTCGCCTAGCACCTCCTCGAGCGAGCCCGAGACCCGCACGGTGGAGTAGTCGCCGAGCACCCGGCGCGCGCGCCCGACGTCCAGGTCGCACAGGTACTCGAGGCGCAGGCCGGCCGTCTGCTGCGCATTGCGCACGAGGTTGGGGCCCCAGTAGCCCGCCCCGATGATCGCGATGCCCGTCGGAGGGCTCTGGCGCACGTGGTCACCTTTCATGGCTTCAATCCGGTCGAGTCGCTCGCGCCTTGTTCCCTCCGCGGCCCGCGTTACCATCCGACGCCTCCGATGGGCCCCCACGAGGCCAGCGCGGTGGCAAGGCTCGCCACGGATGCACCCCTCGTCGCTCGCGTCTCCCCTGCGTCGCCGCGATACGGGCCCTCGCCCGGCACGCGGTCGTCGGGAAGGTCCGGATCGAACGTCGTCGGCACCGGTCCTCGGATGCCCGCCGCGATGTGCTCGGTGCTGTTGAAGAAGTCTGTCTTCGCCTTGCCCTGCGTGCGTCGCAGGGCCCGGCCAGCGAACCACGCGCCCACCAGCGCGACGGTGCGCGCCATCTCGCGGGCGTCGGCCGCGACGTGCTCCGCCAGGACGCGGCGGTACCAGGCCATCTGCTGCTCGACGGCCTTCTCCAGGCCGTAATGGCGGCGGACCAGGTCGAGGGCGAAGCTCGCCTGCTCGCAGCGCATGGCCGGGTCCCCGAGCAGCCGATCGAGAAGGTCGACCAGGCGGTCCTCGCCCGTGCCGCCCGCGCCGATGCCGTAGAAGCCCCGCCACCGGAACGCCCGGGCCGTGGTCGGGTCGAGCATCTCGAAGTAGCCGTGCTCGCCCTGCACGATGCAGGGCTTGCCGAACGCCATGGCGCGCAGCAGCGACCCGCCCATGCCGAGCGCGATGTCAGCCGCCGCGTAGGCCGAGCGGGCGGTCGAGCCAGCGCGCCCGTCAGCAGCACGACGTCCCGGCCGAGCACTGCGTTGACGGAGTCGGCGAGCGCGCGCAGATCGTCCATCGCCGGTCCGTCGCCCACCAGCACCAGCCGCATGCGGTGGCGCCCGGCCAGGCGCCCCGCCGCGCGGATGGCCGTCTCGAGGCCCTCCTGCTTGAGCGCGGCGGCGAAGCGGCTTACCACCACCACCGCGAGCTCGTCCGGCGCGATCCCGAGGGAGCGGCGGAACTCCTGGCCGCCCGGGTAGCCGGGGTACTGCTCACGGGTGTCGGTCGGGATCTCGAGGACGCCGACCGAGCCGGTGCGCGCACGGGTCTCCGAGGCGATCAGCGGCGAGCACACCTGCAGCGGGACCGACCCCGGCATGAAGTCCGGCACCGACATGCTGTTGATCGTCATCGTCATCGGCGTCCCGTCCATGCGGTGCGCGCCCAGGAACGTGAGCAGCGAGGGCGTCAGCTCGTAGCTGTGCACCAGGTCGGGACTGATCGACCGCGTCAGGTTCAGCAGGCGCCGGCAGCCCGGCAAAGCGCCCACGAGCGGCCCGTCCGGGAGGTCAACATCCAGGATGCGGAGCGGCACGCCCCGCTCCCGCCGGACCTCGATCAGCGGCCCGTCGGGCCCGGCCGCGACGACGTCGTGACCGAGATGCGGACGCCCGCAGGCGAGGTGAACGGCGTTTCGCTGGCTGCCGCCGAGGTGGTTCAGTTCGTGGATCACGACAAGGATCGCAAGGCTCGATCGTCCTTCCCGTTGTTATTCGGTTCCGGCATTGCGCTCACGTGCCCTCTCCTGATGAAGGGAATCGGCGCCAAGGTCCTTGCCCTGAAGCGCCGCGCACAGCAGCCTTCCTCGCTGGCGCCGAGCGGATTCAGGGTGCCAGGGTGCCCCCGTGGGCGCGCCGCCCAGAAGGCCAGCCCGACACTGTCCGAGCCGCCAGTCGCGGCGGCCGGGGCCGCGAGCCGCCGGACCGTCCGAGGCGTCGCCGTGCCGCATGAACGCGACCAGCCCGGGGAGGACCACCGCGGCGGCGGCGGCGTTCGCCACGAGCCATGCGACCCCGACGCCGGTCAGGCCGAACGCCGGCGCGAGCGCCACGGTGAGCCCCAGCACGAGCACGCTGAGGCACCCATCGAGGGCGAGGAGCGCTCCGCCGCGCCGGCGGGCGCGGCAGATGACCCGGAACAGGACGATGGCGCAGCGGAAGACGACCGCGGCGCCGAGGAGCCGCAGCAGAGTCGCCCCTTCCCGCGCGTACTCGGCGCCGAAGGGCAGGAGCACGAGGGGCGCCGCGACGACGACCGCCGCCGCGGTCCCGAGCATGAACGGCAGGAGGCGCCCGACGACCCGGCGGGCGTCGGCGTGCAACCGCTCCTCGTCGAAGGCGCTCTCGACGGTCACGGAGGTGCCCGCGTTCGTCGCCAGCAGGTCGAGCGTGCGGACGAGGACGTAGGCGATGGCGAAGTAGGCGGCCTCCCGGCTGCCCAGCAGCGCGAGCACGAGCAGGGGCAGCGCGGCGGTGGCGACGAAGGCCACGGTCGAGGCCCCGTAGTCCTGCACCAGGAACCGCAGGACGCCGGAGCGGCGGAGGGCCGTGCCGACGGCGGCGTGCTCGGCCAGGTGGGCGGGGATCGCGGATCGGAACAGGAGCACGGTCACCGGAACGATCAAGACGATCGTGGGGAGCACCCAGCTCTGGAAGATGCCGTAGCCCGCTCCCGCCGCCACCAGGAGGGGGAGCGCGGCGAGCTTCAGCACTCCGTAGGCCGCGTTCTCCACAGGGACCCACGACGCGCGGCGGAGCGCGGTCAGGGCGGCGTCCTGGATGCTGAAGGCCCCCCAGAGGACGGTCGCGATGACGAAGCCGGCGGCGAGGGCCGGCTCCTCGCCCACGGCCTCCAGCTCGTTGACGATCCGCGGGACGATCAGCACGAAGAGCAGCGCAAGGACCAGCGCGGCGCCGGCGCTCGCGAGGTACGCCAGCCGGAGGGTCCGGGCGGGGTCGCGGACCTGCGGTAGGAATCGCGGAATAGCGTTGGCGGCGTTCAGCTGGCAGATCCCCGAGAGCGCCATCATCGCCGCGATCAGGGCGCTGTCGCGGCCCACCTCCGAGGCCGGATAGAGCCGCGCGGCGACGATCCAGAACGCCACGCCGAGCACCGAGGTGACGACCGTGCTCGCCATCAGGCTGTAGGCGCCCCTCATAAGAGGATCGGCGAGGCGCCACGGCCGGTCGGCCCCGGCGGTGCCCGGGCCCTCGAGCGCGTCGCGGCCACCCCCCGTCCGGCGCCGATCGAGGGGTCCGCTCGGTGCCCGCTCATGACCCATCACATTCCCTCACGAGCCGCGCCGCCCCAACCCCGCTCCGGTCGAAGGCCACCTGGTCGAACGAATAGGCCGCGGCGGGTCGGAAGGGCCACAGCGCGGCGCCGCAGGCGGGCTACGCCAGCTCCGCCTGCGTCGCCACGTCGAGCCCCCAGAACGCCGAGTGGCGGAAGGACAGGTCGAGGGCGTCGCGGCGCCGGTGGGCCTGGCGGAGCAATCCGATCAGCAGTCGCTCGTCATCCGTCATCGGCTCGTACATCGGCACGTGCAGCGTGACGTCGTCCTCGAGCCGCGCGAAGAAGAAGTGGATGGTGTTCAGGCGCGACACTCCCACCGCGATGGGGACCTGCGGGCCGGGGAGGGGCTCGTCGGCCACGAGCCGGCGCTCCCATGCGTAGAGGGCCCGGGTCGGGTCGATCGGCACCATGTCGCTGTCGCCCGGCGCGTCGCGGCCGGGGTCCTTCCGGTCGATGACCGCCCACAGCTCGAAGTGCAGGTGGGGGCTGTCCGGCTCGGCCGACACCTGCGCGATCGGCTCGCCCTTGCGCACGAAGTCGCCCTCGCCGACCCGCACCTCGTCGAGGTGGTTGTAGTTGGTGACGAACCCGAGCCCCCGGGGGTGATGATCGATGCTGACGTTGGCCGTGCGGCCGCCCGGCTGGGTCTCGACCTTCACGACGCGCCCGCTGTAGGCCGCGTGGACGCAGTTTCCCGCGACCGAGCCGAGGTTGACGGCCTGGTGCAGGCCGTTGGCGAAATGGACCTCGCGATCCGTGGGGTTCTGCGGATCGTCGGCGTCGATGACCTGGGTCGTGACGCACCGCGGCACGCCCGGGAGAGGCTTGGGCCGCAGCGAGTCGAAGCGCCCGTTCTCGAGGCGCGGCTCCAGGGGCAGCTCCAGCGGCGGGCTGAAGAGCCAGGACTGGTGGGTGACGGGGACGAGCGCCATCGTCTTCTCGCTTCCGCTTGGGCTCCGGGCAGGTTCTACCAGCGGCTCGCGCCGAACACCGACGTGAGCAGCTGCCGCCGCTCCGCCGGCGTCATCGGGCGGGGCTGGGCGTAGTCCATGAGCAGGAAGGTGAAGAGCCGCGTTGACAGGTGCTTCCCCTTGTAGAAGACGTGCTGGTCCACGATCTCCTGCCGCGTGCCGAGGGTCTGCATCTGGTCGAAGAACAGGTTGCCCAGGCCGTAGTGCACGAAACCGCCCCCGTCGAAGCTGAAGCCCTGGGGGTGGTGGGCCTGGCTGCCGCTCACGATCGCCGCCCCCGCCCGCGACATCGCCCCGAAGTCCTCGACCTGCCCGGCGGTCGGTGAGTACTGGTACGTCTCCCAGTGCTGGAAGGTCGTGATCGGGAGGTAGCCGCGGGCCCGCAGATCGCGGATCTGCCGCTCCATGGCAGGAAGGTCGCAGGTCGCCGAGCCGGGGTGGCCCGCATCCGCCCACGCGTATGAGGCGCCCACGGGATTGCACCCCAGGAAGGCCAGCCTGTTGCCGTTGCGGGTGATGGTCAGGGGGCGGTGCGCCTGGACGTGGTCGATGCCGCCGGCGAACCACCTCCATCCCCGCGCTTTGTACATCCGCAGCGTCCGCCGCGCCGCCTCCGGGCCCCAGTCGAGGTTGTGGTTGCCCGACAGCTCGACGATGTCGGTGCCGACGTCGCGCAGGAGGTCGATGTAGCTCGGGTCCGAGCAGAAGCGCGTGCCGGGCTGAGGGCCGGGGCACTCGTCGGTGAACGACACCTCGTTGCTGATGTGCAGCAGGTCGTTGTTCCGCAGGACGTCGCGTATCTCCGCTGCCGGATACGTGACGCCGCGCGCCTCCATCCGCGCGGCGATGGTGCGGCTGAGCGCGGTGACGCCCGTCATCATGAGGGTCGTCATCCGCGCCGTGTCGCGGTTGGTGAGCACCCCGCCGCCGGCGACGGCGCGGCGGAGTGCTGCCACCTGGGCGGCCGGACCCTCCGCGCCCACGCTCACGACAAGCGGGTACCTCGTGAGGCGGAGGCTGCGGTCGAGGACGCTCCGCCCGTCCACGCTCAGGGCCTTCCAGCGCGGCCGCAGCCCGTCGAACGGCACGATGGACCAGGCGGCCGGCCGCGCGGCCCAGGCGGCGTCCACGAGCCGGTCCGCCGCGACCATCCGGATGGCCGCCGTCCGCGCCGGCCGGCCCAGCCGGCTCTCGAGCGCGGCCCGCGTGGCGGCGGTGAGGTACAGGGTCGGCACCGATCCGTCGTCGGTCAGTGCGGCGAGGCCCCGTCCGTCGCCGCGCCAGAAGCGCCGGATGGCGGTCCAGGGGACGTCGTCGGCGACCGTCGGGAAGGGCACGACGGGCGCGAACACGACCCGGGCGAGCGGCCGCGCCCGGCCGCGACCCGGCCGCGGCGCCACTCGGATCTGGGCCTCGTCACGCGACCGGGCGAGGACCAGCTCCGGGCTGGCCGCGACCGACCTGGTGACCGCGTGCCGCACGACGGCGGGCACACCCGGCGCCAGCCACACGGGCGTCCCGGAGGTCTCCCCCGCGACCGGGCTCGCCCCCGACCGCCCGCCGCAGCCGGGGAGCCACAGCAGGGCACCCGCGCAGAGGATGACGACGGGCCATGCGACCCGCCGGTGTGCGTCCCTGGCCATCGGTCTCTGTCCCCGCCGTTCGACTCGCGACGCCGATCACCTTGTGGCGCGCGCCCAGCCGGCGCTCGGGGTAGCCTCGCGCGGTGAGCGAACACACCGCCGGGGCGGGCGGCGACGGCCCGCGCGGGATCGGCGAGATCATCGTCAGCAGCCGTCCCTACGACGAGTACCTGGCGATGTTCGGGCTGACGGAGGCCGAGGTGCTCGCCGGGCCGGTGCTCGACTGCCCCGGCGGGGCCGGGCCGTTCGGCGCGGCGGTGCGCGCGCGCGGCGGGCGGGCCGTGAGCGCCGACCCGGCCTACGCCCTGCCGCCCGCCGAGATCGTGGCGCAGGTCCGGGCCGGCCTCGAGCACGGAATCCGCTACCTGGGCGAGAACGAGGAGTCCTACGTCTGGACGTTCTTCTCCTCCCTGGACGACCTGCGCCGCCGCCGCGGCGCGGCCCTCGAGGAGTTCGCGCGCGACTTCCGGGGCCCCGACCCCCGGTACGTGGTCGCCGCGCTCCCGGGCCTGCCCTTCGACGATGGGGCGTTCCGCCTCGTCCTGTCGGCGTACCTGCTCTTCGCGTACCCGGACCACCTCGACGAGGAGGGCCACGAGCGTGCCCTCCGCGAGCTGCTCCGCGTGGCGCGCGAGGAGGTGCGCGTCTTCCCGCTCATCGACACGGCCTACGTCCGCCACCCGGCGCTCGACGTCCTGCGCCGGCGCCTCGCCGCCGACGGGGTCGACAGCGAGGTGCGGCGCGTGGACTACGAGTTCCAGCGCGGGGGCGACGAGGTGCTGGTGCTGCGGCCCGGCGTCACGCCGGTGACCGCTAGGCGCTCGCGGCCCTGATCTCCTTGGAGAAGAAGTTCAGCGCGGTGCGGGTCTTGGTCTGCTGCCTGCCGCTGAGATCGATGTCGCGCTCCGCCAGGAACGCCCTCGCCTCCATCGCCACGCGCAGCGCTTCGTCCGGCGCGCACTTGGTTGACAACTCGAGGATGCGGGTGCCGTCGGGGTAGAGCCAGAGCTCGGCCACCAGCTTCCGGCCGAACTCCTTCGGCGACAGCTTCAGCTTCATCACGGGGATCGGCCCAGCACCACGAGGTCCGAGAACGCGACCCCGGCGGGCGCGTGCTCGTCGAACATGGCGCGCTGCTCCTTGGTGAACAGCTTGCGCAGCGGACGATCCCCCGCCACGGCGGCCTTCACCGCGTCGCCCGTCCCGAGCGCCGCCTTCAGCGACCCGGAGCAGACGAAGCCCTCCGGGCATCGCGTTGACCTCGACCCCGAAGTTGGGCGACGAGCGCAGCGCCTCGGGCAGCTCGTGCGGGCACGACGGGGCGGAGCTTGACCACCGTGTCGTCGCCCCTGCGCCTGGACGCGGCGGGCGCGGGCGACCACGCCGGCCTTGTCGAGGGCCAGGTCGGGCGTGTCGAAGAAGAAGACCTGCCGGATCTGCGCCTCGAGCGGGTCCATCCCGAGCGAGCGGTCCGCGGAGCGCTGGTTGGACTCGGGGACCGTGAGCTTCAGCTCGACGCTGTCGGCGTCGGCGATCAGGCCGAGCATCTCCTGGAGGCGGTCGTCGATGATCGGGCGGACAGGGGCGGTGCGTGCCATCTCAGTTCTCCTGGTCCGGGGACAGCCACTTCCTACTCCCACACCGTGGGCGCCAGCCCCGGGAGCCGCGATCGGGGATACTCGGCCGGCATGGCCGATCCCCGCCGCGCGCTCCCCTCGGTTGACGCCGTCCTGC
>CAWEYS010000029.1:0-315232 GCA_963813355.1 Miltoncostaeaceae bacterium | reverse complement strand
CGAGCCGTCGGCGCCGCGTCGGCGGCCGGGCTGACCGCATCGACGGGTCTGGAGGTCATCGGCGGGCTCTCGACGGTCGCGATGGGCGCTGTGACGCTACCAACTCGGAATCCGGCCCACCGCCTCCCAGCGAGCACGGTGGCGGCGAGCGGGCGATCTCGGAGATGCCGGCGTTTCGTTGCAGTCCACGCGCCGGTACTGTCGGCGCATGGCGAACCCTGGCGACCTCGACACGAGCTTCGCCGGCAACGGGAAGAAGGCGATCACCTTCGGCGGCATCGACGCGCCGCGCGTCGTGCTGGTGCAGCCCAACGGGAGGATCGTCGTCGCCGGCGGCGGGGCGGCCGCGAGCTCCTTCTGCGTCGCGCGCCTGCGCACCAACGGCACGCTCGACACGACCTTCGGATCGCGCGGGAAGCGCGTGATCGACTTCGGCGGTGACGACGAGACCGCCTTCGGCGCGGCGCTGCAGCCGGACGGCAAGATCGTGCTCGCGGGAGACTCGGACCTGCGGGTCGCCGTCGCGCGCCTGAACCCCAACGGCTCGCTCGACACCACGTTCTCCGGCGACGGCAAGCTGATCTTCAGCTGGGGCGCGCTCAGCCGCGCCCAGGCCGTGCTCGTGCTGCCGAACGGCAGGATCCTGCTCGCCGGCTTCTCGGGGCCCGAGGGCGGGAACATCCAGGTCGCGCGCCTGAAGGCGAACGGCACGCTGGACGCGACGTTCGGCACCGGCGGCAAGGCCCCGGTCGACTTCGGCGGCGACGACTTCGGCCTCGCGATGGCGCGCCAGGCCAACGGGCGGATCCTCGTGGCCGGCCGGTCGTCGGTCGCCGGCGCCGTGGTCGCGCGGCTGCGGCCGAACGGCACGCTCGACCCGGACTTCGACGGCGACGGCCGCGTGACGCTGCCGGGGGGTGGCATCGCGCGCGCCGTGCTGGTGCAGCCGGACCGCAAGATCGTCGTCGCCGGCAACGCGAGCGGAAGCCAGACGATGACCGTCACGCGCCTGCAGCCGAACGGCTCGCTCGACACGATGTTCGACGGCGACGGCACGGCGACCATCGACTTCGGGCCGACCTCCGACCTGGCCAACGCCGCGGTGCTGCAGCCGGACGGCAAGATCGTCGTCGCCGGCTACACGCAGGCCGACGAGGACGTCGCGGTCGCGCGCCTCAACGCCGACGGATCTCCGGACGCCACGTTCGGCGCCGCCGGGAAGGCGACCGTCGACTTCGGCTTCGCCACGTTCGGCAACGCGGTCGCGCTCCAGGCGAATGGACGGATCGTCGTCGCCGGCCAGAGGACGGGCGGCGACGACTTCGCGGTGGCGCGCCTGCTGGGCTGACTCAGACTCCCGCGCAGGCCGCCGAGGACGCGGCCCGCTGACCGCGGCGCGGGGCCGTGCCCGGCGGCCAGGGCACTAGGTGTTGAGGACGTTGACGGCCCGGGCGATCACGAAGACCAGGATGACGGTCGACACCACCGACTCCAGGCCCATCAGCGACTTCGCCCTGCGCGACAGCGGCATCGCGTCCGTCGGGCTGAGGGCGACTGAGTTGGTGAGGGAGACGTACATGTAGTCCAGGAGGCGGGGGCGCCACGCGGTCGAGGCGCGGTCCGGGCTCACGTCCTGGGGGAACTGGAAGTCGGCGCCACGGCTCCCACGCGCGACGCGCTGCAGAGGCCCACCCCCGTCGAGCTCCCAGAACAGCAGGCCGAAGACGATCAGGTTGGTGGACCAGACGGCCAGCGCGTTCAGCAGGAGCTGGCCCGCCGTGAGGTCGGCCGTCGCGAGCCCCCACAGGAGGAGCCCGGTGGCGGTGAGGCTGGCCAGCGTCAAGACGCCGAGGAGGGCGATGACGAGGTCCCGGTGGCGGCCGGGACGGACATCGCCGAGCGCCGAGACCACCAGCAGGATCAGGAGCAGCACCTCCGGGACGGCGAGCACGATCCAGGTCCACCACGGCGTCCCGGGCAAGCGCCAGCCCTGCCATCGGCTCACCAGGCCGTTGACGACGAGCAGGGCGATCGCGATGAGCACGGCGACCGCGGCTTCCACGCGGGCGTCCCGGACGGCCTCGCGGACTGCCGTCGGTGGTCGCGCGCGGGCCGTGGGCGCTCATCCGAACAACCCTCGCCGCCCTCGGACTACGAGGCGGTCGAAGCGCGACGGCGAGGTCCGGGTCGCATCTGATCCTCAGGCCTCCTCGAGGCGGCTGCGCTGGTCGAGCCAGTACAACAGCGCCAGGGAGGGGATCACGACGATCAGCGCGACCCCGAAGACCGCCACGACCCAGCGCAGCGTCTCGTCGTCGCCGGCGGCCGCCGAGAACGTGAGCGTCTCGGGGAGGATGTAGGGCCACTGGGCCACCCCCCAGGCCCAGACCACCGCCGCCACCGCTCCGGCCGACATCAGGCGCGTGCCCAGCGGCCGGCGGAGCGCGAGCAGGACCACCGTCGCCACGCCGAGCGCCGCCGAGATGAGGACCAGCGGCAGCGCCTCGTGGATCAGGCGGTCGTAGGTGCGCGGGGCGTCGGACCGCAGGACGAGGATCCCGCCGAGCGCGAGGGCCCCGGTCACCACGCCGGCGACCAGCCCCCGCAGCCGGAAGTGGCGCTCAAGCGCCGCCTCGCCGTAGCGCCGGGCGTCGGCGGTCAGGTAGACCGCCGCCAGGAAGGCGCAGGCGGCCACCGCGAGCGCCCCGACCATCGCCCCCGAGGGGTTGGCCCAGCTGGTCCAGATGTCGCCCGCGGCGTTGCCCTCGGGCACGCGTCCCGAGGCGATCCCGCCGAGCGCGGCGCCGAGGAAGAACGGCGTCAGCACCGAGGCGATCGGCGAACACCGCCCCGTAGGCGCGGCGCACCCCCAGGCGGGTGGAGACCTTGCGGAAGGCGAAGCCCGCCCCGCGCAGGACGATGCCCAGCGCAGCCAGGGTGAACGGGATGAAGAGCGTCGAGAGGATCGAGCTGTAGGCCTTGGGGAACGCGGTCCAGAGGATCACCAGGACGAAGATCAGCCAGACGTGGTTGGCCTCCCAGACCGGCCCGATGGCGCGGTCGATGAGCGCCCGCGGGGCGGCGCCGCGGCGGGCGCCCCCGGCGGTCAGGTCCCAGAAGCCGGCCCCGAAGTCGGCCCCGGCCAGCAGGGCGTAGAGCATCGCCCCGATCCAGAGGATGGCCGCGCAGGCCTCGACGGCGCTCATGCGCTCCCGCCCGGCTCGGCGAGCGCGGGGCCAGCGGCTCGCGCGGTCCGTAGGGGATCGCCGAGTCATCCAGGTCGCCCTTGCGCCAGCGGCGCGTCATCGCCCGGATCACGAGCGCCGCGCCGACGGCCAGGCCCGCATAGAGCACGATGATCAGCGACAGCGACGTCCAGATCGCCGCCGCCCCCGTGTCGGTGACCGCGTCCTCGGTGCGCAGGATCTCGTAGACGACCCAGGGCTGGCGCCCGACCTCGGTGACGATCCAGCCCGACTCGACGCAGATGTAGGCGGCGACGGGCGCGGCGACGGCCGCGCGCAGGAACCAGCGCATGTCGGCGAGGCGGTCGCGCCGGCGCCAGTAGACCCAGGCGAACCACAGCGCCAGCAGGATGAGCGCGGTGCCGAGGCCGACCATCAGGTCCCAGGCCAGGTGGACGGTGTTGACGGCGCGCACCGGCGGGCGGTCCTCGGCCGGGAACGAGTCGAGGCCCTGCACGACGGTGCTCGTGCCCGTGGAGGGATCGCTCAGGAACGAGGCCAGCCCGGGGATCTTGAGGCCGCCGCTGACGGTGCCGTCCTCGTTGAGGTGGCCGAGGAGGATCTCGGGCTTGTCCGAGCCGGTGGTGGTGTTGAGCTCGAGCGCGGCGAACTTCATCGGCTGGTCGTTGTAGATCGCCCGCGCGGTGGAGTCGCCGATGCCCATCTGGATCGGGATCGCGATCGCCGCGATCGTGAACGGCAGCAGGAAGCCCTTGCGGTGGTAGCGGTCGCGGCGGCCGCGCAGCATCCCGACCGCATAGGGCGAGGCGACGAGGAACCCCGCGGCCACCAGCGCGGCGAAGTACATGTGGGGGAACTCGTACTTGACCGCGTCGTTGAAGATCACCGACCAGACGTCCACGTCGGTGACGTTGCCCGCGCTGTCCATCGTGAAGCCGCCGGGCTGGTTCATCCACGAGTTGGCCGCCACCACCATCAGGGCGCCGAGCAGACCGACGATCGGGATGGGCACGCCCGTCCAGAAGTGGGCCCAGGGGCTCAGGCGCTTCCAGCCGAAGAGGTAGATCGAGATGAAGATCGCCTCGAGGAAGAAGAAGATGCCCTCGAGGGCGAAGGGCACGCCGATCACGTCGCCGAAGCGATCGAACATGGCGGGCCAGAGCAGGCCCATCTCGAAGCTGAGGACCGTCCCGGTGACGGCCCCCACGGCGAAGGTGACGGCGGCCACCTTCGACCAGCGCTCGGCCAGGCGCATGTAGTCGGGGTCGCTGCGGCGCAGCCCCAGGTAGTTGGCGATCAGCATCATCAGCGGGAAGACGACCCCCAGCGGCACCAGGATGATGTGGAAGCCGAGGGTGAACCCCATCTGGCTACGGGCGGGCAGCAGCTCCGCCGGCGTCTCCGCGGCTGCGGCGAGCGAGCTCAGGACCGCGCCGGCGCTCACGGGCGCATTAGACCTGATCGCCGGCGCCGGTGAAGCGCCCTGACAGGATGATGGAGCCCGGTGTCGTTCGTCGCGCCATCTCGGCGCGCCCCAACGCCGCGCGCGCAACGTCGGCGCTCTGCCTCTGGCCCGAGACGAGCCGAGCGGTTAACGTCAACCGCGGATTCGCATCAGTCCGGCGAGCCCAACGTGCAGAGCGCCCTGTCACCGCCGACTCATCGCCGACCGCGTGAGCGACGGGGCCGGGCTGCGACGCGATGAAGGGGGAACGAGTGGCCACTGACGCGTCCACCACCACCGCCCCGGAGGCTCGGTCCTTGCCACGCGAAGGCCAGCCTGCGGACCGGCTCGCGATATTCGGGATCACGGGCGACCTGGCGAAGGTGATGACCTTCCGCTCGCTCTACCGGCTCGAGCGCCGCGGCCTGCTCGATTGCCCCATCCTCGGCGTGGCGGCCGACGACTGGACGGTCAACCAACTCGTCGAGCGCGCGCGCGAGTCGATCGTCGGCACCGGCGAGCAGCTCGACGAGGACGTCTTCGCGGCGCTTCGCGGCGCGCCTCTCCTACGTCTCGGGGAACTTCGACGACGACGCCACCTACGAGCGGGTCGCCGACGCGCTCGGGGACGCGAAGCTGCCGGTCTTCTACCTCGAGATCCCGCCGTTCCTGTTCGGCCGGGTCGTGCAGGGGCTGGCGGAGGCGGGGCTGACGAGGTCGGCCCGCGTCGTCGTCGAGAAGCCGTTCGGCCACGACCTCGCGTCCGCGCGGGCGCTCGCCGCCGAGATGCACCGCTACATCGACGAGGCGCAGATCTTCAGGATCGACCACTACCTGGGGAAGATGGGCACCGAGGAGATCGTCCGGCTGCGGTTCGCGAACGCGATGCTCGAGCCGATCTGGAGCCGCGACCACCTCGCATACGTCCAGATCACGATGGCGGAGGACTTCGGCGTCGAGGACCGCGGTCACTTCTACGATCCGGTCGGGGCGCTGCGCGACGTCGTCGTCAACCACCTCATGCAGGTCGTCTCCCTGTGCGCGATGGAGGCGCCGGCGCGCGGCGACCCGCAGACGATCAAGGCCGCCCAGCTCGCGCTCTTCCGCGCGGTCAAGGAGGCCGACCCGGCGCACTACGTGCGGGGGCAGTACGAGGGCTACCGCTCGATCGCCGGCGTCGCGCCCGACTCGACGACGGAGACCTTCGCCGCGCTGCGGCTGGAGATCGAGAACTGGCGCTGGTCGGGCGTGCCGTTCTTCATCCGCACCGGCAAGCGCCTGCCGGTGACCCAGACGGAGCTCCGGCTCGTCTTCAAGCACCCGCCGCGACTCGGGTTCCCCGGCTTCGACGAGGTCGAGCCGAACCAGCTCGTCGTCAAGCTCGACCCGTCGACCGGGATCCGGCTCGAGCTCGAGGCCCACCGCGCGGACGGAGCCGGCACGATCGAGCTGGACATGGAGTTCGCCGCCGAGGGCGGCGAGGGGCCGACGCCCTACGAGGTGCTGCTGCACGCCGCGCTGGTCGGCCACAGCCTGCGCTTCACCCGTCAGGACGGGGTCGAGGAGACCTGGCGGGTGATGCAGCCGCTGCTCGACGCGCCCCCGCCCGTGCACCCCTATGCGCCGGGATCGTGGGGCCCCAAGGCGGCCGACGAGCTGCTCGCCGGCATCGGGCGCTGGCACGAGCCGTGGATCGCGACATGAGCGCCGACGCCGCCCAGCAGGGCGCCCAGAGCGCCGCCGCCCCGTCGCCGTTCCCTCCGATCGCCGACTACGCGTTCCTCTCGGACTGCCACACCGGCGCGCTCGTGGCGCCCGACGGCGCGATCGACTGGCTCTGCGTGCCCGCCTTCGACGCGCCGAGCGTCTTCGGCAGCCTGCTCGACCGCCAGGCGGGGTTCTTCCGGCTCGGGCCGTTCGGCATCAGCCACCCCGCCGCGCGCAGCTATCGGCCCGGGACCAACGTGCTCGAGACGACGTGGAAGACGCCGACCGGCTGGATCGTCGTCAGCGACGCGCTGACCATCGGGCCGCGGGATCACGAGGACACGGTCACGCCCCACACCAGGCCGCCGGCCGACGACGACGGCGACCACATGCTCGTGCGCACCGTCGAGTGCATCGACGGCCAGGTCGATGTCGAGCTGGTCTGCGAGCCCGCCTTCGACTACGGCCGCGCGCCGGCGGAGTGGGCCCTGGTCGGCGACGACCGGCACGCCGCCGACGCCACCGGCGCCGGGCAGACGATCCGCCTGCGCTCGGACCTGGCGCTCGGCATCGAGGGCAACCGGGTCCGCGGACGGCACACGCTCGCGGCCGGAGAGCGCGCCTACTGCGCCCTCTCCTGGGCGGAGGAGCTCGCCGGGCCCGGGAACGCCGACGAGGCCGAGGCGAGGATGGCCGCGACGACGCGCTTCTGGCGGGCCTGGCTCGGCCGGGCGCGCATCCCGGATCACCGCTTCCGCGACCCGATCCAGCGCTCCGCGCTGGCGATCAAGGGCCTGACCTACATGCCCACCGGCGCCACGGTCGCGGCGCTGACCACATCGCTCCGGAGACGCCGGGCGGCGAGCGCAACTGGGACTACCGCTACACCTGGATGCGCGACACGACCTTCACGCTGCAGGCCCTCCACTACCTCAACCTCGACTGGGAGGCCGACGAGTTCATGCAGTTCGTCGCCGACCTCGAGCCCACCGAGGACGGCTCGCTGCAGATCATGTACGGGATCGACGGCCGTCGCGACCTGACCGAGACGACCCGTGACGACCTCTCCGGCTACGCCGGCGCGCGCCCCGTGCGGGTCGGCAACGGCGCCTTCGATCAGCGCCAGAACGACGTCTTCGGCGCGGTGCTCGACTCGATCCTGCTCCACACGCGCCACTCGGAGCGCCTGCCCCGGCGGCTGTGGCCGATCGTGAAGTCGCAGGCGGAGTGCGCGACGAGGGTCTGGCGGGAGCCCGACCAGGGCATCTGGGAGGCCCGCGGCAAGCCGCAGCACTACGTCTCGTCGAAGCTGATGGGCTGGGTCGCCCTCGACCGGGCCGCCCAGCTGGCCGATACCACCGGCGATCCCGAGGAGGCGGCGACCTGGCGCGCGACCGCCGAGGAGATCCACGCCGACATCCTCGAGCACGGCGTCTCAGAGCGCGGGCGTCCTGCGCCAGCACTACGACACCGACGCCCTCGACGCGTCCGTGCTGCTCGCGGCGATCTTCGACTTCCTCCCCGGCGACGACAAGCGCCTGCGGGCGACGGTCAACGCGATCGCGGAGGAGCTGACCGAGAACGGCTTCGTCCTTCGCTACCGCACCGACGAGACCGACGACGGCCTCTCGGGCAAGGAGGGGACGTTCCTCATCTGCTCCTTCTGGCTCGTCTCGGCGCTCGCGATCATCGGCGAGCTCCAGCGCGCCCGCGACCTGATGGAGCGGCTGCTGAGCATCGCCTCGCCCCTCGGCCTCTACGCCGAGGAGTACGACGCCGACACGGGCCGGCACCTCGGCAACTTCCCGCAGGCGTTCTCGCACCTCGCGCTGTTGGAGGCCGCCGCCCGGATCGTGGTTCCCGAGATGCTGGCGCAGTACTGAACGCGGCCGGCCGCCGGACGACGGCCCACGGAGGTGGACCATGGACGCCTATGACGTGATCATCGTCGGCACCGGCGCCGGCGGCGGAACGCTCGCCCGGCACCTGGCGCCCTCCGGGAAGAGGATCCTCCTGCTCGAGCGACTGGGGGGAATGACATGAGCGAGCGTCCACGCGTCCTGATCCTCGGCGGAGGGTTCGCCGGGGTCGGCGCCGCCCAGAAGCTGCGGAAGGCCGACGCCGAGGTCGTGCTCGTCGACCGGCACGACTACCACACCTTCCAGCCGCTGCTGTACCAGCTCGCGACCGGCCTGCTCGAGACGACGGCCGTCGGCCACTCCCTCCGCGACCTGCTCGAGCGGCAGGACGAACACGACCATCCACAAGGCCACCGTGATCGGCATCGACCTCGACGCGCGAGAGGTTCGGTTCGCCGAGCTCGAGCCGCTGGCCTACGACTTCCTCGTCCTCGGCCTCGGCGCAGAGGTCAACTTCTTCGGGACCGGCGGCGCGGCCGAGCACGCGTTCCCGATGTACACGCTGCCCCACGCGCGGCGCCTGAAGGATCACCTGCTCGAGCGGTGGGAGGCCGCCGACCGCGACCCGGGTCTGGTGGACGACGGCGTGCTCAACGTCGTCATCGTCGGCGGGGGACCGACCGGCGTGGAGACCGCCGGGGCGGTCGCCGAGCTCTACCGGGCGGTGTTCGCCCGCGACTATCCGGCGCTCCCGCAGGAGAAGGCGCGCGTGATCCTGGTCGAGGCCGGGCCGGAGCTGTTCTCGATGTTCAAGCCGCGGCTGCGCAAGTACGCGGCGAAGGCCCTGACCGAGCGCACGGTCGAGGTCATGACCGGCGAGCTGGTCTCGTCGGTCTCGCCGACGCGGGTCAACCTCAAGTCCGGAGACGAGCTCAAGGCGCACACCCTGGTCTGGGGCGCCGGCCTGCAGGGCAACGAGCTCGTCCGGTCGCTCGGGCTCGAGCTCCAGCGCGGGAACCGCATCGCCGTCGGGCCGGACCTCGCGCTCCCCGACCACCCCGAGGTCTACGCGCTCGGCGACATCGCCGCGATCACGGACGCGAAGACCGGGCAGGTCCTGCCCCAGCTCGGCTCGGTGGCGCTCCAGTCCGGGGAGCACGCCGGAGAGGTCGATCGCCCGCCGGATCGCCGGCAAGGAGACCAAGCCCTTCCGGTACCGCGACAAGGGCACGATGGCGATGATCGGGCGCGGCGCCGCGGTCGTGCAGATGCTCGGCGGGCGCACGATGACCGGCAGGAAGGCGCAGGCGGCCTGGGGAGCGGTGCACCTGGCGCTGCTGCCGACGAACGAGGACCGCGCGAAGGCGGTCGTCGACTGGGCCGGCTCCACGTTGACCCACCAGCGCGTCGGCCGGATCACCGTCAGCGACGAGTAGCCGCACGCCCGTCGTGCATCGAGCTTGCGCGCGCCGCTCCGACGCCGCAGACTCGCGCCGATGGGGCTCTTCCGGCGAAGGATCACCGAGGACACGGACCTCGAGCGGCTTCCGGACGAGCGGCTGCTGCGGGAGCGCGAGCGGCTGGTTCTGGACGCGCACGATCGGCACGGCGGCGCGGCGTCCGGGGCGACCTTCGGGCTCGCGTCCGACATCGAGGACGTCCTCGACCGGCGGGGCGTCGACTACCCGAGCGCCGAGGAGATCCTGGACGCCCAGCGGGGCGGCGGCGAGACGTAGGGCCCGAACGGATACAGGCCGCGTAGTCGAGCGACCCGTACAAAGGGAGCAACCGCCCGAGGCCGTCCGCTGGCCGGGCGGTAGGACTGGCCGCTGCGGGCGCGAACCTCGACGTGATGGGCGAAGAGTCGAGGCTCGAGCGTCAGATCGGCAAATGGGTCGCTCGGGCCACGACGCCCCGGGCCGCCGCGACCGTCATCGCCACCGTGACCACGGTGATGACCGTCGGGACCGGGCTGCTGATGACGGTCGTCGACCACGAGAACTTCCCGTCGCTCGGCGGCGGCCTCTGGTGGGCCGTCCAGACGGTGACGACGGTCGGCTACGGCGACGTCGTTCCCGAGAACACGGCCGGCCGGCTCCTGGCGGCGCTGGTGATGCTCCTGGGGCTGGGGTTCATCACGGTGATCACGGCGCTGATCACCAGCGCGTTCGTCGCTCGGGCGGGCCGGCAGGCTCAGGCCGGTAGTGGCGATCCCTCGGCCGAGCAACTGACGCGAATCGACGAGCGCCTCGAGCGGATCGAGGCCGCGCTGCGGGAGCTCCGGTAGCGCCCTCTGGCTTGCCTCAGGTCCGTCGGCCGCAACGCATTGAGATCCGGGGCGTGCGGGGACGACGGGCCCGCCGGCAGTAGGATCGCCGCCGTGGAGCAGACTGCGCTGACGACGACGAGGGTCTCGCTGATGCCGCAGCTGACAGGACTTTTCTCTCGGCGGGTCCCGGTGGTGGCGTCGCCGATCGCCCGGAGACGCTCGCTCGTGAGCACGCTCGCGTCCGGATCCGGCCAGGGGTCGCAGCCGGGTTCTGACGTCGTCGCGGTGGCGCGGTCGCCGGGGTTCTGGCGGCTGATGGGGTATGCGGCGTTGTTCGGGGTCGTGCTCGCGTTCGCCGCCTTGGCGTTCCTGGGGTTGGTCGAGGTCGGGACCGACCTCTGGTTCACGCTTCCGAAGAACCCCGGCTGGTTGGACGGGAGCCTGTGGTGGGTGGCGGTGACCGCGGGGGCCGGGGTGCTCGTCGGCGTGCTTCGGCGGCTGTTCCGGCTCCCGGTGAAGATGCCCGGCACCGTCCAGGAGCTGAAGGACGAGCGTGTCGAGCCCTCGACGGTCCTACAGGCGGTCGCCGTCTCGGTGGTGTCGCTGGCCGGCGGTGCGAGCCTCGGACCGGAGGGGGGGCTGGGGCTGATGGGGGGCGGGCTGGGAACCTGGGTCTCGGAGCGGAAGAAGCTCAGCGAGGACATGCGAGCGACGAACACGCTCACCGGAATGTCCGCAGCGTACGGTGGCCTGTTGTCGTCTCCGATCTTGGCGACGATTCTCGTGCTCGAGCTTGCGCGTCCGAGGGCCGCTCGCTTCTTGGTGACGATGGTCGGGGGTCTGGTGGCCTCGTCGGTCGCGTTCGCGGTGTACTTCCCGATCGCGGGGTCGACGTTCGTCGGGATCTACGCAGCTGCCGTCGTTCGAGTACGAGGACTGGCAGCTGCTGGCGGCCATTCCCCTGGGCCTGGCCGCCGGGGCGCTCGCGCTGATCACGGCGGTCGCGATCGCGGTCGTCACGCGGCTCGCCGCCCGTCTCGGCAATCGGACGATCCTTCGCTCGACGATCGGGGGAGTCGCGTTCGGGCTGGTCGGCGTGGCGCTGCCGTTGACGCTGTTCACCGGAACCGATCAGCTCACGACCGTGATCGACGACGGGGCGGCGCTCGGCGCCGGCCTGTTGATCGCGGTCGTGTTCGCGAAGATCCTCGTGTTCGCGGTCTGTGAGGCCACCGGCTTCATCGGTGGGCCGTTCCTCGTGATGCTGTTCATCGGCGGCACGGCGGGCGTGGCCGCCCACGTGCTGATCCCGGGGCTCCCTGAGGGCCTCGCGTTCACAGCGATGTTCGCCGCCCTCCCGGGATCGCTCGTCGCCGCCCCCTTCTCGCTGATCCTGCTCGGCGTCATCACGACCCAAATCGGCGCCCTGCAGATCGCACCCGTCACGATCGCCGTGATCACTGCCTACCTCGCCGTCTCAGGCTCGGGTCTGCTCATGGCGCTGGCGCAACGGCACCGCAAGCCCGGCTCGCCGTCCGGCCCCTTGTTGTAGGGCCTTCGAAACCGGCCGATGTCCGGACGCGCCGGGCGCGGCTCGAGTTACGGGCCGGCTCCCGCCGCGAGCCCCGGGCCGCCGATGCCTTGACCTCGGCGACCATGGCACGGTCGAGATCGACGGATTCGCCCCGGTGCGCCGCGAGGATCGAATCGAGGCGGGCAAGCTCGAGGTCGCCACGTGCACCGGCACGGTGCCACGCTCGGCGCCCGGCGCGTAGCTCGGGATCGGGTTCGACAGGTCGCGGCCTGCCACGCCCTCGAAGGCGGCGACCTCTCCCGGCTCGTACAGGTAGCCCAGCAGGTTGTCGAAGGACCGGTTCTCGAACATCACCGACACGACGTGATCGAACCTGTGAGCGCCGTCGCCTGCTGCCACCGTTCAGCCTCCGTCCCGCGTCTCAGCCGGGCAGCTCGTCTTCGGGGTCCTTCCTCCCCTGCAGGTAGTCCCACGCGTCCTCGATGGTCAGCGAGGGGTGGCCGGGCTTGACGAACCGGCCCTCGATGTCGTCCGGGCCCACGCCATCCCAGGTCCAGCCGTCCGCGGCCATCCGGCGCTCGAGCGCTGCGTCTTCCATCGGACCCTCCCTTGGTTCCGGACAGCCGCCGCCGTCGCCCATCAACCGATCCAAGGAGCAATGAGCACCCTCTCACAGGACGAGCTGGCGGCGGCCATCCGTCCCGGTGAGGCGGGCCGGCATGGCCTCGGGGACGGCCGACCTGCAGCGCGACCTGGGCGGCGCGATCGTCCAGTCGATCTTCGGCGCGCTGCTCACCGCCGGCTATGCCGCCACGGCGGGGGCGACGATCGCCTCGGCGCCGAACGAGAAGCAGATCACCGACAGCGTCCAGGACCAGCTCACCAAGTCGTTCGCCGGCGCCGAGGACACCGCGCAGGAGTACCCGCCAGTACGCGAGCCAGATCACGAGCGCCGCCGGCGCGGGTCTTCGCCGAGGCGGCGCGCCTGCCCAGGCCAGGGGGCCGGCTCGCCGTGGCCGACATCGTCAGCGGGCGGCCGCTGGTCGAGCGCACGCGTCGCAAGACCGACCTCTGGGCCGCCTGCATCGGTGGCGCGATCCCCCGCGACAGCTACCTGGGGGCGATCGAGGACACCGGCCTCCACGTCGAGGAGGTGCGGGAGAACGAGTACGAGTTCCTCACCGCGCACGCCCTCGAGGCGTGCGACAAGTACGGCGTCGTCAGCATCACGCTGGTAGCCAGAAAGTAGCTTCGAACCGTCGGCGTTGCGCCGGGCGGGCGCTGAGGCGCCCCGCTTCGGCGGATCGCCTCTGGCGTGAGCCGCGCGGAGCGGGATAGGGTCGGCCCGGCCCGACCTCGATGAAACGGGGCTGCAATGGCGGAGGAACTGCAGATCGGATCGGCCCACGTGAAGGAGCGCAGCCCCCTGGGGGTCTGGCTCCTGATCGTCGTGACCCTTGGGATCTACGGGCTGGTCCACTGGTACAAGATCAACCGGGAGATGCGCGACTACTCCCAGGAGGCGGGCGCGCCGCTGGGCAACGACCCGGCGCTCAGCCTCCTCGCGCTCTTCCCCGGCGGGATCATCGTCGTGCCCGCCATCTGGACCTGGGTGACGACCACGCAGCGGGCTCAGGCGGTGCGGCTGATGGCGGCTGACGGGCCGAGCGAGGTCCCGTCGCTGTTCCTCGGCGTGCTGCTCGGCTTCATCTGGGCGACCAACCACCCGTACCTGCAGTCGTCGCTCAACGCCACGTGGCGGATGGCGGGCGCGACCGGCGTTACCGTCGCCGAACAGCCCGCCGAGCCGCCGGCCGAGTCCGCGCCCTAGCCGCGTCCGCCCCGCCCCGAGCGCTCAGGCGATTCAGCCTCGGCCGCCGTGACGAGGGCGAGTCGGCCCGGGGTGGGGCAGCGTCGGAGGCGGATCCTTCGGCGCCACGATGGCCCCGATCGACTGGAAGAGGGCGTCGCTGGAGTTGGGGGCCGGGTAGTTGCCCTGCGAGTCGAAGGCGCTGGGCTGGTAGGTCACGACCGCCGCGATGGCGACCTTCTCGGAGGGCAGGTACGCCTCCGTCGCGCTGTAGCCGGAGTAGAGCGGGTCCTGCAGGATCCACGACCCGGAGCGCACGACCCCGAGGCCGTAGTTGTAGATGGGGATCTGGGTGAAGCAGGAGGGCTCGCAGACGGGCAGCGGCTGGCCGAAGCCCAGCAGGTTGGGGCCGGTCATGGCCCGGTAGCTCTTCCTCGAGAGCAGGGCGCCGGTGCCGACCTTGACCGCCGTCGTGATCATGTCGTCGATGGTCGTGGTCTGGTTCGCCCCGATCGGGGTGCCCCACTGCGGGTTCCAGAACGTCGCCTCCTCGTAGAAGAAGGTCGACGGCGGGATCCCGAGCAGCACGCGGCGCTCGGAGCTGAAGGAGTGGAGCACCGGCGGCGGGATCTTGGACGTCGTCGTCGCCACGGTGTGGTCGAGGCCCATCGGGTCGAGCACCTTCTGGCGCAGCAGCGTCGCGAGCGGCTTCCCGCCGATCTTGGCGAGGATGTTGCCGAGGATCATGAAGTTGGTGTGCGCGTAGCTCCAGTTCGTCCCGGGGGCGAACTGCAGGGGCCGCGAGAAGGCGTAGTCGAGCCGCTCGCGGAACGTCTGAAGACGTGGAACGGGTCGGCGTTCCAGGCCGCGTTCCAGGCCGGATCGGTCTCGAAGTCGGGGTACCCCGTCGTCTGGTTGGCCAGCATCTTCAGCGTGACCGTGTCGGCCTCGGGCAGGGTCGGCATCCAGCGGTTGACCGTGTCGTCGAGCCGGACCACCCCCTCGTCCACGAAGCGCATCAGGAGCGTGCCCAGGTAGGCGAAGGCGACGGCGCCGTTGCGGAAGTTCATGTCGGCCGTCGCCGGCACGTTGTTCATCGACGTGCCGAACGCCCGCCGGAACAGGACCTTGTTCCCCCGGGTGACCTTGACGATGACGGCGCGGAGGTGGTCCTTCGCCATCGCGTCCCGCACGGCGGCCGCGATGGCCGGGGCCTGCGCGCTCTGCTTGCCGCCCGGCGTCGCGGCGCTCGCCGCCTGGGCCCCGCCCAGCAGCAGCAGCACCGCCCCGAGCGCGAGCAGCCGCGGGATCCAGGGCCGGCGAGTCACGCAGAGCAACCCTCCGCCACCGGCCGGTTCCGCGTCAAGCGGGCGCGGGCGCCTCAGAGGCGCTGCTGGATCGCCACCACCATGCGGCCCTGGTCGTTCACGACGTCGAAGAACTCGAGGGGCGACGGCAAGGGCCCGCTCAGCGGATGGGCAGCAGCACCTGGAAGCGGGTGTCGCCCGGTTCGGACCGCAGTCGCAGCTCGCCGTGGTGGCGCACCACGATGCGCTGGGCGATGTCGAGCCCGAGGCCGGTGCCCTGATCGACGGGCTTCGTGGTGAAGAAGGCGTCGAAGACGCGCGCCTGCAGGTCGGCGGGGATCCCGGGCCCGTTGTCGGCGATCTCGACGCACACGCGCTCGCCCTGCCTGCGGGTGCGCAGGGTGATGCGGCCGTCGGCGCCGACCGCGTCGGCCGCGTTGTCGATCAGGTTCGTCCAGACCTGGTTGAGCTCGGAGCCCGACGCCTCGACGCCCGGCAGCCCGGGGTCGAGATCGCGGACGATCTCGACCTGCTTGGCGCGCAGCTTGTGCCCCAGCAGCGAGAGCGTGCTCTCGAGCCCCTCGTGGATGTCGACCGTCTGGCGCGGCGCCTGGTCGAGGTAGGAGTAGCTCCTGACGGCGCCGACGAGGCTGGCGATGCGCGTGGTCGCCTCCTCGAGCTCCGCGAGCACGACGCGCGTGCCGGCGCAGGCCGCGAGGAAGCGGAGGCCGGCGGCGAGGCGGTCGTCGCCGACCCCCGCCGCGACGCGATCGACCCACTCGCGGCCGAGCCTCGCCTCCGTGAGCGCGGACGCGATCTGGAACGCGTCCGGAAGGCCGCGCTGCGCGAGCGCCTCGCCGAGCTCCTGCTCGCGATCGCTCTGGGCGAGCGGATCGAGACGCTCGCCCGGCGCCGTCTGCTCGGTGGCCTCGGCGCCCAGCGAGCCGAGAGCGGCGAGCTGCTCCGCCGGCGCACCGGCTCCCGCGATCTCGGCGAAGGCGGCCTGTCGCTGCCGCTCGTACTCGCTCAGCGTCGCGGCCGCTCGGGCCGCGGCGGCGGCGGGGTTGTTCAGCTCGTGCGCGAGCCCGGCGGCGAGCTTGCCCACCGCCAGCAGCTTCTCGCGGTCGCGCTCGACCCCCTTGACCGCGCCGCTCACCGACTCGATCGCGGGGAGGAACCTGCGGAGCAGCGAGGGGTGGGTGAACGCGAGCCGGCGGAGTTCCTCCCCGTCCAGCTCGAACACGAGCGTCTCGGCGACGGCGCAGGTGCTCCCGCGGTAGGGGGTGTCCGTGAGCAGCGCCATCGCGCCGAGGAAGCCGCCCGGCCCGTGGCTGATCATCAGGACCTGCTCGCCGGCGACCTCCCGGGTCGTCTCCAGCTGGCCCTCCAGCACGACGTGGAAGTGGGTCGCGCGCTCGCCCTCGTAGAAGAGGTACTCGCCCGCCGAGAGGCGGCGCTCGTGCCCGGCCGCGGCGAGCCGCGCGACCTCCTCGTCGTCGAAGCCCTCCAGGATCGGGATCTCGCGCAGGCGGTCGACGGTCACCGCGCCACCGGCCTGAGCACCCCGCCGAGGTACTGGTGCACGAGCTGCACCGCCATCGAGCCCTCGCCGACCGCCGACGCCACGCGCTTGATCGATTGGTCGCGGACGTCGCCCGGCCACGAAGACGCCCGGCAGGCTGGTCTCGAGGGGGAAGGGATCGCGCTCCAGCCGCCAGCGGTGGCGCCCGTCGATCCGCTTCACCCCGGGGCCGGAGACGATGAACCCTCCCGCGTCGCGCGCGACGGCGTCGCCGAGCCAGTCGGTCTGCGGTCGCGCGCCGATGAAGACGAACGCCGCGGTCACGGACAGGCGCTCCTCCCGTCCCGCGACGGCGACCGCCAGCTCCTCGAGCCGGCCGTCGCCCGCGGCCGCCGTGACCACCGCGCCCGGCCGTGACCTCGACGTTCGCGAGCGAGCGGATCCGCTCGATGAGGTAGTGGGACATGCTCTTCTCGAGCCCGTCGGCGCGGCACAGCATCACCACCCGGCGGGCCCGGGTGGCGAGGTTGACGGCCGCCTGTCCCGCGGAGTTCGCCGCGCCCACGACGACGACGTCCTCGCCCTCGACGGCGGCGGCCTCGGCGGGCGACGCGCCGTAGTAGACGCCCGAGCCGGTGAGGGCCTCCACGCCCGGAGCATCGAGCCGGGAGTAGTGGACCCCCGTCGCGATGAGCACGCTGTGACAGCCGATCTCGGCCCCGCCGTCGAGCGTGACCACCCGCGACGGGCCGTTCTCGCGGATGGAGAGCACCTCGCGGGCGGTGAGCATCTCCGCGCCCAGGCGCTGCGCCTGGATCGTCGCGCGCCGCGCGAGATCGGCCCCGCTGACGCCCGCCGGAAACCCGAGGTAGTTCTCGATCCGCGAGCTCTGCCCCGCCTGGCCACCGGTCGCGTGACGCTCCACGAGGAGCGTCCGCAGGCCCTCGGACGCCCCGTAGACCGCCGCCGCCAGACCGGCCGGCCCGCCGCCGAGGATGACGAGGTCGTAGAAGGGGAGCTCCGCGGCCGTGCGCAGGCCGATCCTGGCGGCGATCTCGCCCTGGGACGGCCGCACCAGCGCCTCCCCGTCCTCGAAGACGAGCACCGGGAGCTGGGCCTCGTCCAGCCGGGCGGCGGCCAGGAGCTGGCGCGCCTCGGGGTCCGCGATGTCGAGCCAGCGGTAGGGGACGCCGTTGCGGGCCACGAAGTCGCGGGCCGCGTGCGCCTCCGCGGAGAACCGATGTCCGACGATCCGCAGGCCCGGCTCGGCGAGCCGCGCGGCGGAGTCCGCCTCCCAGTCCTCCAGGAGGTCGTCGAGCACCGGGTAGAGCCGGGCCTCCGGCGGGCTCCAGGGCTTCATCAGGTAGTGGTCGAGGCGGAGCTCGTTGATCGCCCGGATGGCGGCCTCGGTGTCGGCGTAGGCCGTGAGCAGCACGCGCTTGGCCTCCGGAGCCGCTCGCAAGGCCTGGGCCAGGAACTCGACCCCGCTCATCCCGGGCATGCGCTGGTCGGCGACCAGGAGCGCCACGGGCTCGCCGCGACGGACGATCTGCTCGACGATGCCGAGCCCCGCCTCGCCGGAGTCCGCCAGCAGGACGCGATGGCGCGCGCCGTACCGGTGCCTCAGGTCGCGCTCGATCGCGCGGCCGACGGCCGGGTCGTCGTCGACCGCCAGGATGAGCGCGCGAGCCGCCGGGGGGGTCGCCATCCGGCAGAACCTAGTGGATCCCCTCTCGTGCTCTGCGCCTGCGCGGGTCGTCGCTCGTGTAGCATGAATCGTGCTACGCTCGTGGCGTGTCCCGTTCTCTCCACGTCAGGCTCGACGATTCCTCCGCGGCGGCGCTCGACGTCGTCCGGGCCGGCGGCCTGACCGACTCGGAGGCCGTGCGCCTGGCGCTGCGGGAGGCCGCCGCACGGCGGCGTGTCCGGTCGGCGATCCGCGAGGAGGTGGACAGCCTGGCCGCCGACCGCGCGGATCGGGAGGAGATGCGCGTCATCCGGGAGCAGATGGCGGGCCTGGCGCCCTCGCCGCCGGACTGAGTGGTCCGCGGCGAGGTGTTCCGCCTTCCGGCGCCCAGGGGCGCCCGAGGGCACGAGCAGCGCGGCGCCCGCTACGCCGTCGTCGTGCAGGCCGACGAGCTCCTCGGGCTCAGCACCACCCTCGTCGCGCCCACGTCCACGAGCGCCCGACCGTCGAGCTTCCGCCCCGTCATCACCCTGGAGGGGCGCGAGACGCGCGTCCTCGTCGAGCAGGTGACGGTCGTGGATCCGGAGCGGCTCGGGCGGTCGGCGGGACGCCTCGATACGGACGAGCTTCGCGCGGTCGACCAGGCACTCGCGCTCATTCTCGGCCTCTGACTAGGCGCGCTCGCGCAGGAACGCGCGGACCTCGCGGTTGAAGCGCTCGGGGGCCTCGACGCAGCTCGCGTGGCCGACGCCGCGGAGGACGACGAGCCGCGACGACGGGATCGCGGCGTGGAGGGCCTCGGCGACGTCGAGCGGCGAGCGCACGTCCGCGCCGCCGTGGAGCACCAGGGTCGGCACGCCGATGCGCGGGACCGCCTCGCGCAGGTCGGCCTCCGCGGCCGAGTGCGCCATCGCGCGCAGGCCGGCGGGGTGGAACGCGCGCATGGCCGCCGCGAACCCGGCGACGGCGGAGGGGTCGGCCGAGTCGGAGAAGAGCGTCGGGAGCAGCGCGCGCACCAGCTCGTCGGGCGTCCCGTCCGCCAGCTCCAGGGCCTGGCGCAGGCGCTGCTCCGCGACGGCGGGAGGCAGCGACCCGGCCCAGCCCGCGTAGCCGCCGGCGAGCACCAGCGTCGCCGGGACGGCCGGATGGCGCCGGGACAGCTCGAGCGCGAGCGCTCCGCCGAACGACAGTCCGGCGAGGTGGACCCTCCCCAGGCCGAGCGCGTCGACGAAGGCGGCGAGGCAGTCCGCGTAGTCCGGCAGGCGGAACGAGTCGGGCGGATCGGACGATCGCCCGGCGCCCGGCGCGTCCCAGGCCACGACCGTGAACTCGTCGGAGAGACCCTCGATCTGGTGGCGCCACGTCCCCCGGCCGTCGCCGACGTAGCCGTGCAGGAGGACGAGCGGCGCCCCGGAGCCGGCCCGCTCGTAGGCGATGCGGAGCCCGGCGACGTCGACGCGGTCCATCGGGCGCGCCTACCCGGCGTCCTCGTGGAAGTCCATCGCCAGCCAGCGGTCCGGGCGGGCGGTGTAGAGGACCATGGTGCTCTCGGGGTCGCCGATCTCCGACGCCGCCAGCGCCCGGGAATCCTCCTCGGGCATGAACGGGCGGCCGACGGCGAGGATCTGGTCGGTGCTGGGCGGCCGGTCGGTGCGCACCACGGTGCACTCGACGCTGACGTAGCGGTACGGCCACTCCGGGTGCTGGACGGTGAGCGTGAACCGCCCGCCGGCCCGCGCGATGAGCGTGGTCTTGCGCGAGGTGCGGCGCTGGGTGTCCGTGTAGAAGGTGATGTCGCCGCCCGGCTCGTAGGCGTAGTGGATCGGGACGGCCAGAGGCGGGCGGTCGTCGCCGGAGGCCACGCTGATGATCGCCGTGCGCGGCTCGGCGAGGAAGGCCTCGCGCTCGCGCTCGGTCATGCGTCGGGGCATCTCTCCTCCTCGGGGTCGTCCGGTTCGACGATGTGACCCGGGGACGGAGCGAGACTCATCGGCGCCCCCGAGGGGACGACCGGGTCAGCGGCTCTCGCGGAGCCCCTCGCGCGTGACGGCGGCCTCGAAGTACGCGAGCACCTCGGGGGGCACGGGCCCGGAGGGCGGGTCGAGGTCCATCTCGTCGAGGCGGCGGGGGGGGATGGCGCGGGGGAGGCGGGCCGGGCGCGCCACCTGGAGGGTGTCGTCCTCGGCGAACGCGAGCGATGAAGTCGTCATGGATCGATCGATTCGCCGCCGCCGCGCCGGACCCTGCCGGCGCGCGCCGTCCTCAGCGACGCCTAGTGGTCCTCGAGGTGGATCAGGACCTCGGTGCCGGGCAGGGCCGTGCGCACCGCGCCCTTCACCCGGCCGCTCATGGCGTGGCCGCGGCGCACGGTCGTGTCGGGGGGGACCACCATGTGCAGGTTGACCAGGCGCTTGGCGCCGGCCCGGCGCCCGCGCAGGGCGTGGAAGCTCACTCCGTCGCGCTCGAAGCCGGCGAGCACGTCCTCGATGACCTCGATCTCGCTCTCGGGCAGGCTGCCGTCGAGGAGGACGTGGCCGGCGCGCCAGGCGAGCCGGAGGCCGACGGACATCACGTAGCCGGCGACGGCGAGCGCCACGATCGCGTCGAGCGCGGTCCACCCGGTGAGGGCGACCAGCGCCAGCCCGGCGGCGGTCGCGCCGGAGGTCCAGACGTCGGACGCCAGGTGGGCGGCGTCGCCCTCGATCGCCGGGGACCCCGTCCGCCGGGCCACCCGCCGCAGCCGCAGCGCCACGACGAGGTTGACGACCGCCGAGGCCGCCATGACGGCGACGGCCAGGTCGAGGTAGGCGATCTCCGGCGCCCCGGAGACCAGGCGCCGCACGGCCTCGGCCGCGACGGCGGCGCCGGCGGCCAGCACCAGGACGCCCTCGATCGCGGCCGCGAGGTTCTCGCTCTTCTCGTGGCCGTAGGGGTGGTCGGAGTCGGCCGGCCGCGCGGCGGCGCGCACGCCCGCGAAGGCGATGGCCGAGGCGATGAGGTCGCCGGCCGAGTTCGCCGCCTCCGAGAGCACGGCGACCGAGCCGGTCACCAGCCCGATCGCGAGCTTCACGGCGGTGAGCAGGGCGTTCGAGGCCACCGACAGCAGCGCGGCGGCGCGGTTGCGGCGGGCGTGGTCCGTCATCGCCCGCGACGGTAGTCATTTAGCCTGTTGCTAAGTCAAGTCGCGCACGCCCGCGGCGATCCGGCGCTAGCCGCGGCGAACTGCGGCGCGAGGCGCCCCTTCGCGGCGGCGCGGGATCAGGGGGGCGCTGGGTGGGGTTGTTCGATCGCGCGCCGCTGGTCCGGGGCGAGGTCGCCTTCTACGGCCCCCGCCGGGCCGCGGCGATGCTCCACCCCGCGGACCGGCGCTGGCCCGAGCACGAGGCCGCCGACCGGCTCGCGCTGGGCGTCGGGGCGGCAGCGCTCGGCGTCTTCAATTCCAGCGACCAGCGCTGGGAGGCCTACCGCGACGCGCTCGCGCGGGCCTCGACGGGGATCGTGGCCGCCGGCGACGACCCCCTGCCGGGCGACCTGGTTCCCCTCGAGCGCCTCGGGGTGCCGGGGGCGCTCGCGGTGGTCCCCTGGGAGGGCCCCGGCGCCGCGCGACTCGTCGTCGAGCTGCTCGACGCGCGGGGCGGCCTGGTGCCGCGCATCGCCGAGGCGCCCGGCACCTCGGGGCCGGCCCGGGAGATCGCCGCGCTGACCCTCCTCGTGGCCCTGGCGGCCGACGCCGGCGCCGACGCGCGGCTCGCCCTGGCCCTGGGCGTGGAGGGGGTCGTGGCGTGGTTCCGCGAGTCGGACCGGCGCGCCCCGCCGCGCAACGCGCTCCTGTTCGCCCTCGACCACGCCAAGGGCCGGCTGGTGGGGACCGGGCGGTCGCTGCCGCCCGGTCTCTGAGGGAGGGCTACTCCTCCTTGCCGGCGGCGCGCGCGCTGGTCGCCATGTCGGAGATGTCGCGGACGACCTCCTCGTTGGCGAGGGTGGTCACGTCGCCGAGCTGGCGGTCCTCGGAGATGTCGCGCAGCAGCCGGCGCATGATCTTGCCCGAGCGGGTCTTGGGGAGGTCGTCGGTCAACACGATCGACTTCGGCCGCGCGATCGCCCCGATCTTCTTCGCGACGTGCTGGCGCAGCTCGGCGATCAGGGCCTCGTCGCCGGTGACGTGGCCCTTCAGCGTGACGAAGGCGGCGATCGCCTGGCCGGTGGTCTCGTCGGCGCGCCCCACGACGGCCGCCTCGGCCACCTTGGGGTGGTCGACGAGGGCGCTCTCGATCTCGATCGTCGACAGACGGTGGCCGGAGACGTTCATGACGTCGTCGATCCGCCCCAGCAGCCAGTAGTCGCCGTCGTCGTCGCGGCGGGCGCCGTCGCCGGCGAGATACAGGCCCGGGTACTGGCTCCAGTAGGTCTCGACGAAGCGGTCGTCGTCGCCGTAGAGGGTCCGCAGCATCCCGGGCCAGGGCTCGCGCATCACCAGGTAGCCGCCCTGGCCGAGCGGCACGCTCTCGCCGTTGGAGTCGACCACGTCGGCGGTGATCCCCGGTAGGGGCTTCGTCGCCGAGCCGGGCTTCAGGACCGTGACGCCCGGAAGCGGGCGAGATCAGGATGTGGCCGGTCTCGGTCTGCCACCAGGTGTCCACCACCGGGCAGCGGTCTGCGCCGATGTGGGTGCGGTACCAGATCCAGGCCTCGGGGTTGATCGGCTCGCCGACCGTCCCGAGGATCCGCAGCGACGACAGGTCGTGGCGCTCCGGGTACTCGGTCGCCCCACTTCATGAAGGTGCGGATCGCCGTCGGGGCGCAGTAGAGGATCGTGACCCCGTAGCGCTCCACGATCGCCCACCAGCGGTCCTTGTCGGGCGTGTTGGGCGCGCCCTCGTAGAGCACGCTGGTCGCGCCGTTGGCTAAGGACCCGTAGACGATGTAGCTGTGGCCGGTGACCCAGCCGACGTCGGCCGCGCACCAGTAGACGTCGTCGTCCTTCAGGTCGAAGATCCACCGCTGGGTCGCCGCGCACGCCGGTCATGTAGCCACCGGTCGTGTGCACGATGCCCTTCGGCTTCCCGGTCGTGCCCGACGTGTAGAGGATGTAGAGAAGGTCCTCGGCGTCCATCTGCTCGGGCTCGCCTCGGCCGGGCTGGCCGGCGACCAGCTCGTGGTACCAGACGTCCCGGCCCTCGACCCAGCCGATCTCGTTCTCGGTGCGCTGCACGACCACCGACGTGGTGACGTCGGGGCAGCCCTCCAGCGCCGCGTCGGCGTTCTCCTTCAGCGGAATGAGCTTGCCGGCCCGCCAGCCGCCGTCGGCGGTGATCAGGCGGTGCAGCCGCAGTCGAGGATCCGGTCGGCGCAGGCTGTCCGGCGAGAACCCGCCGAACACGACGGTGTGGGGCGCGCCGATGCGCGCGCACGCGAGCATCGCCACCGCGATCTCGGGGATCATGCCCAGGTAGATCGCCACCCGGTCGCCGCGCGAGACGCCCCGCGACCGCAGCCCGTTGGCCAGCTGGCAGACGCGCTCGTAGAGGTCGCGGTAGGTGACCGCCATCTGCTCGCCGGGCTCGCCCTCCCAGTGGAAGGCGACCTGGTCGCCGCGCGTCTCGAGGTGACGGTCGAGGCAGTTGACGCTCGCGTTGAGCGTCCCGTCGGCGAACCAGCGGAAGAAGGGCGGCGTTGGAGCGGTCGCAGGCCTCGGTGGGCTCGCGGCTCCAGGTCAGCATCGCCCTCGCCTGCTCGAGCCAGAAGGCGTCGGGGTCGGCGGCCGCGGCGTCGTAGAGCTCGGCCGTGGCGACCGCGTTCGGCGGCGATCTCCGGAGGGGGCGGGAAGCGCCGGTCCTCCAGCTCGAGGGACGTGATCGTCGGGCCGTCGCTGCTCATGCGCTCGACTCCTCGCGTGGGCCGTCCGGGACGGGCGACATCGTATCCTTCGTGACGAGCGTCGGCGCGCGCGGCGCCCACCCCGGAGGGTAGGTTTCGCGGCCATGGAGCTGCTCCAGGGGGAGAGGATCCTGTGGCAGGGACGCCCGTCGTGGCGGGCCCAGCTCAGCTTCTTCGTGATCTGGATCCCGGTGGCGCTCCTGCCGGTGATCATCGCCGGCATCGTGCGCGCCAACGACGGCGACACGGGGCTGCCCTACTGGCAGTGGCTGCTGATCTCGCTGCTGCTGGTCGTGCTGGTCGTCGTGTTCGACGTCCTGCGCCGCTACGCGACCTTCTACCAGGTGACCAACCAGCGCCTGCGGGTGCGCCGCGGGATCCTTGCGCGCGACGAGCAGACCGCGCGCTTCGAGCGGGTCCAGAACGTCAACATCTCGCAGAGCATGATGGACCGCGCGATGCGCGTCGGCGCGGTCGACTTCGACACCGCCGGGACGGCCGAGACCTCCAGCCAGTTCCGCTTCGAGGGCATCGCCGACCCCCAGCGCCTGGTGCGGATCGTCGGCGAGAACACCATGAGCCACGGAGAGCACACGGCCCAGGGCATCTGAGGATCCCCCGTTCGGGGGACCAGTCGGCGCGGCGCGGGGTCGATGCATCGGGTGCCCGACCGTTTCGCCCCAGGAGCCCGCCCGTGCCGTCGTCCGCCGCGCCCGCCCGCCGTCGTAGCCGTGCCAAGCCCAAGCCGCCCCGCCCGCGGGGCGTGCTGCTGTCCGAGCTGCGGGGCCTCGGCGGGGTGGTCCTCGAGCAGGCGCTGCAGGACCCCTCGGCCCGGCCCCAGGCGAGCCTGGTCGCCTGGGCCGGCCGGCTGGCGGCCGAGCTCGGGGCCCCGCCGGCCGAGGCCCCGGCGACCTACCGGGCGCTGATGGCCCGCATCGTCGAGGTCAACCGCGACGCCCGGGCCAACCCCGGCCGCCCGACCGAGGCTCTGCCGCTCGCCGCCTAGGGCATTGGCCCGCGCGGCCCCGGCCGGGGCCGTCGCCTATCCTGGGCCGATGAGCGCGGCACCCGAGCCGCTCCCGGTCGTCTTCGTCGACGGGCCCGGCCTCGCGTACGAGGCCCACGCGCCGCCGCCGGCCCTCGCGCCGTGGGTGCACGCGGTCTGGCGGGTGCGCGCGAGCCGCTGCGCCGACCTGCGCGTCCTCCCGGACGGCTGCGTCGACCTGATCGGCGGCGACGTCGTGGGACCGTTCACGGCCGCGGCGCTGTTCCGCGTGGAGCCCGGGTACGAGGCGCGCGGCGTCCGCCTGCGTCCCGGGGCCTTTCCGGCGCTCTTCGGCATGCCGGCCTCGGAGCTGCTGGACGAGCGCGTGCCGGTCGCGGAGCTCGTCGGCCGGCGGCCGGCCTCGCTCGCCGACCTGGCGGCGGACGCCGCCCCGCCCGATCCGCTCGCCGAGGCAGCGATGCGCGCGGTGGGCGCCGGCGCCCTCTCGCGCGAGAGCGGCTACAGCCCGCGCCACCTGCGCCGGCGGGTGCTGGCGGCGGCCGGGCTGAGCCCGGCGCGGATGGCGCGCATCGGGCGCATGCAGCGGGCGCTCAGCGCCGGCCGCGGCGAGAGCTGGGCGCGCACCGCCGTCGAGCACGGCTGGTACGACGAGGCCCACATGGCCAACGACGTCCGCGACCTGGCCGGGGCGACGCCCCACGCGCTGCTTCGCGGCGAGCTCGGGACGCCCGTGGGGTGAGCCCGGAGGAGCTGCACGACTGGTGCCTCGGGCGGGTCGGCGCCGAGGAGACCTTCCCCTTCAACGCGAGCACGTCCGTCTTCAAGGTCGGGGGCAAGATGTTCGCCCTGTCGGCGCTGTCGGACGAGCCCCTGCGGGTGAGCGTGAAGTGCGACCCCGACTACGCCGAGGAGCTGCGGGAGGCGCACGAGGCGATCATCCCCGGCTACCACCTCAACAAGCGCCACTGGATCACGGTGACGCTGGGCGGCGACGCCGGCGACGACCTGGTGCGCCTGCTCGTCGCCGAGAGCCACGCGCTGGTCGCCCCCTGGCGCCGCCGCCGCCGGGGCGGCCGCGCTGCCGACGGCCTCACCGGCCACGCCCGCATCAACCGCGAGGTCTGGGACGGCCTGGCCGGCGAGTTCGCCGCGGACGGCGAACTCAAGTGGGCGATGGACGAGCCCGTGTGGGGCATCTGGAAGATCCCAGAGCGGGAGCTCGGGGTGCTGCCCGACGTCGCGGGCCTCGACGTCGTCGAGCTCGGGTGCGGCACGGCGTACTGGTCGGCGTGGCTCGCGCGGCGCGGGGCCCGGCCGACCGGGGTCGACAACTCCGCCGGACAGCTCGAGACGGCCCGGCGGCTGCAACGCGAGCACGGGCTCGACTTCCCCCTCGTCCACGCCAGCGGGGAGGCGGTCCCCCTCTCGGATGGGGGCTTCGACCTGGCCTTCTCGGAGTACGGGGCCTGCCTGTGGTGCGACCCCGCGCTCTGGATCCCCGAGGCGGCCCGGCTGCTGCGCCCGGGCGGCCTGCTGGTCTTCCTGACCCACACGCCGATCCTCATGCTCTGCATCCCGGACTTCGGCGGCTTCCCGACCGCCGACCGGCTGGTGCGGCCCTACTTCGGCATGCGCTCCTTCGACTGGCTGGATCACCCCTCGATCGAGTTCAACATGACCTACGGCGACTGGATCGCCGAGCTGCGCCGGTCGGGCTTCGCCGTCGAGGCCCTGCACGAGCCTCAGGCGCCGGAGGACGGCGACCCGGGGCCTCACGACTACGTCACCGCCGACTGGTCGCACCGCTGGCCCCAGGAGGCGATCTGGGTGGCGCGCCTGCGCGGCTGACTAGGGCGGCGGGGGCGGCCCTGAGCCCTTCCCGGCGGGCTCGAAGCCGCCCTCCGGGGAGCGGTCGACCGCCGTCCCGGTCCAGCCGCGCAGCGGGTGGGCCTCGGTCCGGAGCAGGCGCCGGCAGATCGCCCGCGCGATGAAGAAGCCGAGGATCGGGATGACCACGGCCGCGATCCTCCAGAACCAGATCTGCAGCTCGTAGGAGATCCCGAAGGACACGTAGATGCGGTCGGCGGAGCCCGCGATCTGCACCATCGTCACCTGCAGGAGCAGGGCCACGCCCAGGCCGGTGCGGAACGGGGCGTCGCGCGGCCGCTGGACCAGGTGGTGCGGGGCGCGGTCCCCGCTGAAGCGGCGTTCGAGCGACGGCCAGGCGAACAGGATCGAGAACACGATCATCGGGTAGAGGATCCCGCCCCAGAAGGGGTTGGGGATGATCGTGTAGCCGCTGACCGTCCACTCCCAGTTGGGCATCAGCCGCAGCGCCCCGATCAGCCAGCCGAAGTAGTAGTCGGGCTGGGCGCCGTTGGTGCCCAGCCAGGGCTGGTAGACGCCGTACTGCCAGATCGGGTTGATCTGGATCAGGCCGCCCAGCAGCAGCAGCACGCCGGCCGTCGCGAAGAACAGGCCCCCCGAGCGCATGATGTAGCCGGGGAAGGCCGGCGAGCCGATCACGTTGCGCTCCTGGCGCCCCGGCCCCGCGAACTGGGTGTGGCGGTGGCGCACCACCATGTACAGGTGCAGGCCGATCAGCCCGAAGATGACGAGCGGCAGGATGAAGATGTGGGCCGCGTAGAGGCGCGAGATGAACTCCTCGCCGCCCGGGAACGTGCCGCCCCAGACGAGCTCGGCGAGCCAGCCGCCGATGATCGGGGTGGCGGCGAGCACCGAGTAGCCGATCGCCAGGCCCATGCCCGACAGCAGGTCGTCGGGCAGCGAGTAGCCGGCGAAGCCCTCGACCAGGGCCATCAGCGCCAGCGTGATCCCGACCATCCAGTTCAGGTCGCGCGGCCGCCGGAAGGCGCCGGTGAAGAAGACCCGCAGCATGTGCACCAGGATCGCCGCGACGAACACCAGCGCGGCCCAGTGGTGCGTCTGGCGGATCAGCAGCCCCGCCTTGACGTCGAGCGAGATGTCGACGGCCGAGCGGTAGGCCTCCGAGACCTCCTGGCCCTGCAGCGGGGCGTACGAGCCGTCGTAGATCACCTGCGCGGTGCTCGGCTCGAAGAAGAACGTCAGGTAGGTGCCCGTCCCCACCAGGATGAGGAAGCAGTAGAGGGCGATCTCCCCGAACAGGAACGTCCAGTGGTCGGGGAAGACGTAGCGGAAGCCGCGCGACAGCAGCGCGCCGGAGCCGGCCCGGTCGTCGAGGAAGCGGCCGACGCGGGCGAAGATCACGTCTTGCGCACCGTGAGGTAGGACGGCCCCGGCTTGTCGCTCAGCGGCCCGGCGGCGGTGAGGATGCCGTCGTCGCCGATCTTCAGGGGGAGCTGGGGCAGGTCGCGCCCGGCCGGGCCGAAGATCACCTTGCCGCCCTTGCGGACGTCGAAGGTCGAGTAGTGGCAGGGGCAGACCAGGGCCGGGCTGGGCGCCTCGGGCGGGAAGAGCGGGCGTGCGGTAGAGCGCGATGGCGCAGCCGGCGTGGGTGCAGATGCGCGAGAAGGCGAGGATGCCCCGGGGCGCGATCGCCTGCTGCTCGGGGTCGAGGTCGTCCTCGCCCTCGGGCAGCCGCAGCACCACCACCGGCGAGGCCAGCTCGCGCTTGTCGGCCCCCTCGGGGAAGGCGGCCGTGAACGCGCCCTGCTCGAGGAGGTCGGCCGGGATGGGCGCGCCCTGGTCGTTGACCAGGCGCACGCCGTCCTTCCAGGGCAGCTCGTCGAAGCTCTCGCCGAGCTCGAACGGGCCGAGCGACCCCAGGGGCACGATCAGCGCCCCGCCGATGGCCGCCCCCGCGGCGCCGGCCGCGCCCGCCAGCAGCTTGCGGCGCGAGATGCCGCCCACGGCGTCCTCGACCTTCTCCTCGACCTCGGCCTCGGCGACCTCGTCCGCCGCGACCGGGCGCTCCTCGACGACCTTCTGAGCCGGGTAGAGGCGCAGGCCGGCGACGATCATGGCGCCGGCCACGCCGAGGAAGGCCAGCGCCGAAGGAGATGCCCAGGAGCTGGGTGTCGTCGGTGACGATGTAGACCACGATCGCCGCGACCCCGGCGAGCGCCGCGAGCAGCAGGAGCGCGGCCGCCGTCAGCTCGGCCCGGTCGCGCGCGCGCCGCTCCTCGGGCGGTGGCGGCGCGCTCACTCGCCCCGCTCCCCGATCAGGCGCGACACGAGCAGCAGCGCCAGGAGGCCGATGAAGAAGGCCACCATCCCCTCGGGGATGGGCCCGATGCCCCCGAGGTCCCAGCCGCCCGCGTTGTCGGGGTCCTTGGTCTTCTCGACGTAGGCCACGATGGAGTCGAGCTCCTTCTGGTCGATGAGCTTCTCGTCGAACCACGGCATCACGAAGGGCCCGATGCGGATGGCCTCCGCGATCTGCACCTGCGTCGCCTCGTCGAGCGACGGCGCGATCGCCCCCGTGACCGACCCCGCCCTTGGCGAGCTTGCCGTGGCAGCCGGCGCAGAACAGGGTGAAGAGCCGCTCGCCCTCGCTCAGGTCGCCCGCGGCCGGGTTGACCGTCGGGATCGCCGGCCCGCCGAGCGAGCCGACGTAGGCGATCAGCGCCTGGATCTCGTCCTCCTCGTACTCCGGCGGATTGCTGAGCGGCGGCTCGCCCGGCACCGCCAGCGGCATGCGCCCGGTGCGGAGGTAGAAGTCGGCCGACTGCGCGCCCACGCCGTGCAGGTCGGGCGCCCGGTCGGTGCCCTCGGCGTCCTGGCCGTGGCACGTCGCGCAACCCTCGAGGAACAGGGTGCGCCCCTGGTTCACCTGCATGACGTCCTCGCCGCGCGCGACGGCGGCGGGATCGGCCGCCGTCTGGGCGTGGGCGGTGGCCGGCAGCAGGCAGGCGCCGAGGACGGCGGCCAGGACGAGCGGGCGCCTCACGGGGCCGCCTGGCCGGCGCGCGCGAGCCGCTCCTCGCGCAGGATCCAGCTCCACGAGACGGCGAGGGCGGCGATCCCCAGCGGGGCCATCGCGGCCAGCATCACGCCGACGGCCGTCGTCTCGCCCCGGGCCATCAGCCAGACGACCGTGAGGTCGGCGGCCGGCACGGCCAGGAACAGGTAGAGGCTCGCGGCCGGGCCGCGCAGCCGGGGCATCACCTGCCCGTGGCCGAGCACGGGCAGCCAGAAGAGCACGCCGACCACCAGCAGCAGCAGGTGCAGCCCGAGGTGGGGGAGGCCGGTCAGGTGGTGCTGGGTCCCCGCGACGATGAGCGCCGCCCAGTGGGCGGCGATGAACGCCCCCCAGGCCGCCCACGGCGCGGCGGCCGAGCCGAGGGGGCTGCGCCGCAGCGCGCCGACGGCGCGCCGGCGGCGGCCGGGCGACAGCGGCCGCAGGGCCACGCCGAGCGGGCGGGAGAGCACCAGCAGGGGCGCGGCCACCACCGCGACCAGCGCGTGCGAGACGACGTGGGCCTCGATCGAGTCGGCCGGGAACAGGATCGCGGCCTCGAGGGCCGCGAGGCCGGCGACGAAGGCGAGCGCGCGCAGCCTCATCCCGCGCCCCTGCGCGCCGCCAGGTACTCGCGGGCGACGCCGCCCGCGCCGAGCACCACGACCCCGGCCCCCATCAGGTAGAGCCACTGGCCGAAGACCAGGCCCGTCGCCACCATGACGACGCCGACCGCGACCATGACGGTCGCGTAGCTGTTCTCCGGCAGCAGGCGGACGCCCTCGTGCGGCGGCCGCAGCGCCAGGAGCCCGCCGAGGACGAGGACCGCCGCCGCGGCGCCGATCGCCAGCCCGAACTGCAGCGCCCTCACGTCGAACGCGAAGTGGAGCACGGCCAGGATCGTCAGCAGGACGCCCCAGAGCGCGACGTAGAACCAGCCCGCGCTCATCGTCCGCCCTCCGCGACCGGGGGCCCGATGCGGCGGTCGAGCACCGGCGTCTCGGACGTGATCGGCGGCAGCGGGCCGTGGAAGTTCTCCACCGGCGGCGGCGACGACGTCGCCCATTCGAGCGTGAAGCCGCCCCACGGGTCCGCCGTGGTGGGCACGCGGTCCATCAGCGACAGGATCACGTTCGCGATGAAGATCAGCACCGCGACCGTCAGCACGAAGCCGCCGATCGTGGACGCCATGTTGGCGCCCTCGAGCAGGCCGGTCGCCGGGTAGTCGGCGACCCGCCGCGGCATCCCGGCCCAGCCGGCGATGAACTGGGGGAAGAAGGTCAGGTTGAAGCCCAGGACCATCAACCAGAAGTGGATCTTCCCGAGGCCGTCGCGCAGCACCAGCCCGGTCATCTTCGGGAACCAGTAGTACGCGGCGGCGAAGGCCCCGAACAGCGCGCCGCCGAAGGCGGTGTAGTGGAAGTGGGCCACGACGAAGTAGCTGTCGTGGAGCTGGTAGTCGAGGGCGGGGGAGCCCAGCATGATCCCCGTGAGCCCGCCGATGAGGAACTGTATGGCGAAGGCCAGCGCGAACAGCATCGGCGTCGTCAGGCGTATCGACCCCCGCCACATGGTCGCCCCGATGCCCAGGTACTCGATGCCGGCCGGCACCAGCAGCAGGGTGGAGGTGAGGGCGAAGTACTTGTTGGCCGACTGGCCCGTGGTGAACATGTGGTGGGCCCAGACGCTCATCGACAGGGCCGTGAACGCCAGCAGCGCGAAGGTCAGCGTGCGGTAGCCCCACAGGCGCCGCCCCGAGAAGACGGCGACCACCTCGGCCACCACCCCGAGGAACGGGAAGAACCACACGTAGACGACGGGGTGGCCGTAGAACCAGAAGAGGTTCTGGAAGGAGATCGGCCCGCTGGCCGAGTCGAAGATGCCCGCCCCGTGACGGTCGGCCAGGAGCATGACCATGGCGGCGATGAGGACCGGGAAGGTCATGACGACCATCAGGCAGGTCACGAGCATCGTCCAGCAGAAGACCGGTAGCCGCAGCATGGTCATCCCGGGGGCGCGCAGGCGGAGGATGGTCGCGAGCGTGGCGGCCGCGAACAGCAGCCCGCCGGTGGTCGCGAAGACCACCCCGAAGAGGAACATGTCCATGCCCGTGCCGGGCGTGTTGATCGCGTCCGACAGCGGCACGTAGGCGGTCCACCCGGCCTTGCCGGGCCCGTCCTCCGTCAGCCAGGCGGCCTGCATGATCACCCCGCCGATCACGTAGAGCCAGAAGCCGAACAGCACCAGCCGCGGCCACATGATCTGCGAGGCGCCCACCTGCAGCGGGACCATGTAGACGCCCAGCGCCAGCGCCACCGGCGTCACGAAGAGGTAGACCATCCCCGCCCCGTGCATGGTGAAGGCCTCGTTGTAGGTGTCGCGCGAGAGCACCTGCTCGCCCGGCCGGGCGAGCTCCAGCCGCACGAGCAGCGCGTTGGCCCCGCTGACGACGAAGAAGACGAGGCCGGCGGCCATCGACATCAGCGCGATGCGCTTGTGGTCGGCGGCGGCGAGCCACCCGTAGAGGCCCCCCGCCGGCTGGCGGATCGTGGTGGTGGTCACGAGGCCGCCTTCTGCTGCGCGAGCCAGCGCTGGAACTCATCGGGCGGGAGGGCGTTGACCTCGAAGCGCATGATCGTGTGGTCGAGCCCGCAGAACTCGGCGCAGATGCCCTCCTGCCGGCCGGCGTCGTCGAAGCGCAGGTCGAACTCGGTCGTCCGCTTGGGGAAGGCGTCGCGCTTGAACTTGGCGTAGGGGATCCAGAACGAGTGGATGACGTCGTTCGAGCGCAGCGTGAACCGGATCGTCGTCTCGGTCGGCACGGTGAGCGTGGGGTACTCGCCCTCGACGCCCTCGATCCGCACGCCCTCGTCGCGGTAGCTGAAGGCCCACTGCCACTTGAACGCCGTCACGTCGACCGTCAGGCCCGGGTCCGCCGAGAGCGCGTTGACCCGGTCCGTGGCCCGCAGGCTCACCGTGATGAGCACCGCGGCGACGACGGCGAGCGCGACGGCGTAGGCCACCTCCCAGCGCCAGCGGTCGGTGGGCTGGGGCGGGTCGTCTCCGCCCGTGGCGCCGCGGCGCCGGCGGAAGCGGACGACGATGACGATGTAGGCGAGGAGGATGACGGCGAAGACCGCCGCCGCCACGGGCGCGAAGATCGAGAACAGATCCTGGAACTCATCCCGTGGCAGAGCTCACCCCTCTCCCGCCGGCACGGACCCGCGCCCCGCAGGCGCGAACCTACCGGGCGTCATTCGACGGCGGCAAGGCGGCACCCGCCGCATCTCCCCCGGACGTGCCGTTGGGGCGGGCTGATCAGGCGTTCTCGGCGGTTGCGGGACGCGAGGGTCCAGAGCCAGCGGAGGGTGGTCCCGAACGGCCGCCACTCCGCCCCCTATTGCAGCTCCAGGTGCCCCCCGAACTGCAGCCGCATGGCCGACAGGAGCCGGTCGGCGAAGTGCGACTCGCCGCGCGACGAGAACCGCGCGAAGAGGGCCGCCGACAGCACCGGGACGGGCACGCCCTCGTCGATGGCCGCGTGGATCGTCCAGCGGCCCTCGCCCGAGTCGGACACGCGGCCGCTGAGGTCGGCCAGCGTCGGGTCGGTCGCCAGCGCGGCCGCGGTCAGGTCGAGGAGCCACGACGCCACCACGCTCCCGCGCCGCCAGACCTCGGCCACCTCGGGCACGTCGATGTCGTAGCGGTAGTACTCGGGCTGGTCCAGCGGCGCGATCTCGGCGCTCGCCTGAACCTCCTCCGAGCCGATGTCCGCCCGGTGCAGGACGTTCAGCCCCTCGGCGTACGCCGCCATGATCCCGTACTCGATCCCGTTGTGGACCATCTTCACGAAGTGGCCCGCACCGGACGGCCCGCAGTGGAGGTAGCCGTGCTGGGCGGTGCCCCCGGCCTTGCGGCCCGGGGTCGGGGGGGCCTCGCCCTCGCCCGGCGCGATCGAGCGGAAGATCGGGTCGAGCCGTTTCACCGGCTCCTCCTCGCCCCCGATCATCAGGCAGAAGCCGCGCTCGAGGCCGAAGACGCCGCCGCTGGTCCCGCAGTCGATGTAGTGGATCCCGGAGGGCGCCAGCTTGGCGGCTCGGGCCATGTCGTCGCGGTAGTAGCTGTTGCCGCCGTCGATGATCACGTCGTCGGGGTCCATGAGCCCGGCGAGCTCATCGACGACGGCGCCGGTGGCGGACGCGGGGATCATCACCCAGGCCGCGCGCGGTCGGTCGAGCTTGGCGACGAAGTCGGCCAGGGACTCCGTCCCGGTTGCGCCCTCGCCGGCGAGCTCCGCGACGGAGTCCGCGCCCCTGTCGTACACCACGCAGTCGTGGCCGTCGCGCATGAGCCGCCGCACGAGCCCCGCCCCCATCCGGCCGAGGCCCACCATCCCGAGCTGCGCCATCGCCTCCTCCTTGTCCTAGTCGCGGGCCTGTCGGTAGCGCCGGATCAGCGCGTTGGTCGATGAGTCGTGGGTCAGCTCGGGCTCGTCCTCGCTCTCGAGCTCGGCCACGATGCGGGTCGCGAGCACCTTGCCCAGCTCGACCCCCCACTGGTCGAATGAGTTGATCCCCCAGATCGTCCCCTGCGTGAACACGCTGTGCTCGTAGAGGGCGACCAGCGCGCCGAGGATCGCGGGGGTGAGGCGGTCGGCCAGGATCGTGTTGGTCGGCCGGTCGCCGGGGAAGACCCGGTGCGGCACCCGCCAGGGCTCGGTCTCCTCCGCCGCGACCTCCTCGTGGGTCTTGCCGAAGGCGAGCGCCTCGGTCTGGGCGAAGACGTTCGCCATCAGCAGGTCGTGGTGGCGGCCGAGCGGCACGAGGCTGTGCGCGAAGCCGATGAAGTCGGCCGGGATCAGCTTCGTCCCCTGGTGGATGAGCTGGTAGAAGGAGTGCTGGCCGTTGGTGCCGGGCTCGCCCCAGTAGACGGCGCCGGTCTCGTAGTCCACCCGGGCGCCGTCGAGGGTCACCGACTTGCCGTTCGACTCCATCGTGAGCTGCTGCAGGTAGGCCGGGAAGCGCTTGAGGTACTGGGCGTAGGGCAGCACGGCCGCCGTCTGGGCGCCGAAGAAGTCGCCGTACCAGACCGCCAGCAGCCCCATCAGCACCGGCAGGTTGCGCTCGAATGGCGTCGTGCGGAAGTGCTCGTCCATCTCGTGGAAGCCGGCGAGCATCTCGCGGAACGCGTCCGGGCCGACGGCGATCATCGTGGAGAGGCCGATCGCCGAGTCCATCGAGTAGCGCCCTCCGACCCAGTCCCAGAAGCCGAACATGTTGGCCGGGTCGATGCCGAACTCGCGCACGCCGGCCTCGTTGGTCGAGACGGCCACGAAGTGGCGCGCGATGGCCGACTCGTCGCCCAGCGCCGCCAGCGTCCAGTCGCGGGCGGTGTGGGCGTTGGTCATGGTCTCGAGGGTCGTGAAGGTCTTCGACGAGACGATGAAGAGCGTCTCGGCCGGGTCGAGGTCGCGGGTCGCCTCGGCGAAGTCGACGCCGTTGACGTTGGAGACGAAGCGGAAGGTCATGTCACGCCGCGAGTAGAAGCGCAGCGCCTCGTAGGCCATCACCGGGCCCAGGTCCGAGCCGCCGATGCCGATGTTGACGACGTTGCGGATCGGCCGGCCGGTGGCGCCGGTCCAGTCGCCGGAGCGGACCCGGTCGGCGAAGGCCGACATGCGGTCGAGCACCTCGTGCACCTCGGGGACGACGTCGCCGCCGTCCACCACGATGCGCGTCCCCCGCGGCGCCCGGAGGGCGACGTGGAGCACCGCCCGCCCCTCGGTCACGTTGATCTTCTCGCCCGAGAACATGGCGTCGATGCGCTCGCGCAGGCCGCACTCGGCGGCGAGGTCGAGCAGGAGCGCCATCGTCTCGTCGGTGACGCGGTTCTTGGAGTAGTCGAGAAAGAGCCCCGCCCCCTCGGCGGTCAGGCGCTCGCCGCGGCCGGGGTCCTCCGCGAAGAGCTCGCGCAGGTGATGGCGGGCGATCAGCGCGTGGTGCCCCTCGAGCGCCCGCCAGGCGGGGCGGCTGCGCAGCGGCGCGCTCACCGGCTGCCCGCGAGGGCCGCCGACCGCTCCTCGATCGTCTTCAGCAGCTCGTCCCAGGAGCCCACGAACGCGTCTGCGCCCTCGCTCTGGAGGCGGGCGGCCAGCGCGTCGAGGTCGGCCCCGCCGGCGGTGAACCGCGCGGCGACCTCCTCCGCGTCGCCTCCGTCGGCCGGCAGGAAGTCGGTCACCTCGCCGTGGTCGCCGAACGCGAGCAGCGTCTTCTCGGGCATCGTGTTGATCGTGAACGGCGCGGCCAGCGCGCGGACGTAGAGCACGTCCGAGGCCTCCGGGTCCTTCGTGCCGGTGCTCGCCCACAGCAGCCGCTGGGGGCGGGCGCCCTCGTTGGCCAGGCGGCCCCAGCGCGAGGAGTCGAGCAGCTCGCGGTAGGCCCGGTAGGTGAGCTTGGCCTGCGCGATGCCGAGGGCGTTGCGCAGGTCCTCGGGGGCCTCCTTCGCCTCGGGCGACGTGTCCCAGCGGCTCACGAAGACCGACGCCACCGACCCCACCGCCGGGTCGCGCCCCGCCTCGACGCGCCGCTCCACGCCCCGCATGTAGGCGTCGGCCGCGGCCAGGTACTGCTCGCGGCTGAACAGCAGCGTCACGTTCACCGGCACGCCGGCGAAGATGGCCTCCTCGATCGCCGCCAGGCCCTCGGGGGTGCCCGGGATCTTGATGAACAGGTTCGGGCGGGCGGCCCTGCCCGACAGGTCCACCGCCGCCGCGAGGGTGCTGTCGGGGTCGCGGGCGAGGCGGGGCGAGACCTCCAGCGACACCCACCCGTCGATCCCGTTCGTGCGGTCCCAGACGGGGCGGAAGTTGTCGGCGGCGCCCTGGAGGTCCTCGATCGCCAGCCGGAAGAAGATCTCCTCGGCGGCCAGGCCCTCCTCGGCTCCCGCGCGGATCGCCCCGTCGTACGACTCCGAGTTGCGGAAGGCGTGGTCGAAGATCGTCGGGTTCGAGGTCAGCCCGGTGATCCCGAGGTCGTCGATGTACGACCGCAGGGTCCCGTCGGTCAGGAGGTCGCGGGTGATGTTGTCGAGCCACAGGCTCTGGCCCGCCTGGTGCAGCTTCTGGGTGGGCTTCACGGCGTCTCCGATGGTCGCGCGGTGCGGGATGCGTCGAGGGCGGTCACGTCGCCGTCCAGGGCCCGCGCCATCCGCCGTGGGGCTCGGCCAGGGCGTCGGCGGCGGCGGGCCCGGCCGTTCCGGGCTCGTAGGGCAGCACGGGCGGCGGCGCGTCGAGCAGCGGCTGCATGATCCGCCACTGCTGCTCGACGCCCTCCTGGCGGGTGAACCTCAGCTCCTCGCCTGCCATGGCGGCCGCGAGGAGCACCTCGTAGGGGCTCGGCCCCGCCCCGCCCTCGTCGGCGAACTCCATGTCGAGCGTGATTGGCTCGGGGCTCGGCGAGTCGGCGCGCCGGGCCTCGAGCCGCAGGCGGATGGCGGCGCTGGGATCGATCCGGATGACAAGCTGGTCGGGCTCCGGCAAGCGCTGCCCGGGGCGCGCGAAGCCGCGCAGCGGCGGGGGGGTCTTGAAGACCAGTCGCGCCTCGGTCACCTTCTCCGGCAGCCGCTTGCCGGTTCGGATGAAGAAGGGGACGCCCCACCAGCGCCAGTCGTCGATCCGGAGGCGCAGCGCGGCGTAGGTCTCGGTGGTCGAGTCGGCGGCGACCCCGTCGATCTCGCGGTAGCCCTCGTACTGGCCGCGCACGTAGTGCGCAGGGTCGGCCGCCTCGACGGCGCGGAGGACGGTGAGAGCCGCGGTCTTCAGCGCGACCGCGTCGTTGGCCGCCGGGGGCTCCATGGCGATCGAGGCGACGACCTGCATCAGGTGGTTGACGACCACGTCGCACAGCGCCCCGAGCGGGTCGTAGAAGTGCCCCCGGTCCTCGACGCCGACGGTCTCGGCCATGGTGATCTGCACGCAGTCGATGTAATTGCGGTTCCAGAGCGGCTCCAGCATCGCGTTGGCGAGCCGCAGGTAGAGGATCTCCTCGAACCCCATCTTCCCGAGGAAGTGGTCGATGCGGAAGATCTGGGACTCGTCCAGGTGCTCGTGCAGCTCGGCGGCGAGGGTCCGCGCCGATTCGAGGTCGTGGCCGAAGGGCTTCTCCACGACCACGCGGGCGTCGCGAGTCAGGCCCGCGCCGTCGAGGCCGGCGACGACGGTGCCGAACAGCGAGGGCGGGATCTCCAGGTAGAAGACCGGCGCGCGCGCTCCGCCCAGGGCCGCGGCCACCCGCTGGTAGGTCGCCGCGTCGGCGAAGTCGCCCTGGACGTACGACAGGCGCCCGGCGAGCCGGCCGAAGACCGCCTCGTCGAGCGTCTCGCCCGCGGCGACGATCGCCTGGCGCGCGTGGTCCCGCAGCCGGTCGTCGGTCCAGTCGTCGAACGCCACCCCGACCACGGGGCACGTCAGCAGCCCGCGCCGCTCGAGCCGGTAGAGGGAGGGGAGGGTCATGCGGGTCGCCAGGTCGCCGGTGATCCCGAAGATCCCGAGCACGTCGGCCGGCCGTGGGCCGACAGGCCCCGCTTGTCCCTGCGCCATCTGCAGCCCACCCGGTTCGCGGCGGGCCGATGCTACCGGCTCGGCTCCCGGCGGCGCCAGATGGGATCAGGTCCTGTGTGCCGGGCCCCGCTCCCGTCGCGCGTCATCACGGCCGTGGCGCAGGGCGGTGCCCAGCGCGGTGGCGACCCGGCTCGGTCCCGGCCGGGGCTCGCGCACCAGCCAGGCCGAGATCGCGGCCGCCGGAAGCACGACCGCGAGCCCGCCCGCGATGTCGAGGATGAAGTGGTTGCCCGTCACGACGATCGACGTCGCCACCAGCAGCGGATAGGCGACCCCCAGGGCCTTGGTCCAGACCCACGGCGTGAGCTTGATCAGCGCCCACGCGACCACGGGCGCCATCCCCACGTGGAGGCTCGGCATCGCCGCCACCGGGTTGTAGAAGGCCCGGATGAACTCCGAGTCGAGCTGGAAGAAGGTCTGGCTGCTGACCGTGTCGGTGAACCCGGACTCCAGCAGGCGCGGCGGGGCGACCGGCTGGAGCGCGTACCAGATGACCCCCGCGGTCCACGAGAGGATCGCCATGTTGCGGAGGAAGGCGTAGGAGCCCCGCGCGTAGCGGTAGACCAGGAACAGCGTCAGCGGCAGCACCACCACCTGGCTGACCACGTAGAACGCGTTCCAGAAGGGCATCCCCAGGTCGTGGTCCACGAAGAACCGCTGCAGGTCCGGCTCGACGTAGATCCCGAGCGACTTCTCGAAGTCGACCAGGGAGGCGGCGGCGCGCCGGCCCTCCTCCAGCGAGCCGCCCCAGAGGCCCTTCACGAGGCTGTAGAGCCCGTAGGCGGCGAGCGCGATGAGGGCCTCGCGCCAGCCGCTCCCCACCGAGGCGGCCGCCCGGCGGGCGCGCCGCCCGACCGCGGCCAGGCGACCGCCGTCGGCGCGCGCCGACGCGACCCAGGCCCACCAGAGCCGCGCGATCCCCCCCAGCCGTTGTCGCGCCATCCGACGACCCCCCACAAGGGTCCTGCGATGCCGGATCGTAACATCGGTCACGCGGACCAGACCCACCCGGAGCGGGAGTTTTGCTCACCTTTGTCCTGATCACGTCGGCGGCGCTGTCGGCCAACCTCGGAGTGGTGCTCACGGCGCTCACGGCGCGCCGCGAGCCCGCCGAGCAGTCGCTGCGGGTCGGGCTGCTGGTCAGACTGGTCAAGCGGCCCCTCTGGTGGCTGGCGGCCGGCCTCGACCTCGGCGGCTGGGCGCTGAAGACGGCGGCCCTGCTCGTGGCCCCCCTCACCATCGTCGCCCCCGCGATGGCGCTCGGCCTGTTCGTGCTGGTCGTCTTCTCGGCGGTCGTGCTCAAGGAGAAGCCGCGCGTGCCGGCGCTGATCGGCATCGCCCTCCTCGCCGGCGGGGTCGCGCTGGTGGCGCTGCACTCGCCCCCGCGCGAGGTCTCGATCGCGGGGCCGCTCCCGTGGCTGATCTGCGGCGGGCTCCTGCTGGCGGGGGCGCTGTGGGTGTTCGTCGCCCGCGCTCAGGGCGCTCACATCGACGTGCGCCTCATGGCGCTGTCGTGCGGGTGCGCCTGGGCCCTCAACGGGATCCTCTCGAAGCTGATGGCCGACGCCATCGACAGCTCCCGCTGGACGCTTCTCGCCGTCGCGTTGTCGAGCGCCTTCACCGTGGGCGCGCTCGGCTACCTGTCCAAGACCAGCGCCCTCCAGTCCGGCGAGGCGACCACGGTGGAGTCGATCGTCGGCGTGGTCAACACCCTCGTCCCGGTCGCCCTCGCCCCGGTCCTCTTCGGCGAGGACTGGCCCACGGAGCCCGCCCGGGCCGCCCAGCTCACGGTCGGGCTGGTCCTGGTGGGGATCGGCGTCTACCTGCTGACGCACACGACCACCCGCTCCCTCGCGCGCCCCCGGCCCGTGACGGGCTGACCTCGTCAGCGCTCGGTGGGCACCCGGGCGCCGAGGACGTGCCGGGCGGCGGCGATCCCGCTGCGGACGGCGCCCTCCATGGTGGCCGGCCAGCCGGTGGCGGTCCACGCGCCGGCGAGGGCCACCCCCGGGAGCGGCGTCGCGACCCCCGGCCGCCGGGCGGCCTGGCCCGGGGCCTGGGCGAAGGTCGCCTGGGGCTCCTTGACGACGGCCGTCGCCAGCGCCTCCGCGGCGCGGGCGCGCGGCAGGAGCTCCTCGAGCTCGGCGCGCATGGCCGCCGCCAGCTTGGCGCGCGGCACCCCCACCTCCTCCCGGGCGCCCGAGATCGAGATCGCCAGGTGGTGCGACGACCCGTCGCCTCCGCCCATCACGGTGCGGTTGAAGATCCACTGCACCGGGCTGTCGACCACGGCCGTGAAGGGCTCGTCCATCACGGGCCGGTCGTACCAGACGTGCACGTTCACGATCGGCGAGGCGCCCAGCGCCGGGTCGGCCGGCAGCGCCTCGGGGCAGACCGCGCTCGCGCGGCCGGGTGGCAGGGCGAGCACGACGGCGTCGGCCGGCAGGGTGGCGCCGTCGGCGAGGGCCACCGCGCCCGGGCGGACCTCCGCCACGGCCGCCCCCGAGACGACGCGCCCCCCGCGCGCGGCCAGGAACTGGCGGGCGGCGGGGTCGACGAGCCGGGTGAGGCCGACGCGCGACCAGCCGATCCCCGATCCCCACGACGTCTGGAGGAAGCCCCGCCGGAACACGAACGCGGCCAGCGCGGCCGAGACCCGGTCGCCGCGGTCGTTGCAGGTCGGCAGCACGATCAGGTCCCAGAAGCGCCGGACGGCGCCGGGCGACTGGCCGCGGTCCGCGAGCCAGTCGGCGAAGCTCAGGCCGTCGAGCTCCCGGCGCGCGCCCTCGGACATGGCCGCGAGGGCCCCCAGGGCGCGCAGGGCCGAGGCCTTCTCGGCCGCCGAGAGGTGGGGGTAGGCGGCGAAGGAGAGGCCCAGGTGCAGGGGCGCGGGCAGGGGTGCGGCGCGCAGGGCCCCCCGCCGGCCGGCGCGGTCGCGCACGGGCGCGTCGAGGCGGCGCTGGAGCGATGTGTGGCCCAGCGTCCCGAGCAGCCGCAGCAGCCGGATGTAGGCCGGGCAGCACCCCAGGTAGACGTGCTGGCCGTTGTCGACCTCCCTGCCGGTCTCGGGGTCGGTGAAGCTGAACGCCTTGCCGCCGAGGAAGGGGCGGCGCTCGACGAGGGTCACCTCGGCTCCCAGCCCGGCCGCCTCGACGGCGGCCGCGATCCCCGCGAGGCCGCCCCCGCAGACCACCACTCGCGGGCGGCTCATCGCAGCGCGGATGCGGTCCGGCGACCCATCAGGGCGAGCTTGCGCGGCGTCGACAGCGACACCCGCCCGGCGAAGACGTCGTAGTCGCGCGCCTCGATGGCATCCAGGATCTCCCGGTAGAGGCCAGAGAGCATCGACACGCACATCCGGGCGCGGCGGTCGAGCAGCGGCAGCAGCCGCTCGCCGCGGGCGAAGTAGTCGCGGGCGCGCGCGCCCTGCGCGCGCATGAGCGCGCGGAAGCCCGGCGAGGCGACGCCGTCCATCACGTCGGACTCGCTGACCCCGTGGGCCGCCATCTCGTCGGCCGGCAGGTAGATGCGGTCGCGCTCGGCGTCCTCGGCGACGTCGCGCATGATGTTGACGATCTGCATGGCGACGCCGAGGTCGGCGGCGTGCCCGGGCGCGCGCGAATCGGAGAACCCGAACACGTGCAGGCTCACCAGCCCGACGGCCCCCGCGACCCGGTCGCAGTACTCCTTGAGCGCGGGGAAGTCCGGGTAGCGGCGGAACGTGAGGTCCATGGCCACCCCGTCCAGCAGGGCGTCGAGGTGGCTGCGGGGCACCTCGAACCGCCGCACCGTGTCGGCCAGGGCGACCAGCACGGGGTCGTCGCCGGGCGGGGTCCCCCCGTAGCAGGCGTCGAGCTCGTCGCGCCGGTCTGCGACCGCGGCCAGCTTGCCCGCGCGCGTGCCCTCGTCGTCGACGCTGTCGTCGGCGCGGCGGCTGAAGGCGTACGCGGCGTAGATCCCCGCGCGCCGCTCCGGCGGCAGCAGGATGAACCCGTAGTAGAAGTTGCGCGCCTCCTCGCGGGCGATGTCGCGGCAGGCCTCGTACGCCTCGTCGAGCGTCACCGGCCCACCGCCCGTCGCGCGGCCGCCGCGGCGATGCGCGCCCGCCCGAGCCTCCCCGGGGCCGGCCGGCGCGTCAGCGTGTCGTACCCCTGGGCCGCGATCGCGTCGCACAGGGCCAGCCCGCCGGCGCTGAACATCCGCAGGTCGAGGGCGACGCGCCGCGGCACGAACCGGTACAGCGGCTCGCCCTCGAGCAGGTACCCGCGGGCGCGCTCCACCTCGAGCTCGACCAGGCGCCGCACCGGCTCGCCCGCCGGAGCGCGGCGCAGGTCGTCCTCGGTCACCCCGAATCGCGCCATGTCGGCGAGCGGCAGGTAGACGCGGTCGCGGTCGCGCAGGTCGCGCGCGACGTCCTGCCAGAAGTTCACCAGCTGGAGGCCGATGCAGGTCGCGTCGCTCATCCCGACGCGCCAGGGGTCGCGGTAGCCGAGGACGCCGAGGACCATCTCGCCCACCGGCGTGGCCGAGTGGCGGCAGTACTCCAGCAGGTCGTCGTGGGTCTCCCAGCGCGCGCGGCGCTGGTCCATGCGGTTGGCCTCGATCAGGCGCAGGAAGGGGTCGAGGGGCAGGCCGCGGCGGGCGATCGTCTCGCGCCAGGGCGGCGAGGCGGGCATCGGCCGCGCCCCCGCCCGCGACGGCCGAGCGGAGGTCGGCCTCCCAGGCGTCGAGCCGGGCGAGCCGCTCGGCGGGGCCGCCGGGGCCCTCGTCGCCCAGGTCGTCGGTCGCCCGGCAGAAGGCGTAGACCGCGCGCATGTCGGAGCGCACGTCGCGCGGGGCGAGCAGGAAGGCCACCGGGAAGTTCTCGTCGTGCGCCCGGGTCGCGGCGCGCGCGGCCGCCCGGCCCTCCGCGGCGACCGCGCTCACCGCAGCGCCCTGCCGAGCGCGGTGACCGGGAACACCTGGCGGTAGAGGTGGTAGTTGATCATGAAGTCCATCGGGAAGCCGGTCCCCGTATACCAGGGCTCGTCCCACGAGCCGTCCGGGCGCTGGGTGCGCGCGAGGAACGCCAGCCCGCCCTCCACCGCCGGGTGGGCCGGCTCGGCGGCCAGGAGCCCGAGCAGGGCCCAGGCGGTCTGGGAGGCCGTCGAGTCGCCGCGGCCCACCCACTCCGGGTCGCGGTAGCTCAGCACGCTCTCGCCCCATCCGCCGTCGCCGTTCTGGTGGTCGGCGAGCCATGCCACCGCGCGCCTCACGCGCCCGTCGCCCATGTCCTCGCCGGCCGCCGCCAGGGCCGGCAGCGCGGCGCCGGTGCCGTAGAGGTGGTTCACCCCCCAGCGCCCCCACCACGACCCGTCGGCGCGCTGGGTGCGCCAGAGGAAGTCGACGCCGCGCCGCACCGCCGGGTGCTCCCGCGGCAGGCCGCACTCGACCAGGGCCTCGACGACGTGGGCGGTCACGTCCTCGGTGGGCGGGTCGATCACCTCGCCGAAGTCGCAGATGGGGATCTGCGTCATGACGGCCCGGTCGTTGTCGACGTCGAACGAGCCCCAGCCGCCGTCCGCGCTCTGCATCGCCAGCAGCCAGTCGACTCCCCGCCGCACCGCCGGGTGGGAGCCGGGGTGGCCGGAGCGGCGCAGGGCGATGAGGACCTCGGCGGTGTCGTCCGTGTCGGGGTAGTTCTCGTTGGCGAACTCGAACGACCAGCCCCCGGGGCGCCCCCGCCGGGGCAGCTGGTGCCAGTCGCCGAAGCGCGATACCTCCTTCGAGAGGAGCCACGCCGCCGAGTTCGCCAGCGCGGGGTCGTCGGGCGCCGCCCCCGCGTCGGCCAGGGCGATCGCCGCCAGCGCGGTGTCCCAGACCGGCGACAGGCACGCCTGGATGCGGAGGCGCTCGCCGTCGTCGAGGTCCAGCGCGAAGGCCCCCTCGAAGCCGGCCAGGCCCCGCGCGATGACCGGGTGGTCGAGCGGGAACCCGAGCGCGTGCAGGGCCAGGATCGAGTAGACCCACGGCGGCTGGATGCCGCCCCAGGAGCCGTCCGCCTCCTGGCGCTCGCAGATCCAGCGCGCCACCCGGGCCTCGGCGAGCCGCCGCAGCGGGCGGATGGGGCGGCGGTTGTAGAGGCGCGCGAGCGTCAGGCTGCGGCTCAGCAACGGGGTCCACGGCCCCGGCGCCTTCGGCCGGGGCGCCGGGCCCGCCCCCGGCGGCTCGAGGAAGAGCTCGTCGAGGCCGACCGGCTGCGGGAAGGTCGGGTTGCGCGTCAGGACGATCATCAGCGCGACGAAGGTCCCGCGGGCCCAGCTCGCGAACCGGTAGGGCGACATCGGCGCGCGCGCCGGCAGCAGGATCATCTCCGGCGGCAGCGCGGGCAGCGACGACCACGGGTAGCGGCCGAGGACGGCGAGCCAGAGCTTGGTGAAGAAGCGCGCGCGGTTGACGCCGCCGTGCGCGAGGACGATCTCGCGCGCGCGGGCCAGGCGCGGATCGGAGGCGGGCAGGCCGCACAGCCGCAGCGCGTAGTACCCCTCGGCGGTGGTCGACAGGTCGGCCGGGCCCGAGTACCAGACGCGCCAGCCGCCGTCGTCGCCCTGGGTGGCGAGCAGCTCGTTGGCGAGCCGCCGGCGCAGGCCGTGGTCCGCCAGCCCGAGGGCCTCCAGCAGGAAGACGTGCTCGGCGGTGATGGTGGGGTTCGACTCGAGCTCGCCCCACCAGTAGCCCTCGGGCGACTGCAGCCGGCGCAGGTGGGCCTCGGCGCGCCCGAGGGCCTCGCGCGCCTCGTCGCGGACCGCCGCCCCGTGGGCGGCGCCCGTCGTCACGCGGCCCTCCGCGCGGCGCGGAACCACTCGACGGCGTCGGCGAGCGCGGCCCGCACCGGCGACTGCGGCAGCCCGAGCTCCCGCACCGCGCGCGAGCCGTCCACGAACATCCGCTTGCGCGCCATCAGCGCCCCGTCGAGCGGCGCGAGCGGCTCGCGCCCCAGCATGCGGCCTTCGATCGTCTCGTCGACCGCCGCGACGGCGATCGCCACCGCGTGCGGCAGCCGCACCCGCGGTGCGCGGCGGCCGGCGATGACGGCCAGGGCGGCCAGGATCTCGCGCAGGGTCATGTTCTCGTTGCCGAGGATGTAGCGGCGCCCGGACGTCCCGCGCTCGAGCGCCAGCCGGTGCCCGGCGGCCACGTCGCGGACGTCCACGAGGTTGAGGCCGGTGTCCACGTAGGCGGGCATCCGGCCGGCGAGGAAGTCGGCGACGATGCGGCCGGTGGGCGTGGGCGCGTGGTCGCCGGGACCGACCGGCGCCGTCGGGTTCACCACGACGACGTGGCGGCCCTCGGCCGCGGCGGCCAGCGCCAGCCGCTCGGACTCCACCTTCGAGCGCTTGTAGGCCCCGATCACCTGGGACGGCGGCTGGGGCGTGTCCTCGTCGCCCGGGCTGCCGTCGGCGGGCAGGCCGACGGTCGCCACCGAGGAGGTGTGGACGACCGGCGCGCCCGCGAGGGCCGCCGCCCGGAGGACGTTGCTTGTACCGGCAACGTTGGTGTGGAAGACCTCGGCGGCCCGGTGGCGCGCGAGCGAGTACCGCGCCGCGACGTGGAAGACGGCGTCAACGTCCCGCGCGGCGCGCTCGACGGCGTCGGCGTCCCGCAGGTCGCCGGCGGCCGGCTCGCACCCCTCGGGCAGGCGGCCCGAGCCCATGCTCTGGGGCCGCACCAGGGCCCGCACGCTCCACCCGTGGGCGAGCAGGTCGGTCGCGACGTGGCCGCCGACGAATCCGGTTGCGCCGGTGACGAGCGCCGTGCTCACCGCAGCCTGCCGAGGGTCTGCTCGAGCCCCGCCCGCAGGGCCCGGCCGGCGACGCGGGCCGCCGGGCCCAGCCGGACCAGCGCGGGGACCTCGCGCGGGTGGCGCAGGAAGTAGAGGAGGCCGGCGCCGGGGGTGAGGCGGCCGGCGGCGTCCATGAGCCGGTCGAAGTCCGGGAGGCGGTGGCGCGCCTCGTCGGTCACGGCGCGCAGGGCGAGGAAGGGGATGCCCGCGGCGCGGGAGGCGCGGGCGAGCGTTGCGCTCTCGAGGTCGACGGCCACGCCCTCGAGCAGGGCGCGGTCGGCCGGGGTGCGCGCGATGCGGCGCGCGCTGACGAGGGTGCCGCGCGCGCCGGGGGCGGCGGCGAGCATCTCGGGGTCGGGCGCGAAGATCTCGCCGCTCGCCTCGTCGCGGACCGCATCGGGGGCGACCAGGTCCCCCACGCGCAGGTCGGGCGAGAGCGCGCCGCAGAAGCCGGCCGAGACCAGGGCCCGCAGGGGCCGGGCGGTCACCGCCGCCGCGGTGCGCTCCGCCGCGGCCGCCCCGATGCCCGAGACGTGGATCTCCAGCTCCGGCCCCGCCAGCTCCGCCAGCGCGCGCCGCTCGGCGGGAACGGCGCACACCACCGCGATCACGAGCGGGCCAGGGTCACCAGGTCGCGCGGGCTCTTGAAGGCGTCGAGGATCGTGCTCGCCTCATATCCGCAGTGCATGAGGCAGTTCGCGCACCGGGGGTCCCTGTCCGTCCCGTAGGCGTCCCAGTCCGTCTCGTCGTACAGCTCGCGGAGGCTGCCCACGTGCTTGTCGGCGAGGAGGTAGCAGGGGCTGCGCCACCCCTCCACGGTGTAGGTGGGCATCGCCCAGGCCGTGCACCTGTAGTTCCTCTTGCCCTGCAGGAACTCGTGGAAGAGCGGGTTGTTGTAGAAGGGTATGTCCATGTGGTCGCAGAGGTCGTGCACCTGCGAATACAGCGCCTGGGCCTCCTTGCGGGCCAGGAATTGCTCGCGGTCGTGCGTGACGGCCTCGTAGTCGAAGCCCGGCGCCGTGATGCAGCCCTCCACGCCCATGTCCTTGAGGAAGGCGAACAACTCCACGTACTCCTCGGCCGGGGTGCCGCGGTAGATCGTGGTGTTGGTGCACACGCGGTAGCCGAGGGAGATGGCCTCGCGCATGTAGTTCGTCGCCTTGTCGAACACCCCGTCCCGATCGACGGCCTTGTCATGCACCTCTCTCATGCCGTCGAGGTGGACGACGAAGGCGAACCGGTTGGACGGCGGGATGCGGCCGAAGGCCCTGTTCATCAACAGGCCGTTGGTGCACATGTAGACGAAGCGGCCCTGCGCGGTGATGCCGTTGACGATCTCGTCGATCTGCTTGTGGATCATCGGCTCGCCGCCGGGGATGTTCACGATCGGCGCGCCGGCCTCCTCGGCGACCCGCAGGCACTCCTCCACCTCCATCCGCTTGTGGAAGACGTGCTCGTACTCGCGGATCCGACCGCACCCGTGGCAGGCGAGATTGCAGATCTCGAGGGGCTCGAGCATCAGGGTCACGGGGAACCGCTCCGCGCGCTGGATCAGGCGCTTCTTCACCAGATAGGACGCCATGCCGAGCTCGAGCGATCGGGGGCGGTGGGGCACGTCGCGCTCCTGGCCTGGGCTGGACGGTCGGGATCCTCTCACAGACGCTATCCCACCGCCCCGACAGCGACAAAGAGCGGACGACGCAGGGCCTACGTGCCGCCGATCCGGCCCGTCATCGCATCCCGTCGCCTCAGGTCGGCCGCCGTTCGCGCCGACGCGAGCGGGGGCGTGAGCCCTCCGTGAGACGGGGATGAGACGTCTCTCATCGCGGCCGGCGGCCCCCCGGGCGGAACATGCCGAGGCGGGGGCGCGGCAGCGCGTCGACGAGCGGCTCGAGGCTCCGGGCGAGCTGCGCCGCCGTCGGCCGGTCCGAGGGCTCGGGCGCCAGGCACGAGAGCACGGCATCCGCGAGGGCCGGTGGGAGCCGGCGGCGGTCGGGGAGCGGCGCGGGCGACGCGCCCACCTGCGGGTGGCGCACGCCCCGCCGCCGCGCCGCGGCGAAGGGGGACTGCGCCGTCAGGGCCTCGTAGAGCGTGACGCCCAGCCCCCAGACGTCGGCGGGCGGGCCGATCTCGCCGAAGCGCTCGGGGACGCACTGCTCCGGCGCCATGTACGCGTCGGTGCCGATCGGGCTCGTGATGGCGGGCACCTCCTCGACGCGGCGCGCGACGCTCAGGTCGATGAGCCGCGGCGGCCCGGCCATGATGACGTTGCGCGGCTTCAGGTCGAGGTGGAGCACGCCGCGGACCGACATGTAGTGCAGCGCCGAGCACATCTGCAGGGCCAGCGGGAACAGCTGCTCGGGCTCGACCCCGGAGCGGCGGATGAGCGTGGACAGCCGCGGGCCGTCGAGGAACTCGAGCACGACATGGGGCCGCGGGCCGTCGGTGACGGCGCCGAACGCCCGCACGATCACCGGATGGCTGAGCCGCTCCAGCACCGCCACCTCGCCGCGCAGGCCCCGCAGCGAGGCGTCGTCGTCGACCCGATCAGGGCGCACCACCTTCGCGACCACGAGCGAGTAGAGGTCGTCGTCCCATGCGAGGTAGGCCTCGTAGCGGCTGCCCCCACCCAGCGGGCGCACGGCCCGCCGGCCCGGGGCGATCTCATCGCCCTCGCCGAACCCCCAGCCCGCGCGCCCCCTGGTGATGGCTAGTGATGCCGCGCGAAGGTGAGATCGGCGATGCCGACCAGGTCGTCGGCCGGCCCGGGCAGCGCCGCGAGGGCCGCGAGGGCCCGGGAGTGGGCCTCGCCCGCCAGCCGGCGCGCCTCCTCGATCCCGTGGCTGCTCACGTAGGTCACCTTGCCGCGGCGGGCGTCGGCGCCGACCGCCTTGCCGAGGTCGGCCTCGGACCCCTCGACGTCGAGGATGTCGTCGACGATCTGGAAGAGGAGCCCCAGCTCGCGGGCGAACACCCGCAGGGCGGCATCGACCTCGGGCTCGGGCCGGGCCAGGACCAGCGCGCAGTGGACCGCGCAGGCGATGAGGCGGCCGGTCTTGAGCGCGTGCACCCGGCGCAGGGCGGCCGCCGACTCGCCCCCGTGGTCCTTCAGGTCGAGGTACTGCCCGCCGACCATGCCGCCGACGCCCGTCGCCCGGCTGATCTCGAGCAGGATGCCGACGCGCACCTCCGGGCCGCCGGGCTGGTGCTCGGCGACCAGGCGGACGGCCTCGGCGAACAGGGCGTCGCCGGCGAGGATCGCGGTGTCCTCGCCATAGAGGACGTGACAGGTGGGCCGGCCGCGGCGGAGGTCGTCGTCGTCCATGGCCGGCAGGTCGTCGTGGATCAGCGAGTAGGTGTGGACGAGCTCGAGCGCGGCGGCGGCGGGCAGCAGTCGCTCGGGCGGCTCGCCGAGGCTCTCGGCCGTCGCCAGGGCGAGGACCGGGCGGATGCGCTTGCCTCCGGCCAGGAGGGAGTGGCGCATCGCCTCGACCAGGCCCTCGGTGCCGGCCATCTCGGCGCGCTCCGCGGGATCGGTCGCGGCGAAGTCGAGCGCCTCGAGGTAGCCGTCGACCATGTCGCGCAGGTGCTCGGGGTAGGACGTCGGCGGCCTCCGCAGCCTCTGGGACGGGCGACGCGGCACTCTAGCGAGCCGCGCGGGCGGCTCCCGGCGGGGGCGGGGCTGTAGCGTCGGCGGCGTGCGCGCGCTCATCCTGCACGGCGCCGGGGACCTCCGCCTCGAGGAGGTGCCCGACCCGGAGCCGGGCCCGGGCGAGGTCGTCGTGAGGGTCAACGCCGCCCTGACCTGCGCCACCGACGCGAAGATGATGCGGGCGGGCGCGCACCCCGCCCTCGGTCCGCTGCCGGCGGCGTTCGGCCACGAGGCGGCCGGCACGGTGGCGGCGACCGGCGACGGCGTGCGCCGGCCGCGCCCGGGGGACGCGGTCGTGGTCGCGAACTCGGCGCCCTGCGGTCGCTGCCCCGCCTGCCGCGAGGGGCGCGAGAACCTCTGCGAGTCGATCGTCTACCTGACCGGGGCGTTCGCCGAGCTCCTGCGCGTGCCGGCCGCGATCGTCGCGCGCAACACGCTCCCGCTTCCGACCGGGCTGGCGCCCGCGCTCGGCGCCATGGCCGAGCCGCTGGCCTGCGCGCTCCACACAGCCGGCCGCTGCGGGGCGCGGCCCGGGGACGTGGTGCTCGTCCTCGGCGGCGGCGTCCAGGGGCAGCTCCTGGCCGGCGCCCTCGCCCGGCGCGGGTGCCGGGTGCACCTCGCCGACCCCCACCCCGAGCGCCGCGAGCGCGCCCTGCGGTTCGGGGCGGAGGCGGCCCACGAGGCTCCGCGCGACGACCGTGGGATCGCCGCGCTGCGCCGGGCGCTGCCCGGCGGACGCGGCGCCGACGCGGTCGTCGAGGCCGTCGGACGGCCCGAGGCCTGGCGCGCGGCGGCGGCGCTGGCGCGCCCGGGCGGCGAGGTGATGCTGCACGGCGGCTGCCCGCCGGGGAGCGAGGTGACGCTGCCGACAGGACCGCTCCACTACGAAGAGCTCACGCTCCGGGGCTCGTACCACCACACGCCGGCCGCCGTGCGGGCGGCCGTCGAGCTGCTCGCCGACGGCGCCCTGCCGTTCCCCGAGCTGGTCGGGGAACCGGTGGGGCTCGCGGATGTGGAGGAGGTGCTGACGCGGGAGCGGGGCGCCAAGCGCCCCGTCATCCCGTAGGGCGTCAAGCGCGGTTGGCCGCCTCTCGGCGGGCGGCCAAGCGCGCCTCCGGGCCCTGGCCGGGCCCTCCGGCAGACGGCGGCACCGCCTTCGGCGGGGACGGCCGCCTCGAACGCCACGGCGCATGGCCGCCCCTCGCCGGGCGCCTCGGAACCTCCTACTTGTAGCGGGCGAGGACCTTCTGCAGCTGGTCGACGACGGCCGCCTGCTCGCGGAGGGCCGCCAGCTCCTTCTCCTGGCTGCGGACGATCGTCTCGAGCTCGCGGATCGCCTCGGTCGCGCGCGCGAGAGCGGCGTCCGCACCCGTGGAGGCCGACCGGCGCCGGCGGCCGCGGGCGGGGCCGCGCGTGCCCGCGCGCCGCCGGCGAGGCTGGAGCGGAGCGCCGCGCTGCCGGGCGACCCGGTAGTAGTTCGCCGCCACCGTGCCCGCGCGTCGGCCGGTCTGCTCGGACAGCTTCTGAAAGGCCTGGGTGCGCGTCAGGCCCTCGTCGGCCACGATCTTCTCCACCTGCTCGAAGATCTCGTTGCCGATGTTGCCCCGAGTGGTCTCGGGCTCTCCTTCTGCCATGACGCCTCCGGTCCCGGTCCAATGTGAAACCACCCCGCGGCCGGAGTATAGGCGGCGGGACGGACGCCATGTGAGGTGCGGTCTTAGCTGTTCAAAAGTTTGAAATTCACATCTGATTTACGTCTCGTCCACGGTGAAGACAGCCATCGTGGCCGTGAATCCGTGGACGAAGCTCTTGCCCCCGACGGGGCCGATCTCCCCGTTGCAGAACAACCCGGCGGCCGGGATGCGGTCGAGCTCCTCCGCGATGGCCGAGGCGTCGTGGTGGGGTGACGTGAACATGCGCGTCCCGCGCCCGTTGCAGCTGAAGACGAGCGCCCCACCGGGGGCGGCGTCCCCCATCTCGCCGCGCGCGTCGCGCAGCGCGGCGCGCAGGTCCTCGGCGGCCGAGCCGGCGTCGCGGACGTGGAAGCGCATCGTCTGGCCGACGCGCACGCGCTCGCCGACCACCAGGGCGCCGGTGTCACGGTCGCCGCCGTGGATCGCGCGTATGAGGAAGTCGCCGCGGCCGTAGTCGGGCGTGTTCTCGTCGATGACGAGCCCGGTGAGGAGGCCGTCCTCCGCCAGCGCCCGCTCGGACGGGTCGAGCGCGGCGATGACCTCCTCCAGCTTCGCGAGCGCCGGCATCCCCGCGAGCTCGTGCACGGTGGAGCCCTCGGCCGAGGTGATGACCATCTCGGGCCCGATCGGCATGCAGCCCTGGGAGACGACGGTGCGGATGTGCGCCCCCACGAGAGCCACCGCGACGGCGCCCTCGGTCAGGACGTCGGAGCCGGCGAAGAGCCGGTGATCCCCGGGGCGCTGCCCGCCCGAGGCGAGCCCGCCCACCACGACCGGCGCGCCCGGCTCCTCGTTGAGCTGGGTCAGCAGGCCGTCGGCGGGGAAGGTGAACGGGTCGGCGAGCATGAGGATCGGCCCGACGTTGCCGGCCGGCGCGTCGGCGACGGCGTCGGGCCAGCCGAGCACGCCCATGCCCTCGGCCACGGGGCGCGCGACCAGGCGGAACGGGATGACCCGCGCCCCGGGCAGGTGAGCCGCCCAGACCGCGAGCGCCGGGCCCTCCTCGACCTCCTGCCCCTCGGCGACGATGGCCTCGCCCATGGAGCCGATCAGGTGGTCCGGCGCCAGCTCGCCGTGGATCGCCGCCAGGAGGTCCTCGGCGTCCTCGCACAGCGGCGGCGACGCGAAGACCACCGCGAGCGTGGGCGCCGCGCCCCCGAGCCCGCGGCGCGCGCCCGCACACGCCTCGCGCGCGGCCTGCGCCGGGTCGGGGGAGCGCGAGAGGCCCGCTCCGAAGCGGGCGGAGGCGGTCGTCATCCGGTCGATTCTGGCGGACCCCGGCCCGGCTCGCCCGGCTCGCCCTCGATCGGCTCCATGGGGTCGAGCAGGGCGCGCGCCTCGAGGGCCCGGTCGGCGGGCACCAGCAGCTCGCGCGGGCCGCCCGCCAGCATGTCGGGGACGTCGATCGTGGTGCGCCGCACCAGCACGGGGATGTCGAGCTCGGCGAGCAGGTTCGCCAGCATGTCCGCCTCCGGCTGGTGGCGCGCGAAGGCGATCTTCACCCAGCGCACCGGCTCGGGGCGCGGGGGCCGCTCGCGGCGCCGGAAGATGCTCATGCAGGGATCAATACACGGGTCCGATGGCCGGCGAGCGCGGCGGGGGGTCGTCGCGCCCGATCAGGAACGGCTTGATCAGGGCGGCTCCGGCCACGAAGCCGCCGATGTGGGCGAGGTAGGCGACGTCCCCGCCGCCGGCCGAGTCGCCCAGGAACACGGCCTGGAGCACGAGGTAGATCGCCAGCCAGAGCCAGGCGGGCAGCCGGAAGGGCAGGAAGAACAGCGGCAGCACGACGGTCCACACGCCGACGCGCGGGTAGAGCACCAGGTAGGCGCCGAGGATCCCCGATATCGCGCCCGAGGCCCCGATCAGCGGCACGGGGCTGTCGGCGTCGGCGGCCGACTGGGCGATCCCCGCGAGCGCCCCGCAGAGCAGGTAGAAGGGCAGGAAGCGGATCCGGCCCAGGCGGTCCTCGATGTTGTTCCCGAAGACCCACAGGAACAGCATGTTGAAGATCAGGTGCAGCCAGTCCCCGTGGAGGAACTGGCTCGTGAAGAGCGTGAGGTAGCTGCTGCGCTCGGCGTTGAGCTCCTGGCAGAGGTCGGCGGGCGGGTCGCCGTCCGAGAAGAGGTTGTCGGCGACCAGGCCGTAGTCGCAGATGAACGCCTGCTCGCTGCCGAGCGTGCCGTCGCTGGGCTTGGCGATCTGGAACAGGAAGACCAGCGTGCAGACGACGATCAGCCCGATCGTGAGGACCGGCGTCCGGCGGGTGGGGTTGACGTCCTTGAGCGGGATCACGGCGGCGAGCGCCTGCGGCCGGCGTCAGAACCCCTTTCAAAATGAGCCTCTGGGGGCATTGGCGGATCACAGTAGACACCGGCACTCGATGCCCATTGCGCGCTGAAGCGCAGCCCCATTTGCCGCAATGTGCCGGCGGCTCTCATTTTGAAGAGGGGTTCTCAGCCCAGGATGTGGGCCAGCAGGGCCGCCTGCGCGTGCATCCGGTTCTCCGCCTGGTCCCACGCGGCCGACCGCGGCCCGTGCAGGACCTCATAGGTGATCTCGTGGCCGTGGTGCGCCGGCAGGCAGTGCATCGCCACCGCGTCCGGCGCGGCGGCGTCCATCAGCGCGTCGTCAACGCGGTAGGGCTCCAGGGCGGCGATCCGCTCGGCCTCGGTCTCCTCGTCGCCCATCGACACCCAGGTGTCGGTGTAGAGCGCCCGCGCCCCGGCCACCGCCTCGCGGGGGTCCTCCACCACCCTCGCCCACCCGCCGCGCCCGCGCGCGGCGGCGTCGGCCCACGCCACGATCTCCGGGTCGGGCCGGTAGCCGGGCGGGCAGCCGGCGGTCACGCGCATCCCGGTCAGGGCGCCGACGATCATCAGCGAGGCGCAGCAGTTGTTGCCGTCGCCCAGGTAGGCGACCGGCAGCTCGGAGAGCGTCCCGAACCGCTCGCGGATCGTCTGCGCGTCGGCCAGCGCCTGGCAGGGGTGGTGCGCGTAGGTGAGCCCGTTGACGACCGGCACGCCGGCGTGGCGGTCGAGCTCCTCGAGCGTCGCGTGGGGGCCCGTGCGCAGGACGATCGCGTCCACCCAGCGCCCCATCACCTTGGCGGTGTCCTCGATGGTCTCGCCCCGCCCGAGCTGCAGGTCGCCCGCCGACAGCACGAGGCCGGTGCCGCCGAGCCGGGCGATGCCGCTCGCGAACGACACCCGCGTGCGCGTGGAGGGGCGCTCGAAGATGAGCGCGATCACCCGCCCGGCCAGGAGCGCCGGCCAGCCGGCCCCGCCCATGGCCTTGAGCTCGTCCGCCAGGTCGAGGACCGCGGCGATCGCCTCGGGCGGGTGGTGGCGCAGCGTCAGCACGGAGCGCCCGGCCAGGGCCGGGTCGGGCGTGAACGCGGGGCCGGTCACCCGGGCGCGCGGTCGAGGCGGCCGATGGACGGGACGAAGGCGACCGCGAGGCTCCCCACGCCGGCGACCAGGAGCAGCGCGACGAGCGCGGGGTCCCGCGCGAACAGGTCGGAGGGCGTGCCGTCGAGGGCGAGGCAGAGCAGGCCCCACAACGTGAGCAGCGCGCCGGCGCCGATCAGGAAGAGCCGGGCGCGGCGCGCCTCGATGCTCATGGCGACCCCCACCACGCCGAGCAGGAACCAGATGACGGCCGTGAGGGGGTGGACCGTGATCACCGTGAGGTCCTGGGTGTCCTCGAGCTTGGTCTGGAGCATCCCGACGATGCCGAGGGCCAGGAAGGTGCAGCTCACGAGGTTCCCGATCATGACGAGCCGGTGGGCCCGGCCCTTGCTGATGGCGGGGAGCGTCAACACGGCGACCTACGCTACCCCGTCGCCGACGGCCCGTTCCAGGGCGCGGGCGGCGAGCAGCCCCAGCGCCGCGCCCGCCGCGATGTCGGCCGGCTCGTGGTCGGCGGAGGCGACGCGCGCGAGCAGCCCCACGGCCGCGGCGGCCGCGAGGACCCGCCCGAGCCCGCGGTGGTGGCGCGCCGCGGCGCCGGCGATCGCGGTCGCGGCGGCCGCGTGGCGGCTCGGGAAGCCCCCCTCGGCCCGCGGGCCGGGGCGCCGACGCGCGACCCGGTCGCGCAGGACGCGCGCCGCCGTGGCCGCCCCGACGCCCGCGGCGAGCGCCTCCAGGCCGGCCCGCCGGCTCGCCGGCCGGGCGATCATCACGGCCACCGTCAGGCGGAAGGCCGGGCTCATGGTCGCCGCGGCGACCGCGGCGGCCCGCCGGCCGCCGGGCAGGGCGGCGACCGCGCCGCGCACGCGCGCTCCGGCGCGACGGTCGATCAGGGTCAACGAGCCCATGAGGTCGGACAGGGTATCCCGACCGGCGCGCGGGTCCGGCCGGTGGGCCGTTGGTAGCCTCGGCGCAATGCGCCGCGCCCTGGCCGCCCTCTCCCTGGTCGTCCTCGCGGTGGCGCTCGGCGGCTGCGCCGGGCTGGGGAGCGGCAACGACGTCTCGGTCATCCCGCCGGACGAGCGCACGCCCGCGCCGGCCTTCCGCGTGGACAGCCTCGACGGGTCGGGGGAGGTCGCGCTCGCCGACTACGCGGGCACGCCCGTGGTCCTGAACTTCTGGGCCTCGTGGTGCGAGCCGTGCCAGCGGGAGATGCCGGCGCTGGTGGAGTTCTCGAAGGAGCGGCGGGGCGTGCAGGTGGTGGGGCTGGCCGTCACCGACCAGCCCTCGGCCAGCCGCGCCTTCGCGCGGAAGATGGGCGCCGACTTCCCCCTGGGCATCGACCGGCGCGGCGACACGATCGCCACGTTCGGCGCCACCGGGCTGCCGGCGACGGTCTTCATCGACAGCGAGGGCCGCGTCGCCGGGACGGCGTTCGGCGAGCTCACCCGCCAGCAGTTCGACGGCTACGCCGACAAGCTGGAGTCCTAAATGCGGTTGGCCGCCTCTTAGCGGGCGGCCAAGCGCGCCTCCGGGCCCTGGCCGGGCCCTCCGGCAGACGGCGGCACCGCCTTCGGCGGGGCTGGCCGCCGAAAAAGCGCCAGGCTCGGCTGGGTGGGTGTGGCCCTTTCCGGCGCCCGTCCCGGCGAAGCCGGTGCGCCGGTCTGCGCGGGCCGCCGGCCAGGCGAGCCCGCGCGCGCATGAGCGCCCCGAAAGAGGGCGCTCATCCGCTCCGTCGCTTGGGACATAATCCCCCGCGTGGCGACTCCCCTCGAGGTCCGCGTCGCGGCCCACTGCCGCAGGGCCGGCCTGCTGCCGCCCGGCGCGCCGGTCTTGGCGATGGTGTCCGGCGGGGCCGACTCGACGTGCCTGATGCACGTCCTGGCCGAGATCCACGACGGGCCCGTCGGCGTGCTGGCCGTCGACCACGGGCTGCGTCCCGGGTCCCGCGACGAGGCCGAGGCGGTCCTCGCCGCGGCGCGCGCCCTCGGGCTCCCCGCGCACCTCGACGCGCCGGAGATCGCGCCGGGCCCCGGGGTGCAGGAGCGCGGCCGCGAGGCGCGGCTGGCGTCCGCGCGCGGGCTCGCCGCGCGGGAGGGCTACGTCAGGATCGCCACCGGCCACACGGCCTCCGACCAGGCCGAGACGGTCCTCTTCCGCCTGGCGCGCGGGACCGGGCGGACGGGGGCGCTCGGGATGGCCGCCCGCCGCGACGAGCTGATCCGCCCCCTGCTCTGCGCCACCGGCGCCGAGACCCGGGCCTGGTGCCGCGCCCGCGGGATCGCGGTCGTGCGGGACCCCTCCAACGAGGATCCCGCCTTCGCGCGCGCCCGGGTCCGCGCCGGCCTGGCCCCGGCGCTGGCGGCGGTGCACCCGCGCGCCGAGGCCAACGTCGCGGCCTTCGCCGAGCGGCTGCGCGACGAGGCGGAGCTGCTCGCGCCGATGGTCGACGCCGCGTGGGAGCGGGCCGCCGCCGGCCCCGGCCTCCGGGCCGCCGCGCTCGCGGCCGAGCCGCCGGCGATGCGCCGGCTGCTCGTGCGCCGCCTGGGCGCCCGGGCGGGGCTGCCCGCCGGGGCGCTGGCGGCCGAGCCGCTCGAGCGCGCCCTGGCGCTGCTCGACGGCCCGCCCGGCGCGGTCGCCGACCTGGCCGGCGGGTGGGTCGCCGCCCACGAGCGGGGCCTCCTCGTGGTCGCGCCCTCCCGCCCGCCCGCGCCCGAGCCGGCCGCGCTGGACGTGCCCGGCCGCGCCCGGCTCGGGGCGGTGACGGTGCGGACGTCCCGCGGCCCCGCCGTCCCGCCGGGCCCGGACCGGGTCTCGGTGCGCCCGGACGGCCCGCTGTCGCTGCGTGCGCCGCGCCCGGGCGACCGCCTCGCGCTGCCGGGCGGGGGTCACGCGGCGGTGGGCCGGCTGCTCGCGGCCGCCGGGGTGCCGGCGCGGCTGCGCGATCAGGTCGCGGTCGTCGCGACCCCCGACCGCGTCGTCTGGGTCGCCGGCCACCGCGCCTCCCACGACCTGCTCGCCCCGCCGGGCGCGCCTGCCGTCCTGCTGGAGCGGGAGCCCGCGTGACCGAGCCGGCGCGCTCGGCCGTGGGCGAGGTGCTCATCTCCGAGGAGCAGTTGCAGACGCGCGTCACCGAGCTGGCGGCCGACGTCTCGGCGGACTACGCCGGCCAGGACCTGCTCGTCATCGGCGTGCTGAAGGGCGCGGTCTTCTTCATCGCCGACCTCCTCCGCCAGCTCACCGTCTCGTGCGAGCTCGACTTCATGGCGGTGTCGTCCTACGGGTCCTCGACCCACTCGTCCGGCGTCGTCCGGATCCAGAAGGACCTCGACGTCCCGATCGCCGGGCGCCACGTGCTGCTGGTGGAGGACGTCATCGACTCGGGGCTGACCCTCTCGTACCTCCTGAAGAACCTCGCCTCGCGCGCGCCCGCATCGCTGGAGATCTGCACGCTGCTCGCCAAGCCCGGCCACAAGCGCCTGGGGATCACCAGCCGCTACGTCGGGTTCGAGCTGCCCGACGTCTTCGTGATCGGCTACGGGCTCGACTACGCCCAGCGCTACCGCAACCTCCCGTTCATCGCCGCTCTCGTGCTGTGAGCCCGGGCTGATCGGACCGTAGGTCGGCGGGGAGGGCGCTGCTATCCTCGCCGGGCGGTGAACAGGTTCCTCAAGAGCGCGGCCTTCCCGATCCTGATCGTCATCCTGCTGGTGTTCGTGGCCCAGCGGCTGGTGGTCTCCGACGAGGACAAGGCCCCCCCGCCCACCTTCCCCGCCCTGATCTCCGACATCTCCGCCGGCGAGGTGGCCCGGGCCACGATCAAGACCGAGTCCAACGAGGTCAGCGCCACCCTCAAGGACGGCTCCAAGATCGACACCGGCTACATCCCCGAGGACTCCCAGGCCCTCACCGACGCCCTCGATCAGGCCCACGTGCCCTATGAGATCAAGGGCATCCCGGGCTCGCCCTGGTGGTCGAGCCTGATCTGGCTGGCGCCCTTTGTGCTCTTCATCGTCTTTTGGATCTACCTCATGAACCGCATGCAGGGCGGCGGCTCCAAGGTGATGAGCTTCGGCAAGAGCCGGGCCAAGCGCATGGCCGTCGATGCCCCCAAGATCACCTTCAAGGACGTGGCCGGGGTGGCCGAGGCGGTCGAGGAGCTCCAGGAGATCAAGGAGTTCCTCGAGAACCCCAAGAAGTTCCAGTCCCTGGGCGCCCGCATCCCCAAGGGCGTGCTGCTGTTCGGCCCCCCGGGCACCGGCAAGACCCTGCTGGCGCGGGCGGTGGCCGGCGAGGCCGGGGTGCCCTTCTTCTCGATCAGCGGATCGGACTTTGTCGAGATGTTCGTCGGGGTGGGGGCATCGCGGGTGCGCGACCTCTTCGAGCAGGCCAAGCAGAACAACCCCTGCATCATCTTCATGGACGAGATCGACGCGGTCGGCCGCCACCGCGGGGCCGGCCTTGGCGGGGGCCATGACGAGCGCGAGCAGACCCTCAATCAGCTGCTGGTCGAGATGGACGGCTTCGAGACCAAGGACAACATCATCCTGATCGCGGCCACCAACCGGCCCGACATCCTCGACCCGGCCCTGCTGCGGCCGGGGCGCTTCGACCGCCAGATCGTGGTCGACCGCCCCGACCGCGACGGCCGCGCCCAGATCCTGGCCGTCCACACCAAGGGCAAGCCGATCGCCAAGGAGATCAACCTGGGCGCCCTGGCCGGCCAGACCCCCGGCTTCACCGGCGCCGACCTGGCCAACCTGGTCAACGAGGCCGCCCTGCTGTGCGGCCCGCAAGGGCAAGCGCGTGATCGAGCAGGCCGAGCTGGAAGAGGGGATCATGCGCGTGATCGCCGGCCCCGAGAAGAAGAGCCGGCTGCTCTCCGAGAAGGAGCGCGTGGTCACCGCCTACCACGAGATGGGCCACGCCCTGGTGGGCCACTTCCTGGCCAACGCCGACCCGGTGCACAAGATCAGCGTGGTCAGTCCCGCGGCCAGGCCCTGGGCTACACCATCAGCATGCCGGTCGAGGACAAGTTCCTCACCACCAAGGGCCAGCTCGAGGACGCCATGGCCATGACCCTGGGGGGCCGGGCGGCCGAGGAGATCGTCTTCGACGAGATCACCACCGGCGCCGCCAACGACCTGGAAAAGGTCACCAGCACCGCCAAGTCGATGACGATGCGCTTTGGCATGTCCGACAAGCTGGGCCCGCGCGTGCTCGGCCACAACCAGGGCGCGCCCTTCCTGGGGCGCGACATGCACTCTGAGCCCGACTACTCCGACGACATGGCCCGCACCATCGACTCGGAGATCCGGCGCATCATCGAAGAGGCCCACCAGCGCGCCCGCGACATCCTGGTCGAGCACCGCGCCGACCTGGAGTCCCTCTCGGGGATCCTGCTGCGGCGCGAGACGATCGAGCGCGAGGAGTTCCTGGCCCTGCTGGAGGGCACCCCCGAGGCCCAGGTGTTCGCCGAGCGCGACCGCCGCGCGGCCGAGCTCGAGGCCGAGGCCAAGCGCGAGGCCGCCGAGCCCGAGCGGCGCAAGCGGATGCCCTACCCGCCCGCCGGGGACCCGATCCCCGAGGGGTAGGCGCTACTCCAGGACGGTCGGGATCACCGGCAGCACGATCCCCGACCGGAGCCTTCCGGGACGGGCCGGCGAGGGGCCGGCCTGCGCGACGGCCGCCGGGGGCGGCAGGGCGAACGGCTCGGCCGCGCCCAGGTCCACCGTGTAGCCGAGGTCGGCGAGGCTTGCCACGGTCATCCGGCTGAGCGGGTTGCGCGCCCCCGCGATCACGCTCGACATCAGCTCGTTGCGGAACACCCGCTCGCGCCAGTGGCTGTCGCGACTGCCTGGCCCGCCGGTGTTCTCGACCGGGACGCGCCGTCGCCGGGCAGCGTGCCGCAGCCGCCGGTACTCCTCCATGGCCCGCGGGCCCGCGAAGGTCGGGTTGCGGCCGCCGGCGCCCTTGAGGAGGCCCTTCCGGGCCCAGATCGACCCGATGCCCAGGACGTGCCCCATCTCGTGGGTGACCACGTCCCTGAGCGTGCCGTCGGCCTGCATCCTCGCGAGGTCGGCGGTGTCGAAGGACATCACGCCCCGGGCCGGCAGGAACGCCGCGGCGCCGGCCGACGCCGGCCTCAGGTGGGTGGGCCCGGCCTGCCCCAGGATCTTGCCGGGCCCGTCGATGGGGACCCCCTGGGCGATGATGAGGACGTCGTCGATCACCTGACCACCGACGCGCTGGCGCGGGAGGTCGCCCACGATCACGCGCGTCCACCGGTTGGCGGCCGCCCTGAATGCGGCCTTCTGACGCGCCGTCAGCCCGCCCCCGAAGCGGATCGTGATCGTGAATGGCGAGCCCGTCGCGGCGAGCGCCCTGGCACGCCCCGCGTCCGCTCGCGCCTCGTAGACCTCGTTGTCGGACGCCACCATCGCTCAGCGCTCGCGGCGCCGGATGTGCTCGAGCCGGCCTGTCCCGGGCCGCCCGCCAGCCACACGCCGGTGCGGGTGAGCGCGAGCTGGGAGACCTTCCCGGCCGTGCGGCCGAGCGACAGGACCCGCCCGCTCTCGTGATCGAGCTGCAGCACCGTGCGGCCGTCCGAGCGGAGCGCCCAGAGGCGCGCACCGCTGTCGGACGCAATCGCGAGGATCCGCCTGAGCCGGACGCGGACCGCGCCCTTCGCGCCGACTCGCCGGAGGCGGCCCGAGGGCTCGAGGAGCCACGCGGCGCCGCGGGTCGCGACGAGCGCCCGGCTCGGGGGGACGCGGGTTGACCGGCGCAGCCGCCCGGTCTCGGGATCGCGGAGCTCGAGTCGCGCGGCGTCGCCGTTGACGACCAGCGCCCAGAGCGCGCCGCGGCCCGCGGCCAGCGCCGCCGGGGCGCTCGCGGGCTGCTGCGGGGCGCCGACGCCCCGCGAGTCGAGGAGGAGGGGCAGCGGCAGGGGCCAGCGGATGCGGGCGGGCCGCGTGGCGATCCACGTCCTACCGCGCGCGCTCACGGCGATCGCGCCCTCCTCGAACCGTCCGACGCTCCGCCACCGCTGCTCCGGCGCGGAGGCGATCGCCCGCGCGAGGGTGCCGCTCCCGCTCTGGCGCCAGAGGCCGCCGCCGCTGCGATCCGGGGTCAGCGCGGCGGCGGGATCGACCGGCACCGTCGCGCCGCGCCTGGGGGCGCGCTCGTCCAGGGCGGAGAGCCGGCCGCCGCCGTAGACCCACAGGGTCCGGCCGTCGCCGGCGATGCCGGAGACCGGGTACGGGGTGCGCACCCTCCTCGAGATCACGGGCGGCGTCGTGCCCGCCACCGGGACCCCGATCTCGGCGAGGGCGGCGACCACGTGACGGTGGAGGAAGCCCGCCAGCCCCTCGGCCCCGGCGGCGGTCAGGTGGACCCCGTCGCCGCCGAACCAGGGCCGGCCCGAGGAGGCCGCGTTCCACTCGGCGACCCGGATGCCGGACGCCCGCGCCGCCGCGGCGCCTCGGATCAACGCGTTGATGTCGCGGTACGTGCCCTGGGTCTCGCGGAGGGTGACCCAGACCGTGCGCCTCACGCCGGCGGCCCGGAGCGCGGAGCGGACGTCCGCGGCCGCGTAGGCGCCCGGGTAGTCGTTGTAGCCGACGTTCACGACCACGACGCTACCGAGCCCGCGTCCGAGGCGACCGACCAGCGAGAGGGCGCTGTCCGGGGCCCCCCCGATGCAGCCGGGGGCCGCGAGCTTCCGGCACGCCCGCGCCTCCAGCCGGAGGTCGATCCCGCGTCCCAGGACGGCGCGGGCGTGGCCCGAGAAGTCCAGGGTCTCCTGCACCGAGTCGCCGATCACGGTCACGCGCGGGGGGCCCGCCAGGACGGGCGTGGCCGCGAGGGCGAGCGCGCACAGCCCCGCCGCGAGGCGCGCGGCATTGACGGTCGGGGTCTTCATGCGGCCGCACCGGGATTCAACCGCGGCGCCGCGGTTCCTGTCACGCATGCGTAGCCTTGGTCGATGGCCGATCCGCTCTCCTGGCTGGACGCACCCTGCGTGATGGGGATCGTCAACGCCACCCCCGATTCGCTGTGGGGCGGCGGCGGGCCGATGGATCCCGAGGGGGCGCTCGCGATCCTCGACCGGATGGCGGCGGACGGGGCGGCGATCTGCGACGTGGGCGCCGAGAGCACCCGTCCCGGGCGCCGACCCGGTCGACGGCCCCGAGCAGGTGGCGCGGCTGTCGGGGGTGCTGCGGGCCCTGCGGGTGGCCGAGCCGCCGCTGGCCCTGTCGATCGACACATCCCTGGCCTCGGTGGCCGAGGCCGCCCTCGACGCGGGGTTCGTCCTGGTCAACGACGTCACCGCGGGGCGCCTCGACCCGGGGCTGCTGCCCGCTGGTGGCCGAGCGCGGGGCCGACCTCTGCCTCGTGCACATGCGCGGCGACCCCCGGACGATGCAGGACGACCCGGCCTACGGCGACGTCGTCGGCGAGGTGCGGGACTTCCTCGCCGCCCGTCTGCAGGCGGCGCTCGACGCGGGCGTCGCCGAGGAGCGGATCGTGCTCGACCCGGGCATCGGGTTCGGCAAGACGCTCGATCACAACCTCGCCCTGCTCGCCGGCGTGCCCGCCCTGGCCGAGCTGGGGCGGCCGGTGCTGATCGGGGTGTCGCGCAAGGGCATGTTCGGGCGCCTGCTGGGCCGCGAGGTGGGCGAGCGCATGCCGGCCTCGGTCGCGGCGGGGCTCGCGGCCGTCGCGCGCGGGGCCGCGGTGCTGCGCGTGCACGACGTGCGCGAGACCAGCGACGCGCTTCGCGTGTGGGCCGCCGTCGGGGCGGCGGGATGAGCGAGGGCGAGAGCCTGACGGTCCACGTCCGGGGCCTCGAGGCCTTCGGCCGGCACGGGGCGCTGCCGGAGGAGCAGATCCTCGGCCAGCGCTTCGTCGTGGACCTGGACATCGAGCTCGGCGACACGGTCTCGACGCGCAGCGACGCCCTCGTCGACACGGTCGACTACGCGTCGCTGTCGGACGCCGTCTGCGCCCTCGTCTCGGGGCCGCCGGTGGCGCTGCTCGAGCGGCTGGCCGGGATGATCGCCGACCTCGTGCTCGAGGACCCGCGCACCCGGGCCGTCACCGTGACGGTGCGGAAGCCCCACGTCGCCCTCCCGCACACGGTGGCCGAGACCGCCGTGACGCTCCGGCGGGCCGGGGGCGCGTGAGCCGCTTCTGGCTCGGCCTCGGCGCGAACCTGGGCGACCGGCGGGCCGCGCTCGAGGCCGCGCTGGCGTGGCTCGAGGCCTCCGGCCAGCGGGTGGAGGCCGTGAGCCCCGTCTACGAGACGGCGCCGCGGGAGCTCGCCGACCAGCCGTCCTTCCTCAACGCCGCCGCGCGCGTGGCCAGCGACCGCGAGCCGCCCTCCCTGCTGGCCGAGGTCAAGCGGATGGAGGCCGAGCTCGGCCGCGACCCGGCGGGCGTGCGCTACGGCCCGCGCGCCATCGACTGCGACCTGCTGCTCTGGGAGGGCGGGGCCTGGAGCGGCCCGGGGCTGGAGATCCCCCACCCGAGGCTGGCCGAGCGGCGCTTCGCGCTGCTGCCGCTGCTCGACCTCGACCCGGGCTTGACCCTGCCCGACGGGCGGCGCCTCGCCGACCTGGCGGCGTCCCTGGACCCCGCCGATCAGCCGGCCGAGCGCCTCGCCGAGCCGCTCGCGCGGCCCCCGGGGGCGCGCGGCGCGTGAGCTATCATCGTCGGGCTTTCCGGCACGGAGGAGCCCTGAATGTCCCACACCGATGAGCTCGAGGAGTACGACGCCGAGCTCGAGCTTCGCCTGAAGCGCGAGTACGCCGACGTCTTCCCGCTCTTTCGGTACTGCGTGCTCACGCAGGAGGCCACGTATCTCTGCAACCGCTTCGAGCGGGACTTCATGCCGCAGGCGTCCTACCCGTTCTTCCACATCACGATGGAGGACGTCTGGGTCTGGGACAAGAACCGCCCGACGCGGATCATCCCCAAGGTCGAGATCTACACGACCCAGGACGTGACGGTCGAGATCCTGAAGGGCGTCGAGGCCGTGGAGGCGGGGGAGTCGGCGAGCTCGTAGGGCGAGGGGGCGCGACGGTGCTGCTCGCGATCGACGTGGGGAACACGCAGACCCTTGCCGGCGTCTACAGCGGCGACGAGCTGCTGCACGAGTGGCGCATGGCCACCGAGCGCGAGGCCACGGCCGACGAGCTGGCCGCCGACCACGACCAGATCCTGCGGCTGCGCGGCGGGAGCCTGGGCGCGCTCGACGACATGGTGGTCGGGTCGGTGGTCCCGGCCCTGTCGGCGGCCTACCGCTCGCTGGCGCTCAAGTACCTCGACCGCGAGGCGCTCGTCCTCGGCCCCGGCGTGCGCACGGGGCTGTCGATCGCCATCGACAACCCCCACGAGCTGGGCGCCGACCGCATCGCGAACGCCGTCGCGGCCCACCGGCGTCACGACGGGGCCTGCATCGTCGTCGACTTCGGCACGGCCACGACCTTCGACGCCGTGTCCGCGGCGGGCGAGTACCTGGGCGGGGTGATCGCGCCCGGCATCGAGACCTCGCTCGACGCCCTGGCCTCGCGGGCCGCGCGGCTGGTGATGGTCGACCTCGTCGCGCCCCCCCGCGTGATCGGCAAGTCGACCGTCGACAGCATGAGGTCGGGCGTCGTCTACGGGACCGTCGCCATGGTGGACGGGGTGGTGGCCCTCATCAAGGACGAGCTCGACCCCGACGCGCTCGTGATCGCGACCGGCGGCCTGGCCGAGCTGGTCTGCCGCCACTCGGTCCAGATCGACGAGAACGAGCCCCTCCTCACCCTGGAGGGCCTGCGCATCGTTCACGAGCTCAACGCCGGGCGGGTCTCGGCGGCGCGGGAGGCGGCCGGATGAGGAAGCGGATGCGCCAGATCGTCGCCGAGCGGCTGGCACAGGCCCGCGACGGCGCCGCCCAGGGCCCGCCGCCGTCGCGCTGGCCCCTCGCCGAGCCGTTCGAGATCGGCGGCCTGCGCCTGGAGAACCGGGTGGTGCAGGCGCCGCTCGCCGGCATCGCGAACTGGGCGTTCCGGCGCCAGTCGCGCCGCCACGGCGCCGGGCTCGCCGTCTCCGAGATGATCGCCAGCTTCGGGATCCGCTACGCCAACCGCAAGACGATGGGGATGCTGACCATCGTGCCCGACGAGCACCCGGTGGGCGTGCAGGTCTTCGGGTCCGACCCCGGCGCGATGGCCGAGGCCGCCCGCGCGGCCGCCGACGCCGGCGCCGACCTGGTGGACGTCAACATGGGCTGCCCCGTGCCGAAGATCTGCAAGACCGGCGCCGGTGCGGCCCTGCTGGCCGAGCCCGAGCTGGCCGCCGCCGTGGTGGAGGCCATGGTGCGCGCCGTCGACATCCCGGTCACGGTGAAGATGCGGCGCGGGCTCACGCCGAGCACCGCCGTGCCCGTCGAGACCGCCCGGCGGCTCGAGGCGGCCGGCGCCGCGGCCCTCTGCGTGCACCCGCGCGCCGCGGCCGAGGAGTACGAGGGCCGGGCCGACCACCGCATCACGGCCGAGGTGGTCGAGGCCGTCTCGATCCCGGTCATCGCCAGCGGCGACGTCTCCACCCCCGAGGGCGCGCGGCGCGTGCTCGAGGACGCCGGCTGCGCGGCCGTTGCCGTCGGCCGGGCGGCGCTCGGCTACCCGTGGGCGTTCGGCGACATGCTGCGCGGCGTCGCGCGCCCCCTCCCCGGCCTGGGCGAGGTCGTCGACGAGCTGTCAGGGTTCGCCGCCGACGCCCGCCGGGCATTGGGGGACGGGCGCGCCTGCGGTTACATGCGCAAGTTCTACCCCTGGTACCTGGCCGGCCACGGCGTTGCCCCGCCGGACCTGGAGGACCTGCTCACCATCCCGACGCTCGACGGCGCCCTGGCACGGCTGCGGACCCTCGCGGCCGCGCCGGCCGCCGCTTGATTCACCGGGAAAGCGAAGCTACCTTTCGGCGCCGCTATCGCGGCGGCCGCGACGAAGAAGGTGACCCCGATGGACCGCGAAGTGATCCTCACCGAAGAGGGCTACCTGAAGCTCAAGGAGGAGATCGAGTACCTCTCGACCTCCAAGCGGCGCGAGGTGGCGGAGCGGATCAAGGAGGCGCGCGAGTTCGGCGACATCGCCGAGAACTCGGAGTACGACGACGCCAAGAACGAGCAGGCCCAGCTCGAGTACCGGATCCAGTCGCTCGAGCAGAAGCTCCGCAACGCCCGCGTCGTCGACACCGAGCACGTCTCGACCGACACGGTCTCGATCGGCGCGAAGGTGACCCTGAGGGACACCAAGAGCAGGAAGACCCGCGAGTACTCGATCGTCGGCTCGGCCGAGGCCGACCCCAAGAACCACCGCCTCTCGAACGAGAGCCCGGTCGGCAAGGCCCTGCTCGGCCGCAAGAAGGGCGAGAAGGTCACGATCCCGGCCCCGCGGGGCGCGCTCGAGTACCAGATCGTGAAGATCCAGGCGGGCGACCACGGCTGATCCGGAGCCGCCCGAGGGCGGGCTGGAAGGCGGGCTCCCGGCGCTGATCGCGGAGCGCCGCGCCAAGGCGGAGGCGCTGCGCGGGCGCGGGATCGACCCCTTTCCGGCGCGGTTCCCCGGCAGGGTGGAGATCGCCGCGGCGCGCGCCGCGGGGGAGGCGCTCGCGCCCGGCGAGACCGGCGCCGAGCCGCTGCGCGTGGCGGGCCGGCTGGCGGCGCGGCGCGGCCAGGGCAAGATGGCATTCCTCGACCTCGAGGACCGCAGCGGGCGCATCCAGCTCTGGGCGAGGGCCGACCGCCTCGGCGAGGACGCCATGGCGGCCCTGCTCGACCTCGACCTCGGCGACATCGTCGGCGCCGCCGGCCCGCCCGCCCGCACCCGCCGCGGCGAGCTGAGCCTCGCGCTGGACGAGGCGGTGCTGCTGGCCAAGGCCCTGCGCCCGCCCCCCGACAAGCACGCCGGCGTGCGCGATCCCGAGATCCGCCACCGCCAGCGCTACCTCGAGCTGATGGCCGACGCCGCGGCGCGCGACGCGTACCGCGTGCGCGCCGGCACGATCGCGGCCGTCCGCCGCTTCCTCGACGAGCGCGGCTTCGTCGAGGTCGAGACGCCGACGCTGCAGCCGGTCTACGGGGGGGCGGCCGCCCGGCCGTTCGTGACCCACCACAACGTCCTCGACCGCGACCTCTTCCTGCGCATCGCGAGCGAGCTCTACCTCAAGCGGCTGATCGTCGGCGGGCTCGAGCGCGTCTACGAGCTCGGCAAGGACTTCCGCAACGAGGGGGTGAGCAACAAGCACAACCCCGAGTTCACGATGCTGGAGACCTACGAGGCCTACGCCGACTACCGCGACGTCATGGCGATGCTGGAGGAGCTCGTCGCCGATGCCGCGCGGGCGGCGACCGGGGGCACGGCGGTGCCCTGGAAGGGCGGCGAGATCGACCTGGCGCCGCCCTGGCGGCGGCTCGACTTCCGCGACGCGCTGCGCGAGGCGAGCGGCATCGACGTGCGCGCCCTCGGCGACGAGGACGCGCTGCGCGCCGCCATGCGGGCCGCGGAGCTCGAGGCCCCCGACGGGCTCACCTGGGGGCGGCTCGTGGACAGCCTGCTGACCCAGACCCTCGAGCCGACCCTGATCCAGCCCACGATCCTCCACGACTACCCCGTGGAGCTGTCGCCGTTCGCCAAGCGCCACCCCGACGACCCGGCGGTGGTCGAGCGCTTCGAGGCCTTCGCCGGCGGGATGGAGATCGCCAACGCCTTCACCGAGCTCAACGACCCCGATGAGCAGCGCCGGCGCTTCGCCGCGGCGGCGGCCGACCGCGCGGCCGGCGACGACGAGGCGCCGCCGGCCGACGAGGACTTCCTGGCCGCCCTGGAGTACGGGATGCCCCCGACGGGCGGCCTCGGCGTGGGCATCGACCGCCTGGTGATGCTCCTGACCGACCGGCCCTCGATCCGCGAGGTCATCCTCTTCCCGGCCGTCCGCTCCTGAGCGCCCGGTTTCGGGGTCCCGCCGGTCGGGAACGCTGCCCGTGGACGGTCCCCGACCCGGGAGGCGGCGATGACGGACTCCGGACAGACGCGTGAGGCCAAGGGCAAGGCCAAGGAGGCGCTCGGCGCCATCCGCGGCGACGAGGACCAGAAGCGCGAGGGCCGCAAGGACCAGGCCGCCGGCAAGGCGCGCCAGGCCGGCGAGAAGATCAAGGACGCCGCCGAGGACCTCAAGGACGCGGCGAAGAGGCGCTGACATCAAGCGGACGCTCTACGCCGGCCTCGGGCTGGTGACCTGGAGGATCGGCAAGCGCTACGTGCGCCAGCGGGCCCGCGGCCTGCTTGGTCTGGCGCGCCGATGAGCTCCGGCAAGGCGAAGGAGCAGGCCGGCAAGGCGAAGGAGGACCTGGGCAAGCGCCTTGGCGACGAGGACCTCGAGGCCGAGGGCCGCGAGGAGAAGATCGCCGGGAAGGCGCGCCAGGCGGGCGAGATCGTCCGCGAGACACGATCGACGAGCTTCCGCGAGGGCCTCAAGGGACGATGAGACAGAGCGCTGATGCCGGGCCTCTTAGCGGGCCGGCAAGCGCGCCTCCGGCCCCTGGCCGGGGCCTCCGGCAGACCGGCGCACCGGCCTTCGCGCGGGGACGGCGCCGGAAAGGTCAACACCACTGCGCAGCGGGCTCGCTCGTGAGGTGCGTGTCCCGGCGGCCGTCCCCGGCGAAGCCGGTGCCGCCGGTCCACATAGGCGCCCGGCCAGGGCGCATATGGCCTCCGCCGGCCCCGCTAAGAGGCCGCTGGCTGGCGCTAGGCTGGTACACTGCCGCGCTGATCCGGAGCGAGAAGGGCAGAGGAGCGGATGGCGAAGCCACGGGGCAGGGCGCGATCGAAGGCCAAGGGGCGCAAGGGCGGGGCACCCGCCCAGCGCAAGCGGCGGCCCCAGCTCTCGCTCGAGGAGATCGACTGGAAGAACTACCCCTCGCTGCGCCGGTTCGTCAGCGAGCGGGGCAAGATCCGCTCGCGGCGCATCACGGGTCTGTCGCGGAGGCAGCAGTCGCTCGTCTCGTCGGCCGTGAAGCGCGCCCGGACGATGGGCCTGCTGCCGTACCCGGACCAGGACCGGAAGGTCCGCTAGGCCCTCCGGGTCACGCCGACCCGAAGGGCCTCCACCGCAGGCGCGCGGGCTACTCGCGACCGGCCCGCCGACGCGCCCTGAGGCGGAGTGCGGGGCTGTCGAGCTGTCGAACCGGGGGGTACATGGAAAGACCTCCTCGCTGGCTGGATGTCGAGGCCGGGCGGCGATCGCCGCCGGGCCGTCGTGGGTCAGGGCGAGCCGGGAGCCGCCCACCGCATCGCGGGACGGCCCGTGTCGCCGACGTACCAATGCGCACGCACGCGGGCGCCGACCCGGCCCCCGGGCCTGCGCTGCGGGCGCTCGGGCGTCAGCACGAGCTGCTCAGGGGCGTCGATACCGTGAAAGTTCGTATACATGGCCGTCTCCTCCGGGTGTTGGACGTGCGCTAACGATCTTTGTCCGCCGGCCCCGTGCTCGCTTCCCGCAGATGCCTAGCGCGGCGCCCGGCACGAGCCGCGGTCGTGCCCGCCCCCGCCGGTTCGCTCGCGGCCGGGGCGGAGACCACACCGGGCCGGCCATCGACGGCTCCCTGGCCTCAGCCCGCGTGAGCGCGGCGAGGGCGCGGTAGGCCTCGGGCGCATCACGGCGCAGGTCGGCCTGGCGGGCGCGGGAACCCGTCGCGACGGCGCTCACGGCGCCAGGTTCTGGCCGAGGACCGCGTCCTGCCCGAACGCGACGGCGACCCGGCGGGCGAAGAACGCGGTTCGCGGGCCCTGCGAGCTGTCCAGCGGGTGAGCGCATGGGCGGCGAGGCTGCCTGGCGGGCGCGCTGCGCCGCTTCGGGCGGGTGCCCGGCGCGGCGCCTAGCCCTGCGCCGCGGCGAGGTGCTTCATCAGCTCCCGCCGCGACCGCAGGCCGAGCTTCCGGAAGACCCGGCGCAGGTGGAAGTCGACCGTCTTGGGGCTGAGGAACAGGGCGGCGCCGACCTCCTTGTTCGTCTTGCCCTCGGCCACGTGGAGGGCCACCTGCAGCTCCTGGGGGGTCAGCTCCTCGCCCGCGCGCGCCTCGCGGCGGCCGAGCCGCTCGCCGCTGGCGCGCAGCTCGGCGGCCGCCCGCTCTGCCCACGGCCGCGCGCCGAGGCGCTCGAACGCCTGGTGGGCGGCCCGCAGCGGCCCGCGGGCGTCGATCCTGCGGCCGACCCGCCGGAGGCGCTCGCCGAAGCAGAGGCGCGTGCGCGCAAGACCGAACGCGTCCTCGACGGCGTGCTGTTCCAGCGCGGCGCGGAACGGCGCCTCGAAGTCGTCGTCGCCCGCCAGCAGGCCGCGGCACCGCAGGGCGCGTGGGTCGGTCTCCGGCACGGGGGACCGCTCGTACGCAGCCCGCGCCTCGTCCAGCCGCCCGCCCCGGACCCAGGCCTCGACCGGGTCCGCGAGGCGATCGCCGTCGGCCTGGCTCAGGGTGGCCCAGTCCAACGCGTCGTAGATGCGGCCCGCCTCCGCCGCCTCCCCGCGCCCCAGCGCGAGCAGGCCCAGGGCGAGCCGTCCGCGCTCGCTGACGATCCCGGCGCGCCCCGCGACCTCCAGCGCCTCGTCGGCGTGGCCGCGGCAGCGCTCCTCGCCTCCCTGGACCGCGTCGAGCCAGGCGAGCTGCTCGAGGCACCTCGTCGACGCCCAGGCGCAGCGGCTCTCGCGCGCGAGCTCGAGCCCCTCGGACGCCCGTGCGTAGGCCTCGGGCCAGCGGCCGGTGCGGGCGGCGAACCCGGACGACGCCTCCAGCGCGTGAGCGAGCGGACCGAACGCACCCTCGGCGCGGGCGAGCTCGATGCCGCGGTCCGCGAGCTCCCGGCCCTCGGGGATGCGCCCGAGCCAGCGCGCGGCACGCGCGCCGCGGACCAGGGACCGGATGCTCGCCTGGAGCCCGACGCTGCCGGCCAGCAGGCCGAGCGCCGCCTCGAGGTGCCCCCGCGCCTCCGGCCACGGGCCGGCCAGGCGATGCGCCTGGCCGAGGGCGACCTCGGCGGCGAACCGGGCCGGGCCGTCGGGGGGGGCGATCGCTCCGGCGCGGGCCGCGGCGTCGAGTGCCCGGCGCGGCTCCCCTCGGAGCTCCGCGCCCTCAACCGCGTCGGCGAGCAGGTCGATCGCCCCCGCGGGATCCTCGCTCCCGAGGCGGTCGGCGCCCTCCATGAGGCCCTCGAGCGCCCGGGCGACATCGCCGGAGTGCAGCTCGATGCGGCTGCGCAGCCGCCCCGCCGCGGCCCGCACCGCCTCGGGGCCCTCCCCGGCCAGCAGCTCCTCGATCAGCGCGAGGCTCAGCTCGGTCCGCCCGGCGACCTGCGCCGACTCGGCCGCCTCGAGCCGACGCCGCGCGCGGGCCGCGGGATCGGGGGTCAGGCGGGCCGAGCGCTCCAGGGCGAGGGTCGCCGAGCCCCAGCCGCTGCGCGCCCGCGCCCGCCGGCCCGCCTCGGCGAGCGCGGCCGCGGCGTCCTCGTCCGGACCGAGCGCCGCCGCCGCCAGGTGCCAGGCGCGCTCCTCGGGCCGCCGGCCGGCGAGTGCGTCCGCGAGGGCGCGGTGCGCGCGGCGCCGCTCGGAGGGCGGCGCGCCGTGGACGACCGCCGAGCGGACCAGTGGGTGGCGGAAGGCGATCGCGCCGCCCGCGACGCCCAGCAGGCCCGCGTCCTCGGCCGGCTCCAGCGAGCGCTCGTTGACCCCCAGGAGCCGGAGCGCCTCCACCACTGGCTCGGGCGCGGGCGAGGAGCTGAGGGCCGCGACCAGGAGGGCGCGCCGAGCGTCCTCGGGGAGGCGCGCGACCTGCCCGCCGTACAGCCGCTCCGCGGTCGCTCCCACGGGCAGGGGATCGGCGAGCGGCTCGGCACCCCGCAGCTGGCCGACGGGCAGCAGCGCCGAGAGCTCGGCCAGCGCCAGCGGGTTGCCGCCGCTGGCCTCGCGGAGACGCTCGGCGACGTCCGGCGAGACCTCCTGCCCGGCCCCGGCGGCCAGCAGGGCCGCCGCCGCGTCGCGGTCGAGGCCCGTGAGCGAGAGCCTTTCGAAGGCGGGTCGATCGAAGGCCTCGGAGTCGCCCTCCCGTGCGGTCACGAGCACGGCCACGCGCTCGGCGCCGAGCCGGCGGGCGGCGAAGAGCAGCGCGTCCGCCGAGGCGGCGTCGAACCAGTGGGCGTCGTCGAGGAGGACCAGCACGGGCGCGTCCTCCGCGGCCGCGGCGAGCAGCGAGAGCGTCGCCGCGCCCACGGCGAAGCGGTCACCGGCTTGCCGGGGCCGACCCCGAGCGCGGCGGCCAGGGCGTCGCGCTGGCGCTCCGCGAGCTCGCCCATGTGGTGGAGCAGCGGCCGGCAGACGTCGAACAGGGCCGAGAAGTCGAGCTCCGCCTCCGACTCGATCCCGGACGCGCGCACGGTCGTCATGTCGGTTGAGCGCTCGGCCGCGTAGTCGAGCAGCGCGGTCTTGCCGATCCCGGCCTCGCCCAGCACGAGCAGGACCCCCGCCGCGCCCGAGCGGGCGCGCTCCAGCAGGCCGTCGATCAGCCCGCACTCGCGCTCCCGGCCGAGCAGCATCGGCCAACGCTAGCGGCCGCGTCCGGCGCTCACGCGGAAAGCGCTGCGCTTCACTGCCGCTGTCGCGGCAAGATCCGCTCGCGGCGCGCTGCCGTACCCGGACCAGGACCGGAAGGTCCGCTAGGCCTTCCGGGCTCCGCGCCACCGCGCGGGCGCCCACCATCTCGGCACCACCCCGTCGTCGCCGCGGTACCACTGCGCCCGCACGCGGGCGTCGTGGTCGTCGAGCTGCCGGACGGGCGGGTAGATCGCCATCGGGTGCACGTCGTACCTCCTCCTCGCTGTTGACCGCATCGGAGGGGGAGACGCCGAGCCGGCGGGCCGTATTCCCGGCGGCGCCGTGGCGGGGTCGCGGCCGGTGTCCGGCGGCCCCGTCATCATCACCCCATGAGGAACGGCGGGATCGGGCGGGACGGGGCGCGGCGGAGCCGCCCGTTCGGGGGGCGCGGCGGCGCGCTTACGCCGCGATGATGGATGAGCCGAGCACCCCTCGCCCGGGGGCGGGGCGGAGGGGTCTCCGTGCTAGAGTTCGACCACCTCGGGAAACCGATCACCATGATCTTCTCAGCCGCGGGTTCGCACGTCCGGCGCGTCCTCCGCGGGTCCTGCCCTCGACCTCCCGCACATGTTCTTTCGCCCGTCGTTCCCCGCCGGCGCGCTTTCGCGTCTTCGGGCTCGGGTGAGTAGGAAGGGGAACCCCGATGTTCGAAAGGTTCACGGAGCGCGCGCGCCAGGTCGTCGTGCTGGCGCAGGAAGAGGCGCGCACCCTCAAGCACAACTACATCGGGACCGAGCACATCCTCCTGGGTCTCCTGCGCGAGGAGGAGGGCCTGGCGGCCCGCGTGCTCGAGGGCCTCGAGATCACGGTGGAGGAGGTCCGCGCCCAGGTCATCCGCATCGTCGGGTCGGGCGAGGAGGTCACGTCCGGGCAGATCCCGTTCACCCCGCGGGCGAAGAAGGTGCTCGAGCTGGCGCTGCGGGAGGCGCTCTCGCTCGGCCACAACTACATCGGGACCGAGCACATCCTGCTCGGGCTCGTCCGTGAGAACGAGGGCGTGGCGGCGCGCATCCTGGCCGACTTCGACGCCGACTCCGAGAAGATCCGCAACGAGATCATCCGCATGCTGTCCGGCCCCGGCCGGCGCCAGCAGGGTCAGGGCTCGGGCGGCCAGAGCGGCGACAAGAAGTCGAGCAAGCTGCTCGACCAGTTCGGCCGCAACCTCACCAAGCTCGCCGCCGAGGGCAAGCTCGACCCGGTCGTGGGGCGCCAGAACGAGATCGAGCGGGTCATGCAGATCCTCTCGCGGCGCACCAAGAACAACCCGGTGCTGATCGGCGAGCCCGGCGTGGGCAAGACGGCCGTGATCGAGGGCCTGGCCCAGCGCATCGCCACCAACGAGGTTCCCGAGCTGCTGCGCAACAAGCAGATCTACACCCTCGACCTCGCGGCCCTGGTCGCCGGCTCGAAGTACCGCGGCGAGTTCGAGGAGCGCCTGAAGAAGGTGATGAAGGAGATCACCCAGCGCGGCGACATCATCCTGTTCATCGACGAGCTCCACAACCTGGTCGGCGCGGGCGCGGCCGAGGGCGCGATCGACGCGGCCTCGATCCTCAAGCCGGCCCTCGCCCGGGGCGAGCTGCAGACCGTCGGCGCGACCACCCTGGACGAGTACCGCAAGTACCTCGAGCGCGACTCGGCGCTCGAGCGGCGCTTCCAGAAGATCAACGTGGACGAGCCCAGCCAGGAGGAGACCGAGCAGATCCTGCGCGGGCTCCGCGACCGCTACGAGGCCCACCACCGCGTCACGATCACCGACGAGGCGCTCGCCGCCGCGGCGAACCTCGCGGACCGCTACATCTCCGACCGCTTCCTGCCGGACAAGGCCATCGACCTCATCGACGAGGCGTCGTCGCGCATGCGGATCAAGACCATGACCGCGCCGCCGACCTACCGCGAGCTCGAGGAGGAGATCGACCAGGTCCGCAAGGAGAAGGAGGCGGCCATCGAGGCGCAGGAGTTCGAGAAGGCCGCGAACCTGCGCGACAAGGAGCGCCGCCTCACCAACAAGAAGCGCGAGCTCGAGGAGCAGTGGAAGAGCGACGAGGGCGGCCCGCGGGCGCAGATCGGCGAGGAGGAGATCGCCGACATCGTCTCGATGTGGACCGGCATCCCGGTGTTCAAGCTCACCGAGGCCGAGACGCAGAAGCTGCTGCGCATGGAGGACGAGCTCCACAAGCGGGTCATCGGCCAGCAGCAGGCGATCACCGCGGTCTCGCGGGCGATCCGCCGCGCGCGCGCCGGCATCAAGGACCCCAAGCGGCCGTCCGGCTCGTTCATCTTCCTCGGCCCCTCGGGCGTCGGGAAGACCGAGCTGGCGCGGACCCTGGCCGAGTTCCTGTTCGGCGACGAGAGCGCGCTGATCCAGGTCGACATGTCCGAGTACATGGAGAAGCACGCGGTCTCGCGGCTGGTCGGCTCGCCGCCCGGCTACATCGGCTACGACGAGGGCGGGCAGCTCACCGAGCAGGTGCGGCGCAAGCCGTACTCGGTGATCCTCCTCGACGAGGTCGAGAAGGCGCACCCCGAGGTCTTCAACATCCTGCTGCAGATCCTCGAGGACGGGCGCCTCACCGACGCCCAGGGCCGCTCGGTCGACTTCCGCAACGCGATCCTGATCATGACCTCGAACATCGGGGCGGCGACGATCTCCCGCAGCACCCCGCTCGGGTTCTCCGTCACCGACGAGACCGGCATGTCGTACGACGACATGAAGTCGCGGATCATGGGCGAGCTGAAGCGGGTCTTCCGGCCCGAGCTGCTGAACCGCATCGACGAGGTCATCGTCTTCCACAAGCTGACGAAGGAGGAGATCACCGAGATCGTCGATCTGCTCCTGGTGCGGCTGCAGAACCAGATGAGCGAGCACGGACTCGCGATGCGTCTGACCGACGAGGCGAAGGACCTGCTCGTGGAGCAGGGCTACGACCCCACCATGGGGGCGCGGCCGCTGCGCCGGGCGATCCAGCGCCTGATCGAGGACCCCCTTTCCGACCAGCTGCTGTCCGGCGGCTTCCCGGAGGGGAGCACGGTCATCGTCGATCGGGACGGAGAGGAGATGAAGCTCGTGATCCAGGAGCCCGAGCCTCAGGCGGTCGGCGCGACCGCGGGCGGGGCGGCCGAGGAGTCGCCCGCCGGCTCGAGCGAGTCGTAGTCATCCAGCAGGGGTCTCGCGTGGCGCCCTCGCGCGCCCGGGCGGTCTACATGTGCGGGGCCTGCGGTCAGCAGGCCCCGCGCTGGCTCGGGCGCTGTCCGTCCTGCGGCGAGTGGGGGACCGTCGCCGAGGAGGCGCCGCCCTCCGGGCGCCGCGCCGCCCTGGGCCCGGCGCCGGAGGCCCCGCGCCTGGCCGACCTCGTGGACGCCGCGCCCGAGCGGCTCGCCACCGGCATCGGCGAGCTCGACCGGGTGCTCGGCGGCGGCATGGTGCCCGGGTCGCTGGTCCTGATCGGCGGCGAGCCCGGCATCGGCAAGAGCACGCTGGTGCTCCAGGCGCTCGCCAGCCTCGAGGCGCCGGAGCGCGCCATGCTCGTCACGGGGGAGGAGTCGCCGATCCAGGTGCGCGGGCGCGCCGCCCGGCTGCGGGTCGACTGCGGGGCCATCCGGGTGCTCGCCGAGACCCGGCTCGAGGCGATCCTCTCGGCGATCGAGGCGCTGGAGCCCCAGGTGTGCGCCGTCGATTCGGTGCAGACCATCCACTCCGACGCCGTCGAGGGCGCGCCCGGCGCGCCCAACCAGGTGCGCCAGGTGACCGTCGAGCTGATGCGCGCCGCCAAGGAGCGCGGCGTCACGATCCTGCTCGTCGGCCAGGTCACCAAGGACGGCGGCCTCGCCGGGCCGCGCACGCTCGAGCACCTGGTCGACTGCGTCCTCTCCTTCGAGGGCGACGACCTGCGCGCCCACCGCGTCCTGCGCGCGACCAAGAACCGCTTCGGCTCGACCAACGAGACCGGCGTCTTCGAGATGGGGGCGACGGGGCTCGAGTCGGTCGACGATCCCACCCGGCTCTACCTGGCCGAGGCCGGCGAGCGGGTGGGCTCGTGCATCTTCCCGGCCATCGAGGGCAGCCGCTCGCTGCTGGTCGAGGTCCAGGCCCTGGTCGGCCACACCGACGTGGTGCCGCCCCGGCGGGTCGCGGTGGGCGTCGACCGCACGCGCCTGGCCCAGATCATCGCCGTGCTCTCGCGCCACGGCGGGCTGCGGCTGGGCGACGCCGACGTCTTCGTGAGCGTGGCCGGGGGCGCGCGGGCCATCGACCCCGCGGCCGACCTGGCGATCGCCCTGGCCGTGGCGAGCGCCCATCGCGGCGTCCCCGTCGCGCCCGGGACGGCGGCGTTCGGGGAGCTCGGGCTGACGGGCGCCGTGCGCCCGGCGGGCCACGCCGTGCGCCGGCTCGCCGCCGCGGCCGGCCACGGAATCGAGGCGGCGATCATGCCGCCCGGGCGCACCGGGGCTCACCCCGGCTCGCCCGCACCACCAGTCCTGCGTGCGGTGCCGGGGGTGCAGGAGGCCCTCGACGCCGCCTTCGCCCGTTGACGCGGGCAGTCCTGCCATGACGAGTGAGGGGGAGCGGTTGTACGAAGTCGGCGACAAGGTCGTGTACCCGCATCACGGCGCCGGGAAGATCGTCAAGAAGGAGCTCAAGGAGATCCTCGGCCAGCGCCGTGAGTACCTCACGATCCAGATCCTCTACAACGACATGACCGTGATGGTCCCCACGGAGAACGCCGACAAGGCGGGGCTCCGCAAGGTCATCGGCGAGGAGACGGTTGACGAGGTCCTGGCGGTGCTGCGCGACGACGGCACGCAGATGCCGAAGAACTGGAACCGTCGCTTCAAGCACAACCGCGACAAGATCAAGACCGGGGACATCTTCGAGCTGGCCGAGGTCGTCCGGAACCTGTCGATCAGGGACCTGGACAAGGGCCTCTCGACCGGCGAGAAGCAGATGTTCGGCCGGGCCAAGAAGATCCTCGCGAGCGAGCTCATGTACGCGCGCGACATGGAGGAGCAGGAGGCGATCGATTTCCTGGAGAATCTCCTCGAGGACATCGGCCAGCGCCGGGGACCTGGCGGCGCCAGCACCCGGGCGGCCGGGGCGCTCGTCGATTAGGGGCGGCCTCCGGGTCTAACGTAAGCGGGAGGAGCGTCGAGGGCCGAGGACGACGGGGGAAAGCGGAGAATGACGAGGCGGTCGCCCAGGGGTGGGCGGTGGTGATGCAGCGGTGCTGAGCATCGTCAGCGGGATCGTCCTCGCCATCCTCGGCGGCCTCGGGGCCTACCAGGGCTCCCAGGCCCTCCCGCTCGAGGACTGGGTCTCGACGCCGTGGCGCTACCTCGTCGTCGCGGGCATCACGATCGCCGGCGCCGTGGTCGGCTGGGTCCTCGGGCGCCTCCTGGGACGGTTCTTCCACAACCGCCTGCGCGTCATCGACCGCGCCGCCGACCGCCGCTCGGCCGCCGAGCTGACGGTTGGGGCGCTCGGGCTGGTCGTGGGCCTCGTGGCGGCCGCCCTCGCCGGGGTCGCCGTGGCGCAGCTGCCGATCATCGGCCCCTACCTGCTGGTGCCGATCGTGCTCGTGGTGGCCTACCTCTTCATGCGCGTGGCGGCGCGCAAGCACGTTGACATCCTGCGCCTGGTGGGCATCCGCTCGCGCTCGTCGGCCGCGAGCGTGCCCACCCGCCTGGTCGACACCTCGGCGATCATCGACGGCCGCCTGGTGGACGTCATGAAGACGCGGTTCCTCTCGGGAGCCATCGTGGTCCCCGACTTCGTGCTCGACGAGCTGCAGCGGGTGGCCGACTCGACCGACGCGCTCAAGCGGGCCCGCGGCCGGCGGGGCCTCGAGATCGTCGAGGAGCTCAAGGCGTCCGCCAACGGGGGCTTCTCCGTCCGCGCGGGCGACTACCCGGACGCGGAGGGGGTCGACGCGAAGCTCGTGCGGATGGCCCAGGACGTCGGCGGCTCGATCGTCACCACCGACTACAACCTCAACAAGGTCGCCCAGATCCAGGGCGTCGAGGTCCTGAACGTCAACGAGCTGGCGAACGCCCTCAAGCCGGCGGTCCTCCCGGGCGAGCCCCTCGAGGTCAAGGTGATCCGCGAGGGCCGCGAGTACGACCAGGGGGTCGGCTACCTCCAGGACGGCACGATGATCGTGGTGGAGGGCGGCCGCTCGGCGGTGGGCACGGAGATCACGGTCGAGGTCACCAGCGTCCTCCAGAGCCCGTCCGGGAAGATGATCTTCACCAAGCTGCCCGAGGAGGGCTAGCGAGGTCCCCGGGCGGCCTCACTCCCGGAGCTGCCACTCGCCGTCGCGGATCAGCGGCACGCGCCGCCCGCGGGCGCCAAGGCCGGTGACCTCGACCTCGCGGGAGCCGATCATCACGTCGAGGTGGACCCGCGAGCGGTTGATGGCCCCGCCGTCGCGCCGCGTGTCGGCGAAGCCCTCGCCGAAGGCGATGTGGGCGGCCGCGTTCTCGTCGAAGAGCGTGTCCTCGTAGATCCGGCCCGCCCGCCCGATGCGCGAGCCGCCGTCCACGAGCGCCACCTCGCCGAGCCGCCCGGCGCCGCGGTCGGTCGCGAAGGTCGCGGCGAGCAGGTCGCGGTCGGCCTCGCGCGCCGCCTCGATGCGGGTGAGGCGGCCCCGCCGGAACTCGCCCGCGATCCCCTCGATGACCCGGCCGTTGAAGGACAGCGGAGTCGTGCAGCGGAACGTGCCGGTCGTCGCGCGCGGGTCGGGGCTCGTGTAGACCTCCTCGGTCGGGACGTTGGGGTAGAAGGGCCGGCCGTCCTGCGTCCTCGCGCCGCCCCCCAGCCAGCGGCCGTCCGGCGCGAGCGCAACCTCGAGGTGCGTGCCGGGCCCGCGGAACTCGAGGCCGGCGAAGCGGCGCCGGGAGAGCGCCGCCGCCCGCCGGCCGAGCCGGCGCGCGTGCGCGACCCAGGCGTCCGGCGCGTCGTCGGGGCCGAGGCGGCAGAAGCCGACGATGTCCTCTCCGAGCCGGCGGTAGGCCTGCGTCGGCGTCAGCTCCGGGTACACCCGCCGCGCCCACCCGACCGTCGGCCAGGCGATGATGCACCACCGCACCCGGTCGCCGGCGATCGCCCGCAGGAACCACCGCGTGGCCTGGGACCGTCGCTGGTAGTCGGCCGCGATGCGCGCCGAGTCGAGCCCGGAGAAGAGCCCCGGCGCCTCCTCCCCGATGATGCGCACGAAGGCGGCCGAGGCGTCGGTCGCCCCCCGCAGGCGCGCCTGCTGCCAGGCGCTCACCCGGCCGAGCGACTCGTCCGAGCCGTCGGCGATGCGGGCCCGCCGCACCCGCGGGTCGGCGTAGGCGACGTCCACGAGAGCGGCGCCGCTGCGATAGGCCGCCTCGGCCATCGCCACGGCGAGGTCGCGGTGGGCGGGCTCGCAATCGATCAGCAGCGACTCGCCGCGGCGGAGGCCGACGAAGACGCCGACCGCCGCCTCCGCGTACCGGCGGAGGACGTCGGCGGTGAGCGGGCCGGCGCGGCTCATGCGCCGCTCGCGGCGCGGGGGCGCTGCATGAGGGTGGGGTCGTCGGGCTCGGCGAACCCGAAGCCGCGGTAGAGGTCGTGGGCGTCCCTGGTGTGCAGGATCCAGCGGCAGCCGGCGAAGGGCCCGTCCTCGATCGCGGCCCGCACCAGGGCCCTCCCGAGGCCCCGGCCGCGGAGGTGCGGGAGCACGTAGACGTCGGCGAGGTAGGCGATGTTGCCGTCGGACACCACCCGGGCCAGGCCGGCCTGCCGCCCGCCCTCGTAGAGCCCGACCACGCGGGCCGACATGCGCAGCGTCCCCTCGATCCGCTCGCGGGGCCGGCCCCGCGCCCAGTACGACTCCCGGCTGAGGAACCGGTGCACCTCGTCGAGGTCGATGCGGGCCGGGTCGTCGTCGAGCTCGAGGCCGGGAGCGACCTCCCACCTCACGCTCAGACCTCGCCGTCGTAGTAGTCCACCGCGCTCGAGCGCCGCACGATCAGGTCGTCGGCGCGGTCCGCGCTCCAGACCCCGACCTTGCCGCTGTCCGGGTAGCCGCTCGCGCCGGGGTACGCGACCTCCGACCACATCAGCACCCGCGCCGTCGCCTCGGCGTCGTTGCGGATCTGATGGGCGCCCTCGGGCCCGGTCGGGAAGAAGGCGATGTCGAGCGGGTCGAGGCGCTCGGTGCCGTCCGGCGTGCGCAGGGTGGGGTGGCCCTCCAGGACCAGCACCCACTCCTCCTCGCCGTACTCGTAGTGGTACGGGCACACCGCCTGCCCGGGGGGGATCTCGTAGAGGCTGGCGCCGGTGCGCCGCGCCCCCAGCAGGTGGCCGATCCGCAGCCGCGCGGCCCGGAAGCCGTCGGGGGCGCCCGCCGCGAGCTCCGTGGTCGCTCCGGCCAGGCTGATGCGCCGCGCGCCGCTCACGCCGGCACCGGGTCCCGCGGGCGCGCGAGCCACTCCGCGAGCCCGACCCCGCCGAACGGGTCGCCGGCCTCGAGGCCCTCGTGCTTGGCGAACGCGTACACCGGCCGGTCGGCCGCCTCGCGCTCGAGCAGGTCGCGCCAGGCGTCGCGGGCCTCGGGCGAGTAGCGGTCCGCGCGCAGGCGCACGTAGGCGAGCGGGCCGTCGGGCAGCCGCGGCAGCACCGCACCCGCGGTCTCGCCCACGCACACGGTGCCGCCCGCGGCGGCGATGCGCTCCTCCACCTCCGGGGCGAGCCACGACTCGTGGCGGAACTCGAGCGCGACCGGCAGCCCCGGGGGCAGGCACCCGAGGAACGCGTCGAGGGCCCCGTCGTCGCGCTCCCGGGTGGGCGGGAACTGCAGCAGCACGGCGCCGAGGCGCGACCCCAGCGGCGTCAGCGACTCCAGGAAGCGCGCGAGGAAGGCGTCGCCGCCCGCGGCGGGCGGCAGCGCGCGCACGTGCGTGAGCCGGCGGTGGGCCTTGGCGGCGAAGCGGAAGCCCTCGGGCGTCTGGGCGGCCCAGCGCGCGACGACGTCCTCCGGCTGCAGGCGGTAGTGGGTCGCGTTGATCTCGCAGGCCGACAGCACCGAGGAGTAATAGGCGAGGAAGCGGTCGCGGGCCAGACCGTCGGGGTAGAAGTCGGGCTTCCACTCCGGGTAGGCCCATCCGGATGTGCCAACGTGCAGGCTCATGGGCTCCCACGATAGCGGCGGCGTGCCGGCGACCCCGGCCGCCATCCTGGTCGCGGCGGGATCGGGGGCCCGCATGGGGGCGAGCGCGCCGAAGGCGCTCCTGCCGCTGGCCGGCCGGCCGATGCTGGCGTGGAGCCTCGCCGCCCTCGCCGCCGCGGACCCGGTCGTGGTCGCCGCCCCTCCGGACCGCGTGGGCGAGACCGAGGCGGTCGTGCGCGAGCGCCGGCCGGGCGCGATCGTCGTCGCGGGGGGCGCCAGCCGCGCCGAGTCGGTCGCCGCCGGCCTCGCCGCCGTGCCCGCCGCGAGCGAGGTCGTGGTGGTCCACGACGCCGCCCGGCCGCTGCTGACGCCCGAGATCGTCGCCGCGGTCGTCGCCGGCCTCGACGACGCCGACGGCGCGATCGCCGCGCGGCCCGTGGCCGACACGCTCAAGCGCGGCGACGGCCGGGAGCCGCCCGCCATCGCCGCGACGGTCAACCGCGCGCCGCTCTGGGCGGCCGAGACGCCGCAGGCCTTCTGGGCCCCCGTCCTGCGGGACGCCGTGGCCCGGGCCCGGGCCGAGGGCCGCCTGGCGGCGGCCACGGACTGCGCGTCGCTGGTCGAGGCGGCCGGCGGGCGGGTGCGCCTCGTCGCCACCCCGGGCCCCAACCTGAAGGTGACGACCCCGGCCGACCTCGCCCTCGCCGAGCACCTGCTGCGCGGCGCCCACGGAGCGGAACTGCTCTAGTCTCCGCGCCCGTGCTGACGGACTACCACATGCACCTCCAGCCCGACGGCACCGGGGCGCGCGCCGCCGCCGCGCACGCGTGGGAGGCCGACGGCGGCCACCTCTCGCCCGGCTGGATCGGCCGCTACGCCGAGCGCGCCCGGGCCCGGGCGGTGTCCGAGATCGCCATCACCGAGCACGTCTACCGCTTCGCGCAGGCGCGCGACTGGAACGACGACCCGTGGTGGCGCGAGGAGGCCACCGAGGACGTCGACGCCTACTGCGCGGCGGTCCTCGCCGCGCGCGAGGCGGGCCTCCCGGTGCTGCTGGGCATCGAGATGGACTGGCTGGCCGGCCGCCGCGACGAGATCGCCGCCTTCCTCGACGCCCGGCCCTTCGACGTCGTGCTCGGGTCGGTGCACTGGATCGGCGCGCTGGTGATCGACAACCCCGGGGCCGCGGACTGGGGCGGCCGCCCCGCCGAGGAGGTGTGGCGCGCCTACCTGGCCGAGCTGGTCGCGGCGGCGCAGTCGGGGCTCTTCGACGTGCTCTCCCACCCCGACCTGCCCAAGGTGTTCGGCACCCGCATGCCGCGCGCGCTCGAGTCGGCACTCGACGAGGCCGTCGCCGCGATCGCGGCGACCGGGGTGGCGATCGAGTGCTCGTCGGCCGGCCTGCGCAAGCCCGTCGGCGAGCTCTATCCCGCGCCGGCGCTGCTGGCGCGCTTTCGGGAGGCCGGCGTGCCCGCCACCCTGTCGAGCGACGCCCACCAGCCGGGCGACGTGGCCCGCGACTACGCCACCGCCGTCGCCGCCCTGCGGGGCGCCGGCTACGAGACGATCACGCGCTTCTCGCGCCGCGAGCCCGCCCAGGCCACGATCCGATGGGAATGAGGATCGGCGCGGGCGCCGACGCCCACCGCTTCGGGCCCGGCCGCCCGCTGATGCTCGGCACGGTCCAGGTGCCCCACGACGAGGGGCTGGTCGGCCACTCGGACGGCGACGTGGTGGCCCACGCGCTCTGCGACGCCCTGCTGGCCGCCGCCGGCCAGCCCGACATCGGCGTCGTCTTCCCGCCGGGCGACCCCGCGTGGGAGGGGGCCTCGGGCGCCCGCCTCCTGACCGTGGTGATGGAGCGGGTGCGCGGCGCGGGCATGTCGGTCGTGAACGCGCACGCCGTGGCGGTGTGCGAGCGGCCGCGCCTGGCGCCGCACCGCGCGGCCATGGAGGCGGCTCTGTCGGACCTCGTGGGGGCGCCCGTCGGCGTGCACGCGACCACCAGCGACGGCATGGGCGCGCTCGGCCGGGGCGAGGGCGTCGCCTGCCACGCGGTCGCGCTCCTGGAGGGGCCGTGACCGGCGGGAGCGCCGGCGACGGCGGCGGCCCGAGGCTCCACTCGACCCTGACGAAGCGGCGCGAGCCGCTGGTGCCGGGGCCCGGCGGCGTCGTGAGGATCTACGTCTGCGGGCCGACGGTCTATGGCTCCATCCACATCGGGAACGCCCGCCCCTTCGTGGTCTTCTCGGTGCTCAAGCGCTACCTCGAGCGCCGCGGGATGAGGGTCAAGTTCGTGTCGAACCTGACGGACGTCAACGACAAGATCTACGATGCCGCCCGCGCCGAGGGCGTGCCCAGCGCCGACCTGGCGCGCCGCTACTCCGAGGCCTACGTCGCCGACACGGACCGGCTGGGCCTGGGGCGGCCGGACGTCGAGCCCACGGTCACCGAGACGATCCCGGAGATCGTCGAGCTGATCGGCACCCTGGTCGAGATGGGCCTCGCGTACCCGTCCCAGGGGGACGTCTACTACCGGGTGGGCCGCTTTCCGGGCTACGGGCGCCTCTCGGGGCGCCGGCTCGACGAGATGGAGCCGCAGGAGCCGGGGCCGGGCAAGGAGTCGCCCCTCGACTTCGCCCTCTGGAAGGGCCGCAAGCCGGACGAGGACACCTGGTGGGAGTCGCCCTGGGGTCCCGGGCGGCCCGGGTGGCACATCGAGTGCTCGGCGATGGCCGAGGCCACGCTCGGCCACGGCTTCGAGGTCCACGGCGGCGGGATCGATCTCATCTTCCCCCACCACGAGAACGAGATCGCCCAATCCGAAGGGGCGCACGGGGGGCAGATGGCCTCCATCTGGATGCACAACGAGATGCTCGAGCTCGGCGACGAGAAGATGAGCAAGAGCCTCGGCAACATCGCCCCGCTCGCCGAGGTGCTCGACCGCTGGCCCGCCGAGGTGGTCATCGCCTTCTTCCTGACGAGCCACTACCGCTCGCGCCTGCCGTTCACCGAGGAGCGCATGGCGGAGGCCGCCGCGGTCGTCGAGCGCCTCAGGAACGCCCTCACGGCCCTCGACCGGGCCATCGCCGGGCGCGGCGAGGGCACCGACCCCGAGCTCACCCGGGCCGTCGTCGAGAGCCGCGGCGCCTTCTACGACGCGCTCGACGACGACTTCGGCACGCCGGCGGCCTTCGCGGCCCTGTTCGACCTGGTCCGGGCGGCCAACCGCGCGATCGCCGGGACCGCCGCGGGCGCCGGCCAGCTCCGCGACGCCCGCCGGGAGCTGCTGGAGCTGCTCGACGTCCTCGGCCTCGCGTCGATCGAGCCCGCCCCCGGCCCCGCGGTGCCCGACGAGGTCATGGAGCTGCTGAGCCGCCGTGAGGACGCCCGCGCCGCGCGCGACTTCGCCGCCGCCGACGCGGCCCGGGACCGCGTCCGCGAGCTCGGCTTCGAGATCACCGACACGCCGGAGGGCCCGCAGGTCCGGCCCGCATGAGCCCGCCGCGCCCCGGGCCGAACGCCGACCGCGAGGTCGTCTACGGCCGCAACCCCGTGCGCGAGCTCATCGCGGCCGCCCGCCGGCCCGTGCACGAGGTGCGGGCCCTGCCCCAGGTCGCCGGCGAGCCCTGGCTCGCGGGCCTGCCCGTGCGCGAGTCCAGCCGCGACGCGCTCAGCCGCTGGGCGCGCTCCGCCGAGCACCAGGGGGTCGCGGCGCTCACCGACCCCTATCCCTACGCCGACCCGTCCGACCTGCTGCACCGGGCGGGCCCGCTCGTCTGCCTCGACGGCGCGCACGACCCCCGCAACGTCGGCGCGGTCGCGCGGGTCGCCGAGTGCGCCGCGGCCGCCGGCATGGCGATCCCCCGGCGCGGCGGCCCCGGCGTGACCCCGACCGTCGCCAAGGCGTCGGCCGGCGCGGTCGAATGGCTCGCGATCGCCCGCGTGGGGAGCGTCGCGGCCTTCGTCCACGACGCCCGCTCCGCGGGCCGGCTGGCTCTCGGGGCCGACCCGGGGGACGGGGAGGACTACCGGGCCCTCGCGTGGCCGCCGGACCCGGTGATCGTCCTCGGCTCGGAGGGGGCCGGCCTGCGCCCGCGGGTCCGCGACGCCTGCGACGGCCTGGTCTCCATCCCGACCGCCGGCCACGTCGCCTCCCTGAACATCTCGGTCGCCGCCGGGATTCTCGTCTTCGAGGCGGTCCGCAACACCAATTGACGCTCTGAGCGTTCTTTTGACGTTGACGCGGCTTTGTGCGGACGATAACAATGCCCAACTCGCGTGATCCGAACGCTTGAGTTCAGCTTGATTCTTGGCGGCTGATCGAGGAGAAAACCGCATGACCAGCGCGTTCTCGGGACGACAGTTCGCCGCCACAGCACGTGCAGAAAGAGGGACCCACGGCCATTCTCAACCGTGGGTTGAGGTCCAGGACAGGGCCCTCGTGGGCCGAGCTCGCAACGGAGATTCCGTTGCAATGGACCAGCTGATCGAGCGTTACCGCGGCTTCGTGCGCATGAAGGCCAGCGCCTACTTCCTCGCCGGCGGCGAGGGCGAGGACCTGGTGCAGGAGGGCCTCATCGGGCTCTTCAAGGCGGTCCGCGACTACCGATCGGACCGCGAGGCCTCGTTCCGCTCGTTCGCGGAGCTGTGCGTGACGCGCCAGATCATCACGGCGATCAAGACCGCCGCGCGGAACAAGCACACGCCGCTCAACACGTACGTGTCCTTCAGCCACACGCGGGCGGGCGCGAGCGGCGACCAGGAGATGAGCCTGGCCGAGGTGCTGCCCGGCGACCCGGTCGTCGACCCGATCACCCAGGTGATCTCGTCCGAGGAGCTGCGCAGCCTGGTCGAGTGCCTGGGCGAGTCGCTCTCGGAGCTCGAGAGCGACGTGCTGACCATGTACCTCGAGGGCCGCTCCTACGAGGAGATCGCCCAGCGCATCGGCCACACGCCGAAGACGGTCAACAACGCGCTCCAGCGCGTCAAGCGCAAGGTGCTCACCCACCTCCGCTCCCGCGAGGTGCTCGACCTGCACTGAGGTCTCGGGCTCCGGCCCGTTGACCCGTTCCCCGACGCTGGCCTACGTTGAGCGTCGCCTCGCGGAAGCGCGAGGCGGGCGCTCGTGCTCCATCCCGGCCGGGCAGCGTCAGCAGGGAGTGTGTCGGCATGCCTCCGCTCCGCTTCTACGTCTATGTGTCGGACGCCAAGGTCGACATGCTGCTCGCTCAGATACCTCAAGGCCTCATGAAGAGGTTCGCTGCAGAGCTCACCATCGATCTCAAGTTGCTTCGACTGAGCGTCTCCTCGCGTGAGGCGCCTGACACACGGTTCGATCGTGCAGCGCTCGTATCGAGCTTCTTGTCGGAGCAGGGGAACGTGGGACCGGTCGACAGCGGGAAGATGTATATCGAGGCCGAGGAAATGCCGATGCGCTGGGGACTCGTCGGCAAGGACGCCGTCGAGAGCATCGTCTTCTTCGCGGGCGAGATCCGCGACTTGCGGGTCTTTCTGACCGGCTCTCCTCACCACGTCATCGGTGTGAGGCCGATGGCTCCGGTGGGTTATCACACGCAGCCCGGCTCATATAATCCACCCTTGAACGCCTATTATGATGTCTTCGAGGACTGGGATGAGCCCGAGGGCCTCTCGGCGAGTCAGTACGACTACGCCGCACAGTTTCATGCTGAGATGGGTCGTGGCACGTTCGGGTTACCGGCACGACCCCTCGAGAAGCTCTCCTTCGTCGCGCGCAGAATTCACAGTGCGGCCGATCTGAACCGAAGGCAGGCCGTGATCGGAAGTCCCATCTGGGTGGCGGTGTCCGGACCGGCGGACCCGTAGCTCCCGATCAAGGGGCCCGATCGCGCATGAGGCCGTGCGCGGCGTGTTGCGGGATGCGTTGCGTCGTGTCGCAGGCGTCTCCGGGCCGGAAAGACCGACCGGCCGGGCGGCGAATGGGGGCCTGCTGCCCCCGCTCCACCCCGGAATCGAGGCGACATGACCACGCTCGCACCGGCCCGCCGGGCCGACCACTACGACGATCCGGCCTTCGACTACCAGGAGTACTGGCGCGGTCGAGACTACGAGCACGCGGCCGAGCAGGCCGCCATCGACCGGTTGCTCGCCGGCCGCCGCTTCCGGCGCGCCCTGGACGTGGGCGGCGGCTACGGGAGGCTGTCGAAGCACCTCACGAACTACGCGGACGAGGTCATCCTGGCCGAGCCGAGCGCGCAGCAGCTCGGGCTCGCGCGCGCGTTCCTCCGCGACGCCCCGGCCGTCCGCTGCCTGCCGGCCCAGGCAGCCGACCTCCGGCTGCCGGACGAGTCGGTCGACGTCGCGATGCTGGTGCGGGTGCTGCACCACATCCCCGATCCGGAGCCGGAGATCGCCGAGATCGCGCGCGTCCTGGCGCCCGGCGGGACGCTGCTGCTGGAGTTCGCCAACCTGAGCCACGCGCTCAACCGGGTCCGCTACGCCGTCCGCGGGCGGCGCGTCCCCCGGGCGCCCGTCCCCGTCGCCGCCGCGGCGGGCCGGATCCCCTTCGTGAACCACCATCCCAAGGCCGTGCTGGCGCTGCTCGAGCGGGCCGGCTTCGCCGTCGAGGCGGTGCTCAGCGGCTCGAACCTGCGCAGCCCCGCCGTCAAGCGACTGCTCAACACCGCCGCGCTGGTGCGGCTGGAGCGCCTCCTCCAGCCGGCGCTGGCGCCCCTCTACTTCGGGCCGAGCATCTGGCTGCGCCTCCGCAAGGCCGGGGCCTGACCGTCACCCGACCGAGAAGCCGCTGAGCCCCTCGGGCGGCTCGTCGGCCACGTCAACCTCGTCGACCTCGGCGTCCGGCGGTCCGGTGCGCGCGAACGCGAGCAGGCGCTCGACCGCGTCCGGCGCGCCCTCGAAGGCGGCCTCGACGCTGCCGTCGGGCATGTTGCGCACGTAGCCGGCCACGCCGGCCTCGAGCGCGGCGCGCCGGGTGCTCTCGCGGAAGAAGACCCCCTGCACCCGGCCGCGCACGCGCACGCGCGCCCGCCGCACCGCGCTCACGGCGCGCACACCGCCGCGCCGGCCCGCTCGAGGCGGGCGATGTCCGCGTCCGACCGCCCCAGCTCGGACAGCACCTCGCGGGTGTCGGCGCCGAGGGGGCGGCCCGTGAAGCGGATCGAGGCGGGCGTCTCGGACAGGCGCACCACCGGGGCCGTCATCGTCATCCGCCCCAGCTCGGGGTCGTCGACCTCCTCGACCAGCCCCGTCGCGCGCACGTGGGGATCGTCGAAGAGATCGTCGCGCTCCCGCACCGGGGCGGCGGGGACGCCGGCCTCGGCCATGGCGTCGTCCCACCACGCCGTGGCGTGCTCGAGGAAGCGCGGCGCGAAGAGCGCGACCAGCTCGTCCTGGCGGTCGACCCGCGCCGCGCGGTCGTCCCAGGGCGGCGCGTCGAGCAGACCGGGCAGGCCGAGGGCGGCGCAGAAGCGGCGCGCCAGGCGCTCGGCGTAGGCGGCCACGGCGAGCCAGCCGTCCGAGGTGCGGTAGGCGCGGTAGAACGCGCGCGAGAAGGTGGGGACCCCGTGGCCCGGCAGGCTCTCGATCCTGACCAGGGAGTGGGCGTTCAGGGCGACCGCGGTGCCGAGCACGCTCGCCTCCACGAGCTGGCCCCGCCCGCTGCGGCCGCGCTCGATGAGGGCCGCCATGATCCCCGAGCAGGCCAGCAGCGGCAGCGCCGTGTCGTTGATGGGGATCGGCGAGGAGCGGGGCGCCTCGCCCTCCGGCGTCAGGCTCGGGGGCATGAAGCCGGCGAGCGCCTCGGCGAGGATGTCGTAGCCCGGGCGGCCGCCGCGCGGCCCGTCGGCGCCGAAGGCCGAGATCGCGCAGTAGACCAGCCCGGGGTTGAGCTTCCGCGCCTCCTCCCAGCCGAACCCCAGGCGCTCGGCCACGCCCGGGCGCATGTTGGTGACGAGCACGTCCGCGCGCACCAGCAGCTCGCGCAGCACCTCCCGCCCCTCCGGCAGGCCCAGGTCGAGGCAGACCGCCCGCTTGTTGCGGTTCGCCTGGACGTAGTGGCGGCTGCGCCCGGGGTGGCCGGGCACGCGCTCGTGGTCGCGCCACTCGTCGCCCGCGGGGCGCTCCACCTTGATCACCTCGGCGCCCAGGTCGCCCAGGTGCATGGTCGTGAGGGGGCCGGCGAGGTTGTGCGAGAGGTCGAGCACGCGCAGGCCGGAGAGCGGGGGTCGGGCCATGGGGCCGATGCTATCCTCGACCCTCGGTCCCGGAGGCAAAAGGAGCGCCGCGATGGGCCTGATGGGCCGCTTCACGACGATCGTCAAGGCGAAGGCCAGCAAGGCTCTCGACAAGGCCGAGGACCCGCGCGAGACCCTCGACTACTCGTACGAGAAGCAGCTCGAGATGCTGCAGAAGGTGCGCCGCGGCGTCGCGGACGTGGCCACGAGCAAGAAGCGCCTGGAGCTCCAGGCGGCGAAGCTCGAGCAGAGCGTCGAGAAGCTCGACGGCCAGGCGCGGATGGCGCTCCAGCAGAACCGCGAGGACCTCGCCCGCGTGGCCCTCGAGCGCAAGAAGGGCGTCCAGCTCCAGCTCCAGTCGATCGACCAGCAGCGCGAGCAGCTGCAGACCGAGCAGGAGAAGCTCATCGTCGCCGAGCAGCGCCTGACGGCCAAGGTCGAGGCCTTCCGGACGCGCAAGGAGACGATCAAGGCCCAGTACACGGCCGCCGAGGCGCAGACCAAGATCGGCGAGGCCGTCACCGGCGTCTCGGAGGAGATGGCCGACGTCGGCCTGGCGATCGAGCGCGCCGAGAACAAGACCGAGACCATGCGCGCGCGCGCCGGGGCCATCGACGAGCTGATCGAGTCGGGCGCGCTGACCGACCTCACCGACGGCCGCGACTCCATCGACCGCGAGCTCGAGGCGCTCACGGCCACCAGCGGGGTCGACGCCGAGCTGGCCAAGATGAAGGCCGAGATCGGCCCGGGTGGCGCACCCGCCGACCAGCTCGAGAGCGGAGAGCCCAAGCAGTGATCGTCCGGATCCTGGGCGAGGGGCAGTACCGCCTGGACGACGCGGCCTTCTCGACCGCCGACGAGATCGACGACCGCGTCCAGGCGGCCGCCGACGCCGGCGACGAGGCCGGCTTCCAGGCCGCGCTGACCGAGCTGGTCGACGCCGTCCAGCGCCTGGGGACGCCGCTGCCGGTCGACGAGCTCGAGGGCTCCGACGCCATCGTGCCCGGTCACGGCACCACGCTCGCCGAGGCCCGCGAGCTGCTCTCGTCCGAGGGGCTGATCCCCGGCTAGCTCGAGGGTCGGCAGGCTCGCGAGTTCGGACCGTCAGCCGCGTGCGGACGGGGGTCAGGCCCCGCCGCTCACGGGTGCATCCCACAGCGGGTACCAGCGCTCCAGCTCCGGCTCGATCGGGAGGTCCGCTCCGAGCGTGCCCTGCAGGCGCAGCTCCAGGGCGTTGTCGCGGCGGCGCCCCTCGCGCGGCGCGAACGGGTAGAAGGTCCCCCGCTTGTAGGCGTAGACGAGGTCCACCGGCCCGTCCTCGCCCCGGAAGCCGAAGACCGCGCACAGCAGCCGCTCCGAGAGCCCGCGCTCCTCGAGCGACTGGCTGACCATGTGGGTCGTGGTCGCGAGGTCGTCGACGTCCGGGTCCTCGATGACGACCCAGTCGAATCCGTGCTCGTCGGTGCGGCGGGTCACGGTCGTCCCCGACTCGGGGGCCGCGATGCGCAGCAGCTCATCGATCTCGCGCACCAGCGCCGCGAACTGACCGGCCTCGATCTCCTTGAAGCAGACCCCGGCACGGCCGGTCGGCGAGATGCCCAGCCCGGCCTCCAGGGTCATCGCCGCCCCGCCGATCGCGAAGAGCGCGTCGAGGTCCGCGCGCTTGGGCGTGCGCTGGCCCCGCAGGACGTCGAGCAGGCCCACCGGGCTCCTAGGACAGCGCGGCGGCGGGCGCGCCGTCGATCTGCGCCTGCATCGCCAGGAGGCGCTCGATCCGCTTCTCCGTGGGCGGGTGGGTCGAGACGATGCTCGAGAGCGAGAAGCCCTTGGCGACCGCCGGCATGATGAAGAACGCGTTCATGCCCTCGGCCGCGCGCAGGTCGCGCGTCGGGATGCGCGACATGGTCCCGCTGATCTTCTGGAGCGCCGAGGCCAGCTGGGCGGGCGCGCCGGTCATGATCGCGGCGCCGCGGTCCGCCGCGTACTCGCGGTAGCGCGAGAGCGCGCGCAGGAGCAGGAACGACAGCACGTAGACCACGATCGAGGCCACGATCACGACGAGGAAGACCACGGCCGTGTTGTCGCGGCTGCGGCCGCCCATCATCCCGCTGTAGATGCCGAAGCGCACGAGCAGGCCGGCGACCGTCGCCAGGAAGCCCGCGACGGTCATCACCACGACGTCCCTGTTGCCGATGTGGGACAGCTCGTGCGCGATCACCCCCTCCAGCTCGCGCGGCTCCAGCTGCTGCATCAGGCCGGTGGTCACGCAGACCGTCGCGGTCTTGCGGCTGTGGCCCGCGGCGAACGCGTTCGGCAGCTCCATCTGCGAGACCGCGACCTTGGGCTTGGGGAGGTCCGTGAGCTGGCAGAGGCGCTCGATCGTCGCGTGCAGCTCCGGGGCCTCGTGGGGCTCGGTCACCCGCGCCCGCATCGCGGCCAGGGCGATCTTGTCCCCGAAGAAGATCTGCGCGAGCGCGAAGCCGCCCGCGATCAGCAGGATCACGATCGCGCTGGTACCGGCCGCGATCAGGGCGCCGATGAAGATGACGTAGATCAGGCCGAGCCCGAAGATGGTCAGCGTCATCCGCGTCGTCAGGCCCCGGTCCCGCCCGTACCACCGCCGTCGTGCCACCGCCATGCCATCCCCCTCCGAGTGATCCTGTCCCGATGGTAGCTCGCCCCCGGCGCGTAGCCTCCCGGGAGCGTGCAGACCTTCCCGATCCGCCGCAGCAGGTGGGGGCTGCTCTTCCTCGTGCCGCGCTCGCCGGAGCGCCGTCAGGCGACGATCGACGGCGGCCGGCTGGCGCTGCGGATGGGCATCCTGGGGCGGGCCGACGTCCCGATCGACCGGATCGCCAGCGTGGGCACCATGCTCTGGCCCTGGTGGGCCGGCCTCGGCGTCCGGATCGCCCGCGGCCTGGTCGCCTTCGTCGGCGCCTCCGGCCCGGCGGCCGTCCTGGAGCTCACGGAGCCGACGGAGGTGCGGGCCCCGTTGAAATGGACCGCGACCCGGATCGCGGTGGGGGCGGAGGAGGTGGAGGGGCTGATCGCCGCGATCGCGCGGGCGCGCGGCGTCACCTCAGAGCCGGGGGCCTAGCTCGCGAGCGGCTGGAGGGCGACGATCTCGTTGCCGTCGGGGTCGAAGAACTGGAGCATCTTCGCCCCGCCCATGTCCTCGATGGGCCCGCGCTGCACGCCGCCCGCCGCGAGGCGGGCCTCGACGGCGGCGATGTCGGAGGCGCGCAGCACCACCGTGGCGCCTCCCTGGTGGGGCTTCGTGGCGAGCTCGCCGGAGAGGGAGAGGACGGTGTCCCCGGCCTTGAGCTCGGCCCAGTCGCGGCCCTCGCGACGGAGCAGCTCGAGGCCGAGGATGCCCTCGTAGAAACCGATCGCACGGTCCATGTCGCACACCTGGTAGAAGACCGTGTCGATCCCCTCGAAGAGCGGGCTCTGGTTGCTCACAGCGCCGCCACTCTAGCGGCGGCGCCGTTGCGGGGCCGGTCGACCGCGCGCGCCCGGGCGCTCTCGCGCAGCGCGCGGAGCACGGAGAGAGCGACGCGGTAGCCGGCGTCCGACTCCCCGCCGGTGAGGAGCATCGTCCCGGCCTGGCGGCCGGCGAGCTCGCGCACGATCGGGCGCGGGCGCTCGGAGACGATCATCACCGGACGGTCGTCGTCGTGGATCCCCTGGGCGAGGTCGGCCCAGTCGGCGCCGTCGTCGCGGAGGTCGAGCATGAGGATGTCGGCGTCCGCGGAGGCGGCGTCGCGGCGCGCCTCGGAGGCGCTCACGGCGTAGCCCAGGCGGGAGAGGGTCTGCTGGAGCGCTGCGCGCCCGGCCCCCTCGGGTCCGAGGACAAGTACTTTGGTCGGCTGCATCTGAAGAACCCCATCTTTCTCGCGAGTGAACGGTTGCGCCGCCCGCCGGGTCGGCGATGGGCGCGGGACGCGAGCCCCTGCCCCGAGGCGCACCTCGGGTGGGGCGGATGGGGCGGCTCAGCCGGGTCTTGCCAGTACCGTCCTGTAGCCGAGCCTGGGGCCGAGTCGGCCCAGGGCGTGGATGCGCTCACCGAGACCGGAGCGCGGGGCGTAGAAGGCGGCGAGGATCACCGCGAGCTGGACGAAGAGGAAAAGGGTGGAGGTGGGGAGCCCGCCGCCGGGGAGGACGTAGTTCGCCAGCACGGCGAGGAGGCTCGACCCGGCGGGCGCCGGCCCGCCGGGCGCGGCGAGCGTGGCGAACGGGTTCGCGCCGTCGTCGCCCTCCGCGGCCGCGCCGGCGGGGCCGGCGCCGATGTCGCGGGAGCTCGTGAGGGCGTTGACCGCGCCGCGGTCGACGCCGCCGAGGGTCGCGACGAGGTCGGAGCGCGGAGGCGGTGGGCGCGCCCGCTTGACCGCGGGCGCCGTCGCCGCGGCGGAGGCCGCCGGAGCGTCCGGCGGCACCGATGGGGGCGCGACCGAGGTGATGACCGGAGTGGTCGCCGGCGGCGGGCCGGTGGAGAGGGTCTTCTCGGGGGCGGTCCCCTTCAGCGAGGTCGGGAGGCTCGCGACGGTCGGGAGCACGATCGTCGTCGCGTGGTTCTCGGGCGCGGCCTCCTCCTGCGGCGCCTCGGGCGTCGTCGGGGTGCCGGGCGCGACCGGCGCCGTCGGCTGTGGGTCCTCCACGGGCGCGGGCGGCGGGGTCGCCGCCTCAGGCTCCGTCGTCGCCGGCGGCGGCGCGGGCTGGAGCACCTCGTCGGCCGGCGTGGTCTCGTCGGCGGGCCCGGCCTCGTCGGTCGGGGCCGGCTGGTCCGCGGCCGGGGCCTCCGTCGCCGCCGGCGCCTGCTCCTGGGCCGCGGGCGCGGCGGTGGCCGGGGCGTTGGCCGACGCCATCGCCGGCACCACGAGCAGCATCATCACCCCGACGGCGATGGTGCCGAGGGCGACGAGGAGGCGCGTGTGGTCGGTGCGAACGGTCGGCATCAGGCGGCGGAGGCGTTCAACCCATCGAATCGAGGCGGACACGAGAAAGAACCGTAAGCGGCGGGACTGTACATCGTGACCCCCGATCCCGGAAAGCTCGACCGGGACAACACTCCCCGATCGGGTAGGGGTCTCTGTCCTCCGTGCTTCGGCAGCCCTGCACGTACGTATGATCCGGGGTGGGTTATGTCTCGGCCAAGCCTCGCGCGCGGCGCCACGCTCGCGATCCTCCTGGCGCTGCTCGCGCCCGTCGCGGGGTGCGGCGGGGACGGCGCGACGACGACCGCCGGGTCCACCGGCCCGCCCGCGAGCGTCGCGACCGTGGCGGTCTACTTCGTCGACGACGCGGGGGCGCTGGTGGCCGAGGCCCGGCCCGTGCCGCCCGGCGTCCCGCCGCTGGAGGCCGCGGTGCGGGCGCTCGCCGAGGGCCCGACCGACCCCGCGCTGGTCCCCGCCCTGCCCCCGGGCACGCGGCTGCTCGGCGCCGCGGTCGAGGGCGGGGTGGCCACGGTCGACCTGAGCCGCGAGCTCGAGTCCGGGTATCCGTCCGGGGGGTCGGCCGCCGAGCTGGCGGTGCTCGGCCCGCTGGTGAGGACCGCCGCCGAGGCCGCCGGGACGGAGCGGGTCAGGGTCCTCGTCGAGGGGCGCGCGCCGGCGCCGCCGGACAGCCAGCTCGACCTCTCCGAGCCGCTCTCGCCCGCGGACGTCGCGGCCGGCGGGTGACGGCGGGGGTCGGCGTTAGAGTCGGCCGACGGTGACTCCCCCGACCCAGCTCCACCTGCCCCTCCCGGCGCCCCAGCCGGGCGCCGAGGGCGCGGACTCGCTCCCCGACCGCCTGTGCGCGCTCATCGTCCGCCGCGGCCGGCCGCTCGAGGTGGGGCACGTGGCGACGCAGCTCCTGCGGCTGCGCCGCTGCCCGGAGCGGCTCCAGCGGCGCCTGGTGGCGGAGATCGTCGAGGGGGACGCGCGGCTCGCGTGGCTGGGCCGCGACCTGGTGGGGCTCGCCCCGCCCGACTGGTCGTCGGCCGGGCTCGCCTCGGCCACCTTCTGCGTGGTCGACCTGGAGACGACCGGAGGCTCCCCGGGGCTCTCGAAGGTCACCGAGATCGGGGCCGTGCGCATCCGGGCCGGCGAGGTGGTCGACCGCTTCGTCACGCTCGTCAACCCGAACCGCCCGATCCCCCCGGCGGTGACAGAGCTCACCGGCATCGACGACGACATGGTCGCCGAGAGCCCGGACATCGAGGACGCCCTGGCGGGCTTCGTCGCCTTCGCCGGCCAGGACGTCCTGGTCGCCCACAACGCGCCCTTCGACCTGCGCTTCCTCAACTACGAGCGACGCCGCCTCGCGAGCCGCTACTTCACCCAGCCGTGGCTCGACACCCTCGTCCTCGCGCGCCGGCTGCTCGACGGGCAGGTGGAGCGCCACGACCTGCGCACGCTCGCCGGCTGGGCCGACACCTCGGTGCAGCCGATCCACCGCGCCCTGCCCGACGCCGAGGCCACGGCCGAGGTCCTCGTCGTGCTGCTCGGCCTGCTGGCCGAGCGGGGCGTCGACACCCTCGAGCGCGCCGTGGCGTTCGCGGGCACCGGCGGCGCGCGCCACGCCTACAAGCTGGCCCTCGCGGAGGAGCTGCCGCCGCTGCCCGGCGTCTACCTGATGCGCGACCGCCGCGGCCGGGCGCTCTACGTCGGCAAGGCCGCCGACCTGCGCCGGCGCGTGCGCTCGTACTTCGGCCCCGGGGGGCGCCACGGGCGCCTGATCGGCCGCGCGCTCGAGCGGCTCGCGTACATCGACCACGAGGTCTGCGGGTCCGAGTTCGCGGCGCTCCTGCGCGAGAACGACCTGATCAAGGCGCTCAGCCCGCCCTGCAACCGGCGCGGCGCCGGCGCCGGCGGGCGGTTCCTGAAGATCAGCCACGGCGAGATGGCGCCGCGGCTCTACGTCGTGGCGCGCACCCTGCCCGACGGCGCCTCGCACTTCGGGCCGGTCCGGTCAGAGCGCCTCGCCCGCGAGGCGGTCGCGTGCCTGCACGCCCTCTACCCCCTCGGCGCCCAGGACCCCGCGGCGCGCGACCCCGCCCTCGCCGAGGTCGAGTCGCTGCTCGCCGGGGACGCCGCGGCCCTCGGCCGGCTCGGCCTGCGGCTGCCCGAGGCCATCGCGGAGGGGAGGCTGGAGATCGACCCGGCCGCCGCCGACGGGCCCGTCGCGTCCCTGCTCGGCGTCCTCGGCGCGCTGGCCCGGGTCCGTCGCGCGCGGCGCCGGGCGGCGGTCATCGTCGAGCCGGGGCGCGACGAGGGCACCGCCGAGGCGTTCTTCGTGGCCGGGGGGATCGTCCGCGGCCGCACCGTGCTCGCGCCCGAGGACTGGCGCGACGCCGCGCGCGGCGGCCTCGACGTGGTGCGACGGGCCGCGCGGCGCCCCGCGGCGCTCGCGCCCGACGCGCTCGACGAGGTGACGATCGTCGAGGGCCGCCTGTCGGACGGCGCGGCGACCGGGTTCGCCCTCCCGCTGCCCGAGGGCTGGCGCACGGCCGAGGCGCTGTCGTGGATCGAGGGGGCGGTCGCCCTCGCCTGCGCGCCTGGGCCTCCCTCAACCTCGACTTGACCATGAGGGCATGCGCGGCCCTGGCGCTGAGCGGGCGCTACGCGGCCATGGGCCGCCAGGCCGCCATGGGGCTGCGGGCATGGGCCGACGACCGCGGGGTCGAGCTGAGGATCGAGGACGACCGCTCGGAGCCGGCCGAGTCGGCGCGTCTGCTCGGGTCGCTCGCCGCCGGCGCGGACCTGGTCTTCGGCCCCTACGGCAGCGGCCCGGCGCGGGCGGTCGCCCGGGAGCTGGCCGGGCGGCCGGAGGTCGTCTGGAACCACGGCGGGGCCGCCGTGCCCCGCACCGGCGCCCGGATGGTTGACGTGCTGGGACCGGCCGACAGCTACTGGCGCGGGCTGCCCGCGGCCCTCGATGCGCTCGGCGAGGGCTCCTCGCCGGTCGCCGTGGCCCGCAGCCCCGGCGGCTTCGGGGCGGCCGTCGCCGACGGCGCGCTGCGCGCCCTCGCCGGCGCCGGCCGGGCTGGGGCGCCCGCGCTCGACCTGGACCCCTCCGACCCCCGCGCGTGCGCGCGCCGCGCGCGCGAGGGGGGCGCCCGGTGGCTGGTCGGCGGCGGGCGGGCCGAGGACGACCTCGCGCTGGCCCGCGCGCTGGCCGGGACGGGCCTGCGGGCCGGGCTCGTGGTCTGCGGCGTCGCGCTGGCCGGCGAGGAGCTGGGCGACGCCGTGGGCGGGTGGATCGGCCCGGCCCAGTGGGCGCCGGGCGGACCGCCTCCCCCGGTGCCCCTGCCGCGGGCCACCGACTACCCCGCGGCACAGGCGGTCGCGGCCGGCCTGCTCGCCGAGCGGGCGGTCGAGCTCGCCGGGTCGCGCCGCCCCGACGACCTCTGGGACGCGGCCAGGTCGCTGCGCGCCGAGACGTTCCTCGGGCCGTTCGCCGTCGATGGGGAGGGCCGCCAGACGGCCCATTCCCCGCTGATCGTGGTGTGGCGGGGCCGCGGGGCGGGGCTGCGGCGGGAGGTCGTCTGGCGCCCCGGGGGGGCCCGGGCTGAGAGACTGGGGGGGTGAGTGGCCCCCCGCGCGAGCGCGCGCAGGAGGACGTGTCGCGCCTCGTCGACTGGTTCCGACGGGAGGGCGCCGACCTGCCCTGGCGCCGGACCCGCGACCGCTACCGCGTGCTGGTGGCCGAGGCGCAGCTGCAGGCGACGCCGGTGGCCCGCGTCGTCCCGTACTACCTGAGCTTCGTCGGGCGCTGGCCGACCCCGGCCGACCTGGCGGCCGCCCGCCTGGGCGACGTCCTCGCCGCCTGGCACGGCCTCGGGTATCCGCGCCGGGCCAGGAACCTGCACGCCGCGGCGCAGGTCGTGGCGGCGCGTGGATGGCCCGAGCCGGAGAGGCTCACCGACCTCCCCGGCGTCGGCCCCTACACCGCGGCCGCCCTGCGCTGCTTCGCCGACGGCGAGGACGTCCTGCCGCTCGACACCAACGCGGCCCGCGTGGTCGCCCGCCGCTTCCCCGACGGCTGGCCGGGCGCGCCCGGCCGGGGCTGGGAGGCGGGCCAGGCGGTCATGGACCTGGGCCGGCTCTGGTGCACGGCGCGGGCGCCGCGCTGCGGCGCGGGCTGCCCGATGCGGGCCGGCTGCCCGGCGGCCGACGCCGGGACGGTCGCCGAGGTCACGCCGCCCCGACGCCGCCAGGGCCGCTACGAGGGGTCGATGCGCCAGCGGCGGGGCCGGCTGCTGCGCGAGCTCGCGACGGCGGGGCGGGCCAGCGCCGCCGCCGACCCCGAGGCGGCGGCGAGCCTGGTGGCCGATGGCCTGGCCGAGCGGCGCGACGACGGGCTGGTCCCCGCCGGCTCCCCGGCGTGACGAGGGCCTCCGCCCAGGTCGTCGTGGCCGCCGTCATCGAGCGCGGAGGGAGGATCCTCGTGAGCCAGCGCGGCCCGGCCGTGGGGCAGCCCGGACGCTGGGAGTTCCCCGGCGGCAAGCGGGAGGACGGCGAGAGCGACGAGGCGGCGCTCGCGCGCGAGCTGCGCGAGGAGCTGGGGGTCCAGGTGGGGATCGGCCCGCGCATCTGGACCGCCCGCGCCGGGCCCCTCGAGCTGCGCTTCTTCCGCTGCGACTGGATCGGCGGCCAGCGGCCGCGCCCGCTGGGCAGCGAGCAGTTCCGGTGGGTCCTCCGCCCCGACCTCCGCGCGCTCGCCTTCCCCCCCGCCGACGCGCATCTGGTGGCGGCTCTCGCCGACGGGCGGCTGTGATCGCCCGGGGCCGTTTGTGCGCCACGGTAGAATGGCGTCACGGACCTGGGAGGAACGATGGCGAAGGCAAAGCGGGAGCGGCGGACCAGCATCCGGACCATGTCGGCCGACGCGTCGGCCCTCGAGGCGCTCGAGTCGCTCGAGCGCGCCGAGCGATCCGCCGGGGAGGGCGCCTCCGAGCCGCCGGAGGGAGAGCCGGCAGCCGCTTCGTCCGAGGCCGCCGAGAAGGACTGAGGAGCCTCTAGGAGGCCGCGGAGCCCGCCCGGGCGAAGGGCTCCCCGCTCACGAGGAAGCGCACCCGGCCGCCGAGCTCGGCGCCGTTGTTGGCGACGCGCTCGAGGTGGCGCGCGACGAGCACCGCCGACGCCGACCACACCCGCGTCTCGGGCTCGTCCGGCGCGGCGGCGACCGCGGTGATGACCTCGCCCAGCATCTGGCGCACGTTGTCCGCCTCGTCCGCGGCCTCCTCGCCGAGCTCCGCGTCGCCGCGCGCGATGGCCTGGACGGCCCGCGCGAGGGTGTCGACGGAGCGCGCGCTCATGCGCGAGATGAGCGCCTCGACCTCGGGGACCGCGCCCTCGGGGCGCACCGACGTCGAGGCGTCCGCGATCGCGACCGCGAGGTCGCCCACGCGCTCGAGCGCGATGACGGCGATCAGGCCGACGTGCAGGAGGCGCTGGTCGCTGGCGACGGGGGCCTCCAGGAGCTGGAGGCTGAAGACCTTCTGGTCGAGCTCGGCGCAGCGCTCGTCGACCTGGTCGTCGCCGGCGATGACCTCCGCCGCCGCGCTCGCGTCAACGTCCTCCCACGCCGCGACGGCGCGCTCCACCTGGGAGAGCACGAGGCTCGCCATCTCGACGAGCCCGGCCCGGAAGTGCTCGATCTCGGCCTGGAAGTGCAGGCGTGCGTGCTGGGTGGCCATGCGCGAACTCTACTGCCCCCTCCCGCGCGAATTGTCACCTCGCCGGCAACACCTTTCGCCGCCGCCGCCGCGTCGGCCCGTGAAGGGCGGCCAGTCCACCCGGTACGCTTGCGCCGTGTCCACGGCCGGACCCCTCGCCCTCCCGCCGCCGGTCGCGTCGGAGCCCGGCCTCGTCGAGCGCATCGTCCGCAGCCCCGGGCGCTTCTGCCTCGCGACGCTGGCGATCACCACGCTGGGCCTCGCGCTCGACCGCTACGCCGACCTGGGCGCCCAGTTGCTGCTGGCCGCGTGCGCCTGGGGCTTCCTCGCCATCGCGTTCGTCTACCTCACCCCGATGGAGCGCGCCCAGACCAGCGTGGTGGTGGTCGTCGCGACCATGGCCGAGGTGATCGGCTCGGTCATCTGGGGGATCTACTCGTACCGGCTCGGCAACCTGCCGCTGTTCGTCCCGCCCGGGCACGGGCTCGTCTACCTCACCGGGCTGCGCCTCAGCCAGACGCGGTGGCCGGCGGCCCGGCCGCGGGCGTTCGTGGGTCTGGCGATCGCCGTCATCTCGGGGTGGGCGCTGCTCGGCCTGCTCGTCCTCGACCGGAAGGACGTCGCGGGCGCCGTGGGCGCCGCGGTCCTGGTCGTCTTCCTCCTGCGCGGGCGGGCGCCGGCCGTCTACGCGGGGGTCTTCTTCGCGGTCGCCTACCTCGAGATCTACGGCACCGCGGTCGGCACCTGGACGTGGGCGACCGAGATCCCCGGGCTGGGGGTGGCCGACGGCAACCCGCCGAGCGGCGCCGCCGGCGGGTACGTCCTCTTCGACATCGCGGCCCTCTACCTCGCGCCGCCGCTGCTGGCCGGCTGGGCCGCGCTCAGGAGCCGCCTGGACCCCTCAGCCGCCGTTGACGGCCGAGTCGTAGCCGAGGAACCCGATCCGCCGGGCGTCGCGCAGGCGCTCGGGCAGCAGGCCGCGAACGGCCGGTAGCACCCGGGCCGGGCGCAGCACGCCCAGCAGCGTGCCCATGGCGGAGGGCATCGTCCCCACGGGTGCGAAGTCGCCGGCGAACCACCGCAGGATCCTGCTGACGAGGACGCGCTCGCCGTCGGCGCGCGCGCCGCGCTGCTCGTCGGCGAGGAAGCGACGGCCGTTCTCCTCGAGCTCCCGGGCCAGGTGCGCGCCGGAGAACGCCCGCAGGGGCGGGGAGCCGACCGCGGCGCGGTTGAGGCCGAAGTGGACCCGGGGGTCTCCGAAGCGGCGCACGATGCCGTGCTCGATCTCGTCGGCCGTCAGCGCCGAGCGCCCGATCCGGAAGCGGACCCTGGAGAAGGCCCCGTCGATGTCGAGGGCGCTGGGCACCGGCATCCGCTCGGCGACGAGGCTGAGCAGCGACGCGTTGTAGGCGTTGATCCAGAACGCGAGCTGCTCGTCGCGGGCGAGCGACGACGGGTCGGCCGCCGCCAGGTCGCGCCGGTAGGCCGCCAGGTCGGACGACCGCGCCGCCCCGCCGTAGTCGACGCGCCAGCCGTCCGGCGCCGCCGCGGCCAGCGCGCGGGCGTAGCGGGTGTGGTCGAAGGCCCCGCCGCGGCGGGGGGGCGCGGGCGGCCGCGGCACCCGGCGCGCCGCGCGCAGCCGGGACGCGCCCGCCGGGCCGATGTCGAGTGCCCCCACCCGGGGGAGGCTAGCCGCCCTCGCCGGATCCAGGCTCAGAGCGCCCCGGCCGCCCCGCCGATGTGCTCGGCCACCGCGGCGGCGTGGCCCTCGCGCCGGACCCCGGCGAGGGTGACCTCGGTCGGCCATTCCGGCTCGGGCGCCGCGGCGTCCTCCGGCGCGGCGGTGACGACGGCCTGCCACCGGGACGCGGCCACCTGCCAGCCGATCTCGGCGAAGTCGAGCGTGAGGTCGTGCAGGAGGTCGGGCGGGCCCACGAGGAGGTAGCTCGGCGGGCGCGGGGAGGGCGGGGAGGGCACGCCACTAGACTGGCCGAGCGTGCCCGAGCAGTCCATCACCGGCGAGATCAGCCTGCTCTGGCAGGACGTCGACCCGTACCGGGGCGACGTCATCCTGATGAGCCTCGACACGGACGACCCGCTGTGGATGAACACCTTCGAGATCCGGGGCGAGCTGGCGGGCCGCCTCAAGGACGGCGTGCTCGAGGAGGGCATGCGGGTGCGCGTCGACTGCCGCGCCGAGACCGTGGAGATCGTCAACCTGGAGACCGGCGAGACCTCCGACGAGGAGAGCGCCGTGGTGGTCAACGTGGTGGTCCTGGGCGGCTGAGCGCCCTCCTCGGCGCATCGCGCTCTATCGGCGCGGGCGCCTCGTCGGGCGGCTGACGCCGGGGGGCGCGTCCGGGCCGGCCCTCTATACTCGGCCGGCCAGGGGGGCGTCGCTCTGGGGCGTAGCCAAGCGGTAAGGCAGCGGGTTTTGGTCCCGTGACCGGGGGTTCGAATCCTCCCGCCCCAACCAGGCAGGCCCCCATCTCCCGCGACCATCAGGATCCCATGAACATCGGCGTCGTCGTCCTCGCCGCCGGCCAGGGAACTCGGATGCGCTCCGCCCTGCCGAAGGTGGTCCACCCCCTCGCCGGCCGCCCCATGATCGGGTGGGTGCTCGACGCCCTCGGGTCCGCCGGCGCGACCAGCACGGTCGTGGTCGTCGGGTACGGGGCCGACGCCGTTCGCGAGGCGCTCCCGCCAGGCGTCGTGGCCGCGGTGCAGGAGAGCCAGCGGGGCACCGGCGACGCCGCCCGCGTCGGCCTGGAGGCGCTCGACCCGGCCTGCGACACCGTCGTCCTCGCCTGCGGCGACACGCCGCTCCTGGAGCCCGCGCTCGTGAGGCTCCTGGTCGAGCGGCACGGCTCCGACGACCGCGTCGCGACGGTCGTGACCGCGGCGCTCGACGACGCCGGCGCCTACGGCCGGGTCGTCCGCGGGGCCGGCGGGAGCCTCGAGCGGATCGTGGAGGCCCGCGACGCCTCGCCGGAGGAGCTCGCGATCCGCGAGTTCAACGCCGGCGTCTACGCGGCCGACCGAGCCGCGCTGGCAGCCTCGCTGGCGGGCCTCGCGGCCGCACGGCCCGAGGGCCAGCTCCACCTCACCGACGCCGTCACCGACCTCCCGGGGGCGGTCGCGGCGCTCCAGGCCGAGGACGTCGACGCGGTGCTCGGCGTCAACGACCGGGTGGACCTGGCCGCGTGCGAGGGCATCCTCCAGCGGCGGCTGCGCGACCGCCACATGCGGTCGGGCGTGACGATGCCGGACCCGTCCTCGGTCTACCTGGACGCGGACGTCGCCGTGGCCGCCGACACGGTGCTGCTCCCGGGGACCCACCTGCGCGGTGGGACGACGATCGCGGGCGGCTGCACGATCGGCCCGGACGCCGTGATCGTCGACAGCGTCATCGGCCCCGGCTCGCGGGTGGTCTCGGCCCAGGTGCTCGAGTCGGAGCTGGAGGAGGGCTGCAGCGTCGGCCCGTTCGCCTACCTGCGCCCGGGCTGCCGGCTGCGCCGCGGCGCGCGCGCGGGATCGTTCGTCGAGCTCAAGAACACGGAGCTGGGCCCGGGCGCCAAGGTCCCGCACCTCTCCTACGTGGGCGACGCGACCATCGGCGAGGACACCAACATCGGCGCGGGCAACATCACGGCCAACTACGACGGCTTCCGCAAGCACCGCACCGAGATCGGCGCCCGCGTCAAGACCGGCTCCGACTGCGTCTTCGTGGCGCCGGTGTCGGTGGGCGACGACGCGATGACCGGGGCCGGCTCGATCATCACCGACGACGTGCCCGCCGGGGCCCTCGGCATCGCCCGGGCGCGCCAGAGCGTCATCGAGGGGTTCACCGAGCGCGCGGCCGCCCGCGCCCAGGAGGCGGCGGCCCAGGCGAAGGAGGGCGGCGGGTGAGCACCAGCATCGACCGCGACGACTCGAAGCGCCTGATGGTCTTCGCCGGCCGCGCGAGCCAGGACCTCGGCCAGCGGATCGCCGCGCGGCTCGGCATCGAGCTCGGCGAGGTGCGGCTGGAGACCTTCGCCAACGGCGAGATCTACGTGCGCTTCGAGGAGAGCGTGCGCGGCGCCGACGTGTTCCTCGTGCAGTCCACCAGCCGGCCGGTCAACGACAGCCTGGTCGAGCTGCTGATCATGATCAACGCGGCCAAGCTGGCGTCGGCCCACCGCATCACGGCCGTCATCCCCTGGTACGGCTACTCGCGCCAGGACAAGAAGTCGGCCCCCCGCGAGCCGATCACCGCCAAGCTGATCGCCGACCTGCTCGAGGCCGCCGGCGTCGACCGGCTGCTCACCATGGACCTGCACGCGGGCCAGGTGCAGGGCTTCTTCAACGTGCCGGTTGACCACATGACCGCCCTGCCGATGTTCGTCGACCACTTCAAGGAGCGCGTCTACGACGGCGACATCGGCGAGCGGATGGTGGTCGTGTCGCCCGACGCCGGCCGCGCCAAGCTCGCCAACCACTTCGCCGAGCGCCTCGGCGCGACCCTGGCCGTCCTCACCAAGCAGCGCCCGGACCACAACGAGGCCGAGGTCACCCTCCTGATCGGCGACGTCGCCGGACGCTGCGCGATCCTGATCGACGACATGATCGACACCGCCGGGACGCTCTGCGCCGGCGCCCGCGTGGTCAAGGACGCCGGGGCGACGCGCGTGTTCGCCGCCGCCACCCACGGCCTGCTGTCCGCCTCGGCGGTCGAGCGCCTGCGCGACTCGGTCATCGAGGAGGTGGTGCTCACCGACACGGTGCCGCTGCCCGAGGAGGCGGTGGCGGCCGAGATGTTCCGGGTGCTGTCGGTGGACCGGATCCTCGCCGACTCGGTCCACAACGTCTTCGTCGACGAGTCGGTCAGCGCGATCTTCGCGGGAGAGAACCAGCTCTTTTAGGTCCTGCTCGACGCTCACGCTCTCGGCGTCGTCGCCATAGGACACGCTCGATATCGGGCCCTGGCGGCAGCTGGCACCGGTGGTCGGATCGGCAGGTGGCAGAAGCGCAGCGGCTCACCGACGTGCAGCAGGAGTCTCAGCCGCCAGCTTCGGGAACCTTGCGCCCCGCAGGCCGGAGGGGAGACACTGCCGGCGTGTCGCAGGAGGAGTACCTGCTGGCCAACCAACCCTCGGAGTTGGAGCGCCTGCAGCTGCAAGCACGAGTGTGGGAACCCACCGGGCGGCAGCTTCTTTCGAAGATCGGCAGCGGATCGGGCGCGCGCGCCCTGGACGTCGGCTGCGGAGCCCTGGGCTGGCTTCGGATCCTCGGCGAGTGGGTCGGCCCCTCCGGCCAGGTCGTCGGCGCGGACATCGACGAGGGCCTGCTCGGTGCCGCGCGCTCATTTCTCGAGGCAGAAGGGATCTCCAACGTCGAGCTCGTCGTCGATGATCTGTTCGACAGCAAGCTGGAGCCGCACTCCTTCGACCTCGTCCATGCCCGCTACCAGATCGCACCTCTCGGACGCGGCCCCGAGCAGGTGGCCTCGTGCCGGCGGTTGGTCAGGCCGGGTGGCTCACTGGTTCTGGAGGAGTGGGACCTGGGCTCCTGGCACTTCAATCCCCCTGCCCCGGCGGCCGAGCGACTGATCCGATTGGTCTCCGAGATCTTTGCCCGCCTGGGCGGTGAGGCGGGCCGCGGGCTTCCTCAACTGCTCCGCGACATCGGTGTCGAGGAGCCAGAGATCGACGCACACGTGATCGCGCTCAAGCCCGGCCATCCCTATCTGCGCCTGCCGCTTCAGTTCAGCGCCGCGCTCGAGTCGCGGCTGCTCGAGACACTGAGCGAGGGCGAGCTTGCTTCGCTCCGCCGCGAGGCCGAGACCGAGCTGGCCGAGCCGGGCAGATGGGGAACGACCTTCACCCTGATCCAGAGCTGGGGGATGCTTCACGGCTGAGAGGTCGCGGCGCCTGCGTCCTGGCCCGCGCCCCGAGAGGGCGGGATTCGGGACCGAGACGGGCCCGCGGGTCCCGATATCGGCAAACCGACAAACGAAAGGACATCAGCGTGTCCTACATGGGGAAGACGCACATCATCATCATGTGGACCGTAAACCCTGAGGACGTCGCCGAAGGCGATCGCATCTTCGCCAGCCACGGCGAGTGGATGAAGGGCCACCCCCGCGAGGGCGGTGAGGCCCTCCTCTCCTACACCATCTCCAAGGGGCCGGAGCTATCGAACCCGCTGGACCCCACCTCCGATCCGACCGGCAAGACGATCTATGTGCTCGATGAGTACTACGAGTCGCCGGCCGGCGTCCCCAGGCACTGGCAGGACGCGATGGACAACTGGCAGGACCTCAACGCCATCGTGGAATGGAGTGCCAAGGGCACGGTGGCGACGCTGCACAGCGGGACGGCCGTCCAGGCGCTCTGGTAGACGCCTACTGCTGTGCGCGCGCCTCGCGCCGGGTTCGGGCGGCAGCGGCCCGGCGCTTGGCGCGCCACGCGCGTAGGTACGCGGCCCGGCAGCTGATCTTGGGGCGGGCGCTGACCCTGTTTTTCTGAAGGCCGCCCCCACCCGTACCGCGCCATTGCGGCTGGGCAAGAACGCTGCGCGCATCACGCGAGCGCCGGGCGGGGCGAGCCCTGGACGGGCCAGCACGCCATGACTGGGCGCCGGGGCCGACGTCGATAGCGCATGGGCAGCGCCAGGAGTCGTAGCCCGGGCTCAGCTGCGTCCGGCGCCGCGACCCCGCCGCCCCATCGCGCCTCGCTGCCCGTCCCGCTCGCGCTCGGCGTCAAGGACCTCCTGGCGCGCCGCCACCGCAGCGCGCGGCTCGCCGCCGCGATCACGGTCACCGGCGCGGCGATCGTCTTCGCGCTCTCGATGGAGGCCTCGCTCGCGGCCCGGCCGGCCGGCGAGGCCAGCGACGTCCCCGACGAGCTCCCGGTGCTCGTCTACACCCTCGACGCGGTCCTCCTGCTGATCACCGCGACGACGCTGGTCGCCGTCGCCTTGCTGTCGGTGCGCGAGCGTGTCCGCGACTACGGCGTGCTCAAGGCGATCGGCCTCACGCCACGACAGATCGCCTCGAGCCTGGTCAGCGCCCATGCCGTCCTCGCATCGATCGCGGCGCTGCTCTCGATCCCGACGGGCATCGGGCTCTACGTCGTGGTCTACAGCATCGCCGGGGGAAGCAGCGAAGACCTCGTGATCGCCCCGTGGTGGTCGCTCGCGCTCGTCCCGATCGCAGCCGTGCTCATGGTGGCCGCCGCCACCAGCCTCCCGGCCCACCTCGCGACCCGAATCCCGAGCGCCGACGCCCTCCGCTACCAATGACGACAACGCCGCTCCCAACGCGAGCAGCCGTCGAGATGCCGACGCCGCGATCGGCGAGCACGATCCTCTTCACTACCGCCCGCGCATCGTGAGGGAGGGCGACCTCGTCGCCCCGTTACCCGATCGGATCGCGGCCCGTCGAGGGCAGCAGGGCGATCACGATCAGCGCGACGATCGAAAAGAGAAATCCGAGGACGCCCCAGACGGCGGCGTTGCGGCCTTTGCCAAGCGCGAGCTTGGCGCAGCAGAACGCGCAGACCACCCCGACCACGAAGCTGATCAGATAGAGGACCAACAGCTCCACGGTGCCTCCCCAGTGTGAACGGCCGGGCGCCTGGGCGTGGTCGCCACGGGCTCCTCCTCCTCGTCGCGCGGGAGGGCCAAGGCTAACGGGGTCCCGCACGGTCACGAGGGAGACGTCGTCACTCAGCCCCGGTGGTCCTGACCTCGGGAGGCCGGACGACGACCGGGCTTCCTCGTCTCCGCTTGTCTCGCGGACGGCGACGATGCGGCTCGGCCTGACCTCGAGCCGGCCGGGCGGCCATCCGCCTCGCCGCTCCTCGCCGGCTGACCCGCCGGCGATCCGAGCGTCGCACTCGTCCATCAACGCCGGGAGCGCGGTCCCCCAGGCCCCGCGGGCCTCGGCGGCCGGCCGTGGCGATCACCCGCGACGGCGACCGCCACGGCCCGCGCTCTCAACGATCCCTCAGCTCGCTCTTGGCCCCCTTCCAGCCCGCGGTCAGCGCGAACACCACCGCGATCCCGAGCCCGATGGCCACCAGGCCCCACAGCGGGTAGGCCGGGAACCAGGCGATCTGGCCGATCAGGTTCACGATGACCGCAACGAGCGCGACCCAGCGCCCCCACTCCTTCCCGGCGAAGAGCGCCGCGGCGGTGAGGATCAGGACGATGCCCCAGATGATCAGGGCCCATCCCCAGGCGGTGAAGTTGGTCGTGACGAGCAGACCCGACTCGGTGATGAGATAGGTCTCGTCCTTCAGGAGGGCGACCAAGCCCTGGATGATGTCGAGGGCGCCGAGGGTGAACATCACCGCCGCGGCGAAGATGACCCAGCCGGTCCAGGCCGTCCCCCGGTAGTCGTCGGTGGTCACGTCAGTCCCCCCGCGTCGCGGTCTCGTCCTTGTTGACGTGGACCTTGCCCTCGTCGTCCTTCGTGATGACGGCGGCGTCGAAGCCACCGACGACCTTCTCCGCGTGGAGCGCCTTGACCACCTCGTAGTCGGCCTTGGCGTCGTCGACGCGGGAATACGCCCCGATGAGCAGGAAGACGTCGTCCTCTTTGGCCATGTCCCGGACCTCCTTTTCCGTGTGGATGCTGCGGCCGTCGCCAGCATTGCGCACGGGAGGAGCTGGGCGCCCCAAGAAGGCCCGAAGAGCCCTGCGGGAACCCCGCACGTCGCCGGGTCGGCGGAGCGATCGACATGCGGAGCCGGGGCTCGAACCCGGAAGCGCCCCGGCTCAGCCCTGGCGACCTCGCCGCAGGTGCGTCGCCCCGCGGCGACGGGGCGGACCCCGCCCTAGTCGTCGACCAGGACCCGCTCCTCGCGCCGCGCGCCCTCCGCCCGCCCGGCCCCGTTGCCCTGCGGCTGGAGGTCGAGGCCGAGCAGCTGCGAGATGCGCTCCTCGACGCGGAGGAAACGGTCCACCGCCGCGGCGTCGCCGGTGACGGCGGCGGGGTAGAGGGCCCGCCACAGCTCCATCAGCACGTCGGCGTGCAGCAGCCGCCGCTCGTCGATGCCCGACTCGGACGAGAGGGAGGTGAGCTCGCGGGCGACGAGCTTGCGCGCGGTCGCGCGCGTGACGCCCAACCGGGTGCCGATCGACTCCAGGCTGGCGCCCTCACGCCGCATCTTGAGGGCCTTCGCGCGCAGGCGCGCTGCCGCCTCGCGGCGTGCGCTCGCCTCGTCAGTGCCGGCCATGACTCCTCCTCGGCTCCCCGGGGTCCCGGGGCGCACCATAGCGCGGAAAAGCGCTGGTCAGCGCCGCAGGCGCCACTTCCGGTGGGGGGGACGAGGCGCCTCGGCCCATCCGAAAGGGGAGTAGGCAGCGAACCCCCGCCCGTGTCCAATTCGGTGGTTAAGGCCCAGGGCGAGGAGGTGCCCGGAGATGCAGACGGCACGGACGTTGACGCGGAGGCGATTGATCGCGGGATCCGCCGGCGTGGCGGGGGTCGGCGCGATCGCCGTCTGGAGCGGCGTCGAGCTGCTCTCCGGCCAGGGATCGTCGCTCGAGGACGCGGAGCCGCTCGCGCTCGCCCTGGCGCATCGAGCGGCTCCAGGCGGCCTTCTACTCGAGGCGGTCGCGGGCGGGACCCTCACCGGCGAGCTGCTCGACTTCGCGACCACGGCCGCCGGCCATGAGGCCGATCACGCCGCGCTGCTCGTCCCGCTGGTCCCCGATCCCGCGGAGGAGCCGGCGTACGACTTCGGCGACGACACGCGCGACCCCGCGGCGTTCGCCGCCGCCGCCGCGTCCCTCGAGGACCTCGCCGTGGCCGCCTACAACGGCATCATCCCCGGCCTCAGCGACCGGGGCCTCGGGACGGCCGGCCGGATCGTCTCGGTCGACGCGCGCCACGCGGCATGGATCAGGACGATCAACGGCGACGACCCTGCCGCCGAGGCGACCGACCCCGGGCTGGACGCGCGGCAGGTGGTCGAGCGCCTGGAGGCGACGGGGTACCTCGTGGAGCCGACGCCGTGAGCGGCCTCGACCTCGGCTCGCTCGACCGCGACGGCGCACTGCGCGAGGCGGCGTCCGCGCTGCCCGCCGCCACCCGTCGGGCGTTCCTCGCCCGCGCCGGCGCGGGCGCGGCGGGCGTCCTGGTCGCCGGGCTGGCGGCGGCGGGGCCCGGGCGCGCCCAGGGCGGCTCGGACGCGTCGATCCTCAACTACGCCCTCACGCTCGAGTACCTCCAGGCGGCCTTCTACACGGATGCCGAGCGCATCGGGGCGATCAGCGGCATCGCCGCCCAGGCCGCCAGCCAGATCGGCGCGGTCGAGCGCGCCCACGTGAACGCGCTGCGCCAGGCCCTCGGGGCCGACGCCGTTGCCGCGCCCCGCCTTCGACTTCCAGGACACGACCGCCCAGGACGGCGCCTTCCTGAAGACGGCCGTCGCGTTCGAGGACCTCGCCACCGCCGCCTACAAGGGCCAGCTCGGCAACCTGCGCTCGCGCGCGTACCTGGCGGCGGCCCTCTCGATCCACAGCGTCGAGGCGCGCCACGCCGCGTGGATCCGCTACCTGGCGGGGCGGGTCCCGGCCGCCGACGCGGTGGACGAGCCGATCTCGCGCCCCGAGGCGGAGCGGATCGTCGCCTCGACCGGGTTCATCGTGTCGAGCCCCGCCACCACGAGCGACCGCGCCCCCTCCTTCACGGGCTGAGTCGGAGGCTCTCGGAGGATGCTCAGGCGGGCCGCAGTCCTCGTCGTCGCGTTCTGGTGCGCCCTCGCCGTCGGCTGCCTCGTGGTCGTGGTGGCCGCGGTCGCGTCGATCTCGGCGTCGCCCGACCGGGCGGCGCTGCTGCCGCCGACCGCCGGCATCGCGACGCCGCCGGCGCCGGCCTTCGCCGTCCCGCCGCCGCGGCGCCTCGACGGCACGGTCCCGACCACGCACTGGGCGTCGTTGACCCGCGACGTCGAGGTCTACGTCAGCCCGTCCCGCGACTCGGGCCGCGTGGCGCTGCTCGGCCAGCTCACGCCCGAGGGCACGGACAACATCGTCATCCCCTTCCGGCGGGCCGTCGACGACGAGGGCCGGCCGTGGGCGCAGGTCCAGATCCCCGGGCTCCCCTCCCGCCAGACGGGCTGGGTGGAGCGCGACGCGCTCGGCCCGGGCGGCGCGTCGCGGGCGCGGCTGGTGGTCGACCGCGAGCGGCTCACCCTGAGCTACGTGCGGGCGGGCCGCGAGATCATGCGCGCGCGGATCGGCGTCGGCCGCCGCGACGCGCCGACCCCGGCGGGCCGCTTCTACGTGCGCAACAAGCTCACCCGCTACGCGAGCCCGCGATACGGCCCGCTCGCCTACGGCCTCAGCGCGCGCTCCCGCCTGACCGACTGGCCCGGGGGCGGATTCATCGGGATCCACGGGACCGACCGGCCCGACCTCCTTCCGGGCGCCGTCTCGCACGGCTGCATCCGCATGGCCAACGAGGACATCGTGCGCCTCGGCGGCCTGCTGCGCGTGGGCACGCCCGTCGTGATCGTCTAGTCGCCGAGCGCCCGCTCGAGGTCGCGGATCACCGAGCGCCAGTGGTCGCGCTGGCGCTCGCGCTCGCCCGCGTCGGCCAGGCGCTCCTGGTGGAAGCGCACCGTCGTGCGCCCCGACTCTAGCCGCGGGTGCGGATCGGCTACACTCCGCCGTCGGCCCCGACGCAGGAAACGATCCCGCATGGCACACGTCGCCCTGACCGCCCAGAAGCGCACCGAGTTCGGCAACGGCCCCACCCGGCGCCTGCGCCGCCGGGGCCTGGTGCCCGGGGTCGTCTACCAGCCCGGGAGCCCGTCGATGGCGTTCACGCTCTCCGAGCGCGAGCTGCGCCGGGCGATCGCCGAGGGCCGCACCGGCGTCATCGACCTCACGGTCGAGGGCGACCACGCCCGCCCGGTGCTCCTCAAGGACTGGCAGCTCCACCCGGTGCGCGGCGACGTGCTCCACGTGGACTTCCAGGAGGTCGACCTCACCCAGGAGGTCGAGGCCCCCGTGCAGATCGTCCTCGTCGGCTCCTCGGTCGGCGTCCGCGACGGCGGCGTGCTCGACCAGACGCTGCGCGAGGTTCTGGTGCGCGCGCTGCCCGACGCGCTGCCGGACCACCTCGAGCTGGACGTCTCCGAGCTCGCGGTCGGCGACTCGATCACGATCGAGGGCCTCTCCGCCCCTGAGGGCGTCGAGATCGTCACGGAGGGCGAGATCGTCGTGGCCTCGGTCATCGCCCCCACCGTCGTGGAGGAGCCCGAGGAGCCCGAGGAGCTCGAGGAGGGCGAGGAGGGCGTCGAGGGCGAGGAGGCCCCCGCCGCCGAGCCCGAGGGCGACGCCCCCGAGGAGTAGCGAGCGGTGGGCGTGGACCCCTCCGCGCCCGCGATCCGGCTCGTCGCCGGGCTCGGCAACCCCGAGCCCCGCTACGCGTTGACGCGGCACAACGCCGGCCAGCGGGCCGTCGAGCTGCTCGCCTCCCGCCTCGGCGCCGGGCGGTGGGTCGCGCGCTACGGCGGCCGCTACGCCGAGGCGCGCGGACCCTCCGGGCCGGTGGGGCTGCTGATCCCGACCACCTACATGAACGCCTCGGGCGACGCGGTCGGCCCGGCCGCCGGGTCGCTCCACGCGGCGCCCGCGCAGGTCCTCCTGGTGCACGACGAGGTCGACCTGCCCTTCGGCGCCGTCCGCGGCAAGACCGGCGGCGGGGCCGGGGGGCACAACGGCCTGCGGTCGGTGATCCGGGGGCTGGGCACCGGCGAGTTCCCGCGCATCCGCCTCGGGGTGGGCCGCCCCCCCGAGGACTTCCGCGGCGACGGCGCCGACTGGGTGCTCATGCGCTTCACCGAGCCGCCCGAGGAGGTCGAGGCGATGGTCGCGCGCGGCGCCGACATGGCCGAGGTGGCCCTGGCCGAGGGGATCGACGCGGCCGTGAACCGCTTCCACGCCAGCCCGCCGGGGGCCCGGGCGCGGGCACGGCGCGAGCGGCGCGACGGCGCGGAGGGGGAGACGTCGGACGAGGCGCCGGAGTGAGCGACGCCACCGCCCTCGACCGCCTGATCCTCGGCGCGCCCGGCCTCGCCGAGGCCACCGCCCGCCTCGCCGAGGGCGCGCATGCCGACCGGGTCGCGCTGGCGCGCCCGGCGTGGCCCTACGCGGTCGCCGCCCTGGCCCGCGGCACGGGCCGCGCCCTGATGGTGGTCGCGCCGGGCGACGACGAGGCGCGCGACCTGGCGTCCGAGCTCGCGGCGCTCCTCGGCCGGGCCGCGGTGGCGCTCTGGCCCACCCGCGGCCTGCCGGTGGGCGGCGCCGTCGGGCCGTCGCCGCACATCGTGGGCCAGCGGGCCCGCGCGCTGGCGGGCCTGGAGCGGCCCGGGACGGTGGTCGTGGCGGGCGCGCCGGCTCTGGCCGAGCGGGTGCCCGCGGGGGCGTCCCGGGCGGCGCCTGTCGAGATCGCCGAGGGCGAGCGGGTCTCGCTCGACCACCTGGTTGACCGTCTGACGGCCATGGGCTACGAGCGCGTGCCCCAGGTCGAGGAGCGCGGCGACCTGTCGGTGCGGGGCGGGATCCTCGACGTCTACCCATCGACGGCCGACCTCCCGGTCCGCATCGAGCTCTTCGGCGACGAGGTCGAGAGCATGCGCGCCTTCTCGGCCTTCACCCAGCGCGCCATCCGACCGATCGCGCGCCTGGTCGCCTGGCCCGCCGCCGAGCCCGCGGACGCGGCCTGGGCCGACCCGCTCGACGACCCGGGGCCCGGGGGCGCCCGGGTGGTGCGGCTGGCGCCGGGCGAGCACGCCGCCGCGCTGAGGGAGGCGCGCGAGCGGCTCGAGGACGAGGCGGCGGCCGGCGAGCTGGCCGACCCGGGCGCGGTCGACGCCGCCCTGGCCGCCCTGTCGGCGCTGGACCTGGCGCCGCCCTCGGGCTCGGGGGCGCCCGCGTTCGATGCGGCCGAGGCCCGCTTCGCCACCCGGTCGCCCGCCGAGGCCGAGGCCGAGCTGGCGAGGCTCGCCCGCGGAGGACTGCGGGTGCTGCTCACCTTCGCCCGCCGCGGCGACCTCTCGCGGGCCCTCGCCCGGATGGAGCGCCTGCGCCCCGCCGAGCTGGCGCCCGGCGACCTGCCCGACCCCGGCCAGGTGGGGATGACGACCCTGGCGGCCGCGGGCGGGTTCGTCTCGCGCGGGCTCGGCCTCGCCGTGATTCCCGAGGAGCGGATCCTGCGCCGCCGGCGACCGTCGGCGGAGCGGGGCCCGGTCGTCGGCCGGCGCCTGGCGAGCTTCCTCGACCTGCGCGTCGGCGACCACGTCGTCCACGAGGACCACGGCATCGGGCGGCTCACGGCGTTCGAGACGCGGACCGTCGCCGGCCTCACGCGCGACTACCTGGCGCTGGCGTTCGCCGACGGCGACCGCCTCTACGTGCCGCACGACCAGCTCGACCGGGTGACCCGGTACGTCGGCGCCGACGGCTCGGCGCCGGCGCTCTCGAAGCTCGGGGGCAGGGCCTGGGACCGGATGAAGTCCCGGGCGCGGGCCGCCGTCCGCGAGATGGCCGGAGAGCTGATCTCGCTCTATCAGGCGCGGGCCGCGGCCTCCGGGTTCGCGTTCCCGCCCGAGGACGAGCTGATGCGCGAGCTCGAGCGCCGCTTCCCCTACCGCGAGACCCCGGATCAGCAGCGGGCGATCGACGCGGTCGCCGACGACATGGAGCGGCCCCGTCCCATGGACCGCCTGATCTGCGGCGACGTCGGCTTCGGCAAGACCGAGATCGCCATGCGGGCGGCGTTCAAGGCCGCGGCCGGCGGCAAGCAGGTGCTGATGCTGGTGCCGACCACGATCCTCGCCCAGCAGCACCTGGCCACCTTCCGCGAGCGCTTCGGCGACATGCCGGTGACCGTGGACATGGTCAACCGCTTCCGCTCGCCTGCGGAGACGCGCGAGGTGCTCGGGCGCTACCGAGAGGGCCGCCTGGACGTGCTCATCGGGACGCACCGCCTGCTGTCGATGGACGTGCAGCCGAAGGACCTCGGGCTGGTGATCGTCGACGAGGAGCAGCGCTTCGGCGTGGCCCAGAAGGAGGCCCTGCGCCAGCTGCGCCTTCGGGTCGACGTCCTCGCGATGAGCGCCACGCCGATCCCGCGCACCCTGCAGATCTCCCTGTCGGGGCTGCGGGACATCAGCGTCATCGAGACGCCGCCCCCCGGCCGCAGGCCCATCGCGACCCACGTCGGCGAGTACGACGAGGCCCTGGTCGGCGAGGCCCTGCGCCGCGAGCACGCCCGCGGCGGGCAGAGCTTCTACGTCCACAACCGGGTCGAGACGATCGAGGAGGCGGCCGAGGGCCTGCGCGCCCTGCTGCCCGAGCTCAGGATCGTCACGGCCCACGGGCAGATGCACGAGCACGAGCTCGAGGACGTGATGCTGGCGTTCGTGCGCGGCGAGGCCGACGTCCTCGTGGCGACCAGCATCATCGAGTCGGGGCTCGACATCCCCCAGGCCAACACCCTGGTGGTGGAGCGCGCCGACCAGCTCGGGCTCTCCCAGCTCTACCAGATCCGCGGGCGGGTGGGCCGGTCGGACGTGACGGCCCACGCCTACCTGCTCTACCCGGACGCGGCCACCCTCGGCCGCGACGCCGCCTCGCGGCTGCGCGCCCTGGCGGACTACACGGAGCTGGGCAGCGGGCTGCGCATCGCGATGCGGGACCTCGAGATCCGGGGCGCGGGCAACCTGCTCGGCGACGAGCAGAGCGGGCACGTCGCCGCCGTCGGCTTCGAGCTCTACCTGGAGATGCTCAACGACGCCGTCCTCCAGGGGCAGGGCCGCGAGGCGCCCGAGCGCGAGGTGCGCGTGGAGATCCCGGTCTCGGCCTACATCCCCGGCGCCTACGTGCCGCTCGAGGCCGCGAAGATCGACCTGCACCGCCGCATCGGCCTGGCGGCCGACCTCGAGGAGGTCGCGTCGCTGCGGGCCGAGATGGAGGACCGCTTCGGCCCGGTCCCGCCGCCGGTCAACGCCCTGCTCGCGGTGCAGCGCGTGCGGGTCAAGCTGCGCGACGCCGGCGCGAGCCAGCTCGCGGTGCGCTCGGGCCGCATCACGATCGGGCCGGTGAGCCTCACGAGCCAGGCGCTGCGGGCGCTGCGCGAGGCCGAGCCCACGGCCTCCTACGCCGGCCGCGAGCGCCTGGTCTCGCTGCCGGTCGGGGCCGCGCCGACGGAGCGCCTGGCCGCGGCCGAGGCGGCCCTCGACGCTCTCGCGGGCGCCTCGGCGATCGCCGCCTGAGCGGCGCCCGGCGATGAGCGCGTCGCGGCCGCGAGAGCCGCCACGCGCGAACGCCTTGACGCCCGAGAACCCGCTCCCCACGCCTTAAGGCGCCCCTAACGGGGCGCCGGGGACCAGGTGCTACCATCGCCCGCGTCGTGCCGAAGACCATCCGCAGATCGCCGCTCGTCGCGGGGGTCCTCGTGCTGCTGGTGGCCGTGGGCGTGGGGGTGACCGCGTGCGGCGGCGACGACGACTCGGCCGACCTGCCGGCCGGGGTCGTGGCCCGCGTGGGCGACGCGAACGTCACGCAGGAGCAGCTCGACGCGGCGATCTCCCAGACGACCGCCGAGGCCAAGGCGCAGGGCCAGACCGTCCCGACCGCGGGCTCGGACGGCTTCGACCAGGTCCAGCAGCAGGCGCTCCAGTCGCTCGTGCAGCAGAGGATCGTCGGCTTCGAGGCGCGCGAGTGCGGGAACCCGTGCGAGGTCACGGACGAGCAGATCGACGAGGACCTCGCCCGCATCATCGAGACGAACTTCAACGGGAAGCAGAAGGAGTTCAACGACTTCCTGCAGGATCGGGGCATCACCCAGGCCGACGCGCGCGACATCGTCAAGAACGGCCTGCAGCAGCAGAAGCTCTTCAACCACGTCACGCGCGGCGTGCGCTTCACCGAGGCCGACGCCAAGGCGTACTACGACGAGCACCCGGACGAGTTCAAGGTGGCGGCCGGGCGGACGGCGAGCCACATCCTCGTGGCCACCGAGGCCGAGGCGGACCGCATCCGGGCCGAGGTGACGCCCGAGAACTTCGCCGAGCTCGCCCGCGAGAACTCCACCGACACGGCCTCCGCCAAGCAGGGCGGCAGCCTCGGGCAGATCCAGAAGGGCCAGCTCGTCCCCGAGTTCGAGAAGGTCGCCTTCGCGCTGAAGGACGGCGAGATCTCGCAGCCCGTGAAGACCCAGTTCGGGTGGCACATCATCACCGCGGACGTGACGCCGGCGCGCACCACCTCGTTCGCCGAGGCCAAGGACCAGATCATCCAGACCCAGCTCTCCCAGAAGCGCCAGGCGGAGTTCACGACCTGGAGCGAGGGCGTCCTGAAGGACTGGGAGGAGCGCACGGTCTACGCCGACGCCGACCTGAAGCCGCCCCGGCGACGACCCAGGCCGCAGAGGGCGCCACCACCGCCCCGTAGCGCGGCGGTGGGCGGCGTCGCGGGTCCTCTAGGCTTGGCCGCATGATTCGGGTCGTGGGCCTCGGATCGGGTGCCCCCGAGGCCGTGCCGGCGATCGCGCTCGCCGCCCTGGCGGAGGCCCCCCGGGTGCTCGCGCCCCCGCTCGACCCCGCGCTCGCGGCGGTCCTCCCCGGGCAGCCCGCGGCCCTCGACCTCGCCGCCGTCCCCGACGACGCCGTCATCGCGGCGCCCGACGCCCAGGCCCACCTGATCGCCCGGGCGCTGCCCGGCGCCGAGACCGTGCCCGGCCGCGAGGCGCTGCGCGCCCGTGCGATCGGCGCGGAGGTCGCCGCCCTGGCCGAGGTCGGCCTGCGGCTGCGGCGCGAGTGCCCGTGGGATCGCGAGCAGACGGCCGAGACCATCGTCCCCCACACGATCGAGGAGGCGTTCGAGGTGGCCGACGCGGTCGTCTCGGGCGGCGAGGGCCTCGCCGACGAGCTGGGCGACCTCCTGTTCCAGTCGGTCTTCCTGGCCCAGCTCCTCGAGGAGGAGGGCGGCGCCGACCTGGCGGCCGTCGCGCGCGGGCAGGCCGACAAGCTCATCCGGCGCCACCCCCACGTCTACGGCGACGCGAGCGCCGCGACCGCCTCCGGCGTCGTCGACATCTGGGAGCGGCGCAAGCGCGAGGAGCGCGCCGACCAGGGGATGTTCCACGACCTCCCCGCGGGCCTGCCCGCGCTGGCGCTCGCGACGAAGGCCCAGAAGCGGGCCGCGTCGGCCGGCTTCGACCATCCCGACCCGGCGTCGGCGCTGGCCAAGCTCGACGAGGAGGCCGCCGAGCTGCGCGCCGATCCCGGCGCCCGGGAGCTCGGCGACGTCCTCTTCGCCGCCGTCGCCGTGGCCCGCGCCCTGGGCGCCGACCCCGAGCTGGCCCTGCGGGCGTCGTCGCAGCGCTTCCGCGCCCGGGTCGAGGGGGCCGCCCGTCTCGCCGGCGAGGCCGGCCGCGACTTCGAGGCCCTCCCGCTCGCCGAGCAACTCCGCTGGTACGACGCCGCCCGCGCCGCCGAGGCCGCCCGGCCCTAGGCGCCTCACCTCGACACCCCCTGGGAGCCCCGTCCTCCGCTGTCGATCTGGGGCACCGCGGTTCGTCGCAGTGCTGGCCGCCCCGGCGGCACCACCCACCGAAGCCGAAAGGACGCACTCGTGCGCACGTTCAAGCTCCAGCTCCAGACCACCGTCGACGGCTACATGGCGGGGCCGAACGGCGAGATGGATTGGATGACGCTCCCGTGGACCGACGACATGAACGCCTACGTCGATGCGCTCACCGAGCCGGTCGACTGCATCGTGCTGGGGCGGAGGCTCGCCGAGGGGTTCATCCCGGCCTGGGCGTCCCGGCCCGAGGGCGAGGACCCGGCCTCGATCGACTGGATGAACGAGACGCCGAAGGTCGTCATCTCCAACACCCTCAGCGAGTCGCCCTGGGAGAACGCCGTCGTCGCCGGCGGAGACCTGGCCGAGACCGTGAACGGGCTGAAGGCGCAGCCGGGCGGGGACATGATCGCCTACGGAGGCGGCACGCTCGTCAGGGACCTGATCGCCAACGGTCTCCTCGACGAGCTGCACCTGTTCGTCAACCCGACCGCGATCGGCGCCGGAATGCCCGTCTTCGCCGACCTCGACGCCTACCAGCGCCTTCGCCTCGCCGCCGCGCGGCCGTTCGACTGCGGGATCGCCGCGCTGCACCTGGAACCGACGCGCTCCTGACCTGACGGCGGGCCAAGTGGCCAAGGGGCGCGCGGCCAAGTGGCACGGCGCGACGTGGCCAATTGGCGCTTCGCCGGTTGGCCAATTGGCACACGGCGACTGCTCCGAGTGGCGCGCCGCCCGCCCGGAGGCGCCTCCCCTCAGGCCGTGGAGCCCGGCAGGAGGCGCTCCCAGAGCTCGGCCAGGATCGCGAGCTCGTCGTCGGTGCACCGTCCGAGGAAGTGCGCCCGGACGGTCGCGAGGTGGGTCCTGCGGGCCCGGACGAAGCGGCGCTGGCCGTCCGGGGTCAGGGTGGCGACCGATCCGCGGCGGTCCTCGGGGCAGGGGTCGCGGCGCACGAGGCCGGCGCGCTCGAGGCGCTCCACCAGCCGGGTGAGGCCGCTCGGGGTGTAGTTGACGGCCACGGCCAGCTCGGTCATCCGCATGCAGCGGTCGCGGGCGCCGGAGAGGGCCCGCAGCACCGCGTAGTCCCACAGCGAGAGGCCATCGGCGGCCCGCAGGGCGTTGTCGAGCTCGCGCCTGACCGCGCCCTCCACCCGCACCAGGCCACGCCAGGCGGCGATCTCGGCGGCCGTGTCGTGGCGGGTCGGCATGACGGGGTCCCCTTCTCCGCGGGCGGCGTGATCCATCCTGACAGGCGGGACGTAATTTGTTACGCACAACAAATACTTTCCCGCGCACCCGCGCGCAAGGAGGACCCGTGTTCCTGACCTACATCCAGCGCTCCAACGGCCCCGACTACGCCGTGGCCGGCTCCCGGATCACCCCGCGGCTGCGCTGGGACCTTCGCTAGGGCCTAGCCGCCCGGACGACGCGCCCGGCGCGGGGCCTCCCCCTCCCGCCGGGCGTCGTCGGTCTCGACGCCCTCGAGCGCGAGCAGGAAGCGCTTGCGGTCGAGGCCGCCGGTGTAGCCGCCGATCCCTCCCGAGCTGGCGAGGACGCGGTGGCAGGGGACCACGATCGGCATCGGGTTGGCGCCCAGGGCGTTGCCCGCGGCGCGCCAGCCGCGGGGGCTCCCGGCCCGGCCGGCGATCTCGGCGTAGCTGCTGGCCTGCCCGTAGGGGATCTCGGCCGTGCGGCGCAGCACCTCGCGGGTGTAGCCGTGCAGCGGCGACCAGTCGATCGGCACGTCGAACCGCCGGCGCCGGCCGGCGAAGTACTCGTCGAGCTGGCGCCGGACGGGGTCGAGCCGGGCCGGTGCCTCGAGGATGCGCGGCGAGACCCGGCGGGCCAGCCGCTCCAGGCGCTCGTCGAGGGGGATGTCGCCGTAGGCGAGCATGACCAGGCCCCGCGCCGTCCCCGCGGCGTAGAGCGGTCCGAGCGGGGAGTCCACCGTCGCGTAGGCGACGTCGAGCAGACCGCGGCCCTCCGCGGCCTCCGCCAGCCGGGCCGCGGCGCGCTCGCTCGCCGCGCCGGCGTCGCGGCCGCCCCGCAGGGCGTCCGTCAGGTCATCCCGCATGCCACACCTCCCGTAGACGCCGGAGCCCCTCGAACGCGCTCCGGCGGGCCGCCTCCTCCGAGGATCCGATCACCCGGCCGATCTCGGCGTAGGGCAGGTCGTTGACGTAGTGCAGGGTCACCGCCGCGCGCTGGCGGGGCGGCAGGCCGCGCACCGCCTCCCAGAGCGCGGGGTCGCCGAGGTCCGGCGTCCCGTCGACCGGCGGCGGCTCGGGGTCGGACGCCGGCAGGGGCCGCCGCCCGCGGCTGCGCGCCGCGTCGATGGCCGTGCGCCGCGCGATCGTCAGCGCCCACGCGCGCAGGTTGTCGTCGTGGGTCAGCCGCGGATAGGCGCGCAGGGCCTTGATGAACGTCTCCTGGAAGCAGTCGTCCGCCTCGTCCGGGCCCACCGTCGCCACCAGGAACCGGTAGACGGCCTCGCGGTGGTCCTCGAGGAAGCGGCTGAAGGGCGGCGGTGGGCTCATCCCGGGATACAACGTACGCCGGGCCCGCCGCGTGAGGGCCTCGGGGCCCTGGGGGTAGACTCCGCCGCCGCCCCTCGACGCCGAGCCCGGAGCGCCGATGTCCCAGATCTCCCGCGTGCATGCCCGCCAGATCCTCGACTCGCGCGGGCAGCCCACCGTCGAGGTCGAGATCGGGCTCTCCTCCGGCGCGGTGGGCCGGGCGGCCGTCCCCTCCGGGGCGAGCACGGGCGCCCACGAGGCGCTCGAGCTGCGCGACGGCGACTCGTCGGCGTTCGGCGGGCGCGGGGTCCTGAAGGCGGTGGCCAACGTCGAGGACGAGCTGGCCGGGGTCCTGGTGGGGCGCGACGCGGCCGACCAGGCCTTGATCGACCGTACGATGATCGAGCTCGACGGCACCGCGAACAAGGCCCGCCTCGGGGCCAACGCGATCCTCGGCTGCTCGCTCGCGGTCGCGGCGGCCGCCGCGACCGACGCGCGGCTCCCCCTCTACCGCTACATCGGGGGCGCCCGCGCCAATCGCATGCCCGTCCCGCTGATGAACATCCTCAACGGCGGCGCCCACGCCGACAACTCGGTCGACCTCCAGGAGTTCATGGTCGCGCCGGTCGGCGCGCGGAACCTGGCCGACGCGGTCAGGATCGGCGCCGAGGTCTACGCGTCCCTGAAGTCCGTCCTGCGCGCGCGCGGCCTGGCGACCGGGGTGGGGGACGAGGGCGGCTTCGCGCCGGACCTGGAGAGCAACGAGGCGGCGCTCGCCGTCATCATGGAGGCGATCGCCGCCGCCGGGTACGAGCCCGGCGAGGAGGTCGCCCTGGCGCTCGATCCCGCCACCACCGAGCTGTACCGCGATGGCGCCTACCACCTCGAGGGCGAGGGCCGCACCCTCGACGCGGCCGGGATGGTCGACTACTGGGAGGACCTGGTCGGCCGCTACCCCATCGTCTCGATCGAGGACGGGATGGCTGAGGAGGACTGGGACGGCTGGGTGGCGCTCACCCAGCGGCTCGGCGACCGCGTGCAGCTCGTCGGCGACGACCTGTTCGTGACCAACAGCGAGCGCCTGCGGCGCGGCATCGCGCTCGGCGCGGGGAACGCGCTGCTGGTGAAGCTGAACCAGATCGGGACCCTGTCCGAGACCCTCGCCGCGATGGACCTGGCGAGCCGGTCGGGCTACGCGTCGATGGTGTCCCACCGCTCGGGGGAGACCGAGGACACCTTCATCGCCGACCTGGCGGTCGCCACCGGCGCGGGCCAGCTCAAGACGGGCGCGCCGTCGCGGAGCGAGCGGGTGGCGAAGTACAACCAGCTCATCCGCATCGAGGAGCAGCTGGGGCCGGCGGCGTCCTACCCGGGGCGGTCGGCGTTCCGGGCGTGAGAGCAGGAACCGGCGTGGGCGCCGCGTACCCCGAAGGACCAGGGGCCATCGCGCCCGAGGCCATCTGCCGGGAGCGTCGCCATCTCCGCCAGGCGCCTGATCATCGCGGGCCTGCTGACCGCGCTCCTCATCGGCTACGTCGGCCCCGTCAGGGGCTACTTCGAGCAGCGCGGCGAGCTGCGCGACGAGCGGGCGAAGCTGGCCGCGCTGGAGGAGCGCCGCGACGAGTTCAAGGCCCAGCTCGACGCGCTCGACACCCCCGAGGTGCTCGAGACGCGGGCCCGCGAGCTCGGGCTGATCACGCCGGGCGAGCGGGCCTTCCTGGTACGGGGCGACCTCGAGCCCCCGCCGCCGCAGCCGCAGGACGACGGCGGTGACGGTGGCCCGCTCGGCTGGATCACCGCCCTCTTCTGACCGCGAGGCCGTCGCGGCCCTGATCGGCCGCGAGCCGCTCGCCGGCTTCGAGGTGGCGGTGCGGTGCCCGTTCGGCGCGCCCGCGGTCGTGCGCAACCTCGCCCACGACGAGCGCGGCCGCCCCTTCCCGACCAGGGACTGGCTGACCTGCCAGGCGCTCGCCGAGGCGGTCAGCCGCCTCGAGGCGGCGGGCGGGGTGCGGATGCTGGAGTCGGACGACGCGATGCGCGAGCACGTCCTCGCCGCCCACCGGCGCCACGCGGCCCTGCACGACGGCCACCGCGTCGCCGGCAGCGGCGACCCCCGCCACGTCAAGTGCCTCCACGCCCACCTCGCCTTCGCGCTCGACGAGGGCGGGTCGCCCGTGGGCGACTGGATCCGCGGCCGGGCCGACCTCGGCTGGCCCGAGACCTGCTGCGTCGCGTCGAGGGAGGCCTCGTGAGCTCCCGCGACCCCGCGGTCGCCGCGGCCCGGTTCGCGTGGGACGAGGGGCTCAGCCGGCTCGCGCTCCCCGCTCCGCCCGCCGTCGGCCGCGCCCGGCGGCGCATCATGGCCGCCGTGGACGACGAGCTGCGCCGCCGCGTCGGCCTCACCTTCACGCTGCGCGACCTCGCGCGCGCCTACGACGGGGCCTCGTCCTGGTACCTCGACCTCGCCGCGCGCGTGGCGCCGCGCGAGCCGGACGCCTGGGACCCGAGCGTCGCGCTGGACGCGGCCTTCGCCGACTACTCCCGCCAGGCCGTGGACGCGCGCCGGTGAGCACCGACCGCGCGTCTCGTCCGCGGCGGCCGCCGCGCCGCCGCATCCCGCTCGCCGTCGCGCTGCTCCTGCTCGTCGTGGCGCTGGCGATCGGGGTGCTGGTGGGCTACGCGGCCCGCGGCGACTCGCCCCCTGCCGGCCTGGTGACCGAGGAGCGGTCGGTCCCGGTCGTCACCGTGACGGTGCCGTCGGAGGAGCCGTAGAGGCTCCCGCCCCACCGGGCGCGGGCGCGGTCCAGGCCCGGGCCAGCACCGGGTCGCGGGTCTCCCCGCGGTCGATGAGCGCGTGGATCTCGGGGAGCGCCCGGCGCTCGAGGTAGATGTGGCGCTGGCCGACGCTCGGCTTCTCGCCGAGCAGGCCCGCCCGCACCAGCGCCTCGGCCACGTCGAGGGCCTGCCGCCCCTCGTGGGCGGGCGCGCCGCGGCGGAAGTGGTCGAACTCGGTGTGGTAGCCCGGGCCCACCTTGCCCATGCGCAGCATGCGCTGCAGCACCGTGCGGGCGTGGCGCCGCCGCGGGCAGGGGTCGTCCTCGATCGCCAGGCTCGGCGGGGGCTCGGCGATCGGCGCCCGCTCGCCGACGCACCCCCACTCCCGCAGCGAGTGGGCCAGCTCGGGCGGGTAGTGCCCGTCGATCGGCTGCTCCCGCGCCAGCAGCGTGAGGACGACCCGCACCGGGTGGACCGCGAGGACGTGGGCGAGACCGGTCAGCCCGTCCGCCCCGGCCGCCCAGGGCGGCGTCAGCAGGAGCGGTGGCCCGCCGAGGGCGACGCCGTCCGGGACCTCGGCCACCGCCACCCGCCGGCCGTCGTCCCACGCCTCGCCGAGGAGCAGGCCGAACAGCTCGGCGTCCATCCCCGGCGCCACGACGCACGTCAGCCCGCGCCACTCCTCGACCCGCAGGGCGGCGGCGACCCCGCCCGCCTCGGCGGCCGCGCCGAGGGCCCTGACCACCACGTCCCCGTGGGCCTCGGACTCGAACGCGATCGTCTGCGCGGCCGTGACGGGAAGCGCGACGGCAGGGTCGTCGAGGGACGTGCGGCCGGTCCAGGCCCACACCGTCGGCGTCCTCCGGAACACCTCGGTGACGCCGTACTCGAGGGTCTCGCGCGCGGCCTCGTCGGGCTCGCCGCGGCCCCAGGCGGGGAGCCCCCTCGCGACCTCGGCCAGGTCGCGGGCCAGGTCGGACGGGGACAGTCGCGAGGCCGCCATCCTCGAACGGTAGCGCGGCGCGAGCCGGCCGCCGACTCCTCCGCCGCGGGGTTGTGACTGCGCGCCCCGGCGCTCTGGGGTAGGGTCCCGGCGGTCGGCGATCGACCAGGGGGGATGACGTGGGTCTGCTCGACGACGCGGTCGGCGCGCTCGGCGGCAAGGGCGGCTCCGGCAACCAGGCCATGGGAGCCCTCGGCGGCCTCGTCGAGCAGGCCGGCGGCGTGCAGGGGATCCTGAGCAAGCTCCAGGCGTCGGGGCTCGGCGACAAGGTCGACTCGTGGATCGGGACCGGCCCGAACAAGGCGATCTCGCCGGACGAGGTGAAGCAGGCGCTCGGGCCGGACCAGGTCACGCAGGCCGCCGCGAAGGCGGGGGTGAGCGAGGACGAGGCGGCCAGCGGCATCGCGAGCGCCCTGCCCGACCTCATCGACAAGGTCAGCCCGGACGGAAAGCTCCCCGACATCGGGCCGCTCGACGACATCCTTGCCGGCTTCCTGAAGAAGTAGGGGCGCCCGCGGCGCGTGCGCCCCGGTGCCCGGCGGCTAGTCGGGCACCGGGGCGCGCCCGTCCGCCACCCGCCGGCGCAGCCAGGCGAGGAGCCGCTCCCGCCGCCGGTCGTCCAGCCAGTGGGCGACCGCGTGCTCGAGGCGCGCGATCGGCGGCCCCGCTCCGGCCATCGCCTGGTTGCGGCCCGTGCGCCACGCGATCCAGCCCACCAGGCGCTCGGCGTCGCCCTCGCCGAGGTGCAGGCGGCAGAACACGACGATGTCCTCGGTCGACGCGGCCACGGGCCGGCCAGGATAGCGAACATGTGTTCGCATATGCGACCGATGAGTTGACGCGGCCCGCGTCGTCACACGGGCGACGGCGTGTGGAACCGAGGCGAGAGGAGCGATCATGGGTACGGTTGACGTCATGCCGAAGGAGGAGGGGGCGGCGGCGGTCGCCGCGGCGCGGGCCGGCGACGAGTCGGCCTTCGCGACGCTGGCAGAGCGCTACCGGCCCGAGCTGCAGGTGCACTGCTACCGGATGCTCGGGTCCTTCGAGGACGCGGAGGACCTCGTGCAGGAGACCTTCCTGCGCGCGTGGCGCCGGCGGGCGACCTTCGAGGGCCGCTCCTCGTTCCGGGCGTGGCTGTACGGGATCGCGACGAACGCGTCACTCGACGCCGTCGCGCAGAAGCGGCGCAGGGCGACGGCGGGGTCCGAGGTGCTCTGGCTGCAGCCGTATCCCGACCGCCTGCTCGACGCCGCGGCGCCGCGCGAGGACGAGCCCGACGCGGTGGTCGTCACCAGGGAGACCATCGAGCTCGCGTTCCTCGTCGCACTCCAGCACCTGCCGCCGACCCAGCGGGCCGTGCTGATCGTCCGGGACGTGCTCGGCTGGTCGGCCAGGGAGACGGCCGCGCTCCTGGAGACGACGGTGGCCGCCGTCAACAGCGCCCTCCAGCGCGCCCGGGCCACGCTGAGGAAGCGCCTGCCCGAGCGCCGCCTCGAGCCGGCCGCGGCCGAGCCCACCGAGGAGGAGCGCGCGCTGCTGGAGCGCTACATGGAGGCGGGCGAGCGCGACGACCTCGACGGGCTGGCCGAGACCCTCGGCGAGGAGGCGCGCTTCACGATGCCCCCGTACCCGGGCGTCTGGGTGGGCCGCGACGTGCTCATCGCCTCGTGGGCCGAGGGCGGCTTCGGCTCCGAGGCCTTCGGCCGGATCAGGTGCCTGCTCACGCGCGCCAACCGCCAGCCGGCGGTCGCCAACTACCTCCGCCGCCCCGGCGCGCCCGACTACCGCCCGTTGGCCCTCGACGTGCTGACGCTCGCCGACGGGCTCGTGGCCGACATCGTGACGTTCCCGCCCGAGGTGTTCCCGGCGTTCGGGCTGCCGCCCTCCCTCGACGACCCCGCCGCGGCCTAGCGGCCGCGGCGGCAGGAGTTCCCGGGCCGCCGTCCAAGAAGCGGGCAGCCCCGAGGCCATCGCGAGGGAGATCCACCGTGAGCAGCCGGACCCGCCCGCCCGAATTAGACCTCGAATGGGAGGAGCCGACGCCGACCCGGCCCCCCCGCCGTCGCCGGCCCCCCGCGCCGCCCCGTCAGATGCGGCGATTCGGCCTGCCGATCGTCGGGGCCGCGCTGTTCGTCGGGCTGGTGGTGGGCTACCTGGTGAGCTCGGGCAGCGCGGGCACGACCACGGTCACCGAGACCAAGACCGTGACCGCGCCCGCGGCCGCGCCGGCGCCCGCGGCGGCGAGCGGCCCCGCCTCCCGGGCCGGGATCAGCCTCGTGGTCCTGAACGGCTCCGACGAGGCCGGCCTCGCCGGCCGCACGGCCGAGGAGGCGCGGACGCTCGGCTACGAGGAGGTCACGGAGGGCAACGCCCCGGCGCCGGAGGCGGCGGACCGCGTGCTCTACCAGCGCGGCGCCGCGGCCGAGGCTCGTCAGGTCGCCGACGACCTGGGCCTGCCCGACCCGGTGCGCCTGCCGGCGACGGACCCGATCTCCGATGCGGTCGACGCCAGCGCCCAGGTGATCGTCGCCCTCGGCCCGACCGGCCTCTCCGACACGGACGCCGGCGCGACCGACGCCACCGGGGCGGCCGGCGGGGCGGACGCGCCGCCCGCCGACGTCACCGCGCCGGTCGAGGTCCCGGCCCCCGAGGGCTGATCGCGTGGCCGAGGTCGTCGTGGTGGTGCTGTTCCGGGCGACGCCCGGGCGCGGGGCCGACGCCGAGGCGGCCTTCGCCGAGGTGGTCCCCGCGACCCACGCCGAGGAGGGCTGCGCCGCCTTCGCAGTCCACCGCGTCGCCGGGGACGAGGATCGCTTCGTCCTGGTCGAGCGGTGGGCCTCGCGCGAGGCGCTCGACGCGCATCTGGCGGCGCCCCACCTCGCCGCCTTCCGGGAGCGCGGGGCCGACATCTGGGCCGAGCCGCCGCAAATCACGGTGATGGGAGCCCTGCCCCTCGGTGACCCGGCGAAGGGCTCCCTGGCCGGCGCCTGACCGCTACGCGGTTGCGAGCAGCGGGTGCGTGAGGCCGTGCTCGGCGCAGATCGCCGGCAGGCTCTCCATGTCGAACTCGATGCCGTACCGCCGCGACAGCTCGGCCATGTCGAGCGACCCGTCCCAGGCCCCGGCGTCGAGCTCACGGAAGAAGTGCTCGAAGCCGGCCGGCGAGATGATCTCGAGGATCCGGCAGGGCCCGTCGCCGGCGTTCCAGAACGTGTGCCACTGGTCGCGAGGCTTGAACGCGAGGTCGCCGGCCTCGGCGTAGACGACGTCGTCGCCCAGCAGGGCGCCCATGCGGCCCTCGAGCACGAAGCTGTACTCGTTGACGCCGATGTGCCGGTGGCGGGGGGCGCACAGGGAGCGGGGCGGGATCGGGTGCTCGACCAGGGAGAAGCCGCCGCCGGACTCCTCGCCCCAGATCAGGAAGCGCGCGTCGCAGCCGCCGAGCCTGGCGACCGGGCCGTCCGACGGGCCCACGATCCGCGGCCCCTGCGATGCGTCGAAGCGACGGGTGACGGGGGTGATGGCTGACGTCTGCACGGCGATCTCCTTTGATCGAACACTAATGTGCGACCAAAGTACGAGACGGCCGCCCGGTGTGTCAATATGAGCGAACACTAATGTCTGATGAAATTTCCGCGGGCGCGCGCCGCCCCTACCGCAAGCGCCGCCGGGCCGAGCTCGAGGAGGAGACGCGCCGGCGCATCACCGAGGCGACGGTCGCTCTCCACGGCACCGTCGGCCCGGCGCGCACCACCGTCAGCGCGATCGCCGAGCGGGCCGGGGTGCAGCGGGCGACGGTCTACCGTCACTTCCCCGACGAGCGGGCGCTGATCGGGGCGTGCTCGGCCCACTGGAACGCGGCGAACCCGCGGCCCGACGTCGCCGGCTGGGCGGCCGTCGAGGACCCCGACGCCCGCCTGCGCTCGGCCCTGGCCGAGCTCTACGCCTGGTACGACCGCACCGAGTACATGGTCGAGAGGATCACGCGCGACGCGGCCGTGGTCGAGCCCCTGCGGGAGGCGATGGCCCGGGCGGCGGGCTGGTACGAGGCCGCGACGGGCGTCCTCGCCGAGGGGCGGCCCGGCGACGCGGCGCGGGCGCGGGCCGCGATCGCCCACGCGCTCGCGTTCGACACCTGGCGCTCGCTCGTGCGGCGCCAGGGCCTCGCGCCGGAGGAGGCGGTCGAGCTGATGGAGCGGCTGGCCTCCTGCGCGTGAATGCGGTTGGCCGCCCTCGCGGGCGGCCATCCGCATCGGCCGCCTAGACCTCCGGCTCCTCGTCGTCGTCGACGTCGTCGGGCTCGTCGACCTCCTCGAGCGAGATCTCCTCGATCTCGTCCGGGTCGGCGAGCGCCAGCGCCTCGGCCTCGACGGGCTCCTCGACCTCGAGCTCGGCCGCGGCGGGGTCGTCGGGCGCGGCCTCGGCCTCGAGCGCCTGGGCGAGCGCCGGGGTGGCGATGGCGTCGCCGTCCTCGCCCTCCAGGCCCACCTCGTCGTCCTCGGGGAGGCCCTCGATGAGGAGCGGGTCGGTCTCCAGCTCGTCGATCTCGAGCAGCTCGGCCTCGTCGACGCGTCCCTCGGGGTCCCAGCGGACCCGGACCTCGCCGTCGAGGATCTCGGCCTCGGAGAGGGCGACCGGGTCGCGCGAGGTCAGCTCGCCCGGAGCGGGCGGCGGGGCGGCCTCGGCCCGGAGCTCCGCCGGGTCGGCCGTGAGCCAGAGCGTGATCTGGCGGGCGCGCTTGGCGACCGCGTGGACGAGCGCATAGCGCGATCCGTCCACATGTTGAAGGGCCTGATCCAAGCGACGTCCGTACAGCATCCAACCTCCCCGACCGTTCATAGGCACTTCGAAACCGACCGGACATACTAGCGCCCGCGGTCGGAGGACGACCCGCCGCGTCCGGCGTCAGGAGGCCTGGCACATGCTGGTGCTCACCCGCAAGGCGAACCAGAGCATCATGATCGGCGACGATATCGAGGTCTCAGTGCTCTCGGTTCTCGGCGAGAAGGTGCGGCTGGGGATCCAGGCGCCTCGGCGCGTGCCGGTGTTCCGCAAGGAGGTCTTCCTCGAGATCCAGGCCGAGAGCCTGGAGGCCGCGTCCGAGGCGCGCGAGCCGCTCGCCCAGGTCAGCGAGGCCGACGAGGCCGCTCGCTAGGGCAGGGCCTATGATGCGCGCTCCCGGGGTGGCGCGGGGGCGGCGTCGCCGATGTGAACGTGCGCCGGTGACGGCTGCTCCGACGGGGGAGATCGCATGAGGGTCCACGAGGTTGACGTCCACCCGGCCCTGCCCGAGCGCCTCGGGTGGCTCGGGGAGATCGCGCGCAACGTCTGGACCTCCTGGAACCCCGAGGCGCAGGAGCTGTTCGCCCGCCTCGATCCGGAGGGCTGGGAGGCCGTCGAGCAGAACCCGGTGGCGCTCCTGCGGAGGCTGCCCCAGGAGCAGCTCGACGCCGCCGCGGCCGACGAGAGCTTCGTCGCGATGGTCGCCCGCGTCGCGCGCCGCCTCGACGCCTACGCGAACGACGAGGGCTGGTTCCCCGGCGCCCACCCCGACGCCGCCGGGATGCGGGTCGCCTACTTCTCGCTCGAGTTCGGCCTCGACGCCGGCATCCCGCTCTACTCGGGCGGTCTCGGCATCCTGGCCGGAGACCACCTGAAGTCGGCCTCCGACCTCGGCGTGCCGCTGGTGGGGGTCGGCCTGCTGTACCGCAGCGGGTACTTCCGCCAGTCGCTCGGGCCGGACGGCGGCCAGCGCGAGCGGTACCCGGCGACGGATTGGGGCGACCTGCCGCTGGCCGACCAGCCCGGCCCCGACGGGCGGCCCGTCACCGTCGAGGTCGAGATCGGCGGCGAGGCGGTACGGGCCGCCGTCCGCCGGATCCAGGTCGGCCGGGTGCCGCTGCTGCTGCTCGACTGCGACGTCGAGGGCAACTCCCCCGAGGCGCGCGACATCACGGGCGTCCTCTACGGCGGCGACCGCGAGCTGCGCATCCGCCAGGAGATCCTGCTCGGCGTCGGGGGCGTGCGCGCGCTCGCCGCGGCGGGCATCGCGCCCACGGTCTTCCACATGAACGAGGGGCACTCGGCGCTGCTCGCCCTCGAGCGCATCCGCGCGATGATCGACGACGGCGGCATGGGCGCGGCCGAGGCGCGCGAGCGCGTGCTGGCCTCCACCGTCTTCACGACCCACACGCCGGTGCCGGCGGGGAACGAGGCCTTCGAGCCGGAGCTGGCGCGCGCCTACCTCGAGCCCCTGGCCGAGGGCGCCGGCATGGACTGGGAGGCGCTCGCGCAGCTCGCGTCCCAGCCCGGCGAGGAGGACTCGTTCGGCCTCACGCCGCTCGCCCTGCGCACATCGGGCTTCGCGAACGGGGTCGCGGAGCTGCACGGCGACACGTCGCGGCGCATGTGGCGCGCGCTCTGGCCGGAGCTGCCGGTCGACGAGGTGCCCATCGCCAGCATCACCAACGGCATCCACACCGCGAGCTGGCTCAGCCGCGAGATGCAGGAGCTGCTCGACCGCTACGTCGGCCCCGGCCTGCGCGAGCGGCCGGAGGACCCGGCCGTGTGGGAGCGCGCCGACGCCATCCCCGGCGGGGAGCTGTGGCGCGTGCACGAGCTGCGGCGCGAGCGCCTGGTGCTGTTCGCGCGCGAGCGCCTGCGCGCCCAGTGGGCGCGGCAGGGCTCGCGCCGCCTCGCCAGCCGGGCGGCCGACGACGCGCTCCGCCCCGACGCCCTGACCATCTGCTTCGCGCGCCGGTTCGCCACCTACAAGCGGGCGAACCTCCTCTTCCGCGACCCCGAGCGGCTCGTCCGGCTGCTCGGCGACGAGAAGCGGCCCGTGCAGCTGATCGTCGCCGGCAAGGCGCACCCGGCCGACGGGCCCGGAAAGGACGTGCTGCGCGGTGTGGTGCGCGAGTCGCAGCGCCCCCTGCTGCGCGACCGCATCGTCTTCCTCGAGGACTACGACATGCACGTCGCCCGCTACCTCGTGCAGGGCGCCGACGTGTGGCTGAACGTGCCGCGCCGCCCGCTCGAGGCCTCGGGCACCAGCGGCATGAAGGCGGCCGTCAACGGCGCCCTGAACCTGTCGGTGCTCGACGGGTGGTGGGCCGAGGGCTACTCGCCGGACGCCGGGTGGGCCATCGGATCGGGGGAGCAGTACGAGGATCCCGAGGAGAACGACGCCGTCGAGGCCGAGGCGCTCTACACGCTGCTCGAGCGCGAGGTGATCCCGCTGTTCTTCCAGCGCGACTCCTCCGGGCGCCCCCGCGAGTGGACGGCGATGATGACGGCCTCGATCCGCCGCCTGGGGGCCGCCTTCAACACCGGCCGCATGGTCCGCGACTACGCCGAGCGCGCCTACCTGCCCGCCCACCGCGCGGCCGCCGGCCTGGACGCCGGCGGCGGGGCGGCCGCGCGCGAGCTCGCCGGCTGGCGCGAGCGGATGCGGGCCTCGTGGCCCGAGGTGAGCGTGCGCAGCAGCGTGCGCGCGGCGGGGCCGGTGCCGGTGGGGTCCGAGGTCGCCGTCGAGGCGCTGGTCACGCTGGGCGGCCTGTCCGTCGACGACGTCCGCGTCGAGGTCGTCGCGGGGGAGCCGGACGGCGAGGGAGGCGTCTCGCCGCGCGCCGTGGTGCCGGCGGCCCACCGCGGCGCGGCCGGGGGCGAGCACCGGTTCGTGGCCGAGGTGCCGGCGGCCGAGAGCGGCCGCATGGCGGTGGCCTCGCGGGTCGTGCCGGTGCGCCCCAACGGCGGCGGGCCCGACCCGTCCTTCCTGATCGCCTGGGAGCCCGACTGACGGTTCGGGGCGCCGTCGCCCCCCGGAACAACGGATTGATTCCCCGGCGCCGCCGTGTCAACCTCGCGCTAGCAACAAACGTCACGATGGGGGGAGGGGACGCGATGCGGGTGAAGGACGCCATGAGCCCGATAAGCGCGATCGTGGGGCCCGAGCACACCCTTCGGCAGGCCGCCGTGCGGATGGTCCAGAACAGGACCGGCGCCGCCGTCGTCCTCGACCACACCCTCCCCGGCCCCGGCGTCGTCACCGAGCGCGACCTGCTCCGCGCCGTCGCGGCGGGCGACGACCCGGCCACCGCGCTCGTCGAGGACCGGATGACGCACCAGGTGGTCACGGCCGCCCCGGACTGGCCCATCGCCGACGCGGCCACGCTCATGGTCAAGCACGGCGTGCGCCACGTCCTGGTGTTCGAGGGCTCGGAGCTGGCCGGCATCCTGTCGATGCGCGACGTGGTGCGCGTCGGCGGGCTCGCGCCGGTCGCCCAGGCGGCCGCCCAGGAGGCCCGGGCCTAGGGGGTCAGGCGCCGATGTGCGGGTCGGGCGAGAGCTCGATGCGCACGGTCGTGCCGTCGGCGCCCGAGCTGATCGCGACGAGGTCCGTGAGCTGGCGGATGATCCAGAGGCCGCGGCCGCGGCGACCCAGGGGCGGGGGCGGGTGGGTCTTCCACACACGCGCGCGGTCGAAGCCCGCGCCGGCGTCGGCGACCTCGACCACCAGGCGCCCGTCGGCCCACGCGCGGACCTTGATCGGGGGGCGGCCGTGCTCCTGGGCGTTGGCGATCACCTCGTCCAGGGCCAGCACCAGGTCGCCCGCGCGCTCGGCGAAGCCGCTGCCCACGGCGAGGTCGCGCACCGCCGCGCGGACCTCGGCGATCTCGGCGGGATCGTCACCGAGGGCCACGCTGTAGGCCTCGTTCTCCTCCACCCCTGCTCGACGCCTGGCGATCGGCGGATGCCCCCTCGGTCGCCCCCGATATCCGGGAGACAGTAGCGATCGGCTCGGATCCCGCGAGGGCGCCGGGGTCCGCCGCCGCCGCCGCCACGATCAAAGGCAGATGTCGTCTGGCCGACGCTGCCGCATTCGGGTAGCCTCACTCCGCTTCTACGCCAATCCGTCCCCGGAGGCCCTCTCGATGGCTCGTCGCCTGACCACTCTCCTGCTCCTGTGCGCGATCCCGCTCGCGTTGGCGGCGGCCGCGTGCGGCTCGGACGACGGATCCGACGTCCGCCAGGTGGGGACCGACGGCTCAGCTTCCGCGTCGGGCTCCGGCTCGGGCTCCGGCTCCGGCTCGGCTCGGGCTCGGCGTCCGGCAGCGCCTCGGGGACCGGGCTGTCGCTCGAGGACACCCAGACGGCCGGCACCGGCGACGCGCTCGTGGCGTCGGGCGTGGCGGAGTACTCCGACTACGTGTCCCAGCAGGTGGACGAGACCATCGCCGCGACGACGACCTTCACGGACGCCGTCCGGGCGGGTGACCTGCAGGCGGCGCGGGCGGCCTACGCCCCCAGCCGCGAGGGCTGGGAGCGGATCGAGCCGATCGCCGGCCTGGTCGAGCAGATCGACGGCGCCGTGGACGCCCGCGTGGACGACTTCGCCGGCCCGAACGACCCGACCTTCACCGGCTGGCACCGCCTCGAGTACCTCCTCTGGAACCGCAACACCACCCAGGGCGCGGCGCGCTTCGCCAACAAGCTCGACGAGGACCTCCAGACGCTGAAGACCGAGCTCGCGACGCTGGAGATCCCGCCCGCGGCCGTCGCCCTGGGCGCGTCGGAGCTGATCGAGGAGGTCTCCCAGGGCAAGATCACCGGCGAGGAGGACCGCTACTCCAAGACCGACCTCTGGGACTTCAACGCCAACGTCGAGGGGGCCGAGGAGGTCATCGCCGTGCTCACCCCGGCGCTCGAGCAGGCCGATCCCGAGCTGCTCGCGCGCATCCAGACCGGGTTCGACGAGATCCAGGCGAGCCTCGAGCCGCTGAAGGACGGCGACGGCTGGGTCCTCTTCTGCCAGCAGAACGACGAATACCCTTCCGGCCTGTGCCCGGGCACGACGGTCACCCAGCAGCAGATCGACCAGATGAAGGCACAGCTCGCCGGCCTCTCGGAGGACCTGGCGCTCGTCCCGGGGGCGCTCGGACTCTCGTGAGCCGGGGCGGAATCTCCCGTCGCGCCTTCCTCGCCGGGGCCGGCGGGGCGGCTGTCGGCGGCGGCCTCCTGGCCGCCGCCGCGTGCGGCGGGGGGGACGACGACGCCGCCGCGGCCGGCGCCCGCTTCGTGGGCTTCGCCGGCGCCCATCAGGCCGGCATCACCCTGGAGCCGGCGCCGGCAACGGCGCTCATGGCCTCGTTCGCCGTGCTGGCCCGCGACCGGGGCGAGCTGCGCGACCTCCTGCGCGACCTGACCGACGAGATCACGGGCCTGATGGAGGGCCACCCGCCGGCGGGGCGCGATCCCGCCTACCCGCCGGTCGATTCGGGGATCCTCGGCCCCCACCCCGCGGCGGACAACCTGACCGTCGTGGTGAGCGTCGGCGCCTCGCTCTTCGACGACCGCTACGGCCTGTCGGACCGCCGGCCGCGCGAGCTCGTGACGATGCCCTTCGTCTCCAACGACCGGCTCGACCCCGAGCGCAGCCACGGCGACCTGCTCATCTCCATCGAGGCGGAGCACCCCGACACCGCGCTCTTCGCCATCCGCCAGCTCATGCGGCGGACCCGGTCGACGCTGGTCCTGCGCTGGGTGCTCGACGGGTTCACGCGCCGCGGCAGCACGGCGCCGCGCTCCACCGGCTCGCCGCGCAACCTGATGGGCTTCATCGACGGCACCGCCAACCTCGACGCCGAGGCGGCGACGACGATGGACCGGTACGTCTGGGTGGCCGAGGGCGACGGCGAGCCCTCCTGGGCGGTCGGCGGCTCCTACCACGTGGTGCGCGTCATCCGCATGTTCGTCGAGTTCTGGGACCGCACCCCCCTCGCCGAGCAGGAGGCCATCATGGGCCGCCACAAGGTGAGCGGCGCGCCGCTCGGCATGGAGCACGAGACGGACACGCCCGACTACGCCTCCGACCCTCAGGGCGAGACCACCCCGCTCGACGCGCACATCCGGCTCGCCAACCCGCGCACGCCGGGGACGGCCGACAGCCTGATCCTGCGCCGCGGGTTCTCCTACGCCCGCGGCTACGACCGCGCGGGCCGGCTCGACCAGGGCCTCGCCTTCGTGTGCTACCAGCGCAGCCTCGAGCGCGGGTTCCTCGCGGTGCAGGCACGCCTCACGGGCGAGCCCCTGGAGGAGTACATCCTCCCCGAGGGCGGTGGCTTCTTCTTCGCCCTCCCCGGCGCCGAGGGCGGGTCCTACCTCGGCGAGGCGCTCGTCGCCTAGGGCGCTGGCGCAGGCCGACGGTGCGCACCGCGGTGAGCGACGGCGCGGTGGCCCAGCGCAACCTCGGCGACCGTCAGGCGCCGGCACAGGCGGCCGCTCCTCCGCAAGGGTCGCCACATGTATTTGATGAGGGCCACCTAACACATGAGCGGCGCCCTGGCCGGGCCCGCCGCACCGCTCCCGCGGGGGCGCGTGCCGCCGCTCCGCTAGGATGCGCCGCCTGTCGGCTGGCGAGCGGGGTGTCCGTATGGGGTTGGCGAAGCGGTTCGGCGGGGTGATCGTCGCCGCCGCGGCGTGCGCCGCGGCGCTGCCCGCGCTCGCGGGCGCGCAGGTGCCCGCGCCCGTGCCGCCCGCGCCGCCCGCGCTGCCGCCGGGGGTCATCTCCCCGGGCGTGACGATCGCCGGGGTGCAGGTCGGCGGCCTCACCCGCGCCGCCGCCCGCGAGGCGGTGCTGGCCCAGTACGTCGCGCCGCGCCGCGCCAAGGTGCCCGTGACCTTCCGGAGCCGGACACTCGCCATCGACCCGGTCACGACCGGCTACACCGCCGACGTCGACTACGCCCTCGACGGCGCGCTGCTGTTCGGCCGCTCGAAGCCGCTGCCGCCCGAGGGGGTCACGGTCCCGCTGCGCCAGAAGGTCGACCGCAAGCGCCTGCGCGCCGTGCTCTCGCTGCGGGCCGCGACGTACGACCTCCCCGCCAAGGACGCCTCGCTCTCCTTCAACGGGGCCACCCCGGTCGTCAGCAAGCCCCGGGTGGGCGTCGCCATCGACGTCTCGAAGGCGGCGACGGCCGTCGAGCAGGCGATCCTGGTCCGGGACCGCCCCGTCTACCCGCTCCCGTCCAAGCGCGTGCGCCCGGCGGTCACCTCCGTGGGGCCCGCGATCATCATCGAGCGCAACGCCTACCGCCTCACCCTCTGGCGCGCCGGTAAGCGCCGCACCTTCGGGATCGCCGTCGGCCAGGCCGCCTATCCGACGCCGTCCGGCACCTTCCACATCGTCACCAAGCAGCGCAACCCCACCTGGTTCCCGCCGGACTCGCCCTGGGCCGCCGGTCTCGGGCCGGTGCCCCCGGGGGTCAGCAACCCCCTCGGCACCCGCTGGATGGGCACGTCGGCCCCCGCCATCGGCATCCACGGGACGCCGGTGTCGAGCTCCGTCGGCACGGCTGCCAGCCACGGCTGCATCCGCATGTACATCGGCGACGCCGAGTACCTCTACGACCAGATCGAGGTCGGGACCCCGGTCCGGATCGTGTGAGCGACGGAGCGGATGCCGGCCTCTTGCGGGCCGGCATGCGCGCCTCCGGCCCCTGGCCGGGGCCTCCGGCAGACCGGCGCACCGCCTTCGGCGGGACGGGCGCCGGAAAGGTCAAGACCCCTTTGGAGCCGGCTTCGGCGACGAGGCCCCGCCGTTGAGCGCGGCGCGCAGGCGGGCGGCCGCGGCGGGGGGCATCAGGGCGCGGACGCGCGTGCCCTCCTCCGTCGACTCCTGCTCGATCTCGCGCCCGTCCGAGTAGACGGCCGAGATCAGCCCTGACTGCGCGTAGGGGATCGTCAGCTCGACCGGCGTGAGGCCGGCGCGGGCGGCGTCGGCCAGGCGGCTTCGCAGCTCGTCGAGGCCCTCGCCGGTGACGGCCGAGACGCGCACGGCGCGGGGCTGGCGGTTGGCCAGCGCGGCGCGCTCGTCGGCCGGGACGAGGTCGATCTTGTTGAGCACCACCAGGCGCGGGACCTGCGAGGCGCCGATGTCGTCCAGCACGTCGGCGACGGCCCGCGCCTGGGCGGCGCGGCGCCCCTCCGGCTCGTGCGCGTCGGCGACGTGGAGGATCAGGTCGGCGTCGCGCACCTCTTCCAGCGTGGCCGAGAAGGCGGTCACGAGCTGGTGCGGCAGGTTGCGAATGAACCCGACGGTGTCCGACAGCAGCAGCTCGTGCCCGTCGGCCGCCACGCGGCGCGTGGTCGGGTCGAGGGTCTCGAAGAGCGCGTCGTCGGCCCTGACGCCCGCCCCGGTGAGGGCGTTCATGAGGCTCGACTTGCCCGCGTTGGTGTAGCCGGCGAGCGCGATGCGCGGCGCGGGCGCGGCCGCCCGGCGCTCCCGCTGGGTCTCGCGCGAGCGGGCGACGTCGCGCAGGCGCCGGCGCAGCGTGGCCATGCGGCTGCGCAGCAGGCGCCGGTCCGACTCGAGCTGGGTCTCGCCGGGGCCCCGCGTGCCGACGCCGCCGCCCAGGCGCTCCAGGTGCTGCCAGAGGCCCTCCTGCCGGGCATAGGAGTACTCGAGCTGCGCGAGCTCGACCTGCAGCTTGCCCTCGGCCGACCGCGCGTGCTGGGCGAAGATGTCGAGGATCACCGCCGTCCGGTCCACGACGCGGGTCTTCAGGCGGTCCTCGAGCGAGCGCTGCTGACCGGGGGTCAGCGGGCCCTCGGCGGCCACCAGGTCCGGCGCGCGCCGCTCGACCGCGAGCTTCAGCTCCTCCAGCCGGCCCTTGCCGAGGTAGGTGCGCGGCACCGGCTGCTCGCGGCGCTGGACGAGGGTCTCGACGACCTCCGCGCCCGCGGTGCGCAGGAGCTCCTCGAACTCGGCCAGGCGGTCGCCCTCCTCGGCGTCGCCGGGCAGCGAGGCGATCACGATGGCGCGCTCGGGGCCGCGCCGGTCGAGGTCCTCCTCGGGGCGCGCGGCGGACCCGCGATAGGTGCGCTGGAGCTCGGGCATCTCCAATGATGCCCGGCTTCCCGGTCCCTGCGCAAGCCCCCGCGGTGGCTATGCTCGCGCGGGTGCGACGCCTGCCGCTCATTCTGGGCGCTCTCGCACTCGCCGCGTCGCCGACGGGCGCGGCCGCGGCGCAGTCGCCGTGGCTGGCGCCCGTCACCCTCGCGGAGGGTGCGACCGCCCGGCCCCCGACCCCGGCGGTCGCCATCGGGCGCTCCGGCGCGCTCGCGATCGCCTGGCAGCTGCCGGTGAGCGTCGGCGGGCGCCAGGCCGTGGAGGCGGCGCGCCGCGCACGGCCCGGGGACAGGCTGGGCGCCGCCGTGGAGATCGACCGGTTCGCGGGATCCGCGGGTGCGGCGACGGTCGCGGTCGCGCGGGATGGTACGGCGACGGTCGGGTGGCTGCGAGGCCCGCTCCCGAGCGCCGCGGCCGTCCCGCCGGCCGGCCCACCGGGTCCGCTCGTGCCGCTGCCGGCATCGGGGCGCCGCCGAAGGGCTGGCGATCGGCGTGGCCCAGGCGGGGACCGCCGTGGCCGCCTGGGCGCAGCGCGAGCCCTCCTCGGCAGCGACGACCCTCGGCCGCCGTGGTGGCCGAGCGCCCGCCCGGCGCGGCGGCCTTCTCGGCGCCCCTCGTCCTCGGGGCGTCCTCGGGGCCGCCCGAGCTGGCCGTGGCCCCCGACGGCCGCGCGGTGGCGGCCTGGATCGGCCCCGAGGGCGCCGTGTGGGCGGCGCTGCGCGATCGGGCGGGCGGGTGGCAGCCGGCCGAGCGCCTGTCGGGGCCCGCGCCGGCGCGCGGCCCGAGCGTGGCGGTCGGCTCCGCGGGCGGCGCGATCGTCGGCTGGCTCGAGGACGCGCCGATGGTCGCCATCCGCGGGTCGCGGGGCGGGTGGTCGGCGCCGGAGGCGCGGCGCCGCCCGGACCCCTGCCGCCGCGCAGCCGGGCCGGCGTCGCGACCGACCTCCTGGCGCAGACCGTGGCCGTGGCCTGGCGGCAGGGCCCGGCGCCGCTGGCGCTGCGGGTCGCCTGGCGCGGCAACCCGGCGCGGCCCTGGCGCGTCAGCCCGATCGCCGACCCGGCCCGCAACGTCGGCGAGCCGGCGCTCGTCATGAGCCAGTCCGGGGACGCGCTGGTGGCCTGGTCGCAGCCCCTGCCGTCGGGGGCGGGGATCCGCGCCCGCGCGCGTGCCCCGGGGCGGTCCGCTGGGGCCGGTCGAGGCCGTCTCCACCGGCTCCGGCTCGCGGGTCGAGCCGGCTCTGGCCATCGGCACCGGCGGCGCGATGACGGCCGCCTGGGTCGCGGTCCCGCCGGCGGGAGCGCCGGCGTCGCGCAGCCGCTTCGTCGCCGCGACCCGTGCGTCTCGCTCGTCTGGGCCGACTGCGTAGCATCCGCGCGGTGATCTCCGGCGACGCCCCGCACGGCCTGGACGACGCTCCCGACTGGTACCGCGACGCGGTCGTCTACGAGCTGCACGTCCGCTCGTTCAGCGACCTCAGCGAGGACGGGATCGGCGACTTCCGCGGCCTGATCTCGAAGCTCGACTACCTGCACGACCTGGGCGTCACGGCGATCTGGCTGCTGCCGTTCTACCCGTCGCCGCTGCGCGACGACGGCTACGACATCGCCGACTACCGCTCGGTCAACCCGAGCTACGGGAGCATGCGCGACGTCGGGCTGCTCATCCGCCGGGCCCACGAGCGCGGGCTGCGGGTGATCACCGAGCTGGTGCTCAACCACACCTCCGACCAGCACCCCTGGTTCCAGCGGGCGCGCCGCTCCCCGCCCGGCAGCCGCTGGCGCAACTTCTACGTGTGGAGCGACACCCCCGAGCGCTACCGCGACGCCCGGATCATCTTCTCCGACTTCGAGTCGTCGAACTGGTCGTGGGACCCGGTGGCCGGCCAGTACTACTGGCACCGCTTCTACTCCCACCAGCCCGACCTCAACTTCGACAGCCCCGACGTGCGCCGGGCGCTGTTCTCGATGGTCGACCACTGGTTCCGGCTGGGCGTCGACGGCCTGCGCCTGGACGCCGTGCCGTACCTCTACGAGCGGCCCGGCACCAGCTGCGAGAACCTGCCCGAGACCCACTCGTTCCTGCGCGACCTGCGCGCGCCACGTGGACGAGCGCTTCTCCGACCGCATGCTGCTGGCCGAGGCCAACCAGTGGCCCGAGGACGCCGCCGAGTACTTCGGCGAGGGCGACGAGTGCCACATGGCGTTCCACTTCCCGCTGATGCCGCGGCTCTTCATGGCGATCCAGATGGAGGACCGCTTCCCGATCATCGACATCCTCCAGCAGACCCCGGAGATCCCCGACGGCTGCCAGTGGGCGCTCTTCCTGCGCAACCACGACGAGCTGACGCTCGAGATGGTCACCGACGAGGAGCGCGACTACATGTACCGGGTCTACGCGCACGAGCGCGAGGCCCGCATCAACCTCGGCATCCGCCGCCGCCTCGCGCCGCTGCTCGGCAACGACCGGGCCAAGATCGAGCTGATGAACGGCCTGCTGCTGTCGCTGCCGGGCACGCCGGTCATCTACTACGGCGACGAGATCGGGATGGGCGACAACATCTACCTCGGCGACCGCGACGGCGTGCGCACGCCCATGCAGTGGAGCGGCGACCGCAACGCCGGCTTCTCGCGCGCCAACCCGCAGCGGCTCTACCTGCCGCCGATCATCGACCCCGAGTTCCACTACGAGACGGTCAACGTCGAGACCCAGGCCAAGAACCGCGGCTCGCTGCTGTGGTGGATGCGCCGCATGCTCGCCCTGCGCAAGCGCTACCAGGTCTTCGGCCGCGGCACCCTGGAGTTCCTGCACCCCGAGAACCGCCGCGTGCTCGCCTACCTGCGCAGCGACGGCGACCAGAGCGTGCTGATCGTGGCCAACCTGTCGCGCTTCGCCCAGTTCGTCGAGCTCGACCTGTCGCGCTTCAAGGGCTTCGAGCCGGTCGAGCTCTTCGGCCAGACCCACTTCCCGCCCATCGGCGAGCTGCCGTACCTGCTGACGCTCGGCCCGCACGCCGTCTACTGGCTCGCCATCGAGGGGCCCCGGGAGGAGGTGGCCCTCGCCCCGGCCGACGACGAGACGCCCGCGATCGCGGCCCAGGGATCGATCGACGCCATCGTGGGCGGCCGCGGCCGGGCCGAGCTCGAGCGCGCGATCGCCCGCTTCCTGCCCACCCGCCGCTGGTTCTCGGGCAAGGCGCGCCGCATCCGCTCGGTGACGGTGACCGACTCGCTGCCCCTGGCGGGCCCGCGCGCCGGCCTGCCGGCGCGGGTGCTGATCGCCCGGGTGGAGTTCAACGAGGGCGAGGCGGAGACCTACGCCATGCCGCTGGTGCTGCTCGAGGGCGAGCGGGCCGAGCGGCTCGCCGCCGACGCCCCGCGGAGCGTCGTCGCCCGGATGGAGCGCCGGGGCGAGCCGGCCGTGATCGCCGAGGCGCTGTTCGACCCCGAGGTCTGCCGCGCGCTGCTCGACGCCGTCCGGCACCGCCGCCGGCTTCGCGGGAGCGAGGGCGGGAGCCTGGCGGGCCGGCCCTCGCCCGCCCTGCGCGACGTGCTCGACGGCGAGGAGCCCCCCGAGCCCTCGATCTTCCGGGCCGAGCAGAGCAACACCTCGGTCCTCTTCGGCCAGTCGCTGATCCTGAAGCTGTTCCGCCGGGTCGAGGACGGCGTCAACCCGGACCTCGAGCTCGGGCGCTACCTGGCCGAGCGAACGGCATTCGCGCACACGCCGAGGGTCGCGGGGGCGCTCGAGTACCAGAAGGACGGCGGCGAGCCGGCCACGCTGGCGATCCTCCACGAGTTCGTCCCCAACGAGGGCGACGCGTGGCAGTACACCCTCGACGCGCTGGGCCGCTTCTACGAGCAGGCCGTCACCGAGCGGATCCGCCCCGGCGCCCAGCCGCCCGAGCCGGCCGTCGAGGGCCTCCTGGAGCGCGCCGCCGGCGAGATCCCGGACGAGGTCGACGAGGTCGTCGGCTCCTACCTGCAGTCGGCCCAGCTCATGGGCAGGCGGCTCGCCGAGCTGCACGCGGCGCTGGCCGGCGACGGCGCCGACCCGGCCCTGGCGGCCGAGCCGATCACGCCCCACTACCAGCGCTCGGTCTACCAGTCGGCGCGGAACCTCACCGGCCGCACGATGCAGCTCCTGCGGCGCGCCCTGCCGTCGCTCGGCGAGCGCGAGCGCGCCGAGGCCGAGGACCTCCTGGCGCGCGACGGGCGACATCCTGCGGCGCTTCTCGGCCCTGATCGACCGCCGCGTCCGGGCCGCCCGCATCCGGGTGCACGGCGACCTCCACCTGGGCCAGGTGCTCTTCACCGGCCGCGACTTCCTGATCATCGACTTCGAGGGCGAGCCCGCCCGGTCGCTGACCGAGCGCCGCGTGAAGCGCACGCCGCTGCGCGACGTCGCCGGCCTGCTGCGGTCCTTCGACTACGCGACGGTCACGGCGCTGCTCGACGCCGTCGCCCGGGGCCTGGTCGACGCCGACTCGGACGCCGCCCGCGAGCTGGAGGCCTGGGGCCGCCACTGGAACGAGTGGGTCTCGGCCGCGTTCCTCGGCTCCTACCTCGAGGCCGCCGGCGACGCGCCCTGGATCCCGGCCGACCCCGACGCCCTCGCCCTGGTGCTCGACACCGCCCTCCTGGAGAAGGCCATCTACGAGCTCGCCTACGAGCTCAACAACCGCCCCGACTGGGTGCCCGTCCCGCTGCGCGGGATCCGCGACCTGCTCGACGGGGGCGTCTAGCGGCGGCGCGCGCGCCCCCCGGACCTCAGGGAGCCGGGAACCACTCCCGGGGCGAGGGGAAAAGGTGGCGGTCGGCGAGCAGGTTCAGCGCCCGCCGCGCCTGCACGAAGCGCTCGGCGATGGCCTCCAGCAGGCGGGTCGAGCGCGCCGGCCGCGGGTGCGGCGTGCGCCGCGAGGCGGTACCAGCGCGCCCCGAGCTGGTCGAGCAGCCCGACGCCGCCGCGGGTCTCGAGCGCCTCGCCCAGCACCTCGCCCGCGGGGCCGGCGACGGCCGCCGCCCGCCCCAGGCGCTGCAGCTCGATCGGGCGGAAGGCGCGCGCGGCCGTGTGGTCCGGGAAGACGCCCGCCAGGAACAGCGACAGGTCCCCGAGCCGCCGGTGGACGGCGGGGTGGCGCGACTCGGGCAGCACGTCGAGCGTCGTCGCGAGGCGCACCGGGTCGAGCTCGCTGAAGCGCTGGCGCCGCCATCCGCGCGGAGTCTCCCGCCAGAAGGTCCCGCTCGCGACGCGGGTGTACGAGGCCAGCAGCGCCGCCAGGAAGGCCCGTCGCCGGCCGTCGTCGAGCAGCTCGCGCAGGTCGTCGCCGCCCAGGAGCGGCAGCCGCTGCCGCGGCCCCACCCACTCCGAGACGTAGGTGGCCTCGCGCAGGTCGGCGGCGACCTGCTCGACGGCGACCGCGAAGGCCAGGAACGGCGACGCCGTGACGAACGGCTCGCGCTCGAGGTCCCCGGCGCCGGCGCGCAGCAGCTCGTGGGCGGCGGCGGGCGAGGCGAGGGTCCGCTCGAGGAGGTCCGGCTCGCGGCCCAGTAGCGCGTGCGCGTCTGCGGCCTCCATGGGCGGGAGTCCCGCGAGGCGCAGGACCAGGCCCAGATCGCCGGGCGCCAGGTGCTCCAGGTAGCCGGCGCCGGCCGCCGGCCGTCCCGCGCTCATGCCCGGGAGCGTATCGCGGCTCCCGCCGGCCGCGGAGGTTGCCCGCGGCCTCGCGGTGAGGTTAGTCTCGCAGAGCCCAGGGGAGTGCCCGTCACCCCGGAGGTTCCCGTAGGCCGCATCCGGACCATGCGCCGCCCGCTTCGACGGCCTGAGATGGCTGCGCTCGTCCTTGCCGGCGCGGGCCTGATCGCGCTGGCCGCGCCTGCGCTGGCCGCCAAGGACGACGTCGTCCTCATCTCGCGGGCCACCGGGCCGGCCGGGGCGGCCGTCGACGCGAACGCGGTCACCTCCTCCAGCTCGGCGAGCGGCGACCAGGTCGCCTTCGACACCGACGCCGACAACATCTCGGCCGAGGACAACAACGGCTTCACGAACGTCTTCGTGCGCGACGCCGCGACGAACGTGACCACCTTCGCCAGCCGCGCGACGGGGGCCGCCGGGGTCGGCGGCGACGGGGCCTCGCGGGACCCGGCGATCTCCGGCGACGGGCGCTTCGTGGCCTTCGAGTCGGACGCCGACAACCTCTCGGCGGAGGACATCGACGCCGCCCGCAACATCTTCGTGCGCGATCTCGTCGCGGGGACGACGACCCTGGTGAGTCGCGCCTCGGGCCCCGGGGGCGCCGCGGCGGACACCGCCTCGAACGACCCGGACGTCTCGGCCGACGGGCGCTTCGTCGTCTTCTCGTCGACCGCCGACAACCTCTCGACCGAGGACAACAACGGCTTCACGAACATCTTCGTCCGCGACCTGGTCGCCAACACGACGACGCTGGTCAGCCGGGCGCCGGGCGCGGGGGGCGCCGGGGCGAACGACAACTCCGTCATCCCGGCGATCTCCGGCGACGGCAACCGCGTGGCCTTCCAGAGCGGCGCCAACAACCTCTCCAACGAGGACAACAACGCCGTCGTGAACGTGTTCGTCCGCGACATCGCCGCCGCCTCCAACGCCCTCGTCAGCCGTGCGACGGGGCCCGGCGGGGCCCCCGGCGGCGACAACTCGACCAACGCCGACATCTCGCCGTCCGGCCGCTACGTGAGCTTCCAGTCCCTGGCCAACAACCTGTCGCAGGACGACAACAACGCCGTCGCCAACATCTTCCTGCGCGACCTCGACGACGCCACGACGGCGCTCATCAGCCGCGCCAGCGGCCCGGGCGGAGCGGGAGGCGACGCCGCCTCCGTCGCCGCCTCCGTCGCCGACAACGCCCGCGTGGCCTTCTCCTCGAACGCGAACAACCTGTCGACCGACGACAACGACGCCTTCTCCAACGTCTTCGTGCGCGACGCGATCGCCAACACGACCGAGCTGGTGAGCCGGGCACAGGGCGCGGCCGGCGCCGCGGCCAACAACAGCTCCTTCCTTCCGTCGACCTCGCAGGACGGGCGCTACGTCGCCTTCCAGTCGCTCGCGACGAACCTCACGGCCGGGACCATCGCGGGCGTGCGCAACATCTACCGCCGCGACGTGCTGGGCGACACGCCGATCGCGACGCCGGTCTGCAAGATCCTGCCGCTGCCGCCCTCGCCGCCGGCCAAGGACGACGTCACCTTCACGCTCACGGTTCAGCAGCTGCAGATCAACCAGCGCATCAGCCAGGCCGCGATCCGGCGCCTGAACGCGGTCGAGGCCCGCCTCAACGGCGGCCTGGCCGGCCGCGACCTGTGCGGCTACTCGATCGGCCCGCCCCAGCTGGGGCCGGGCATCACCAGCGCCCCGGCGGCGGCCTCGCTGGCCCCGGCGGCCCCGGCCGACCCGGCGCCGATCGTCAACCCCGGCCGCAGCGGCCAGGGCGACCCGCTGACCCTGAGCGCCGAGCAGCTCCTGATCAACCAGCGCATCGACCAGGCGGCCATCCGCCGGGCCACGGGCATCACCAACCGCCTCGAGGCAGGGCTGACCGGCGGCGACGTCCAGGCCGCCCAGGTCACCCAGGGCAAGCTCTTCGACCGCCTCCAGATCGTCACCAAGACCCCCGCGCCCGAGCCGCCGGCCAGCGAGACCACCATCCCGCCCCGCCAGAACCCGCCCGACCCCGACAGCGTCACCCTCAGCACCGAGCAGCTGAAGATCAACCAGCGCATCTCCCAGGCCGGGGTGCGCAACGCCAACGCCCTGATCCGGCGCCTCGAGACCGGCCTGTCGGGCACCGACCTGCGCCCCGCCACGCTGACGGCCGCCGACCTGGGCTGAGCGGCACGCCGTGAGGCGGCCACGGCTCGTCAGCCTCGCGCTGGCCGCCGTCGCGGCGGCGGCCCTGGCCGCGCCCGCGCTCGCCGCCAAGGACGACGTCGATCCTCATCTCCCGCGCCACCGGCGCCGCCGGGGCGCCCGGCCGACGCAGTTCTCCGACGACCCCCTCCATCTCCGCCGAGCGGCGACCGGGTGGCCTTCGACAGTCGGACGCCGAACAACCTCTCGGCCGAGGACAACCCGGGGGTCGCAACATCTTCGTCCGCGAGGTCGGCACGAACGCGACGACGCTCGTGAGCCGCGCCTCGGGCGCGGCGGGCGCGGCGGCCGACGCAGCCCGTCGTGCGGACCCGTCGATCTCCGGGGACGGCCGCTTCGTCGCGTTCGCGTCGGACGCCGACAACCTCTCACCGGAGGACGACGACAGCGTCACGAACGTCTTCGTGCGCGACCTCGTCGCCAACACGACGATCCTGGTGAGCCGCGCCACCGGGCCGGGGGGCGCCGGCGGCGAACGGCGGGTCGAACGACCCGGCGATCTCCCGCGACGGGCGCTACGTCGCCTTCGACTCGGACGCCGACAACCTCTCCGGCGCCGACGACGACGCGCTTCAGGAACGTCTTCGTGCGCGACCTGGTCGCGAACACGACGGTCCTCGTCAGCCGGCGGTCGGGGGCCAACGGGGCCGGGGCGAACGACGTCTCCTCCACCCCGGCGATCTCCGGGCGACGGCAACCGGGTCGCCTTCGGCTCGCGCGCCAACAACCTCTCCAACGAGGACGACGACGGCTTCGCCAACGTCTTCGTGCGCGACCTGGCCGTCGGCGACGACCACGCTCGTCAGCCGCGGCACCGGCGCCGCCGGCGCCCCCGCGAGCGGCGGCGCGTCGAACAGCCCCGCGATCTCGCCCTCGGGCCGCTTCGTCGCGTTCACGTCGGCGCGCCGACAACCTCTCGGCCGACGACGACAACGCCGAGACGAACATCTTCCTGCGCGACCTCGACGAGTCCACCACCGCTCTCGCGAGCCGGGCGAACGGCGCGCGCGGAGCCGGCGCGGACGCCTCGGCCCAGTTCCCCGTCGTCTCGGACAACGCCCGCGTGGCCTTCGCCTCCACCGCGACCAACCTCTCGGCCGAGGACAACGACCCGTTCGAGGACGTGTTCGTGCGCGACGCCCTCGCCGACACCACCGAGCTCGTGAGCCGGGCGCCGGGCGCTGCCGGCGCGGCGGCCAACGCGTTCTCCGCCGCCCCCACGACCTCGGCGGACGGCCGCTACGTGGCGTTCCTGTCGCGCGCGAGCAACCTGGTCGCCGGGACCGCCCCGGCGTGCGACAACATCTTCCGCCGCGACGTGCTGGGCGACGCCCCGGTGGCCATGCCGGCCTGCAAGACCCTGCCCCTGCCGCCGGCGCCCTCCGGCGAGCGGACGTCACCTTCACGCTCACGGTCAGCAGCTGCGCATCAACCAGCGCATCAGCCAGGCGGCCATCCGGCGCCTGAACGCGGTCGAGGCGCGCCTGAACGCCGGCCTGCAGGCCCGCGACCTGTGCGGCTACTCGGTCGGCCCGCCCCAGCTGGGGGCCGGGATCACCAGCGCCCCGGCGGCCGCCTCGCTGGCCCCGGTCGCCCCGGCCGACCCGGCCAAGATCGTCGACCCCGGCCGCAGCGGCCCGGGCGACCCGCTGACCCTGAGCGCCACCCAGCTGCTGATCAACCAGCGCATCGACCAGGCCGCCATCCGCCGGGCCACCGGCATCACCAACCGCCTCGAGGCCGGCCTCACCGGCGGCGACGTGCGCGCCGCCCAGGTCACCCAGGGCAAGCTCTTCGACCGCCTCCAGATCCTCGCCAAGGCCCCTGCGCCCGAGCCGCCTGCCACCAAGACCACCATCCCGCCGCGCAAGAACCCGCCCGACCCCGGCAGCGTCACCCTCAGCACCGCCCAGCTGCGGATCAACCAGCGCATCGCCCAGGCCGGGGTGCGCAACGCCAACGCGCTGATCCGGCGCCTGGAGACCGGCCTGTCGGGGGCCGACCTGCGCCCGGCCACCCTGACGGCCGCCGACCTGGGCTGACGCGGCGTGAGGCGGCCGTGAGCCGCCCGTGACACTCGCCGCAGCAGAGTGCGGGGCATGAGGTCCCGCCGCATGCGCCGCCGCGCTCGCCGCCCTGGCGCGCCGTCCTGGGTCTCCGGCGCGTGCCTGGTCGCGTCCGGCCAGGCCGCGGCGACGGCGCCGCTCGACGCCCAGCAGCGCGTCTCGCAGATGGGGCCCGACGGCGACCTGAGCTTCGTGGCCGGCCGTCCCTCGGTGGCCTACAACCCGCGCGCCGACCAGTACCTCGTGCGCGGTGTGGTCCGGGAACGCCGCCGGCGAGGAGCTCGAGATCTGGGGCCGACTGCTCGACGCCCGCGGCACCCCGCTCGGCGGCCAGCTCCGCGATCTCCGGCCATGGGCCCGGACGGCGACCCCGGCTTCCGAGGCCGACAGCCCTCGCCGTCGCCTACAACGCCGCGACGAACGAGTACCTGGTGGCGTGGCAGGGCTGGGACCTGGGACACGACCCCGGGCGCGGAGGAGGTCTTCGTGCCAGCGCCGCTCCGCGACGGGCGCCGAGGTCGGGGCCGACGACGCGCGATCTCGGTCGACCGGCCCCGAGGGCAACTTCGACTTCGACGCCCAGGACCTCGTCGCCGTCACGGCGAACGGCGCCTCGGGCGATACCTCGTCGTGCGCGGGGTGGTCGCCGAGGCGAGGACGAGGTCTTCGCCCAGCGCCTCGATCCGGCGGCGAGCCAGGTCGGCGCCGACGACCTGCGCCTCTCGGACATGGGCCCCGAGGGCGACACGCGCTTCGACGCCGGCGCGCCCGCGGTCGCTCACAACGGGCGCACCGGCGAGTACCTCGTCGCGTGGCACGGCGCCGAGGCGGCCGTCGGCGACGTCGAGATCCACGTCCAGCGCCTCGACGCCGGCGGCGACCGCGATCGGCGCGAACGACCAGCGCATCTCCGAGACGCGGGGCGCCTTCGCCTCGGGCCGCCGGCCCCGTCGGTGGCCGCCAGCGAGCGCTCGGGCGACTACCTCGTCGCCTGGGACGGCGACGACTCTCCGCCCCTGCGCGACCTCGGCGAGCGACGACGATCTTCGTCCAGCGGCTCGACCCCGCGGGCGCCGAGGTCGGCGCGGAGGACCGGCGCATCTCGGACATGGGCCCCGACGGCGACCGGGACGCGTCGTCGAGCGACGCGTCGCGTCGCCTACGACTTCCGGCTCCGACGAGTACCTGGTCGCCTGGATGGGCCGACGACCCGCCCGAGTTGGCGCAGCGAAAGGACGAGGCGTTCGCACAGCGCCTCGACGCCACCGGGGCCGAGACCGGCGCCAACGACATGCGCGTGTCGGTCATGGGCGCCGACGACGACCCCGACTTCAGCGGGCTCGGCCCTCGGTCGCCTACGGCTCCCAGGCCAACGAGTACATGCTCGTCTGGGAGGGCGGCGACCTGAACGCGCCCGACGTCGCAACGAGTCGGAGGTCTTCCGCCGCGACGGGTCTGGGCGACGCCCCGCCGGCGCCGCGCCGCGGTCTGCAAGACCCTGCCGCTGCCGCCGGCGCCGCCCGACAAGGACGACGTCGTCCTTCACGCTCTCGGTCGGCCCAGCTGCGCATCAACCAGCGCATCAGCCAGGCCGCCATCCGGCGGGCTCAACGCCGTGCGAGGCGCGCCTCAACGCCGGCCTGCGAGGCCCGCGACCTCTGCGGCTACTCGGTCGGGCCGACCCAGCTGGGGCGGGGGATCACCAGCGCCCCGGCGGCCGCCTCGCTGGCCCCGGCCGCCCCGGCCGACCCGGCCGCGATCGTCGACCCGGGCCGCAGGCGGCCCGGGCGACCCGCTGACGCTCAGCGCCGCGCCAGCTGCTGATCAACCAGCGCATCGACCAGGCCGCCATCCGCCGGGCCACCGGCATCACCAACCGCCTCGACGCCGGCCTGACCGGCGGCGACGTCAGGGCCGGCCAGGTCGACCCAGGGCAAGCTCTTCGACCGCCTCCAGATCCTCGCCAAGGCCCCCGCCGCCGAGCCGCCCGCCAGCACGACCACGATCCCGCCCCGCGCAGAACCCGCCCGACCCGGGCAGCGTCACCCTCACCACCGCCCAGCTGCGGATCAACCAGCGCATCGCCCAGGCCGGCGTGCGCAACGCCAACGCCCTCATCCGGCGCCTGGAGACCGGCCTGTCGGGCGCCGACCTGCGCCCGGCCACCCTGACGGCGGCCGACCTGGGCTAGGCCTCCACGCGCTCCAGCAGTGCCGCCGGGAGCGCCCCGGAGAGGTCGCCGAGCCCCGCCTCGGCAGCGAGCTCGAGGTCGCGGTCGCCGAGGACGTCGCGCCAGCGCCCGCGCAGGTCCTCCGGGACAGCGATCGCGCTCGCCCTCCCCGCCAGCGCGGATGGGCATCGCCGCGATCACGGCGTCGCCGCGCGCGTAGGCGAAGGCGCCCGCGCCCGCGTCGAGGGGGCGGTAGGAGCCCGCGAAGGCCTCGGGGCGGCGCGCCCGCAGCGCGAGGGCGCGGTGGATCAGGAACAGCTTGGCCGTCTCGCGGCGCGGCGGCTCGCCGGCGAGCAGGCCGTCCAGCAGCCGCCGGCGCCGGTCCCAGTCGACCGGGCGCCGGTTGTCGGGGTCGACCAGCGACAGGCACCAGAGCTCGTCGCCCTGGTAGAGGTCGGGGACGCCGGGGGCCGTGAGCTTGAGGAGCGTCTGGCCGAGGGCGGCCTCCTCGCCCCGCGGGGCGACCTCGGCGACGAAGGCCTCGAGGTCGGCGAGGAACGCCTCCGAGCGGTAGAGGCGCGCGATGAAGCGCCGCACCGCCCGCTCGTGATCCTCGTCGGGATCGATCCAGTCTGTCGTCACCTTCGCCTCGCGCATGGCCTTGACCATGTAGTCCACGAGGCGCTCGCGCTCGAGCGGCCAGGCGCCGACGAGGGTCTGGTAGATGAGGTACTCCTCGCCGGCGTCCGGGCCGCCGCCCGCGCGCAGGGGGGCGTTCAGCGTCGCGCCAGCGCGAGCACGCGCTCGCGCCAGGCGCCCGGGCATCGCGGAGAGCGCCCCGATGCGGGCGCGCACGTCGCCCGAGCGCTTGGTGTCGTGGGTCTGGGTCGCCAGCAGGCCGCGCGGGAAGCGCCGCCCGCGCGCGGCGTTGCGCGCGTGGACCTCGGCCGGCGACGACGCCCCAGCGGCCGGGGTCGGACCCCACCTCGTTCAGCGCCACCAGGCGCAGGTAGCGGTAGAGGGCGGTGTCCTCGACCCCCTTGGCCATCACCGCGCCGGTCGTCTGCTGGAAGCGGATCGCGAAGGCCTCCTCGTCGGGGTCGCGCGGGGCGACCAGCGCCTCGCGCACGCGCTCGGGCAGCTCGGCCTCCTCGACCGCCTCGACGTCGTGGGGCTCGACCTCGCCCGCCCGTGGCTCCACGTAGGTGCGGTACACCGGCAGGCCCGCCACCGCGTCGGCCATCTCGGGCTCGTCGAGCAGGGTCCGCAGCCGCTCGACCTCGGGCCGGAACGTGGTGCGCGCCTCGCCGAGCTTGGCCTCGGCCGCGACCTCGGCGAAGGGGCGCCGCTCGCCCGTGAGCTCGGCGTAGAGCGCGGTGAGCGGCGCCTCGCCGGCGGGGTCGATGAAGAGGCCGGTGGCGTCGGCCATGAACTCGTAGCCGGTGGTGCCCTCCACCGGCCAGTCCGGCAGCTCCTCGCCGGGCTCCAGGATCTTCTCCACCCACACCCGCTCGACCCCGCGGTCGGCGAGGCGGCGCAGGTACTCGGGCGGGTCGGCGAGGCCGTCGGGGTGGTCGATCCGCAGGCCGTCGACGACCCCCTCGGCGACCAGCCCGAGCACCAGGGCGTGGGTGGTCTCGAAGACCTCGGGGTCCTCCTGGCGCACGCCGGCCAGCTCGTCGATGGAGAAGAAGCGCCGGTGCCGGCCCGTGTCGGGGTCGATGTCGAAGAACCGCCGCCGCAGCCCCTCGTCGGCCCAGAACGGGTTCTCGTCGGAGGCCGCCATGTGGTTGGGGACGATGTCCAGCAGCACGTCCAGGCCCGCGCCGGCCAGCTGGCGGAAGGCCGCCTCGCCGCCGAGGTCCGTGGAGATCCGGCGCGGGTCGACGACGTCGTAGCCGTGGGTCGAGCCGCGCCGGGCCTGGAGCGCGGGGGAGAGGTAGAGGTGGCTCACGCCGAGCTCGCGCAGGTACGGCACCAGCCGGAGGGCGTCGGCGAACCCCATGCCGGGGCCGAGCTGCAGCCGGTAGGTGGCCCTCACCAGGCCCGGCGCATGAGCAGGATCGACCGGGCCTCGAGGGGCACCTCCGCCCGCGCCGGCCAGGTGTTCGCGCCCTCGGGGGCCTCCGGGTCGGCGGTGGAGACCACCTGGCGCCACCGGTTGCCGAACCGCCGGGCGGGCAGCCGGAAGCCGGTCGGCTCGTAGCCCCCGTTCACCAGCAGCACGAACGAGTCGTCGACGACCGGCTCGCCGGTCGGCGAGGGAGAGGGGATCTCCTCGCCGTTCAGGAACACCCCGAGCACGCGGCGGTCATCCGCGCGCCAGTCGCGCCGGCTCATCTCGCGGCCGTCCTCGCGGAACCAGCGGATGTCCGGCAGGCCCGACCCGTCCCCGTCGCGGCCGCCGAAGAAGTCGCGCCGGTGGAAGACCGGATGCGCCTTGCGCAGGGCGATCAGCCGCCGCGTGAACTCCAGCAGGGCCTCCTGCTCGTCGTCGAGCTCCCAGTTGAACCAGCCGATCTCGTTGTCCTGGCAGTAGGCGTTGTTGTTGCCGCCCTGGGTGCGGCCCATCTCGTCGCCGCCGAGCAGCATCGGCACCCCCTGCGACAGCAGCAGGGTCGTCAGGAGGTTGCGGTGCTGCCGGGCCCGCAGCGCGAGGATCTGGGGGTCGTCCGTGGGGCCCTCGACGCCGCAGTTCCAGCTGCGGTTGTCGTCGGTGCCGTCGCGGTTGTCCTCGAGGTTGGCCTCGTTGTGCTTCTGGTTGTAGGAGACGAGGTCGCGCATGGTGAAGCCGTCGTGCGCGGTCACGAAGTTGATCGAGGCGAACGGGCGGCGGCCGTCCGACTGGTACAGGTCGCTCGAGCCCGTCAGCCGCGACGCGAACTCGGCCACGCCGTCGCTCTGGCCGCGCCAGAAGTCGCGCATCTCGTCGCGGTAGACGCCGTTCCACTCGGTCCAGAGGACCGGGAAGTTGCCCACCTGGTAGCCGCCCGGACCGACGTCCCAGGGCTCGGCGATCAGCTTCACCTGGGAGAGCACCGGGTCCTGGTGGATGATGTCGAAGAACGCCGAGAGTCGGTTGACCTCCCAGAACTCCCGCGCCAGGGCGGAGGCGAGGTCGAAGCGGAAGCCGTTGACGTGCATCTCGAGCACCCAGTAGCGCAGGCTGTCCATGATCAGGCGCAGCACGCTCGGGTGGAGCGGGTTGAGGCTGTTGCCGGTGCCCGTGAAGTCCACATAGTGGCGGGGGTCGTCGGGCGAGCAGCGGTAGTAGCTCAGGTTGTCGATGCCCTTGAACGACAGCATCGGCCCGAGGTGGTTCCCCTCGGCGGTGTGGTTGTAGACGACGTCGAGGATCACCTCGATCCCCGCGCGGTGGAGCGCCTTCACCATCCCCTTGAACTCGCGCACCTGCTCGCCGGCGAGGCCGGTCGCCGCGTAGAGGGCGTGGGGGGCGAGGTAGCCGATCGAGCTGTAGCCCCAGTAGTTGGACAGCCCCTTGCCCACCAACCACGCCTCGTTGGCGATGTGGTGCACGGGCAGCAGCTCCACGGCCGTCACGCCGAGCGAGCGCAGGTGCTCGATCGCGGTGTCGGAGGCCAGGCCGGCGTAGGTGCCGCGGAGGTCCTCGCGCACCCCTGGCTTACGCTTGGTGAAGCCCTTCACGTGCACCTCGTAGATCAGCGTCTCGTGCCAGGGCGTCGCCGGCGGCCGGTCGTCCTGCCAGTCGAAGCCCGCGTCGATGACGATGGAGCGCGGGATCGCGTCGGCGTCGTCGGTCTCGTCGCGCACCAGATCGGCGTCCTCGCCGTCGGGCTCGTAGGGCAGGACGTTGGCCGCGTCGTAGGCGATCGGCCCATCGATCGCCTTGGCGTAGGGGTCGATGAGCAGCTTGCTCGGGTTGAAGCGATGGCCCTTCGCGGGGTCCCACGGCCCGTGCACCCGGTAGGCGTAGCGCTGCCCCGGGCGCACGTCGGGCAGGAACCCGTGCCAGTTCAGCGCGGTGCGCTCGCGCAGGTCCACCCGCGTCTCGCGGTCGGCCTCGTCGAACAGGCACAGCTCCACGCGCTCGGCGTGCTCGGAGAAGAGCGAGAAGTTCGTCCCGTTCCCGTCCCAGGTCGCCCCCAGCGGGAAGGGCCGCCCCGGCCAGATGCGCTGGCTCATCGCAGCACCGCCCCGGCCAGCGGCGGGAGCGTCAGGCGGCCGTCGCGGACCAGCACACCGGGCGAGGTCGCCAGGACGAGCTCGCCGCGCTCCCGGATCGGCACCTCCGACGGCTCGGCGACGAAGTTGCCGACCACCCGCAGGGGGCCCCGGTCCATCCAGATCCAGCCGCCGTCGGGATGCCACATGACGCCCGGGGTCTCCTGGGGAAGGCCGGCCCGCAGCTCGAGGAGGCGGCCGTAGAGGTCGCGCAGCCCCCCGTCCCGAGTTGCGTGATCAAGCAACGACCTGCGGTGCGTCGCGGGGTCCTGGGGATCGGGCACCTCCTCGCCGAAGCCCACGAACTCCGCGAACTCCCGGCGCCGCCCCTCGCGGGTGGCGTCGGCGATGAGCGGGTCGGTGTGGTCGGTGAAGAACTGGAAGGGGGCCTCCTCGCCGTACTCCTCCCCCATGAAGAGCATGGGGACGAAGGGCGACATGATGGTCCACAACGCGGCGAGGGGCCGGACGGCGGGCGGGAGCCGGTCGCCCAGGGCCCGGTTGCCCACCTGGTCGTGGTTCTGCGAGTAGACCACGAACTGGCGCGCCGGACGGTCGTCCGCGGGAGCCCCGTGGCGCCGGCGCCGGAAGGCCGAGTGCTGCCCCCGGTAGACGAAGGGCCGGCGCGTGGCGGCGGCCAGGTGCCGGACGTCGCCGAAGTCGACGTAGTAGCCGTCGCGCTCGCCGGTGAGCAGCGCGTGCAGGGCGTGGTGGAAGTCGTCGGCCCACTGGGCGTCGAACCCCCACCCGCCGAGCTCGTGCGGGCGGATCACCTTCGGGTCGTTGAGGCCGCTCTCGGCGATCAGCAGCGGCGGCCGGGGGGCGGTCGCGCCCGCCCGCGCGCAGAGCTCGGCGAGCACGTGGCGCGCGCCGTCGTCGTGGATGGCGTGGACCGCGTCAACGCGGAGGCCGTCGATGCGGTACTCGGACAGCCACATGCAGGCGTTCTGGATCGCCCACTCGCGGACGCCCCCCGAGTCGCGGTCGTCGAAGTTCATCGCCGCCCCCCAGGGCGTGCCGTAGCGGCCGGTGTGGTACGGCCCGAAGGCCTCGAGCGCCTCCGCGCCCGGGCCGAGGTGGTTGTAGACGACGTCGAGGATCACGCCGATCCCCGCCCGGTGGGCGGCGGCCACGAGCCCCGCCAGGCCCTCCGGGCCGCCGTAGACGTGGTGGGGCGCCCACGCGTAGAGGCCGTCGTAGCCCCAGTTGCGCCGTCCCGGGAAGGTCGCCACCGGCATCAGCTCGATCGCCGTCACCCCGAGCCGCGCCAGCGCGGGCAGCCGCTCGGCGGCGGCCGCGAAGGTGCCCTCGGGCGTGAAGGTCCCGACGTGCAGCTCGTAGAGGACGAGCCCCCGCCGGTCCAGGCCGGCCCAGCCCCCCTCGTCCCACGCGACGGCGGCCGGGTTGACCACCCGCGACGGGCCGCCAACGCCCTCCGGCTGCGCGCGCGAGCAGGGGTCGGGCAGCGGGTCGCCGCCGTCGAGGCGGTAGCGGTAGTCGTCGCCCGGGCCCGCGTCGGCACGGCCCTCGAAGACGCCCTCGTCCGGGGCCAGCGGGACCGACCGGCCGCCGACCTCGACGCTCACCTCGCGCGCGCGGGGCGCCCAGACCCGGAAGATCGTGCGCCCGCCCGGCTCCGGGACCGCGCCCAGCGGGCGCTCCCAGGGCAGCCGGTCAGTCATCCGGCGTGAGCCAGACCACCCCGAGCGGAGGGATCGTCACCTCCGCGGACGCCGCCTCGCCGCCCCACGGGACCCCCTCGGCCCGGACGCCGCCCATGTTGCCCACGTTGGCGCCGCCGTAGGCCTCGGCGTCCGTGTTCAGAGCCTCGCGCCAGCGCCCCGGGCGGGGGAGGGGGAGGCGGTACCCGGTGCGCGGGACCGGCGACAGGTTCGCGGCGGCGACCAGGGCGCGCCCATCGCGCGCGAAGCGGGCGAATGCGACCACGTTGGCGTCGCGGTCGTCGACGACCAGCCAGCGGAACCCCCCGGGCTCGGCGTCGAGCTGCCACAGCGCCGGGGTGTCCCGGTAGAGGTGGTTGAGGTCGCGCACCAGCCGCTGGACGCCGGCGTGGCGGGGGCGCTCAAGCAGGTGCCAGTCGAGGCTGCGCTCGTGGCTCCACTCCTGCTCCTGGGCGAGCTCGCCGCCCATGAAGAGCAGCTTCTTGCCCGGGTGGGCCCACATGTACGCGTAGAGCGCCCGCAGGTTGGCGTGCCTCTGCCAGTCGTCGCCGGGCATCCGCGACAGCAGCGACCCCTTGCCGTGGACGACCTCGTCGTGCGAGAGCGGCAGCACGAACTGCTCGGTGAACGCGTAGACGAGGCTGAAGGTGAGCTCGTCGTGGTGGAAGCGGCGGTGGACCGGCTCGTGCGCGAAGTACTCGAGCGTGTCGTGCATCCACCCCATGTTCCACTTGAAGTCGAAGCCGAGGCCGCCCATGTCGGTGGGGCGCGAGACGGCCGGCCAGGCCGTGGACTCCTCGGCGGCCATGATCGTCCCCGGCTCGCGGGCGTGCGTGACCTCGTTGAGCTGGCGCAGGAAGCCGATCGCCTCGAGGTCCTCGCGGCCCCCGTACTCGTTCGGCACCCACTCGCCGGCCGCACGCGAGTAGTCGCGATAGAGCATCGACGCGACGGCGTCGACGCGCAGGCCGTCGGCGTGGTACTCGCGCAGCCAGAAGAGGGCGCTCGCCACCAGGAAGTTCCGCACCTCGTTGCGGCCGTAGTTGAAGATCAGCGTGCCCCAGTCGGGGTGGGCGCCGCGCCGCGGGTCCTCGTGCTCGTAGAGCGCCGTGCCGTCGAAGCGCGCCAGGGCCCACTCGTCGCGCGGGAAGTGCGCGGGAACCCAGTCGAGGATCACCCCGATGCCGCGGGCGTGAAGGCGGTCGACCATCTCGCGCAGCTCGTCCGGGGAGCCCTGCCGCGGCGAGGGCGCGAAGTACGAGGTGACCTGGTAGCCCCACGAGCCCGGGAACGGATGGGCCATCACCGGCAGCAGCTCCACGTGCGTGAAGCCCATGTCGTGGGCGTAGTCGCCCAGCTCCTCGCCCAGCTCGACGTAGCTCAGCGGGCGGTTGCCCTCGGAGGGGTTCCAGCGCCACGAGGGCAGATGGGCCTCGTAGATCGACACCGGCTCCTCGTGGGGGAGGCGCTCACGGCGCGCGCGCATCCAGTCGTCGTCGCCCCATGGGTAGCGGCTGACGAAGATCTCCGACGCCGTCTTGGGCGGGTGCTCGGCGCGCAGCGCCTCGGGGTCGGCCTTCAGGCGCAACGAGCCGTCCGCCCCGCGGATCTCGAACTTGTAGTGCGCGCCCTCGTCCACGCCGGGCACGAAGAGCTCCCAGATCCCGGACGCGCCGAGCGTGCGCATCGGGTGCACGCGCCCGTCCCAGGCGTTCCAGTCGCCGACCACGCTCACCGAGCGCGCCGACGGCGCCCACACCGTGAACGCGACCCCGCTGGCGCCGTCGATCTCCCGGGGCCGGGCGCCCAGGCGCTCCCACAGCTCCTGGTGGCTGCCCTCGCCGACCAGGTGCAGGTCGAGCTCGCCGAGCGTCGGCAGGAAGGAGTAGGGATCGCGCGCCCGCGTCACGGCGTCGCCGAGCTCGACCTCGACCTCGTAGCGCGGAAGGTTGCGTGACCCTGCAACCACCGCCTCGAACAGCCCCGACGCGCGATGCGCCAGCTCCACGGGCTCGCCGCCGTCGGGATGGACGCGCACGGCGTCGGCCCCGGGGCGCCAGACGCGCACGGCCACGCCGCCGTCGACCGGGTGGGCGCCGAGCACGCGGTGGGGCTCGTGGTGGTCGCGGGCGGCGAGCAGGGCGATGTCCTGCTCGATGGGGGCCACCGCGCTCACGGCTCGGCCCTCAGCACGTGCATCGGCGCGACGGCGGGATCGAGCCGCACGTAGTTGCCGCCGGCGCCCCAGCGGAACGCCTGGCCGCTCACCAGGTCGCGGGCCGTGAACTCGCCCGGCAGCCCGAGCTCAGGCGGGACGACGACGAGGCCCTCGTGCGCGGCTCCCGGATCGAGGTTCACGACCACGATGATCGCGCCCGGGCCCTCGCCCTTCGCGTAGCCGATCAGCGCCGAGTTGGCGGTCTCGAGGAAGCGCACGTCGATCCGCCACAGCGGCGGCGACGCGCGGCGGATCTCGTTGAGGCGACTCAGCAGCGGGAGCAGGGGCCCGTCGAGGCGGCGCTCCCTGGCCTCGTACTTCTCGGAGTCGAGGTACTCCTCGCTGCCGGGCGCCACCGGCGTGCGCTCGAGGTTCTCGAACCCCGAGTAGATGCCGTAGCTCGGCGAGAGGGTCGCGGCGAGCACGAGCCGCGCCTCGAACGCCGGCCGCCCGCCCTCCTGGAGGTACGCGTGGAGGATGTCCGGCGTGTTGGTGAAGAAGTTCGGCCGGAAGAACTCCGAGACGGGGCCCGCCAGCTCCGTGACGTACTCGGTCAGCTCCTCCTTGGAGTTCTTCCACGTGAAGTAGGTATAGGACTGGCTGAAGCCGGCCTTGGCCAGCGAGTACATGCGCGCAGGGCTCGTGAAGGCCTCCGACAGGAAGACGACGTCAGGGTGGGCCTCGCGCACGCCGCGGATGAGCCAGCTCCAGAACGCGATGGGCTTGGTGTGGGGGTTGTCGACGCGGAAGATCCGCACCCCCCGCTCGACCCAGAACAGCACGACGTCGCGCAGGGCCTCCCACAGCCCCCGCCAGTCCCGGCTGTCGAAGTTGACGGTGTAGATGTCCTGGTAGCGCTTGGGCGGGTTCTCGGCGTACTTGAGCGTCCCGTCGGGGCGCCGGTGGAACCACTCGGGGTGCTCGGTCAGCCACGGATGGTCCGGGGAGCACTGGATCGCGAAGTCGAGGGCGATCTCCATCCCGTGGTCGCGCGCCGCCTCGACCAGCCGCGCGAAGTCCTCCAGCGTGCCCAGCTCGGGGTCGACCGCGGTGTGGCCGCCCTCGGGGCCGCCGATCGCCCAGGGGCTGCCCGGGTCGCCCGGCGCGGCCGACGGGGCGTTGTTGCGGCCCTTCCGGTGGGTGCGCCCGATCGGGTGGATGGGCGGCAGGTAGATCACGTCGAAGCCCAGCTCGGCCAGCCGCGGGAGCTGCAGCTGCACGCCCGCGAAGCCGCCGAACGAGCGCGGGAAGAGCTCGTACCAGGCCCCGACGCGGGCGCGCTCGCGGTCGATGTCGACCTCGAGGGTCTCCGAGCGGGCCCGGTCGCGGCGCTCCGGGTCGCGCGAGAGGGCGTCGGCCACGTCGAGGGCGAGCGCCGCGTCGGCCCGCTCGGCGACGCCGTTCCCGGCCGCCAGGGCCGCCAGGGCCCGCTGGGCCACCCGGCGGTCCGCCGCCTTCAGCCGCCCGGCCGCGCCCTCGAGCAGGGCGGCGCCCTCGGCGAGCTCCCCCTCCAGGTCCTCCTGGCCGGCCGCCAGCTTGCGCTCCAGCTCGTCGCGCCAGGACGCGAACGGATCGACCCACGCCTCCACCTGGAAGCGGTGGATGCCGAGCTCGGTCGTCGTGAACTCGCCCCTCCAGCGGTCCGGCGTGAGCTGCATCATCGGCTCCTCGGCGAAGCCGCGCGCGCCCGGGGGCCGGTGCCGCAGCGCGGCCCGCAGCGCCTCGTGGCCGTCGCGCACGAGGTCGCACTCGACCACGACGACGTCGCCGACGGTCCGCTTCGCGGGCCATCTGCCGCCCTCGACCGACGGCCGGACGTCGTGGACCAGGATGCGCGCAGGGGGCGTGCGGGGAGGAGGGGCGGGCACGAGCGGCACTGAGCGTAGCCTTTCCCGATGCCGCCCGAGGCGACACCGGAGGACCCCACCGCCGTCCGGCGCTCGGGCGTGCTGCTCCACGTCGCGTCGCTCCCGGGGGGCCGCCTCGGGCCCGAGGCCTTCCGGTTCGTCGACTGGCTCGCCGCCGCCGGGCAGTCCTGGTGGCAGGTGCTCCCGCTCACGCCGCCCGACCGCCACGGCTCGCCGTACTCGAGCCGCTCGGCCTTCGCGGCGTGGCCCGGCCTGCTGGCCCGCCCGCGCGCGCCCGTCGCCGCCTCCCGCGCGGCCGACTTCCGCGAGCGCAACGCCTACTGGATCGGCGACTGGGCGCGCGTCGCCGGCCGGGACGCGGTGGCCGACCAGGTGCGCTTCGAGCGCGAGTGGGGGTCGTTGCGTGATCATGCAACCGACCGCGGGGTGCGGATCATGGGCGACCTGCCCTTCTACGTGGCCCCCCGGGCCGCGGACGTGCGGGCGCACCCCGGGCTCTTCCGGCGCGACGCGGTCACGGGCGTGCCCCCCGACGCCTTCACGACCGACGGCCAGCTCTGGGGCAACCCGCCGTACGACTGGCCGGCCATGCGCCGGGAGGGCCACCGCTGGTGGATCGAGCGCCTGCGCCGCTCGCGGGATCTGGTTGATTGCGCACGCATCGACCACTTCCGCGCCTTCGTCGCCTGGTGGGGCGTGCCGCCGGGCTCCCGGACGGCGCGGTCCGGGCGCTGGCACCCGGGCCCCAAGGGCGAGGTGGTCGAGGCGGCGCGCGCCGAGCTGGGACCGCTGGCCCTGGTGGCCGAGGACCTCGGCGTGATCACCGCGCCGGTGCGCCGGCTGATCGACGGCCTCGGCCTCCCGGGGATGCGCGTGCTGCAGTTCGCGTTCGCCGGCGGGCGCCGCAACCCGCACCGGCCCGAGAACCACCCCCGCCGGGCGATCGCCTACAGCGGCACCCACGACAACGACACCGCCGCCGGCTGGTGGGCGGCGGCCGGACCGCGCGAGCGCCGCGCGGCGACCGAGGCCGCCGCGGCGCTCGGCATCCGCGAGGACGACCCGAGCCGCCTGATGGTGCGGATGGCGCTGGCCTCGCCGGCCGGGCTGGCGATCGTCCCCGCCCAGGACCTGCTCGGCCTGGGCAGCGGCGCGCGCCTGAACACGCCCGGCACCTCGCGCGGCAACTGGCGCTGGCGCCTGAGCCGCGGGCAGCTGATGGCGGACCTCGCCGCCTGGCTGCGCGAGCGCACCGAGGCGGCCGGGCGCCTGCCCTGAGCGGTGCCGCCCCAGCCCGACCCCGTGCCGCTCCCTCAGATCTCGCCCGCCGCGGCGCTCAGCGGGCGCGGCGCGCCGCGGGGAGCCCGGCCAGCCACCGTGGGATCTCCCGGCGGCTGCGCGCGATCGCGCGGCGCACGCGCTCGGCCACGTCGGGCCCGTGCAGCGGGGGCCCGTGCCCGACCAGCAGATGCTCCGGTCCGTAGCCGGCGAGGGCGCGCGGGGGCGTGAGCCGCAGCACCGGGTGCACGCCCAGCGACTCGCCCCGCGCGGGGAAGTAGGGGGCGGTGCCGAGGGCCTCGGCCACGACGAGCGCGCGGCGCGCAGGCCACCAGAGGGCCGTCTCGCTCCAGCGCCTGCGGCCCACCACGGCGACCGCCTCGAAGGGGGCCCCGGGGACGCGGTCGAACGGCGTCTGCACCAGCGGCACGCCGTGGCGGCGGGCCAGCGCGGCGCAGTCGCGCGGGTGACGGTCGAGGAGCTGGAGCACCCCCCGCACCTCGCCGAGCCGGACCAGCCGGTCCTCCAGGCCCTCGCCGTCGACCGGGTCGACCAGCCACACGCTGCCCTCGTGGGCCAGGGCGTGGGAGGCCCGCTGCATGAAGGCGGGCTCGGCGGCGATCCAGCCGAGGCCCCAGTCGCGCTCGTAGGTCACGGAGATGTCCACGCTGCGGCTACCCTCCTGCGGTGCGTCACGCCATCGAGTCACGCGGGCTCACGCGCATGTACGGGCGCGCGGTCGGGGTGGTCGAGGTCGACCTCGACGTGCATCCTGGCGAGTCCTTCGGCTTCCTGGGGCCGAACGGCTCGGGCAAGACGACCTTCATCCGGCTCGCCCTGGGCCTGATCCGCCCCACCGCGGGCCGGGTGGCGGTCATGGGGCACGACGTGGCGGCCGACCGGATGGGCGCGCTCGGGGAGGTCGGCTACCTGCCCGGGGAGCTCGGGCTCTACCCGGGGCTCACCGGCGAGCGGACCCTCGACGCCCTCGCGCGGCTGCACCCGCGCCCGCCGTCGGCGCGCGAGCGCCTCTGCGAGGTGCTCGAGCTCGACCGGGCGACGCTGCGCCGGCGCGTGCGCGAGTACTCGAGGGGGATGAAGCAGAAGCTCGGGCTGGTGGCCGCGCTGCAGCACGACCCGCCGCTGGCGATCCTCGACGAGCCCACCGCCGCGCTCGACCCCGTGATCCAGGGGCGCCTGCTGGGCTGGCTCGCGGAGCGGGCCGCGGCGGGCCGCACGGTCGTCTTCTCGAGCCACGTGCTGGCCGAGGTGGAGGAGCTGTGCGACCGGGTCGCCATGATCCGCGAGGGGCGCCTGCTGCTCGTGGGCCCGGTCGCCGAGCTGCGGCGGGCGCGCACCCGGGCGGTGGAGGTGCAGTTCGCCGAGCCGGTCGACCCGTCCCGGTACGCCGTCCCCGGGGTCGCCGGCGTGGAGGTGGACGGCGCCCGCCACCGCTTCTCGCTGGCGGGCGACCCCCAGCCCCTCCTGGCCGCGCTGTCGCGGCTCCCCGTCACCGACGTGTCGATCGAGCGGGCCAGCCTGGAGGACGCCTTCCGCGACCTCTACGAGGGCCCCTCCGAGGCGCGTTGAGGGTCGTCTTCGGGCTCGCATGGGAGCGGGCCTGGGTGCGGATCGTCGTGCTCGCGGCGGGCTTCGGCCTGTTCGAGCTCGTGGTCGGGCTCTCGTACGCGTCGGTTGACCAGAACGCCATCCGCCAGCTCGTTCAACGCGCTGCCGCCGGCGCTGCGGGCGCTGGCCGGCTCGGCCGACATCTCCACCCCGACCGGCTACGCGGGGTCGGGGTACCTCCACCCGGTGGCCCTCGCGCTGCCGGCCGCGGCGGCGATCTCGATGGCGGCGGCCCCGGCCCGGGACGTCGAGGACGGCACGGCCGAGCTGATCCTGTCGCGCCCGATCGAGCCGCCGCGCTGGCTGGCCGCCCACGCGCTGGCGATGGCGACCGGCCTCGCCGCGGTCATCGCCGGCGGCTACCTGGGCGGCCTGGTGGCGAGCGAGGTCGTCGACGACCTCGCCCCGGTCGACCCCGGGCCGCTCGCGCTGGCCCTGCTGGGGAGCTACCTCTGCTTCCTCGCCGTCGGCGGAGTGGCGCTGCTGGTCGCCTCGCTCGTGCGCGCGGGCGGCCGGGTGGTGGCCTGGGCGGCGGGCTTCGTGATCGTCTCCTACGCGGTCGACTACCTCGCCCAGGTGTGGTCCGTGGCCGAGCCTCTCGGCCCCCTCTCGATCTTCCGCTACCTCGACCCCCCGGCGGTGCTGCGCACCGGGGCGCTGGGGCCGGAGGACGTCGCCGTCCTCGGCGGGCTCGCGCTGGTCACGACGGCCGCGGCCCTGACGCTGGTCGGGCGGCGCGACCTCGCGCGCTGAGGTCGCGCGCTACTGCTGCCCCTCGAGCGTGACGACGAGCCGGCGGAGGGTCCGGGCGACGACGTCCTCCGGGACGGGGCCCTCGGCGCGCACGTAGAGCGAGTTCGGCCCGACGGCGAACGCGAGGCGCTGCTCCTGCCGGCCGCCCATGTCGATCCGGGCGCCGCGGCTGCCGGGGAGGCCCGTCGGCGTCCAGGCGCGGGCGCCGTCCTCGGAGAGGATCTGCTCGGCGGCGTCGCCGCCGATGCCGGTGGCGATCAGGTGCGAGCCCCACACGCTGACGGCCGCGACCAGCTCCTGGCCGCCCGGAGCCGACCAGGTGCGCACCGCGGCCGCCTTGGGCGCCCGCTCGCGGACGCGCGCGGCGATGGCCGGGTCGGGCGCGCCGGTGAGCGCCACCTGCAGGCCGTCCGCGTCGACCGCCGAGGCGGGCTCGCCGCGCAGCTGGCCGGGGCTCGGGAGGACCGTGAGGAGGGCGACGGGATCGGCGTCGCTCCCCCCCGCCTCGGTCGGGCTCGTCGGCCCGCAGGCGGCGCACGCGAGCGCCGCGACGAGGATCAGGAGGGCGGCGGCGCGCACCCCCAGAGGGTAGCCCGCGGGTCCGGGATCCCCTTAACCATCCGGCAATGCCGGATCGACCGACCCCTACACACCTCTCCTATACTCATGGCGTCGCAGGATGCCGGAGAGGCCTGCGGCATGGATCCCGAAGGAGGGATGATGAACCTCGCCTCCTACAAGGCGGGCAACAACTTCAAGACGTTCGTGTTCGTGGCCGCGCTGACCGCCCTGCTGATCGGGATCGGCTACCTGATCGGCGGCGCCACGGGCCTGATCGTGTTCGCGGCGATCGCGGTCGTCTTCAACTTCGTCATGTACTGGTTCAGCGGGTCGTTGGCGCTCAAGATGGCCCGCGCCGTCGAGGTCAGCCCGCAGCAGGAGCCCGAGCTGCACCAGATGATCGCGCGGCTCGCCGGGCGCGCCGGCGTGCCGAAGCCGGGCGTCTACGTCACCCCGGCCGAGCAGCCCAACGCGTTCGCCACCGGCCGCAACCCCAAGCACGCGGCCATCGCCGTGACCGCGGGCATCAAGCAGGCCCTGGGCCCGCGCGAGCTCGAGGGCGTCCTGGCGCACGAGATGGCGCACATCGCCAACCGCGACATCCTCATCGCGAGCATCGCCGCGATGGTGGCCGGCGCGATCTCGGCGATCGCCAACTTCCTCCAGTTCTCGCTGCTCTTCGGCGGCGGGGACGACGACAACCCGCTCGGCCTGATCGGGACGCTGGCGACGATCATCCTCGCGCCGATCGCGGCGGTGATCATCCAGCTGGCGATCTCGCGGCAGCGCGAGTACGTGGCCGACGCGACCGGCGCCGAGTACGTCGGCGACCCCAACCCGCTGGCCGACGCCCTCGAGACGCTGCAGCGGACCGCGAAGGCGATCCCGATGAGGGTCAACCCCGCGTCGGAGCCGCTCTACATCGTGAACCCGCTCCAGGCGAACGCCCACAGCCGCGGGAGCGCCGGCATCTTCGCGAGGCTCTTCTCGACCCACCCCCCGATGGAGGAGCGCGTCGCGCGCCTTCGCCGGATGGCGGGCGCCAGCAGCCTGCAGCTCCAGCGCTTCTAGGAGGGCGGATGGGGATCCAGGACGAGGTCCGGCGGCTCGTCAACACCGAGTCGGCGAAGCACAAGCGGCTGATCGAGTACGTCACGCGCCAGCTCAGGGCGGGCCGCAAGCTCGCGGACGTGCTGGAGGACCCGTACGTCGTCAACCGCAGCAACCTCGTCGACCGCCGGGCGCTCCTGGAGGAGCCCGAGGTGATCGACGCCGCCGGGGGCGAGGCCGCGATGGCCGCCCTGCGCGCTCAGCTCGAGGCGGTCATCGGGGGCACCTAGTGGCGCGGCGCTACAATCGGCCCCGGAAGGGGTCGATCTCCCGCTGATTCGTGCGGCGGGCGGGGATCGAGGAGGTCCCCGCCCGCCGCGGCGTTTCCGCCACCCTCCCGAGGGCGCCACGTGCGCGACTTCTTCGTTCAGAACGAGACCATCATCCTGTTCGCGCAGGGGCTGGTCTTCTTCTCCCTGGGCTTCGCCGTCTGGCTCCAGCGCCGGCGCGCCACCCGCCTGACGCTCTCGTCGTCGCTGATCTGGCTGGCGAGCTTCGCCTTCGTCGAGGCCCTCGCGGTCTGGGGCTACGCGTTCGTCCCCATCCAGGAGGGCTACCTCAGCGCGGGCGTCGTCGAGGGCCTGGTGGTGCTGCGCGGCATCGTCCAGGTCGCGGCCTTCCTCTTCCTGGTGCAGTTCGGGCTGCGGCTGCTCGGCCTGAGCCCGGTGCTGCGCCGCTCGCTGACCAGCCTCTCCATCGTGGTCGCGGGCGCGATCGTCGCCGGCTGCGCGCTGGCCGCCGACCCCGCCGGGTGGAGCGCCTCGGAGTGGGAGGCCGCGGTCGTCTCGCTCTCCCGCTACACGCTGCTGTTCCCCGGCGCGATCCTGTCGGCGGTCGGGCTCTGGCGCCAGCGCAGCGAGCTCGGCGCCGCGGGCATGACCGGCATCCGGCCGTACGCGGCGGCGGCCGCGGCCACCCTCGCCGGCTACGCCGTCGTGGCCGGGCTGATCGTGGCGCGTGGCCCGGTGTCGCCGGGCGGGATCGGCGACGCCGGTGGCTGGTTCGACGCCACGAGCCTGCCGCTCGAGGTCGTCCGGGGCCTGATCGGGCTCGCCCTGTGCGTGCTGGCGGTGAAGCTGCTCGAGATCTTCGACGTCGAGGCCAAGCAGCGGGAGGAGGCCCTCGACCGCGCGCGCGCCATCGCCGAGGAGCGCTCGCGCTTCGGCCGCGACCTCCACGACGGCACGATCCAGTCGATCTACGCCGCCGGGCTCCACCTCGAGGCCGTGGCGATCCGCTGCGACGACCCCCTCGTGCGCCACGAGGTGCGCGAGGTGGTGGCCGACCTCAACGCCGCCACCGACGGCATCCGCGACTACATCCGCGACCTCAACGCGCCGGCGACGCCGGACGGCATCGCCGCGGGCCTCGGCGAGCTCACCCGGCGGTTCGCCGACGAGACCGGCACGCGACGTGCGCTTCGCCGTCGAGCGGCCCGGCGCCTGCGGCCCCCTGCCGGACGAGGCCGGCCAGCACCTCGAGCAGATCCTGCGGGAGGCGCTGTCGAACACGGCCCGGCACGCCGGCCCCTGCAAGGTGCGCGTGGCGCTCGTGCTGGCGCCGGACGAGCTGGACCTCGTGATCGCCGACGACGGCCGCGGCCCGGCCGCCGGCGAGAGCGACGAGGGCTGCGGGCAGGGCCTGCGCAACATGCGCGAGCGCGCCCGGCGGCTCGGCGGGCGGCTGGTCGTCGAGCCCGCGTCGGGCGGCGGCACCCGCGTGACCCTCGCCGTCCCGCTCGACATCGAGGAGCCCGAGCCCGACGCCACGCCATCCCCCGAACTTGTCAGTGAGGTGCGCACGTCATGACCACCGTCCCCCGCGAGCCCATCCGCGTGCTGATCGTGGACGACCACACCGTCGTCCGCATCGGGCTGCGGTCGCTGCTGTCCCACTCCGCCGGCTTCCGCGTCGTCGGCGAGGCCCAGACGGCCGCCGAGGCGGTGCAGCTCAACGAGCAGACCCACCCCGACGTGGTCCTGATGGACGTCCGGCTGCCCGACGGCAGCGGCGTCGAGGCCTGCCGCCGCATCAAGGCCGACCACCCGGACGCGCGCGTCCTCATGCTGACCTCCTACTCCGACGAGGAGGCCATCGTCGGCGCGGTCATGGCGGGCGCCAGCGGCTACCTGCTCAAGCAGGCCGACGCCGAGCGCCTCACGCAGGCGATCCGCGAGGCGGCGGCCGGCGAGGCGTCGCTCGACCCGCGGGCCGCCGGCGCCCTCCTGACCCAGTTCCGCGAGCTGTCGGCCAAGCAGGCCGAGGCCGAGCTGGCCGGGCTCACCGACCGCGAGCGCCGCATGCTGGCGCTGATCGCGGAGGGCTACACGAACCGCGCGATCGGCGAGGTCCTGCACCTCTCCGAGAAGACCGTGCGCAACCACGTGAGCCAGCTCCTGCGCAAGCTGGGCTTCCAGCGCCGCTCCCAGGCGGCCGCCTGGGCGGGCCAGAGGCGCCTGGAGCTGCCCCCCGACTGACGGGCATCCGCAAGGAGATCGGGGCCTGGCGGCGAAACGGGGCGAAAGCCACGAGCAGCCACCACGAAGGTGCGCCAGATGTCCCGACCCGCCCGCGTCCTCGCCCTCGCCAACCAGAAGGGCGGTGTCGCCAAGACAACGACGACGCTGAACCTCGGCGTCGGCCTCCACGACCTCGGCGCGAGGGTGCTCGCCGTCAACCTCGACCCTCAGAGCAACCTCTCGATGAGCCAGGGCATCGACGTCGAGTCGCTCGACCTCGGCATGTTCCACGTGCTCACCGGGCGCGCGGGCCTGTCGGAGATCATCGAGACCCACGAGATCGACATCGCCCCGGCCGGCATCGAGCTGGCGGGGGCCGAGCTCGCCCTGTCGTCGATGATCGGGCGCGAGCGGGCGCTGGAGCGGGCCCTCGGCCCGTCCTGGACGCCTACGACTACATCCTGCTGGACACCCCGCCCTCGCTGGGCCTTCTCACGGTGAACGCCATGGTCGCCGCCGATGGCATCGTCGTGCCGGTGCAGTGCGAGTACCTCTCGCTGCGCGGGCTGGCCCAGTTGCGCGAGACGCTCGCCCAGGTGCGGGAGCACCTCAACCCGCGCGTGGACATCGTGGGTATCCTGCCGACCATGTACGACGGCCGCACGATCCACGGCCGCGAGGCGGTCCAGCTGCTCGAGGAGAGCTTCGGCGACCGCGTCTACCGGACCCGCATCGGCAAGACGATCCGCTTCGCGGAGGCGCCCGTCGAGGGCAAGAGCGTTCTGCGCTACGACCCGCAGGGGCAGGCGGCCCGGTGGTACCGTCACCTCTCCCGCGAGGTCTGGGAGGGCCCGATGGGCATGGCGGGCGGGCGCAAGGCCGCGGCATGAGGGGCAGAGGGTGACCGAGCCGCGCCGTCCCGACGGCGGACGGTCGCGGCCGAGCATGCGCGAGGGCCCCCTCTCCGAGCTCTTCCGCAGCACCGACCCGCTCGACGAGGGCACCGCCGGCCGCGAGCCCGCGCACGAGCGCGGGCCCGGGGACCTCTCGAACTACGTCGCGGTCATCCGGGTGGTCGGCGTCGGCGGCGCGGGCTGCAACGCGGTCGACCGCATGATCGAGGCCGGTCTGCGCGGGGTCGAGTTCGTCGCCGTCAACACCGACCGCCAGGCGCTCGAGGTGAGCGAGGCCGACGTCCGCATCCCGGTCGGGATGGAGATCACCCGCGGCCTGGGCACGGGCGGCGACCCCCACCTGGGCGAGCAGGCCGTGCGCGAGAGCGAGGAGCAGGTGCGCCGGGCGCTGCGCGGCAGCGACCTGGTGTTCATCGCCGCGGGCGAGGGCGGCGGCACCGGGACGGGCGGCGCCCCGCTGGTCGCGAAGATCGCGCGGGAGATGGGCGCGCTGACGGTCGCGGTCGTGACCCGGCCCTTCGGCTTCGAGGGCAGCCGGCGCACCGAGGCCGCCGCCGTGGGGCTCGAGGCCCTGCAGGGGTCCGCCGACACGGTGATCATCATCCCCAACGACCGCCTGATGGCGGTGCTGGAGCGGGGCACCAGCATGGTCGAGGCCTTCAAGGTCTGCGACGACCTGCTTCGCCAGGGCGTGCAGGGCATCTGCGACCTGATCACGCTGCCGGGCCTGATCAACCTCGACTTCGCCGACGTGCGGACCATCATCCGCGGCGCGGGCACGGCGCTGCTCGGCATCGGGTACGCGGGCGGGGGCAACCGGGCGACCGAAGCCGCCCAGGCGGCGATCGCCTCGCCGCTCCTCGAGACGCCCATCGACGGTGCGCGCGGCATCCTGCTGGGCGTCACGGGCGGCCCGGACCTGTCGCTGGTCGAGGTGAGCGAGGCGGCCCGGGTCGTCGCCGACGCCGCCGACCCGGAGGCCAACATCATCTTCGGCGCCACCATCGACCCCGAGCTGTCGGGACAGGTCTGGGTCACCGTCGTGGCGGCAAACTTCAGCGGCGTGCGGGCCGGGCCCCCGGTCGGGGCGGCCGCCGAGCCGGCGTCGGCGGCGCGCGCCGAGCGGTCGGCCCTCTCACGCCGGGCCGAGCGCGTGACGCGCTTCGACCTTCCCTACCCGGCGGCCTCGCGCGAGGGCGGGACCGGTGGCGGCGGCGACGCAGGCGGAGGCGGGGCGGGGGGCGGCTCCAGGATCTTCGACGTCGAGACCGAGGCGCCGCCCGAGTTCGACCCCGAGTTGACCGGGATCGTCCGCCGGCCGAAGGGCTTCGACGAGCCGGAGGACGCGGCGTAGCGAGCCGCGGCCCCGACGCGCCCGTCGGGGTGGTCGCGGCCGGCCACCGCCTGACCGCCCGGGCCGGCGCCGAGGCCCTCGCCAAGGGCGGCGGCGCGGTCGACGCCGCGTGCGCGGCGGCGTTCGCCGCGGCCGTCGCCGAGAGCCCCCTCACGGGCCCGGGCGCCGGCGGCTTCCTGCTGACCCGAGACCCCGACGGCGCCACGGCGCTCCTCGACTTCTTCGTCGCCGTGCCGGGGCTCGGCCCGGCCGGCCGCCGGCTCGACCCGGACGCCCTCGACTCCTTCACGGTGCCCTTCGGCGGGGCGGACCAGGTCTTCCACATCGGGCCGGCGTCCGTCGCCGTGCCCGGCATGGTCGCCGGCATCGGCGAGGCGCACCGGCGGGCGGGCCGGCTGCCGCTGGCCGACCTCGTGGAGCCCGCGGTGCGCATCGCCCGCGAGGGCGTGGTGCTCGGCCCCGAGTCCGCCTACCTGCACCGCATCCTCGGGGAGATGCTCACGGCCACGCCCGCCGCCGCCGCGGTCTACGCGCCGCGCGGCCCGCTGCTCGGCGAGGGCGAGCGGCTGGCGTTCCCCGAGCTGGCCGAGACCCTCGCGCACATCGGCCAGGCGGGGGCCGCCACGATGCGCGACGGCCCGCTGGCCGAGGCGATCGTCGGCCACCTCGCCGAGGCGGGCGGCCTCGTCACAGCCGACGACCTGGCCGCCTACCGGCCCATCGAACGGGCGCCCCTGGAGGTCGACTACCGCGGGGTGACGGTGCTGACGAACCCGCCGCCGTCGTCGGGGGGCGCCCTGATCGCCGCCGCCCTGCGGTCGCTCTCGGCGGGCCCGCCACCCCGCGGCGACGTGGACCACTACCGCGCCGTTGCCCGGGCGGGCGCCGCCGCGAACGCCCTCCGCGACGAGCGCTTCACGGCCGACCTCCGCGAGGAGGACTGCATGGAGCGCCTCTGGGCGCGCCTGGCCGCTCCGTCCCGCAAGCCGGCCGGCTCGACGACGCACATCAGCGCGGTGGACGCCGACGGCGGGATGGCGAGCCTGTCCAGCTCCAACGGCTCGGGCTCCGGGGTCGTCGTCCCCGGCACCGGCATCCTGCTCAACAACATGCTCGGCGAGGAGGACCTCAACCCCGGCGGCTTCGGCCTGCTGGACGCCGGCCTGCGGATGACCTCGATGATGGCGCCGACGCTCCTGCTGCGCGGCGGCGAGCCGGTGCTCGCGCTGGGCTCGGCGGGCTCGAACCGGCTGCGATCCGCCATCCTGCAGACCATGGTGAGCGTCATCGACGGCGGCCTCGGCTGCTCCGCGGCGGTCGCGCGGCCCCGCGTGCACCCGGAGGGGGACGGGGTGGACGTCGAGAGCGGCGTCCCCGAGGAGGCGGTCGCGGCCCTGGTCGCGGACGGCCACGGCCTGCGCCGCTGGGGGGCGGCGAACCTCTTCTTCGGCGGCGTCAGCGCGGCCGGACGGGGCGCGGAGGGGCTGGAGGCCGCGGGCGACTTCCGCCGCGGGGGCGCCGCCGCGGCCGTCACGGCCGCCGGGGAGGTGATCGACCTATGACTCACCGTCAAGTCGAGACTGAGACTGGGACCTACGAGCTCGATCCTCAGCCCGTTCGCACGTCGCTCACCGACGGGCCGCCGATGCTGTGGGGCTTCCAGGTGCGGATCCTCGAGAACGGCGAGGAGATCGCGATCAAGACCTGCTTCGTGGGGCGCGTGAGCGTGCAATTCCGCGACGCGGAGGCCCTCGACGGCCCGATCGAGGGGCTCCTGCCGGTGCTGCACGAGCTGGCCTTCGAGAAGATCGAGGAGCGCCTGCGCGCCGGCGAGCCGGGAGACGAGATCCTCTTCGCCTGAGCGAGGACAGGCCCCAGCGTCGCGCCGTCACGCGGCCTCGGTGCGGCCTCCGAGGACGCTCGCCACACCGCTCGGCCCGGCCCGCAGCAGCTCGGCTGCCCGGCGCGCGCCCTGGGCGCGGTCGCGGGCGGCGCGGGCCGAGACGGGGTCGCCGGCGCGCTTCGCCTCGAACGCCTCGCGCTCGGCCTGCGCCGCCATCTCGTCGAGCTGCTGCGCCTTGCGGGCGACGCGGCTGCGGCGGGGCGGCCGCTCGCGGCGGGTCGCCCGGTCGGCGCCGGGGAAGAGGATGAGCTGTCCCTGAGAGGAGGGCGAACGCATGTTCGTAGTGTGCCACGGCACCCGGACGGAATGCCCTCGTCGCTAGCCCGCCGCCATCAGCGCGGCCGCTGCCGCGACCAGCTCGCCGTTGCCCGCCGCGGCCCGGCCGTCCGGCAGGACCGGCGTGTCCTCCAGGCCGGTCCGGATGCCGTGCCCGCGCGCGATGGCGCGCCGGTTGACGGCCCAGGAGGCGATCCCGTCGCCGTGGTGGACCTGCTCGAGCGCCACGCCGGCGCCGGCGAGGACCCCCTCGATGGCGGCCGCGTGGGCGAGCGCGTCGCCGGCCTCGGCGTCGAGCGGCTCGACGAGCGCCCGGGCGCAGCGGGGCGCGCCGCGGGCCGCGACGAAGGCGCGGGCATCGTCCACCGAGAGCAGGCCGGCCTCGATGCCCACGCCTCGCGCGGCGAGCAGCTCGCAGAGCGGGATGACGTCACGCTCGCCCTGGTTCACCGACGCCAGGTCGGGCAGCTCGGTCCACGCCGCGACCAGGGCGTCCCGGCGGGCCGGGTCCGGCTCGATGGCCGCCGAGGTGCTCAGGGAGACCTCGACGCCGGGGCAGGCGTCCCGCACGGCCCGCAGCGCCGCGGCGCACGGCGCGGCCGCGAGCGTCTGGCGGCCGGAGTCGTCGTATGGGTGCAGGTGGAGCGACCGGGCGCCGGCCGCCACCGCCGCACGCGCCTCGGCGGCGAGCTGCGCTGGGGTCCTCGGGGCCGCCGGGTGGTCGCGGTCGCCGTTCAGGGCCGCCTGCAGGAGGGGCACGTGCCGGCTCAGGTGGCCCCGTGCCCACCGCCGGGCGTGAGGGGGTCGGGGCCCGGGCCCGCCTCGCGCACGGCCGCCGGGCTGCCGTCGTGCGGGACGTGGACCACCAGGTGGCGGCCGCTCCCGGCGAGCTCGAAGCGGAAGGACCAGTCGGCGCGCGTCCAGCCCGCGACCCGCAGGGTCGCCAGGACCGCGCCGTCGTCGGCCTCCTCAAGCGCGCGGCGCGCCTCGTCCAGCGCCGCGGCCCCGACCGGCCCGATCAGTGCCTCCGCGTCGCTCACGCCGCCCGGAAGGGAAGCTCGGACACCCGCGCGTTGACAGGGTCGCCGGGCCCGCCGCCCGGCTCGACGGCGACCTCAGCGCCGTCCTGGGCCTCGCGGCGCAGGATCGCCAGGCCGATGGGGCCGAGGTCGGGCGTGGCGGCGGCGCTGGTCATCCGCCCGACCTCGCGCCCGTCGAGGAGCACGCGGCCGCCGGGCGCCGGCGGGCCGGCGTCGAGGCGGAGGCCGCGGAGGCGGCGGTTCACCCGGCCGCGGTAGTTGACGCGGGCGACGGTCTCCTGGCCGAGGTAGCAGCCCTTGGAGAAGGAGACGGCGTCGTCCTCCAGGGCGGCCTCCTGGACGAGGGTCGCCGGGCCGGTGTCGACGCCGACCCGCGCCGCGCCGGCGGCGATGCGGGCCATCTCGAGGGCCTCGGGCGGAGCCTCGGGCAGGCCGCTCGCCGCGATGGCGGCGCCCGCGTCGTCGACCACGGCGTCGACCGCCCCGGGCAGGATCGAGGGCACCACCAGCCCCGGCGCGGCCGTGCCCCCGGGAAGGGTCACGGTCTCGGCCTCCTCGGGCCCGATCAGGTCGAGGTCCTCCGAGAAGTGGTAGCGGTCGAGCAGCCCGGCCACGAGCGCCCCCGCCTCCTGGGACAGGACCAGCGTGAAGGCGTCGGCCGTGTCGCGCCGGACGCGCAGGTCGGCCTGGACATGGCCCTTGGCGTCCAGCAGCAGGGCGCGAACCGCGCCCTCGGGCGCCAGACCCGCGACGTCGTTGGAGAGCAGCCCCTGCAGGAACCCGGCGGCGTCCGGCCCCTCGACCCAGATCAGCGCCGCCCGGCCCCGGACGGCCGCGCCCTGCCCGCCCGGCCGCAGGCGGGCGTAGCCGGCGGCCGCGCCGGGAGCGAGGGTCGCCGGCGTCACGGGGTGGCCACCCTGCCGTTGGAGCTCGCGCGCTCGGCCGCCAGGCGGGCGTGCTGCAGCTCCTGGTCCACGGCCGAGAGGATCTCCTGCACCATCGCGAGCCGCCCGGCCTCGTCGCGGCTCTCGAGCAGCTCCTGCTTGGGCCCCGGCGGCAGCTCGAAGGCCCCCGCGATGGCGTACGAGAGCGGGACGCCCTCCGGCGCCGGGGGCATCGCGTCGTCGGGCAGGCCGGCGAGGGCGCGGAAGCGGGTGAGCACCCGGTCGGCCAGCTCGGCCTCGGGCTCACCCGGGTCGTCGGCCAGCGGGCGGACCCGAGCCGAGAAGTAGAGGCGCCCCTCGGACTCCTCGACCAGCTCGACGGGCTCCAGGCCCAGGACGATGACGTTCAGGCGCCCGTCCTCGAACCGGCGCACCAGGGTCTCGAACCGCGCGGTGCAGCCGATGTCCGCCGGTCCGGTCGGGCCGGACTGGACGATCACGAACGGCCGGTCCTCGAGCACGCAGTCCGCGTAGAGCTGGCGGTAGCGCGGCTCGAAGAGGTGGAGGGGCACCTTCTCGCCGGGGAGGATGACCAGATCCAGGGGGAAGAGCCCGAGATCGACGAGGTCGCCCACGCCGGCAAGTCTAGTGCGCCCGGTGGGCCCCGGGCCCAGGCGCGCGTCAGGCCGCCATGGCGGCGGCCGCGACCTCCTGGTAGAGCTCCACGAGCTCCCCGATGTGGCCCTCGACCGTGAACAGCTCGCGGTCCTCCAGGGCCCTGCGGCGCATCTGCGCGAGCGGCGCGTCGGTGAGGGCGCCGGGCAGGTCGGCCAGGTCCTCGATCACGACGCCCACGCCGTGCTCCTCCACCAGGCGGCGCAGGGCCCGGTGCGGGCCGGCGGCGATCGGGAGCCCGGAGGCGAGGTACTCGAACGCCTTGTTGGGAAGCGCGGTGTCGAGGTGGGCCGCGTTGAGGCGGGCGTTGAAGACCGCCCATCCGGCGTCGTAGGCGGGCAGGCGGCGCAGGAGCGCGGCCGGCTCCAGCCGGTCCATCAGGGTCAGCCCGGGCGTGCGGGCGGCGAGGTCGTGGTACTCGGGCACGTCGCGGTTGGGGAAGACGTTGACCTCGATCCCGGCGGCCGCCAGCGCGACGAGCCCCTCGCGCAGGTCGTAGTGGCTGCCGTTGGCCGACACGCTGCCCTGGTAGACGACGCGCAGCGGGCCGTCGCGCCGCCCCCCGCGGGGGAACGGGGTGATGTCGCGCGCCAGGGCGTAGTTGGCGAACAGGAGCGTCCGCCGCGGCAGCCGGTGCCGCGACGCGATCGCCGCCAGCATCTCGGGCGACACGGCCACCAAAGCCGCGCACCGCTCGACCGCCGCCTTCTCCAGTGCGGCCGGGTCCTCGGGGTCGTCGAAGCCGTCCTCGTAGGGGGTGCGGCGCAGGCTCTGCAGGTCGTGCGAGTCGTGCACGACCGGGATGCGCCCCTCCGTCACCTCCAGGGCGAGGACGGTCAGCGTGTCCGGCAGGTTGTGGCTGTGGATCAGAGTGGGGCGGAAGTCGGCGATCGCGGCGGCGAGCCCGGCCGCGGGATCGTCGGCGGGCATCTGCCACCACCCGTCGAAGAGGTCGTCCCCCGATCCGTACCACCCGGACAGCGTGCGGCCCTGGTAGGCGAATCCGAGGGCGATCTCCGGCCGCGCGCCGCGCAGTGCGACGGCGTACTTCAGCGCGCGGATGCACGGCTGGCGCTGGACGAAGAGGACCCTCACGCGGGTGCGCCGCGGCGGTCGCGGATGGCCCGGGCCGGGTTGCCCACCGCGACCGAGTAGGGCTCGAGATCCTTCGCCACCACCGCGCCGGCGCCCACCACGCAGCCCTCGCCGATGGTCACGCCGGGGAGGATGCAGACCCCCATCCCGATCCAGCAGTCGGCCCCCACCGTGACGCTCTTCGCCGACCAGCCCTGGTCGGGGATCGGCGCGGCCAGGTCCATCTCGTGATTGGCGGTGTGGATCATCGTGTAGGGCCCGAAGATGCTCCGGTCGCCGATCGTCAACCCGCCGTAACCGTTGACGTAGCAGCCGTAGTTGAAACCCACGCGGTCGCCCATCTCGACGCGGTCGCCGTTCAGCCAGACGATCATGTCGAGGTAGAAGCAGCCCTCGCCCACGCTCGCCGCGTCGGCCGCGCGGAACGGGATGACGCTCTTGCTGCGCTCGGTGATCATCACGGGCTCGTCTCCAGGGTCGGTGGCGGCGACCTTAGGGGACTGCCCGGAAGTCGGTCGCACGCCTGCCGGCTGCAAACCGGCGCGCCTCGGCGCCCGCGTCAACGCCGATGCCTCGCAGGCATCGGCGCCGGCCGCGTCCACCGAGCCGCTTGGTTTTCGCTCGGCATCCGCACGACCTTGGTTCCGGGCAGTCCTCTCGCGGGGCGTCCTCTACGATCGCGGCCCGTGAAACCGACCCCGAAGCTGCCCCACGGCCTGGCCCGCCCCGCCCTGGCGGGGGTCGACGTCTACGAGCCCGGCAGGCCGGTCGACGACGTCCGCCGCGAGCTGGGGGTGGAGTCGGTGATCCGGCTCGCCTCCAACGAGGGCCCGTTCCCGCCCATGCCGGGCGCCGTCGCCGCCATCTGCGAATCCGCCGAGGGCCTGCGCGTCTACCCCGACGCCGGCGCCTGGGCGCTGCGCGACGCGATCGCCGCGCGCACGGGGCTCGAGGCGGCCCAGGTGCTGCCCGGGGCGGGGGTCGACGGCCTCATCCGCGCTCATGTGCCTGGCGCTGCTCGACCCCGGCGACGAGCTGGCGATGGCGTGGCCGTCGTTCCTGTCCTGGCGGATGGGGGCCCAGGTCCAGGGCGCGACGCTCCGCCTGGCCCCGCTCGCCGCCGACGGCGCCTACGACCTGGACGCCCTGCTGGCGCAGGTGACCCCGCGCACCAAGCTGGCCGTCGTGGTCAGCCCCAACAACCCCACCGGGGGAGCGGTGGCCGCGGCCGGCCTGGAGCGGTTCCTCGACGCCCTGCCCGGGCACGTCCTGCCGGTGGTCGACGAGGCCTACTTCGAGTACCTGCCGGCGGGCGGCCACGACGCCGGCCGCCTGGTCGCCGAGGGCCGGGCTCTGGGCGTCATGCGCACCTTCAGCAAGGCCTTCGGCCTGGCGGGCCTCCGCGTCGGCTACCTGCTCGGGCCCCCCGACCTGGTGCGGGCCCTGGGCGTGGTGCGCAACGTCTTCGACGTCAGCGCGCCCGCGCAGGCGGCGGCCATCGCGAGCCTGGCCGAGGCCGACGCGCTGCTGCCCGAGCGCATCGCGCTGAACGCGACCGAGCGGGAGACGATGGCGGCCGGTATGCGCGAGCTGGGCCTCGCGCCGCTGCCCAGCGAGGCGAACTTCCTGCTGGTCAACCTGGGGAGCCCGGAGCGGGCCCAGGCCGTCAACGCCGCGCTGCTCGCGCGCGGGGTCATCGTCCGGCCGGCGCGGGCCTTCGGCGCGCCGTCGGCGCTGCGCGTGACCGTCGGCTTCCCGGAGGAGAACGCCCGCTTCCTCGACGCGGCCGCCGGTGCGCTCGCCGAGGCGGCGTGACGCTGGAGCCGCTCATCGCCGGGGTGCGCGCGGGCGATCGCCGCGCGATCGGGCGGGCGATCAGCCTGGCCGAGCGGCTCGGGCCCGAGGGCCGCGAGCTGGTGGCGGCGCTCCACCCCGACACCGGGCGTGCGTGGCGGGTCGGGATCACGGGTCCCCCCGGCGCAGGCAAGAGCACCCTCATCAGCGGCCTGGCGGGGCTGCTGCGCCGCGCGGGCAGGTCGGTCGCCGTGGTCAGCGTCGACCCCACCAGCCCGTTCACGCGCGGGGCCGTCCTGGGCGACCGCATCCGCCTGGCGGACCACTTCCTCGACCCCGGGGTCTTCATCCGCTCGATGGCGAGCCGCGGCCACCAGGGCGGGCTCGCCGAGGCCACCGCCGACGCCGTGCTGGTCCTCGACGCCGCCGGCTTCGACGTGGTGCTGGTCGAGACCGTCGGATCGGGCCAGAACGAGGTGGAGGTCCAGTCGCTGGCCGAGACGGTGGTGCTCGCGCTCATGCCCGGCAGCGGCGACGGCGTCCAGGCGATCAAGGCGGGGCTGATGGAGATCCCCGACGTGCTGGCCGTCTCGAAGGCCGACCGGCCCGGCGCCGACGTCCTGGTCTCCGAGCTGGCGAACGCGCTCGCGCTGGTCCCCGCCGGCCCGTGGGAGCCGCCCATCGTGCGCGTGGCGGCGCTCGACGGGACGGGCCTGGAGGAGCTCTGGGAGGCGGTGGAGCGGCACCGCGCCTTCCTCGCCGGCGAGGGGCGGCTCGAGGCCCGCCGCCGCGACGGCCTCGCCCGCCAGCTGCGGGCGCTCGCGGCCGACCGGCTCGCCCGCCGGGTCGAGGCGGCCGCCGACCCCGCCTTCGTCGACGGCCTGATCGACGACGTGCTGGCGCGGCGCGTCGACCCGTCGGGCGCGGTCGACCGCGTCCTGGGCCGCGCCGGCCTCGACGGCGACGACGGCTAGTCGTCGCCCAGGATCAGGGGCCAGACGATCACGACCAGCACCAGGACCGCGACCGCGACCCCGATGATCAGCGCCCGCCGGGCAGCCTCGCGCGTCTGACGCCCCCCGTGGGCCTCGCGGTCCTCGCGCAGGTCGCGGGCCACGTCGACCCCGACCTTCACGATCACGCCCACGACGGCGATCGCGAAGCCGATCAGGATGACCCAGGCGGTCACCGCGCGGTCATGCCGCCGCCCCCGCCGCGAGGCGCTCGGCCACGGCCAGGATCATGCGCACCCCGAACCCGGTGCCCTGGCCGCCCACCATCCCCGTGCCGGCGATGTTGACGTGGCACCAGGGCAGGCCGTCGGTGAACTCGCGCAGGAACTGGGCGGCGTAGACGGGCCCGGCCTGGCGCTTGTTGGCCGAGTTGGTCAGGTCGGCGACCTTGCTCTCGATCAGCGGCCGGTAGCGCTCGTGCATCGGCATCGGCCAGGCCAGGTCGCCGGACTCCTCGGCGGCCGCGCGCACGAGGGCGGTCCAGTCGTCGTCCGAGCCGAACAGGCCCGCGTACACCTCGCCCAGGGCGACCACGATCGCGCCGGTCAGGGTCGCGAAGTCGATCATGCGCGTCGCGCCCTCGCGCGCGGCGTAGGCCAGCGCGTCGGCGAGGATCAGCCGCCCCTCGGCGTCGGTGTTGATGACCTCGATCGTGCGGCCGTTGAGGGCGGTCAGCACGTCGCCGGGCTTGGTGGCGTGGCCGCTCGGCATGTTCTCGGTGGCCGGCACCACGGCGAGGACCTCCACGGGCAGCCCCAGGGCGGCGACCAGCGCGGCGCCCTCGAGCACCGCGGCGCCGCCGCCCATGTCGAGCTTCATGTCCTCCATGCCGCCCGAGGGCTTGATGGAGATGCCGCCGCTGTCGAACGTGACGGCCTTGCCCACCAGTCCCAGGACCTCGCCGGGCGGGGCGCCCTCGGGGGGGCGGTAGCGCAGCACGATCAGCCGGGGCGGCTCGTCGGAGCCCTTGGCCACCCCGAGGAGCGCCCCGGCGCCGAGCTTCTCCAGGCGCGCGCGGCCCAGCACGGTGCAGGTGAGGCCCGGCGTGGCGTCGGCCAGCGCCTTGGCGTGGTCGGCGAGGTCGGTGGGGGTGAGGTCGTTGGACGGGGTGTTGGAGAGGTCGCGCGCGCCGTTGACCGCGGCGACGATGCGGTCGGCCCGGCGGACGTCCGCCGCCGAGACGGCGGCCGAGTGGACCGCGACCCGCCTCACCCGAGGCGCCTTCCGCTTCGCCTCGGCGGTGGTCTTGTAGCGGTCGAAGCGGTAGATGCCCGTCCCGAACCCCTCGAGCAGGGCGGCGACCTCCGCCTCCCCGGCCTCGGGCGGAGGGGCGATCGCCACGCTGCGGGCCCGGGCCCTCGCCGCGGCCCCCGCGGCGGCCGACCCGGCGGCGCGCCAGTCCTCGGCGCCGCCCCCGCCGGTGCCCACGACCGCCACCCGCGGGGCGGCGAGGCCGCTCGCCGCGTGGAAGACGGTCGACGAGCGTGCCTTCCCATCGACCTCGCCGTCCTTGACCGCGCGCGCCACCACCCCGCCGAGGGCGGCGTCGACCGCCGCGGCGGGGCCGGCGAGGGCGGGTGGGGACGCGACGCACACGACGAGGAGGTCCGCCTTGGCGGCCAGCGGGTCGGCGGACTTTCGCAGCGTGGTGGGCATGGGACTCTCCGGGTGTCGGGGGACCCCCGAAGCCTACGCGGGGTGTGTCAGACTCGACCGTCCATGAGCCTCGGAGCCCCCGGCGACCGCCCCATCCGCGTCGTCATCGCGAAGCCCGGCCTCGACGGCCACGACCGCGGCGCGAAGATCATCGCCCGGAGCCTGCGCGACGCGGGCATGGAGGTCATCTACACCGGGCTCCACCAGACGCCCCAGCAGATCGCCGCGACCGTCGTGCAGGAGGACGCCGACGCCGTGGGCCTCTCGATCCTGTCCGGCGCCCACATGACCCTGGTCCCCCGCGTCATCGAGCTGCTCCGGGCCGAGGACGCCGGGGACGTGCTCGTGATCGTCGGCGGGACGATCCCCCGCGACGACATCCCCCAGCTCAAGGAGCTCGGGGTCGCCGAGGTGTTCACCCCGGGCGCGCCGGTGCAGGAGATGGTCGACTTCATCCGCGCGCAGGTCGGGGCGCGGGCGGCCTGACGATGCCCGTCGCGCTCGAGACCCGAGGGCCGGGTCGCCGTCCTCACGCTCGACCGCCCCGACCGCCTCAACGCCCTGTCGCCCGACATGCTCGACGACCTGGTCGCGCGCCTCGACGAGGTCGAGGCCGACGACGGCGTCGGCGCGGCCGTGGTGACCGGGGCGGGCGACAAGGCGTTCTCGGTGGGCGCCGACGTCTCGCTGGTGCGGGAGGCCACGCCCATCGAGGCACGGACCTTCGCGGCGCGCGGCCACGCGACCGCCGACCGGATCGAGGCGCTGCGCAAGCCCGTCGTCGCCGCCGTGAACGGCTACGCCCTGGGCGGCGGCTGCGAGCTGGCCCTCGCGTGCGACGTCCGGGTCGCCTCCGACCGGGCCCAGATCGGGCTGCCGGAGGTGACGCTCGGCATCTTCCCCGGCTGGGGCGGCACCCAGCGCATGCCCCGGCTGATCGGTCCGGGCAAGGCCAAGGAGCTGATCCTGACCGGCCGCCGGGTCGGCGCCGAGGAGGCCCTCGCGCTCGGCCTGGTCGAGCGGGTCCACCCGCACGAGGAGCTGCTGGACCGGGCCGTCGAGCTCGCGGCCGACATCGCCGCGAAGCCGGCCTGGGCGCTCGCCGCCGCCAAGGCGATGGTCAACCGCGCCGGCGACGGCGACCAGGCCGGCAACCTCGCCCGCGAGCTCGACCTCTTCGCCCTGGCCTTCGCCACCGAGGACCAGCGCGAGGGCATGGCCGCCTTCTTCGAGAAGCGGGCGCCGGACTTCCGCGGGCGCTGACCCGCCCGGGTACGATCCCCGGCGACCCGGCAGCGAGAACGAGGGGGCTGAATGAAGATCGCGGTCTGCGTCAAGGAGGTGCCCGACCCCGGTCCGAACCGCCGGATCGACCCGGGCACCAAGAGGATGGACCGCTCGGGTGACCGGTCCCTCAACCAGTACGACCTGCACGCGGTCGAGCAGGCCCTGCGCCTCAAGGAGGCGGCCGGCGACGGCGAGGTCGTGCTGATCTCGATGGGCGCCAGCCGCGCGCTCGACTCGATCCGCAAGGGCCTGGGCATGGGCGCCGACCGCGCCGTGCTCGTCTCCGACGAGGCGGCCGCCGGCTCCGACCTGGTCGCCACGACCGAGGTGCTGGCGGCGGCGATCCAGGCCGAGTCGCCGGACCTGGTGCTGTTCGGCCAGCAGGCCACCGACGGCGACGGCGCCGTCCTGTGGGCGGCCGTGGCCGACAAGCTGAGGATGCCGGTCGTCTCCCAGATCTCGGAGCTCGAGGTGGCCGACGGCCACGCCACGGCCAAGCGCCAGACCGAGTTCGGCTACGACAAGATCCGCGCGCCGCTCCCGGCCGTGCTGGCCGTCGCCGACTCGCTCAACGAGCCGCGCTACCCGTCGCTCAAGGGCATCATGGGCGCCAAGAAGAAGCCCCAGGACGTGAAGAGCCTGGCGGACGTCGGCGTCGACCCCGGCAGCGTGGGGGAGGCCGGCTCGCGCACCACCGTCATCGCGCTCAGCCCGCCGCCCTCCCGCGGCGAGACGATCAAGATCGAGGACGACGGCAGCGGGGCCCAGAAGATCATCGACTTCCTCATGGAAAGGAAGCTGGTATGAGCACGCTGGTCTTCCTTGAGCACCACGGGTCGTCGATCCAGCGCGGGGCGCTCGGCGTGCTGGGCAAGGCCGCCCAGCTCGACCCCGACACGGCCGGCGTGATCATCGGCGCGGGCGTGCGCGACGTCGCGGCCGAGGCCGGGCGCTACGGCGCGAAGAAGGTGTTCCTGGCCGACGACGCCGCCCTCGAGGCCCCCCTGCCCCAGCCGCGCGTGGACGTCATCAGCAGGCTCGTGCAGGACCAGGGCTTCGGCACCGTCCTCTTCGCGGCCTCGGTGCTGGCGGCAGACGTCGCCGGCGGGGTGGCCGCGCGCCTCGGCGCCGGCCTCAACTGGGACCTCAACGACCTGGAGGTGCAGGACGGCGCCCTGGTCGGCAAGCGCTCCGCCCTCGGCGACACCGTCATCGCCGACGTCGGCTGGACGGCCGAGCCGCGCCTCGGCCTGGTCCGCTCCGGTTCGTTCGACCCGGCCGAGTCCGGCGGCGAGGCCGCCGTCGAGGAGATCTCCGCCGCCCTGGAGGACTTCTCGTCGAAGGCCGAGATGGTCGAGCAGGCCCACGAGGAGCAGAGCGGCCCGTCCATCGAGGAGGCCGACATCCTCGTGACGGGAGGACGCGGCCTGGGCGCGCCCGAGAACTTCTCGATCCTCGAGGAGCTCGCGGCGGCGCTCGGCGGGGCGGTGGCCTCGACCCGCGCGGTCGTCGACTCGGGCTGGTACCCCTACCCGACCCAGGTCGGCCAGACCGGCAAGGTGGTCTCGCCGAAGCTGTACATCGGCGCCGGCGTCTCGGGCGCGATCCAGCACAAGGTCGGGATGCAGACCTCGCAGACGATCGTGGCCATCAACAAGGACCCCAACGCCCCGATCTTCGAGTTCAGCGACCTCGGCATCGTCGGCGACCTCAACGACGTGGTGCCGAAGCTCACGGAGCTGGTGAAGGAGCGCAAAGGGGTGACAGCCTAGGCCGGCCCTCTTAGCGGGGCCGGCCGAGGCCATCAGGCGCCCTGGCCGGGCGCCTGATGTGGACCGGCGGCACCGGCTTCGGCGGGACCGGCCGCCGGAAAGGTCAAACCCGACCCTTACGGCCGGGCTCGCCGTGCCTCATCCAGGGACCTCGAACTCGGCCACCACCGGGGCGTGGTCGGACTCCGGGAACTTCACGTCCCCGGCGAAGGCGACCGACTCGTCGTGCAGCAGCTCGTTGTGGACCTCGGCGCCGCGGTAGAAGGCCAGCAGCTCGCGGCTGGCCAGGACGTGGTCGATCATCTCGCCGCGGCCGTGGTAGAGCAGCGAGTAGCGCGCCGGCTCGGGGATGGTGCGCTCGCAGGGGGCCAGCACCCGCCCGGCGAGCGCGGAGTTGCCGGTCTCCTCGACGTCGCCCCGGATCGCGGCCACCGGGACGTCGTCGGCGTCGGCGTTGAAGTCGCCGCAGACGCACACGAGCGCGTCGGGCCGCGCGTCGAAGAGCTCGTCGACGACGATGCGCACCTCGAGCGCCTGCCCGACCCGGCGCATCGACGAGAGGAAGTACCCCTCGGCCCAGCCGGCCGAGGTCCGCCACGTGAACGTGTTGACCTTCTGACCGGGGACGTCCCCGGGGTTCTTCGACTTCAGGTGCACGTTGATGAGCTCGAGCCGCAGCGCCATCGGCAGGTCGATGGTGACGTGCAGGATCGGCCGCTCCCACGAGATCATCTTGGCGTCGTCGTCCGGAGGGCGCGCCGTCACGCGGCGGTACTCGGGGGCGGGCGCCCGGTCGTGCTTGAGCTGGCGGCTGGCGAGGATGGGGTAGCGGCTCAGCACGACGAGGTTGCGCTCGTCGTAGGGCTCGCCGGCCTGCGTCAGCGTGCTGACGCGCGGGAAGGCGGCGTACTCGGTGTCGGCGAGCAGGGCGTCGAGCGCCGCGAGCCCCCGCGGCGCGCCCTCGCTCTCCTGGCCGTTCACCTCCTGCAGGCACAGCACGTCGGCTCGGACGCGGACGAGCTGGGGCCGCATGACGGCGATGCGCTCGGAGAGCGAGGGCTGCTCGCCCGGCCGGTCGTCGAGGTTCTCGAGGTTGAAGCTGGCGATGCGCAGGGAGGGCATGGCAAGCCTACGCCGGGCCTCTGGCGGGCCCGACGAGGCCATCAGGCCCCTGGCCGGGGCCGATGTGGACCGGCGGCACCGCCTTCGGCGGGGCGGCCGCCGGGACAAGCACCCACGCGTTCTGGGCGGTGGTGTGACCTTTCCGGCGCCCGTCCCGCCGAAGGCGGTGCGCCGGTCTGCCGGAGGCCCCGGCCGCGAGGCCCGTCACGCCGGGGCCCGCTGGACGCCTTGGGACTCGCGCTACACTCGGCTCGTGACGGGGCCGTGTCGAGCGGCCCCGCCTTCTGCACACCGAAAGGCGGCGGCATGAAGACCGACATCCACCCCGAGTACGTCGTCGCGCACGTCCGCTGTACCTGCGGCAACGAGTTCGAGACGCGCTCCACCAAGCCCGAGATCAAGGTCGAGATCTGCAGCAACTGCCACCCGTTCTACACGGGCAAGCAGAAGCTGGTGGACTCCGGCGGCCGGGTCGAGCGGTTCCAGCGCAAGCTGGCCCGCAGCCGGCGCGGGTAGGGGCCAACGGCCCCCCGGCGTCCCCGCCGGGAGACCCTGACGTGAGCGCCGACGTCCGACCCCTGGTCGAGCAGATCGCGCGCACCCGCGCGGAGCTGGCGGACGCCCTCGGCGACCCCGGGCTCCCGTCCGACCGGGCGCGCTACGCGGCGGTCAGCAAGCGCTGGGCCGACCTGTCCGAGGCCTTCGAGCTGGCCGCCCTCTGGGAGGACGCCGCCGGCCGCGAGGCCGAGGCCGAGGCCCTGCTCGCCGAGGGCGACGACGACGAGGTCCGCTCGCTGCTGGCCGACGCGCGCGCCGAGCTCGACGACCTCGCCCCGCGCATCCGCGACGCGATGATCGAGCCCGACCCGGACGACGACCGCAACACGATCGTGGAGATCCGCGCCGGCACCGGGGGCGAGGAGGCCGCCCTGTTCGCGCGCGACCTGCTCGACATCTACACCCGCTACGCCGAGTCGCGGGGCCTCAAGGTCGAGCTGCTCTCGGCGAGCGAGGCCGACGCCGGGGGGCTCCGCGAGGTGATCGTGGGCGTGAAGGGCTCCGGCGCGTACGCGCTCTTCAAGCACGAGGCCGGGGTGCATCGGGTGCAGCGGGTCCCCCAGACCGAGAGCCAGGGCCGGCTCCACACCTCCGCCGCGACCGTCGCGGTGCTGCCCGAGGTCGAGGACGTTGACATCACGATCGACCCCAACGACGTCAAGCGCGACGTCTACCGCTCGAGCGGCCCCGGCGGGCAGAGCGTCAACACCACCGACTCGGCCGTGCGCCTCACCCACCTCCCCACGGGGATCGTCGTGTCGATGCAGGACGAGAAGAGCCAGCTCCAGAACTACGAGCGCGCCATGCGCGTGCTGCGTGCGCGGCTCTACGAGCGCCTCCAGGCCGAGCAGCAGGCCGAGCTCACGGCGGCGCGACGCTCGCAGCTGGGCTCGGGCGACCGGTCGGAGAAGGTGCGGACCTACAACTTCCCCCAGAACCGGGTCACCGACCACCGCGTCGGCCTCTCGGTGCCGCTGCGCGAGCAGGTGCTCGAGGGCCGGCTCGACGCGCTGACCGACGCCCTGGCGGCCGAGGAGCGACGCCGCCTGCTGGAGGAGCAGACCCCCGCGGAGGTCGGATCGTGACCCCCAACCCCGAGCTGCTGAGGGTCGAGTTCCTCGGCCTGACGGTGCGCCACGACCCCGTCGACATGCCGCGCGACGACCTGGCCCTGTTCTTCGCGTCGATCAGCGACCGCTACGGCCTCGCGCGCCTGGAGTACCACACGGACGGCGGGGCGACCTTCTCGAGCCAGGACGGCGCCGAGTTCGTGCTGCGCCCCTCGCAGACCGCCTCGTGCGCGGTCACCGGGCTGGGCTACCGCGAGGGCCTGGAGCGCGTCGTGGGCCTCGTCGAGGAGGCCGTCGAGCGCTACGAGATCGGCCAGCTCTGGATCGAGGACGTCACGCTGGTCGGCGTCTGGGACGTGGGGGACCCCGAGGTGGTGCACGAGCTGCTGGCCGGCAGCGTCCTGCAGATCGACGCCGAGCGCCTGGAGCTGCTGGGCGGCGACGAGGTGTCGGTCGGCCTGCGCATCTGGCGCCAGTCCGGCGAGGCGGCGATGGAGTGCGCCGTGGAGCCCATGCACGCGGAGCCGTCGAAGGTCTACATCCGGCTGGTGCACACACAGGAGGACGCGCTGGCCGAGGCGTCGAGCCTGCGCGAGGTGAGCGACGCCGTGCACGGCTTCCTGCTCGGCCCGCTGACCTCGTTCATCCTGGCCAGCGCCCGCAGCTGACCGGGGCGACCCAGCTTCTGACGGTGGCCGAGGTGCTGCGGCGCAGCGCGGCGTTCCTGGCCGTGCGCGGGTCGCCCTCGCCCCGGCTCGACGCCGACCTGCTGCTCGCCCACGCCCTGGGCGTCGAGCGGCTCGCGCTCTACACGGCCTCCGAGCGCCCGCTGACCGCCGCCGAGCTCGACCGCGCCCGCGCGCTGGTCGCCCGGCGCGGCCGGCGCGAGCCGCTCGCCTACATCACCGGCGTGCGGGCGTTCCGGCGCCTGCGGCTGGAGGTCGGCCCGCAGGTGCTGGTGCCGCGCCCCGAGACCGAGGTGCTGGTGGAGTGGGCCCTCGAGGTCGCGGCGCCGGGCGCCGCCGTGCTCGACTGGGGGACGGGGAGCGGCGCGGTGGCCCTGGCGCTGGCCGACGAGGGGGACGGCCTGCGCGTGACGGCGGTCGAGAGCTCCGGGCCCGCCCTCGCCATGGCGCGGGCGAACGGGCGGCGGCTCGGCATGGAGGTGGAGTGGCTGGACTCGGACGGCTTCGGCGCCCTCGCCGGTCGGCGCTTCGCCCTCGTCGCCGCCAACCCGCCCTACCTCTCGCCGGCCGAGCTGGAGGCGGCGCCTCCGGAGCTGCGCTTCGAGCCGGCCGAGGCCCTCGTGGCCGGGCCCACGGGCCTGGAGGCGATCGCGCGGCTGGCGGCCGAGGCGCCGGCCCACCTCGAGCCGGGCGGCGCCCTGCTGGTGGAGGTGGGGGAGGGTCAGGCCGAGCCGGCCGCCGCCGCGCTCCGCGGCGCCGGGCTCGAGGAGGTGGAGCGCCGGGCCGACCTGGCCGGCGTCGCACGCGTCGTGGGCGGGCGGAGGCCGGCGTGACGCGCGGCCCCGCCGGACTGCGCGAGGCGCTGGTGTGGGGCGGCGTGGCGCTGCTGCCCACCGACACGGTCTACGGGCTCGCCGCGTGGCTCGACTCCCGCCCGGGCGTCGAGGCGCTCTACGCGCTCAAGGGGCGCCCGCGCGACGAGCCCTGCCAGGTGCTCGTCTACTCCCGCCCCCTGCTGGGCGAGGCGCTGGCCGGGCTCGACCCCGCCATCCGGTACGCCGCGGCAGCGCTGCTGCCGGGGCCGTTCGACCTGCCTGCTGCCCGACCCCCGGGGCCGCTACGCCGCCGCCGCCGGGGGCACGCCGGGCTCCGTGGGCCTGCGCGCGCCCCGGGTGACCGGGCCGCTCGCGGGCTTCGACCTGCCGCTCGTGGCCACCAGCGCCAACCGCCCGGGGGGCCCGGATCCCGCGACCCTGGACGCGGTCTCCGAGGGCCTGCGCGCCGGCTGCGCGGCCGTGGTCGACGGCGGCGCGCTGCCCGGCACGGCGTCGGCGGTGGTCGACCTGCGGGGGGTGGCGGGGGGCGGGCCGGCGCTGCTCGTGCGCCCCGGGCCGGAGCCGGAGGCCGTCGCCCGGGCGCTGGCGGGGGCGGGGTGTACCCTCGCCTCAGACGACAACGACGCCCGGGGGTCCTCCGCGTGAGCTTCATCGACGACGACAGCTACCTCTCCCAGGACATCGCCGAGGTCGACCCCGCCGTGGCGGCGATCCTCCGCGCGGAGGTCGAGCGGCAGGGGGAGACGCTGGAGATGATCGCCAGCGAGAACTTCACCAGCCACGCGGTGCTCCAGGCGGTCGGGTCGGTGCTCACGAACAAGTACGCCGAGGGGCTGCCCGGGCGGCGCTACTACGGCGGCTGCGAGGTCGTGGACCAGGCGGAGCAGCTCGCCATCGACCGCGCCAAGGAGGTCTTCGGCGCGGCCCACGTCAACGTGCAGCCGCACTCGGGGGCGACCGCCAACGAGGCCGCCTACGCGTCGGTCCTCCAGCCCGGCGACCGCGTCCTCGCCATGGCGCTCGCACACGGCGGTCACCTGTCGCACGGGCTCAAGGTCAACTTCTCCGGCCGGCTCTACGACTTCCACCACTACGGGGTGCGCCGCGGGGACTGCCGCATCGACATGGACCAGGTGCGCGACATGGCGCGCGAGCTGCGGCCCGCGCTGATCCTCGCCGGCGCCTCGGCCTACCCGCGCATCATCGACTTCCCGGCCTTCCGCGAGATCGCCGACGAGGTGGGTGCGCTCTTCATGGTCGACATGGCGCACATCGCCGGCCTCGTGGCCGCCGACCAGCACCCGTCGCCGGTCGGCGTCGCCGACCTCGTGACCACCACCATCCACAAGACCCTCGGCGGGCCGCGGGCCGGCATGGTGATGTCGAGCGAGGAGCTCGGCACCAAGGTCGACCGGGCCGTCTTCCCCGGCCTCCAGGGCGGGCCGCTCATGCACGTGATCGCCGGCAAGGCGGTCGCGCTGGGCCACGCCCTCACGCCGGAGTTCCGCGCGCGCCAGGAGCAGACCGTGCTCAACTGCCGGGCGCTCGCCGAGGAGCTCCTGGCCGGCGGCGTCGACCTGGTCAGCGGCGGCACCGACAACCACCTCGTCCTGGTCGACCTGTCGGCCACCCCGCTCACCGGGGCCGAGGGCGAGGAGCGGCTCGAGCGCGCCGGCATCACGGCCAACAAGAACGGCATCCCGTTCGACGAGCGGCCGCCGACGGTGACCTCGGGGCTGCGCATCGGCACCCCCGCGCTCACCACCCGGGGCCTGCGCGAGGACGACATGCGCGAGATCGCCCGCATCATCGCGGCCGCCCTCGACCCGGGCGCCGGCGAGGCGGACCTCGAGGGCCTGCGCGCCCGCTCGCGCGCGATCGGCGACCGCTTCCCGCTCTACCCGCGCCTGCAGGCGGCCACGCCCGTCTCCTAGTCGCGGGCCCGGCGGTCGCCTCGCGGCTGCCGGTTCCACGCGGTTCCGCCCTCATGTGAGGACTCTCTTATGGAACCGTCAGGTTCCGGGGGACCGGCGTGGTTTCGGCGGACGCCGCCAGTACGGTACCGCGCCATGTCCCCCGCGCGCCGCGACCGGACCATCGCTCAGCGGCGCACCCTCGTCCCCGCCGCGGTCGCCGTGGTGGCCCTCGCCGTCGCGGCGGGGACGGGGGTCACTCAGGCCTCGCCGGCCGCCGCGGCCGTCGAGATCGGCGTCTACCAGGACGACCCGTCGAAGGGCTTCACCGCCCTGCGCGCCCAGGTGGGCAAGCGCGGGACGCGGGTCATCTCGACCTACGTCACGGGAGGGCGGCTGGTGGAGCCCCAGATCGTGGCGCTCGCCAAGCGCACCGGCGCGCGCCTCCTCGTCTCCTGGATGCCCGACGGCGGCAAGCAGACGGCCGGCCCGAGGCAGCCGAAGTTCCGCCTCTCGGGGATCCGCCGCGGCCGCCAGAACCGCGGCCTGATCAGCCTGACCAAGCAGCTGCGCAACCTCAAGCCGGCGCCGATCCTGCGCCCGATGCCCGAGCCCAACACCCCCTGGTACGCGTGGTCGGGGACGGTCAACAAGAACGCCCCGGCCGACTACGCCAAGGCCTGGGCCAAGGTCCGCCAGGTGGTGCGCAACTCCGGCGGCAAGCGGATCAAGCTGATGTGGGCGCCCTACGTGCGCAGCATCCCCGACACGCCGGAGAACTCGATCGCGGCCTACTTCCCCGGCGCCGACCAGGTCGATCTCGTGGGCGCCAGCGGCTACAACTTCGGCCAGGTCGGCCGCCTCGCCTGGACCGACCCCGAGGCCCTCTTCGAGGACGTCTACCGGCAGGTGTCGGCGCTCTCGCCGAAGCCGTTCTGGGTCGCCGAGACCGGGTTGACGAACACCGGCGGCAGCAAGGCGGTGTGGATTGCGCAGCTGGCCGCCCTGCGAACGGCGATCCCGAGCCTCGGCGGCATCGTCTGGTACGACGCGCGGGACCCGAACGGCGACTTCCGGGTCGGCAAGTCGGCGCGCAAGGCCTTCAAGGGTCTCGTCAAGAGGACGTCGAAGTGAGCCCCCGCCGCGTCGTCGCCCCGCGCCGCAAGCGTACCCGCCGGGCGGCCGCCGGCGGCGCCCAGGCCGCCCTCACCGAGCCGATGGTCGACCGCCTCATGTGGCGCGCCGGCTTCGGGCCCTCCGAGGCCGACCGCCAGCGCTTCAAGGGCATGAGCCTGCACCGCGCCGTCGACCGCCTGCTGGCCGACCCGCGGGGCCCGGCGGTCGGGCCGCCGCCGCGCCGCCGCGACGGCACCCCGCTGCGGCCGTACGAGTCGGACACCGACCTCGTGCTGTCCTGGTGCGACGAGATGATCCGCACGCGCAACCCCCTGGTGGAGCGGCTGGTCTTCTTCTTCCACCGGCACTTCGCCACCCAGCGCATCGAGGTCTCGCCGCCGCAGCTCATGACGCAGCAGACCGCCCTGTTCCGCAAGTACGCGGACCTGGGCTCCAACCGGATCTCCGATTTCCGCAACCTCCTGTACGAGGTCGGCGAGGGGCCGGCGATGCTGCGCTTCCTCACCGGGGAGGACAGCCGCAAGGGGCGGATCAACGAGAACTACGGCCGCGAGCTGCTGGAGCTCTTCGGCCTCGGCGTCACCAACGCCGCCGGCCAGCCCAACTACACCGAGGCCGACGTCCTCGCGGCGGCCCGCGCCTCCACCGGCTGGCAGATCAACGACGACGACCCGGACAACCCGGCGGCCTACTTCACGTCGTCCCGCTGGGACGAGGCCGCGAAGACCGTGCTCGGCCAGACCGGGGCGTTCAACCACCGTCAGCTGGTGGACGTGGTGCTCGCGCACCCGAGCCACGCACCCTTCCTGGTCACCAAGCTCTGGGGCGAGTTCATCCCGACCCCGCCGGACGCCGCCACGCTGCGCGACCTCGTGCGGATCTACACCGGCAGCCGTCTCCGGCTGCGGCCGCTCGTGCGCCGCATCCTGACCCACCCCGCGATGCTGGCCTCGATCAAAGAGCCGACCATGATCAAGCCGCCGGTCGTCGTCGCGATCGGGACCATGCGGGCGCTCGGGCTGGGGATCACCGACGACACGCTCTACACGGTCCTGAACGACATGGGCCAGCTGCCCTACTTCCCGCCGACCGTGGCGGGGTGGGAGGGCGGCGCCTCGTGGCTCAACACCAACACGGCGCTGGCGCGCTTCTCGGCGGCCAACCGCCTGCTGTCGCTCAAGTACGCGACGCTCGCGACCAAGGCGCCCGAGGACGAGTCCGCCGAGACCCCCAAGCAGGCCTTCGCGCGCGCCCACGCGTCCGTCGGGCGCCCCTGGGTCGGGCGGGGCACCAAGAGCAGCCTCCTCTACTACGCCACCAAGGCGCGCAACACGTCCTCGAACGACCGCATCGCGCGCCAGCGGGTGCTGCGGGCGTTCCTGCTCGGCGGCCCCGACGCACAGGTGATGTAGATGACCGACGAGCCCGAGATGGACCGCGACGCCGCCGAGGCCGGCTCGCCGGCGCCCGACCCCGGAACGACCGAGGCGGTCCGCTGCGCGGACTGCGCCCGGTCCGACAGCCTCGTCACCGACCTCGACCCGGTTGACCGGATGCCGATCCCGGTCGAGGCGGTGGCGGGGTTCCCGGACGGCGTGCCCCGTGCGCGGGGCCTCGACCGGCGAGCCTTCCTGCGCACGGGCGTCCTCGGCCTCGCCTCGGTCTACGCGGCGAGCAAGATCGACTGGACGCGAGCCTACGAGGCGGCCGTCGCCGAGGGCGCGAGCCCGGCGAACCAGGTGGTGATGATCTACCTCAACGGCGGCAACGACGGCCTCAACACGATCGTGCCGATCGCCGACTACGCCGCCTACACGGCCGCGCGGCCCAACCTCGCGCGGGCCCAGGGGCCCTCCGTGGCCGGGCCCGGCGGGCGGGTGGGGTCGACCGTGATGCTGGGCACCGGCGGCGCGCACGCGTGGGCGAACGTGGGCGTCTCGGGCGTGGGCAACAACAACGACACCAAGGGCTTCGACACCCTCTGGGGCGACGGCTCGGGCGGCGCGACGTCGGACCTCGCGGTGTGGCCCGCGGCCGACTACACGCCGGCCAACCGCTCCCACTTCGACAGCCGCGACTACTGGTTCGCGGGCGCCCTGCAGAAGATGACGACCGGCTGGCTGGGGCGCTGGCTCGACCTCTACGGGTTGACCGACAACCCGCTCCAGGCCGTCTCGATCGACTCCACCATCTCCAAGCAGATCCGCTCCGCCCGGGCCCCGGTCAGCGCCGTCCGCAGCCTCAACGGCGTGGAGTTCCGCGTCGACAACGTCGCCACGACCCTGGTCAACACCACCGAGCAGATGGCGCCGGTGGCGGCGGTGCCGGTCGGCAAGGGCAACGACGGCCTCGCCCGGTCGCGCGAGACCTACGGGCGCACCGTGCAGGTGTCGCGGTCGCTGCGCTCGCTCGCGGGCGCCCCGGTGGCCGCCGGCTACCCGCAGTCGGACCTCTCGACCCGGCTCCAGCTCGCCGCCATCCTGCTGTCGGCCAACCTCGGCGTGAAGGTCATCACCCTCGACTGGGGCTCGTTCGACACCCACGGCAACCAGCTCGCCAGCCAGGACCCGCAGCTCACCACGCTCTCCCGGGCGCTGGCCGCCTTCAAGGACGACCTCACCGCCCGGGGGATCGAGGGGCGCGTCATGACCGTGGTCTTCTCGGAGTTCGGGCGCCGCGTCGCGTCGAACAACACCGGCACGGATCACGGGGCGGGCGGGCTGATGATGGCGATGGGCTCGTCGGTGGTCGGCGGGATGCGGGGCGCGTTCCCTGGCCTCCAGACCCTGTACCAGGGCGACCTGCGGGTGACGACCGACTTCCGGGCCGTCTACAGCTCGGTCGTCTCCGAGTGGCTCGGCGGCGACCCGGGCGCGGTGATCCCGGGAGGGCCCTTCCCCCTCGGGGGGCCGCTGGTCGGGTGAGGCCGCCCGCGCGCATCGCGGGGGTCCTCATCGCCGTCTCCCTGCTGGCGGCCGCGACGGCCGTCGCCGCGCCCCGCGTCCACCGGCTGACGCTGCCGCCCCCGCCGCCGCTGCCAACGTCGCTCGCGGTCGATGAGGACGAGTGGACCGTGATCCCGTCCAAGCGCGTCGTCGCGGCCGGCCCCGTCACCCTGCGCGTCTACAACCGCGGCATGGACGACCACGACCTCTCGCTGGTGGACGCGACCGGCGCGCTGCACCGGATCTACCTCGCCCCCGGCACGAGCTCGGAGATCCAGGCGACGCTGACGCCGGGCACCTGGAAGATCTGGTGCTCGCTCTTCGCCGGGACCCCGGACTCGCACGAGCTCTTCGGCATGGTCAGCACGATCGAGGCCCGCATCGACCCGGCCCACAACTACCGCCCCGCCCGGCGCGCCCTCGCGAAACGGGGGCTGGCGAGGCACTAGGGTGCGCGGGTGCCCTCCCGTCCTCCCGTCGCGATCCCCGGCGCGCTGGCCGGGCAGCACCTGGCACGCCTGCGCGACGCCACGACGCCGCCGCACGCCTTCCGCCGTCACGCGGGCGCCCTGTCGGCGCTCGTGCTCGCGGCGGCCCTCGACGACCTCGAGGAGCGCGACGCCGAGGTCCAGACGCCGCTCGCGACGGCCCGGGCGCTGGTGCCCGCGCACCGGGTCACCCTCGTGCCGGTCCTTCGGGCCGGCCTCGCGATGCTCGAGCCCGCCCTCCAGCTCCTGCCCGACGACACCCTCGTCGGGTTCCTCGGCATGGCCCGCGACGAGGAGACACTCGAGCCGCGCACCTACCTCGAGAGCCTGCCGGCCGGGCTCGGCGAGTTCGAGGTGGTCGCCCTCGACCCGATGATCGCCACCGGCGGGTCGAGCGCCGCCGCGCTGCGCGCCCTCCGGGCCGCGGGCGCGCGCCGGCTGCGCCTCGTGGGTCTGATCGCGGCGCCCGAGGGGCTCGCCGCCGTCGCGGCCGCGGAGCCCGAGGTGCCCGTCACGGTGGCCGCGATCGACGAGCGGCTCGACGACCGCGGGTTCATCGTGCCGGGCCTCGGCGACGCCGGCGACCGGCTCTACGCCGCTCCCGCCAAGGCGTGAGCGGCCTGCGAGGGCCGGCGCTCGTCACGGGCGCGTCGTCGGGCCTCGGCTGGGCCTACGCGGACGCCCTCGCCGCGCGCGGCCATCCGCTGATCGTCGTCGCACGGCGGGAGGAGCGGCTGCGCGCCCTCGCGCGCCGGGCGCGCGAGGTCCACGGGGTCGAGGCGCGCCCCGTGGTGGCCGACCTGGCCACCGACGCCGGCCTGGCCGCCTGCCGGGCCGCGCTCGACGATGGCCCGCCGCCGGACGTCGTGGTCCTCAACGCGGGCTTCGGCACCCACGGCCCGCTCTGGGAGCTCGACCGCGCACGCGAGACGGACATGGTGCGCCTGAACTGCGCCGCGGTGGTCGACCTGGCCGCGCACGCCCTTCCGCGCATGGTGGCGCGGGGCGCGGGGGCGCTCGTGGTCGTCAGCTCCGCCGCCGCCTGGCAGCCGGTGCCCTACATGGCCACCTACGCCGCCACCAAGGCCTTCGCGCTGCACTTCGCCGAGGCGGTCGCCGAGGAGCTGCGGGGCACCGGCGTGAGGGCGGTGGCCGTCTGCCCCGGGCCGACCCGCACCGAGTTCACCATGTCGACGGGCGCAGAGCGCACCCTCCGCTGGTCCATCCCGCACGACGACGTCGACCTCGTGGTCCGCGCGACCTGGCGGGCGCTGGCCGCCGGGCGCCGGCGGGCGCCCACGGGATGGGTGGCGCGGGGGTCGATGCTGGTCGGGCGCTTCGTGCCGCGGGGCCTGGTGCTGCGGGCCTCCGCCGTCGCCCACCGGGCCTCAGGTCATCAGGTTCACCAGGAACGACGCGTGCTCGTCGAGCCAGCCGATCGTGCGGAGCGTGGAGTCCACTGAGCGCGGCGGGTCCGAGATCAGTGTGTCCTCGGCGATCAGGCGCGCGAAGTCGACCCGCACCGGGGCCGGCCGCGGGCGCCCGTCGGCGCCGGGGAAGGCGACGCCGGCCACGCTCATGACGCGCACGATCTCCTGCGCCAGGATGCCGTAGCCGATCGTGGTCGGGTGGACGCCGTCCAGGCTGAAGAGGCCGCCCTTCGCCCGCCGCCCGGTCGGGCCGGTCGCGAAGAAGGCCGAGTCGGGCGGGGGGTCGAGGGCCTGGAGCTCGGGCGGGAGCGGGTAGCGGCTCCACCAGGACGGCTGGGCCAGGCGGTCGTCGATGTAGCGCTTCTGGGCGAGCCGGTCGAGCAGCCCGGCCAGGTCCAGAACGTGCCAGTCGAGCCCCTCGCGCCGCGCCGCGATCACGGCCTCGGCGATGCTGTCGTTGTAGTCGTCGATGGCGCTGTCGACGGCGCGGGCCTGCTGGTGCGTGATGTTGCGGTCGTCGTCCGGGTCGAAGGCGTCGTCGGTGATCCAGGGCCGGGTGTAGTAGGGGAAGTACCGCGAGCCGCGCGCCACCTTCTTCTCCACCCCCCGGGCGACCGGGGCGATCGTGACGTGGGGGACCGTCCCCCAGATGACGTGGCGCGCGCGGATGCCCCGTACCTCGGCGACCGCCCGGTCGAGGAGCTCCTTGAAGAGCCGGGGGTGCCAGACCGTGCGCGGCTCGTCCCGCTCGCGAGGGCCGCCCTTCCAGTTCACCCGGAGCTGCACGACGGTCTCGAGCGCGTGGTTCGCCCCCAGCATGACGAGCAGGGTCTCGATGCCGTGGTCGGGGTCGGCGCCGTCGCCGGCGTCGCGGCCGAGCTCCCGCGCGGCGCCGAACGGGGTGAGGTCGGTCCCCTGCCGCGACGCGAGGACCCGCACCCCCGCGCGCGCCCTGTGGTCCTGCACCACCTGCTTGATGAAGGCGTCGCGGGCCGGCCGGATCGAGTCCTGCAGCCGGCGGGCGGTCAGCTCGAGGGCATGGTCGAACCTCCAGCCGTAGACGCCCAGGTTGTGGTTGATCTCGGCGGGCGGCGTGAAGCGCGCACCGGCGCCCCGCTCCCAGTAGTCCTCGACGTCGTCCAGCCACTTGCGCGCGCGCCCTGCGGCGCCGGCCAGTTGCCAGAGCCCCTCGCGCGACCCCGGCTCGCGCTCGAGGTGGCGGACGAGGGCCTCGATGTTCACCGGCAGGCCCTCGCCGGGGCCGCCGTAGACCGGGTGGCGGAACGCGCCCGCCCCGCCGTCCCCGAGCCCCAGCTCGTGGGCGACGATGGCCGCCACCGAGACGTCGGTGCGGTGGATGGCGCCGCTCATGAAGCCGTGGGTCAGCGAGTCGCCGATGGCGACGAGCCGGTTGCGCGGCAGGCGCTCCGAGTAGGCGCGCGGCGGCACCGGGACGCCCAGCGTCGGGTCCACGAAGGGCGGGAGTGCCGTGGCCGAGATCGCCACGTCCCGCGGGGTGTCGCGGTCGCGCATTTCCGGCGTCACGCCTGCCGTGTCGCGCGGGCGGAGCATGGCTCAGGCTACGCTGGCCCCTCGCGGGCCGTCCACACCCGCAACGTTCGTTGAAGGGCTGACGCCGTGGGACCTAGAATCCCCCAGGGCCCCCGCGGCCCCGTGTCTTCGTGACGACCACCCTCATCCCCATCCTGTGCGCGCTCGTCGCGGCCCTCGTGGTGTTGGCGACGACGCCGTTGGCGGCGCGCCTCGCGAGGGCGGTGGGGGCGGTGGACCTGCCCTCCGACCGGCGGATCCACAGCGAGCCGACGCCCCGCCTGGGCGGGCTCGCGCTGCTGGCCGGCTTCATGGTGCCGGTGCTCTTCTACTTCCCCGAGGGCTCGCCCGAGCGGGCGCTCGTCACCGGCGCCATCCTGATCACCCTCCTCGGCGCGGTCGACGACATCTGGGGCCTGACGCCGGCGGTCAAGCTGGCGGGCCAGGCGGCCTGCGCCGCCATCCCGGTCGCGGCGGGCCTCACCATCGACCACATCACGCTGCCGTTCCTCGGGGTCGGGGACCTCGGCTGGGCGCAGTACCCCCTCACGATCCTCTGGTTCGTCGCGCTGGTGAACATGATCAACTTCACCGACGGCATGGACGGGCTGGCCGCGGGCATCACCGGGCTCGGCGCGACCACCTTCGCGATCCTCGCCGCCTCGCTCGGCCGGGCCGACCCGGCCATCATGGCCGCGTCGCTCGCCGGGGCCTGCGTGGCCTTCCTCGTCTTCAACTTCCACCCCGCGCGCGTCTTCATGGGCGACGCGGGGTCGATGCTGCTGGGCTTCGTCATCGCCGGGGTGGCCGTGACGGGGGTGATGAAGAGCGCCGCCGCGGTCGCCGTCGTGGCGCCGCTGATCATCCTCGCGATCCCGATCCTCGACACCTCGTTCGTGATCCTGAAGCGGCTCAAGTACGGCCTGCCGATCTACAACGCCGACCGCAGCCACTTCCACCACCGCTTCTTCACGATCGGCTGGGGGCAGCGCAAGACCGTCCTGGCGCTGTACGGCTGGTGCGCGCTCATGGGCGGCGTGGCCGTGGCCATGCGCTTCGTCCCCTACCAGGACCCCCAGGGCGGCATCCAGATCGCCGGCACCCTCGCCCTGGTCGGCGCGGGCCTGGTGGCGCTCGCCGCCTCGATCTACCTCGTCTACGTGCTCGAGATCCTCAAGTGGCGCAGCACCCCGGTGGTCAAGCTGGTGCGCGACAGCCGCATGGCGCGGCGCGGGGAGATGGCAGAAAGACCCTGAGGACCCGCTCCCGAGGTCAGGGAGCGCCCAAGGCGGCCCGCCCGTGAGGGGCGGCCATGTGCATCAAGGGGAAGGCTCAGGCCCTGGGGAGGGGGCGGGCTCCGGGCCGGGGTTCGGCGGCGGCGTCGGCAGGTCCTCCACCTCGAGCACCGGGCTGCCGGGGGGCTGCCCCGGCGCGACGAGCGCCGAGTCGACGCCCCAGCGGCCGGCCGAGCAGAGGCCGAGCGCCTGGAGGATGGGCTTGCTCGGCACGTAGAGGCGCATCCGGACGGGACCGGCCTGCGGGGGCGTGAACGCGAGGAGCGCGGACCCGTCCGCCTGGACCCACCCGCGGGCGGCGATCCCGGCGCCCGTCGCCGAGACGGACGCTCGGGCAGAGCCCCAGAACGCCTGCGGGTCGGCCCCCACGGCGTCCGCGATTCCGAGCGGGTCGGAGCCCAGCCGCACCAGGACCTGGGCCGGCCGGCCCACCCTCACCGCGGGCGGGTCGATCGCGCCCGGGGGCATCTCGACGCCGGCGCGCGCGCGGGCGAGGATCTCCGCCACGGGGCCCGACTGCGGCGGGCCGTACTTCTTCGACGGCTCGCAGGATGCGGGGGAGGGGCCGGGCGCCAGCGGCCTGCGCCGCCGGGACGAGCGCGCCGAGCAGTGCTGCCGCGACGGTGACGTGCGCGGCCCAGAGGCGCCGGCGGTGGGCGCCGCGACGCCGGGGCGCGCGGGGCATGGCCTGATCCTGGCCCGGGAGGGGGCCGCCGGACAACTGGTCGAAAGGTTGAATACGCAGGATCTTGTGGGTAGCGGGGCCGCGCGCCGGGCCACGGGGGTGCCGACCAGTTCGCCGGGAGCCCCCGGGACTCCTGGGATCCGCGCCGGGGTGCGTCCGCGGGGCCGCCGGGAGGAGCCAGGACGAACGTCCTGCGCACGTGCCGCCGGTGCCATGGCCAACGGGCGCGCAGGTATACTCCGCGGCGCCTTTTGCCGGGACCCGCCCTGAGCGAGTGCCCGGCCAGCAGTGCGTGACGACGGAGGACGAATCGCCAGCGAGCATCTCCCGGTGGCCGAGGCCCGGCCCGTGACCGTCGCGGCCGCCACGCCGTCCACCGAGGCCCCCCGCCCCCTCACCGCCATCGCCTCGAGCATCGGCATCATCGTGGCGGTCCTCACGCTCCCCGTCGTGCTCCTGCTCGGCGGGCCCCTCAACGGGTGGGTGCTCGGGGTGGTGCTGTGGGCCGCGAACTGGTCGCTGCAGCTGCTCACGGGCAAGCTCGTGATGAACACCTCGGCGACCGCCGCGGTCGGCCTGTCGGGCCTCTCGTTCATCTCGCGCGCCTGGCTCGTCGCGATCGTCCTCTTCGTCATCGCGCTCAACTACGACGAGCAGATCGGCCTCACGGCCGGCGCCGTCTTCCTCGTGGCCTTCACCTGCGACCTGGTGGGTCGCACGGTCCTGTTCGCGCTGCGCCAGCGCGCGACCCAGGACACGCCCCGGTGAGCCTGCGCCGCTCGTGGGGGGCGCTGACCGCGCTGGCGGTCGTGTGCCTTCTGGCCGTCCCCGCCGTGGCCGCCGCCCAGTCCGAGGAGGCCGCGTTCGACCCGTCGGTCGAGTTCGAGCTCGACCCCTACATCTCGATCGAGATCGGCCCGCTCGACCTGTCCATCAACAAGGCGGTGGTCTACCTGCTGCTCGCCGCCGCCATCTGCATCGGCGTGGGCATCTTCGTCGTGCGCGGCGGGCTGCGCCAGCGCCCGACCGGGGCGCAGAACGTCGTGGAGATCGCGTACGAGTTCTGCGAGCGCCAGATCGCGCGGCCGACCCTGAGCGAGAGCGTCTTCCCGCGGTACTTCCCCTACATCGCGACGCTCTTCCTGTTCCTGGCGGTGAGCAACATCATCAGCTTCATCCCGCTGCCGATATCGCACGAGTCGGGGACCTTCCCGTTCGGGATCCCCGACCTCGGCCTGTACGCGGCCACCGCGAACATCAACGTCACGCTCGCCCTGACCCTGGTCACCTTCATCGCCTACAACTACGAGGGCATCCGGGCGCACGGCCCTGTCGGGTACGCCAAGACGCTGGTGCCCCCCGCCCCGCGGGCGATCAAGCCGTTCATCGCGGCGCTCGAGGTGCTGTCGCAGCTGCTCCGCCTGGTGAGCCTGTCGGTGCGGCTCTTCGCCAACCTGCTCGCCGGGCACCTGCTGATCATCATGTGCGCGGGCTTCGTGATCCTGCTCGGGAACTTCGCGGGGGTCCTCGCAATCCCGGTGGGCGTGTTCTTCTACGTCTTCGAGTGGGTCCTGATCGCGGGCCTGCAGGCGTTCATCTTCGCGATGCTGAGCGGGATCTACATCGGCTTCGCGGTGGGGTCATCGCACTAACCAACGAAAGGGAGTTCCGTGGCGCTTGAAGGCAATGTCGAGGATGCAGCAAAGATCCTCGCCCTGGGTCTCGCCACCGGCTTCGGGGCCATCGGCCCGGGCGCGGGTGTCGGCTACCTGATGGGCAAGACCGTGGAGGCCGTGGCCCGCCAGCCCGAGCTCCGCGGCGAGATCCTGTCGCTGATGTTCCTGGGCCTCGCCCTCACCGAGGCCATCGTCTTCTACGCCCTGCTGATGGGCTTCGTCGCCTTCTTCATCGGCTAGACGGTGGACCTCGTGGGAACACTGGCGGTCTACGTCCTGCCTCTTCAGGCGGAGTCCGGCGACGACGGCGGCAACCCCCTCCTGGAGGCCAGCCCGGGTCTGATGATCTGGACGCTGGTGATCTTCGGGATCACCCTCTTCATCCTGAAGAGGTACGTCTTCGGGCCGGTCGGCCAGGCGATCGAGAAGCGCCGCGCGGACATCTCCCAGAGCATCGAGGAGGCCGAGCGCAGCCGCGACGAGGCCACGGCGCTGCTGGAGGACTACCGGACCCGGCTGGCCGAGGCCCGGCGGGAGGCCGACGCGCTGCGCGAGCAGGGGCGCAAGGAGGGCGAGCGGCAGGCCCAGGAGATCGTGACCCAGGCCCACGCCCAGCGCGAGCGCGTCCTCGCCGACGCCGAGACCCAGATCTCCGCCGAGGCCCGCTCCGCCGCGAGCGGCCTGCGCGACCAGGTCGCGACGCTGGCGCTGCTCGCGGCCGAGAAGGTGTCGCGCCGGTCCCTGAGCGACGACGACCACCGCCGCCTCATCGAGGAGGCGATCGCGGAGGCCGACCTGTCGGCCGTCGCGACCAACGGGAACGGGAGGCCCGCCTCCGAGTGAGCGTCGCGACCACATACGCCGACGCGCTCTACGAGGCGGCCGTCGACGCCGACGCCGTGTCGCAGGTGGCCGCGGACGTCGACGCCTTCGCCGAGGCGGTGGAGGGGTCGCCGGAGCTGCGGATGGCGCTCGACAACCCCGAGATCGACTCCCGCGCGAAGACCTCGGTGATCGCGGCCGTCGCGGCCGACGCCCACCCGCTGGTCGGGAACTTCCTGCAGGTGCTCGTGGAGCGGGGCCGCATCGCCGAGTTCCTCGAGATCGCGCAGGCGTTCCGGGAGCGCGTCGCGCGCGCGCAGGCCCGGCTCGACGTCGAGGCCGTCACGGCGGTGCCGCTGCCCGACGACCTCCGCGACCGGATCGTCGAGAGCATCCAGTCCAAGACCAACGCCACGGTGGAGCTCACCGAGTCGGTCGACCCCGACGTCCTGGGCGGGCTTGTCCTGCACGTCGGCGAGGTCGTCATCGACGGATCGGTGCGGCACCGCATCGAGGAGCTGCGCCGCGATCTGACCCGCGCGCCCGTGGACGCGGCCGTCGCCCCCGCATGACGCCACACGCACACGACCTGAGCAGAGAGGACGCGCCCCAGAGATGAAGCTGCGACCGGACGAGATCACCAAGGTCCTGCGCGAGCAGATCGAGCAGTTCTCGGGGACCGTGGACGTCGAGGAGGTCGGCGCCGTCCTCCAGGTCGGCGACGGGATCGCGCGCGTGCACGGCCTCAACTCGTGCGTCGCGCTCGAGATGGTCGAGCTGCCCCACGACGTCGTCGGCCTCGCCCTCAACCTCGAGGAGGACAACGTCGGCGTCGTGCTGCTCGGCGAGGACGTCCTCATCAAGGAGGGCGACCCCGTCCGCCGCACGGGCAAGGTCATTCAGGTCCCCGTCGGCGAGGCGCTGCTCGGGCGCGTGGTCGACCCGCTCGGCAACCCGCTCGACGACCGCGGCCCGATCGAGAGCGACGAGTTCCGTCCGGTCGAGTTCAAGGCGCCGGGCGTCGTCCAGCGCCAGCCGGTGAAGGAGCCGCTCCAGACCGGCATCAAGGCCATCGACGCGCTCATCCCGATCGGCCGCGGCCAGCGGGAGCTCATCATCGGCGACCGCCAGACCGGCAAGACGACGATCGCGGTCGACACGATCATCAACCAGGCCGGCGAGGACGTGCACTGCTTCTACGTCGCCATCGGCCAGAAGGCATCGACCGTGGCGACCGTGGTCGAGCGACTGCGCGCCGCCGGCGCCATGGAGTGGACGACCGTCGTCGCCGCGACCGCGGCGCAGGCGGCGGCGCTGAAGTACCTGGCGCCCTACGCGGCCGCCGCGATGGCCGAGTACTTCCTCTACGGCGGCCAGCACGCGCTGTGCGTCTACGACGACCTCTCCAAGCAGGCCGACGCCTACCGCCAGATGTCGCTGCTGCTGCGGCGGCCGCCGGGACGCGAGGCCTTCCCCGGCGACGTCTTCTACCTGCACTCGCGGCTGCTCGAGCGCGCCTGCAAGCTCAGCGACGAGCTGGGCGGCGGCTCCATGACGGCGCTGCCGATCATCGAGACCCAGGCCGGCGACGTCGCCGCCTACATCCCGACCAACGTGATCTCGATCACCGACGGGCAGATCTTCCTCGAGAGCAAGCTCTTCTTCTCGGGCGTGCGCCCGGCCGTGAACGTCGGCATCTCGGTGTCGCGGGTGGGCGGCAACGCGCAGATCCGCGCGATGCGGAAGGTGGCCGGCCGCCTCAAGCTCGAGCTCGCCCAGTACCGCGACCTCGAGGCCTTCGCCCAGTTCGGCTCCGAGCTCGACGCCGCCACCCAGCGCACGCTGGCCCGCGGCGCCCGCCTGGTGGCCACGCTGAACCAGCCGGCCTACGCGCCGTGGCCGGTCGAGGAGCAGGTGGTCGCCATCTACGCGGCCAACCAGGGCCTCCTCGACAGGGTCGAGGTCTCCGACGTCCCGGACGTCAACGACGCGATCATCCGCACGGTCCGCGAGAAGGCGCCCGAGGTGCTCGACGAGGTCCGCGACACGAAGGACCTCTCGGACGAGGCCATCGCCAAGCTCGACGGGATCCTCCCGGGCGTCGTGGACCAGTTCGCCGCCCCGGAGGAGGAGGTCCTCGAGCAGCCCCCGGCCGACGAGCTGGAGGAGGCGGAGGCGGCCGAGGAGGGGGCGGAGAGCGAGGAGACGGCCGAACGCGGCCGCCTCGCGGTAGTTGGCGACTCAGAGGGACATCAAGCGGCGGATCGACTCGGTCCGCAACACGCGCAAGATCACGCGCGCCATGGAGCTCGTGGCGTCGGCCAAGCTGCGGCGCGCCCAGGAGAAGATCGAGTCGCTGCGCCCGTACGCGACGGCCATGCGCCGCCTGATGGCGCAGGCCGCCCGCCAGAGCGGCGGCATGAAGGGGGTGAGCCTGCTGGAGGAGCGCCCCGCGGAGGGCACCGCGATCGTCGTCGCCATCACCGGCGACCGCGGCCTGGCCGGCGCGTTCAACGTCAACATCGTCCGCACGGCCTACGCCGTCGCCCAGGATCTGGCCGGCGAGGGCTTCGCCGAGGTCCAGTACGTGACCGTCGGCAAGAAGGGCACCGGCACGATCCGCTTCCGCCAGCTCCCGATCGACCGCTCGTACCAGGGCTTCTCGGTCGAGCCCACCTTCGCCGACGCCGAGCACGTCACGGAGCACCTCGTCCAGCGGTTCGGCGCCGAGGCCGAGCGGGTCAACCGGGTGGTCATCGTCTACAACGCCTTCAAGTCCGTCCTCGAGCAGAGGGTCACCACGGAGCAGCTGCTGCCGATCGAGCGCGCGGTCGTGATCGAGGAGGAGGAGGACGGGGAGGAGCAACACCTCGGCAAGGGCCTCGCGCTCTTCGAGCCCGAGCCGGAGGACTTCCTCAAGGCCCTGCTGCCGAACTACCTCGACACCGCCATCTACCGCGCGCTGCTGGAGAGCGCCGCCGCCGAGCTGGCGGCCCGGCGCACGGCCATGCGCAACGCCACCGACAACGCCGGCGAGCTGATCGACGACCTCACGCTCGCGATGAACCGCGCCCGCCAGGCCGCGATCACCCAGGAGATCCTGGAGGTCGTGGCCGGCGCCGACGCCCTCGAATGAGCCCCAAGGAGAGAACCGACCGACATGGCTGACGACGCCCGCAGCACCGGCACGATCCTGGAGATCCGGGGGGTGGTTGTCGACGCCCGCTTCCCCGACGGCGAGCTGCCGGGCATCTACAACGCCGTCGAGATCGATCGCGGCGCCGACGCCCCGCCGCTGATCGCCGAGGTCCAGCAGCACCTGGGCGACGACCGGGTGCGCGCGGTCGCCTTCGACACCACCGACGGCCTGGCCCGCGGGACGACGGTCACCGACACCGGCGGGCCGATCACCGTGCCCGTCGGCGAGGTGACCCTCGGCCGCATCTTCAACGTGCTCGGCGAGACGATCGACGAGGGCGGCGAGATCGGGGCGACCGAGCGCTGGCCGATCCACCGCCACGCCCCGGCGTTCGACCAGCTCGACCCCACCGAGGAGATCTTCGAGACCGGCATCAAGGTCGTCGACCTGCTGGCGCCCTACGTGAAGGGCGGCAAGGTGGGCCTCTTCGGCGGCGCCGGCGTGGGCAAGACGGTCCTGATCCAGGAGCTCATCAACAACATCGCCCAGGAGCACGGCGGCCTGTCGGTGTTCGCGGGCGTGGGCGAGCGCACGCGCGAGGGCAACGACCTCTGGCTCGAGATGAAGGAGAGCGGCGTCATCGAGAAGACGGCGCTCGTCTACGGGCAGATGAACGAGCCCCCGGGAGCGCGCCTGCGGGTCGGCCTGAGCGGCCTCACGATGGCCGAGTACTTCCGGGACGAGGCCGGCCAGGACGTGCTCCTCTTCATCGACAACATCTTCCGCTTCGTGCAGGCGGGCTCCGAGGTGTCGGCGCTCCTGGGCCGCATGCCCTCGGCGGTGGGCTATCAGCCGACCCTGCAGTCGGAGATGGGCGATCTTCAGGAGCGCATCACCTCGACGCGCAACGGCTCGGTCACCTCGGTGCAGGCGATCTACGTCCCCGCGGACGACCTCACCGACCCGGCGCCGGCCGCGAGCTTCGCCCACCTCGACGCCACCACCGTGCTCGACCGGGCGATCTCGGAGAAGGGGATCTACCCGGCGGTGGACCCGCTCGGCTCGACCAGCCGGATCCTCTCCAAGGAGGGCGTGGGCGCCGAGCACTACGAGGTCGCGACCCGGGTGCAGGAGACCCTGCAGACCTATCGCGACCTCCAGGACATCATCGCGATCCTCGGCGTGGACGAGCTCACCGACGAGCAGAAGCTCGCCGTCGCCCGCGCCCGCCGCATCGAGCGCTTCCTCTCGCAGCCGTTCAACGTCGCCGAGGCCTTCACCGGACGCCCCGGCAAGTACGTGCCGCTCTCCGAGACGGTGCGGGGCTTCAAGGAGATCGTCGAGGGCCGCCACGACGACCTGCCCGAGGACGCCTTCTACATGGTCGGCGGCATCGACGAGGCCGTGGAGAAGGCCGCGGAGCTGCAGAACCGGTGAGCACCGGCGTCGGCCAGGAGCGCAAGCGCATCGGCGTGCGGCTCCTCACCCCGGAGGGGCCGGTCTTCGACGACCTCGCCTACATGGTCATCGCCCCGAGCGTCGAGGGCGAGGTCGGCATCCTCCCCCGCCACACGCCGTTCATCGCGTTCCTGCAGACCGGCGAGACCCGCATCAAGCTGCTCGACGACACCGAGCTCGTCTACGCCACCACCGAGGGCTACCTGTCGGTGGAGGAGGACCGGGTCCAGATCCTCGCCGAGCAGGCCGAGCTCGCCGACGAGATCGACCGCGAGCGGGCCCAGGCCGCCCTGGAGAAGGCCCAGGCGGCCCTGGCCGACGCCGGCGACGACGAGGTCGCCCGGGTCGCCGCGGAGGCGGCGGTCAGGCGGGCCGAGAACCGCCTGAGGGTCGCCGACCGCTGAGCCGCCCGCGAGCGGAACTCACGTTTTTCTAACGACCAACCTCCCCCCAAGCGGGGACGTCCGTCGTTGACATCGCAGGTTCGCCCGGGCAGTCTGCCGCAGTCGCTTCCCGGTTCCCCCCGGGGCGCGGCCACAACCTGACGGAGACCAGCGGCGCCGTGCCCAGCGCCGGACGACTCCAGGAGAGCGACCATCCCTCCATTGAAGACGGCCGTCCCGGTCCTCGGGCTGATCGCCGTCGGCCTCTGCGCCACGTCCGCCCTCGTCATGGCCCACCAGGAGAGCGGCGCGTCGCGCTCCGCCGCGACCAAGTCGCTGGTGGCCGCCTACAGCTTCAGCGACCCGGCCGCCACCGGCATGCGGTTCGCCGACCGGTCGGGCCACCGCGGCATGGCCGTGGGGCACAACGTGCGCCGCGCGGAGGGCAGGTTCGGCCGCGGCCTCGCCTTCAACGGGAAGAGCTCGTCGCTGACGGTCGCCGGCCGGCCGGTGCTCGACCTCGATGAGGCCATGACGCTCTCGGCCTGGGTCAAGCCGCAGGCCGCCAACGGCACGCGCACGATCGTCGCGCGGCTCGGCCGCGGCGGGCGCGGCCTACGCCGTCCACGCGACGACCGGCAAGGGCGGGCCCGGGGGCGAGGCCCTCGTGGCGCGCGGGACGAAGCGGGTGGCCGTGCCCGACGACCTGCCCGCTCGGGAAGTGGACGCACGTCGCCCTCACCTACGACGGCTCGCGCCTGCGCCTCTACCGGAACGCCGAGGAGGTCGGCTCGGCCGCGGTCGCCGGCAGCATCCGGGACGCGAACGGCCCGCTGCGGATCGGCGGCCGGGTGCCCGGCGGCGGGTGGTTCAAGGGCGTCCTCGACGAGGTCCGGGTCTACAACCGCGCGCTGAGCGCGGCGGAGATCCGCGCGCGGCATGCGCCCCACGCCCGCCAGGCCCGCCCCGGCCGCGGCGCCGCCCCCGGCCCCCGCCGCGCCGCCAGGGCCCTCGGCCTCGGGGGTCCCCGCGCCCTCGGGCGACCTCCCCGGCTGGCGCCAGATCTTCCTCGACGACTTCACCCAGAACGTCGCGAGCTGGGGCAACTGCAGCTCGTACGACCAGGGGCGCAACTGCTCCGAGCCTGCCCGAGCCCTACCGCTCGAAGTGGTGGGCCTACCCCTCGAGCTACCCGGACACCCGCGAGCAGAACAACGGCGACGGCGGCCACTACCAGCCGCGCAACCTGTCGATCTCCAACGGCATGCTCCAGTGGCCGATGCGTCGCGTGAACGGCGAGACGCAGGGTGCGGCGCCCTCCCCGAAGGTCGGCCCCCGGGCCTACGGCCGCTTCGCCGTGCGGTTCAGGATGGAGTCGGCCCCCGGCTTCAAGGTCGCCTGGATGTTATGGCGTCCGGGTCACTGGGGCGAGATCGACTTCCCCGAGGGCGAGCTGGACGGCAGCATCTGCGCCTTCACCCACAGCCAGAGCGGGGCCAACGCCTTCGCGCGCTGCAACACGCCCATGGCGGGCGCCTGGCACACGGCGGTCGTCGAGTGGACGCCGGGCCGGATCACCTTCCTCCTCGACGACCAGCAGTTCGGGACCACCACCTCCGAGGTGACCGGCATCCCCAGGAACTGGTTGCTCCAGTCGGAGACCTCGCTCGACGGCCCCCCGCCGAACGGCACCAGCGCGAACATCTACGTCGACTGGGTCGCGGCCTGGGCGCCAGCCTGAGCGACGTGTCCGGCCCCCCGACCGGGGGGGCCGGACGTCGTTGACAAGCAGCCGCCGTCGGCGCACCTTGTGGTGACTCCGCGCGGCGCCGGTGCCGCCCATCGTCCCTTGGGAGGCATCGATCCCGTCGCTGAAGAGGTCACTGCTCGCGCTGGGCGCCGTGGCCGTGGTCGCGACCGTGTCGATCGTGCTCCTCGCGGCCCGGGACGACTCGCCGTCGAGCGGTGACGCCCCGCCGGCCGCCTCGGCCGCCGCCGCCCGGCCGCCCGCCGCCGCCGGCCGAGGGCCGCTCGGCCTCGGGGGTCCCCGCGCCCTCGGGCGACCTCCCGGGCTGGCGCCAGATCTTCATCGAGGACTTCACCCAGAACGTCGCGAGCTGGGGCGACTGCAGCACGTGGGACCAGGGGCGCAACTGCCCGAGCCTGCCCGAGCCGCTGCGCTCGAAGTGGTGGGCCTACCCCTCGAGCTACCAGGACACCCGCGAGAAGAACAACGGCGACGGCGGCCACTACCAGCCGCGCAACCTGTCGATCTCCAACGGCATGCTCCAGTGGCCGATGCGCCGCGTGAACGGCGAGACGGAGGGCGCGGCGCCCTCCCCGAAGATCGGCCCCCGGGCCTACGGCCGCTTCGCCGTGCGGTTCAGGATGGAGTCGGCCCCCGGCTTCAAGGTCGCCTGGCTCTTCTGGCGTCCGTCGGTCAGCTGGGGCGAGATCGACTTCCCCGAGGGCGAGCTGGACGGCGGCATCTGCGCCTTCACCCACGGCCAGAGCGGCGGCAGACGTCTTCGCGCGCTGCGCCAGCACGCCGATGGCGGGCGCGCTGGCACACGGCGGTCGTCGAGTGGACGCCGGGCCGGATCACGCTTCCTCCTCGACGACCAGCAGTTCGGGACCACCACCTCCGAGGTGACCGGCATCGCCCATGAACTGGATGCTCCAGTCGGAGACCTCGCTCGACGGCCCCCCGCCGAACGGCACAGCGCGAACATCTACGTCGACTGGGTCGCGGCCTGGGCGCCAGCCTGAGCGACGTGTCCGGCCCCCCGACCGGGGGGGCCGGACGTCGTTGACAAGCAGCCGCCGTCGGCGCACCTTGTGGTGACTCCGCGCGGCGCCGGTGCCGCCCATCGTCCCTTGGGAGGCATCGATCCCGTCGCTGAAGAGGTCACTGCTCGCGCTGGGCGCCGTGGCCGTGGTCGCGACCGTGTCGATCGTGCTCCTCGCGACCCGGGACGACTCGCCGTCGAGCGGTGACGCCCCGCCGGCCACCTCGGCCGCCCCCACCCCGACCGCTCCGGCGCCCGGCGCGGCCGAGACCGTCGCCGCCCGCACGCCGTCGGGCGCCAAGGCGCCCCTCGGCGACCTGCCCGGCTGGCGCCAGGTCTTCATCGACGACTTCACCGAGGACGTCGACAGCTGGGGCGAGTGCGGCTCCTTCGAGGACGACACGTGCCCGGACCTGCCCGAGCCGTACCACTCGAGCTGGTGGGCCTACCCCAGCAGCTACCAGGACACCCGGGAGAAGCTGCAAGGCGACGGCGGCTACTACCAGCCGTCGGACCTGTCGATGTCGGACGGCATGCTGCGGATCCGGCTGAGCCGGGAGGACGGCACGACGCGGTCCGCCGCCCCCCACCCCAGGATGGACGCGCTCCTGTACGGCCGCTACGCGGTGCGCTTCAAGGTGGACGAGGCGGTCCCCGGCTTCAAGATCGCCTGGCTGCTCTGGCGGACGGTCGATGAGTGGGGGGAGATCGACTTCCCCGAGGCCGACCTCGACGCCGGGATCCACGCCTTCATGCACAAGGAGGACGGCGGCCAGGACAACTTCGCCACCGGCGTCCCGGTGGCCGGGAGCGGGTGGCACACGAGCGTGATCGAGTGGACGCCCGGCGAGGTGCGCTTCCTCCTCGACGGCGAGCTCGTCGGGACCTCGACCGAGAGCGTGCCCGACACGCCCATGAACTGGATCCTCCAGTCGGAGACGACGCTCACGGGCGAGGTGCCCGAGGACGGCGCCGAGGCGGCCATCGACATCGACTGGGTCGCGGCCTGGGCCCGGGACTGAGCGACGGCGGCCAGGCCTAGGCGCCGGCGGGTTGGAAGAGCTCGATCGGGTTGCCGGCGGGATCGTCGAGCAGGATCTGTTGGCCGCCCGGGCCGCTGACGATGTCGTTGCGGAAGCTCAGCCCCGCGGCTCGCAGCCGCTCGACTTCGGCGGCGAGGTCAAGGAGGTCAAGCGGCGCGCCGACGTGGTGGGGATCTTCCCCGACGAGGCCGCCATTCTCCGCCTGGTCGGAGCGGTGCTGATCGAGGCCCACGACGAGTGGGCGATCGCCGAGCGGCGCTACCTCTCAGAAGGCTCGATGGCCGCCATCCTCGCCGGCGGCAAGCCCTCCGGCATGGCCTCTGACACCCCGGCCTTGCTCGCCTCGTAGCCGACGACGATGATGACCTCACGCGCTGAGGATCACGCGCCCGGATTTACACCACCCGGTGGGACACGGCCCACTCTGCGGGTCGCCCCACAGGAGGATGCCGTCATCGTCACGACGAGGAAGCACCATCGGCCCGAGGCCCTGACCTACGCGGGCGTGGAGCTCATCGTCCCGAGCCCTGAGGGCGGCGAGGTGCTCACGGCCGCTCGGCTGGCGATCACGCAGCCGTCGTCGGCCCAGTGAGCCGGCAAGTCACGCTCTTCGGCCTGAGCACGCCCCTAAGCCGTCGGAAAGGAACGCCGTTGCAGATACGCGAGGGAATGAAGCTCGGAAAGTACGCGGCCGTGGCGGGCGCTGCACGACTCTTCTCGTTATCGCCTGAGACGCGCCGTTGGTACCGCGTGCTTGGGAACTTCTACGAGGGGAGGAAGCGGGTCCGTGCCGGTCTGCCCCCGCGCTATATCGACCGTGCGGCGAGCCTGCTCGCCCTCTGCGAGCGGTATCAGGCGCTTGACGAGGGCAACCGAGTCCTAGAGCTGGGCACCGGCTGGGTTCACTGGGAGGGCACGATCCTGGGCCTGTTCCACGACGTCGATGTGACGCTCTTCGACGTCGTGGACAATCGGCTCTGGAGCGCATACCGGCGGTACTACACCGATTTCGCGCCAGCCCTCGACCGAGCGAGCGAGGTGTGCCCCGCACGGCGGGACCGCGCCCGTCGCATCCTCCGGGCCATGGAGGAGGCGCGGTCGTTCGACGATGCCTATGAGCTCCTGGGAGCCACGTATGTCCTCGATCCCAAGGGAGACCTCGGAGGGTTCCCGGAAGACACCTTCTCGCTCGTGGTGAGCACCGACGTCCTCGAGCACATCGGGCGCGCGTACCTCCCCCGGACCCTCGCCGAAACCTACCGGACGCTTAGGCCGGGGGGGCACGCGATCCACTACATCGACCTCGCCGACCACTTCGCATACTTCATCGGCGGCGTATCCCGCAAGCACTATCTCCGATACTCGGACGAGCGGTGGCGCCGCTACTTCGAGAACGAAGTCCAGCACATCAATCGGATCCAGCGGCCGGAATGGCTGAGCCTCGTCGCCGAGGCCGGCTTCGAGGTCGTCGAGGAGGACGCGCTGACCGAGGACATCGGGCGGATGACAGTCGATCGGCAGTATCGGACGCTGACCCGGCAGGATCGAGAGTGCGTGGCCATGAGGCTTGTGCTGCGCAAGGCGCCGTGACCCACCGCACGCCCCGGCAGGCGCCCGTGCCGGAGGGCTCCCTCATAGGTTGACCTGACCGGAGGCTGCACCAGTAGGAATGCGCGTCAGCGGGCTGCCCCGCGATCATCGCCCATTTCCCTGGGCCGAGGGTGCCCGCCCCCCGCTCAACGCAATACATCAAGCTGGTTTGATGCGTAATCCGTGGAACCCGGGATTCCCGTCAACCGGCGCCGGCGGGGTCCGTTCGCGACTAGGCCGGCTCCGGGGGCGTTTCGCGGCGCGGCACGAGCTTGAAGACGTAGGCGTCGCCGTCCCGGAACGCGAGCTGGAAGTCGGGCGAGACGAGCAGGGAGTCGATCAGCCGGTCCACCGATCCCGGCGGCAGGAGGTCGTAGAGCTCGGCGTAGTTCTCCTGGCTCGGGCTCACGACGAAGTACCGCTCGGGCGCCTCGTGCTCGAGCAGCAGCTGGCGGATGCGCAGCACGTCAACCGGGCCGAACAGCTTGTGCTGGAACTCCGGCAGCGCCGTGAGGGCCGGCTTGGGGTCGGGGAAGATGCGCTTGGTCGCGTAGTTGGCCGTCATCGACAGCGGGAAGCTGGGCGCCAGGTAGGCGCGGAACGAGCCCGTCGGGCGCCTGCTCCTCGAACCAGGCCGAGGCCGCGACGTCGCTGCGGCTGGACGTAGCTCCGCTTCTCCGTGCCGAAGTAGGCGAGCAGCATCAGGCACCCGACGAGGCTGGTGACGCCGATCAGGCGCCAGGTCTCGGTGGCGCGCCGCCGCGAGGGGCCGCCCCGCGGGGCGGAGATCTCGGCCCCCAGCACCGCGAGCCAGGGGAGGGCGAAGAGGGATGCCCGCAGGATGCCCTCGCCGCCGTACGACTGGAGCCACACGACGATCATCGGGGTCGCCGCGAGCGCGATCGGCACCGGGTCGAGGTAGCGCCGGCTCTCGAACCGGGCGGCCCGCGTCTGCTGGATCAGGCGCACGACGCCGAACGCCGCGAGCACGAACACGCCGAACAGCAGGATGCGCGGCGCCCAGAAGACGATCTCCACCCCGGGCAGGCCGCTGGCGAGGTCGACGTTCGCGTTGCCCGCCGACGCCCCCGGGTTGATGTCGAAGAGGCTGAAGTGCGCGTCAACGAAGTTCCAGGCCATGCCGATCCACCACACCTCGATCGCGAGCATCGCCACCGGTATCCACATCGGGAGGCGGGCGCCGACCAGGGCGATCGCCGCCACCTGGGAGGTGACGAGCAGCGGCGAGAGCTGGTGGGTGACGACGACAGCGAGGTAGATGACGGCGCCGAGCGCCAGGGCGGCCCGGGGCGACAGCGGCGACGGCCGCGACGTGAGCAGGGCGCTGCGGCGCAGGGCGGCGAGGCCGCCGAGCACCGGGCCGCGGCGCCGGTCGAGCCAGCGGTCGAAGCGCCGGCGGCCCTCGCGCTCCGGCGCGCACCGGAGCGCGAGGGCGATCACGCCGAGCGACAGCACGAACGCCAGGCCTGGGGCGCGAAGTAGTTCTGGCCGATCCAGTCGGCGACCACGTACAGCCAGACCGCCGTCCAGCGGACCCGCTCGCTGATGCCCAGGCCGCGCAGCGCGAACAGCAGCACGGCCGCGGTCGCGAGCGTGAAGAAGACCTGCGCCCAGGCGGCGAACGTGATCGGCTCGACGCCGGCCGACTCGCTCAGCCACGCGGCGAGGGCGAAGAAGCCCGGCCAGTTGTTGTAGACGTCGAGGGAGCGGTCGACCGTGCCGCTGTGGATGATCGCCTCGGTGACGCCCAGGTGCTTGAAGGTCCAGGTGTAGCGGGGGACGTCGTAGAGGAGCGCGGTGGTGCCGTGCAGCAGCAGCACCAGGCCGGCGACGTAGGCGCCGTAGAGGCCGGGGATGCGGGGGGTGCTCCAGATCGCGAGCGCGAAGCCCACGACCAGCAGCATCAGGGCGACGTACCAGCCGCTGCCGAGGGCCGAGAGCAGGCCGAAGCCGTCCATCTGGCTCAGGTCGGTCTGGTCCAGCCCGGCCGCCCAGAAGATCGCGGCGCCCAGCAGGATGAGGAACTGGGTCGAGGGACGGCGCAGCGCCCGGGCGAGCATGCTGCGCGAGCGGCGCGTGTCGGGGCCGGAGGTGTCGCCGAAGGCCTCGCCGAGCGAGCGCGGCCGGAAGCCGCGGGTGCGCAGCGTCACCAGGATCGCCGGGATGCAGAGGCCGGCGACCCCGTAGGCGGCCGAGACCGGCTCCCAGCCGGCCCAGAGCATCACCTGGGCGATGACCGTGCTGATCCCGAGGCTCGCGGCCACGACGAGGCCGATCGAGAGACCGTCCCCGCGTGCGCCGATCAGGGGCAGCAGCGCCGCGCCGGGCGCCAGGCTGAACATGAGCACCAGCCGCGAGCGTCGACCACCCGTTGTGCACCTCCAGGGCCATCACGGCGACGCTCGCGAGCGAGGCGGCCAGGGCGATCAGGAGGACCAGCTGGCCCCCGGCCGTCAGCCGCGGCCGCCGGCGCCGCTCGTGCTCCGGCTCCGGCTCGCGGCTCGGGCTCCTCGGCCTCGACGGCCTCGGGCTCCTGCTCGACGGCCGAGGCGGCCGGGCGCCTCGGTCACGAGCGGCATCGCCACGGCGCCGCCGGCGACGGCCTCGGGCGCGGTGCGCGTCCCGAGGCCGAACGCCACCTCGCCGTCCTCGTGGCCGAAGACGAACCGCAGCAGGCCGGGCGCGATGGCGGTGGCGATGATGGCGTTGGCGATCAGCCACGCGACGCCGGCGCCCACCAGCCCGTACTCGGGCGTCAGGACGAGCGTCAGCCCGATGAGGAGGATGAAGTTGCATACGTCGGCCACCAGCAGCGACCGGCCCCGGCCGCGCGAGCGCGAGACGTACTGGAAGATGATGATGAAGGTGCGGAAGATGACCGTGAGCCCGAAGAGGCGCAGCAGCGGCGTCCCCTCCTGCACGTAGTCCTCGCCGAACGGCGAGAGGATCACCGGCGCCCCGACGATGAGGATGAGGGCGCACGGGACCATCAGCATCAGCGCGCGTTGGAGCACGACCCGGGCGAGCCCGCGCAGCCGCTCCTGGGCGAAGGCGCTCTCCACCGTCAGCGACATGCCGGCGTTGGCCACCAGCGCCTCGAGCGCCAGGGTGATGGTGAGTGCGATGTAGTAGTAGGCGTTGCCCGTGCCGCCGGCGATCGAGAGCACGATCAGGGGCAGGATCGCGACCGCGCCCATGAAGAGGGCGCTCGCGAAGAAGTCCTGGGCGAGGAAGCGCGTCAGCTGCTTGCGGTCGATGTCCTCGAGCTTCGCCGACCGCTCGGGGTGCGCCCGCCGGTGCGCCGGGATGACGCGCCCGAAGATCAGCGCGTTCACCGGGATCAGGAGCAGCAGCATCGGCCCGACCCAGCTCAGGAAGACGCCGTTGACCACGCCGATGGTGAGGAACAGCGGCAGGCTGACCAGCTTGAGGATGCCGAAGACCGTGTTCTCGACCGGCACCCACGGCGCGTGCCGCAGCCCCGTGAGGGCCCCGTCCTGGAGCGCGAAGACGCCCCAGAGCGACGTTCCGATGATGAAGCTGAGCGCGACGGCGGGATCGCCGAGGACGCCGAGCTCCTCGTCGAGGTGGGGCACGACGAACACGAAGCCGGTCGCCACGACGAGGGCGAGCCCGGTGCTGAGCGCGTAGAGCTTGCGCAGTGCCCTGGCCGGGTCGGCGACCAGCGGCATGAACCGCGGGATGGCGTTGCCCAGGTTGAGCTGGCAGATGGTCGACAGCGTCACCATCGCCGCCACCATGGCGCTGTCGCGCCCGACCGTCTCGGTGGGGTAGATGCGGGCGGCGACGATCCAGAACACCAGCCCGAGCCCCGAGCTCATGATGGAGTTCACCATCAGGCTGTAGGCGTTGCGGAAGAGCGGCTCCGACAGGTGGGCCCGGGTGCGGCTCACCACCCCCGAGGCGAACGCCTCGCTCATCGGCTCAGCGCGGCATCGGGCACGGGAGCGGCCCCCCGCTGCGACGCCCGCCGGCCTCCCTGCCGGCGCATTTCACGAGGATCGGCACGACCCAAGATGTTGACGCCGGAGCGCCGCACGCACAGCTAGACCGAGGTACAGTGGCCGGTTGCGCCGACCACCCCGGCCGGGCGGATCAGCCCGTCCCGAACGTCCAGGAGGCCCGCTCCTCGAAGGCGGTCGACGACCGGGAGGAGGTCGAGCGCGCCGACCCCGATCGTGTCGCTGATCTCGATCAGGTCGCTCTCGCCGTCGGCGTAGGCGAGCAGGTTCACCATGTCCCAGGCGGAGTCGGCGGAGTGCTTGAGGCTGAGCTGGGGGTAGAGCCCGCGCTTGCCGAGCTGCGGCTCGCCGACCGTGGTGGTGCGGTAGCGCCGGTTGCCCTCGATGACGGTCGAGGATGTCGCGGAGGGCCTCGAACGCGCCCCGCAGCCCGGCCGGCGTGACCAGGCGGGTGTCGTCGGCGGAGGTGTGGTACTCGGGGTACTCCCGGTACTTGCTCCGCATGACGCTGCAGACCGGCAGGTCGGCCCCGGGGCTGCAGTACTGGCGCTCGTCGCTGCCGCGGCTGAGGAACGAGTAGCGGATGAAGTCCGGGTGCGCGTGGCCGAGCACGTTGAGCGCGGCGCGGTCGGCGAGGGTGCCGCCGCGGCGGGACGGCAGGTAGGAGTAGACGCGGTCGTCGCCGACGCAGGTGATGACGAAGCCCGCGACGACGTTCCGGCGCAGGTGCTCGAGGTGGCGGTCGAGGTAGGCGACCGAGCCGATCGTCTCGGGCACGATCGACGACCCGGTACGTGTAGCGCCGCGGCTCCGACATCAGCCAGCGGGCCAGGTAGGTGGTCACGATGGGGCCGGAGAGCTCGTTGTTCGCCATCGAGGGGTGGCACGCGTACGTCGACAGCAGCACCTCCTCCTCCGACTCGCCCGGGATGACGAGGTCCGCGTAGGTCAGCGAGCCCTGCACGAGCTCGCTGTCGATGAACGGCCCGGTAGGTGCCCGGCTTCAGGCGGACGCGCTCGTTGTGGGGGAGGCAGAAGCCCCAGCGCTCCGCGTAGTACGAGGTCACGTAGGGGATCGCGTCGGGCATGTCCTCCTGCGAGTACAGGTGCGGCTGGAGCTCCTCCAGCGACATCCGCGCGTCCACCGGGGTCGAGTAGCCGACCACGTGGAGGTTGTTGCGGCTGAACTCGGCGATCCTGCGGCCGTCGGGGTCCTCGATGTAGGCGTCGCGCATGACCCACTCCCGCGGCACCTCCCAGTCGCCGACCATGGTACCCGTCGGGATCTCGTGGATCGTGATCGGCATGAGCTCGCCGAGCCGGGCGAGGGTGCGGCGCACGCCGTCGCCGGTGAGGCTCCGGTTGATCGGGAACAGCTCCACGAGGAGGTCGTGCATGGCCTGCCCCACGTCCTCGGGAACGGCCTCCGCCGCGTCCTCCGGGCGAACGCCCGTTGCTGCATCGCTCATCGTCTCTCCTCGTCGGTCGAGCCGTCTCCGAAGCTCGGCTCCGGCGAGCTATCGTGATCGCCGGCGATCCGCCCGGCGCGGACCTCGCAGCCCCATACCGCGCCCCCCGCGGGTGCAGGTGACACACCCCGAATCGGTGAGTTCTGCCGGATGAGGGGTGGTTGTAGGTTGATTCGCGCCCGTCGCGGCCGATAGTCGCTGGGATGGGGATCGCGGCCGCTTCCGCGCCGCTCCGCAGAGGTCACTGACGACATGGGGAGAGCACTTCGATGACGCGGAACATGCCGGTCCTCGGCCTCGTGCCGGCTCGGGCCGGCAGCAAGGGGATCGTCGGCAAGAACATGCGCCTGATCGACGGCGACCCGATGATCGCCCACACGCTGAAAGCCGCGCGCGAGTCGGGCGTGATCGACCGCCTGGTCGTCTCCACGGAGGGCAAAGAGATCGCCCAGTGGTGCACGCTGCACGGCTACGAGGTGCTCGACCGGCCGGAGGAGCTGGCGACCGACGAGATCACGATCGCCCAGGTCACCCGCCACGTGATCGACGAGCTGGAGTGGGACGGCATCGTCGTCGCCCTGCTCCCGACCTCGCCCCTGCGCGGCCCGGAGGCGATCCGGCGCGCGGTGGAGCGGGCCCAGACCGAGGAGATCGACTCGCTCGCCTCCGTCGTCCGCGAGCCCAAGCTCTTCTGGTACGACGAGTCCGAGGGGCTCGACAACCCCAAGCCCCTGTACGCCGCGCGCGTCAACCGCCAGTACGGCAAGCACGGGGTGCTGCGCGAGACCGGCGCCATCCTGCTGGTCACCACCGAGGCCCTGCGCAGCGGCGGGGAGATGGTCGGCGAGCGCCACCGCCTCTTCGAGCTGGACCACGACGAGGGACTCGACATCGACGCCTACGACGACCTCGTCGTGGCCCGTCGCATCAGCGAGCAGGGGCGCATCGTGTTCCGGATCTCCGCGAACTGGGAGGTCGGCTCCGGCCACCTCTGGAGCTGCCTGGCGCTGGCCGAGGAGCTCACCGAGCACAACTGCGCCTTCCTGCTCTACAGGTGCGACCCCTTCGTGACCGAGATGCTCGACGCGCGCGGCTACGAGTGGATGGCCCAGGGGGACGACCTGCGGAGCGACCTGGACACGATGAAAAACCAGAACGGCTCGTCCCGCAACCTCCTGGTGAACGACATGCTCGACACCACGGAGGAGGACGTCCTGATCGCGAGGACGCTCGGGTACAAGGTCGTCAACGTCGACGACCTCGGCCCCGGCGCCCGATTCGCCGACTGGGTGGTCAACCCGCTCTACCCGGGCAACTTCGCCGACGCGAGCCACATCTCGAGCGGCTCCAAGTGGAACCAGACCGCCCGCGACTTCCACAACGTGCCGCCCCGGGTATCCGGCGCGAGCCCGAGCGGATCCTCATGCTCTTCGGGGGCACGGACCCTCGCACTTCTCGGGCCGCTTCGCCACCGCCCTCCACGAGGCCGACCTGGGCGTCGAGATCCGGGTGATCATGGGCCCGGGCGCCGAGGACCAGGAGTTCCCGCCCGAGATCGTCCCGGCCCGCAGGGTGCCGAGCATGGCGGCCGAGATGCTGGCCGCCGACCTGGCGATCACGTCCGCGGGCCGCACGGTCTACGAGTGCGCGATGACCGGCACGCCCGTCATCGCCCTCGCGGCCAACGCCCTCGAGGCGACGCACGCCCACCTCGGGCCGGAGACCGGGGTCGTCTACCTTGGCCTCGGGCTCCTTCGTCGACGGCGAGCAGCTCGTGCCCGTCGTGCGGCGCATGCTCGCCGACTACAAGCTGCGCTCGGATCTCAGCATCCGCCTGCGGAAGTCCATCGACTCCCTCGGCGCGCAGCGCATCGCACACCAAATCCGCGGATTGATACGAGGTCTTTCATGAGTGATTCACCCGAGATCCGGGTGGCCGGAGCCGAGCCGATCGTCGCCGGTGCGTGCCGGGTCATCGCCGAGGCCGGCGCCAACCACAACAACTCCGTGGACCGGGCGATCGAGATGGCCCAGAAGGCCGCCGACGCCGGCGCCTGGGGCTGCAAGTACCAGCTCTACAAGGCGGGCAGCCTCACGGTGAAGGACTCGCCCAAGTACTGGACCGACGCCATCGGCACCAAGACCCAGCACGAGGCCTTCGAGCTCTCGGACCGGATGGACTACGGCGACTACGCCGAGGTCGCGGCGGCCTGCCGCGAGATGGGGATCGTCTTCTTCGCGACCCCGTTCGACCTCGACGCCGTCGAGGCCCTGGAGAAGATGGACGTGCCCGCGCACAAGATCGCGAGCGCCGACATCACCCACAAGCGGCTGCTCGAGGCCGTCGCCGAGACCGAACAAGCCCGTCTTCCTGGCGACCGGCGCCTCCACCCTCGACGAGGTCAAGCGCGCGGTCGACTGGATGGGCCTGGGGCCGGACAAGCTCGTGCTGCTCGCCTGCACGCTGACGTACCCGACGCCCGACCCGGACGGCCACTTCGCGCGCATCGAGACCTACAAGCGCGAGATGGACCCGTACCTGATCGGCATGTCCGACCACACCATCGGGTCCGCCGGCGCGTGGATGACGGCCGCCCTGGGCGGCGTCTGCATCGAGAAGCACTACACCATCGACCCCGACCTGCCCGACGTCCCCGACCACAAGCTCAGCGTCACGCCGCCCGAGCTGGCCGAGATGGTCCAGGCCTGCAACCGGGCCGCCGTCCTGCGCGGCGACCCGTGGATCGGCGTGCGCGACTCCGAGCAGCCGGCGCGCCAGCTCGCCCGCCGCTCGATCGTGCTCGAGCGCGACGTGGTCGCCGGCCAGCCGCTCACGCTGGACGACCTGGGCTTCAAGCGGCCCGGCACCGGCATGGCGCCGTTCGACTACGACCGCGTCATCGGCCGCGCCCTGAAGGACGCCTCGCCGGCGGGCACGGTGCTCACCGAGGAGGCGCTGGTCTAGCTGCCACGCCCACACACGTTGTGAACGGCTGAGGAGGCATCCGGGCCTCGGTGAGGCTGTGGGTCGCCACGACCGACACCTCCTCGAAGGAGACCCGGATGCAGCTGCACGCTAACGCGGCCCTCGGATTGGCCGGCCGTCGCCGGCTGGTCGGCCCCATCGAGCAGGGCCACTCCATCAGGGCCGCCGCGGCGGCCCTGAGCGTCGCCCCGGCCACCGCCCACGGCTGGTGGCGCCGCTGGGCCGAGGCCAGCGAGCCCGAGCGGGCAGGCGGATCGTGTCTGGCCGACCGCCCGAGCCGGCCCCACCGCTGCCCGCGGCGCCTGAGCGCCGACCAGGAGGCGCGGATCCTGGCCGCTCGCAAGACGACCAACCTGGGCCCGGGGCGCCTGGCCCACATCGTCGGCCGGGCCCGCTCGACGATCTACAAGGTCCTTGCCCGCAATGGCGTCGCTCGTTGCCGCTCAGGCCCGCGGCCGCTCACCTGCGCGGGCACGTCGGGCAGTTCCTGCGGGAACGTCTGGCGATGGAGATGCCCCCCCGCCGCGAGACCCATTACGACGACGAGACCAAGGCCGGCTACGACGCGATCCTCTCGAGGTTCCACAACCCCTTCGAGGTGATCGAGCTCTTCGACGGGCTCGGGTTCGAGGACATGGAGCTGCTCTGGTACCACTACCACCCGGCGATGCCGCTCTTGGCCGAGAAGGACCCCGCGGCGTTCCGCGAGGAGGCGATCCGGCTCGAGCACGAGCCCTCGGGCTGGCGTGGCCTCTTCCTGTGCTCGGCGTTCGTCGTCCGGGCTCGCAAGCCCCAGCTCTGAGGTCGCGCCCGCCGGGGCCGGCCGCTCAGACCCGGCGGGCCGCTCCTGGCGGGGGGGCCACCGCGAGCGCGGCGAGCGCGTCGGCGTTCCGGCGGGCGGCGTCGCCGATGTTGGCGAGGTAGTCGTCGCGAAGGGCGTCGACTGGGGGGCGGCCTCGTCGGCGACCGCGAGGATGTCGTCCAGGCCGGGGGACGCGCGGAAGTCGACGCTCGGGACGCGAGGGTCCTCGAGGAAGGCGTTTGCGGCGACGTCGCCCCAGACGGCGGTCGAGCCGGCGCTGATCGGGATCCGGGACGCGCCCGCCGCCTCGACGAGGGTCGATGAGAACGGGGCCAGGACGACGTCCGCCCAGGCGAGGTCCTCGATCAGCGGCCGCTGCGGGCTCGCCGAGCAGGTGCCGGAGGCCCATGGGCAGCCGATAGACCGGGGCCCGCTCCCCCGGGTGCAGGCGCACCCGGAGGCGAGGATCGCCCACCAGCGACATCGTCGTGACCCAGTCGTACCAGGCGGCCGTCGCGCGCTCTGGGGGGGCGACAATCTGGTCGAGGAAGAGGGGCTGGCTGCAGAGGAGCACGCGCCCCTCGCCTGGCCGCGGCGGGAGCCGGGCGAACGCGTCGGACCGCGGCGACCCGCAGTTCACGACCCGGGCGGCGGGCGCGCGCCGCTGGAGGGGCGCCTCCCAGCCCGGCCCCCAGCTCAGGATCATGTCGGGTGCGGTGGAGCCGAAGTCCCTCCGCCGCCCGGTGAGGACCCCTGCGGCGACGAGCGTCCTGTCAGCGGCGGCGATCGCGCGCTCGAGCGGCCATCGTCCCGTCCCGCCGAGGTTCTCGGAGGCGAAGACGCCGTCCGGCATGATCGCCACCCTCGCCCCGGCCTTCCTCGCCGAGGCGATCGCGACCCGCTCGATGGTGCCGACGTCCTGGCCGGCCACCAGCACTGGATGGGCCGCGCCGGCGAGCTCCAGGGAGCGACGCAGCGTGGCCCGTGCGGCGCCGATGGCCCGCGGGGTCGGGAAGAGCCCGACGGGGCGCTGGACGCCGGTCATCTCATCGAGTGGCGCCGCCACCCTCGTGTAGGGGTTGACGACGACGGGCGAGGTCGGGAGGTGGTCCGCCACGGCCCGCGCGGCCTCCAGCTGCTCGTCGCTGACCACCATGAAGATCACGGCCGCAGCCAACCTCAGCCGCACCTCGCGGAGTTCCCGCGCGTCATTGGGGATGGCCTCGTGTCGTGCGGCGGTGGGGGCCGACGCCAGTCTAGCCCTCCTGCGGGCGGGCTAGGCGCGGACCGGCACGCCCGCACCGCGCCGCTCGAGGCCGGCGGGCCCGCCCGGCTGCCACGGGGACGGGCACCGTCGCGAGGGCGGTGATCACGTCCGCGGTCTGCCGGGCCGCGTCGCCGATGTTGGCGAGGTAGTCGTCCCGGAGCGCGTCAACGCGGGGCTCCGTCTCCGCGGCAACCCTCAGGAGGTCCTCGACGCCCAGCGAGGTCCGGAAGTCCACGCTCGGGACGCGCGGGTCCTCCAGGAACGCGTTGGCGGCGTAGACGCCCCAGATCTGCGTGGCGCCGGCGCTGATCGGCACCCGCGAGGCGCCGACCGCCTCGACGAGCACGGAGGAGTAGGGGGAGACCACGACGTCGGCCCAGGCGAGGTCCTCGGCGAGAGTCCTTGGGCGGCTCGCTGCGCAGGTGGTGGAGCCCCGCGGGCAGGTCGTAGCGCTCGGAGCGCTCGCCGGGGTGCAGGCGCACCCGCACGCTCGGGTCGCCGAGGGCGTCCATCGCCTCGAGCCAGGCGTACCAGGCGGCCACCTCGCGGGGCGGTGCGGCGGTGGCCGGCAGGGAGAGCGGCTGGCTGCACAGCAGGATGCGCCCGGCGTGCGGCCGGGGCGGCATCTCGGTGAAGACGTCGGCGCGCGGGTTGCCGCAGTTCGTGATGAGGGCCGCCGGCGCCCGTCCCTGGAGGGGCTGCTCCCAGCCGGGCCCCCAGCCCAGGATCGCGTCGGGGGCGCTGGAGCCGAAGTCGCCCCGCCGGCCGCTGAGGATTCCGGCGGCGACCAGCGTCCTGTCGGCCAGGCGGATGACCTTCCAGCTGAGCTTCTTCGCCTTGTGGCGGACGACCGGCACGGTGGCGCGCACCCCGTCCGGCATGATCGCCACCCGCGCCCCGGCCTTGCGCGCGGCGGTGAGCGCGACCCGCTCCATGGTGCCCTCGTCCTGGCCGATGACCAGCACGGGGCTCGGCCCGCCGGCCAGGGCGAGCGCGCGGCGGACGGTGATGCGGGCGTTGCGAATCGCCCGCGGCGTGGGGATGAAGCCGAGCGGCCGCTCGACGCTCGACAGCTCGTCGAGCGGGATCGCGGTGCAGGTGTAGGGATTCACCACCGTGGCCCTGGTGGGAAGATGCGCCGCGACGGTGCGCGCCGCCTCCAGCTGCTCGTTGCTGACGACCATGAACACCACGGCGGTGTCGGCGGCGACGGCGCGATCGGCCGCGGTGTCCAGCGTCATCTCTGTGGCCCTCTCCTGGTCGATCAGCGTGTGGTTTGGGGTGGGGTGAAGCGGCGCGGGCGAGCGTCAGGCGTCGATCGCGCGGTCCAGGAGATGCGGCATCGCCACGTCCCCGTTGATGGTCACGACCTCGTCGGCCTCCTCGTACTCCAACTGGCCCGTCAGGGCGGCCCAGGCCGGCCCCGGCGCGTGGAGGGGGCTGAGGCGCTCGCGGAGGATGGTCCGCAGGACCCGCAGCCCGTCACGGACGGGGTGGAGGTTGCTCTCGCCGTGGATGCGGTTGCGCTCCACGCTCGGCACCTCCTGGATGGCCAGGCCGACCTTGACCGCTCTGAGGTTGAGCTGGGTCTCGATCTCGAAGCCGGTCGAGTCCAGGTTGAGCGAGGTGAGGCAGTCGCGCCAGAAGGCGTTGTAGCCGTAGCAGAGGTCCGTGTAGCGCGCGCCGAACAGGAGGTTGACGAGCCCGGTGAGGCCCGCGTTGCCCGAGCGTCGGATGAAGGTGAGGTCCTCGCTGCCGCCGTCGGGCAGGTAGCGGCTGCCCTTGGCGAAGTCGGCGCCGTCGATCAGCGCCTCGACGAACAGCGGGATCTCTGCGGGGTCGGTCGAGCCGTCGGCGTCCATCATCACGATGATGTCGCCGCTGGCCATGGCGCAGCCGCACGCCAGGGCGTCGCCCTTGCCGCGGTACGACTGCGGCACGACGATCACGTCGGGACGGAGCCGGCGGGCGACGGCGATGGTGTCGTCCGTCGACCGGCCGTCCACGAGCAGGACCTCCGACACGATGTCGGGCAGCGCCGGGATGACGTGGGGGAGGTTGGCGGCCTCGTTCTTCGCGGGGATGATGACGCTGACCTTGGGGAAGGAGGTCCGGGGGCGTCTCGTCTTCTGCACGCTCCTCCGGAGCGCAGCGGGGTGGTCGAGTGCTGTGGTGCCCACTTGGGGTCTCTCCGTTTTCGAGTGTGATCTGGCCACCCGCGACGGACGGCATCGAGTGAGTGCGCCGCCCTGCGAAGGCATGATCGATTCTTCGGCAGATCCCCGACCCGGAACACCGCCCATACGAGTGGAACGTGCCTAAACCCACGATTAGCTAAAAGGTCAGGACTATGCTCTAGGCATGTGGAAATCCACCTGGATCGAGCGGTGTTCGGGAGGGTCGGGTGACCAGCGCGAGCGTGATCGTCTGCGCCCATACGGAGGAGCGCTGGCCGGTCCTCGCCGAGGCCGTCGAGGCCGTCCTGGCGCAGTCGCCTCCGCCCCTGGAGCTGCTGCTCGTGATCGACCACAACGAGGCGCTGCTGGAGCGGGCGCGGGCCGAGTGGACCGACCCCGTCCGCGTCATGGCCGAACGAGGAGGGGCGCGGCCTCTCGGGCGCCCGCAACACGGGGGTGCGCCACGCGCGCGGCGACATCGTCGTCTTCCTGGACGACGACGCCGTGCCCGAGCCCGGCTGGCTGCAGGGCCACGCCGCCGCCTACGCGTCGTCGGACGTCATGGGCGCCGGCGGCACCGTCTCGCCCCGCTGGGCGCGCCCCGGCCGGGCTGGATCCCGGAGGAGTTCCTCTGGGTGATGGGCTGCAGCTACCGCGGCATCCCGCCCGGGGACGCCGTGGTGCGGAACCCGATCGGCGCCAACATGTCCTTCCGGCGCGAGGTCGTGACGACGGTCGGCGGGTTCGCCTCCGACCTCGGCCGCGTCGGCAAGACGCCCCTGGGGTGCGAGGAGACCGACCTGTCGATCCGCGCCTACTCCGCGTACCCGGGCAGCGACCGTCCGGATGGTGCCCGAGGCCCGCGTCCGGCACCTGGTCCCCGAGGGGCGCACGACCTGGCGCTACTTCCGCTCGCGCTGCTGGTCGGAGGGGCTGTCGAAGGCCGTCATGACCGGCCGCGTCGGGTCCGACGACGGGCTCGCGAGCGAGCGGGCCTACGTGACGAAGACGCTGCCGTCGGGCGTCGCCCACGGCGTCGCGGACGCCCTGCGCGGGCGGCCCGAGGGCCTGCGCCGGGCCGGGGCCATCATCGCCGGGCTCGGCGCTCACGGCCGCCGGCTACGCGCGCGGCAAGGCGGCCCGTCCCAGCCTACGCCGGGCCTCTTAGCGGGGCCAGCCGAGGCCATAGGCCCCTGGCCGGGGCCCGATGTGGACCGGCGGCACCGGCTGCGCCGGGGCCGGCCGCCGGAAACGCACCTCACGAGCGAGCCCGCCTCACGGTGGTGTTGACCTTTCCGGCGGCCGGCCCCGCCGCAGGCGGTGCCGCCGGTCTGCACGGAGGCCCCGGCCAGGGGCCGGATGGCCGCATGCCGGCCCGCTAAGAGGCCGGCATCGGCTGTCGCCTAGAACGCTCTGAGCACCGCCGGCACGACCTGCTTCTTGCGGCTCATGACGCCGGGCAGGTCGATGACGCCGTCGACCGCCTCGGCGTCGAAGGCCCGCTCGAGGGCGCGTGCGCTCGCCGGCCACCAGCAGGTCGGTGCCGCCGTCGACGATGTCGGTCACCATGAGGGCGAAAACGGCGTGGCCGCCGCGATCTCGGGCCGCCTCCATCTCGCTCAGCAGCTCCGCCCGCCGCGCCATGAGGCTGCGCCCCACGGTCTCGATCTGGGCGATGCACACCGTCTTGCCCGGGCGCACCTCGTACTCCTTGACGTCGCGCCGGATGATGTCCGCCGCGGTCACGTCGCCGACGTCCGATGAGGCCTCGAACATCTCCGACCCGAACGCCCGGGCGTCGAGCTCCAGGAGCTCCTCGAGGTAGTCCACCACCCGGTGGTCGCGCTCGGTCGTCGTCGGCGAGCTGAGGATGACCGTGTCCGAGAGGACCGCCGCCAGCAGCATCGTGGCCGTCGGCCGCCGGGGCTCGCGGCCGGCGGAGCGGAAGCGCTCGACGACCAGCGTCGCCGTGCTGCCCACCGGGTCGAACGTGGCCGACACGGGGAGGCGCGTCTCGATGGAGCCGATGTGGTGGTGGTCGAGGATCTCGACGATGTGGGACTCCTCGACGCCGGGGACGCTCTGGGCCTGCTCGCCGTGGTCGACGAGCAGCACGCGGCGCGGGGCGGGGTGGACGAGCTCGGCGCGGGTGACCAGGCCGACGGGGACGCCGCCGCCGTCCACGACGATCGCCGCGCTGTAGTCCACGTCCTTGATGCGGTCGGCGATGTCCGAGAGGAGGTCGTCCGGCTCGGCGGTGAGGGGGTCGCGCCCCATGACCTCCCGCGCCGGCACGGACTGCGAGACCAGCCGCCCGGTGACGTAGGAGTCCAGCGGCGACAGGACGATCCCGGTGCCGCCGCGCCGGGCGAGCTCCACGACCTCGTCGCCGGGCCGCGACCCGTAGGTCGTCACCAGCAGCGCGACGCCGAGCTCCACGGCGCGGCGCTGCGCGTCGGCGCGGTCGCCGATGACGACGATGTCGTGGGGGCCCATCGTCCGCCCCATGCTGGCGGCGTCGACCGTGACCGCCCAGAGCCGGCCGTTCAGGCGCCGCTCGGGGCGCAGCAGCATCTCGCCCCCGAGCACGTCGACGATCAGGTCGGGCGACACCGGCCGGTCGGCGAAGCTGGACGGCTCGCCGGACTCCTTGATGTAGCGGCGGGCGAGGTTGCGCGCGGTGATCATCCCGACGACCGCGCCCGCCTCGTCGGCGATCGCGACGAGGTCGGCGTCGCCGGCCGCCATCACCAGCCCGACGTCGCGCAACGGGGCGTCCTGGCCGGCGAGCGGGCACTCCTGGCGCATGACGTCGCGCGCCCGCAGGTGGACGTGGTGCAGGAGCTCGGGCTCGGGAGCGCCGCTGCGCTCGAGCGCCCAGCGCGTCTGCGCGTTCACCTCCCCCAGCCGCGCGGCGACGTACCGCTCACCCGGCTCGAGCCGCCCCTTCAGCTCGGCGTAGCCGATGGCCGAGGCGATCGAGTCGAGGTCCGGGTTCCTGTGGCCCGTGACGTAGGTGGTCGGCACGGGCGGATTCTCCCACGCCCGCGCCGGCCGGGCTCGTCCGGCTAGTCGTCGTCCTTGCCGCCCGAGCCGTCGTCGTCGACCGCGCTGCCGATGACGTGGAAGTCGGCGTCGAGCTGCACCTCCACCTGCGAGCCGTCCGCCTTCCTCACCTCGACGTCGTAGGCGGCCCCGTCGTCGCCGGTCTCGGTCTCGGTGACCGTGCCGCCGCCGGTGCTCGCCAGCGCCGCGGCGACCGCCCTGGTCCTTGGCGTCCCCCTGCAGGGGCTGCGTCGTCGCCGCCGGTCGCCGCCGCGATGCCGAGGAACGACCCCGCGCCGATGGCCACGACCGCGGCGGCGCCGCCGATGCCCAGCTTGGTCCGCTTGTCCATCCCGACGTCTCCTTGTCTCGAGGTGCCGGGTCGAGGTCCGACCCACTGCCCGAGAAGGGAACAGCCCCGTGATGAGAAGGCGGTGAGAGGTGGCCTATCGTTCTCTCACCGTGCTCTCATCGCGGACGCGCAAGGGTTGACCCGCCGGCGTCGAGCGGAGGCCGCAGTGCGCGTGCTGATCGTCGAGGACGAGCCGAAGATGGCCGAGCTGCTGCGACGCGGCCTGGTCGACCAGGGCGCCGTCGTCGACGTCGCCTCCTGCGGCGAGGACGCCCTCTGGATGGCGGCCGCCACGGCCTTCGACGCGATCGTGCTCGACGTGATGCTGCCCGGGATCGACGGCTTCGAGACCTGCCGGCGCCTGCGCGAGGCGCTCGTCTGGTCGCCGGTCCTGATGCTCACCGCCCGCGGCGAGGTCGAGGACCGCGTCGCCGGCCTCGACGGCGGCGCCGACGACTACCTGGTCAAGCCGTTCGAGTTCCCCGAGCTGGGCGCCCGCCTGCGGGCGCTGGCGCGCCGCGGCCCGCGGGAGCGGCCGGCGGTGCTGCAGGTGGGCGACCTGCGGCTCGACCCGGCGGAGCGGAGGGTCTGGCGCGGCGAGACGGAGATCGCGCTGTCGGCCACCGAGCTCGCCCTGCTGGAGGCGTTCATGCGCCGGCCGGGCGAGGTGCTCAGCCGGCTCGCGCTCCTGGAGGCCGGCTGGGACGGCGAGTACGAGAACCGATCGAACGTCGTCGCCGTCTACATCGGCTACCTGCGCAACAAGATCGACCGCCCATTCGGGCGCGCCGACATCGAGACCGTGCGGGGCGGGGGCTACCGCCTGCGCTCCCCCGCGTGATCCGCCGGCTCCCGATCCGCTGGCGGCTGACGCTGGCCTTCGCGCTCGCGATGGCGGCGGTGCTGGCGGTGGTGGCGATCTTCCTGCGCGTGAGCCTGCAGAACGAGCTCGACGACGGCATCGACACCTCGCTGAGGACCCGCGCCGACGAGCTGGCGGCGATCGTCGGCGCCGGCGGCGGCAACCTGGCCGGCCCGGCCGGGCGCCGGCTGTCGGAGCTCGAGGACGGCTTCGCCCAGGTCCTCGACGCGCGCGGCCGGGTGGTCGACGCGTCGTCGCCGCTGCTGGTCCGGCCGCTCGTCGCCGGCGGCGACCTCCAGCGCGCCCGGGCCGGCGCCGCGACGCTCGAGCGTGAGGCCGTGCCGGGCGTGGACGGCCCGGCGCGGCTGCTCGCGCGCCCCGCGGAGGGCGACGCGGCGCGCGTCGTGGTCGTGGGGGCCTCCCTCGACGACCGCGACGAGGCCGTCGCGGGCCTGACCGGGCTGCTGCTGGTGGCCGGCCCGATCGCTCTGGCGGTCGCGGCGGTCCTGGGCTACCTGCTGGCCGCGGCGGCCCTCCGGCCGGTCGAGGCGATGCGCGCGCGCGCCGGCGAGGTCTCGGGCGCTCCGGCCGGCGCCCGCCTGCCGCTGCCCGAGGCGAGGGACGAGCTGCGGCGGCTCGGCGAGACGCTGAACGCGATGCTGGACCGCGTCGACGCGGCGCTCGAGCGCGAGCGCGCCTTCGTGGCCGACGCCAGCCACGAGCTGCGCACGCCCGTCGCGATCCTGAAGGCGGAGATCGACCTGGCCCTGGCGGGCGAGCGGTCGCCGGAGGAGCTGCGGGTCGCGCTCGCCTCGGCCCGCGAGGAGACCGAGCGCCTCGCCCGCCTCGCCGACGACCTGCTGGTGCTCGCCCGGATGGACGGCGGCAGGCTGCCCCTCCACCCCGAGCGCCTCAGGACGCGGGACGTCCTGGAGGCCGTCGCCGCCCGCTTCGCCGCGCGCGCCGCCGAGGAGGGGCGCTCGATCGAGGTCGCCGCCGACCCGGGCGCGACCATGATCGCCGACCGTCTCCGCATCGAGCAGGCCGTCACGAACCTCGTCGACAACGCCCTCCGCCACGGCGCCGGGCCGGTCGTCGTGCGCGCGCGGCGGGTGGGGGACGACGTCGAGCTGTCGGTCGAGGACGGCGGAGCCGGGGTGCCGCCCGAGGATGCCGAGGGCGTCTTCGGGCGATTCGTGCGCGGCGGCTCCGCGGCCGCCGGGCAGGGCGCCGGGCTCGGCCTGTCGATCGTCCGCGCGATCGCGCGCGCCCACGGGGGGGACGCGCGCATCGAGGCGACCGCGACCGTCATCCGCCTCCCGGCGGTCTCGGGGCTCCGGATCTCCCAGCACTGAGGCTCTCCAACCGGCGCTCGCCATACTCCCGGCGTGGTCCCCGGCCGTCCTCAGATACCGGGCGTTCCGCGACGTCTGGCTGGCGAGCCTCGCCTCCAACGCGGGCTCCTGGCTGCAGATCGTCGCGAGCGGCTGGCTGATCCTGCAGCTCACCGACAGCCCCGCGGCCGTCGGCGCTGCTGGCGCTCGTCACCCGGGCTCCGGCGATCCTCCTGTCCACCGTGGCAGGCCAGCTCGCCGACCGCTTCGACCGCCGGGCGGTCGGCATCTGGACCTTCCTGCTGCAGGCCGTCGCCGCCGGGGCGCTGGCGCTGATCACCTGGGCCAGCGGCCCCGAGGTCTGGTCGATCTACGTCCTGACCTTCCTGGTCGGGGTCGGGTTCGCCCTCGGCCTGCCCGCGATGCTGGCGCTGATCCCGGCGCTCGTGCCGGCGCCGCGGCTCTCGCAGGCCGTCAGCCTGAACGCCGCGGGCATCAACGTCGCGCGGCTGGCGGGGCCGGCGATCGGCGGCGCGACGCTGGCCCTCTTCGGCGCCACGGCGTGCTTCGCCCTGAACGCGGTCTCGTTCCTGGCCCTGGTGCTGGTGCTGCTCCGGATCCCGGCGCGGCCGGCGCCGGCCGTCCGCGAGGGCGTCGGCATGCGCGCGGCGCTGGCGTACGCCGCCGGCGACGACGGGATGCGCCGGCTGCTGATCGGGATGGCGGTGTTCACGGCCCTCGCCTCGCCGATCCAGGAGCTCGCCCCGGTGGTCGCCGACCGCCTGGACGCCGGGCCCGAGGGGCTCGGCCTGCTCCTCGGCGCGATGGGCGGCGGCGCGCTCGCCGGCGCCTGGCTGCTCGAGCGCCTGCACGGCGGGGGGCTGCCGCGGCACCGGGCGCTGCCCATCGCGACGGTCACGTTCTCGGCCGGCATGGCCGTCGTCGCCCTGACGCCCTGGCTGTGGCTGGGCCTGCTCGGCATGGCCTTCAGCGGGGCCTTCTGGATCTGGATGTTCGCCGCCACCAACACGGCGATCCAGCTGCGCTCGCCGCGGGCCCTGCTCGGCCGGATGCTCGGCCTCTACCAGCTCTCGGTCATCGGCCCGATCGCCATCGGCTCGACGGTCGCCGGCGCCGTGGCCGAGCGCGCGGGGATCGCGGCCACCCTCGCCGGGTGCGCCGCGCTGCTCGCCGCCTGGGGCGCCTGGAGCCTGCGGAACCCCGTCGCGGCGATCGACGGTCAGGCGCGGGCGAACCGGGCGATCGCGTCGAACGCGCCCTCGGGCACGCGCCCGTTGACCGAGACGAAGTGACCCGCTCCGGGCACCCGCAGGGTCTGGGTGGCGCGCCCGGCGCGCGCGCGGGCGCGCGCCAGCGCCGCCATGTCCTCCACCGGAACGGTGTGGTCCTCGGTGCCGTGGACCAGCAGCGCCGGCTGGCGGGCCCGGGCCGCGTCGCGCAGCGGGTCGCGCCGGAGCGTGGCGGCCGCCACCTCGGGGCCCAGCAGCCGCCGCAGGAAGCGCCCGGCGGAGCCGGAGGCGCGCGACAGCAGGCCCAGCGGCCGCCCCGGCGCCCCGATCGTGACGATGCGGGCGACCGGCGCGACCGCGGCGGCGGCGAGGGCCAGGTCGCCCCCCTGGCTGTGGCCGATCAGGGTCAGGCGCGCCGGGTCCACGCCCGGCAGGCGCGCGAGAGCCCGGGCGGCCGCGGCGGCGTCGGCGGCCAGGGGCCGCGCGTCGAGCCAGCTCAGCGCCGCTCCGCCCGACTCGCCCGTGCCGCGCTTGTCGTAGCGCAGCACGGCCAGGCCGCGCGCCGCCAGCTCCCGGGCCCAGGTGCGGTAGGCCCCGTCGCCGCGCTCGCCGAACGCGCCGTCGCGGTTCGCGGGCCCGAACCCGCCCACCAGCACCGCCGCCGGGTGCGGGCCGGGCCCCGGTGGCACCGCGATCGTCCCGGCGAGGGTGACCTCCCCGCTCCCCCCGGCGAAGGCCACCGGCCGGTCGGCCACGGCGCCCCCGCCGCCGCCGAGGAGCAGGAGCGCGCTGAGCAGGGCCGCGATCACCCGATCGAGGGTAGACCGGTCCGCCGGGCGCGCGCCCAGCACCCGGTAAAGGCTCGGATATCCTGGGTGGGTGGATGAGGTCCTGCTGGCCGAGCGGCTGATCGGCTACGACACGTCGCGCCGCTCGGGGATCGGGCTCGCCACCGACTTCGTCGCGGGCTGGCTCGAGGCGCAGGGCGCGGCGGTCGAGCGGATGGAGACCGGCGGCCGCCGCTGCCTGGTGGCGCGGGTCGGAGCGGGGGCGACCCGCCTGGTGCTGCACGGCCACCTGGACGTCGTGCCCGGGCATCCCGAGCAGTTCTCGCCCCGGGTGGAGGGCGGGCGCCTGTTCGGCCGCGGCGCCTACGACATGAAGTCCGCGCTGGCCTCCATGATGCTCGCGGTGGCCGATCTGTCCGGCGACATCGACGGAGTCGAGGTCGAGCTCGTCGTCGTGCCGGACGAGGAACGCTCCGACCCGGGGGAGAACTGTACGGAGATGCTGGTTCGCGACGGCCTGCGCGCCGACTTCGTGGTGTGCGGCGAGCCCACCGACATGCACGTCGGCGTGCAGGCGAAGGGGGTCCTGATGGTCCGGGTCGACGTGAGCGGAACCGCCGCGCACGGCGCCACCCCGTGGCTGGGCGACAATGCCGTCCTGCGCGCCGTCGACCTCTTCCGCCGCATCGAGACCCTCCCGTTCGCCGCCGAGTCGGCCCCCCTGTTCGAGCGCCCGTCGATCAACCTGGGCCGGATCCAGGGCGGCGATGCGGTGAACAAGGTGCCGGACCTCTGCCGGATGGACGTCGACGTGCGCTACCTCCCGACCCAGTCGCCTGAGGGCGTCCTCGCCCAGATCCGGTCGCTCGACCCGCGCGTCGGCGTCGAGGTCCTGATCCAGCGCCCCCCCGCCGACGTGCCCGCGGACCACCCGATGGTGCGCACCCTGCTCGAGGCGGCGAGCCGCCACGAGCCCTCCAGCGCGTCGGTCGGGCGCGACGGCGCCTCGGACGCGGTCGCGTTCCTCGAGGTGGGCGTGCCGGCGGTCGAGTTCGGCCCCCGCGGCGGCGGCCACCACGGCCCGGAGGAGTACGTCGAGATCGAGAGCCTGCCGCGCTACCGGCGGGCGCTCGTCGAGTTCGCCCGCATGGTCGCCGGCACGACGGCGCCGATGCGGGACGCGGGGGCGGGCATCTGATGACGCCGAGGCGCGACGAGCCGGGCCACCGGAAGGCGCGCTACTGGCGCGTCCCGCGCCGCCGCCGCCTGTGGCTGTCGATCGTGGGCTGGTCGCTGTGGGGGATCCTCGCCCTGGTCGTGGCGATCTCGGCCGGCAGCTACATCTACCTGGACGACACGCTCGAGGCGGCGGCCCCCAACACGCCCGAGGCCAAGGCCGCGCGCCGGGCCACGCGCGCGGTGCTGCCGGGCGAGCCGGTCAACGTGCTGCTGATCGGCTCGGACACGCGGCCGCAGCTCGGCGATCCCGGCCGCAGCGACACGCTGATCCTGGTCCGCATGGACAACAAGCGCGGCTTCATCTCGATGCTGTCGTTCCCGCGCGACCTGCTGGTCAACATCCCCGACGTGGGCCAGGGCAAGATCAACAGCGCCTACTCGTACGGCGCGGCGACCACGATCAAGACGGTCGAGGCCCTGACCGGCGAGCCCGTCAACGAGTACGTGATCGTCGACTTCACGGGGTTCGCGAAGCTGGTCGACGAGGTCGGCGGCGTCTACCTGGACGTCGACCGCCGCTACTACAACAAGAACATCGGCACCCTGGCGACCAACTTCGCCGACATCGACCTCCAGCCGGGCTATCAGCGCCTGGACGGCACCGATGCGCTGTCGTACGTGCGCTACCGCCACACCGACTCGGATTACGCCCGCATCGCCCGCCAGCAGCAGTTCCTCTCGGAGCTCAAGCGCCAGACCAAGGACTTCGGGAACCTCACGAACATCACGAGCTTCCGGAAGATCTTCGACAAGAACATCGAGATGAGCATCACCAGCCCGCGGCGCTTCCTCAGCCTGCTCGAGCTGGCGCTCACGACCCCGGACGAGAAGATCGCGCGCGTCCGGATCCAGGGCAGCGGCAACCTCATCAACGGCGCGGCGGTCGAGGAGGCCTCGTCGCAGGAGATCCGCACCAAGGTCGCCGAGTGGAAGAACCCCGAGTTCGAGGAGGGCGAGGCGGCCGACAAGCCGATCGACCCGGCGACGGTCGAGGTCGCGGTCATGAACGGCAGCGGGCGGGTGCTCGCGGCCGAGGACCTCGCCGACGCGCTGCGGGAGCGGCGCTACAACGCGCGCGCCGCGGGCAACGCGGACGACTTCGACTACGCCTCGAGCGTCGTCTACTACGCCGACGGGTTCCGCGAGCCCGCCCGCAAGATCCGGGGCGTGCTGGGCGCCTCCGCCAGCACGGCGCCCCTCGACGCGGCCGACGCGAACGGCAACGAGGTGGTCGTGGTCGCGGGCGACGACTGGCGCGGCACGCTCAAGCCACCGCCGAAGCCCGAGACCCGCCCGCCCGCCGACACGGTTGACACGACCAGCCTCGTCGACCCGCTGCGCCGCGCGCAGCGCGCGCTCGGGCTCAAGGTGATGGTGCCGATGAAGGTGGCGACCGGCTCGAGCGTCAAGATCGTCCGCGCCTACCGCGTGAACATCGGCTCCGGCAACAACGGGCCGCCCGCGGTGAAGGTCGTGGGCCAGGTGTACGTCGGCGGCGCGCCCCGGTACTGGGGGATCACGATGACCTCGGCGAGGAACGTCTCGATCCTCGAGGGCCAGACCGGTTCCTATACGAGCGGGGGGCGCGAGTACCTCACATACTATGACGGCCGCAACCTCCAGCGGCTCGCGTTCAAGGTGGGCGATGTGACCTACTGGGTCTCCAACACGCTCGAGAACGACCTGAGCGCCAAGACCATCGAGGAGATCGCCAAGTCGATGCGCCCGCTCAACCGCGCCAAGCTCAAGAAGGGCCGCACCGACACCGAGGTCTCGGTCGAGCTCGAGGGCTCCACCCCGTGAACGAGGGTGGGGCGGAGGGGCCGGCGCCCGGCAGCGGGGCCGGAGAGGGCGAGCGCGTGGGCGTGATCGGGGCCGGCTACGTCGGCCTGGTCACCGGCGTCTGCCTCGCCTCGCTGGGGTTCCAGGTGACGATCCGCGACATCGACGAGGAGAAGGTGGCGACGCTGGAGCGGGGCGAGGTCCCGATCTACGAGCCGGGTCTCGCCGAGCTGCTGGCCGAGCACGCCGAGCGGGTCGCCTTCACGCTGTCGCTCGAGCTCCTGCTCGAGCGGTCGGACGTCGTGTTCGTGGCCGTCGACACCCCGCCGACCTACTCGGGCGACGCCGACCTGTCGCGGGTCATGGGGGTGGTCGCCGAGCTCGAGCGCGTCGGCGCCGAGGCGCGCCACGTCCTGGTCATGAAGAGCACCGTGCCGGTCGGCACCGGCGAGCGGGTGCGCGCCGAGCTCGACGCGCGCGGGCTGTCGCGGGTGGGCTACTGCTCCAACCCGGAGTTCCTCAAGGAGGGCGCCGCGATCCACGACTTCCTCCACCCCGACCGCATCGTGATCGGCGCGTTCGACGCGGCGGACGGCGACCGGGTCGAGTCGCTCTACCGCTCGCTCGGCGCGCCGGTCGTGCGCACCACGGTGCCGTCGGCCGAGATGGTCAAGTACGCCTCCAACGCCTTCCTCGCCACGAAGATCAGCTTCATCAACGAGATCGCGAACGTGTGCGAGGAGGTGGGCGCCGACGTCACGGTGGTCGCCGAGGGCATGGGGCTCGACGCGCGCATCGGTCCGTCGTTCCTGCGCGCGGGGATCGGCTTCGGCGGAAGCTGCTTCCCGAAGGATGTCGCCGCGCTCAAGCAGCTGGCGGGCAACTCGGGGTACCACTTCCAGCTGCTCACCTCCGTCATCGAGGTCAACGAGCTCCAGAAGCGCCGCGTCATCGGCAAGCTCAAGAAGTACCTGGGGTCGCTGGAGGGCAAGCGCGTCGCGCTCCTCGGCCTCGCCTTCAAGCCCGAGACCGACGACATGCGCGAGGCCTCCAGCCTGGTGCTCGCCGCCCGCCTGCTCGCCGAGGGCGCCGAGGTGTGCGCCTACGACCCCGTGGTCGACGGCGCCGGCGAGCGCCTGCACGGGGTCATCATGTGCGCCAGCGCCGAGGAGGCCGTGGCCGGCGCCGACGCGGCGGTGCTCGTGACCGAGTGGGCGTCGATCGTCGGCCTCGACTGGCCGGCGATCCGGTCCACCATGCGCTCCCCGATCGTCATCGACGGCCGCAACGCCCTCGACCCCGACGCGATGGCCGCCGCCGGCTACGCCTTCGAGGGCATCGGGCGGATCCCGTCGTGACCCAGGCCGTCATCCTCGTCGGCGGTGCCGGCACGCGCCTGCGGCCCCTCACCGACACCCGCCCCAAGCCCATGATGCCGCTGGTCGACCGCCCCTTCGTGGCGCACCAGCTCGACCTGCTGCGCCGCCACGGCGTGACCGACGTGATCTTCTCCTGCGGCTACCGGCCCGACGCCCTGCGGGCCCACTTCGGCGAGGGCGACACCGCCGGCGTGCGGCTGCGCTACGTCGTCGACCCGGAGCCGCTCGGGACGGCGGGGGCCATGAAGAACGCGGAGGCGCTGCTCGACGGCACCCCGTTCCTGGTGCTCAACGGCGACATCCTCACGGACCTCGACCTGAGCGCGGTCCTGGAGGCCCACGGCCGCACGGGCGCCGCGGGGACGGTCGTGCTGACCCCGGTGGAGGACCCGTCGGCGTTCGGGCTGGTGCGCCTGCACGACGACGACTCCGTCGAGGCCTTCGTCGAGAAGCCCTCGCCGGACGAGCTGCGGCCCGGCGAGCCCTTTCGCATCAACGCCGGCACCTACCTGCTCGACCCCTCCGTGCTCGGCGGCATCCCGGCCGGCCGGGCCGTCTCGGTCGAGCGTGAGGTGTTCCCGGCGCTCGCCGACGCGGGCGTGCTGTTCGGGTACCCCAGCGACGCCTACTGGCGCGACATCGGCACCCCGGCCTCGTACCTGGCTGCGCACCACGACGTGCTGCGCGGCGCGGTCACCACCGAGTCGCCGACCGGCGACGTCTACATCGGCCCGGGGGCCCAGGCCGATCCCGGAGCGCGCGTCGGGGCGTGGTCGAGCCTGGGCCCGGACGTGCGCGTGGACGCCGCCGCAGTCGTCGAGGGCAGCGTCCTCGGCGCCGGGACCCGGGTCGGGGAGGGCGCCGCCGTGCGCGACGCCATCCTCGGCGAGGGCGTCACGGTGGGCCCGCGGGCGACGCTCTCGCCGGGCGCCGTCGTCGGCGACGGCGCGGCGATCGGGGCCGGCGCGCGGGTGGACGGCTCGGAGCCCGTGGCCACCGGCGCCGAGCGGCCCGGTCCCGACGACGCCCTGTAGCCTGGGCCGCGTGTACGGGCTCGACGGACCCGAGGCGCTCGCGCCCGACTCGCTCGGGCTGATCGCCGGGATGGCCGGCTCGCTCGCCGCGTTCGACGAGTCGCGCGCCGCGGCCGAGGCCGTCGAGCTGCCGTTCCCCCCCGACGCCGTCGCCGACGTCGCCGTCTGCGGGATGGGCGGCTCCGGCATCGCCGGCAACCTGGTCCTCGGGGCCTACCGCGACCGGCTGCTGCGGCCGATGACCGTCGTCCGGGACTACTACCTGCCGGGCTGGATCGGCGAGAACACGCTGGTCATCCTGAGCTCGTACTCCGGCGACACCGAGGAGACCCTCACCTGCGCCAGCCAGGCGCTGGAGCGCAACGCCCTCTGCGTCGCCGTGACCAGCGGCGGCAAGCTGGGCAGCTTCTACGCCGCCGAGGGGGTGCCGGTCATCCCGCTGCCGCCCGGGCTGCCGGCCCCGCGCGCCGCGCTGCTGCGGCTGCTCGCGCCCGTCGTCGTGCTGCTCGACCGGGTGGGCGCCGTGCCGCCGCTCGGCTCCGACCTGCAGGAGGCCCGCGAGACGATCGCGGCGTCGGTCGCCGCGCTGGGGCCCGAGGTCCCGGAGGCGGCCAACCCCGCCAAGCAGCTGGCCCGCGCGCTGGTGGGGTCGGTGCCGCTGATCTGGGGCGCCGAGCTGACGGCCGCCGTCGCCTACCGCTGGCGCTGCCAGTTCGACGAGAACTCCAAGCTGCCGGCCTGGTCGGCCGAGCTCCCCGAGCTCGACCACAACGACATCGTCGGCCTCTCGGGCACGCCTGCGCCGCTGTCCGAGCTCACGCGGCTGCTGATGCTCCGCGACCCGCGCAACCACCGCCAGGTCGAGCGGCGCTTCGACCTCACGCGCGAGATCGTCGAGCCGCACGTTGACTCCGCGCTCTCGATCACGGCCGAAGGCCAGGCCCCGCTCGCGCGGATGCTCGACCTCGTCATGCTGGGCGACTACGCCTCGCTGTACCTGGCCCTGCTGCGGGGCATCGATCCGGGGCCGATCGAGCCCATCGAGCGCCTCAAGGCGCGCCTCGCCGAGACGGGCTACGGCAGGGCGGCCGGCGCCGAGGGCTGAGCCCCGGCTTGTGCTACATTGGTGCTATGCCTGAGTCGGTCGGGGTGCGGGAGCTGCGGCAGAACCTGAGCGTCTACCTGCGCCGCGTGAAGGCGGGGGAGCGGCTGGTCGTCACCGAGCGCAACCTGCCCGTCGCGGAGCTCGTGCCGCTGGACGCCGATCTCGACCCCATCGAGCGGATGATCGCCGAGGGCCGGCTCCTGCCGCCGACGCGCAGCCTTCGCGACCTCCCGCCGCCCGCTCGAGATCCAGCGGCGACCCGCTACGCGCTGAGCAAGGCCGCTCCAGGAGATGCGCGAGGACGTTCTGAGCCGTTGCGGCGTCGCCTACGCCGACGCCTCCGCCCTCGCGAAGCTCGTGCTCGTCGAGCCCGAGGCCGACGCGCTCGCGAGACCGCATCGCCGGGCCACGACCGTCTCCTGACCAGCATCGTCGGCGCGTGGAGCTCGTGCGCGTGTCGGCGGCGCGTGCGCGGCGAGCGTGGCGCTCGCGAGGGCGTCCGGTGCCTCGTCGCCGGCCTCACCGTCGTCCCGCTGACACCGGAGGTCGCGGACCGCCGCCCGCCGGCTCGACCCGCCCGGCCTGCCGGCGCTCGACGCCATCCACCTCGCGAGCGCGCGTCGTCCGGGGCGCTGATGGTCGACGCCTTCTATTGCTATGACCAGCGCCTCTGCCAGGCGGCCGCAGCGGCGGGCCTTCCCGTCGAGAGCCCTGGGGCCTGACGCCCGTGCCCGGCCACGACGTCGCCGACCTCGGGCTCGCCCCGCTCGGGCGCCAGCGGATCGATTGGGCCGACCGCGAGATGCCCGTGCTGGCCGCGATCCGGGCGCGGTTCGCCCGCGAGCGGCCGCTCGCCGGGCTGCGCGTCTCGGCGAGCCTGCACGTCACGGCCGAGACGGCCAACCTGGTCCGCACCCTCCAGGCCGGCGGCGCCGACGTCGTGCTTGTCGCGTCCAATCCCCTGTCGACCCAGGACGACGTGGCCGCGGCGCTCGTGAGCGACCACGGCGCCGCCGTCCACGCCCGCCGCGGCGAGGACGAGGCCACCTACTACCGGCACATCACGGCGGCCATCGACCACGCGCCGCAGATCACGATGGACGACGGGGCCGACGTCGCCGGGGTCCTCCACGGGGAGCGGCGCGAGATGCTCGCGGGCGTCGTCGGCGGCACCGAGGAGACGACCACCGGCGTCATCCGGCTGCGGGCGCTCGAGGCGCAGGGCGGGCTGGGGTTCCCCGTGCTGTCCGTGAACGACGCCGACACCAAGCACCTGTTCGACAACCGCTACGGCACCGGGCAGTTGACGGTTCGACGGCCTCCTGCGCGCCACCAACATGCTGATCGCGGGCAAGCGGGTGGTCGTCGCGGGGTTCGGCTGGTGCGGCCGGGGCATCGCGAGCCGGGTGCGGGGCATGGGCGCCTCGGTGATCGTGCTGGAGGTCGACCCCCTGCGGGCGCTCGAGGCGGTCATGGACGGCTTCCTCGTCATGCCGGCCGCCGAGGCCGCCGCGGTCGGCGACGTCTTCATCACCGCGACCGGCGACCTCGACGTCATCCGCCCCGAGCACGTCGCGCGCATGAAGGACGGCGCCGTGCTGGCCAACGCCGGCCACTTCGACGTGGAGGTTGACCTGCCCGGGCTGGCCGGTCTCGCCGTGGAGGTGCGGGAGGTCCGCCCGTCGGTGCGCGAGTTCGAGATGGCCGACGGCCGCCGCATCCACCTGCTGGCCGAGGGGCGGGTCCTGAACCTCGCCTCGGCCGAGGGCCACCCGGCCTCGGTGATGGACATGAGCTTCGCCAACCAGGCCCTGGGGGCCGAGTTCATCGCCCGGGAGGGCCCGGGCCTCGAGAAGCGGGTCTACGCCGTGCCGCGGCACATCGACGAGGAGATCGCCGCCGTCAAGCTGGCGACGCTGGGGGTGGAGATCGACGCGCTCACCCCGGACCAGGCGCGCTACCTGGCCTCCTGGGACCGGGGCACGTGAGCGCCCCCGCCGCCCCCGCGGCCCCGGGGCTCGCGCCGGGCGACATCCTCCGCCTGGGCGACGGCGTCGTCGAGATGCTCGACCAGACCCGCCTGCCGGGGGAGGTCGTCACGGTGAGGCTGCGGGCCTGGCCGGAGGTGGTCGAGGCGATCCGCGGCATGGTCGTGCGGGGCGCGCCGGCCATCGGGGTGGCCGGGGCGATGGGCGTCGCCCTCGCGGCGGCGGGCGCCTCCGGCGGCGACCTCGCGTCGGCCAAGGCGGAGGTGGCGCGGGCGGCGGCCGCCCTGCGCGAGGCCCGGCCGACGGCCGTGAACCTGTCGCTGGCGGTCGACGGCCAGAGCGCGCGCGCCGTCGCCCACCCGGGCCCGCCGGCCGCCCTCGCCGCCGACCTCGCCGCGGCGGCCCGGGCCCTCCACGCCGACGAGGTCGAGCGCTGCGAGCGGATGGGCCGCCACGCGCTGGGGCTGCTGAGCCGCGGCGCGCGGATCCTGACCCACTGCAACGCCGGCGCCCTGGCCACGGGCGGGTACGGCACCGCGCTCGGCGTTGTGCGGGCGGCCTTCGCCGCCGACCCGTCGGTGAGGGTCGTGGTCGACGAGACCCGCCCCCTGCTGCAGGGCGCCCGGCTGACCGCCTGGGAGCTGGAGCGGGAGGGGATCCCCTACACGCTCATCGCGGACTCGATGGCCGCCGCCATGATGGCGTCCGGCCGGGTGACCCACGTCGTCGTCGGGGCGGACCGCATCGCCGCCAACGGCGACGTGGTCAACAAGATCGGCACCTACGGGCTCGCGATCCTGGCGCGCGAGCACGGGATCCCGATGATCGTCGCCGCGCCCACGACGACGCTCGACCCCTCCACGCCCGCGGGCGACGGCGTGGTCATCGAGGAGCGCGCGGCCGACGAGGTGCGCGGCCTCGGCCTCTTCGGCCGCCCGGCCGCGCCGGAGGGCGCGAGCGTCGCCAACCCGGCCTTCGACGTCACGCCCGCCCGCCTGGTCTCGGCCATCGTCACGGAGGAGGGCGTCCATCGTCCGCCCTACGAGCGCTCGTTGCGCGCGGCGCTCGGCGCGGGCCCGTGACGCCCCCGGCGCGTTCGGCGCGCCACCCGCGCGCCCGGCCGGCCCACGCTGGGGCATGCCCGTCGGTCGCCTCCTCGACCTGCTCCTCCCGCCGGCGTGCGCGGCCTGCGGCCTTCCGGGCCCGGCCGCCTGCGCGGGGTGCCTCGGCGCGCTGGAGGCGCTGACGCCGCCGCTGTGCGAGGGCTGCGGCGGGCCGGTGCCGGTGCCGGTGCGCCGTTGCCCGTCGTGCCGCGGCCGGGTCGAGGGCGGCCGCCAGGCCGTGGTCTACGCCGCCCCCGCCCCGGCGCTGGTCGCGGCCCTCAAGGACGGCCGCCGCCGAGTCCTGGCGGCCACGCTGGCCGACCGGATCGCCGCGGCGGTCCCGCGCCCTCCCCCCGGGGCCGTCCTGGTGCCGGTGCCGCTCGGCCGGCGCCGGCTGGCCGAGCGCGGCTTCAACCAGAGCCTCCTGATCGCGCGCGAGCTCGCGCGCCGGTGGGGTCGGCCGGTCGCCGAGCCCCTGGCGCGGGTCCGGGAGGAGCCGGCGCAGCGCGGCTCCGCGGCCGTTGCCCGGGCGCGCCAGGCCGCGGGCGCCTTCGCCGCCGCGGGGGCCGACCCGACCCCGCGCCACGCGGTGCTGATCGACGACGTCCACACCACCGGCGCCACGCTCGCCGACTGCGCGCGAGCGCTCCGCCGCGGCGGCTCCGCCACGGTCGGGGCCGCCTGCTTCGCGCGCGCCCTGCGAGGCCGGTGACGTCCCCGCCGTCGCGATCTAGGATGAGGCGACCGACCGCGACGGGAGGGGGCGACCGTGCAGCTCCAGGTCAAGGGGAGGAACACCTCCGTCACCGATGCCCTCTTCGACCACGCGGAGCAGAAGCTCGAGCGGCTCGCCCGCATCATGCCCCCGTGGGACGACGCGATGACCGTCGAGCTCGAGCTCTCGGTCGAGAAGAACCCGAAGATCGAGCGCCCTCAGATCGCCGAGGTCACCGTGCGGACGAAGGGGCCGGTCCTGCGCGTGCGCGAGAGCGCCGAGGACATGTACACGGCGATCGACCAGGCCGCGCGCAAGCTCGAGCGCCAGGCCCGGCGCTACCGGGAGCGGCGCAAGTCGCACGCCGGGCGGCCGCCGCTCGACGAGCTCGCCCCCCCGCCGCCGCCCGAGGAGCTCTCCGGGCGGCCCGGCGACGCGGAGGGCGAGCCCCAGCTCATGAAGCGCAAGACCTTCGACATGACGCCCATGACGGCGGAGGACGCGGCCCTCAGCATGGAGATGCTCGGGCACGACTTCTACGTCTTCCGCAACGAGGACGGCGACGTGAACGTCGTCTACCGCCGGCGCGACGGCAACTACGGCCTCATCGTCCCCGGGTGATCCCGAAACCCCGCGCGCTACGATGACGCAGCCCCGTTCGCGCCCCTGGGAGCACCCTGCATGAGCACTGACATGATCAACCGCGTCCTCCGCGTGGGCGAGGGCCGCTCGATGAAGCGCATGCAGAGCCGCGTGCTGACGATCGGCGAGCTCGAGCCGGAGATGCAGAAGCTCAGCGACGAGGAGCTGCGCGCCAAGACCGACGAGTTCAAGGCCCGCCTCGCCGACGGGGCCGAGCTCGAGGACCTGGTCGACGAGGCGTTCGCCGTCGCCCGCGAGGCGGGGGTGCGCGGCCTCGGCATGCGGATGTTCGACGTGCAGCTGGTCGGGGCCATGACGCTGCACGAGGGGCGCGTCGCCGAGATGAAGACCGGCGAGGGCAAGACCCTGGCCGCGGTGCCGGCCGTCTACCTGAACGCGCTGCTCGGCCGCGGGGTCCACGTCGTCACGGTCAACGACTACCTCGCCCGCCGCGACGCCGAGTGGATGGCGCCGATCTACGAGCGGCTCGGCATCTCGGTCGGCGTGATCGCGACGATGATGCCCGAGGCCACGCGGCGCGACTCCTACGCGGCCGACGTCACCTACGGCACCAACGCCGAGTTCGGCTTCGACTACCTGCGCGACAACATGGCGGTCCGGCTGTCCGACTGCGTCCAGCGCGGCTACTACTTCTGCATCGTGGACGAGGTCGACTCGATCCTCATCGACGAGGCCCGCACGCCGCTCATCATCTCGGGCGTCCCGGAGGCGGCCACCGACACCTACTACCGCTTCGCCCGGATCGTCCCGACCCTCAAGAAGGACGAGGACTACGACGTTGACGAGAAGCACCGGGCCGCGTCCCCCACCGAGAGCGGCGTTGACAAGGTCGAGAAGGCGCTCGGCATCGAGAACCTCTACCTGGACGTCAACGGCAACCTCGTCAACCACCTGATCCAGGCGCTCAAGGCGCACGCGCTCTACCGCAAGGACAAGGAGTACATCGTCCGCGACGGCGAGCTGCTGATCGTCGACGAGTTCACCGGCCGGGTGCTCGAGGGGCGGCGCTACTCGGAGGGCCTCCACCAGGCGCTCGAGGCGAAGGAGGGGCTGCGGATCCGCGAGGAGAACCAGACCCTTGCCACGATCACGCTCCAGAACTACTTCCGCATGTACGAGAAGCTCTCGGGCATGACGGGGACGGCCTCAACCGAGGCCAACGAGTTCGCGAAGATCTACAACGCCGAGGTCACCTCGATCCCGACCCACAAGGACATGATCCGGGCCGACGAGAACGACTACATCTTCAAGACGAAGGAGGCGAAGTTCCGCGCCGTCGTCGAGGAGATCGTCGAGGCCCACGAGCGCGGCCAGCCGGTGCTGGTCGGGACGATCTCGGTCTCGGTCTCCGAGATGCTCGCGGGGATGCTCACCCGCCGCGGGGTCCCGCACAACGTCCTGAACGCGAAGAACCACGCCCGCGAGGCCGAGATCATCCAGCACGCGGGCCAGCCCGGCGCGGTGACCATCGCGACGAACATGGCCGGCCGCGGGGTCGACATCAAGCTGGGCGAGGGCGTGGCCGAGATGGGCGGGCTCTACATCGTGGGCACCGAGCGCCACGAGAGCCGCCGCATCGACAACCAGCTCCGGGGCCGCTCGGGCCGCCAGGGCGACCCGGGCGCCTCGCGCTTCTTCCTGTCGGCCGAGGACGACCTCATCCGCATCTTCGCCGGCGACCGCATCTACAAGATCCTCGACCGCCTCGGACCCGGCGAGGACCTGCCGATCGAGGCGAAGATGCTCACCAAGACCGTCGAGGGCGCGCAGAAGAAGGTCGAGGAGCAGAACTTCAACATCCGCAAGCGCGTCCTCGACTACGACGACGTCCTCAACAAGCAGCGCGAGGTCGTCTATTCGGAGCGCCGCCGGGTGCTGGAGGGCGAGGACCTCGGCGAGCAGGCCCGCGACTGGATCGCGGAGACCCTCGTGGAGCTCGTCGACGGGTACGGCGACGAGGACTCGCTGCCCGCCGACTGGGACCTCGAGGCGCTCTTCGGGGCGATGCAGGGCTACTACCCGGTGGGGTTCGGCCTCGACGACATCCGGGCCGACCTCGAGGACGAGGCGGACCCCCTCACCCGCGAGGAGCTGCTCGACCGGCTCGAGGACGACGCCATGGACGCGTACGAGCGGCGCGAGGCCGAGCTCGGCTCCGAGCTGGTGCGCGACCTCGAGCGCTGGGTGCTCCTCCAGCTCATCGACCAGCACTGGCGCGAGCACCTCTACAACATGGACTACCTGCGCGAGGGCATCCACCTGCGCGCGCTCGGCCAGAAGGACCCGCTCTCCGAGTACCGGCTCGAGGGCCACGGCATGTTCGACGAGATGATGGACACCGTGAAGACCGAGTTCGTCCGGTACATGTTCCACATCCAGGTCGACCGGGCGCCCGAGGCCGAGGAGCAGAAGGTCGCCGAGGTCGACTACTCGTACCAGTCCGACCCCGTCCAGGGCTTCGACGGCGCGGCGGCCGAGGCCGAGGGGGTCGAGGAGGCGCCCGAGATGGAGCCCGAGCAGCGTCGCGGGGGCGTCGCGGTCGTCGAGCAGCGGGTGCTGTCCGACGACGAGAAGGTGGGCCGCAACGACCCGTGCCCCTGCGGCTCCGGCAAGAAGTACAAGCGCTGCCACGGCGCCTGAACCGTGACGACTGACTCCTCGGCGTCGGTCGACGACCTCGTCCAGCGCGCCGGCCGCCTCCGCGAGAGGGCCGGCGTCCTGGGCGACTACCTTTGACCCCGCCGCCCTCGAGCGCCGCGTCGGCGATCTGGAGCGCGAGATGGGCGCGCCCGGCTTCTGGGACGACCAGGCCCGGGCCGCACGGGTGTCGGCGGAGCACGCCGCCGCCTCCGGCCGCCTGAGCGGCTACCACGAGCTCAACGAGGAGGTCGGCTCGCTCGCCGAGATGGCCGAGCTGCTGCGCGAGGAGCAGGCCGGCGGCGAGGGCGACGGAGAGCTGCTCGCCGAGCTGGCCGAGGGCATCGCGGCCGCCGAGGGCCGCCTCGCCGGTCTCGAGGAGGCGCGCCTCTTCTCGGGCGACCACGACGCCGGCGACGCGCTCGTCACCATCAACGCGGGGGAGGGCGGCACCGATGCCCAGGACTGGGCGGAGATGCTGCTGCGCATGTACCTGCGGTGGGCCGAGCGGCGGGGGCTGCGCACCGACCTCAAGGAGGTCCAGGAGGGCACCGAGGCGGGCATCAAGTCGGCGACCTTCACGGCCCACGGCGAGAACGCCTACGGCCTCCTCTCCGCCGAGCGGGGCGTCCACCGGCTGGTGCGGCTCTCCCCGTTCGACGCCGCCAACCGCCGCCAGACCTCGTTCGCCGCGGTCGACGTCGCACCCCTGGTTGACGAGTCCGTGGACATCGAGATCCTGGACAAGGACCTCAAGGTCGACACCTACCGGGCCAGCGGCGCCGGCGGCCAGCACGTCAACAAGACCGACTCGGCGGTGCGCATCACGCACCTTCCGACCAAGATCGTGGTGCAGTGCCAGAACGAGCGCTCCCAGACCCAGAACCGGGCCACGGCGATGGCCCTGCTGCGGTCCCGGCTGGCGCAGGCCGAGCTCGAGCGGCGCGAGGCCGAGGCGGCCAAGAGCCGGGGCGAGAGCCAGAGCATCGGGTTCGGGAGTCAGATCCGGTCGTACGTGGTACATCCGTACACGATGGTCAAGGACCTTCGCACCGGGTACGAGACCGGCAACGCGCAGGGCGTCCTCGACGGCGACCTCGACCCGTTCATCCGCGCCGAGCTGGAGCGGCGCGCGAAGGCGTCCCGCACGGGCGACGGCGGCGCGGGCGACCCGGGAGCGGAGGACTGACCGCCGGCGCGTCGAAGCCCTGCGCACCGATGAGAAGCCTGCAATTGCGGAAGACTCGGGCGATTGACTCCTGCCTCGGGCAGTCGCTACCCTGCCGGGGCTTCGCGGCGCGGCACGGGCGGGACCGACCCGCTCCGGCGGCTGCGCGCGAGGCTCCGCACCGGTCTTCTCGATGAGCACCGACGCGCCCCCGACACCCCCGGTACCCGATACGCCGCCCAACCGCGGTCGCCGCCGCGACCGCGAGCGCGAGCGGACGGCGGCGCCCGTCACCCGGGCCGACCGGCGCTCGATGCTGCGCCCCGGCGACGGCCCGATGGTCATCTTCGAGGGCGTCACCAAGAGGTACGACCCCAACGTGCTCGGCCTGGACGACGTCTCCCTCTCGATCGAGAGCGGCGAGTTCGTCTTCCTGGTGGGCCCCTCGGGCTCGGGCAAGTCGACCTTCATCCGGCTGCTGATCAAGGAGTTCGACCCCACCGAGGGCGCCATCACGGTGGGCGGCCGCAACCTGAACCGCCTGCGGCGCTCGAAGGTCCCCTACCTGCGGCGCGCCATCGGGTGCGTCTTCCAGGACTTCAAGCTCCTGGCGGGCCGGACCGTCTACGACAACGTGGCCTACGCGCTCCAGGTGATCGGCGAGAACCCGCGCAACACGCGGCGCAAGGTGCCCGAGATCCTCGCCCTGGTGGGCCTGGCCGACAAGGGCGACCGCTACCCCAACGAGCTGTCGGGGGGCGAGCAGCAGCGGGTGTCGATCGCGCGCGCGTTCGTCAACCACCCGCGCCTCCTGATCGCCGACGAGCCGACCGGGAACCTCGACCCCGAGACCTCGATCGGCATCATGCAGCTGCTCTACCGCATCAACCGCACCGGGACGACGGTCATCATGGCCACCCACGACCGCGAGATGGTCGACAAGATGCAGATGCGGGTGGTCGGCCTGCGCGATGGCAAGGTCGTCCGCGACCAGCGCCAGGGCCGCTACACGCGGGTCGACTACTAGGTGAGACCCCGCTTCTTCCTGGCCGAGGCCATCCGCTCGATCCGCGCGAACGTCGCGGTGTCGATCGCGGCGACCGTCACGGTGCTGATCGCGGTCTTCATCCTCGGGGCGTTCATCCCGTCGTTCCTCTACGTCCAGTCGTCGGTCGACTCCCAGAAGGAGCGCGTTAACATCCGGGCCTACGTCTCGGACACGGCCAAGGTCGCCCAGGTGAACCAGCTGCAGGACCAGCTCAAGGACCTGCAGGCGCAGGGCCTGATCCGCGAGTTCACCTACATCAACAAGGACCAGGCCCTCGCGGAGCTGCGCGAGCGGCTCAAGGACCCGTCGATCACCGACTACCTCAGCTCGAACCCGATCCCGGCGAACTTCCGCATCAAGCCGGGCCAGGCCGAGCAGGCCGACGAGGTGGTGCGGCAGATCAGCACCGCGGCGGCGATCGACGAGGCGCTGGGCGTCAAGTACGGCGAGGAGACGACCGACAAGCTCCTGACCGTCGCGCGGTTCATCCAGTGGGCCGGGCTCGCCCTCATCACGATCCTGCTCGTGGCCTCGATCCTGCTGATCGGGAACACGATCCGCCTCTCGATCTTCGCCCGCCGCCGCGAGGTGGAGGTGATGAAGCTCGTCGGCGCGACCAACTGGTTCATCCGCTGGCCGTTCGTGATCGAGGGCATCATCTGCGGGCTGGTCGGCGCGGTGCTCTCGGTGGCCCTGCTCTGGGCCGTCAAGGTCGGCGTGGTCGACCAGTGGATCGACGGCACCGACAGCGCGCTGCAGCGCGACGAGGCCACCACGATCGGCTTCCCGCTGCTCGGCCTGGTGCTGATCGCCGCCGGCGCGGTGGTGGGCGCGATCGGCAGCGGCATCACGCTGCGGCGCTTCCTCAAGGTCTGAGACCGCCCGGGGACGCGTCCCGGGAGACGCGCCCTATCATCGGGACGGCCCCGTGAGCGGCCGCACACGACCATGACCCTGCGCCGGATCCTCGCCGTCGTCGCCGCCGTCCTGGTGGTGCTGGCCGCGTTCGTCGGCGGCGTCGTGGTGGGCGGCCACGCCCAGGCGACCGGGCTCACGCAGCTGTCCGATCCGCTCCGCGGCATCCTGCTCGGCGACAGCGGCGAGGACCTCGGCTCGCAGGTGCTCGACGTGCTCGAGAGCGACTACTACGAGCCGGTCGACGCGACCAAGCTCGAGCGCACGTCGGTGCAGGCGATGATCGACTCGCTCGGCGACCCCTACACGGACTACCTCGACCCGGACGAGCTCGAGGCCCTGCGCGAGCGCAACGAGGGCGCCTACTACGGGGTCGGGCTGCAGGTGGCCCCGAGCGGCAGGGGCGTCGTGATCACGCGGGTCTTCGACGACAGCCCGGCCGCCGAGGCCGGGATCCGGGCCGGCGACCGGCTGGTCACGGTGGAGGGGAAGCCGGTGACGGGCGCCGGGCTCGACGCGGCGATCGCCCGCATCCGAGGGCCCAAGGGCACCACCGTGCGGCTCGGCATCGCCCGCGGAGACGCGCCGGCGCGCGACTACGAGCTCGAGCGGCAGCGCATCCGCGTGCCGGCGGTGGCCTCCCGGGTCGTTACGGTCGACGGCGAGAAGATCGGCTACCTGCAGCTGGCGCAGTTCACCAAGGGCTCCGCCGACGCCGTGCGCGACGCGGTCGAGGCCCTGCGCGAGAAGGGCGCCACGGCCCTCGTCCTCGACCTGCGCGGCGACCCCGGCGGGCTGGTGAACGAGGCCGTGGGCGTCGCGGGCGCGTTCCTGCCGGACGGGACGCCGGTCGTCGTCACCGAGGGCCTGCACTCGCCGCGGAAGACCTTCGACACCGAGGGCGACCCCGCCGCCGGCGACCTGCCCCTGTTCGTGCTCGTCAACCGCGGCAGCGCCAGCGCGAGCGAGATCCTGGCGGGCGCGCTGCGCGACGCCGACCGGGGGGAGCTCGTCGGCGAGCGCACGTTCGGCAAGGCGCTGGTGCAGAGCACCCGCCCGCTGCGCGACGGCGGCGCCCTCAAGCTCACCACGGCGCGCTACCTCACGCCCGACGGCTTCGACCTCGCCAAGCGCGGCCTGCCGCCCGACGTGCGGGTCGTGGACGATCCCGCGACCCCCGCGCGCGACGAGGCCCTGCAGCGGGGGCTGGCGCTGGCGGCCGCCGCCCCATGACCCCTCCTCGGACTCGGCCGCTCTCGGCGGCGGCCGGTCCTCGTCGAGGACGCTCATGAGCCGCGGCGGCCCGGCGGCGACCCTGGTCTGCGAGCTGGTGCCGGCCGGCCGCGGGGCGGCCGCGCAGCCGGCGTTCGAGCCCGGGCCGCGGATCCCGCTCGCCAAGGGCGCCCGCGGCGACGCGGAGGTCGGCGACCTCGTGGTCGTGACGATGCGCGGCCGGGCCGGCCGGGTGGCCGAGATCCTCGGACCGTCGTCGTCGCCCCGGGCCGCGCTGTCCGGGCTGCTCGCCGCCGAGGGCCTGGCGCGGGCCTTCCCGCGCGCCGCGCAGCGGGAGGCCGACGAGGCCGACGACTCGGCCGTGGCCGGCGACCGCGGCCGGCGCGACCTGCGCGACCAGCGGGTCATCACCATCGACCCGGAGGGCGCCAAGGACCACGACGACGCGATCGCCGTGGCGCCCGAGCGCGACGGGGCGGTGCGGCTGTGGGTGCACATCGCGGACGTGTCGCGGTTCGTCCCGGGGGGCGGCGCGCTCGACCGCGAGGCCGCGCGCCGCGGCAACTCGGTCTACGTCCCCGGCGCCGTGGTGCCGATGCTGCCGGAGCGGCTGTCGTCGGACCTGTGCAGCCTGCGCCCGGGCGTGGACCGCGCCGCCGTCACGGCCGAGATGGTCATCGACGCCGACGGGGCCGTGGGGGAGACGCGCTTCTCGCGCTCCCTCATCCGCTCGGAGCGGCGCCTGACCTACCCCGAGGTCGACGCGCTGCTGGCCGGCGGCGGGCTCGGGGACGCGGCCCTCGAGGAAGACGTCCGCCGGGCCTCCGGCCTCGCGGCCGCCCTGCGGGAGCGCCGCATGCGGCGGGGCGCGCTCGAGGCCGAGTCGGCCGAGCCGGTCGTGCGGTTCGAGGGCGACCGGGTGGCCGCGATCCGCCTCGAGGGCCAGACGCCGGCCCACTCGCTGGTGGAGGAGTGCATGATCGCGGCCAACGAGGCCGTCGCGCGCTACATGATCGCGCGCGCGGCGCCCACGGTCTTCCGCCACCACGAGGAGCCGGCCGCGAGCCGCATCGAGCTGCTCTACGCCCAGCTCGAGGAGCTCGGAGTGCCCACCCCGCCGCTGCCGGGCGGCGAGCTCGGCCCGGCCCAGTGCCGCCGCGCGGCCGCCGCGGCCGCGGCGGCCGTGGCCCGCTACGTGGCCGCCCGGGGCGTCGACGGCAGGGCGCTGTGGCCCCTGGTCCTGCGCTCGCTGCGCCAGGCGCACTACTCGACCGCCGAGCCGGGGCACTCGGGGCTGGCGAGCCCGGCCTATCTGCACTTCACGTCGCCGATCCGCCGCTACCCCGACCTGCTGGTGCACCGCGGCCTGCTCGACGCGCTCGGCATCGGCGGCCCGGGGCCGGGCCCGGCCGAGCTCGACGAGGCGGCCGACCACTCGTCGGCGACCGAGCGCGAGGCGGCCTCGGTCGAGCGCCGCGCCGACGCCGTCTGCGCAGCCTTCCTGCTGCGCGACCGGCTCGCCGCGCGCGGCTGGGAGGCCCCGGTGACGGGCACGGTCACCGGTCTCATCGACGCCGGCCTGTTCGTGGTCTTCGACGAGGTCTTCACCGGCTTCCTGCCCTCCCGGCGACTGGAGGACGACCACTACCGGGCCGACCCGCTCGGGGTGGCCCTGGTCGGCGCGGCGAGCGGCCGGCGCATCCGCCTCGGCGACGTCCTCGAGGCGCGCGTCGTGCGGGTCGAGCCCCTGCGCGGGCGGGTGGAGCTGGAGCCCGCGCTAACATCGCGCGCCCATGGCGACCAGGAAGAAGAAGGGCGGCCGCGCCGACGAGCGCTTTCGCGACGTCGCCCGTAACCGCCGCGCGCTGCACGAGTACGAGATCCTCGACCGCCTCGAGGCGGGCATCGTCCTCCAGGGCACCGAGGTGAAGGGCCTGCGCGAGCGCGGGGCGACGATCACCGACGCCTACGTGCAGATCCGCGGCGGCGAGGCGTGGCTGATCAACGCCCACATCTCGGAGTACGACAACGCCGGCGGCGGCGGCCACGACCCGCGCCGCACGCGCAAGCTGCTCCTGCACAAGCGCGAGATCGAGCGCCTCGCCTCGGAGCTCGGCGAGAAGGGCCTCGCCCTGGTTCCCCTGCGCCTCTACTTCAGCGAGGGCCGGGCCAAGCTGGAGCTGGGGCTCGGGCGCGGCAAGACCCTCTACGACAAGCGCCGCACGATCGCCGAGCGCGACGCCCGCCGTGAGGCCGACCGGGCGGTCAAGGCGGTCCGCCGCCGCTAGGCGGAGCTACTTGATCAGGGCGGCGCGGCGGACGAAGGTGCGGCCGTCGGCCAGGATCACGATCCGGTAGCGGCCCTTCTTCAGCAGCGGCGCTCTTGAGGACCACCTTCGTCGGCCCCGGCACCCGCAGCCGCACCCGCTTGGTCGCCTTGGCTTCCTGGCGCGGCCCTGGAAGAGCTGCACGCGGGCGGTGCCCGGCCTTGGTGGCCCCGATCAGGACGACGATCCCCCGCCGCCGGGCGACCTTCGCCGAGAGGCGTCGGGGCAGGATCGTGGTCAGCCTCAGGCGCGCGGCCGGCCCGCCGCGCCGCCCCCGGGAGGGACGGTGAGGGTAGCTCCGGTCGCCGACGCGCGTCTGGCCGTTCGCCAGCCGGGCCGTCAGGGTCACGTCGTACGTGCCCGGCTTGGCGCCGGCGGGGATCGCCCACCGCCACCTGAGCCTGGGTTCGCGCTGTTCGGTCGGCGGCACGAGCGTGCGGGCGTGACCGCGACGGCGGCGCCGGGCAGCGTCGTGGTCGCGGCAGGCGGAAGTCCGCGGCCGGGGTCGCGGTGCCGGCGTAGCGCACGACGAAGGGAAGGGTCGCGACGCCGCCCGGCGGCCCGCTGGCGGCCGCGCCGTTGAGGACGCCGAGGTCGCGCGTCGGGCCGGCGCGGCCTGGAAGCCGATCGTCAGCGCAGATCACCCAGACGTCGGTCGGCGTCACTCGGCGGCGGCACCTCGTCGTACAGCGGCCCTGGGTCGAGGGCCCGCAGACGACCGGGCGCGAGGCGGGGGCCACGGCGCTGACGACGCGGACGCCGCCGATGACGACGGTGCTCGAGGACGGCCCGGGAACGGCGCGCCGTCGGCGCCGCGCCGGAGCTGTAGAGGGCAGCTTGCATCGTGGACCGACTGAGGCGCCGCTCGCTGGTCGTCGTAGTCTCACGCCGGGAGATGAAGCCGAGCCAGCGGCTTCCCGGCCGGCGCCGGGCTCGAGCCGCTCGAGCTCCGCCGCGTACGAGGGGCTCGGCGTGAAGGTCAGCGCCTCGGGGCCCGTCGAGGTGAGCGACGACGGGAGGCTGGCGGTGTCCTGGACGAGGACGCCCAGCAGGACCTGGCCGGTCCCCGTCAATGGCGGGGATGCCCGAGCTGCCCAGTTGCCGCAGCCGGTCGAGCCGGAGGCGCAGACCGTGAACGTCGAGCGGGACGTCGCCGATGACGTCGACCTGCGGGCCGATGAAGTCCAGTCGAGGACCACGCAGCCCGACAGGAGGGAGACGAGGCCGAGGGCGGCCGCCACGGTCGCGAGTCGGGTCCAGCCCGTGCGTCCCACTGATCCACCTCTGCCGGCGACGGGCGAGGGCGCGAGTCTCTCACGGCGCGGCCGCCGGCTGTCACCTGGCCGTGCGAGGGGCTAGCGGTCCTCCACCACGATCACATGCAGGCCCTTGGCGCCGTGGGCGCCGAGGGTGGAGATCTTCTCGATGTCGGAGGTCCGGCTGGGGGCCGACACCAGGGAGACCGCCGAGGGCGCGCGCCCGCCGGCGTAGGCCTCGGTCAGGGCCTCGGCCAGGGTGGCGCGCAGGCGCGAGGCGGGCAGGACGGCGAGGTGGTACATGCTGACGACGTCGATCGAGCGCCCGTGGCCCGGGCCGGTCTCCAGCACGAGCGTGCCGCGCTCGGCCACGCCGAGGGCGGGCACGGTGACCCCGAGTGTGAGCTCGGGGCCCTCGAGGCCGAGCAGCTCGCGCCAGCCTGCGCCGCGGCCCTCGGGCCAGCGCAGCACCTCGCGGCCGTCCGCCCCGAGCGCGGTGCCCACCCCGAGGTCGTGCAGGACCGGGTCGTCGGCGATCAGCGCCCGCTCCACGCCCCACTCGTCCGCGACGGCCACGGCGGCCCGCGCCGCGTCGTCGGCGGCCACGACCGCCCCGGTCGCGCGGCGGTGGCCGAGCGCCTCGAGGATCTCCTCGGCGAGCGCCGTCACCGCGGTGGCCAGCGCGAGGGGACGTCGCGCTGGTCGGTCCAGTCGGCGCCCGGGCCGGGCAGGCGGCGCACCCACCCCCGCCGGCCGAGCAGGCGCAGCCCCAGCCGGCCGGCCACGCGGGTGGCGCCGTAGCCGAGCGACGTGCTCCACGCGCGGCTCCAGAGGCGGAAGCGCAGGCGGTCGCGGCGGTGGGCGGGCGTGCGCGCCTTGCCCCGCACCCTCACCAGCAGGTCGTGCAGCGGGATGCCGACCGGGCAGGCCTCGTGGCACGCGCCGCAGATCGACGACAGGAACGGCAGCTCGCTCGAGCGCTCGCCCCTCATCCCCTCGAGGAGCGGGGTCAGGACCGCCCCGATCGGGCCCGAGTAGGGCGAGCCGTAGGCCTGGCCCCCGACGCTGCGCCACATCGGGCAGGAGTAGAGGCAGGCCCCGCAGCGGATGCAGTCGAGCACCTCCTCGACGTCCGTGCCGCGCAGGGCCGAGCGGCCCCCGTCGAGGATGACCAGGTGCAGCTCCTCGGGGCCGTCCGCCTCGTCCGGGCGCCGCGGCCCGGTGATGAGGTTCACGTAGCCCGCGGCGTCGTCGCCGATCGCCGCCATCGGGAGGGTCTGGAGGATGTGGGCGGCCTCGTCCCAGTCGGCGACGACGCGCTCCATGCCCATCACCGCGACGTGGATGCGGGGGAGCGCCGTCACCAGGCGGCCGTTGCCCTCGTTCTCGACCACGCAGACCGTGCCCGTCTCGGCGACGGCGAAGTTGACGCCCGACACCCCGATGTCGGCGGCCGCGAAGACCTCGCGCAGGCGGCGCCGGGCGTGGGCCACCAGCGCCTCCCGGCCGGTCGGGAGCTCCTCGCCGCTCTCGGCCATGAAGAGCTCGCGCACCTGGTCCTTGTTCAGGTGGACGGCCGGGGCGACGATGTGGCTCGGGTGCTGGCCGGCGAGCTGGATGATCCACTCGCCGAGGTCCGTCTCGACCACCCGCAGGCCGGCCTCCTCGAGGGCCTCGTTGAGCTTGATCTCCTCGGTGGCCATCGACTTCGACTTGGCCACCAGCCGCGCGCCGCGCTCCGCGGCGAGGTCGGTGATGTAGCGGCAGGCGGCCTCCGCGTCGCCGACGCGGGCGACGACCCCGCCGGCGGCTGTCACCCGCTCCTCGAGGCGGTCGAGGAGCGCCGGCAGGTCGCGGATGTTGCCGCGCCGGATCTCACGGGCCCGCGCCCGCATCTCGGCGAAGCCCTTCTCGCGCACCATGCGCTCCCGGCCCGCCGCCCAGCTCGCGGCGGCGGCGCGCAGGTTGCCGGCGAGCTGGGGGTCGGCGAGCGCCTCGCGCGTGCGCTCGCGCAGGGGGGCGTCCGCGTCCGGGTAGGCGACGGGCCGGCCGCGGGGGGCCGCGCTCACCCGGCCAGGACCTCGGCCACGTGGCGCACCCGCAGAGGGATCCCCGTGCGGCGCGCCCGGCCGGCGATGTGCATCAGGCACGACAGGTCGCAGGCCACCAGCTCATCGGCGCCGGTGGCCGCGGCGTTGCGCGCCTTCTCCTCGCCGAGCCGGCCCGAGACCTCGGGGAAGTTCACGCTGAACGTGCCGCCGAACCCGCAGCACACCTCCGTGCCGTCCATCTCGCGCAGCTCGAGCCCGTCGACCTGCGCCAGCGCCGCCCGCCCGCTGGCGCGCTCGCCGAGGATGCGCAGCATGTGGCACGAGTCGTGGTAGGTCACCGACCCCTCCGCGCCGCCGGCCGGCGCGACCGCCAGCCCCTCGCGCGCGATGAACTGCGACAGCTCGAGGGTGCGCTCGGCCATCGCCCGGGCCTCGTCCTCCTCGGGCCGCCCGGCGAACAGCTCCGGGTAGCCGTGGCGCACCATCGCCGCGCAGGAGCCCGACGGCACCACGACCGGGTCCTCGCCGCGGAACGCCCGCAGCGCCCGCCGGGCGACCGGCCGCGCCTGGTCGGGATGCCCCGCGCTCCAGGCCGGCTGGCCGCAGCAGGTCTGGCGGCGGGGGACGACCACCTCGACGCCGGCGCGCTCGAGAACCGTGCGCGCCGCGCGGGCCACCGAGGGCGCCACCACGTCCGCGAGGCAGGTCCGCATCAGGAGCGCGCGCATCCGCTGATAGTAGCCCTGAGGGGTGCTAGCCTCGTGGGGAGTACGGGCCCGATCCAGTTTCGACGGAGCGGTACCCCATCGGTAAGCGAGCCGCGGACCCGGAGGACCGCGTCAACAACCGGGAACCAATGGAGCTGCGGAGAACTCTCCCAAGCTCGCTCTCGCTGCCTAAACAGCAGTACTGAGAGCCATCGGCCCCCCTTCGGGTCGTAAGGGGGATCACCGGTGTCAGTCAGCGGCCCTGGTCCGGCGGCAGCGGCACTCGGCCGTCGGGCGAGATCGCAGGAGTGCCTGGCGGGGGAGCGGTTGGTCGACGGTGACGCCCCCCGCGAGATCCTCACCGCCGACTGCGCTCGGAGAAGCTGATGGGGGAACGCTTTCGGACGCCGGGGCAGTGCCGGCCGGGTCCACTGCGATAGCGCGGAGGGGGTTCCGGGGTTCTCCGGGGCCTCCTCCTCGCGATCGCTGGTGCAAGCCTCGAAGGAGTCGCGGTGCCCAGCGCGTCGGGCGGGCTGTCGGTCAACGGCGTCCGCCTCCACTACGAGGAGAGCGGCGGGGGCGCGCCGATCCTCTGCATCCACGGCGCCGGGAGCTCCGCGCTCGCGTGGGCCGGCGCGGTCGAGAGGCTCGCGCGGCTCGGCCGCGTCATCGCCTACGACCGGCGCGGCTGCGGGCGCAGCGAGCGCCCCGAGCCCTACGAGCGCACGACCGTGAGCGAGCACGCCGACGACGCGGCCGCGCTGCTCGACGCCCTGGCGCCGGCGCCGGCGGTGGTCGTCGGCCGCAGCTTCGGCGGCTGGGTCGCGACCGAGCTCGCGCTGCGCCACCCCGGCCGGGTGCGGGCGCTCGTCCTGCTCGAGCCGGACGCCCCCGGCCTCTCGCCCGCGGCCGACGCGTGGGTGTCCGCGTTCGCCGACCGCATGCGCGCGGTGGCGGCGGACGCCGGGGTCGACGCCGTCGGGGAGGCGCTGATCGCCGAGGTCGCGGGGCAGGACGCCTGGCGCTCGTTCCCCGAGGACGTTCGCCGGATGTTCACGGACAACGGCCCGGCGCTGCTGGCGGAGCTGCGCGCCTACGAGGCGCCGGGCGCGGACCGCGCCGCCCTGGCCGCCATCGTCCAGCCCGTCCTGCTGGTGACGGCGGCCGACTCGCCGCCCGAGTTCCACGAGCCGGTCGAGGCGCTGGCCGGCGCGCTTCCCGATGCCCGCACCGAGATGGTCGGCGGCGGCCACATCATCGACCCCGCCTCGCCGGTGGTGATCGCCTTCATCGAGCAGGTGCTCGGCGCCCGGTGACCGGAGTGCCGGGCGTGCCACGGCGGCGCCTCGGCTACAGTCGCGGGGTTCCGCGTGCGACCGGGGGTCCGATGGGCGAGACTTCGCGTGACGGCGATCGGCGCGACGCCGGGCAAGCCGCTCTCGTGGTGAGCAGCGGGACGAGGTGGCGCTGCGCGGTCTGCGGCGAGCCCATCAAGCCGGGCCGGGGCCCCGGGGCGTTCGTGCACGCGTCGCGCGTCGTGGCGGCGTGCGACCTGGACTCCGACCACGCCCCGGTGCCCGAGGAACCGGACCGGACGACACCCGAGGGGGAGACATGACCACCAAGGCCGACTACACCGAGGACGAGTGGGCCGCGCTGCGCCGGGCCACGACTGTGGCGGGATTCGCCGTCTCGCTCGCCGACCCGGGCGGGCCCATCGAGCTGACCAAGGAGAGCGTGGCGACGCATGAAGGCGGCCGGCGCTCCGCCCACGGACGACGAGCTGCTGGTCGCCGTCTCGCAGGACGCGCTCGCCCAGCAGCAGCAGCGCCACAACGTCATGAAGGAGCTCGACCTCAAGGCGGCGACGGTCCGCGAGCAGGTCGTGGAGGAGCTGGGCCGCGTCAACGAGATCCTCGACGCCAAGGCCACCCCTGAGGAGGCCGCGGCCTTCCGGCAGTGGATCCTGCAGGCCGCCCAGGCGAGCGCCGACGCGGCCAAGGAGGGGGGCTTCATGGGCATCGGCGCGACCCGCGTCAGCGAGGGCGAGAAGGCGATGATCGCGAAGCTCGGCGAGGTGCTGGGGGTCGAGTCAGCCTGATTCGGCGGCCAGGCGGACCGTTTCCTCGATCCGCCTCGCGCGCGTCTCGGGGCGCTTGGCCGTCGCGATCCGCAGCAGGCCGGCCTTGCGCGCGGAGGGGCTGAGCCCGTCCCAGCCCTCGCGCGCGGCCGGCAGCGCATCGAGCGCCGCGGTCAGGTCCTCGGGCTCGATCAGGTCCTCGACCGCGTCCAGGAGGGTCCACGAGCCGTCGGCCACGGCCGCCGCGACGGCCGCGAGCCCCGCCGGCCGCATCAGCCCGGCCGCCGTCAGCCGCTCCACCCGGACCTTGTTGGTCCGGGACCAGCCGCTGCCGCGCCTGCGGGGGGTGAACAGCTGCAGGTGGCGCTCGCCGAGAGTGTTGGCGAGGCTGTCGATCCACCCGACGCAGAGGGCCTCCTCGACGACCTCCTCGTAGGGGATCCGGGGGCGGCCGCTGACGGCCCTCCACGAAACGAGCCAGACGCCGTCGCTCGTCGCGTGGTGCTCGTCGAGCCAGTCGCGCCACTCGGCGCGCCCCTCGGGGTGGACGCAGGGCCGGCCGCGGTGCTCCACGACCTCAGCGGCCGAGGCCGGCCATCATGGACGGGGGATAGCGGTCGCCGGCCGCGGCGCCGACGGGCGCCGCCGCGTCGATGGCGGCCAGGTCGTCGTCGGTGAGCTCGACCTCCAGCGCGTCCAGGCTCCGCTCGACGTGGTCGGCGCGGCTGCTGCCGATCAGCGGGATGACCTCGTCCCCCCGGACCAGCAGCCACGCCAGCGCCAGCGCCGGCAGGCCGACGCCCACCGCGCCGGCGATGGCCTCCAGCCGCGCGACCACCGCGACGTTCCGCTCGAGGTTGCCTTCCTGGAAGCGGGGCACGCCGCGGCGCCAGTCGTCAGGGGAGAGGTCGTCGGGCCGCCGGATGCGCCCGGTCAGCAGCCCCCGCGAGAGCGGGCTGTAGGCCACGTAGGCGATCCCGAGCTCGCGCGCGACGGGCAGGACGTCGCCCTCCGGCTCGCGGTACAGCAGCGAGTACTCGCTCTGGACGGCGGCGATCGGATGGGTGGCGTGGGCGCGGCGCAGCGTCGCGGCGCCGGGCTCCGAGATGCCGATGTGGCGCACCTTCCCGGCCGCGACGAGCTCGGCCATGGCGCCGACCGACTCCTCGATCGGCACCTCGGGGTCGACCCGGTGCAGGTAGTAGACGTCGACGTGCTCGACGCCCAGGCGGGCCAGGCTGGCATCGATGGCGCGGCGCAGGTAGTCGGGGCCGCCGCGGCTGGCCTTCGTCGCCAGCACGACCTCGTCCCGCCGGCCGGCGATGGCGCGCCCCACGAGCTCCTCGTTCGACCCGCTCCCGTACGCCTCGGCCGTGTCGATCAGCGTGATGCCGAGGTCGAGGGCGCGGTTGATCGCCCGCACGCCCTCGGCGGCGTCGTACTCGCCGTACCAGCCGACGAAGCTCATGGCCCCGAAGGCGATGGGTCCGACGAGCGGCCCGTCGCGGCCGAGACGGCGCTGCTCCATGCCGTCAGGCTACGCCGGGGGCGTCCCCCCGGGCCCTCCGTCGGCCGGGACGGGCTCGGGGGCGATCTCCCCCTCCTTCTCGGCCCGCTTCAGGAGGAACAGGGCGAGGGCCGGATAGATCAGCACCGAGAGCATCGCCGCCCCCACCATCGAGGCCGCCGTGTCGCTGTCCAGCCGCCCGGTCTCCACGCCGACGCCCGTGATCGCGACGACGAGCGGCAGGGCGGACGCCGCCATCAGCGCCAGCGGCGCGAGCGTGCCGGGCGGCACCTCGCGGCGGGCGAGGAGCGTCGGGAGCCCGCGGACGACGAGGAAGAGGGCGAGGAACAGGGGCAGCTCGGCGAGCGACGCCGGGCTCTCCAGGAGCCCGTCGAGGTCGAAGGTCATGCCGCTGCGGATGAAGAAGAACGGGATCAGCAGTCCGTAGCCGATCGCGTCGAGCTTGGACCAGAGCTCGTCGAGCTCCCGGTTGTCGCGGGTCGCGTAGCCGAGCACGAGCCCGGCCGCGAACGCACCCAGGATCAGGTCCTGGCCCAGCTCCACCGCGGCCCAGACGAGGACGAGCAGCAGGAGCATGCAGATGCGCACCGCCAGCTGTCCGCTGGCGTGCATGGTGTCCTCGACCAGGCGGGCGATCCGGTGCGGGCGGAACCGCACGGCTCCGACGGCGATGGCCAGCGCGATCGCCGAGAAGGCGATCAGCAGGATGGCGCTCAGCACGTCGTTGTCGGTCGCCAGGAAGACGGACAGGAGGATGATGGGGCCCACCTCGCCGATCGTTCCGACCGCCAGGACGACGGTGCCGAAGGCCGTCGCCTGGAGGTCGGCGTCGCGGAGGATCGGCACCAGCACGCCGAGCGCGGTCGTCGCGAGGGCGATGCCCACGAACTCGGGGTCCGAGACCACGCCCGCGGCGTCGAGCCCGAACCCGATCGCCACGCCCAGCACGAGCCCGATCAACCACCCCGCCCCGGCCAGCCGCGCCGGGGCGCCCGCGATCCTGCGCAGGTCGATCTCGCGCCCCGCGAGGAAGAAGAGCGCGGCGAGCCCGAGGTTGGAGAGGAAGTCCACGAACTCGTCGGGCTCGGCGATGTCGAGCACCTGGGGCCCGATCACGATGCCGAGCAGGATCTCCACGACCACCGTCGCGATGCGCGCCCGGCGGGGGATGTCGGCGATGATCGGCGCCAGCACCGCGACGCCGGCGATGATCACGAGCGTCGAGAGATCCGGCTGCACCGCGGCAGACTCTCAGAGGGCCGACTGCGCGGCGATGCCGGCCCGGAAATCTCCCGCTCGCGGCGGACTTCGGAGCGTCGCCGGCGGCCCCCGGGGGGTTTCCCATCGCGCCGTCTGGGTAGGCCTGTAGGGTCGGCTGGCGGCGAGAAACCGCACGGCGACGGCGATTTCGTCCGGCGCCGCTGGTAGGTTGAACGCGCGGGCCACTCCCGCACACATCAACGCCAGGGGGTCCCTGTGAACAAGACCGAATTCGTCAGCAAGATCGCCAACGAGACCGAGCTGAGCGGCGCGCAGGCCGGGAGGGTCGTCCAGGCGGTTCTCGACGAGATCCAGAGCGCCCTCGCGAGGGGCGACGACGTGGCCTTCGCAGGTTTTGGGAAGTTCTCCGTCTCCAACCGCGCGGCCCGGACCGGGGTCAACCCCCAGGACCCGACCAAGAAGGTGCAGATCCCGGCGCGGCGCGTTCCCCGCTTCACCCCGGGGGCCGTCCTCAAGTCGACGGTCGCCGGCAGTAGGTAGCTGAGCGGCCTCGAGCACAGGGCGGTCGCGGCGCGCGTCCCCCGGCGCGCCGTGCGCTTCGCGACCGGTGCGACGGCCCGAGGGCCGGCCGCACCATGAGGAGAGGGACGCGATCGGCTGCCCCGTGCCGGCGGGGGGCCGTCCGTGGGGACTGACCCCCACGACGCCGTCGCGGCGGCGGGACGGGCGGCGCGCGCCGCCCATCCCGGCCTCGCCGCGGCGGCGTCGGGGGCGTTGGGCGAGGCGCTGGCCGGGATGTCCCGCCTGCTCCTCGAGCGCGCCGACCCGGTGCTGTCGGCCAACGCGCGCGACCTGGAGGCGGCGCGCGCGGTCCTCGGCGAGGCGCTGCTCGACCGCCTGCGGCTCGACCAGGACCGGCTGGGCCGGATGGCCGGGCAGATCGAGACGCTGGCGGGGCTGCCCGACATCGAGCAGCGGGCCGGCTCTCGCCGGCTGGCCGGCGGCCTGGTCGTCGAGGAGCGGCGCCGGCCCGTCGGCGTGATCGGCGCCAACTACGAGGCCCGCCCCAACGTCACGGTGGACGTGGCGTCGCAGCTGGTGAAGTCGAGGAACGCCGGCGTGCTGAGGACGGGCGCCGCCGCGCTGGGGTCGGCGGCGGCCCTCCTCGACGAGGTGATCGGGCCGGCGCTGGCGGGCGCGGGCCTGGACCCGGGCGCCGTGCAGCTCATCCGCACGCCCGATCGCGCCGCGGCGCGGGCGCTGGTGTCGCTGCCGCGCCTGATCCCGCTGGTGATCCTGCGCGGCAGCGGGGAGACGACCGCCGCGCTGGCCGCCGAGGCGGCCGCCCACGGCGTGCGCACGCTCGCCCACGCCGACGGCGGCGGGGTGCTCTACATCGACGCCGCCGCCGACCGCGAGCGGGCGCTCGCCCTGGTCGAGCGCAGCCTCGACCGCCTCGGCGTCTGCAACCGGCTCAACCTGCTGCTGATCGCCCGGGCCCTCTGGGACGGCCTGCTGCCCGCGGTGCTCGAGCGGCTGGAGTCGCTCGGCCTGGCGCCCTCCCTCCCGCCCCACGACCACCCGCTGGGGCACGAGTGGGCGCTCGACGACGGCCATGAGGCCACCGTCACCATCGCGCCGGCCGAGGACGCCCTCGACGCCGCGCGCATCGCCAACGAGGAGACGTCCGGCATCGCCGCGGCGATCGTCAGCGAGGACCCGGCGACGGCCGAGGCGTTCCTGGCGGCCTACGGCGGTACGGGGGCGTTCTGGAACGCCACCACGCGCCTGCTCGACGGCTTCGAGCTCCTCGCGGCCCCCGAGACGGGCATCAACGTCGACCACGTGCCCGGCCCGCGCGGCCCCGTGACCTACCGCGACCTCCACCTGCGCCAGTACGTGGTGACGCCGGCCGTGTGAGCGGCGCGCCCTTCACGTGGCGCGACGGCGAGCGGGTGGTGCGCTTCGGTCGGGGCGTGCTCGCCTCGGCGCCCGAGCTCATCGGCGCCGCCCCGTACGCCCTGCTGACCACCCCGCGCGCGGCGGCGGCCGCGCCCGGGCTGGCCGAGGGCGCGGCCGCGGTGCACGAGGTGGCGCCGGGGCTCGTCGACGAGGTCTCGGCCGGCCTGCGCGGGGCCGTGCGCGAGCCGGCCCTGGTGGCCCTCGGGGGCGGGCGGGTGATCGACGTCGCCAAGGCGCTCGCGGCCGCCGACCCGCCACGCCGCGTGATCGCCGTCCCCACGACGCTCTCGGCCGCCGAGATGACGTCGACGCACCGCCTCCCGGCCGGGGTGGCCCAGGGCGCCGCCCGCGTGCGCCCGGCGGTCGTGGTCAACGACCCGGCGCTGTCCGCCTCGCAGCCCGAGCCCGGCCTGGCCGCCAGCGCCGCGAACGCCCTGGGCCACGCGGTCGAGGCCCCGCTGACGCCGCGGGCCAACCCCGTGGCCACGCTGGCCGCGGCCCGCGCCGCCGAGCTGATCCTGGCGGGCCTCGCCGGCCCGGAGCCCGACCGCGACGCGCTCGCGCTGGGGGCGCTGCTGGCCGGCTACGCCATGGACTCGACGGGCTATGGCCTGCACCACGTGCTGTCGCAGACGCTCGCCCGCCGCGCCGGCGTCGGGCACGGGCCGGCCAACGCCGCGATGCTGCCGCACTCCGTCGCGGCGCTCGCGGAACGCTTCCCCGAGGAGGCCGGCCTCGGGGCGCTGGCCGCCGGCGCTGAGCGCCTGGCCGCCCGCGCCGGAGCCGCGCGGCTGCGCGACCTGGGCGTCGCCCGGGCGGCCCTCCCGGCGCTCGCCGCCGAGGCCGCCGGGCGCCCTGAGCTCGCCAACACCCCGCCGGCCGCGCTCGAGCCGGAGCTGCGCGACCTCTACGAGGCGGCGTGGTAAGACGGCAAGAAGGGGGACACCGCGGCCCCGGACCCTTGCTATTGTCTTCCGACCCGCCGCCCGGGCGGGCTCCTTCCATTGGCGCAGCCCTCATCCATCATCAAGATCCGACGCGCGGCAGCGCGCCCCTGCGCGCACGTCGGGGGACGCGCCTGAGGCCCGCCACGGTGCTGTTTGCCGCCTAGGCGCGGACCCGACACACGCCCGCCCGCCGGCCCGTCGACGCGGATCAACGACGCGATCCGGGCGGAGTCCGTGCGGCTCATCGACGCGGACGGCGAGAACCGCGGCGTCGTGCGGCTCGCCGAGGCCCAGGACATCGCGGCCAACGCCGGCCTCGACCTCGTCGAGGTGGCGCCCGACGCCCGCCCGCCCGTGTGCCGGATCATGGACTACGGCAAGTGGCGCTACGAGCAGGAGCAGAAGGCCAAGCAGGCGCGCCGCCACCAGAGCACGATCACCATCAAGGAGATCAAGTTCCGGCCCAAGATCGACCCGCACGACTACGCCACCAAGAAGGGCCACGTCGAGCGGTTCCTCCGGCACCGCGACAAGGTCAAGATCACGATCATGTTCCGCGGCCGGGAGCTCCTGCACCCCGAGCGGGGCGAGGCGATCCTGCTGCGGCTGGCCGAGGAGCTGAGCGAGCTGGCCATCGTCGAGAGCCGGCCGAACCTCGACGGGCGCAACATGGTGATGATGCTGGCCCCGGTGAAGAACCCGGCGGCCGGCGAGGGCGAGGGCAACGGACGCCCCCGGCGCGAGCCCGCTGCGGCGGAGCAGGCCGACCTGGCGGAGCAGCCCGACGTGGCAGAGCAGGCCGATGCGCCAGAGCAGGCCGACGTGCCAGAGCAGGCCGACGTGGCAGAGCAGGCCGACGTGCCAGAGCAGCCCGATGCGCCAGAGGAGCCCGCCGTGGCGGAGCAGCCCGCGGCGGCCCCCGACTCGACCTCCTCCTAGCCGCCGCGCGTCCCGTCGTCTAACCTGTCCGGCGGCCCGCAGAGCCCCGAGGATCCTCCATGCCCAAGATGAAGACGAGACGAGCGGCCAAGAAGCGCTTCCGGGTGACCGGAGGCGGCAAGGTGCGCTTCCAGCGCGCCGGCGTCCGCCACAACCTCGAGAAGATGTCGGGCAAGGACCACCGCCACCTCTCCAAGGAGGCGGAGCTGGCCCCGGAGCTCAAGCCCGTCGTCACGCGGATGCTCGGGAAGAGGTAGGTAGATGGCCCGCGTCAAGCGCTCCGTGGCCGCCCGCAAGAAGCGGCGCAAGGTCCTCGACCAGGCCAGCGGCTACTGGGGCACCAAGAACAGCTCGTACAAGCGCGCCAAGGAGCAGGTCCAGCGCTCCCTCCGCTACGCCTACCGCGACCGCCGGACCCGCAAGCGCGACTTCCGGCGCCTCTGGATCGCCCGCATCAACGCCGCCGCGCGCGAGAACGGCATCACCTACGGGCAGCTCATCCACGGCCTGAAGCTCGCCGAGGTGGAGCTCGACCGGAAGATCCTCGCGGAGCTGGCCACCCATGAGCCGGCCGCCTTCGCCGCGCTCTGCGCCCGGGCCCGCGCGGCACGAGAGAGCGCCGCGAGCGCCTCGTAGCTCGCGGCTGCGGCTGGTCAGCTCGGCGCGGAACCCCGCGCTGCGGCTGGTCTCCGCGCTCCAGGCCAAGAAGGTCCGCCGCGAGCGCCGCCTGCTCGTGGCCGAGGGCGAGGACCTCGTCGACGCCGCCCTGGCGCACGGCGTGAGGCCCGTCGCCCTGCTCGTGGACGCCGAGCGCGTGCCCGACGACGACCCCCGCCTCGCCGCCACCGAGGGGCTGGCCGAGCGCTACCGCGTGCCGGGGCAGCTGCTCGCGCGAGCGAGCGCGCTGGCCGCGCCGCCGCGCGTCATCGGCGTCTTCCCGCAGCCCCCGGTCCGCAGCTTCCGCGACGTGCGCTTCCCGCCCTCGCTGGGCGTCTACCTGGCCGGCGTGGCCGACCCGGGCAACGTGGGCACGCTGGTGCGGACGTCGGCGGCGCTGGGCGCCGACTGGCTCGCGCTCGGGCCGGGCTCGGCCGACGCGTTCCACCCCCGGGCCGTGCGCGCGGCGATGGGGGCCACCTTCGCCGTCCCGCTGCTGGAGGGCGTCTCGCCGGCCGATCTCGGGACCCGCGAGGGCTTCGACGTGGTGGGCGCGGTCCCGCGGGGCGGCGCCGCGCCCTGGGAGGCGGACCTGACCCGCCCGATCGTGCTCGCGCTCGGCGCCGAGCGCAGCGGCCTGGGCGGGGCGCTCGAGGAGCTCGGCGCCGGGCGCGCGGTGGTCCGGGTGACCATTCCCCAGGCGGCCGGCTCGGAGTCGCTGAACGTGGCCGCCGCCGGCGCCGCCCTGCTCGCCGAGGCCGGCCGCCAGCGGGCGCTCGCGGGCGGGGCCGGGACGGGCGCGTCCGATAGCCTGAGCGGCCGATGAGCACCGGGGATCTGGGCCAGATCGAGCGCGACGCGCTCGAGGCCGTCGGGGCGGCCGCCAGCCTCTCCGAGCTGGAGGCCGCGCGGGTCGCGCACACCGGCCGGCGCAGCCGCCTGGCGGGCGTCCTGGCCGGCATCGGGTCGCTGCCGCCGGAGGAGCGGGGCCCGGTCGGGCGGACCGCCAACGCGGTCCGGGCGGCCGTCGAGGAGGCCCTGGCGGCCCGGCAGGCCACGCTCGAGGCCGAGGAGCTCGGCGCCGCCCTCGAGCGCGACACGACCGACGTCACGCTGCCCGGCGACCCCCACCCGCGCGGGGCGCTGCACCCGATCACCCAGATCCGGCGCGAGATGGAGGACATCTTCCTCGCGCTGGGCTACTTCATCGCCGACGGGCCCGAGGTCGAGACCGACTGGCACAACTTCACGGCCCTCAACACCCCCGAGGGCCACCCGGCGCGCTCGTCGAGCGACAACTTCTACGTGGCGGGGCGGCCCGACCGCCTGCTGCGCAGCCAGACCTCGCCGGTGCAGGTGCGGGCGATGCAGGAGGGGCGGCCGCCGATCTACCTGGTCGCCCCGGGGTTCGTCTACCGCCGCGACGACGTTGACGCCACCCACAGCCCCATGTTCCAGCAGATGGAGGGGCTGGCGGTTGACGAGGGCCTGACGATGGCCCACCTCAAGGGCACGATGCTGCACTTCGCGCGCGAGCTGCTCGGCGCCGACCGCGAGATCGTGCTGCAGCCGCACTTCTTCCCGTTCACCGAGCCGTCGGTGGACGTCCAGGTCTCGTACGTCGACAAGGCCGGCCGGGCCGGCTGGCTGGAGCTGGCCGGCGCCGGGATGGTCGACCCCAACGTCCTGTCGGCGTGCGGCATCGACCCCGAGCGGTACACGGGCTTCGCCTTCGGCTGGGGCCTCGACCGCATCGCGATGATCCGGTTCGGCGTGCCCGACCTGCGCCTGTTCTACGAGAACGACCTGCGCTTCCTGGAGCAGTTCGCGTGACCCGGCCCGACGAGAACCGCCGCCCGCCGAGAGGCGGCGTGGTCGAGGAGGGCGCATGAGGGTGCCGCTGTCCTGGCTGCGCGAGCACGTCGACCCGGGCCTGGCGCCCGAGGAGCTCGCGACCCGCCTGTCGCGCACCGGCACCATGGTCGAGGCGATCCATCACCTCGGCGTGCCGGCCGGCAACGGCAACCTGGGCGCCTTCCGGGTGGGCCGGGTCATCGAGGCCTCGCCGCACCCGAACGCCGACCGCCTGCGCGTGTGCCGGGTCGACCTCGGCGACGGCGCGCCCCGCCAGATCGTCTGCGGGGCGCCCAACGTCGCCTCGGGGCAGACCGTGGCCGTGGCCCTCCCGGGCGCCCTGCTCCCGGGCGCCGAGGCGCCGCTGAAGGCGGCTCGGCTGCGCGGCGAGGAGTCGAACGGGATGATCCTCTCCGAGACCGAGCTGCGCCTGGGCGACGACGCCGCCGGGATCATCGTGCTGGAGGACGGCATCGCCGCCGGCACCCCGCTGGCCGAGGTCCTGCCGCTGTCGGAGGTCGTGCTCGAGCTGGAGGTCACCTCCAACCGGCCCGACTGCCTGGCGGTCTACGGCGTGGCCCGCGAGGTGCACGCCGTCACCGGTGCCCCCCTGGCCCCCCTCGACGAGTCGGACCCGCCCGCCGAGGGGCCGGGACGGGTCGAGGAGCACGCGGCCATCGAGGTCCGGGACCCCGACCTCTGCCCCCGCTACATGGCGCGCGTCTTCACCGACGTGCGCCCCGGCCCGTCGCCGGCCTGGCTGCGCGCCCGCCTCGAGGCGGCCGGCATGCGCGCGATCTCGAACGTCGTGGACATCACCAACTACACGATGCTGCTCACGGCGCAGCCGCTGCACGCCTTCGACCTCGACCGCCTCGCCGGCCGGCGCGTCGTCGCCCGCCGGGCGGGCGACGGCGAGCGGATCGTCACCCTCGACGGCCAGGAGCGCGTCCTCGACTCGGCGATGCTGGCCATCTGCGACGCCGAGCGGCCCGCCGTGGTCGCCGGCATCTTCGGGGCGGAGTTCGCCGAGGTGGGGGAGGCGACCTCGACCGTGCTGCTCGAGGCGGCGACCTTCGACGGACCCAGCATCCTCGACACCTCGCTGAGGCTGGGCCTGCGCACCGAGTCGAGCTCCCGCTTCGAGAAGGGCCTGCCGCGCGAGCTGCCGGCGCGGGCCATTGGCGATCGCGAGCCGCCTCCTCGTCGAGCTCGCCGGCGCGCGCATGGTCCCGGGCACGCTCGACGCCCTGGTCCCGCCGCCCGAGCGTCCCCCGGTGGCGATGCGCCACGCCCGGGTGCCCCGGATCCTCGGCATCGAGATCGCGCCGGAGGAGTCGGCGGCGATCCTGACGCGGCTGGGCTGCGACGTCGCCGAGCCCTCGGCCGAGGCGCTGGCGGCGACGGTGCCCTTCGAGCGCGGCGCCGACCTCACGCGCGAGATCGACCTGATCGAGGAGGTCGGGCGCATCCACGGCCTCGACGCCATCCCCGCCGAGATGCCCCGGGTCGTCGGGCGGGGCCGCAGGAGCCCGGCGCAGGCGCTCCAGCACCGGCTCGAGCGGCTCGCGGCCGACCTCGGCCTCTCCGAGGCCGTGACGTACCACTTCGTCCCCGAGGCCGACCCCGACGCCCTGCGCATGGCGCCCGACGACCCGAGGCGCACCCCCGTCCGCCTGGCGCACCCCATGAGCGGCGAGATGGCCGTGATGCGGCGCTCGATGCTGCCCGGGCTGCTGCGCTCGGTGGCGCGGAACCAGCACCACCAGCGCTCCGACGGCGGGCTCTTCGAGATCGGGCGCACCTACGCGCCGCGCGAGGACGGGCTCGCCGACGAGCGCCGCTTCCTGGCGGCGGTGCAGTGGGGGCGGGTGGGCGGCGAGGGCTGGCGCAGTGCCCCGCGCCCCGCCGACGTCCACTCCGCGGCCGGCCTCGCGACGGCGCTGGTCGGCGCGGCCGGCGTCGTCGCCGAGCCGCAGCCGAACTCGGCGCCCTACTTCCACCCGGTGCGCCAGGCCCGCCTGGTCGCCGGGGAGGCCGTCGTGGGCTGGGTGGGGGAGGTGCACCCGCTGGTCCTGCGGGCGTTCGACGTGACGCCGCCCGTCGCCGCGGTCGTGCTCGACCTGGACGCCCTGCTGGAGGCGGCCCCGTCGGAGCCGCGGGCCTACGAGGACCTGCTGACGGTCCCGGTCTCGACCCGCGACCTGGCGGTCGTGGTGCCGGAGGGGACGCGCGCGGCCGACCTGGTGGCGGCGGCGCGCGAGGCCGGGGCGCCGCTGGCCCGCAGCGTGCGCGTCTTCGACCGCTACGTCGGCGAGCAGGTGGGGGAGGGCGCGGTGAGCCTCGCCCTGCGGATCGAGCTCGCCGACCCCGGGCGCACGCTCACCGACGAGGAGATCGAGGCCGCCGTCGCGCGGGTGCGCGAGGCGCTCGAGGCCGAGGGCGGGCGGCTGCGGGCGTGACCCGGGTCCACGTCTTCGGGGCGGCCGGCTTCGCGGGGGCCCAGCTCGCCGAGCTCGTCGACCGCCACCCGGCCTTCGAGCTTGGAGCGATCACCGCCCGCGGCGACGCCGGCAGGCGGCTCGTGGACGTCGCCCCCGAGTACCGGGTGGAGCGGCGCCTGGAGCCGCCCGACGTCGAGGCGGTCGACGCCGGCGACCTGGCGGCGGTCTGCTACCCCCACGCCGAGGCCGCGGCGCTGGTCGCCGACCTCGTCGACCGCGGCGCCCGGGTTGTCGATGTCTCGGCCGACCACCGCCTGCGCGACCCCACCTTGTATCAAGCGGTCTACGGCTTCGAGCACCCGCGCCCCGACCTGCTGGCCGAGGCGGTCTACGGCCTGCCCGAGCGCTACCGGGACCGCATCGCCGGCGCCCGCCTGGTCGCCAACCCGGGGTGCTTCCCCGAGGCGGGCCTGCTCGCGCTGCTGCCGCTCGCCGACGAGGTCGAGGACGTGGTCATCGACGCCAAGAGCGGGGTGAGCGGCGCCGGGCGCACGCCGACCGAGACGGTCCACTACTCGCGCGCGACCGACAACGTCAGCCCGTACAAGGTCTACGCGCACCGCCACACGCCCGAGATCGAGCAGGAGCTCGGCCGGGAGGTGACCTTCACGCCCCACCTGGTGCCGGTCGACCGTGGGCTGCTGGCCACCTGCTACGCGCGCCTGGCGAACGGGGCGCCCCATCCCGACGACCTGCGCGACCACTACGCGGCCCACTACGCCGACCACCCCTTCGTGGAGGTCGTCGAGGCGCCACCGGGGATGCGCGCCGTGCAGCGCACCAACTACGCCCAGGTGTGCCCCGTGGTCGACCCGCGCGGCGGGCGCGTCACGGTCTTCGGCGTCATCGACAACCTCGGCAAGGGCGCCGCGGGCCAGGCGCTGCAGAACCTCAACCTGATGGCGGGCCGGCCCGAGACCGAGGGCCTGCTGGGATGAGGTTCCCCCCGGTCGGGCGCGACGACTGGCTGCGGGCGCCCGATGGCCTCGAGCCGGTGGCGGGCGGATCGGTGACGACGCCGCCGGGCTTCCGGGCGGGCGGCGTCGCCTGCGGCCTGAAGCGGTCGGGCGCGCTCGACCTCGGGGTCCTGGCCGCCGAGGGCGCCGTGGCCTCGGCCCTGGTCGACACGCGCAACGCGCTGCCCTCGGCGCCGGTGATCCGCAACCGCGGCCTCGATCGCGCGCGCCTGCGCGCCGTCGTCGTCAACGCCGGCTCGGCGAACGCCGCGACCGGCTCCCCCGGGCTCGACGACGCCGAGGCGATGGCCCGCCGCGCCGCGGCGCGGCTCGGCCTGCTGCCCGAGGAGGTCGCGGTCAGCAGCACGGGGACGATCGGCGACCGCATCGACCTGCAGCGGGTCGGGGCCGGCATCGACGCCGCCGCCGCCGCGCTGTCGCCCGACGGCGGCGCCGCCTTCGGGCAGGCCATCTGCACCACCGACCGGGCGCCCAAGGGCGGCGCGTTCCGCCTGGCGCTGGGCGCCGGCGAGGTCCTGGTCGGGGCCGCCGCCAAGGGCGCCGGGATGATCTCCCCGAACATGGCGACGATGCTCGCCTACCTCACGGTCGGCGCCGCCGTCGCCGCCGAGGACCTGCAGGAGATGACCGCCCGGGCGGCCGCCGAGTCGTTCAACCGCATCAGCGTCAACGGCCAGATGAGCCCCTCGGACACCCTGCTGGTGATGGCCGGCGGCGACGGTCCGCGCCCTGAGGGGCGGCGACCGCGACCGCCTGGCGGCCGCGCTCGCGACGCATCTGCCGGTGGCTGGCGATCCAGATGGTGCGCGACGGCGAGGGCGCCGAGCACGCCGTGCGGGTCGTGATCGAGGGCGCGCGCGACGCCGGCGAGGCCGAGCGGGTGGCCCGCGCCGTCGGCGACTCGCCGCTGGTCAAGACCGCCGTCTTCGGCCGCGACCCCAACTGGGGCCGCGTGACCCAGGCCGTGGGGGCGGCGCTGGCCGGCGGCCCCGGGCCGGTGCCCGAGCCGGGGATCTCCGTGGACGGCGTCCCCTACGCCTCGGCCGATGCCCTCGAGGTGCTCGGGCGCGCGGAGTACGACCTGCGCGTCGAGCTGGGCCGCGGCGCCGCCGCCGCCGAGCTCTGGGTCTGCGACCTCGGCCACGAGTACGTGAGGATCAACGCCGAGTACCACACCTGAGCCGAGGGCGGCGCGGCAGCGCGGCGCCGCCCCTCGGCCGGCCATCACGGCCGATTTGTTAAGGATCTGTGAGCGCCCTGGGGCGAAGATGCCGGGCGCCGGTCCTGGCCACGGGGCGATAGGACCGCCGCGCGTGTCGCGGCACCCTGGGAGGGGAACCTGGAGGCCACAGAGACCGGAGGTCGCCATGACGCCGGACACGAGCAGCCCCCGCCCCGCCCCGCCCGCCCAGACGCCCGCGCCGCGCCCGCCCGCCCGGCGCGTCCGCCTGATCGACGCCGTGCTGTCGGGCGCGCTGCCCCTCGGCGGCGGCGCGAGCGCCGCCTCGCCGCGATGACGGCGTAGCACCGGCCGCGGGGGCGCGGCCGCGCCCGCGACGGCGACGCCCGCGTATGTCACCATCCGGCGCCGATGGGCGACGACGCGAGCACCGGCGCCACGAGGACCGCGCCGACCCGCGAGGAGGTCGCGCCGCGGGTCGACGTCCTCCTCGAGGCGCTGCCCTACATCCGGCAGTTCGCGGGCGCCACCATCGTGATCAAGTACGGCGGCGCGGCCATGACGACGCCCGAGCTGAAGGCGTCGTTCGCCCGCGACGTCGCGCTCCTCAAGCTCGTGGGCATGAACCCGGTCATCGTCCACGGCGGAGGCCCGGACATCTCCCGCTACTCGGACCGCCTCGGCCTGGAGGTGCGCTTCGTCCACGGCCTGCGCGTGACCGACGCCCCCACGATGGAGCTGGTGAAGATGGTCCTCGTGGGCAAGATCAACAAGGAGATCGTCGCCCAGCTCCACGTCGCGGGCGTGTCGGCCGTGGGCCTGGCCGGCGACGACGGCGGCCTGATCGAGGCGGCGAAGGCCTCGAGCCCGGACGCCGACCTCGGCTTCGTCGGGCAGGTGGCCGGCATCGACACGCGGGTGCTCGAGCGCCTCTCCGACTTCGTGCCGGTGGTCGCGTCGGTCGGCGTCGACCGCGACGGCCAGAGCTACAACATCAACGCCGACACGGTCGCCGGCCGCTTGGCGGCGGCCCTCGGCGCCCGGCGGGCGATCTTCCTCACCGACGTCGAGGGGATCATGCGCGACGTCTCCGACCCGGCCAGCCTGGTCAGCGAGTGCCGGCTGGCGGACATCCGCGAGATGGCCGCGTCCGGCGCGGTCGGCGCGGGGATGCTGCCGAAGCTGGCGGCCATCGCCGACGCGCTCGAGTCGGGCGTCGAGGCGGTGCAGGTGATCGACGGGCGCATCCCGCACTCGGTGCTGGTGGAGATCTTCACCGAGGCGGGCATCGGGACGAAGATCACGGCGTGATCGACGAGCTCCTCGTCCAGCGGGAGGCGGCCGCCCTGATGCCGACCTACCGCCGCCAGGGGGTGGCCTTCGTGCGCGGCGAGGGCGCGGCCCTGTTCGACGCCGACGGGCGCCGCTACGTGGACTGCATGGCCGGCATCTCGATGAACAACGTCGGCCATTGCCATCCAGCGGTCGTGGCCGCGATCGCCGACCAGTCGGCGCGCCTGATCAACGTCTCGAACCTCTACTACACCGAGCCGATGATCGCGCTGGCCGAGTGGATCCGCGACCGCTCGCTCGGCGGGCGGGTCTTCTTCTGCAACTCCGGCGCGGAGGCGAGCGAGGCCGCGCTGAAGCTCGCGCGCAAGCGCGGCGGCCCCGAGCGGCCGGAGGTCGTGGCGCTGGTCGACGGCTTCCACGGGCGCACCTACGGGGCGCTCTCGCTGACCGGCCAGCCCTCCAAGCAGGAGCCCTTCCGCCCCCTCGTCCCCGGGGTGCGCCACGTCGAGCGCGACGACCTGGAGGGCCTCGCCGCGGCGGTCGGGCCGCGGACCTGCGCGATCGTGCTCGAGATCGTCCAGGGCGAGATCGGGGTGCAGCCCGTCCCCGCGGCGATGCTCCGGCTGGCCCGCGAGCTGGCCGACCGGCACGGCGCGCTGCTGCTGGTGGACGAGATCCAGACCGGCCTCTCGCGCACGGGGCCGCTGTTCGCCTACCAGGACGCCGGCGTGACCCCCGACGTGATGATGCTCGCCAAGAGCCTCGGGGGCGGCGTGCCGATCGGCGCCGTCGTGGCGCGGCCCGAGCACGACGCGGTGCTGCAGCCGGGGGACCACGGCTCGACCTTCGCCGCCGGCCCGCTGGCCTGCGCGGCGGCGCTCGCGTCGTGCGCGCGTGCTGGAGGACCCGGCCCTGCAGGAGGGCGTGCGCCGCAAGGGCGCCCGCCTGCTCGCCGGGCTCGAGGCCCTCGTCGCCGACGGGCTGGCGTCCGAGGCCCGCGGCCGCGGCCTGATGTGCGCGATCGACCTCCCGCTCCCGCGCGCCGCCGAGCTGGTCGAGGACCTGCTCGGCGCCGGCTACCTCGCCAACAACACCTCGGCCCGGACGGTGCGCTTCCTGCCGCCACTGGTCATCGAGGACGACGATCTCGACGGCCTGCTCACCGCGCTACGGCGGCTGCTCACTCGTGGTGGAGGGCCTCCAGCGGGTTGAGGCGGGCCGCCCGGCGGGCCGGCAGCATCGCCGCCAGCACGCCGGCGAGGACGGCCAGCACGAGGAAGATGATCAGCGTCAGGACCGGGAACGAGAACCCGATGCCCTGGTCCTCCAGGCCCCGGGTGAGGATCCAGGCGAAGAGGACCCCGATGACGATCCCCAGCACCCCGCCGATCACCGCGGTGATGATGCTCTCGTAGCGCACGATGGCGCGCATCTGGCGCCGGGTCGTGCCGATCGCGCGCAGCATCCCGATCTCGCGCGTGCGCTCGTAGATCGACAACACGAGCGCGTTGACGATCCCGAAGAGGGAGATGATGAGGCTGATCCCGAGGAGCGCGTAGAGCAGGGAGAGGAGCTGGTCGATCTGGCTCTCCCAGTCCTCCTTGAACTCGGCGTTGGATTGGACCTCGACGATCGGGAATTGCTGCTCGATGCGGTCGGAGACCTCCCTGCTGGACCGCGTTCGCGTCCGCGCCGGGCTCGAATTTGACCACCCCGACCGACGGGTCGGGGGGTATGTCGAGGCGGTCCGCTGCCGCGTCGGACACCGTGATGCCGGTGAAGAGCACCGGATCGCGGTACTCGCCGAGGACCTTGAAGGGCCCGCTGTTGCCGCGGTTGGTGGTGACCGTGAACGTGTCGCCCGTCCGCAGCCCCGACGACTTGGCGAGGTTGGTCTCGATGAGGGCGCCGTCCGTGCCGAGCTGCTCGAAGAGGGCGTCGGAGGCGCCGCCGCGCCAGTCGAAGTTGAAGACGTCGGCCGCCTCGGCGGGATCGATCGTGTTGAGGATCTGGGACCCTCCCGGCGTGGCGCGGATCTCCGGGAAGCGCAGGAACTCGGTCGCCGCGACGCCCGGGACGCTCGCGGTCGCCGGCTCGGCGGCGGCGGGGAAGGGGTCGAAGTTCTGCGTCCTGAGGATCAGGTCCCCCTGGATCACGCGGTCGATGGCGCCCGTGAACGAGTCCTTCAGGCCCTGGGCGAAGATCGCCACGAACGTGACGAGGCCGACGCCGATCATCAGGGCCGCGGCGGTCGCGGCGGTGCGCGCCGGGTTGCGGGTCGCGTTGGCGCGCGCGATGTGGCCGGTCGTGCCGGCGGCGGCCTCGATCGGCGCCCCGATCACCTTTGCGAGCGGGCGCACGATGAAGCGGGCGAGCATCCCGACGCCGAGGAAGACGAGGATCGCCCCGATCGCGAGCAGCAGCAGCGCCTCCGTGGCGCCCAGGTCGCTGAAGAGGGCGTAGACGAAGAGCAGGATGCCGGCCACCAGGAGCAGCACGGCCAGGTACGGGCTGATGCGGCTGAGGCGCCCGCGGGGCAGGACCGCCCCCTCCTGCACGGCGGCGATCGGCGGCACCCGGGTCGCCCGGAGCGCCGGCCCGATCGAGGCGAGCACCGTCACGACCACGCCGATCAGGAGCGCCACGATCACGGTCCGCGGCTTGATCTGGATCCCCGTCGCGGGCAGCCCGAAGCCGACCGCGTCGAAGAGGGCCTGTATGCCCCGCGCGATGCCGATGCCGGCCAGCAGCCCGATGATCGACGCCAGGATCCCGATGACGAGCGCCTCGCCGATCACGTTGCGCAGCACCTGGCCCCGGGTGGCGCCGAGGGTGCGCGTCATCCCGAACTCGCGCACCCGCTGGGCGACGGTGATCGAGAAGGTGTTGAAGATGATGAACGCGCCCACGAAGAGCGCGACGCCGGCGAAGGCCAGCAGCGCGGGGCCGAGGAAGCCGGTGATCTCGTCGGCGATGTCCTCGCTCTGCGACTCGGCGTTCTCCGTGGCCGTCTCGACCTTGTCGGTGTCCGGCAGGGCGGCGCGGATGCGGTCGCGGAGCTGGGTGGACGACACGCCGTCCTGCGCCTTCGCGAAGACGACCGACGTCTCGCCCTCGCGCTCGAACCAGCGCTGCGCGTCGGCGAAGGTGGTGAGCACCACGGTGGCGCCGCCGATGGACTCGACGTCGCCGTAGCGGAAGATCCCGACGAGCTTGACCGGCTTCGTGCCCTCGTCCGTGGCGAGGGCGATGCCCGACTGCCCGACCGTGAGGTCCTTCTTGTCGGCGGTGTCCTTGATGACGGCGATCTCGCCCGGGTTCTCGGGCAGCCGCCCCTCGAGCGGCACGTTCGGGTTGATCGACGGGTCGACGTTCGAGACCACGATGGCCGGCGCCCCGCCCTCCGACTCGACGATGTCGCCGTCGACCACGAGCTGGCCGGTCGCCTGGATCTGGCCCTCGGCGTGCTCGACGCCGTCGACCCGGGCGACCTGCTGGATGGTGGACTGGGGCAGCGGGGGCAGCGCGTCCTCGAAGGTGTCGAACTCGGTCGGCGCGCGAGACGACGACGTCGATCTTGGAGTTGCCGGTCTCGAAGATGTCGTCGAACGCGGCGTTGATCTGGTCGGTCAGGATGAAGGTGCCCGCCACCATCGCGACGCCGAGCACGATGGCGATCGACGTCAGGACGGTGCGCAGCTTGCGGGCCATGAGCCCGCGGAGGACCAGCCGGATCACGCCTGCTCGAGGCCCTTCACGACGTCGTAGACCTCATCGGCCTCGAGGTGGCCGTGGTCCTCGACGACCTCGCCGTCGAGAAGGAAGACGACGCGGTCCGCCGTCGCCGCGGCCCGGCCGTCGTGAGTCACCATCACGATCGTCTGGCCGTACTCGTCCACCGAGCGCCGCAGGAGCTTCAGCATCTCCTCGGAGGTCGACGAGTCGAGGTTGCCCGTGGGCTCGTCGGCGAACAGGACCGCCGGGTGCGAGATCAGGCCGCGGGCGAGCGCGACGCGCTGCTGCTGGCCGCCCGAGAGCTCCGAGGGGCGGTGACGGACACGGTCGGAGAGCCCCACCGCGGAGACGAGCGACTGCTCCCACTCGCGGTCGATCTTGCGGCCCGCGATCGTCATGGGCAGCTCGAGGTTCTCCTCCGCCGTCAGCATCGGCAGGAGGTTGAAGAACTGGAAGACGAAGCCGACCTTCTCCCTGCGCAGCAGCGTCAGCGGCTTGTCCTTGAGGGTCGTGATCTCGGTGCCGTCGATCATCACGCTGCCCGACGTCGGCGCGTCGAGGCCCGCCAGGATGTTCATGAGCGTCGACTTGCCCGACCCGGACGGCCCCATCACGGCGGCGAACTGCCCCTTCGGGAAGTCGACCGTGACCCCGCGCAGGGCGTCCACCGCCGCGTCTCCCGACCCGTAGCGCTTCGTCACGTCCCGCGCCGAGACGGCGAATCCGTCCCGGCTGGCCAGGTCCTGGTCCACCGGTGCGCTGCCCTCGGTCATCCGACCCTCCCCGCTGGCTCGACGGCGACCGCGAGGATACGACGGCGGGGCGTCCCGCGACAGCCCGCCTGCCCAAGGTTTGGTTCAGCCGCGGCCGCGACCGCGTCGCGCTAGGCGGCCGCGCGCGCTCCGGCGGTCTCGACCTCGTCGCGCTCGTCGCGCCAGAAGCCCACGCGCACCTGCGTGCCGTCGCCGACGGGCGCCATGTCGAAGTCGTCGGAGAGCCGGCTGATGATGATGAGGCCGCGGCCCCGCTCGGCGGTGATCGGCGGCGGGTCGCTGGGGAGGCGGGGGATCGCCGCGCCGGGGACGCCCTCGTCCACGATGCGGATGTCGGCCCGCTCGTACGTCACCACGAGCTCGACCTCGACGAGGCCGCCGTCCGGCGAGCCGTGCTCGATGGCGTTGGTCAGGGCCTCGTTCGACGCCAGCAGGACGCGGCCGGCGCTCTCGGCCGGCCAGTCCTCGCGCTCGAGGAGGCACGCGATCGCGGACCGCACGAAGGCGACGGCCTGCAGGTCGGCGGGGACCCGCAGGGCGGAGTGGAGTGCGAACGGGGTCATCACCCGGTCCGCGAGAAGAGCCGTGGCGGTCGCATCACGCATCTCATCGGCGGTATACGACGTCGAGCTGAGCACCTGTCACCCCCGTAGGTCGAGTTCGCCGGCGCCCGGTCCTCCCCTGCCGGGTGGGCGCGGGGATCGTCTCCGACGGCGCTGACGCCGCGCGCACGCGCCGGTCATCAGTCGTCAGGCGGCCACTCATTAGACTGATCGGGCCAACGTCCCCGGAGGATCGCGCGTGCCCGAGCGCCGCCCCGCCCCGCCCGTCGCGGGGTATCTCGCCCAGCCCCACGAGGTGCATCGCGTCGTGCTCCTGTACTCGGGCGGCCTCGACACGTCCGTGATGCTCAAGTGGATCCAGGACGAGTACGACGCCGAGGTGATCGCCCTCTGCATCGACCTCGGCCAGCCCGACGACGACCTCGACGCGGTCCGGCAGAAGGCCCTGGACCTGGGCGCGGTCGAGAGCCTCGTGGTCGACGCCAAGGAGGAGTTCGCGCGCGACTACGTGGCCCCCTCGATCCGCGCCAACGCCCGCTACCAGGGCGGCTACCCGCTCTTCACCAGCCTGGGCCGGCCGCTGCTCGCCAAGCTCGCGTGCGAGGCCGCCCGCGAGCACGGCGCCGACACGATCGCCCACGGCTGCACGGGCAAGGGCAACGACCAGGTGCGGATCGAGGCGACGGTGGCCACCCTCGCGCCGGAGCTCAAGGTGATCGCGCCGGTGCGCGAGTGGCAGATGGGCCGCGACGAGGAGATCGCCTACGCCCAGGAGCACGGCATCCCGGTGGCCTCGACCGCCGAGCGCCCGTACTCCATCGACGACAACCTGTGGGGGCGCTCCAGCGAGGGCGGGGTGATCGAGGACCTCGACCGGCCGCCGCCCGAGGACGTCTTCCAGCTCGTGACGCCGCCGACCCGGGCGCCGGACCGCACCGAGGACCTGGTCATCGGCTTCCGCGACGGCCTGCCGTCCAGCCTCGACGGCGAGGAGCTGGGCCTCGTCGAGCTCATCCGGCGCGTCGCCGAGGCGGGGGCGCGCAACGGGGTGGGGATCGTCGACCACATCGAGGACCGCGTGGTGGGGCTGAAGGTGCGCGACGTCTACGAGGTCCCCGCCGCCGAGATCATCCTCACGGCCCGTCGCGAGCTCGAGAAGCTGGTCTGCACGGGGCGCGAGAACGCGCTGAAGCCCCAGCTCGACGCGCTGTGGGCCCAGCTCGCCTACGAGGGGCTCTGGTACGAGCCGCTCCTGGCCGCGCTGAACGCGTTCATGGAGCAGGTGAGCCGGCGGGTCGAGGGCCAGATCACGATGCGGCTCTACAAGGGGAGCGCCGTGCCGGTGACCCGCAGCTCGCCCAACGCGATCTACGACCGCAGCATGGCGACCTTCGACGCCGACGCGTCGTTCTCGCAGGGCGCCGCGCCGGGGTTCATCGAGCTCTTCTCGCTCCAGAGCCGCATGGCCCACCGCATCGCGGACGCCCGGGAGCGCGGGTGAGGCGGGGCGGGCCGCCCATCCTGCCGGTGGACGCGGGATCGGTGCCGGCCTTCGCGCGGGTGGAGCGCGGTCCGCGCGGCCTGAGGCTCGCGCCGGCGGGGGCGCCCCCGGGCGCGACGGGCGACGACGGCGGGGCCCCGCCCCTTCGGCTGCACGCGGGCGCCCCGGCCGCCCTGCGCGACGCCGCGGTCGTCGCGGGCGGCAAGCTCGTGCTCGCGACCGCGGACGCGGTCGCCTACAGCCTCGCCCTGCCGCAGATGCGGGTGGTCCACGACCGGCGACCCCCCGGTCTGGCGGAGGCGCGGGGGGCGCCGCTGGCGAACGCGGGCCTGCTGCGCGACGGCGAGGGCTGGCGGGCCGTGGTGCTTCCGAGCCTCGGCGACGTCGCCGCCGGCATCGGCCCCGGCCCGGCGGCCATCCGCGCGGACGGCCGGCGCATCGCCGCGGCGATCGAGGGGGCGGTGGAGGAATGGGACCTCGGCGACCCCAACCCGGTCGCCCGCCACGAGGGGTGGGTGTCGGCCCTCTGCTACGACGGCGACGGGGGGCTGCTGGCGGCCGCCGGGGCCCGCGTGGGCGCACCGGGCCTGGACGCGGGCGCCGGGCCCGCCATCGTCTCCCTGTCCGGCGCGGCCGCGGCCCCCCGCGCCGTGGCCCGCCACGAGGACGGCTCGATCAGCGTCTGGGAGCGCGGCTCGGACGAGCCCGTCGGCGCGTGGACCGCCCCGCCCGGCACCGGTGCGCCGGCCCTCAGCGCCGACGGGGCGCTGGTCGTCCTCGGAGCCCCGGAGGGCGACGAGCCCACCGCCTGCCTGGCGCGCGCCGAGGATGGCGTGATCGTGCGCGCGGTCGCCGGCGCCCGCGTCCTGGCCCCGTCCCCCGCCGGGGACGGGATGGTCGTCGGCGGCGACTGGGGCTGCGCGTGGCTGAAACCCCACGAGGAGGCCGAATGAGCACGCGCCCGCTGCCGCCCCCCGAGGTCCTGCGCGACGACCCCGGGCCCTGGAGCGTCGTCAGCTCGGTGTTCTCGCAGGCGGGGAGGCCGGGCAGGCGCCGGCCCCCGCCGCCCGTGGGGCTCATGCTCTCGCCGCCGCCCGACACGGCGCTCGACCTGGGCGGCCTGGACCCGTCGTCGCCGGTCGCGGGCATCGGGAGGCTGCGCGTGGTGGCGGCGGCGCGCGAGCCGGCCCTGCACCTGGCCTTCGACGGCGGCGGCGCCCTGCGCGGCGCCAGCCCGCACGTCGTCCGCACGTGGTCCGTCCCGGACCTCGCGACGTCCTCGGAGGAGCGGCCCGCGGCGGACCCCGTCGCCGACCTGCCCGCGCCGCTCGACCCGGCCTCGCTCGCCGCGGACGAGATCGTCGCGGTGGCGGCCGCGCCCGGCGGGGCCGTCGTCGCCGTCCACACCCGCGAGGGCCGCTTCGACGTGGTGGCGCTGATCCGCGCGGACGACCGCTCGCTGGTGCGCTGGATCCGCGGCGCGCGGGCGGCGGCCTGGTCGCCGGACGGCGCGCGGCTGGCGCTCGGCGGGCCGTGGGGCGTGATGCTGGCGGAGGCCGCCCCCGGCTAGCCGGGCGGCCAGGATCAACCGGGCGGCGCGCCGGCGGGCCTGTCCCGTCGGGTGGTTGCGGGTTGTGGGGGCGAACGAAAGCATCGCGGCCCCATGGGACGTCCCCTGATGCTCGCGGCCCTGTCGTCGGCGCTCCTGGCGCCGGCGGCCCCCGCCCTGGCCGGGGAGGCGCTGCTCGGCGTCACCCAGGGCCCCACCCCCGAGATGGTGCGCATCGACGCCGCGGCGCCGCAGAGCCCGGTGGCGCGCGCGCCCGTGGCCGGGCTGCTGGCCGGCGAGGTCGTCGAGGCCATCGACCAGCGGCCCGCGACCGGGCAGATCCTGGCCCTCACGAGCGTGAACCGGGTGCTGCTGCTGGATCCCGCCACCGGCGCGGTGGCCCAGCCCGGCCCGCCGCTCGACCCGGCCCTCTTCGCGGCGGGCCAGGCGTCGGGGATCGACGTCAACCCCACGGTCGACCGGCTGCGGCTGGTCAACGTCGCCGACGAGAACCTGCGCTTCGACCCGCTCCTCTTCGCCCCGGTCGACGGCGACCCGGTCGCGGGGCGTGCAGCCGGACACGCCCCTGGCCTTCATCGGCACGGACCCGAACGCGGGCGCCGACCCGGCCGTCGTGGCGTCGGCCTACGACCGCAACGACAACGACCCGGGCACCGCGACCACGCTGTTCGGCATCGACAGCGCCCTGGACGCGCTCGTGAGGCAGGGCGCCGTCGACGGCAACGCGGGGACGTCTCCGGCGGGGGGTCGCCCAACGTGGGCCTGCTCACGACCATCGGCCCGCTGGGCGTCGACGGCGACGGCGCGACCTCGTTCGACATCGCGGGCCCGCCGGGAGGAACGGGGACGGGCTGGGCGGCCATCCGGCGGGTGGGCGAGGCCGCCTCGACGCTCTACGCCATCGACCTGTCGCCGGGCCCCATCGCGGCCCGCGCGAGCGCGGCCGGCGCCATCGGCGCGGGTCCGCTCGCGGGCATGACGGTGCTGCGCGGCGGCGCGATCCGGGCGGCCGCCCCCCCGCCGGCCCCCGAGGGCGCCGGCCAGGCCGTCGTGCGGGTGGAGAGGGGCGGCGAGACCCTGGCCCCGACGAGCCTCGCGTTCCGCACCTCCGACCGCACGGCCGTGGCGGGGCGCGACTACGTCGCCCTCTCGGGGACCCTCGACTTCGCCCAGGGCGTGCGCGCGGTGGACGTCGCGATCCCGCTCCTGCAGGACGCAGCCGGCGAGCCGCCGGAGGTCCTGGCCCTCGAGCTGGGGGCGCCCACCGGGGGAGCGGTCCTCGACGCCCCGCTCGTCGCCGTCGAGATCGCCGACGACGACGGCCCGGCCGCGGCCGACACGACCCGCCCCGGCTACCGCCAGACGCCGCGCAGGCCCCGCAGCCTCGCGGCCCTGCGCCGGACCCCGGTCATGCGCGTGCGCGTCGCCTGCACGGAGGCCTGCCGGCTGCGCCTGTCGCTGAGCCTGAAGACCATCCGGCTCGGCACCGCCAGGGCCTCCCTGCGCGCGGCCGGCGCCGCCGTGGTCAGGCTGCGGCTCTCGCCGGCGGGCCGGCGCGCGCTGATCGGGCCGAGCCGGTTGCCCGGGCGCGCCACGCTGGTGCTGCGCGCCACGGCGACCGACCCGGCGGGCAACGTCACGACCCGCCGCCAGAGCCTGCGCGTGCTTCGCAGCTGACCGGTCAGCCCTCGGCCGCCCCGAGCGCGGCCGGGTCGGGCTCCCGCTCGAACTGGGTGTCGAGGAGGATCGTCGTGCGGGTGCGGTCGACGCCGACCAGCTCGCGCAGGCGCACGAGCAGGCGCTCCATCGCGGGGGGATCGCCGACCCGCACCTTCAGCAGGAGGTCGCTCGTGCCGGCCGTCGACCAGCAGGCCTCGACCTCCGGCATCGCGCGCACGGCGGTGACGATGGCGTCGAGGCTCCCCTCGGTCTCCACGGCCACGATGCCCGAGAGGCCCAGGCCGATCGCGCCGGGGCTGACGCGCGCGCCGTAGCCCGTGATCACCCCGCGCCGCTCGAGCTGGCGGACGCGGTGGTGCACGGCGGGGGTGGACAGGCTCACCAGCCGGCCCAGCGCGGCGAAGGAGACCCGTCCGTCGGCGACCAGGCGTTGAATGATCTTACGGTCGATCGCGTCCATGTGCGCTCATTTCAAATGAATCGGGCTAGGAGACAGAACGATCGAAGCCTACCCTCCCGCGTATCGATCGTCACGAGTAGCCGCCGCCCGAGAGGAGGCTCGACATGACCACCGTCGCGACCGGCCGGGAGCCCCGGGCGGCGGACGGGCCGCCCATCCGGCGGGGGGTCGGGCGGGCGGTGCTCGACGGCAACGAGCTGATCGTGAAGGGCGCGCTGGAGGCGGGCGTCTCGCTGATCACCGGCTATCCCGGCTCGCCGGTGGCCGACGTGTTCTCGATCTGCGAGGCGCACGCGCCATACCTGCGGGAGCTCGGCACCGAGGCCCAGCTCGCCAACAACGAGGCCCAGAGCGCGGCGATGCTCAACGGGGCCCGTCAGGTCCCGGGCGCCCGGGCGATCGCCGTCATGAAGAGCGTGGGCGCCTACGTGGCGCTCGACGGGCTGGCCATCGCGAACGCCGCCCGGCCGGCTGCCGGCGCCGCCGCGGTCGTGGTCGCCGGGGACGACCCGGCGCTCTCCTCGACCCAGGTCGGCGCCGACAGCCGGGTCACCTTCGCGGGCGCGCGCATCCCGGTGCTCGAGCCCGCGAGCGCGCAGGAGCTGAAGGACCTCGTGCGCGCGGCCTTCGACCTCTCGGCCGAGAGCGAGCTCATCGTCGGGCTCGTCTGCACGACCCCGCAGGCGGACGGCGCCGGCGTCGTCAACCTGCTGCCCAACCGGGCGCCGGCGATCGGGCCGCGCAGCCGCGTCGCGCTCGACACCGCGAGCATCAGGGCCGCCGAGTCGGTGTCCCTGCCCCCGAACGCGACGGCGCTCGAGGCCGACCTCCTGGATCGGCGGATCGCGCTCCTGCATCGGGCCGCCCGCGCCGCCGGGCTCGACCGCCTCGAGGCCGCGGCGGCACGGGGGCCGCACCCCCTGGGCATCGTGACCGCCGGCGCCTCCTACGCCCTGCTGCGCGGCGCGCTCGAGGCGCTCGGGATCGACGGCGAGGTGCCGATCCTCCGCCTCGGCCTCACCTGGCCGGTCGACGCCCGGCTGGTGCGGCGGTTCGCCGACGGCGTCGATGACGTCGTGGTGATGGAGGAGCGCTCTCCTCACCTCGAGGACCAGGTGCGGCGCGCGCTCGAGGGCCGCCACCAGGCCGTGTGGGGCAAGCGGCTGCCGGGGGGCGCCCGGGGCTTCCCGGAGGCGTCGGGCATGGACCCGGACATCGCCCTCGCGGCCCTCGGCCGCCTCGTGCTCGCCCGGCCGGACGCGTTCCCGGCCGACGCCGCGCGCCGGGCGCGGGAGGCGGCCGAGCGGCGCGCCGAGCTGGCCCGCCGCGCCCTCGACGTCACCCCGCGCACGCCGACCTACTGCGCCGGCTGCCCCCACCGCGGCACCAGCTCGCCCATGCTGGAGATCCGCCGCCGGCTCGCCGATGCGCGGTACATGAAGCGGGTCCACGGGCGCGGGCCGGTCGACGTGATCGCCCACGGCGGCATCGGCTGCTACTCGATGGCCTTCCTGCCGCCCTTCGAGGAGATGCACAACCTGTCGGCGATGGGGCTGGGCGGCGCGACCGGCGCCGGCGCCGCCCCCCTCGTGACCAACAAGCACTACGTGCTCGTCGGCGACGGCACGTTCTTCCACGGCGAGATGTCCACGATCGCGAACGCCATCAAGCAGCGCCAGGACATCCTCTTCATCATCCTCGACAACAAGAACACGGCGATGACCGGCCACCAGGGCACGCCGGCCAGCGAGACCGACCTGATGGGCCGGCCGCAGGCGCCCCTGGAGATCGAGCGGATCGTCGCGGCGATGGGGCCGGGGTTCCTGCGGCGCTCCAACCCCGACGACCGCGACGCCCACATGGCCCTCATCGAGCGGGCGCTGCTGATGGACGGGACGCGGGTGATCATCGCGGACAAGGAGTGCGCGATCACGTCGGGGCGCCGGCGGGGGGCGGAGCGCGCGGCGATCGTCCGCGAGCGGGGCTATCTGCCGGAGGTCACCCGCTACAACATCGTCGAGGAGACCTGCGAGAACTGCCGCGAGTGCACGACCGGCACCGGGTGCCCCGGCCTCGAGCTCGTGAGCACGCCGCTCGGCCAGAAGGTCGGCATCAGCGAGGACGTCTGCGTCGACGACGGCTACTGCGCCCGCATCAAGGCCTGCCCCTCCTTCGAGCGGGTCACCGTCACGCGGTCGCGGCCCCCGCGGGACGCCCGGCCGGAGCTGGTCGCGCCCCCCGAGCCGGCCCTCCCCGCCCGCGCGGCCGTGCACCGGGTCTACCTCGCCGGGGTCGGCGGGATGGGGATCGGGATCGCCGGGCGCATCCTGATCGAGGCGGCCGCCGCCGAGTGGCCGGCCGTCGAGGTCTACCACCGCAAGGGCCTCGCGCAGCGGGGCGGCGGGGTGTTCAGCCACGTGACGATGCACGACGGCGAGGCGCCGCGGACCGCCGAGATCCCGGAGGGCGCCGCCGACCTGATCCTCGGCCTGGAGCCGCTCGAGGCGGCGCGCGCCCTGCGGCTCGCCTCGCCCGACCGGACCGCCGCGGCGGTCGACACCCACCGCCGGCCGACCACCACCGTCCTGACCGGCGCCGCGCGCTATCCGGACGACCTGGTCGAGCGCGCGAACGCCGAGACGCGGCCGGGCGGCCTCGTGGCGACCGACTTCACCGCCGCCGCCCGCGGGGCGCTGGGCGACGCGCGCTGCGCCAACGTCGCGGTGCTCGGCGCCGCGTGGCAGAGGGGCTGGATCCCGGTGGGGCTCGAGTCGATGGAGGCGGCGATCCGCCGCGTCGCCGCCCGGCGCGCCGACGACAACCTGCGGGCGTTCCTGCTCGGCCGCGTCCTCGCGGCCGGCGGCGGCGTCCGGGACGAGGCGGACGACGCCGAGGCGCTGATCGCCCGCGAGCTCGGGTGGATGCGGGGGCGGGCGCGCCGCGTGGCGGCCCGGGCCTTCGCGGCGGCGCGCGAGGCGGGCCTGGGGGAGCGCGCCATGAGGATGCTCGCCCCGCGCCTGCCCGAGATCGTCGCGTGGGGCGGCCCCGGGTACGCCGAGCGCTACCTGGCCCAGATCGACCGCGTCCGCGAGGCGGCCCCCGCGCTGATCCCGGCGGCGATCCACAACCTCCACCGCACGATGGCCATCAAGGACGAGGTCTTCGTGGCCCACCAGCTCACCAGCGCCAAGAAGTACGCCCGGGACCGCGAGCGGTTCGGCGTCGACCGCTCCCGGGGCGACCGCATCGCCTACGTCCATCTCAACCGCCCGGCCTTCGACGTCCTCGGCCGTCATCTCGAGTGGGACATGGAGACCCGCGACTGGCAGCTCCGCCTGGTGCGCCGGGCGCGGTTCCTGCGCCGCCTGCTGCCGTCCTGGCACCGGCGGGAGCGGGCCTTCCGCGACTGGTACGAGGACGAGGTGGTCGGGGCGGTGTGCGACGGGCGCCTCGCGGGCTCCGCCGCGGAGGAGGCGCTCCGCCTGCCCGAGTCGGTCACGGGCTTCCGCGAGGTCCGGTATCCCAAGGAGGACGCCGCCCGCGCGCGGCTGTCCGAGCTGCTCGCGGCGGCCGGATGATGCGCGTGGTGGACGACGCGGCGGTCGGCGCCTTCGAGAGGGTGGTCCACGCGGTCGACGACGACACGGGGCTGACGGCCGTCGTCGCCGTGCGCACCACCGCGCGCGGGCCCGCGGTGGGCGGCACCCGATTCCACGCCTACGCGAGCGGCGCCTGCGCCGCGATCGACGCCCTGCGCCTCGCCGACGCGATGGCGCTGAAGGCGGCCGCCGCCGGCCTGCCGGTGGGCGGCGGGAAGGCGGTCATCGCGGGCGATCCGCGCCGCCTGCGCTGCGCCGCCCTCTGGCGCGCCTACGCCGGGGTGATCGACCTGTTCGGGGGCTCGTACTACACCGCCGAGGACGTCGGCACGACGGTCGCCGACATGGCCGCGCTGCGGCGGCACACCCCGTACGTGCTCGGGCTCGCCGACGCGGGCGGCTGGGACGGCGACCCCTCGCCGCTCACGGCCCGCGGGGTCGTCGCCGCCATCCGGGCGGCCTGGGAGGCGGAGACGGGCCGCGACGACGTGCGCGGCGCCCGCGTCGTCGTGCAGGGGGTGGGCAAGGTGGGCGGCGCGGTCGCCGACCTGCTCGCGGCCGAGGGCGCGCGGCTGTGGATCAGCGACGCCGACCCGGCGCGCGCCGACGCGGCCGCCGCCCGGACCGGCGCGGCCGCGCTGGCACCCGAGGCGGCCATCGCGCACCCGTGCGACGTGCTCGTCCCCTGCGCGATGGGCGGAGTCCTGCGCCCCGAGACGGTCCCGACCCTGCGCTGCCGCTGGGTCGTGGGCGCCGCGAACAACCAGCTCTCCCACGACGGCGTCGCCGGCCTCCTCGCGGCGCGCGGGATCGGCTACGTCCCGGACTTCGTCGCCAACGCGGGAGGCCTGATCGCCGTCGCCGAGCAGCTGAACGGCTGGGACGCCGAGAGGGTCGGCGAGCGCGTCGAGGGCATCGGCGCCGCGGTGCGCGAGCTGATCGGGGAGGCCCGGGCGGACGGGGGGACGCCGCTGGACGCCGCCCTCCGCCGCGCCCGCGCCGAGCTGGTGGGGGCGTCGTGAACGAGGGGCTCACCCGCGAGCAGGTCGAGCTGCGCGCGACGGTGCGCGACGTCGCCGAGCGCGAGATCGGGCCGGTCGCCGAGCGGCTCGACCGCGAGGCCCGCTTCCCCTACGAGATCATCGCCACGCTCGGCGGGCTCGGCCTGATGGGGATGATCGTGCCCGAGGAGCTGGGCGGCGCGGGCCTCGACACGCTGTCCTACACGGTCGCGATCGAGGAGCTGGCCCGCGTCGACTCGAGCGTGGCGATCACCGTCGCCGCCCACACGGGCCTCGGGACGATGCCGATCGTGCAGCACGGCGACGAGCGGCAGAGGCGGCGCTGGGTGCCCGACCTGGCGGCCGGCCGGCGGCTCGGCGCGATCGGGCTCACCGAGCCGGAGGCGGGCTCTGACGCCGGGGCCTGCCGCACCCGGGCCGCCGCCCGCCCGGACGGCGGCTGGACGCTCGACGGCGAGAAGATGTTCATCACCAGCTCGGGCACGGACATCACGGCGTGCTGCACGGTCACCGCCCGCGAGGACGACGGCGGCGTCAGCCTGTTCATCGTCCCCGCCGACGCGCCCGGGTACCGGCCCGGCCCGCCGCTGAGGAAGATCGGATGGCGCGCCTCGGACACCCGGCCGGTGCACCTCGACGGCGTCGAGCTCGGCCCCGAGGCGCGGCTGGGGCCGCCGGGCGCCGGCATGCGCCAGGTGCTCGGGGCGCTCGACGGCGGCCGCATCGCCATCTCCGCGATCGGCGTGGGGCTCGCGCAGGGGGCCTTCGAGCTCGCCCTCGGGCACGCGCGCGACCGGCGCCAGTTCGGGCGCAGCATCGTGGGCTTCCAGGCAATCCAGTTCCAGCTCGCCGAGATGGCGACCGAGATCGCGGCGGCCCGCAGCCTGCTCTACGCCGTCGCCCGGGCCAAGGACGCCGGAGGCCCGGTCACGAAGCTCGCCGCCATGGCGAAGCTCACCGCCGGCCGGCTGGCCCAGACCGTGGCGGAGCGCAGCCTCCACATCCACGGGGGCTACGGCTGGATGGAGGAGAGCCCCATCGCCCGCCTCTACCGCGACGCCAAGATCCTGGAGATCGGCGAGGGGACCTCGGAGGTGCAGAAGATGGTGATCGCGCGCGCGATCGGCGCCCATGACTGATCCGCTGCCGGCCGCCGAGCCCTACGTCCTGTCGATCCTCGTGATGCCGGCCCAGTCGAACACGCTCGGCGTCATGCACGGCGGCCACATGATGAGCTGGATGGACATGGCCGCCTGGGTGGTGGCGACGCGGGCGGTCGAGGCCGGCCAGACCGTCTACTTCAAGGCGGTCGACGACTGCGTCTGGTCGGGCCCCATCCACGCGGGCGAGGTCTGCCACGTGACCGCGCGCCTCGCGGAGGTGGGGACCTCCTCGCTACGCGTGGAGCTGTCGGCGCGCGCGGAGGACCCCGCGCTGAAGCAGACCCGCGATGTCTGCCGGGCCGTCTTCACCATGGTCACCGCCGAGGACGGCGTAGCGGTCCCCGCCAGGCTCCACGAGCGAGGTCGCGGGTCGTCGGGGAACGGGGTGCCGCTGGCGACGCCTAGTCGTGCATCCCCTCGATCTGTGCCATGAGGGCCATGACGTCGAGGTGGTGGTGCACCTCGGCGACCGCGTCGCCGCGGGTCTCGATCCAGAGCGTCGCGTCGACGCTCACCGCCCGCCCCGTGGCCGGGATGTCCCCGCTGGGCGTGGGGAGCGGGCCGTCGTGGGTCCCGGTCCAGGTCACCTCCTGCGCCACCACCCCGCCCCCCTCGAGCGAGCGGTGCACGGTCCCGCTGACGTCCGGGAGGGCCGCGCGCCAGCCCTGGCAGAGGGCGAGGTAGTTGTCGGCGCCCTCGATGCGCCTGCCGGTCCCTGACTCGACGTAGACGACGTCGTCCGTCACGCCGGCGAGGAACGCGTCCCAGTCGCCGTCGTTGAAGGCCTCGAGCAGTCGGGTGGCCGTCTCGATGGCGGTCATGTTCCCCCCAGATCTCAGGATGCCGGGCGGCGCGAGCGTACGACCGCCGCGCCTCCGCGCGAAAGCCCCGGATCGGAGCGCGAAACGGCCGGATCGTCACGCGAAACGGCGGGCTCGCAGCGCGAGACGGCGGCGGGCGCGGCCGGCCCGGGGCGGGTGCGCTAGGTATAGCGCCCGGCGCCGGCCGGAACCCCCGCATCTAGCGTGAACGCTCCCTTGTCGGGCCCCGTGTCCGCGGGTAGCCTCAGCGTCCGATGACGGCGCCCCCGACCCCGCCCTTCGCCCACCTCCACGTCCACTCCGACTACTCCGTCCTCGACGGCGCGTGCCGCATCGAGCGGCTGCTCGACCGGGTCGAGGAGATGGGCCAGCCGGCGGTCGCCCTCACCGACCACGGCGTGATGAGCGGGGCGGTCGAGCTCTACCGCAAGGCGACCGCGCGCGGGATCACGCCGGTCGTCGGGCTCGAGGCCTACGTCGTCCCGGACCACGCGGCGCGGCCGTCGCGCGAGCGGCGCAACCACCTCACGCTGCTCGCCGAGACGACCGAGGGCTACTACAACCTCATCCGGCTCTGCTCGGCGGGGTACCTGGAGGGGTACCACCGCAAGCCGCGCATCTCGCACGAGCTCATGGCCCGGCACGCCGACGGCATCATCGCGCTGTCCGGCTGCCTGTCGGGGGTGGTCTGCGAGGCGGTCGAGAAGGACGACGCCGCGGCCGCCCGCGCGGAGCTCGACGCGCTGGCCCAGATCTTCGGCCCCGACGACGTGTACGTCGAGATCCAGCACGGGGGGCTCGAGTCCCAGACCGCGATCAACGCGGGCCTGCGGCGGCTGGCCGCCGACGCCGGCCTGCCGCTCGTGGCCACCTGCGACGCCCACTACCCCTGCCGCGAGGACGCCGACGCCCACGAGGCGCTGCTGGCGATCCAGACCCGCGACGTGCTGAGCAACCCGAGCCGCTTCCGCTTCGACACCAAGGAGTTCTTCCTCAAGACGGGCGCCGAGATGGCGGCCTCGCTCCCCGACTTCCTCGACGCGATCCCCGTTTCCGTGGAGGTCGCCGAGCGCTGCTCGGCCCTCCGGCTGCCCCTCGGGGACGTCAAGCTCCCGCGCTTCCCGGTCCCCGGCGGCGAGAGCGCCGACGCCTTCCTGGAGCGCCTCTGCCGCGAGGGCCTGGCCGCCCGGTACCCGGACGGCCCGCCGGCCGGCGCGGAGGAGCGCCTGCGCTTCGAGCTGGGCGTGATCGGCGAGATGGGCTTCGCCAGCTACTTCCTGATCGTCTGGGACTACATGCGCTGGGCGCGCGAGAACGGGGTCGCGGTCGGCCCCGGGCGCGGCTCGGCGGCCGGCTCGCTGGTGGCCTACGCGCTCCGGATCGTCGACCTCGACCCGCTGGCCCACGGGCTCCTGTTCGAGCGCTTCCTCAACCCGGGGCGCAAGAGCATGCCCGACATCGACACCGACTTCTCGGTGGCCGGCCGCGACCGGGTGGTGCAGTACGTGACCGACAAGTACGGATCGTCGGCCGTGGCCCGCATCGGCACGTTCGGCAAGCTCCTGGCCCGGGCGGTCGTGCGCGACGCCGGGCGCGTGCTCGGCCACAGCTACGGCCAGGTTGACCGCATCGCCAAGCTGGTGCCCGAGCGGCCGATCGGGATCCGGCTCGAGGACGCCATGAAGCCGGGGACCGAGCTGGCCCAGGCCTACGCCGAGGACCCGGTGGCCAAGGAGATCATCGACACCGCCCGGCCGCTCGAGGGCCTGGTGCGCAACGAGGGCGTGCACGCCGCCGGCGTCGTCATCGCGCCGGGCGACATCACCGACTACCTGCCGGTGCGCCTGGACGACGACGGCAACGTGGTCACGCAGGTCCCCGACCACGACGTCGAGAGCCTCGGCCTGCTGAAGATGGACTTCCTCGGCCTGCGCAACCTGGACGTGATCCAGGGGTGCCTCGCGCTGATCGAGCGGCGCAGCGGCGAGGAGATCGACATCGAGACGGTCCCCCTCGACGACGCGGGCACCTACGCCATGCTCGCCCGCGGCGAGGCGATCGGCGTCTTCCAGTTCGAGTCGAGCGGGATGCGCGAGGCGCTGCGCGAGGTGCGCCCCACCGAGTTCGCCGACCTGATCGCCCTGGTCGCGCTCTACCGCCCCGGCCCGATGGCCTTCATCAGCACCTACGCGCGCAACAAGCGCGACCCGGAGCGCGTGACCTTCGAGGACCCGCGCCTGGAGGCGATCACCGGCCCGAGCTACGGCGTGGCGGTCTATCAGGAGCAGCTGATGGCGATCTCGCGGGAGATCGCCGGGTTCACCCCGGCCCGCGCCGACGACCTGCGCAAGGCGGTGGGCAAGAAGGACAAGGTCCTGATGGCGTCCCTCAAGGACGAGTTCGTCGAAGGCTGTCTCGCCAGCGGCACCGACCCCAGGGTCGCCGGGCGCCTGTGGAGCCTCTGCGAGGCCGCCGGCGACTACTCGTTCAACAAGAGCCATGCCGCCTGCTACGCGCTGCTCGCCTACCGCACCGCCTACCTCAAGGCGAACCACCCGGCCGAGTACATGGCCTCGCTGCTCAGCTCGGTCATGGACACGAAGGACCGGGTGCCGTTCTACGTCGCCGCCTGCGCCGAGATGGACCTGGCCGTGCTGCCGCCCGACGTCAACGTCAGCGGCCCCGACTTCGCGGTCACGGGCCCGGGGGAGATGCCCGGATTTCCGAGGGAAATCAGGTTCGGCCTGACGGCCGTGAAGGGGGTGGGGGAGAACGCCGTCGCCGCGATCCTCGCGGCCCGCGACGCCGAGGGGCCGTTCGAGTCGATCTGGGACTTCTGCCGCCGGGTTGACCAGGCCCAGGTCAACAAGCGCGCGCTCGAGAGCCTCATCCGCGGCGGGGCCCTCGACTCCACCGGGGCGACGCGGCGCGGGATGCTGGAGTCCCTGCCCGCGGCGATGGGCCAGGCGGCCCGCCGCCGGCTCGACCTCGCGGCCGGCCAGGAGTCGCTGTTCGGCGCGGTCGGAGGGGGTGACCCGATGGTCGTCGAGCTCGACCCGCCGATCTCGGCGGCCGAGATGCCCCGCGACGAGCTGCTGGGGGCGGAGAAGGAGGCCCTCGGCCTCTACGTCTCCAGCCACCCCCTCAACGACTGCCGCCGCCAGCTCGCCCGGGTCGTCACCTGCGGCGTCGGCGAGCTGGTTGACCGCGCCGACGGCGAGGCGGTCACCGTCGGCGGGCTCGTCGGGGCGGTCAAGAACATCACCACCCGGCGCGGCGAGCCGATGATGTTCGTACGCCTGGACGACCTCGAGGGGTCGGTCGAGGTCGTCGTGGTGCCGGCCGTCCTGGCCGAGGCGCGCGAGCTGCTGCTGGCCGACGCGATGGTCGTGATGGCCGGGCGGGTTGACCAGAAGGGGGAGGGCGAGACGAAGCTCGTCGCCCAGACGGTGCGCGCGTTCGTCCCCGAGGACGGCGGCGAGGAGGAGCGCCTGCGGGTGCGGGTGCCGCTGGCGCGCCTCTCCGCGACCCCGCTCGGCGAGCTGCGCCGGCTGCTCGCCGACCACAGCGGCGACGTGCCGGTGGTGGTGGAGGTCGAGACCGGGGCGGGGCCGCGCCGCTACCGCCTGGGCGAGCAGTTCCGGGTCGACCCGCGCGACAACGGCCTGGTGGCCGAGCTCAAGACCCTCTTCGGGGAGCGGTGCCTGGCGTAGCGCGCGCTGCTAGTGGGTCAGTTGACCCCTAGCCCGACGATTTCCCTCGCGCTGCGTCAAACTGGCCCACTAGCTTTTCGAGGATCACGCGACCGTAATCGCGGCCAGGGTGCTTTGCTCGAGCTCGAAGCGCGGGAAGACTGGATAGGTGAGGCGGTAGACATGCTGACCGCCACGACCACCGACCATGGACCACAACGGCGTCCTGCCGGAGAGCCTGGTCCTCCTCGTCGAGCGGTAGTCCCGGCCGCGCTCGTCAGATGCGGCCGGCCGGGAGCCGGGTGAGCGCGAACGGGCTCGCGTCAACCGAGCGCGAGCCGCCGTCGAGGATCATCTCGGCCACCATCCGGCCCGTGGCCGGGGCGTTGAGGATGCCCCACGACGCGTGGCCCGTGGCCAGGAACGCCCCCGGCGCGGCCGGCACCGGGCCGATCAGGGGGAGGCCGTCCACAGTGAGGGGGCGGTAGCAGGCCGAGCGCGCCAGGACGTCGGCGTCGCCCAGCCGGCTCGAGTGCACCCCGGCGATGCGGTGGAGCTCCTCGCAGGACCGCTCGCTCGGGACGATCTCGCAGGGGTCGTCGGGGAGCGCGCCCGGCTCGGGGTGGCCGGAGACGTAGACGGCCCCCCCGGCCCGCGGGTACATCTCGATGGTGCTCCGCTGCCGGTCCCGGCCGATGAACTCGCTGAAGACGGCCTGCGCGGGGGCCTCGGCGGCGAGGACGATGCTCGCGCTCCTGCTGCCGAAGACCTGGGGCAGGGCCAGCCACCGCTGCGCTCCGCTCGTCCACGGCCCCAGCGCGAGCACCACGACCTCGGCCGGCCGCTCGACGCCGTCAACCGAGACGCCGCTGACCGCGCCGTCGGGCCCATCGAACGCCAGTCCGTCAACCACGCCGGTGACCAGCTCGGCCCCGCCCTCGACCGCCGTCTCGAGGGCGGCCCTGGTGAACCTCAGCGGGTCCACCTGGGCGGTCGTCTCGTGGCCGCCGATCACCTCGTGGGCCACCACGTTGCCGTCGAGCCAGTCCGGGCTCGGCAGGCGCCGGTACCGCTCGAGGTCGCCCTCGTCGGCCGCCGCGGTCATGAGTGCGTCCATGGGGCGGTAGCCGAGCCGCTCGGCGCCGAGCTCGTCGGCCAGCTCGCGGTGCAGGCCGAAGCTCGCCCGCGCGAGCTCGTCGAGGGGCGTGCCCGCGTTCCAGTCGAGGGCGAGGAAGCCGGCGGCCTTGCCGGACGCCGCCGCCCCCGGCCCGACCCGGTCAACGACCAGCGCCCGCGCTCCGCGCCGGGCCAGGAAGAGGGCGACCGACGATCCGATGGCCCCCGCCCCGCAGATGACGATCCTCGGCTGATCGCTCGCCGCCACCCGCGCGATCGTACTCCCGTGACCTCGCGGAGAGCGGAGGGGGTGGGATTCGAACCCACGCCCCGGCGACCGCCGGGCAGCGGTTTTCAAGACCGCGTAGGTAAGCGACGTTCTCCCTGCAAAGCAGCCCCTTCAGCGTCGTCCGAACCGCCATCGGAAAGTGAGCGGCCGCAGAAGCGGGCGGGGGTGGGGGGTCACTGTGAAGGCGCGAGTGCGAGTGCCGATCGGCCGGGTCGCTCAAGCACCGGCTCAATCTAAGTGGTCTGGCTCGCAAGTTGCACACGCCTTGGGCGGACACGCTCGCTCCGCCCGAAGAGCAGGTGAAGGTTCGGCGGCGGCGCAGACGACCGCGTCTCGTCCAAGGCGATAGTCGGCGTGCGGCGAGGCGGGCTACTGCTTCTGCCTCGTTGCGAGAGCGACGGTGCTCGAGGCTCCGTCCGATGGCAAGCTCGCACGAGTCGAACGTCGTGCCTAAGCATCGGATGCGACGGGTTTGGCCGAGTGGCGCTTCTGTTGGTCGTCCTTGCCGACAGCGCAGCCCCGGCGCGGCAACAACGCGTCAGGCCCGCACCCCGCTGACCTCACGAAGGAACGGCCGGATGAACTCCGCGAGTTCCCGAGGATGGTCGTGGTATGCCGCGTGCGTGCCCGGGAAGGTGGTGACATCCACGCCCAGCCGCTGGCCGAGCCGACCGGTGATCTCGGGGGAGAAGGGCAGGCCGTCTTCGCTGATGAGCAGGCGCACGGGCGCGGACAGCGCGGCCAGCGCCTGCTGGCTGGGGAGGTACAGCTCGTACGTCCCAAGCTCGACCTCGAACAACGTGCCGGCGGTGGCGCGCAGGCGCTCGCGAAGCGCCGGCGATAGCCGGCCCCAGCCGTCGTCGCCGGCCACGTAGCACCACAAGCGCTCCACGGCAGCAGGCGGCCCACCGGCCGCCATTGCCTTCTGAACCACCGTCCTCAACGGGGCTCGAACGGCGTCGAAGTCGTCAACCAGGGCATACAAGCCCGGCTCGTGCAGAATCGCCCCGCGCACCGATCCCGGATAACGAACCATCAGACACAGCGCAAAGACACCGCCGCTGCTCGTGCCGAACACCGCCGCAGGCCCGGTCCCGAGCGCATCCAACAGGCCCGCCGCATCATCGGCCTGTTCCTCCGGCGAGGTCGTCTCCCAGCCGTCCGGAGTGGGACTGCGCCCGTTGCCGCGCCGGTCATAGCTGACGAGCGTGAACTCGTCGGCCAGCACGTCCGCCAGCGCGTCGAAGTCGCCGCCATCTCCCGTCGCTCCCATGATCAACAGCACCGGCGGCCCTGCACCCCGGATCTCGTAGATACAGCTCGTCCCGTTGACAGTCACTCTGGGCATCGCCGCAGCCCTCCGGTCAGCCTCTAGAGCCGCATCCTCCCCTCACACCGCATCAGCTCAAGCGACCCGATCGCGGCGATCGACAGACCACCCGGCCGCCGGTCGCCATGAGTCGCACTCCGCCGCAGCGCCGCCCGCGGCTCCTTTCGCCTGGATGCGGTCGTGTCCGCCAACGCCTACGAGACGCCCGCTGCGGACGAGCACCGGGCGTCTCGAGATGCCAGCCCGGGCCTCGCGTGGTGGCCTGCTGCTGGCGTGGTGCGGGTGAGCGTCGCGACGACGGTCGCGCGGTTGTCGTCGAAGGCCCGGTGGCCCGTGCGCGAGGCGTCGCGGCTGCCCTGGGGATGGTCGTTCGGCGCCTTGACCCACTTCGTGGTCCTTCCGACTCCGACGACCACGGCCCTCCGGGCCCGCCGGCGCCGACCCGCCAGCTCTGAGGGAGTGCTGGCCGGCGCCGGGAAGTCCACCACGTGAGGGGACTTGACTCCCTGTTCATGCGGGTCGGACGCCTCGGGCAACCTCCGGTCCGAGTTGAGGGTCTCGGTGACTGTATGGCCCGTGGCGCTCAGACCCCGCACTCCGGAGCCAGAGGTCGCAGGTTTCGAATCCTCCCGCGCGTGCTTGGAGGTTCCCTGCCGGGGCGGTTGTCAGGCGACTCCGCCGGCTCGTTCGGGACGTGGTCGAACAGGCCGGGCGGGCTAAACGAAGCGCCTCACGAACGCGAGTGCGGTGTCGCAGACCTCGCGCCAGCCGCTGTCGATGGTCAGGGAGTGGCCGCGGCCGGGGACCTCGAGGTACTCGGTGATGCCCGGTTGTCCTTGTACTGCTTGTAGGAGGCATGTCGAACACGTGCTTCTGCATCCGCCTCTCCTCGTCGACCGGTGCGCGGGTGTCCCCCATTCTGCGGCATCGGCGGCCTCAGCGGCCGAGGCTCCGCCCGCCGTTGACCACGAGGTGCTGGCCCGTGACGAAGCCGGCGTCCTCGGAGGCGAAGAAGCTCACCGCGTGGGCGAGCTCCTCGGGGGTCCCCATCCGGCCGGCGGGGACGCTCGCGACGTAGTCCCGGCGGACGGCGGCGTTGACGTCCGCGTGGCGCTCCACGGGGATGAAGCCGGGCGACACGGCGTTCACGGTGATCCCCGAGGGGGCGAGCTCGCGCGCCCAGGCGCGCGTGAGGCCGACCTGCGCGCTCTTCGCCGCCGCGTACGCGGAGCGGCCGGGCGGCGGGAGGTCGGCCACCTCCGAGTCGATCTGGACGATGCGGCCGAACCCGCGCTCGCGCATCCCCGGCAGCACCGCGCGAAGCAGCAGCACCGGGCTCTTCACGAAGAAGGCCAACTGGTCGAGGTGGTCCTCCCACGACACGTCGGCGACCGGTGCCTCGGGCTGCGGGCCGGTGGCGTTCAGCACCAGCACGTCAACCAGCCCGAGCGTCGCGCCGACGGCGCTCACGAGCCGCGCCACCTGGTCCTCGTCGGTCACGTCTGCGCCGAAGGCCCCGGCGACGCCGCGCGCCCGGCGGATGGCCTCGGCCACGGCCTCGGCCCGCTCACCTCCGTGGACGTCGTTGACCGCCACGGCCATCCCGTCGGCACCGAGCCGGCGGGCGATCGCCGCGCCCAGGCCACGGGAGCTGCCGGTCACGAGCGCGACGCGGCGGGCGGAGGCCATGCCCCATCCTCGCACCCGCCCAGGGGCATATCGTCGCCGAAGGATGGACGGCCCCCACCGCGCCCCGCCCGGGCCCGGCCCGTACCTGCAGACCGTCTCGGGCCGCTGGGTGATCCCTTCGACCCCGACCCCGGCCAGCTCGACGCCGGCGACCGCATGCCATTTCCACGAGTTGTCAACGACGGTCGAAAACTGAGCCCCCTTCGTCGGTCGAAAACTGACCCCCTCGGGCCCGCCGGGCCGCGACGCTCCCCGGGCAGAGCAGGCCGTGCCCCATGGAGTGGTGTAGTTCCGAGCGCGTGAGCCTCAGCGCGTGATGGAGATCATCGGGGTTGGTCAGGAGGCGAGCAAGGCCGGCAACTCCCACCTGAGCCCCTTTCAGCCCTCCCCAGCCATTTCGGCCGGTCGGCCGGAATCCCGCACCAGCAGCGGGATCCCGCACCACGAGCGCGATCGGCCGGAAACGGCCTGCCGGGTTGAGGGGCTCGTGGACCGTATGGTCCCGTGGCGCTCGGACCCTGCTCGCATGGCCCGCGCGGCCGGATCACCGGAACGAGGATCTGGCGCTGCCCAGCAAGTCGGCAGCGCCGCCAGGGCGCCGATGGCGTCTGAAGCTGACATGTTGACCACGACGACCACGGGTGTGGAAGGAACCGGCCTCGCCGGCTCTCAGTCGATGAAGCGGCGCACTACAGGACGCTCAGGGATGGTGCTGTCCGGGATTCCCCAGGCGGCGAACAGGTAGGAGCCGTTGCGGACCTGCACCTCGGTGTGGTTTAGGCCACCGAGTCGATCTCAGAGGCGATGCTGTGGGCGAAGGCCTCGGGCTGGGACAGGAACGGGTGGTGGCCTGAGGGGAAGTCGATCAGTCGGGCGCTGGCGCTGGCGCGTTGTCGCTGCAGCTCGGCAGGGATGGCGAGGTCCTCGGTGCACACGAAGTACGTCGAGGGCTTGTGCTGCCAGGCGATGTGCAGGGGTGGCTGGGCAAAGGGCATCGCGGACTGACGCGTGAGGCGGACCAGGGCCTGCTGGGCGGTGGCCTCGTCGCAGTCTTGGAGGAACAGCTCGCGGACGATGTCTGCGTGGACGCCGACGGTGCCGTCGTCGCCTCGATCCATCCATGGCGTGGGCTGGGAGCCAGCGAGATCAACCAGCGACTGCCCGGGCTCGGGCATCATCGAGGTCACGTAGAGCAGCTGGGCGACGCGCTGATCGGCCCCGGCCTGGGTGATGACCATGCCGCCGTAGGAGTGCCCGCAGAGCACGACGGGCGCCTGCGCCTCGGCGATCGCCTGCCGGGCTGCCTCTACATCGGCGTAGAGATCGCCGAGGGCGTCCCCGGTCTCGCCGCAGCTGGGCATCGGCACCGCGACGCTGGCGACTCCGTGGCCTGCGAGGGGTTCGGTCATCCGGCTCCACCACCAGGGCGCGTCGCGGACGCACGCGCCGTGCACGAAGATCAACGTCGGCAAGGGTCCTCCTCGGGACCGGAAGACGTAACGGCGTTACAGGTTACGGTTGTCGAGTGCCGCGCGCCCCCGACCTCGCCCACAGCAAGCATTCCCTGCAATTAGACCGCAGAACGAAACCTGGAGAGTAGTTCAATGGTCGTCACTTGCGTTCATGTGTTTGTTAGGGCCGAACACATTGAGGACTTTATCAAAGCCACCAGAATCAACCACGAAGCCTCGATAGAAGAGCCTCAGAACTTGCGCTTTGATGTCCTGCAGGAGCCGAATGATCCGAGCAGATTCATGCTGTACGAAGCCTATGCAAGCGAGGCCGGCGCGGCAGCTCATAGGCAGACGCAGCACTATTTGACGTGGCGAGAGACGGTCGCACCTTGGATGGCTGAACCTCGGACAGGCCTTTCCTACATTGTGATTGCGCCCTAGCCCCTTATCCAGCGACTCGAAACCTCCTCGCCGATTCGCGTGGTCGCGGCAGTCTCGGCAGGCGCTCAGATCACTGTCGCAATGACGAGCACTGGCCGTCCCGGCGACGATGCCCACGCTTCCGCAATCACCGACGGAAGCGAGCGCGAGCCGATCCTCGGTCGAAACGCTCGAAGTTCGTCCATTTCGAGCGTCTCGTGAGGCTTCGGTGCGACGCCGCCTTTCACGCGAAAGGAGCAACCTGGATCCAACCTGAGCTCGCTACCGCCTCGCATGGACAGGCGCGGACCCTCGGCGAGAAGCTGGGTAGCGGAGGTAGCCTCCTACCGCGACAGCGCTGATTGTGGGCTACAGGCCGCGAAGGGCGCGCGTGCGCTTGCGAGCCGGCCGTCGGCCCGGTGGGCTCAGGTGACGGCGATAGCCCAAAACGTGCACCGGGTCCGCGCCGGCCCGTTTCGCCACCCCGCTCATTCGCGGGCGCCGACCCGATCGGCGAGTTCCACGATCGCTGCGATCAGCCTCTCGCCGTCGAGCAGAGCGCGGTCGTTGTGGTCCGCACCCTGGATCTGGACCACGCGCGTGGGACCGCGCGCGGCTTCGGCGACGGCGCGGCTCTGCGCCGGCGGCACGATCGAGTCCTGCGGAGCCGTACACCACCGTGGTGGGCACCTTCACCCGCGCCAGGTGCTCGACGAGCCGGTAGCGGTCGCGAAGCAGCGTCCTGACGGGCAGGAACGGGTAGTGGATGCGCCCGACCGCGGCGAGATCGGTAAACGGCGAGCGGAGCGCCAGCCCGGCCGGCGCGTGCTCGGTCGCCAACTCGGCCACCACCGCCGCGCCCAAGCTCTCCCCGTAGTAGAGGAGGCGGTCGGACGGAACGCCGGCGACCTCGACGAGGAACCGGCGCGCGGCGCGAACGTCACGCGCGAGGCCCTCCTCGCTTGGCCTGCCCGGATTGCCGCCGTAGCCGCGGTAGTCGAAGAGCAGCACGGCGAAGCCCCGTCTGGCCAGCGCGCGCGCGAGCGGGGCCCGCAGCGAGCGGTTGCCGGCGTTGCCGTTGGCCACCAGCACCGCCGTGGCACGGTCGGGCTGCCCCGCCGCGACGAACCACCCGCCCAGCGTCAGGCCATCGGAGGTTCTGAGCGTGACCTCCCGCGCGCTGGAGAGCACCTGGGCAGGCGCCGGCACCGCGGCCGGGAACGGCAGATAGATGAGGCGGCGCTGGAATCCCCACAGCAGCGCGAGCACGGCGAGAACCGCGAGCGCGACGAACCCGGCCTGGATCACCCTGCAGAGTCTGCCGGAGCGCCTGCCGACGCACCGCGCGCTTCGCTGGGGACCAGCCTGCGCAGCGTCTTCGCGACGGGTGATGTTCGGGCCAGCTCGATCAAACGCGTGGCATCGAGCGTGGGCTCATCAGTCATCCGATCCGTTCACGAGTACCTCGCGTCGTGGGCCAGCGATTCGTCAGACGAGGCCTGACGAGCAGAGGAACGTTGTTCCGCCGGCGCATTAGTGGCGTCTTTACTCGACATGGCCACGTACGCGTCCACCGGCCCCCTTGCTGCGCCCGGACCTGGCGGCGCCGCGCGCCGCGCAGCTGACGAACTCTCGTCGTCGGCTGGGCCCCCACTGCATCAGGAAGCCGGCCGCAGAAGTCGGATGAGCTGCTCGGCCGGCTCGGGCGGAAGGACGAAGGAGAAGTGGCCCCGCGCGCCTCGATGCGCAGGAGCACCGCGTCCAGCACGAGGACCTCGTAGTTGTCCGGGTCCGGCCATACGGGCCGGTGCCGTTGCCGCCATGTGATGGAGCGGAGAGAGAGACCCGGCTCCCCCTTGTCCCGCCGGGCCGGAGCGTGCGACGGTGGGAGAGCCGTGCGCATGATCGCCCTGACGATCGCCGTCGCCGCGGTCGCGCTCGTCGCCCACGGGGCCCCGCGGGCCGACGCCCAGGCGCCGGACGTCCCGACCGCCGACTACGACCTCGGCGTACGGCGCTTCGTCGAGCCCGGCGCCACGGGCCGGTTCGCCCGCATCCCGATCCGCCTCTGGGGGGCCGTCGCGGTGCCCGCCGGCAGCGGCCCGGCGCCGGTCGTCGTCGTGGGCCACGGCTCCCACGGCGACGGCTGCCCGGGGGAGTTCGGCGACTGGCCCTGCTTCGGCGTGGAGCAGCGCAACGACCTGGGCCTGCGCTACCTGGTCCGTCAGCTCGCCAGGGTCGGCTTCGTCGCCGTCGCCCCCGACGTGAACGCGTCGTTCACCGGCGGCTTCGGGGAGACCCAGGACCATGAGTACCGGCGCTACGCCGAGGTGGTCAACGCGACCCTCGACGCCCTCCGGACCGCATCCGCGGGCGGGCCGAACCGGTTCTCCGTGCCACTGCAGGGGCGCGTCGATCCGACCCGCATCGGGCTGATCGGGCACTCCCGGGGCGGGAAGAACCTGCTCCGCTGGGCCGCCGCGAACCGGGCGGCCGTCGGCGCGATCGTGCTCGTGGCGCCCCTCTTCGATCGGTCGGTGAGGGTGCCCGACGTGCCGACGGCCATGCTGCTCGGCACGTGCGACGACGACACGGGCCGCACGGGCGCGGGCTACCTGGCGGCCGCGCGACGCGACGCCGGCCGGACGCAGCCCTTCTGGAGCCTCACGATGCGCGGCGCGAACCACAACTTCTACAACCGCACGCTCGTGCGCCTGCGCAACGACGACGCCGCCGGGGCGAAGGGGCGCTGCGCCCGGTCGCGCAGGCCGAAGGCGACCGGTCAGCAGGCCTTCCTCGTCCGCATCGCCTGGAATCACCTCACGCGCGCGCTCCTGGCGGGGCCGGCGGCGCCCTGGCAGCTCCCCGGCGCGACGTCAGGGAGCCTCTACGGTCAGAGGGTGACGCTCAGCACCGACCGCGTGGGGTGACCTCCCCGAGGGCGCGGCGGCCAGGCCGATCGCCCGGGCGTGGGGGCGATCCGCGGCTTGATGGCGTCTTTCCTCGACATGCTCACGGCGACGACCACGGCCTGCCCGATGAAACGGGCGTTAGGGATCGGGCTGGCCGGAGCATCCTCCCGAGGCGGCGCCGCCGCTGTGGTGGCCCTGGCTTCTCGGGACGTCGCACCGACCAGAGACCCGATGTACGAACCCTCGAGCCCGCTCCGCCGCGTCCGTACGCGATGATGCCCGCTCCCGCCGGAACCGCGGTCACGAGGAGGGGGAGGATGGCGCACACGCGAAGGACCATCGCGCAGCTCACGCGAGCGTTCGGGGGACGCGTCGCGCTTGTCCGCCACGACATGGGCATCACCGGCTTCGGGGTCCAGCTCTTCGACTTCCGGCCCGGCGACGACGGCCCGCCCGAGCACGACGAGGCCGGGAGCGGGCAAGAGGAGCTTTATGTCGGGCTGGGTGGCTCCGGGTGGATCGAGGTTGACGGCGAGTCGCTCGAGTTTGGGCCCGAGACCCTGGTCGCCATCCCTCCGGGCACGCGGCGGAAGGTTCGGGTCGGAGCCGAGGGGCTGCGCTACCTGTGCGTTGGCGGTGTCCCGGGCAGGGCCTACGAGCCGAGCGAGAAGTTCGATCGTGCCCGCGAGGCCGCGGGCGCGTAGGAGCGAGCCCAGCCCCCTGCACCGGGCGGCGCCCCTCGGGCCTCAGTGGTCTGGATGCTCCGAGACCCTCCGGAACCGCGATCTCTCAACGCCGTGCCGATGGCGCGACTCGGCGAGACGGACGACATCGTCGGCGCCGCCATCTGGCTCGCCTCGGACGCCTCCGCGTACGTCACCGGCGCCAACGTGGCCATCGACGAGGGCCTTGCCCTCGGGCGGCCGCCCCTCCCGTGTACGTGATTGCGACGGAGGAGCGAGGGCGGATCTGATCTGACCCGGGCCTTCTCCCGTCGGGGAACGTGGGCCGGGCCGGCTCAGGCCGGGACGAGGTACGAGTCGAGGTGCGCGTCGAGCGCGGCGAGTCCGGCCGCGTCGGCCGGCGCGGCGCGAAAGCCGATGTGCCCGTCGGGTCGCACCAGGACCGCGCCCGGGGTGGATAGGCCGGCCCGCCGGGGGTCGCCGGTTGCGCTGGCGACGTCCACGAGCCCGCGCCAGCGGCGGCGCAGGCGCGCGACGCCCGCATCGTCCGCGGCGCCGAAGAGCAGCACCTGATGCCTCGTGCCGCCGAGCGTGGTGCGATCGGGATAGCGTTCGCCCGGCCCGGGGGCCGGTGGCGGCTCTACTCCGGGGCCGAGGTGCTCACCCACGAGGGAGCTGCTGGCGTACGAGACGTCGAGCATGCATCGAGATCGCGCCAGCGCCGCCAGCTGAGCGCGGGTCGGCGGGCTCCCGCGGACGCCCGTCCGCGCCGACTCCACGGCCCCCCGGGCCAGCCCGTGAATGCGGTCCGAGACCTCGAGCACGTGACGGTCGGCGGCGAGGCGCTCGAACTCGAAGCTCTCGAGCAACGCGGGGCGGCTCCGGCCGCGCAGCGCGAGCGCGAGCTTCCAAGCGAGGTCGTGGGCGTCGTGAAGGCCGGAGTTCAGGCCCTCGCCACCGAAGGGGCTCGACAGGTGGCCGGCGTCGCCGAGCAGGAAGCGTCGTCCCTCTGCCAGTCGCGAGACCAGGCGGTCGTGCATGCGGAAGGGCGCCGCCCAGGCGACGTCGTCCACGAGGATCTGGCCGGCCAGCCGCCAGTCGATCGTGGCCGCGACCGCGTCGATCGACGTGTCGCTCGCCAGGCGCTCGGCCTCGTCGTCGTCGAGATCGCCCACGAAGGTGATCCAGCGCTCGTCGGGGAGCGGTGCGAGCATCACGTAGCCCCCCGAGGCGGCGACCAAGGCCGACCCGTCTCGCGGCAGGCCGCAGCGGACGCGCACGTCGGCGACCAGCGCGGTGCCCGGATAGGTGCCGCCCTCCAAGACCTCGCCCATCGAGGCCCGCGTGACGCTGTGCGCGCCGCCGGCGCCGATGACCCACGCTGCCTCGACGGTCTCCCGCGTCCCGTCGGTCCGCTCCAGCCCGACGAGCACCCGGTCGTCCCGCGCCTCCAGGGACGACGCCGCGACGCCGCGCTCCACGACGCCACCGAGCTCCACCAGCCGGTCGGCGAGGATCCGCTCCGTGCGCCACTGGGGCAGGCTGCACTGGAACTCCCACGGGCAGCCGACGCCCGCGAAGGCCAGCTCGCCCACCGGCCGCAGGCCCGAATCGAACACCCTGGCGAATCCCAGATGGACCGAGGCGGCGAGCGCCGCGTTGAGGACCTCCGCCCGGGCGAGGATCTCGAGCGTCCCCGGCTGGAGGGCGGTGGCGCGGGCCTGGCGGTGCGGCTCAGGCTGGCGCTCGACGACGCGGGTCGGCACGCCGTTGCGCGCGAGCTCGGCCGCGGCGAAGAGGCCAGACGGCCCCGCGCCGATCACGAGCACCTCGACCTGAGCCTTGCTCACGGCCGCCATCCAACCCCACGGGTCCGCTGAGCGCCAGCGCCTAGGCCGTTCGGCCAGCAGCGGCGCGAGGTCTCTAGCCCCGCCACCTCCGAGATCGAGCGCGTCGAGGGGCGGTTCTCAAGCCGTCGAGGCGTTCGGGCAGCAGGTGGCAGTGCCAACCGGCCGCCTGCACGGCGGGGGCCAAGAGCCTCTGCGGCCCTCGCTGCTCCTATTGTGGAGGATCAGGCGTCTCGGTCCGCATCAACGACGACCGCTCCGGACGAGAAGCAGGAGCGGGGGCACAGGCTGCCCGCCGCCGGGGCGCCCGGTGACGTCTGAAGGTGACATGTTGACCAGCAGGGCCACCGGCCGGCCGCGCAGCGCGCGGGCGACGAAGGGCACCCAGCGACAGGCTGGTCGCGTCGGCCCAGTGCAGGTCCTCGAGCGCCACCAGGAGCCCGCGCGAGCCGGCCAGCGCGCCCAGGTAGCGCGCGGCGGCCTCAAAGGTGGCGCCCAGGTTGCCCGCCTCGACCGCGCCGGCGCCGAGACTCGGGCAGCAGCTGGGCGGGGAAGCCGCGCGTTTTGCACGTTCAGGGGGTTTTCCGCCTGTGACCCGAACGCGCGACCTCCGCATGTAACCGGCTGGTAGCGGCCGCGGTACTTCGAGGCACGAAAGCATGTCCTCTTGACACGTTGGCGTGTCATCAATTATCGTCGCCGTGCCATGAGCACCGCACGGCCATACGAGAGCCCCCTTCGGGCGGAGCAGCTGGAGCAGACGCGGCTGCGGATCCTCAAGGCCATGGCCGATGTGCTCGCGGACGAGGCCGTCGACGAGGTGACGATCCCGATCGTCGCGATGCGCGCGCGGGTGTCGGTACGCACGGTGTACCGCCATTTCCCGACGAAGGAGGCACTGTTCGACGCCTTCGGGGAGTGGGCGGAGGAGCACCTGCGGCTCGTCCTGCACTCCTACCCCGAGACGCTGGAGGGGGTGCGCGAGATGGCGCCGGCGCTCTATCGCATGTACGACGACCACGCGCCGCTGATCCGCGCCCTTCTTTCGAAGAGGGGCCAGGACATCCGAGCGCGAACGCGCCGTCGGCGGCTGAAGACGTTCGAGAAGGCCATGCAGGAGCTGACGCAGGACCTTGAGCCAGCGGAGCAGCGCCGGGCTATCGCCGTCGTCTACCTCCTGGTGAGCGCGCCGGCCTGGCAAGCGATGCGCGACCAGTGGGGCCTCGACGGCGCAGAGGCCGGGCGGGCTGCTGCCTGGGCCGTGCGCGTGCTGACAGACGAGCTTCGCCGGAACCCTGCGAGCATCAAGGAGGTCGATGACGATGACCGTCGTCGCTGAGCAGACCTTCGCCCCGCCCGGGCCGGGATCGTGGTTCCTCGACCCGACCCACTGGACGCGGCCGGTGACGCGGTTCCAGGCCGAGCTCTTCCCGGACGCGTTCGAGCGCGGGTTCGGCGAGAGCCTGCGCCGCTACGGGTCTCTGCTCGAGTACCTGGAAGCGGGATTCGTGAACGGGTTCCCGTACTTCTGCGCCCGCCCGGTGGGAGCGCCGAAGGACGCGGTTGGCCATCCCCCGAAGGACGTGTGGGACGGGCTCGCGCGAACCGATCCTGAGATCAAGCGGCGGCTCGAGACGAGTGCGACCGTCTTCGAGCGGAGGCTGTGGCGGGAGGACCTCGAACGCTGGGATCGCGAGGTGAAGCCGGCGGCGATCCAGGGTCACCTCGAGCTCCTCGCCGTCGATCCTGACGCGCTCGCCACGAGCGAGCTCCTCGCGTACCTCGATCGCTGCCGCGAGAACCAGATCCGGAGTGCGTACCTCCACCATCTGTTCAACGTGCCGGCGCTGCTGCCGGTCGGTGACTTCCTCGTCCACGCGAACGAGTGGACAAGACGCCCGCTGGCCGAGCTGCTTCGCCTGTTGCAGGGGGCGAACCCGGATCCGCTCGGCGCTGACGAAGAGCTTGAGTATCTCGTGGTCGAACTCGGGCGCGATCCCGCAGCCGGCGAGCTTCTGTCGACGCCCGGCGATCCCGCCGAGGTCGTCGCGGCTCTGCGCTCCTCGCCTGGCGAGACCGGCAAACGCGCAAGGGCATACATCGATCGCGTTGGCTATCGGCCTGTCAACGGCGAAGACGTCGGCGAGCCGTCGGTGCACGAGCTTCCGGAGTTGATCGTCGGAGCCATCCGGTCGGCCGTCGAAGCGGCCGGAGCTGCAGCGGTCGCGGACGAGGTGGAGAGGCGAACCCGCGAGGTCCGCGCCGACGTGCCCGCCGAACAGCGCTCCGCCTTCGACGAGCTCCTCGCCGAGGCGCGGTCTGTGTACCGGCTTCGCGACGAGCGCGGTACCTACGCCGACCTCTGGGCGATGGGTATCACGCGGCGCGCGACCTTGGCGGCCGGCCGTAGGCTGGCTGCTAAGGGACGGGTCGCGGAGCCCGGCCACCTCGTGGAGGCCGACTACTCGGAGCTGCGCCGCCTGGTTTCGTCCGGCGAGGGGCCCGCGCCCGAGGAGCTGGCCGAGCGGGCGCGCTACCGCCTGGACGCGCGCTACGCCGACGCGCCGCCCTTCCTGGGCGGTGAGCCTGCGCCTCCCCTGCCTGCCGAATGGCTGCCGCCGGCGGCCGCGAGGCTCGAGCGTGCGATTGGTGCGGTCGTCAGGGAGATCTTCTCCGCCCCAGAGCCGCAGACCGAAGAGCGCAAGGTGCGAGGGCTCAGCGTGAGTCCCGGCCTCTACGAGGGCACCGCGCGCGTCATTCGCAGCACCGAGGAGTTCGGTCGGATCCAGCCGGGTGACGTGCTGGTCACGAACTCGACGACGACCGCTTTCAACATCGTGCTCCCGCTCCTGGGTGCGATCGTAACCGACCGCGGCGGGTTGCTCTCGCACGCGGCGATCGTCGCCCGCGAGTATGGCATGGCCGGCGTGGTCGGCTGTACGGACGCAACGTCGGTGATCCCGGACGGCGCCCGGGTGTGCGTGAACGGGAGCCTGGGCGAAGTGGAGGTCCTCGTGTGACCGCGGCACGCGCGCTCGTGGCAGCCGCGGAGCCGGATTCCCGACCGTTCTATCCCGCTGCGGCGCTTGTGGCCGAGCTACTCGAGGCGTGCGCCGCAGGTGCCGCCGTCGGGTCGGCGATCGATCTCGGCGTCGTCGCGCGCGTCCAGGCCGGACCGGTCGCACCGGACAGCGTCGCCGCCGACTGCGGCCTGACAGGGCAGGGAGCGGAGAGCCTCCTGGCAGCGCTTGTCGCTCTCGGCCTCGTTACGCGCGAGGACGACGGCCGCTTCCGGCCGGCGTTCTCGCGCCTCACCGACTTCGCTGAGCTGCTGCGACCGTGGGCCTCACTGCCGCTCGCACTGCGCGGCGAATGGCGGGCGGCCGACGCGGCGACCACCGCTGGAGCCGAGTATCTCTACCCGAACGTCGTCGGGCAGCTCGCGCTGCTGTTCCGCGAAAGCGCCGAGCACGCAGCCGGCCTGCTGACGCAGGCGAACCCCCGCGTGCTCGACATCGGCGCCGGCGCCGCCCCTTGGAGCCTCGCGCTCGCGGCGCGCGACCCCGACCGCGAGGTGACGGCAGTCGAGCTCCCGGCCGTGATGGCGACCACTCGAGCCGCTGTTCGAGCAGCGGGGCTCGAGCGGAAGTACGTGTTCATCGAGGGCGACGCTTTCGACGTCGATTGGGGCAAGCCCGCCAGCTTCGATCTCGCGCTCGTGGGGAACCTCTGCCACCTCTTCGACGAAGAAGCAAACCTCCGGCTTCTCCAGCGCGTCGCGGAGGCCGTCCGGCCGGGTGGCACGGTCGCAGTCATCGACATCCTCGCCAGCGAGCGTGGGGACGGCCCGCGAGCCGCGGCGCTCTACGCGCTCGGTTTGGTCCTGCGAACGGCGCGGGGCAGGATCTATCCGTACTCGGCCTTTCGCCGGTGGCTGAACGAGAGCGGTTTCGCGGACCTTTGCCGTCACCGTCTCGCAGGTCCGTTCTCGCTCAGCCTGATCACGGCTCGCCGGCGATGAGGCCTCTACCCCTCAGCGGGCAGCTCGACGAGCGTCTCTTCGGAGGCAAGGCCGCGCAGCTCGCGGCGGGAGTGCGCGCGGGCCTGTGCGTCCCCGCCGGCATCGCGCTCCCGGTCACGTTCGTCGACGCCGTCGCCAGCCGCCGAGACGATGCGAGACGTGAGCTGGGCGCGGTTTTCGACGCGCTCGGGGCGCCGCTCGTCGCCCGGTCGTCGGCCGTGGGCGAGGACTCGAGGCAGGCGAGCTTCGCCGGCCAGCACCTGACGCGGCTCAATCTTCGCTCTCTGCCCGAGCTCGTGGACGCGGTCTGCGCCATCCGGGCGTCGGCGCACTCGCCCTCGGCGATCGCCTATCGCGAGCGCCTCGGACTGCCGCCCGAGCCGAGGATGGCCGTGGTCGTCCAGGAGCTTGTGGACGCGGAGTGCTCCGGGGTCCTCTTCAGCCGAAATCCGCTCGACGGATCCCACGAGCTCGTGATCGAAGCCGCCTGGGGGCTGGGCGAGGCTGTCGTCGCCGGCCTCGTGACGCCCGACCGCTTTCGCTTGGCGCCGGACGGCACCGTGCTCGAGCGAGCCGCGGGACTCAAGGACGTCGCGCTGCGGATCGACCCGACAGGCGGCACGCGCGAGACACAGGTTCCCGCAGACCTCGCCCGCGCTCTCTGCCTCGACGACGCGAAGCTCGCCGCGCTTCACGCTCTCGCCCTCAGCTGCGACCAGGTCTTTGACGGGGCCCACGACCTCGAATGGGCCTTTGCGAGCGGCCGTCTCTATCTCCTGCAGCGGAGAACGCTGACGGCGCTCCCGGCGCAGCCAGCGGAGACGAGGCGATGACCGCCGACGGCGTGCGGTCCCTGATCGAGGATCTCCGTAGCGCGATCAAAAGGCACGACCTGGACGCGTTCCTCGCGTGCTTCGACGAGGACTACGAGAGCGAGCAGCCGCTGCGTCCGGAGTGCTCCTTCCGCGGTCGCGACGGCGTGCGCCGGAACTGGTCGGCCAACCTCGCCAACGTTGCCGATCTTCGCTGGGATCTGGTCGACGGCTGTTTCGGCGCCGATGCCGCCTGGTGCGAGTGGCGGTGGCACGGGACCCGCCTCGACGGAGAGCGGTTCGACGTGCGAGGCGTCGTGATCTACGGCATCGAGGACGGCCGGATCGTTCGCGGACGGCTGTACATGGGCGATCTGCCCGTCACACCGACGGAAAGGAGGAGAAATGACCACTGCCGATCTCGAAGTCACTCCGAGCGGCCCTCCGCCGGTCGCCACCCGGCACGACCATCAGGGCTTGAAGGGGACCGATAGTCCGCGACCATGACCGTGGGTCGCAATGTGGTCGTCGGGCTGATCGCGCTTGCCGGGTCGTCGTCGTGGCCGGCTTCCGCGGCGACGACGACGCTCACGGCGGCACGACGACCGGTGCCGCCGCGACGGCGGCGCCGTCGGGCACCCCGCTCCCGCCGAAGCAGCGCGCGCGACTCGAGGCCGCCGTCCGTGCCGGTCTCCGAGCCGCGGAGACGACGGGCGTCGTCGTGGGAGTGCAGACGCCGAGGGGCCGATGGGTCAGGGCGAATCGGGATCGCGGCCAAGCGCACGAGGGCCCCGATGCGACCCGACGTCCACCAGCGGATCGGATCAGTGACGAAGACCTTCACCGCCGCGCTGCTTCCGCCCGGCTGACGGCGACGCCGCACGCCGGGAGACGGACCGTCGGCGCCCCGTCCCGCCGTCCCGGGGCTCAGAAGGCGTGCTGTATGGCGCCCGCGAGCTCCCCCGTCGTTGTCCACGATGGCGTCCACGTGCGCGAAGGAGCGGAACGGGATGTTGGCCATCATGACCGCGAGCACGACCGGGACGGCCGCTCTTGGCCTCGACGTAGCCAATCAGCGTCCGGACTGTGAGGGTCCCCACCCGCTGGGCGCCACCGCGGCCTGGGCGCCGCCCTAGCACCAGCGTGGCCGTCGCGGCCGGACCATGGGAACGAGGACCTGGCGCTGCCCGAGCAATTCGGGCAGGGCGGCCAGGGCGGCCCGATGGCGTCTGAGGGTGACATGC
>CAWEYS010000028.1:0-50988 GCA_963813355.1 Miltoncostaeaceae bacterium | reverse complement strand
CCATCGCCTGGTGGAACGCCCGGATCCAGGCGACGCTGGCGTCCTCCCCCGACGGGTCGTCCCAGTAGACGACGTACTGCATCGAGAACAGGTTGTCGCGGTGCACGAAGGCGGTCGCGTCGGGCGCCGGCCGGTTGAGCGCGCCGCCGTAGGAGTCGAGCAGGATCTCGCCGAGGCCGAGCGCGCTGTCGGCCTGGCGCCGGTCGATGAAGTCGCGGATCACCGCGCCCGCCGCGGCCGGCACCGGCCGGTCGACGTACTGCGACTTGCCCCAGAAGTTGCGCCGGGGGACGTCCCCGTCCGGGTTCTCCTCCTGGCGCGCGCACTGGGCCGCGGCGTACTGGGTGCACTGGGCCCAGAACGAGATCGCCTCGGCGTAGTTCTTGGTTCCCATCGTCATCGAGACCGGCGCGACCGCCGACGTGAGCGGCGCGATGGCCGCCGGGATGGCGCTCTCGGGGCCGAAGATCTGGCCCGAGACCCGCAGGCTCGGCACCGTCGTGCCGGTCTGGATCGAGCAGATCGAGAAGAGGTCGTCCGGCGCCTCGGGCGCCCACGCCTGCCAGGCCTGGACGACGTCGACGACCTGGCTCCAGTCGTAGGTGAGCACGAAGGTCGAGGCGGGGTCGGTCGGGAAGGTGCGCATGAGGAACGCGGTGACGACGCCGAAGTTGCCGCCCCCGCCGCCCCGGCAGGCCCAGTAGAGGTCCTCGTCGCGGCGGCGGTCGATCGTGCGGGCGCGGCCGTCGGCCGTGACGATGCGCAGGGCGAGCACGTTGTCCGAGGTCGTGCCCCAGCGCCGCCCGACGAAGCCGACCCCGCCGCCCAGGGCGAGCCCCGCCATGCCGACGGTCGGGCAGGTGCCCGCCGGGATCGTCTGCCCCACCCCGGCCAGCGCCGTGTAGACCTCGCTCAGCTCCGAGCCGGCCCCGATCGCGGCCCGGCGGTCGCGGGGGCGGGCCCGGGTGCCGCGGATGCCGGTGACGTCGAGCAGCACGCCGCCCGTCGGGTTGGAGTAGCCGCCGTAGGAGTGGCCCCCGGAGCGCGCGGCGATGCGCACGCCGGTGCGGGCCGACCAGCGCACCGTCGCCTGGACGTCGCGCTCGTCGAGGGCGTAGACGACCGCCAGCGGCTGCGCGCCGTCGAAGCGGCTGTTGTAGAGCTGGGCGGCGACGGCCAGCCCGGCCGGGTCGGACGCGGTGACGACCGGCCCGCGGACCAGGGCCGCCAGGCGCCGGAGCTCGGCGGCGGTCCGGTCGCGGCGCCGGGCCGACGCGCGGCTCCAGGCGGGCAGCGCCCCGACTGCGACCGCCGCGGCGCCCGCCTCGGCGAGCAGGCGCCGGCGCGTGAGGGCGCGTGCGCTCGGGACCGGATCCGGCGCGCGCGTCATGCCACCGCGGCGGCGCGCACCCGCATCGGCACGCCGCCGCGCGGGCGAAGGGTGATCTGGGGCTGCAGCTCGAGCGGGTCGTCCGAGACCGCCTCGAGCCGGACGCGGCGGGCGATGACCGCGAGCAGCAGCGCGCCCTCGACCGACGCGAAGCTCGACCCGATGCACTTGCGCGGGCCGGCGCCGAACGGGAAGTACGAGAAGCGGTGGGGCGGCGCGCCGCCGCCCTCGCGCCAGCGGTCCGGGTCGAAGCGCTCGGGCTCGGGCCAGAAGCGCGGGTCGCGGTGCAGGAGGTACGGCGGCATCAGCACGAGGCCGCCCTCGGGGACGACGTAGCCCCCGAGCGGGATCTCCTCCAGGCAGCGCCGCGCGAGCATCCAGCCGGGCGGGTAGAGGCGCAGGGACTCCTGCAGCACCCGCTGCGCGAAGGGCAGGCGGGGCAGGTCGTCCAGCCCGGGATCGCCGTCGAGGGCGGCCGCCTCGGCCCGCAGGCGCTCCTCGGCCGCCGGGTGGCGCGCCAGCAGGTACCAGGTGAAGGTCAGCGCGTTGGCGGTCGTCTCGAGGCCGGCGGCGAACAGGGTCATGACCTCGTGGCGCACCTCCTCGTCGGTCATCGCGGCGCCGTCCTCGGCGTCCTGGGCGGCGAGCAGCATCGACAGCAGGTCGCCGCGGTCGCGGCCGTCCGCGCGCCGATCGGCGATGACGCCGTTGACGATCCGCTCGAGGTCGGCCTTCGCGGCCGCGAACCGCCGGACCGTGCGCGTCGGCATGCGCATCCGCACGCCCGCGAACGGCAGCACCAGCAGGTCGAACCCACGGAAGACGTCGACCAGCGCCTCCTCGACGCGCCCGAACTCGTCCCCCAGCTCGGTCCCGAAGAGGGCCTCGCCCACGACGCCCATCGTCAGGGCGCTCATCTCGCGGAAGACGTCGATGACCTCGCCGTCGCCCCAGCGGTCGGCCGCCTCGGCGCCCCGGCGCGACATGATCCGGGCGTAGCCGTCGAGACGCTCGTGGTGGAAGGCCGGCTGGATCAGCCGCCTCTGGCGGCGGTGGTGCTCGCCCTCGGCGGTCAGCAGGCCGTCGCCGAGGACCACCCTCGCGCCCTCCAAGATCCGCCCCTTGCGCACGCGGGAGGCGTAGGTCGTGAAGACCTGCTGCACGAGGTCGGGCTCGGTCACCAGGTACATGTCCAGCGGGCCCATGCGGAACCGCACGAACGGCCCGTGCTCGTCGCGCAGGCGCTCGAACATGCCGATGGGGTCGCGGCGCCTCTCGCCGATCAGCCGCAGCGAGCCGCGCCGGCCCGGGCCCGGCGGCCCGGAGGTCGTGCGCGGCCGCTCCTGGATCGCATCCGCCATGACCGCGGCATCATCCGCCGAACGGCGGCCTCGGGTCCAGCCCGTCCTCGTGGTGAGCCTTCGGGCGACCCGCCCGGCGGACGAGCCTCCACCGCTTCAAACGCAGGCGTCCGGCGAAGGTTGCGGCGATCTCCCGGTCGCGAGGGTGGTCATGACGCCGCTCCCCTGCCTCAACCCTTCACGACGAACGAACGCTTCAGGTCGGCGGTCGAGCTGTTCCCGGCGTAGACGTCGATGGCGCCCGGCTCCACGACCAGGTTGCCGTCGTCGTCGTAGAAGCCGAAGTCGCTCCTGTCGAGCGTGAAGCTGACGGTGCGGGTCGCGCCCGGCTCCAGGGTCACCCGCTGGAACCCGCGCAGGCGTCGCACCGGCTGCGAGATGCTGGCCACCGGGTCGTTGATGTAGAGCTGCACCACCTCGTCGCCCGCGCGGCCGCCGGTGTTGGTCACGTCCACCGACGCGGTGAGCGCGCCGTCCGCCGCGACCCGCCCCTTGCTGAGGCGCAGGTTCGCGATCGAGAAGGTCGTGTAGCTCAGGCCGAAGCCGAACGGGTAGAGCGGATCGCACGAGTTCAGGTCGCGGTAGCGCGAGTTGTACTTGGCGCCCGTGTCGCAGGGGCGCCCGGTCGGCTCGTGGTTGTAGTAGATCGGCACCTGGCCGAGGACCCGCGGGAACGACACCGGCAGCTTGCCGCCGGGGTTCACCACCCCGAAGAGCACGTCGGCCACCGCGTTGCCGGCCTCGACGCCCGGGAACCAGGCCTCGAGGATCGCCGGGGAGGAGGCCGCGACGTCGGTCAGGGTCAGCGGGCGCCCGTTGAAGAGCACCACGACGAACGGCTTCCCGGTGGCCTTGATCGCGTCGATCAGCTTCTGCTGGACCCCGGGGAGGTCGATCTGCGTGCGCGCGGCGGCCTCGCCGCTCTGCCCGCGGGTCTCGCCGAGGGCGAGGACGACCTGGTCGGCCGCGTTCGCCGCCGCCACCGCCTCCGCGAAGCCGGCGTCCGAGCCGCACTCATCCGCGGGCGTGAGGTCGGGCGGGTCCTTGTTGACCATCGCGCACCCCTGGGCGAAGGTCGCGCCCGGGCTCTGCGCCCGGATCCCGGTCAGCACCGACACGACGTCGGCGTCGACGCCCTTCCCCCACCACGGCCCCAGCATGTCGTGCTGGTCGTCGCCCAACGGCCCGATCACCGCGGTCCTCTTCGCCGGGTCGAGCGGGAGCACGCCGTCGTTCTTCAGCAGGACCATCGACTTGCCGGCCGCGGCCCGCGCGGCCGCGCGGTCGGCGGCCGTCACGAAGCTGGCCGGGTCGACGGCCTTGGCCTGGTCGACGTAGGGGTGGTCGAAGAGGCCGGCGCGGAACTTCACCCGCAGGATGCGCCGGACCGCGTCATCGATCCGCGAGGTCGAGATCCGCCGCTGCGCGAGGAGCTGGGCGCCGAAGTCGCGGATGTTCGTGCTCACCATCTCCGAGTCGGTCCCCGCGTTGAGCGCGGCCTGCGCGGCGGCGGGCCCATCGGCCGCGACGCCGTGGCCGCACGGCCCCTCGTCGGGCTTCCGCGGGGGGCACGCGCGGAGCTCGGCCACGGCCGTGTAGTCGCTCTCGACGAAGCCGTCGAAGCCCCACTCCCCCTTCAGGATCTCGGTCTCGAGCAGGCTGTTGGCGCAGCCCGGCACGCCGTTGATCGCGTTGAACGAGCACATCACGGTGTCCGCGCCGGCGTCGATCGCCGCCTTGAACGGCGGCAGGTAGAGGTTGCGCAGGCGCTGCTCGGACATGTCGGTGGTGTTGTAGTCGCGCCCGCCCTCCGGCTGGCCGTAGGCGGCCAGGTGCTTGGGGCTCGTCACGACCTTCTCGGGCGCGGAGTAGCTCTTGCCCTGGGCGGCCTTGACGCGCGCGGCAGCGAAGACCGCGCCGAGGTACGGGTCCTCGCCCGCGCCCTCGGCGATCCGGCCCCAGCGGGGCTCGTGCGAGAGGTCGACCATCGGGCTGTAGACCTGCTTGATCCCGACGGTCGCCGTCTCGCGCGCCCCGATGGTCGCGTCGGCGGTCGCCACGGCCGGGTCGAAGCTGCTGGCGGCGCCGAGGGGGATCGGGAAGATCGTGCGGTAGCCGTGGATCGTGTCGTAGGCGAAGAGGATCGGGATGCCGAGCCGCGACTCCTCCACCGCCACCCGCTGGAGGTGGTCGATCTTGGCCGGGTCGGTGAGGCTGAAGACCCCGCCCACGCCGGCGCGGGCGTCGGCGTCGGTCACCTGCCCGTCGGAGAGGAGCTGGATCTGCTGCAGCTTCTCCTCGAGCGTCATCTTGGCCAGGAGGGCGTCGACCTTGCGCTCGATGCCTCGGTCGGCGGCCCTGCGCGCCGGCTGCAGCGCGCTCTCGTCGCTCGAGCGGGTGCCGGCGGCCACCGCCCCCGCCACCACGGCGACGACCGCCGCGATCGTCACCCCGATCGCCACGGTGCGTCCCCGACCCCTCATGCCCGCCCCCCTTGTCACAATTGGCTCGAACCGTCCGCACCAGTCGGTGCCCGGTCGCCCCGGGGGCCAAACGCCGGGAGGTTGTCGGCGGACAGCCGGCTGGTGGAGACTGGCGGCGTGGGGTCGACCATACGGTGGAGGAGTCGGTCGGGATCGCCCGGCCGCCGGCCGAGGTCTGGGACGCGATCGCCGACTACGGCTTCGACGCGCAGTGGCGCGCGGGGCTCCGCGAGATGTCGCCCGACCCGCCCGGCGGCCCGGCGATCGGCACCAGGGTGCACGAGGTGGTCCGGTCCTCTGGCCGCGACTACGTCGCGGACACGGTCGTCACGGAGCTCGACCCCGGCGCCTCCTACCGGTTCAGCGGGGCGGGGACGATCGGCGGCGTCGCCGGCGGCCGGGCGGTGCGGGCCGACGAGGCGGGGACGGGCGCCGTCTTCACCTACCTCGTCGAGCTGCAGCCGACCGGCGGCATGCGGCTGCTCGGCCCGCTCCTCGGGCGGCTCGTCCGCTCGGGGCTGAGGAGGGACCTCGAGCGGCTCAGGTCACTCCTCGAGGACGGCCGCGCGCCGTAGCCGCTCGCCGGGCCGGACGCGAGGCGCCCGGCCCGGCGGCGTGCGCAGCTGACCTTCGGTGCCCGCGCCGTCGATCGGCACCGCTGCGGGCGTGCGGCAAGAGTGACGCCGGGGTCGAACGGCTGCCCCTCGCGCGCCTACGCCGGCGGCGCCGGCCGGGGCTTTATGAGCGTCGGTCCCAGCGGCGGGAAGGCGGGCCCGCCGAGGGACAGGTTCATCACGGTCCACGACAGCAACATGCCGAGGCCCGCGAACACGAACGTGATGTAGCCGGCGACCTTGAGCAGGTCGGTGTTGACCGGCGTCATCAGGTAGGCGGCGGCGACGAAGCAGAGCGCCGCGACCACCAGGATGAAGATGAGGAAGTAGATGATCGGCAGCCGCAGGCTCGCCAGCGCGAGGAAGAGGAAGAACGACGCGAAGGCGATCGCGAAGACCGCGACGGTGCGCTGGATGTCCTCGGGCGGGATCGCGAACCAGCCGTGGATCAGCGCCAGCACGAGCAGGCCATATCCGATCCAGAACCCGCCGAACGTTCCTGCGAAGCAGGCCACGAAGGACTGCCCCGCATAGGCGGCCCAGAGCGTCGACACGAGAAGGAAGATGCCGGTGCAGCCGAGGATGATCGCCAGCGGCGCACCGACCGCCGCCTGGCCGACGTAATCGACGAGCTGAAAGGCGAGGGCGATCGAGCCGATCGTGAAGACCGGCGCGGCCACCAACTGGGGGTCGCCTCGTTCCATGGTCCCTCCTTATCCGGGGATCGGGCAGGGGGGCCCCGGCGGCTGTGCACCCGCCGGGGCCCTGGCTGCGCTCCGGCCTAGACGCCGGGCGGCTTGGGGAAGCGGTGGCGCATCGTGTACTCGAACGGCGTGGCGAACATGAGGTCGCCGATGTCCTCGGCGGTGCGCTCGATCGTCTGGGTCCAGATCGTCTCGGCGCCGGGGATCACCAGGTCGAAGCTGAAGCTCATGAGCCCCAGCAGCTCCTTCACCGGAAGGAGCGCGCCCACGTTGTCCCAGGGGGTCGCCTGGAGGATCCAGCTGCGGATGGCGCCCGCCGACGCCGTGCGGATCGACTCCGGCTTGAGCTGGAAGCGGTGCTGGCCTGCGGTCTCGGGCCTGCCCATCCCCTGCGCCAGCGCCGGGGTGACCTCCGACGGGATGTAGGTCAGGTCCCACTTGGTGGTCCGCAGGCTGGGGTCCGTGACGAGCCTGAGGTTCATGCGCCCGTACGCCGGGTCGCCGTAGAAGGCCGGCTTGGCCGGGAGCTCGCCGTCGTCGTACTTACCGGTGGCGGTGTGGACCAGGTAGCCGCGCCGCTCCATCGTGAAGTTGAAGTACTCGTTGCCGAAGCCGCCGTAGCCGTCGTCCTCCTTGCCGCCGTGCTCCTGGGTGACGATGTAGGCGATCTTCTTCGGGAAGCCGAAGGGCTCGCGGCCGGCGGCGACGCCGATCGCGGCGGTCAGCCACATGTACGGGTAGTAGCCGCCGTAGTAGGTCCGGCCGTCGCCGGTCTTGTGGCTCGCGGCGATCGTGACCCCGACCTCGCCGTACGGACCGACCCCCGTGTGGTTGTGGTCGACGTACCAGAACTCCACGACGTCGTCCTCGAGCTCGAGGCACTTGGGGAGGATCTCCTTCAGGTCCGCCTCGTCGGCCCGGTAGAAGAACGCCGACCACCGCGAGTTGGTGTACGTCAGCGGGACGATGTCGTAGTCGTAGAGCGGGTCGGCGACCGCCTGGGAGATGATGTCGCGGGGATCGCGATCGAGCGGCAGCGGCGGCGCGTCGCCCGACTCGATCCACGGGGTGCTCCTGACCGTCAGCTCAGCCATCCGGATGCCTCTCTCGACGAGGTGTCCACCGCGGCCCGCGTGGAGCTCCCGAGGCCCCTTTTGGGTATCGTGGGCGCCCGGGCGGGTCGGCGGTGCCCTGCGCGAGCCACGCTATGTCCGGGCTCGTTAGAGGCCGGAAGGTCGCGCACGGCGCCCGGCGTCGCCGCCATCAGAGGGTCGTTAGGGAATGCGGCCGACCGCGCAGATGAGCTCTCGCAGGATGATCGTCGCCAAGCTGCGGCCTCCCCCGCTCGCCGCGGTCCTCATCCCCCGGCCGCGCGTCCAGGAGGCCCTCGCCGGCGCGTCCGGCGGGCATCGGGTCGTCCTGGTGATCGCCGGCGCCGGCGCCGGGAAGACGACCGCGGCGGCCCGCTTCCTCGAGGAGCGCCCGGGCAGGACGGCGTGGCTCTCGCTCGATCCGTCCGACACGGCGGCGGGCCGGTTCGTGAGCTACCTGGCGGCCGCGGTCGGCAGGGCGGAGCCGCGCCTCGAGACGATGGTCCAGGACTCCCTCGCCGACGGGCTGCTCACGGAGGACTGCGCCGGGCTGCTGGCCGAGCGGCTGGGCCCCGGCTGGACCATCGTCCTCGACGACCTGCACCACCTCGAGCCGGACGCCCCGGCCCTCGGCCCCCTGAGGGCGTTCCTGCGCTACATGCCGGCCGATGCGCTGGCCGTGCTCGTCTCGCGGCGCATGCCGAGCGTCGACCTGTTCCACGGCCTCCTCACCGACCAGCTGAGCGGCGTCTTCGACGACGAGCTGGCCTTCAGCCTCGACGAGACCCAGGCGCTCCTCGAGGCCAGGCAGGTGGACGTCGACCCGCGGGCGGTCCACGGGGCGACGGGCGGGTGGGCGGCGGGGATCGTCTTCGAGGCCCTGCGCCGCCCCGCGAGCCGCTCGGCGCTCCCGACGACCGAGGGCCCCCTCTTCTCGTACCTCGGCGACGAGATCCTCCACGAGCTCACGCCCCGCCTGCGCCGCGCGCTGCTGCGGACCGCGGTGCTCGACGCGGTCACGGACGAGCGGCTGGCGCGGCTGCCCGCAGAGCGCCCGCCCGTGATGGTCGAGGAGCTGGCGCGCCTGCACCTGCCGGCGACCGCGGAGCCGCAGGGCCTGCGCTACCACCCCCAGTTCCGCGAGTTCCTGGAGTACCGGCTGCGGCGCGAGCTTCCCGGCGAGGTGCCCCGGCTGCTCGAGTCCTACGGGCGGCTGCTCGCGGAGGAGGGGTTCATCGAGGAGGCGGTGGACGTGCTCCTGCAGAGCGGCCGCCGCGAGGAGGCCGAGTCGCTCGCCGAGAGCACGGTCAAGGCGCTCCGCCGGCGCGGCGACTGGTCGAAGATGCTCAGCTGGACCGAGGCGCTGGGCGAGGACGCGCTGCGGCGGCGGCCCATCCTGCGCGAGGCTCAGGTCCGCGCCCTGCTGAACGCACGGCGCCAGGAGGAGCTGGAGGACCTGGTCCACGAGATGCTCGCGAGCGGGGAGGTCGGCGAGCTGATCGAGTCGGCCCCCGACGTCGCGGCCTGGGCGGTGTGGGCGCTGCACGGCTCGGGCGAGTGGGCCAAGCTGGTGCCGCTGCTGCCGCCGCGCGGCCGTTCGCGGGTGGCGGAGGTGATGCGCTACATGCTCGTCTCCTCGTGCGCCCGCGAGCCCCCGGAGGACCTGGCCGAGTCGGCGCTCGGCCGGACGCACCCGCTCCACGTCGTTCTGCAGGAGGCGCTCTACTTCCAGGGCCGGCTGCGCGCGGCGAGCCTGCTGGCGGACGTGGCGGCGGCGGCGGCCGGCCCGGTGACCGCGGCCGTGGCCCAGGTTCACAAGGTGAACGTCCTCCGCGCCCGGGGCGAGACGGCGGCCGCCAGGCGGGTGCTCGAGACCGTGCCCGCCAGCATCCGCAGCTCGCGGTTCATCGAGTTCTGGCTGCACGCCGAGGCCGAGCTGTGCCTGGAGGAGGGCAACGGCGAGCGGGCGCTGGAGCTGATCCGGTCCGCGCGCGAGGTCTCGGCCCGGCACGGGTGGCGGGTGGGCGACAACGCGATCTTCGGCGCCGTGGAGGGGAGGATGCTCGTCCGGCTCGGGTCGGCCGAGGCGGCCGTGCCGGTCCTGACCAGCGTGCGCGCGTGGTGCGCCGAGCGCGGCCTCGCCTCGTTCCGCGAGTGGGCCGAGGCGTGGCTGGGCGCGGCGATGCTCGTGCTCGACCGGCCGGCGGACGAGGCGCGCTCCCTCCTCGCCCAGACCGTGGCGGGCATGAGGCGCGCGCGCCGCCACCTGGAGCTGCCGGCCGCCGCCGTCTTCCTCGCCGAGGCCGAGTGGAGGGCCGGCGACGCGGACGCCCACGACGCCGCCGCCGACGCGGCCTACGCCGCCGCCGAGGACTGCGGCACGCTCCACCCCCTCGCGGCCGCCCTCGAGCTCATGCCCGGCGTGCTCGCCCGGCGCCTCGACTCCGAGGCGCTCGACAGCGAGCGCCGCTGGCGCACGCTGGTGCCGCGGTCGCCGTCGGCGGTCGCCGCGCTGGCGACCGAGCACGCGCGGCTGCGGGTGAGGACCCTGGGCACCCCGGGGCTCGAGCTCGACGGGCAGCCGGTGGCGAACGTCCCGCTGAAGGCCGTGGAGCTGGCCGCCGAGATCGCCCGCGCCGGGCCGCCGGGCATCGCCCGCTCCCAGCTGGTGAGCACCCTCTTCGAGGGCAGCCGGGACGGGCCGAACTACCTGCGCCAGCTCGTCTTCCGCCTGCGTCGCGCGCTGCCGGCCGAGCTGGAGCTGCGGTCGTCCGGCACGAAGCTCGCGTGGCGGCCGGCCGAGGCGGTCGCCTCCGACGACGCGCTGCTGGAGTCGCTCCACGGGCGGGTGCGGGTCGAGGTCGGCCAGGGCCTGACCGAGACCCTGGAGCGGGCCCTCGAGCTCGTCGAGCGGGGCCAGTACATGGAGGGCCTCGACGACGAGAGCGTCGTCGAGCGGCGCCGGTCGCTGACGGGGCTCGCCATGGACGTCCGCCTCGACTACGCGCGGGCGATGCGGGTCGCGGGCGCGCCGGGCCGGGCGCTCTCCGCCCTGACGGCGGCCATCGACGCCGACCCCTACCGCGAGGACGCCTGGCAGGAGCTGATGCGGGTGCAGGCGGGGCTCGCCGGCCCGGCCGCCGTCGCACGCGTGTTCCTCGACTGCCGCCGCTCCCTGAGCGAGGTGGGCCTGGAGCCCTCCGGCGAGACGCGCGTGATGCTCGAGCGCCTGCGCGGATAACGGGCGCGGTCCGGCGCGCGCGCGGGGCCGTGCGGCCGTGTAACGGCCGGGGCATAGCGTGGCCCCGACCCCTCCCGCGACACAGGCAGGAGCGACATGGCTCAGATGGCAGTGACTCAGATCCCGGGCGCCGACACGGGCGAGGTCCCGCCGCCTCCGGTCAAGCGCGACGAGAAGACGGCGTTCGTCCACGGGATCGCCGATCCGCTGTGGGACATCGACACACTGCCTCTCACCTACACCAACTCGCGGTGGTCGGCGTTCTTCTACCGGGCCGAGGAGGCCCACCTGCGCCGGGTGCTGCCGGACTGCATGGAGCTCGAGGACGACGTCGTGGAGTTCTGGTACGTCGACCACAACCACACGATGATCGGCCCGTACGGCGAGATGGGCGTCACGATCGCGGCCAGCCACAAGGGCGGCGACGGCACGACCTACTACGGCGGCTACTACCCGTACATGTACCTGACGCAGGACGCCGGCATCGACGCGGGACGCGTGCTCGGCTTCCCCAAGAAGGACGCCTTCATCCGCGTGCTGGAGCACGGCGGGGCGCCGGACGACGGGTACGGCGTGTACGACACCAAGGTCTACCAGTTCGACTACTTCTCGTTCCTGATGATCCGGAACGGCTACGTGATCCACTCGGCCACCGGGGCCTACGACGACGCCGAGCTCTCGGCCAAGCCCGCCTTCTACGGCAACACCGACTACGGCCGGCTCAACATGAAGGTGATCACCGCCCCGGACGTCTCCGAGTCGCGCTGGGAGCTGGTCTACCTGCCGTCCATGGTCACCAAGGACCTGGCGACGGCGATCGGGCGGCCGGACACCGAGGGCTCGCACCGCTTCCAGGTGAAGCCCGAGTCGATCCGCACCGCCAGCCGCAAGAGCATCAACTGGTTCATGCAGGCGACGCCGTACGACAACCTCGGGCACGAGCTGCCGCCCAAGGAGTTGATCGGCCTCATGACCTTCAGCTTCGACCTGATCATCCCGGCGGGCGAGGTGCTCTGGACCGAGACCTACACCCGGGACGCGACCTGGGCGGGCGCCGCCAAGCCGTACCGCTACGGCCTGCGCCACCGCTTCCCCAAGCCGGTCGGGCTCGCGGCCTAGCGGCGCGTGCGCGCCCCCCGCGAGTGACGCGGGGGGCGCGCCCCTCCGAGGCCCATCCGTCTAGCCTCCCCGGCGCTACGTCGGCGGCAACCCTGGGGAGGATCGCCGTGTCTGTGACGGGACATTGCCTGTGCGGGGCCGTCCGGTTCGAGGTTGACGAGCCGCTGCTGGGTGCCCTCTACTGCCACTGCACGCGCTGCCAGCGGCGCACCGGCAGCGCCTTCTCGGCCAGCGCGATCACGGAGCCGGGGTCGTTCCGGATCACGGCGGGCGAGGAGCACGTGCGCGCCTGGCGCCCGCCCGACGGCTGGGAGAAGGCGTTCTGCGGGCTCTGCGGGGGCCACACCCACACCACCGACCCCGAGCGCCCGGAGATGCACAGCGTGCGCATGGGCGCCCTGGACGGCGACCCGGGGATCCGGCCGGGCGCCCATCAGTTCACGGCCTACGCGGCACCGTGGCAGCCGCTGCCCGACGACGGCCTGCCGCGCTTCCCCGAGCGGATCCCGCCAGACGCGCGGCGGAGGCTGGCGACCTGAGGGCTCAGCCCGACTGCCGGTGGAGCGTTTGACATGTGACTAAGTAGTCACGTATTCTGCCGGCCCATGGACGCGGTGTTCAAGGCGCTCGCCGACCCCACGCGCCGGGGGTTGCTCGACGAGCTGTTCACGCAGGACGGGCAGACGCTGAGCGCCCTGGAGGCGCGGTTGCCGATGACGCGCTTCGGCGTGATGAAGCACCTGCGGGTGCTCGAGGAGGCGGGCCTGGTGACCAGCCGCAGGCGCGGGCGCGAGAAGCTCCACTTCCTGAACCCGGTCCCGATCCGGCTCGTCCACGACCGCTGGGTGAGCAAGTACGCCGAGCCCTGGGCCGCGACGCTCACGGGCATCAAGCGACAACTCGAGGAGGAGACCATGGGCGCAGCCGACGTCCCACACCGGGTGCCACTCAGCCCCGACCCCGACGGCACCGGAGCGATGGCGGTGTTCGAGATCTACATCAAGACGACGCCGGAGCGCCTCTGGGAGGCGATCACGGATCCCAAGCTCAGGGCCAGGTACAGCTTCGGAGTCGAGACCCACTCCGACTGGACGCCCGGCTCGAGCTACACCGCCGGGGTCCCCGGCGTCGTCGACATCGCGGCGGGAGAGAACCTCGAGGTCGACCCCCCGCGCCGGCTCGTGCAGAGCTTCAACGCGCTGTGGAGCGACGACGTCAAGGCCGCCGGGACCTCGAGGGTCACCTGGGAGATCCACCCGGTCGGCGATTCGTGCCAGCTGACCGTGATCCACGACCGGCTCCCCGAGGGCGCCAACCCGGAGCTCTACGGCGGCTGGCCGATGATCCTCTCCGGCCTCAAGACGCTGCTGGAGACCGGCGAGTCGCTCACGACCCCCGGGTCGCTCCTGTACTCCCAAGCGGCCGGCTGAGGAGCCGCCATGAACGACGAGCCCACCGCGATCCAGGTCCGCCAGCTGCGCCTCATCGTCGAGGCGGCGGACTTCGACGAGGCCGTCGCCTTCTACCGCGACGCGCTCGGCCTCCCCGAGCAGGCGGCGTTCGAGGGCTCGGGCGAGGCGCGGGTCGTGATCTTCGAGGCCGGCCGGGCGACACTGGAGATCTCGAACCCCGCCCAGGTCGAGATGATCGACCGGGTCGAAGTCGGCCGGCCTCTGAGCCCGAAGCTGCGGGTGGCCTTCGAGGTCGGCGACGCCGCGGCGGCGACCGAGCGTCTGCGCGAGGCCGGCGCCGAGGTGCTCGGCGCGCCGGCGGAGACCCCCTGGCGGTCCCTGAACGCGCGCCTCGTGGGCCCGGGAGGGCTCCAGCTCACGATCTTCCAGGAGCTCGAGTCGCTGGAGGAGCGCCGCGGCCGCGAGGGCTTCGGCACGACCGGCGAGCGCGGCTGACCGGAAAAGACGCACATCATCATCATGTGGACCGTCGGCCCTGAGGACGTCGCCGAAGGTGATCGCATCTTCGCCAGCCACGGCGAGTGGATGAAGGTGACGCGCGGTCGGGGTAGGCGAGCGGCTAGCGCCTCAGGTGCCCTCGATGTGGCTGGCCTCCCCGACGATATCCATGTGCGCATTGTCTCTTTGACGGATGGTCGGACCAAGGTCTAGGGTCGATCGACTGCGTGATCCCGAGGAGGTCCGATGCCCAAAGTCCTGATCCTCACCGGCGACGCCGCGGAATCGCTGGAGGTGATGTACCCCTACCAGAGGCTGCTGGAGGAGGGGTACGAGGTGAACATCGCCGCTCCCTCCAAGAAGAAGCTCCAGTTCGTGGTGCACGACTTCGTCGAGGGCTTCGACACATACACCGAGAAGCTGGGCTACACCTGGGACGCGGACGTCGCGTTCGCCGACGTTGACCCCTCCGACTATGTCGCCCTGGTGATCCCGGGCGGACGGGCACCCGAGTACATCCGAAACGACGCGGACGCGCAGCGGATCATCAAGGCATTCTTTGGCGACAGTCGCCCTGTGGCCCACCTCTGCCACGGGCCGCTCGCGGTCGCGGCGGCGGGTGTGCTGAGCGGGCGGCGCACCGCCGCATATCCGGCCCTCGAACTCGATGTCCTCGCGGCCGGTGCCGAGTATGTGGACGGGGGCGGGGTTGTCGACGGCAACCTGGTGTCCGGCAGGGCCTGGCCGGACCATCCCGAATGGATGCGGGAGTTCCTCCGGCTGCTGCGGCAGCACGCGCCAGTCGAGTCTCCCGAGCTCGTCGCCGGGTAGAACTGGGGACGTGACGATCAGCAGGGCGGTGCCGAACATCAGGTCGGAGCGGCCTGCCGAGACGCGCGACTTCTTCGTTGACGTGCTCGGCTTCGAGGTGGCGATGGACATGGGCTGGGTCGTGACCGTCGCGTCCCCGACCAACCCCTCCGCCCAGGTCAGCATCGTCGGCAACGACGACATGGCCGCCCCGGGCATCTCGGTCGAGGTGGCCGACGTCGATGCCGCACACGCCACGGCCGTGGAACACGGTTTCGAGATCGTCTACCCCCTCCGCGACGAGGAGTGGGGAGTCCGGCGCTTCATGCTCCGTGAGCCGAGCGGCACGATCGTCAACGTCCTGTCCCACCATTCGGGCTGAGCGCTCGCCGGGCTCCTCGAAGTCGGAGAGGCAGCGCCTCGTCGCCGAGCGCTGCCGCGTCGCCGCGATCGGCCCTTCTCGATCGCGCTCGGCGCGGCCGAACGGAAACGTTTCTCCCCGGGGGTATCGGCCCGTTCAGAGCCCTGTCCGGGACGGGGCCGTACCAAGAAATCGCGGGCCTCCGGCGCGGTCGGGTTGACCCGCCGCGGGTCAGCTCTGGCAGAACCCGGTGCGATCGCTGGTCAGGCACAGCAACCCGCGCAGCGTGCGGCCGTCTCCGTCCAGCACCACGAGCCGGCGCTCGGCGTGCTCGTCGAGCGCGGCCAGCGCCTCGGCCAGCGGCGCATCCGGGTCGATCGTCGCCACGTCCCGGCGGACGAGCGAGCGCGCCGAGCGCCCGTCAGGGGTCTCGTCGCGGAGGGAATCGCGATCCACGAGGCCGACGAACTTCGGACCGTCCACGAGCAGCGCCGACATCACGTGGGGGTTCGCGAACATCGCCCGCAGGTCGGCGACGGTGCCGTCGGCGGGCATCGTCTTGGGCGACGTCACCATCGCGTCGCGAACGAGCGTCCCCGGGACGGCGTCCCGGCTCACCCGCTCGTACGTGCAGTCTTCGGTGGCCATGGCCCAGTTCTCGCTTTCGGTCTCGCTCATTCTCCCACGCCCGGCTCGTGCGGCGCCATGCGAGGTGCCTCTGGGTCCGACGGGGCCGCCCGCCGCTGACAGAGTGGCGACTCCGTCGAAGAGAGCCTAGTTTGAGGCTCCTACTCGCTCGACGCCGGCGACATCGCCGGCGCCACACGGTTAGCCGACGCGAGCTGGTCCGCGCAGGGGTACCACGGCGGTGAAAGTGAGGAGCCACCGGTGACTGGCCAACAGCCCCAGATCGATCTCGAGAACATGCCGGCGCCCGCCGAAGGGATCCTGGTGACCCACTTCCTGATCGTGCGAAACGTCGCTCGGTCGAGGGCATTCTATTCGGACGTCCTCGGCGGCCACGTTGTGCTCGAGGAGAATCCCTGCATCGTCAAGCTCGCCAACAGCTGGATCATCATGAACCCGGGCGGCGGACCAACCCCGGACAAGCCGGACATCTCGGTCGTCCCCTACGAACCCTCGAATGAGGTCTCCAGCTTCCTCAACCTGAGGGTTGCCGATATCCAGGCGTGCTACCGCGACTGGAAAGCCAAGGGGGCCGAGTTCGTGACCGAGCCGATCGACCGTGTGGCGGAGGTGCGCTGCTACATGCGCGACCCCGACGGCTATCTGATCGAGGTGGGCCAGGCGACCGGGATGCTCGAGGGCAGGTTCGCCCAGAAACGGCCGGAGGACCTGCCCGGCTGAGGTTGCGCGGCCGCGCCGGCAGGACCTGCTCGAGCTCATCCGCGAGTCACCGGACGATCTGAAGGCCCTCACCGCGCAGGACCGCCGCCCCTGAGGGCAGCGGGGGGCCGGACTTTCCGGACAGCCCTACCTCGTTCCTGAGGCTGTCCGCGTCGCCGAGCCGCTCGGGCGCTGCGAGGGTCGCACGGCCAGCCCCCCTCGCATGTTCAGGAGATCAGGATGGCCACGATCGTCCTTGCCGGCTCCCCGCCGATCCCGGTTCGCTACGAAAGCTGGGACGCGTGGCGGGCCGACGTGACCCAGCCGCTCCCTCCCGCGCCGCTCATCGCCGCCGGGACGGCAAGCTGCCCCCGCTGCTGGGGCCAGGGGCGCATCTGGGAGGCGGCCCGCAACGGCGAGGGCCTCGTGCCCCAGCGGTGCGAGGCCTGCGCCGGCGGAGGGCTCGTGCTCACAGGAGGTCACGAATGATCGCGCCTCCCGCATCGGAGCAAGCGCCCGTGGCGGACAATCCATCGAGCGAATGGGGCTCCGGTCGAACCGCCACGTGCCGTCCTCCTTGATGGAGGCGTCGCGGTAACGAAGCGATGCGATCATCATCCTGCGCTCGCCGTGGGCTGAGTACACGTGGTGGGCCAGGCAATAGCTCGGCGAGGCACAGCCCCGACTCTGCGACGACCATGCGGCTCGCGGGAGGTGGTTCTGACGCTCCGCATGCCCGGGTCCCTCGGATGGTTACGGAGGCGTGGTGGCCCCCTCGAGAGCATGAGGCTAGGGTCGCCGGACCGGGCAGGCTTGGCGAAGGAGGACGGTCATGGCGGCTGCAGCACCGAAGTTGGAGAAGCCCAACGTGGTCCTCGTCCACGGGGCTTCGCGGACGGATCCGGGTGGGAGGGGGTCTACAAGATCCTGAAGGGCGCCGGCTGCACCGTCGCCGTGGTCCAGAACCCGACGATCTCCCTCGAGGACGACGTCGCCGTGACCAAGCGAACGATCGCGGCGCAGGACGGCCCGGTCGTCCTGGTCGGCCACTCCTACGGCGGGGTCGTGGTCACCGAGGCGGGCACCGATCCGAACGTCGCCGGGCTCGTCTACATCGCCGCCTTCGCCCCCGACGCGGGCGAGTCGGTCAACAAGCTGATCGCGGATCCGCCGCCGGGGGCGCCCGTGCCGCCGATCCTCCCGCCCCAGGACGGCTTCCTGTTCCTCGACAAGGAGAAGTTCCCCGCCTCGTTCGCCGCCGACGTGGAGGCCGGAGCACGCCGCCTTCATGGCCGACTCCCAGGTGCCGTGGGGGGTCGGCGCCCTGGCCGGCGAGGTCAGCGAGCCGGCCTGGAAGTCCCGGCCAAGCTGGTACCTCGTCACCACCGCCGACCGCATGATCCCGCCCGATGCCCAGCGCTTCATGTCAGCGCGGGCGGGCGCGACGGTCGTGGAGGCCGAGGGCAGTCACGCGATCTACGTGTCCAAGCCGGCGCCGGTGGCCGAGCTCATCCAGACCGCCGTCGCCGAGCTCAGGTCCGCCTGAGGCCAGCCCGGTTCTGCATCCCCTGGGGCCAGCCGATGCTGCCCCGGTCACGCCCCTCGACCTCGACCACACCGTAGCCCGAACCGCCGACGGCGGTGTGGCCCACAGTGCCTGCAACCGCGCCGAGGGCGGCCCGCGCGTTCAGCTCGCCACTCCGTCACGCGACGTTCACGCTGGCTGAACGCATCCGAGCGATGATCGAGGGCCTGGCTTCCGCCTCGGCCGGCCGGATAGCGCTCGGCGTTCTCCCGGCTTCCCGAGGGGCCGGATGACCAAGGAACCTCGCACCGCCTGATGGCGGGCCGCGGACGGCGGCAGGCTGAACCTGCGTGAGTGGTGGATGGTGGGACCTGCCGTCGGCAGGGCCTCGAAGGTCGCCGCAGCCGGCAGGCGCGTCGGCCTCAACCCATCAGCACGATTCAGCCGGCGAAGGGCCTCGTCGGCGTCGGTTTGCGGCAGATCGCGGGCGAGGCGCGCCAGCGCGCGAAAGACCTCATCCTCGGACCACTGCCCGAGGGGAGGCTCGGCCATGGGATCGGCAAGCTTACGACGTCGTCGCGACGAGCCACGAGGCTCGATCATGATCGCGTGATCCGCGCACGAAGAGAACGAGGCAAGGGGGCCGCCGCTCACCCGGACGGCGGGCTCTGGGACGCGTTCCGGAGCAGCTCGCGCACGACCAGCACCCCGGAGCCCACGATCACGACGAAGGCGACGAGCAGGACGATCAGCGCCGTGAACGAGCCGATGAGGGCCCACAGGATGACGACCGCGGCGATGGTCGCCACGAAGACCCCAATGGAGAGCGCTAGTGCCCGACCGGGCGTCACGAGGCGGGCTTCCCGGCGAGGGTGAGGGCGAGGATCACGGCGGGAACCCTACCCGCCGGGCGCCGGACCGGACGCGCGTTCACTTCAAACGGTCTGAAGCGCCGGCCGGGGTAGCCGAGCGACTCGCGCTTCGATCCTCGCCGCGTGAGGGCGAGAGCTACCGAGCCGAGATGACGCGACCGGGCGGGCCGTACCGGATCCCGGCCGGGCCGACCGGCCCGGCCGGGGAGCGCCCCGCCGGAGCGGCTAGCCCGAAAGCTCCCCTGAACGCGCCCCGGCGCGGCGCGGCTCGAATCCGAGGGGGGGAACCCGGGGGGAACGCTCCGTCACGGTAGGGAGCTTTCCGCCACTCACGGCATGAAGCGGTTCGACGACCGAGAAGGCCGCCACTAGGAGTGAGAAGGGTGGAGGTGTCTCCCGAGACGGTACGTCTGGGACGATCATCGAGTGGCTCCGCCTCCGCCCTAAGGTTGGACGGCGAGGACATCGAGACTGTCGACGGTGATGAAGGAGCGGGTCATGGCGAAGCTGATCTACGCGTCGAACATGTCCCTCGACGGCTGCACCGAGGACGAACGCGGCGCCTTCGACTGGGCTCCGCCGGACGACGACGTCTTCGCGTTCATCACCAAGCTCATGCGGTCCGCAGGCACGTATCTCTACGGGCGGCGCATGTACGAGACGCTGGCCGTGTGGGAGACCGACTCCACCCTGGCCGCGCAGTCGGACCTCATGGCCGACTACGCGAGCGCATGGCAGGCGGCGGACAAGGTCGTCTACTCCTCAACCCTGGCCGCGCCGCCCACCGCGAGCACTCGGCTCGAACGCCACTTCGACCCCAGCGCGGTACTCGACCTGAAGGCCGCCGCCAGTAGGGATCTTTTGGTCGGTGGCCCGAACCTCGCAGCACAGGCTCTCGTCGCCGGGCTGGTCGACGAGCTGGCCCTGTTCGTCTGGCCAGTCGTCCTCGGTGGGCGCAACCCCGCACTGCCGACCGACACGCGCGCCGATCTTGAGCTCATCGACGAGCACCGATTCAGCAGCGGCGTCGTCCACCTCCGCTACCGCGTTCAGTAACGACGCAGGGAATCGCACCCTCGCGCATTGCCCCAGAACGCCGGGTAGGTGAGTCACCTGTCTGGGAGACGTTCTCCGGGGATTCCGCTTCACTTCCCCTGTCTCGGGAAATCGCGTTCGGAGCCCGGGATGGGCGCTACTGGGCTCGAACCAGTGACCCCCGCTTGTCGAGGAGGACCAGGGGGCGGACGAGACGTCCTGAGACGTCACGAAACGCCTGCTTTCATCGACGTTTCACCTGGGGCCCCGAGCCGGCCGAGACGCCGCGAGTCGTGCCGGATGTTCGCCGATTGTTCGGCACCACGGTCGCATGGCTGGGTGTCCGCCCCATCCGCAACTGACCGCCGTCCTCAGCCACGGCGGCTCAGGCACTGGGCCTCCACCCAGCGCGCCCAGGCGTCCAGGCCTCGGTCGTCGTGACCGGCCGCGACGGCGAAGACCGGGACGTGCGGGAACCGCTCCCGCACCGCGTCGAGCCGCAGGGCGACGTCGTCGGTCACCTCGTCCACCCGCGTCACGACCAGCGCCTGCGCGTCGTCGAGGGCCTCGTCGCTGAGGTGGTCGACGTCCGCCAGCGCGATGACGGCGACCTGCGCGTCCTCGCCGATCCCGCGCGCGAGGTCGACCGGGCCGTCGCGGTCCTCGACCAGGATCAGCTGCGCATCGGACAGGTGCTCGGTGGCCCGGCTGAGGCCGGCGCGCCAGTGGGCGTCGGGCTGGTCGACCACCGGCACGCCGCCCAGAGAGCCGCCCTCGCCCGCGGCGACGGCGTTGGCCTGGACGACGACGGTGTCGATCCGGCCCAGCAGCGGGAGGGTCCGCACCAGCAGGGTGGTCTTGCCGGAGCCTGCCGGCCCCGCGAGGCGCACCACGACCGGACGGGGGTGCCGCCTCCCGATGCCGCGGCCGAGCGCCGACCGCACCATGGAGAGCACATCGGCCCGCGTCAGGATCCCGGCGGGCACGCCCGAATCCCAGACGAAGACGACCTCGGCGTCCGACAGCAGCGCCTCGATCGCCTCCGCGGCGTCCTTGTCGGGGTGGGTCTCGTGCACCTGCTCGGGCCCGAGGAGGACGAGGGGGCCGTTCTCGGTCGCCGTCCACACGCCGATCAGCTGCCCCCCCTCCACCACCGGGAGGTGGTGGACGCGGCCCGCCTCCATCAGGTGGGTCAGGTTGCCGGCCGGCTCATGGTTGCTGACCATGATCGGCCTCGAGCTCATCACTTCCCGGATCCTCACGTCCGTGACCTCCTGTGCTCGCGGGGCGCGGACGGCCCCTCCTGCCTCAGCCTCGACGGCCGGGAGGCTGGCGCCAAGCGTGAGGACCCGCAGGCCGTTGCGGGTCTTCCGCACCGCCACGCCCCGGCCGAGGCGCCCGTGCCCCGCGTCAGGCGACGAGGCGCAGCGCGTCGGTGAGGGTGTCGGCGAGCGGCCGGTCCGTGTCGAGCGCGCTCGCCCGCGGCCAGGGATCGGCGTCCGCCGCAAGGCGGCGGGCGATCTCCGGCGTCGCCTCCGACGGGTCCTCGACCCGGGCGGCGCGATCCACGATCCGCCGCTGCCCGACCTCGGCGGGAGCGCAGCACCGGATCTCCACGAGCTCGGACCGGGTGGCCTCCGCGACCTCCCGCGCCCGCTCGCGAGCGGCCGCTGCCGACCATGAGGCGTCGATGATCACCGACTCCCCGAGGGCCAGCCGGGAGCGGGCATCGCCGAGGAGCGCCGCGTAGACCTCGGCGCGTCGCTCGGGCGAGTAGCGGCCCTCGCCGAAGGCGGCGGGCTCGGCGCGGGGATCGGGGACCCCGTGGAGCGAGCGGCGCATCGCGTCCGAGCGCAGGACCGTCCAGCCGAGCCGCTCCGCGACGCCCGCGGCGACGGTGGACTTCCCGGTGCCCGGCGCTCCGCCCACCAGCACGAGGCGGACGCGGGCGCGCTCCAGGTGGCGCAGGCACAGCGCGTGCAGGCGCCGGGCCTCGGCGCCGGCGCGCTCGGTCGCCCTGCGCCCGGCGCAGGCAGGCGACTTTCGCCCGGACGTGGGCCCGGTAGGCGACGTAGTGGTCGGCGAGCGACGGCGGTGCGACTCGCCGAGCGCGCGCGACCAGGTCTCCAGCAGGCGGCGGCCGAGGCCCTCCGCGCCGTGCGCCTCGATGTCCATGGCGAGGAACGCCGCGTCGGCCAGCACGTCGGAGTGGCGCAGGCGGTCGTCGAACGCGAGGCAGTCCAGGAGGCGCGGGCCGTCGCCCAGGCAGAAGACGTCGTCGCAGAGCAGGTCGCCGTGCCCGTCGCGCACCCATCCCTCGTCGATGCGCCGCGCCAGCAGCCCGCTCCGGCCATCGAGGTACGACATCGCCAGCTCGGCGACCCGGCGACGCTCCCCGGCCGGCAGGAGATCCCCGGCGACCTCGTCGACCTGCGCCAGCCCCTGCCGCCAGTTGGCGATGACGTTCTGCGGCTCGCCGGCGCGCGAGATCTCCGGCGACCGCGGCGCGGCGTCGTGGATCGCCGCGACGGCCCGCGCGACCTCGGCGACGCGCTCCGGGGCCTCGTCGGTCGCCAGCAGTGCCGAGAGCCGCCGGGCCGCCGGCATGCGGCGCATCGCGATGAGGTGGTCGCGCGGGCGCCCGCCCTCGTCGAGGACGTCCAGGACGCCCAGGTAGACGTCGGGGGCGAAGCGCCGGTTGACCTCGGTCTCGCGGCGGCACGCGTGCGCGCGGGCCGCGCGGGAGCGGTGGTCGAGGAAGCCGAGGTCCACCGGCTTCAGCAGCTTGTACGCGCGGTCGCCGAGCATGACGACCCACGACACATGGGTCTCGACGACCTCCGGCGGGACACCGTCCGCCTCCGTGGGCAGGGGCACGCCGCTCACCCCTCGGAGCCGTAGACGCCCGATCACCGCTCGCCGCCGGGGCCGCCCCGGAGACCGGCTGCGGGTTCTCCGCGACCCGGTTCAGCGTGCGCGCCGATCCCGCGACGGGCGCCCGGCGACAGGATCGGCGCGACCGAGGAGGAGATCATGAGCCACGAGCCGTCCACGTCGTCCGGCGCCTCCCAGCGCACCGCGCAGGTCGGCGACGTCATGAGCGCGCCGCTGGTGACGTGCCTGCCCGACGTGCCGCTCCCCGAGGTGGCGGCGCTGATGACCCGTCACCGGATCCACGCGGTGGTGGTCCTCGCCGACCCCTCGGGCTCGGCCGAGGAGGACGAGGAGTGGGGCGTCATCTCGGAGCTCGACCTGGTCGCGGGCGCCTGCATGGCGGACTCCGACCTCCCGGCGGGACGGGTCGCCGCCACGCCGCCGGTGGTGGTCGGCCGGGAGGAGTCACTCGACCGGGCCGCGTTCCTGATGGCCGACCACCAGATGACGCACCTCATCGTGATGGAGGAGGGCCGCCCGGCCGGCATCGTCTCGGCCCTCGACATCGCGAGCGTCCTCGCCCCCGAGGCGGCTCCGTCGCCCCGGCCCCGGGGCGACATGAAGGCGCTGTCCGCCTCGCCGGGCGACCGGCTGGTGATCGGCCTCCACCATCTCGGCGGGCGCGAGCGGGACGCGGAGATCCTCGAGGCCCACGGCGACAACGGGGGCCCGCCCTTCCTGGTCCGCTGGGAGGACTCGGGGCGCGTCAGCCTCCTCTACCCGGGCGCCGACGCGCGCGTCGAGCCGACGGCCCGCTGATGAGCGCCGCCACCCGTCCCCAGGCCCCTCGCCGGACGGCCGCCGGGCGGCCGTCCGGATGCTGCAGCTCAAGGGCTCCACGACCTACGTCTGCCGCCGCTGCCGGGGCGGCATCCGCGTCGTGAGCGCCTGGTACCTGCCCGACTCCTGCCCCGAGTGCGGTGCGTCGACGTGGACGGAGGGCCGCTGCGCGTGCTCCGCGCGCCGCCGCCCCGGCGCTCCACGGGCAGGCCTTCTGCCACACCTGCGGCGACGGGATCTGGGTCCGGCTGGGGAGCGCCTCGTGAGCGCGGCCGCCCCGAGGATCCTCGTCGCCTACGCGACCGCCGGCGGCGAGGGCCAGCCCCTGCCCGCCACGATCGCCGCGGCCCCCCGGCCGGCGGTTCCGTGACGGCTCGAGCGCGCGGCACCACCACCGCCTGACGCGGCGTCGGCCTCACCAGCGCCGCAGAGGTTCGCGGCGAGGCGGAACGACCCGGGCCGCCAGGTGCCCACCCGGCGACCCGAGGTGCCCGCTCACCCCCCGGACGGGGCGGGGCGGTGCAGGTCCGGGTCCCCCATTGAGAATCCCCGACCTGCACCGCCATCGTCGCCGGCGCGCGGCGGTCCCGCGACGGCCGTGACACGGAATCGGATCGCGGGTTTGCCGCACGCCCGACCGGTCCGCCCTCCCGGCCCCGTCGCCCAACCCGGTCACGGGCGAACGTAGCGGCGTGGCCTCCGGGAAAACCCGCGGACGGCATGAGCGGGACCCGCAGCCGCGCGGGGCGAACGCCGACGCCGCCGGGCGGGCGGCGCGCGACGCTCACGACGGACCGTCCAGACGACCGAAGGAGAGCCATGCCGGCCCCCTACCGCAGGATCGCGTGCTTCATCGAGGAGAGCGGCGCGTCGGACCTCGCCCTGGACGAGGCCCTCTCGATCCGCGCCCAATCGCCCGGCGCCGAGCTCCACGTCGTCCACGTCGCCATGCGCCCGCACCCGCTGTGGGTCGGGATGTACGGGTCGATGCCGCCCATCGGCGACTACGTCTCGGCCGCCGAGCACTGGCTGGGGCAGCGGGTGGCCGACGTCCCCGACGCGACCGCGCACCTTCTCGAGGGATGGCCGCCCAGGGCGGCCTGCCAGTACGCCGCCGCCGCCGGCACCGACCTGCTGGTCGCCGCGGCGCACCGGGGCCTCGTCAACCGCGCGATGCTCGGCGGCTTCGCCGCCTACGTGGCCTACCACGCCCCCTGCTCGGTGCTCCTGGTCCACCCTCCGATCGCCCGCGAGGGCAGCGACGACGAGAGCGAGCGCCTGGCCGTCACGGCCTGAACCGCTCAGGCCGAGGGCGCCTCCGCGGGGACGATCCGATCCACCAGCGGGCCGAGGGCCGGCTCGCCGCGGAGGGCCGCCCCGAGGAAGCGGCACGCCACCTTGTCCGCCGGGCTCCACAGCGGGGTGCTGCGGGCGGTCACGCCGGTGCTCTCGCTGCGCCCGCCCGGCAGGCTCGCCCGCATGAAGCGGCCGCCGTCGCCGTCCCACAGCCAGCCGCGGAGGACGGGCTCGAAGGGAATCGGGGCGACCGACGCGCCGAGCTCGTGGGCGATCAGGCGCGCCACCGCGTCCGCCTGCTGGCAGGCGATCCCGCCCTGCTTGACGGCGAAGGAGCCGGCGTCGCCGACCACGAAGGCGTCGGGCCGGCCGGCGACCCGGCCGTCCATGCCGGCCCTGACGAAGCCCAGCCGGTCGCACGGCAGGCCGGGGATCGCGGGCCCCCGCTGCAGCGGGAGCGCCACGACGCGGTCGACGGCGACGTGCCCCCCCGGGCTCAGCTCGAGCCGCCCCCACGACCAGTCCCGGACGATCGCGCCGGCGCGAAGCGCGATCCCCGCGCGGACGAGGTCGTCGGCGACCGCCTCCGACGTCACCGTGCCGAAGACGCCCAGTGGCGCGTCCTCCGCGGTCACCAGGGTCAGGGAGACGCCGGCCCGGACGCCGCGTCGCCGGAGCAGGCGATCGGTCCGGAAGGCGAGCTCGTAGGCCGGCAGGGGCCAGACGGCACCCGGGGGCACGACGAAGGCCAGGCGCGTCCGGAGCCCCCGGCGGCCCCCCTGCACGACCCGGAGGATCACGCGCCTGAGGGCGGGCACGTCGGCCGCCCCCCCAAAGGTGACGGCGCCGTCCATGAACGGCGTCGCCCGGGCCCCCACGGCGACCACGAGCCGGTCGTAGCCCAGCGCGACGCCCGCGTCGGTCAGCGCCAGGCCCTCCTCGGGGAGTACCTCCTCCAGCCGCTCGTGGCGGTGGCGGGCCCCGGCCAGGCGGACGAGCGGCCCCAGGGGAGCGGCGCAAGGGCGGCGCCCGAACGGATGGGCGGTTGAACTCGGCGGCCAGGGTGAGCTCGGCGGCCGGGTCCAGCACCTCGACCTCGACTCGGTCGCCCGCGAGTGCGCGCAGCGCCAGCGCCGTCTCCATGCCGGCGACGCCGGCCCCGGCGATCAGGATGCGCGTGCGGGGTGCGATGCTCATCGACCCAGCTTGATCCGCCAGGCACCGGCCGGCGATCGTGTGGACACGTAACCCACCTGTGGTCAACTACGGACCGCGCAGGGCGCGGAGGGCGTTCGCGATCACCGCGACGTCGATGACCTCCTGGAGCAGCGCCCCGGCGAGCGGCGGCAGGAACCCTGCGGCGGCCGCGATCATCGCCGCCCCGCTGAGGGCCATCCCGGCGATCACGCTCTGGCGGGCGATGCCCAGGGAGCGGCGCCCCAGCTCGACGGCCTCGGCGACCCGCTCGACGCGGTCGTCGATGATCACCGCGTCGGCGGCCTCGGACGACGCCGTCGCCCCCGCGGCGCCCATCGCGATGCCCACGTCGGCGGCCGCCAGCGCGGGCGCGTCGTTGACGCCGTCGCCGACCATCACCACCGTCCCGCCGGCCCTGCGGCGCTCCGCCTCCACCAGCGCCAGCTTGCTCTCGGGCGTCTGGCCGGCGTGGACGCCGTCGACGCCGACCCGGCGGGCGACCTCCGCGGCCGTCGCGGGATCGTCCCCGGTGACGATGGCGATCTCGTCCACGCCGGCGCGGCGCAGCCGCTCGACGAGCGCCGGGGCGTCGGGCCGCACGGCGTCGGCCATTGCGAGCGCGCCGGCCAGGCGGCCGTCGAGCGCGACCAGGACGGTCGCATGGCCGTCGGCCGGGCCGTCGGCCGACGGCCATGCCGCGAGGTCGCACCCGCGCGCCCGCAGCCACTCGGCGCCGCCCGCCGCGACGCGGACCCCGTCGACGGTCCCCTCGACGCCGCGGCCGGGATCCTCGACGACCCGCTCGGGAAGCGGCAGCTCGAGCCCCCGGCGCCGCGCCTCGCGCACGATCGCCGCGGCGAGCACGTGCGGCGACAACTGCTCGACCGCGGCGGCCGGCCCGAGCACCTCGTCCTCCGAGCGCCCGCCGGTCGCCGTGACGGATGCAACGGAGGGCGTGCCGATGGTGAGGGTGCCGGTCTTGTCAAGCAGGACGGCGCGCGCTTCCCCGAGGGCCTCGATCACCGGCGCCCCCTTGACGATGATGCCGCGGCGCGCCGCCCGCGAGACGCCCGAGACCAGGGCCACCGGGGCCGCCAGGATGAGGGGGCAGGGGGTCGCGACGACGAGCACCGCCAGGGCGCGGACGGGGTCGCCGCTGGCGGCCCAGGCGATCGCGGCGAGCGCCAGCGTCACCGCGAGAAAGAGCACCGCGTAGCGGTCGGCCATCCGGACGAACGGCGCCTTCCGGGCGCCGGCCTCCTGGACGAGGCGGACGATCCCCGCGTACGCGCTCTCGGCCGCGGGGCGGGTGGCCCGCAGGTCGAGCGCGGTCCCCGCGTTGGTCGTGCCGCTCCGGACCGCGTCTCCGCGCACGACGGCGCGCGGCAGGGGCTCGCCGGTGAGCGCCGACTCGTCGAGCTCCCCGGCCGGGCTCTCGACGATCCCGTCGACCGGCAGCACCTCGCCCGCCCGTACGAGCAGCAGGTCGCCGGGCGCGACCCGCTCGGCCGCCACCTCCACGAGGCCGCGGTCGGTGCGCAGGCGTGCCGATCGGGGCGCCCTGGCGAGGAGCGCGGTCAGCTCCCGCCGCGAGCGGCGCGCCGCGTAGCGCTCCAGCGCGTTGCCGCCCGAGAGCATCAGCGCGATGACCGCCGCCGTCAGCTCCTCGCCGAGCGCCAGCGCCCCGACGATCGCGATCAGCGCGATCACGTCGACGCCGAGCGCGCGGCGCGACAGCGTGCGGACCACCGACCACGCCAGCGGCACCAGCACGACGATCGCCGTCGCCCGCCAGACGGCCGCGCCGTCCCCGCCGGCCGCGGCGACGACGCCGCCGATCGCGACGCCGGCCGCGGTCAGCGCGGGCAGCAGCATCGCCGGCGCGTCGCCCAGCCGCGCCCAGGCCGCCGCGGGTCCCGCGGACGGCCGAGCGGCCGGGCTCCCGGCGGTCACGGAACGCCTCCTACTGGTAACGCAGCGCCTCGGCGGGCTCGGTGCGCGACGCACGCACGGCGGGCGCCACCGTGGCGATCAGGGCCACCGCCAGGACGACCAGGAAGATGACGGCCAGGTTTGCCCACGGGACGACCATCGTGACGTTCTCCCAGCTCGGCTGGCTCCGCTGGTCGCTGATGATGTTGAAGGCGAGCAGGAGCCCGAGCCCGCTCCCGACCACGATCGCGGTCAGCGCGACGAACGCCGACTCCAGCAGGAAGGTGGACTGGACCATCCGGCGGCGGAAGCCGATCGAGCGCAGCACCCCGATCTGCTGGCGGCGCTCCACGACGGCGCGTGCGCTGATGACCCCGAGGGCCGCGACGCCGACGACGAGGCCGAGCGCCATGAAGCCCTGGATCAGCCGGTTGAAGGTCAGCGAGGCGGCCATGGCGTCGTCGGTGATCTCCTGCATCGACTCCGCCTCCATCCCGCGCGACAGGAACGCCGACTCGAGGCGAGCCGCCGCGTCGTCCGGGTCGACCCCGGGCGCCGTCGTCAGATAGTGGATGGTCGGACGGGCGCGGCCGGGGAAGGCCGCCGCCAGCGTCCGCTGGGAGGTGGACACGCCGATCATCTCGAGCGGCGCGGCGTCGCTGAGGACGCCGATCACCGTGAGCACCCGCCGGCCGCCGGTGCGCGGGTCCGCCACCTCCACCGGGACGGGCGCGAAGCCCCCGTCCTCGAGGTAGAAGCCGCTGAGGCGGAAGTCCGAGGGCAGGGCCGAGAAGTTGAAGTTGTCGCGGCGCGGGACGACCGTCGCGTCGACCACCGCCAGCCCGGGGCGCTCCGCCAGCGCGCGCCAGACGTCGCCGTCGGTGGCGTAGCCGCGCGCCCGCGCGCCCAGGGCGAAGGTCGTGGCGCCGAGGAAGGCGTCGTCCAGCCCGCGGACGGGGTAGGTCTCGGCCGCCCGGCCGGCGCCGACCTGGCGGGCGTCCAGCGGCAGGAAGGACTGGCTGGCGGCCACCGGGTAGTCGGCGGCGTCCAGGGCCGGCTCGCGCCGGATCGCGGCCGGCAGGTCCGCGATCGGCGCCACCCCCGCCGTGCTCGCGCGCACGTCGAACCCCCCGCCGAAGCGCTCGACGTCGCCCGCCGCGTGCATGAACGATCCCGAGGTGACCGTCCCCGTGACCAGCGTGAAGACGACCAGGGTGAACATGGCGAGCGTCACGCCGGTGCGGAAGCGGCCCGCGAGCGGGTAGGCCATCGCCATCCGCAGGATCGGGGCCAGCGCGCGGATGCGGCCGAGGACGGCCGCCGCGGCCCCGAGGAGGAGGTCGGCGTTGAAGACGATCACCCACACCACGCCGACGACCACCATCAGGCCGGCGGCGATCCAGGTCGAGAAGTCCATCGCCAGCTCGCCGAAGATCGCCTCGATGACGCTCCAGGGCAGCATCCACATCACCAGGATGAGGAGGCCCGCGCCGGTGAACGCGAGCCGCTCGGAGACCCCCAGGAGGCGGGCGGCCGGCACCAGGCCGAGCACCGCGAGCGAGATGCCCAGGAGCAGAGGCGTGGCCTGCCCGGCCGCCGCGCCGGAGAGCGCCAGCACGGATCCGAGGCCGATCCCCAGCCCCGCGAGCGTCCAGCGCCCGCGCCGCCCCTGGGCCGGGGGCTCGGGCAGGTTGCGGATGGCGGTCGAGATCGTCATGCGGCTCACCCGCCAGGCCGAGACGGCCACGACCGCCAGCGTCAGCAGCACGCCCAGGGCGTAGGCGATCACCAGGCTGCGGCCGGTGACGGCGTACTCGATGTCGATGCCCTGGGAGCTGAACGCCTCGCTCATCACCGCGACCATCAGGTAGGCCACCCCGGCGCCGAGGACGGCGCCCACGAGGGCGGCCGCCAGGTCGTAGGCGGCGCCCTCGAAGACGAACATCTGGACGAGGTGCCCCCGCCGCGTGCCCACCGCCCGGGCGATCCCGAGCTCGCTGCGCCGCTCGGCCGCCAGCATGACGAAGATCAGGAAGATGAGCAGGACGCCCGCCGCGATCGAGAACGACCCGAAGGTGGTGAAGAACGACATGAACGCGCTGCCGGCCTGGTCGGCGGCGTCGAGCGCCTCCCGCTTCGAGTCGGTGGCCTCCAGGCCCAGCGGCTCCACCGCGGGTCGCACGCGGGCGAGGACTGCGTCGCTGAGCGACGCGCCCGAGGTGGCGTCGCCGCGGTTCGAGACCAGCACCCGGTTGACGCGGCCCGGCGCGCCGACCAGCGCCTGCGCGGCGTCGAGCTTCACCAGCAGGCCCGACTCGGCCGTGCCCGCCCCGTCGTACGTCACCACGTCGCGGACCACGACCTGCGACGGACGACCCCCCGCGAGGACGACGACGCGATCCCCCGCCGCCACGCCGAGCTCATCGGCGGCGGCCACGTTGAGGTAGGCCTGCCCGTCCCCGAGCTCGGCCAGGGTGACCGCCCCGCCCGATGCCGCGCGGATCTCCCCGAAGCCGGCCATCGCCGAGGGGTCCGCGCCGAAGAGGGTCACGCGCGGCTCGTTGCGGCGTCGGGCGGGCGCCTGCGCCGCCACGTTCTCCACGATCGCCCCGGCGACGCCGTCGGCGAGGTCGCTCCCGGCCAGCGAGCGGCGGACCCGCGCGGCGACCGCCTGCGGGAAGTACGTCCGGCCGGCCGCGACTCCGAGCTCGGTCCCGACGGCGCCCTCCGCGCCCGGCACGGCGACCACCTCGTCCGTCTCGCCCAGGGCCTCGATCGCGGTGCCGCGGATCGTGTGGCTCATCGTGTCTCCCGTCGCCAGCGAGGCGGCGACGATCGTCGTGCCGAGCATCAGGCCCAGGACGATGAGGGCCGAGCGCGCGCGCCGGCGGCCCGCGTTCCGCACGCCGAGCCGCACCAGCACACGGTTGCGCGCCGCGAGCACGGCGAGGGCGACGAGGGCGACGGCCAGCGCGCCGAGCAGCACCGCGGCCAGCGTCCCGGCGGGGACGCCGAAGACCTCGTTCACGCCGGCGTGCCCTCCGCCGCCCGGGGCAGCTCGGCCACCACGACCTCGTAGACCTCGCGCCCCGGCGGCGAGCGGAAGAGCGTCACGTAGCGGGCGAGCACCGCCTCGTAGCGCTCGTCCGGAGCCGCCTGGTCCTCGTGGTCCCAAAGGGTGATGACGGTGCCGAGGCCCGCCGGGTTGGCGAGGACGGCGGCGCCGCGAAAGCCCGGCTGCCGGCGCAGCTGCGGGAGCACCTCGGCGTCGAAGCGGCCCGCCGCCTCCTCCACGCTCGTGCGCATGACGTCGATCTCAAGCTGCGTGACCCGCGCGAACATGCGCCTCCTCCAGACGTTGCTCCTCGACGACCCGTCCGTCGAGCATGCGGATGATCCGGTCGGTGCTGCGTCCCACGGAGATGTCGTGGGTGACGATGAGGAAGCTCAGGCCGCGCTCGCGGTTGAGCGTCCGCATCAGCGCGACGATCTCCTGGGCGTTCTCGCTGTCGAGGTCGCCGGTGGGCTCGTCAGCCCACACGATGGCCGGGTCATTGACCAGGGCGCGGGCGATGGTCACCCGCTGGCGCTCGCCGCCCGAGAGCTTGTCGGGCACGTGCCCCGCCCGGTCCGCGACGCCCACGAGCTCCAGCGCCGCGAGCGCCCGCCGCCGCGCCTCGCGCGGGCGCTCGCGTGCGACCAGGAGCGGCAGCTCCACGTTCTCGACCGCCGTCAGCACCGGCAGCAGGTTGTAGAACTGGAAGACGAACCCCATCCGGCGGGCGCGGTAGTCCGTGCGGGCCGCGTCCGACATCGCCGAGAGCGGCGTGCCCTCGATGATGATCTCGCCCGCGTCGATCGCGTCGAGGCCCGAGAGGCAGTTGAGCAGCGTGGTCTTGCCGCAGCCGCTCGGTCCCATGATCGCCACCATCTCCCCGCGGCCGACGCCGAGGTCGACGTCGCGCAGCGCCTCGACCCGGACGCCGCCGGTGTCGTAGGTCTTGGTCACCGCGCGGGCGGCGACGATCTGGCCGCCGTCGTCAGCGACGGGCGGCGGGGCCACGGGCAGGGGCCCACGGCGCGGTGTGGTGATCGATCGCATGGCGGCAGGCTCGCCGCCGTCGGCACGCGGGGCATCGGTGGCCCGCCCCGGGCCGGCTACGGCGAACTACGGACCGGCATGGGGGCCGTCCGGCGGGGCGGCTGCTAGCCGTCCTCGGCCATCAGGCCCGCGTCGAGGGCCGCCCTCACGAGGCCCGCGCGGGTCGACACGCGGAGCTTGGTCATCACGTGCGCGCGGTGGCTCTCGACGGTCCGCACGCTCACGATCAGCTGCTCGGCGATCTCCTGGTTCGTGTGGCCCAGGGCGAGCAGGCGCAGCACCTCGCGCTCGCGCTCGCTCAGCTCCTCGATCGGGCCGGCCGACGGCGGGGCGGCGAGCGCGGCGCCGAGCGACGGATGGACGTAGCGCTCGCCGGCCGCGACCGCCCTGATCGCGCGCACGAGGTCCTCGTCGGCGGCCGCCTTGGGCAGGTACCCGTCGGCGCCGGCGTCGAAGGCCCGGCGCACGTCCTGCGGCCGGTCGTGCATCGACAGGACAAGGATGCGCACGTCCGGCGCGCGCTCCCGGATCCGCTCGGCGCCATCGATGCCGCCGATGCCCGGCATCTCGACGTCGATCACGACCACGTCGGGCTGGAGCCGCGGCAGCGACCGCACCGCGTCCTCGGCCGTGCCCGCCTCGCCGACAGGCTCGAGCCCCTCCTCGCGCTCGAGCAGCAGGCGGAGGCCGCTCCGCAGGACGGCGTGGTCGTCCACCAGCAGGATGCGGACGGGCCCGGTCACCCGAGCCGCAGATCGACCACGACGGCGGTCCCGCCACCGGGCGACGACTCCACCCGCAGCTCCCCGCCCAGCAGCTCGACGCGCTCGCGGATGCCCGCGAGGCCGAGGCGCTCGGTCGGCGCGGAGGTGTCGAAGCCGCGGCCGTCGTCGTCGACCGCCAGCCGCACGCGCGAGCCCTGCGCCGTGGCCACGATGCTGACGCTCGTCGCCTCGCTGTGGCGCACGACGTTGGTCAGCGCCTCCTGCACGACGCGGAAGAGCGCGATCTGGACGTCCTCGGGCAGGTCGGCGTCGAGGCCACGCAGGTCCACGTCGACCTGCATGCCGGCGCTTGCTCGCACGCGCTCCGCCTGCTCCTGGATGGCGCTCGCGAGCCCCCCCTCCTGGAGCGCGGAGGGGCGCAGGCGCGTGGCCAGCTCGCGCAGCGCCGTGGTGGCGGAGCCGACCTGGCCGCGCAGCTCGGCGACCCGGTCGCGGAGCGGCCCCTCCGGCACGTCCCCCTCCAGCGCCCGCAGGTGCACGGCGAGTGCCGTCAACGCCTGCCCGGCCTCGTCGTGCAGCTCCCGGGCCAGGCGCGCGCGCTCCGCGTCCTGGGCCTCGATCGCGCGCCGCACGCTCTCGCCGGCCGCCCGCTCCCGCGCGGCGGCGGCCTCGCGCCGCGCCTCCTCCTCGACCCGCCGGAGCTTGTCCCCGACCGCCCGGGCGTTCGCCAGGGCCAGCGCCACGTGGCTCGAGAACGTCGCGAGCAGTCGCCGGGCGTCGTCGTCGAAGGGACGCGATCCCACGGCCACGAGGGCCCCGACGATCGCGTCGTCCAGCTCGAGCGCGCAGGCCTCGACCGCCGTGACCCCGAGCGTCCGCTCCAGCTCCGACCGCACGGCCCCCATCTCCGGCTGCACGTGGGTCCCCTCGAGGGTCAGCGCGTTGACGCCGTGCGCGTAGCGGAAGACGAGGTCGTCGCCGCTGCCCACGGCGACCCCCACGGTCTGGGCGCCGGTCAGCCGCCGCGCGCGCCGCGCGACGAGCGGCAGGAGGGAGTTGACGTCCAGCGTGGTCAGCACCGCCCGGGCCACCTCCTGGACGCTCTCGAGCTCGTCGGCGCGGCGGCGCTCGAGCTCGAGGCGGCGGACGTTGTCCACGGCCACGGCGGCCTGCGACGCGAGAGTGAGGGCGATCTGCTCGTCCTCCTCGGTGAACGGGCCGCCGACCTTGTCGGTGAGGTAGAGGTTGCCATAGACCTCACCGCGGAACCCGACCGGCACGCCGAGGAACGACTGCATGGGCGGGTGGTTCGCGGGGAAGCCCACCGAGCGCGGGTCGTCCGAGATCCGCTCGAGCCGCAGCGGGCGCGCGTCACGGATCAGGGCCCCCAGCAGCCCGCGTCCACGGGGCAGGTCACCGATCGCCTCGCGCTCGGCGTGGTCGAGGCCGGCCGTGACGAACTCGACCAGCTCGGTCCTGTCCGCGTCGAGCACGCCGAGCGCCGCGTAGCGCGCGCCGACGACCTCCCGCGCCGCCTGGACGATGCGCGCGAGCAGGTCGTCGAGCCGGAGCTCGCGGCTGAGCGAGAGCCCGGCGTCCACGAGGCTCGCCATCCGTGCGCCCGCCACCTCCGCCCGGCGCCGCTCCCCGTGGAGCTGCACCTGCGAGCCCACCAGCCCGGCGAGCAGCGCCAGCGTGCGCCCGGCCTCGTGCTCAGGCTCATCGGTCGCGGCGATCCCGCACAGGACGCCCTCGAGCCGGCCCTCGGCGTCGAGCGGCGCCGACAGGTGCCGCCCGCCGGGCGAGCCGCCGATCGTCTCCAGAAAGTCGGTCAGTCCGTCGACCGAGAGGTCCGGCAGCTCCAGGCCCCCCCGGTCGACCGGCCACGACGTCCGGACCACCGCGCCGTGATCGTCGAGGACGACGACCGCGGCGGCGTCGAGCCCGATGATCTCCGCGGTGAGGCGAAGGAGTTCGAAGTCGTCCGACGCTGCGCCACCCTTGGCCCGCGTGTCGGGCGGCCCGTCCGGAGGGAGGACCATGGCCGCAGTCTAGGTCCGGCGTCCCCCCTCGGTCATCTCCCGGCGACGCGCGAGGGCGGATGTCACGCCCCCGGTGACCGGCGCCACCCTGACCCTCCGGGCCAGCCGCTCGACCGCCCCGCGCTCGCCCGTGCCGAGCCCCCGCCGCGTCACGTTCAGCGCCCCCGCGGCCACGGCGAGGCGCAGCACCTCCTCGGTCTCCAGCTCCCGCGCGAGGCCCGCCGCCAGGGTCCCGGTCATGGCGTCCCCCGCGCCGCGCGGGTTGAGCGGCTCGAGGCGGGGCGGGAGGATCTCGACGACATCGGCGCCGAGGTGGGCGAGCGCGGGCTCGGCGGCGCGCGAGACCACCACCGCGCGGGCGCCGTCGCTCCGCAGCCCCTCCATCGCCGCCAGGGCGGCCTCCCGCGACCCGTCGCGCGCGCGCCCGCAGGCGACGAGCTCCTCCTGGCTGACCTTGAGAAGGTCGATGCCGCCGGCGAGCGCCGGCTCGAGCGCCTCAGCCGAGACGTCGGCGACGACCGTCGTCCCGTTCGCGGTGAGGTCGGCCGCGAGCCGGCGGTAGACGTCGGCCGGCATCACGGCGGGCTGGGACAGTCCCGTCAGGACCGCGACCCCGGCCTCGAGCCCGGCGGCGACGGTCACGTTGTAGAGCCGGTTGACCTCGTGGCGGTCGAGGGGCGGCGGGGGGTGTGGACCACGTCCGCCGCGTCCCCGTCGCGCCCGGTCGAGATCCAGACGCTGCTCGAGCGGTGGCACTCGACCGCGTTGACGCGCACGCCGTCCATCTCGACCAGGGCCCGCGTGAGGGCGCCGGCGCGGCCGCCCAGCGGGGCGCACAGCACGGGAGCGCCGCCCATCTCCCCAGCCATGCGGGCGACCCAGAAGCCCTGGCCGCCGGCGTGGAGCTGCACCTCGGGACGGCCGCCTCGGCCTCGCGCCTGCACCGCGACCATCAGCAGCGGCGCCGGCTCGAGCACGGCGACCGCCGCGCCGTCGGGCGCGACGGCGGTCACCCCGGCGCCTCGCCCGCGGCGCGCCGGGCGATGCCCAGGAGCATCCGGCGGTCCATGACGAACCCGATGGGCTCGAGCAGCCCCGGGCCGAAGCTCACGCGCGTCCTCCAGCCGGCCGAGTGGGCGCAGCGGTATCGACTTGTGACGCGGGAGCGCGCCGGCCCGAGCGGCTCGACCTCGAACAGCCATGTCACGGCGACCCAGGGCCGGCCCTCGGCGCCCGCGCCCTCGTCCGGCGGCCCGTGGACCAGCACGTGGCGGCCGCGCTCGGCCGACACGACCCGCAGCGGCGGCATCGACGGATGGACCGACAGCCCCCCCCGGTGCGCGCCTCCCATTCGGGGTGGACGCGCTCGGCGTCGCGGACCCGGCACCCGGCCAGGTTCTCGAGCCACGAGTAGCTGTAGAAGCCCGCGCGATCGGCCCCGATCTGGGCGAGCCAGGGCCACACCGCGCCGGCCGGCGCCGCGATCTCGACGGCGTGGGTCCAGCCCCAGTCGGGGTCGCGGATGAGCTCGTCGCCCGGGAACGACCTGCGGGCGAGTCCCGGGCCGGCGCCCCAGCTCGTGCGGCGCCTGCGGAGGAAGGGCGTGGCGAGCGCGAGGCAGATCAGCCCCGCCCCGCCGAGCCCCGCGAGGACGTCGCGCCAGTCGTTGGCGGGAAGGCGCCCCTCGGCGCGGCGCGCGATGTTCCGGAGCTGGACCCGCTGCGCCAGCCGGCCCGCGGGAGATGTCCACGCCGAGGGGAGGCGTCCCGCGCGCCGCGCGCGTCCTCACGAGCAACCGGGTGCGATCGCGGCCGACGCGCTCGAGCAGGAACGCCCAGGTCAGCGTCCCCCGCGGGCCGCACCGCGGAAGCACCCCGCCCAGGACGAGCGCGGTCGGCTCCTCGGCGAGGAGCACCTCGACGCGGATCCGGCCGCGCGCCCCGGCGACCAGGGAGTCGCCGGCCGAGATGGCCCGGAGGCCGGGGTGGAGCTCGCGGGCGCTGCGGGAGCCGCCGTTGTCCACGAGGTCGAGCCCGTAGAAGCCGGCTCGTCCGCGGCCCATCTGGGCGAGCCAGGGCCACACCCGCTCCGGCGGGGCGTCCACGAGGATCGCGTGCGTCGCCTGGGAGGCCGGCTCGGGAAGCAGGCCGTCGCCCGGAAGGGCAAGGGCCTCGAGCGCGCGCGCGTTCACCGGGCGAGCCTGCCACGCGCGCCCGCGCCCGGCCAATCGGGGCCGCCCCGATGGGCGTTGCGGACACCCCGCAGCCCCGCTCCGCGGCGGCACCGATGGCCAAGGAGTGGCGCTGTCGTAGCGTCGGGAGCAGTCCTAGCGATGTTCGGGAGGCGATATGCCAGTCGGCGAGTTCCTCCTCTACCTGATGTGGGCCCTGATCGCCATCGGGGCGGTGGTGGCGACGGCGTTGATGCTGAGGGGCCGCGAGTGAGCGACTCGCCGCGGCGCACGGGCGGGCGCGTATGAGCGCCGGCGCCTCGGGCGACCGCGCGCGCGTGCTCATCGCGGGCGCGGGCATGGCCGGCCTCGAGGCGGCGCTCGCGCTCAGGAGCTGCGCCGGGGAGCGGGCCGTCGTCGAGATGATCGACCCCGGCGCGCGCTTCCGCATGGCGGCCACCGCCACCGGGCGCGCCTTCGGCGTCGGGACGGGCGTTGACCTGCCCCTGCACCCGCTCGTCGCCCGGGCGGGCGCGACCCTGCGGCACGGGCGACTGGTCGCGGTTGACCCGGCGGCCCGCCTGGCCACGCTGGCCGGAGGCGAGTCGCTGCCCTACGACGCCCTCCTGGTGGCCGTCGGCGCCCGTCCCGAGGCGCACCTTCCCGGCGCGCTGACGTTCACCGGGCACCGGGAGGCGGCCGAGGTGCGCGCCATGGTCGACGCCATCGCGGAGGCCGCGGCGGCGGGAGCCCGCACCGACCTGGCGATCGTCGTCCCGCCGGGCTGCAGCTGGCCGCTGCCCGCCTACGAGCTCGCGCTCATGGCGCACGAGCACCTCGGCCGGCGCGCGCCCGGGAACGAGGGCGACATCACGATCGTCACGGCCGAGGACGCCCCGTTGGCCGCCTTCGGGCCGGAGGCCGTCGTGTTCATGGCGCACGCCCTGGACGACGCGGGCGTCGCGGTGCGCCTGAACGCGGTGACCCGCGCCTGGCGCGACGGCGTCCTGGAGCTCGCCGGAGACGAGCCCATCGCCGTCGAGCGGGTGATCTCGCTCCCCGTCCTGCGCGGCCCCGCGCTCGACGGGCTGCCGCACGACCCCCACGGCTTCGTGCGCTCCGCGCCCGGCGGCGCCGTCGACGGCGCGCCGGACGTCTGGGCCGTCGGCGACGCGGGCAGCTTCCCCGTCAAGCAGGGCGGGATCGCGTGCGAGCAGGCCGACGCCGCCGCCGCCGCCATCGCGCGTGCGCTCGGCGACACGTCGAGCCGATGGAGTTCGAGCCGGTCCTCAGGGGCTGGGTGTGGGACGCGGAGGGCGGAGCGTTCCTCAGGGCCGACCTGCGCGGCGGGCACGACGAGAGCCCGGGGGTCGCGGGCCGCGACCCGCTCTGGTGGCCCGTGTCCAAGGTCGCCGGCCGGTTCCTCGCCCCCTTCCTGCGCCATTTCCCTCGCGGGTCCACCCTCGTTGACGTCCCGGCCGCGGGGCCGCCGCCGCGAGCCGAGCCGCAGCCGGTCACCGGTGAGGCCGGCACCCGATGCGAGTGGTGCGGCGCCGAGTACCCCGAGCCCGGCGACGATCGGTGACGTGCGGGCTCGGGGCGGGCCCGAGCCTGGGGCGCGGCGTGCGGAAAGGCCGCACCGTCGAACGGCCCGCCCCGGATGGCCCGAGGGTGCGGCCGTCGCAGGATCCCCGCATGACCCGCTCCCACCGAGAGCGCGCCCGGGTGGTGATCGCCGGCGCCGGCGTGGCCGGCCTCGAGGCCGCGCTCGCGCTGCAGCACTTCGCACCGGGCCGGGCCGCGGTGGAGCTGATCGATCCCGGGGAGCGCTTCCGCCTGGCCGCCACGGCGACGGGCCGGGCCTTCGGGGTCGGCTCCGGGGTCGACGTCCGCCTCTCCACCCTGGCCGCCCGCGCGGGCGCCGGCCTCAGGCCGGGCCGGCTCGTCGCGGTCGACCCCCTCCGTCACGTGGCGATGCTCGCGGGCGGGGAGCTCGTGACCTACGACGCCCTCGTCGTGGCCGTCGGCGCGCGCGCCGAGCCGCAGCTGGCCGAGGCCCTCACCTTCACCGGCCACCGCGAGAGCGGAGAGCTGCGCGCGCTCATCGACGCGATGGCCGCGACGGCCGCTCGCGGTGGACGGACGGACCTCGCCTTCGTGGTCCCGGCGAGCTGCGGCTGGCCGCTGCCGGCGTACGAGCTCGCGCTGCTGGCGCGCGCGGGCCTGGATGAGCGCGGTCACCCGGACCCGGGGCGGATCACGATCGTGACCGCCGAGGAGACCCCCCTCGGGCTCTTCGGCCCCGAGGCGAGCGCGCAGGTCGCGCTGTCGCTGCAGGAGGCCCGGGTGGAGGTCCTCCCGCGGTCGGTCGTGCGCGACTGGCGCTGGGGCCGGCTGGAGCTCGCCGGGGCGGAGCCGCTCGACGCGGATCGCGTGATCGCCCTCCCCGCGCTCCGGGGCCCGGGCATCGAGGGGCTGCCCTCCGACGCCCGGGGCTTCGTGCGGTCGGCGCCCGACGGGACGGTGCCGGGCGCCCCGGACGTCTGGGCCGTCGGCGACGGGGGCGGCTTCCCCGTCAAGCAGGGCGGGATCGCCTGCCAGCAGGCCGACGTCGCCGCCGCCGCGATCGCGCGCGGGCTCGGCGCGGAGGTCGAGGAGATCCCCTTCGAGCCCGTCCTCAGGGGGTGGATGTGGGACGGCGCCGGGGGCCGCTTCCTCCGCGCGGACCTGCGCGGCGGCCACGACGAGAGCCCGGGAGCGACCGACGACAGGCCGCTCTGGTGGCCCGTCGCGAAGGTCGCCGGCCGCTTCCTCGCCCCGGTCCTGCAGGGCGCGCCCGAGCCCGGGCTGGCCGACGTCGCGACGGGCCCGGGCCCCGCGCCGGAGTAGGGAGCCGGCGGCTGCTCGTCGGTCGGGCCGGAACGAGCTCGAGCGCCGCGCCGGCCCAGGCCTGGCGCGCGAGGTAGCGGCGCAGCTGGTGCACCCCCTGGCGCTCCTCCTATGGGCCGCCGCAGGCCTGACGTTCGCCGGCCGCCCGCCCGAGCTGTCGGTGCCGCTGACCGGCCGGCCCGGCGTGGCCGACGGGGCCCGCGCCACCCTGGAAGCCGAGGCGTTCCAGAAGGAGGAGTCATGGCCGCCGGCGAGCTGAGCGAACCCACCCAGAGTGCCGACGCCACGGCCGGGGTCGTGCTGCGCCCCGGGCGACCCGCGGACGCCCCCGCGATCGCCGACCTGATCAGGAGGGAGAACCACCGCCCGGCGGACATCGTCGCGATCGCGCAGAGCCTCGCGTCGGCGCCGAGCGTCGTGGCCCTCGACCGTGGCGAGCTCGTTGGCTTCTTCTATGGGCGCCCGTTCGCGCCGGACATCGTCGAGATGCAGAACATGCTCGTCGCGGCCTCGCACCGGCGCCTCGGGCTGGGCCGGAGGATCGTGGAGCACGCCGAGACGGCGTTGCGCGACGCCGGCTTCCGGGCCGCCGTCGGCGCCAACTCGGTCCTCCACCGGGGCACCACCCCGGAACAGTGCATGGCGGCGAGGGCCTTCTGGCTCAGAATTGGCTGGCGCATCGTCCTCGCGACCGGTGGCTCGGTCGTGCTGGTCCATTGGCTCGGCGGTGGCGGCGCGGTCCCCGGCGGCTACGCGACCTGATGCCGCCCCCGGCGGCGGGCCGGGCGGGGGCCGGGCGCCCGGCTCCGACCGCCGGGCCGAGCCGCGCCCGATGCCGGCGGGCGCCCCGGGGCCCTGGGCACCTGTCGGGCGCCGGGCGGCGCACGGGCTCCATCGGCTCCGGCGGCGCCGGGGCCGGGCGGGGCTCATCGGCCTGTTGGCCGTCCTCGGGCCGGGCCTGCTGGCCGGGCTCTCCGACGACGACCCGGCCGGCATCACCACCTACTCGATCCTGGGAGCCCAGGAGGGATATCGCCTGCTGTGGGTGCTGGCCCTCTCGACGCTCGCGCTCATCGTCTTCCACGAGCTCGCCGCCAGGACTGGCGTGGCGACCGGCAAGGGCCTCGTCCTGCTGGTGCGTGAGCGCGTCGGCGGGCGGGCCTCGACGCTCGTGGTGGGATCCCTCGTGGTCGCCAACGTCGGGACGATCTGCGCGGAGCTCGCGGGCGTCGCCGTCGGCGCCGAGCTGCTGACCGGGGCAGGCCGGTTGGTCTCCGTTCCGCTCGCCGCGCTGGTCATCTCGGCGCTGGTGCTGCGGAGCGGCTTCCGTCGCATCGAGCACGTGCTGCTGGCCCTGAGCCTCGTGTTCGTGGCGTACATCGTCGCCGGCGTCATGGCCGATCCCGACTGGGGGGCGGCGGGACGGGGGCTGGTCGAGCCGGGCATGCCGATCTCCCGCGACGCCATCGTGATCGCCGTCGCGACCCTCGGCACCACGCTCGCCCCCTGGGGGCTGGCGTTCATGCAGAGCTACGTGGTTGACAAACGGCTCACGGCCGCGGACCTCCGCGACGAGCGCGTTGACGTGATCACGGGCGCCCTGCTCACCGGCGTCATCGGCTTCTTCGTGGTCGTCGCCTGCGCCGCGACCCTCCACCCGGCCGGCTTCGGCATCGACGACGGCGCCGACGCCGCCCGCGCCCTCGAGCCGCTCGCCGGCTCCGCGGCGTCGCTGCTCTTCGGCCTCGGGATCCTGGGCGCGGGCCTCCTCGCCGCGGCGATCGTCCCCCTGTTGACGGCGTACTCGGTGTGCGAAGCCGCGGGCCACCCCGCCGGCCTCGACCAGCGCCCCTCGGAAGCTCCCCTCTTCTACGGCTCGTTCCTCGCCTCGTTGGCGATCGCGGCAGCGGTGGTGCTCGTGCCCGCCGTCCCCCTGGTCCCGGTGCTGTACCTGACGCAGGTGCTCAACGCGGTCCTGCTGCTCGTGATCCTCCCGTTCATGGTCCGGCTGGCCCGCGACCCCGAGGTGCTCGGCGACCTGCGCCTCGGACGCGTGGGCACCCTGGCCTGCGTCGGCCTCGTGGGGGCCGTCGCCGCCGCGTGCGTCGCCCTCCTCGCGCTCGTGCTGATCGGGCGCTGAGAGCGATTCGCGGGGAAGCCGCAGTCGCCACGGGGTCCTCGCGGATGTCGAGCGGGCCCGTCACTGGGAGGGTTCCCTCAGTCACCACCAGTGCCCGGAGACGCGACGATACGGCGATTCCGCCACAGCTTCGCCATCCGCACCTCGCGCGAGGCGAGGCTCGAGCGCGTGGCCGAGGAATACCTCGCGATCTCGCGCTCGCCGCTTCGGCTGAGCACCCCGGCCCTCCATGATCTCGCCGAGGCCAAGGCCTGGGAGCGCGTCTGCCGGGCGGCCGGGATCGAGCCGCGGAGCGACCGGGCGACACGAGAGGAGAACCGCAGTTGAGGGACATCATCCGATGGGACCCCTTCCGGGATCTGTTCGCGCTCCAGAGCCGAGATGGACCGGCTCCTCGCGCGCGTCCCGGGCCCGGGCGAGTCGTCGCTGCCGCGGCGGTGGGCGCCCGCGTCCGACGTGGTCGAGACGGACGACGCGATCGTGATCACCGCCGAGCTCCCCGGTGTGAAGGACGAGGACGTCGCGATCACCGTCGAGAACGGCGTCCTCCGGATCTCGGGCGAGCGCCGCCTCGAGCACGAGACCGAGGACGACCGCTACCACCGTCTCGAGCGCTCCTACGGCGGCTTCGAGCGGACCTTCCCGCTCCCGCCCGGCGTTGACGAGGACGACATCACCGCCGGGATCGCCTACGGCGTGCTCAAGATCACCATTCCCAAGCCGACCGCCACCGAGCCGAAGCGCATCGCCATCAACCCGGCCGGCGACTAGCCGGCGCGGCGTCACGTAGCCATCGCGCCCGAGACCGGCCACTCGGAGGAGCGGCTGCTGACCGCGGACGGCCGCAGCGTCGCCGTGCGGCCGACGCGCGCCGACGACCGCGAGCGCATCACGGCGCTGATGGACGGGCTCTCGCCGGGCTCGCGGGCGATGCGCTTCGGCGCCGTCCGCCCGGGGCTGCGCCCGGAGGAGGCCGCCGCCATCGCCGCCCCTCCCGGGCCGGGCGGCATGGGTCTGATCGCCCTCGAGGGGCGCGGACTGCGAGGAGGCCGTGGCGGTCGCGCGCTACGACCGGCGCCCCGGTGAGCCGGAGGCCGAGCTCTCGCTCGCCGTCGCCGACGCGTGGCAGGGCCACGGCGTCGGCACGGGGCTCATCGAGCGCCTCATCGCACATGCGCGGCGCGACGGGCTCGACGCCCTCTGGGCGCTCGTGCTGCCGGCCAACCACCGCATGCGCGAGGTCTTCCGCCACCTGGGCTGCGATCTGGAGGAGGAGGCCGCCCCGGGGGAGCTGATCGTCCGCCTCTCGACGTCGGTTGACGACGGCCTCGAGGACGCGGCCATCGCGCGCTTCGCCCGCTCGGCGGCGATGTCGCTGGAGCCGATCATGCGCCCGTCCTCGATCGCGGTCGTCGGCGCCTCCCGCGACCCCGAGAGCGTCGGCGGCGCGGTGCTCCAGGCGCTGCTCGAGGGCCGCTCGAGCGTCTCGGTCGCGGCGGTGAACCGCTCGGCCACCGAGGTCGCCGGCCGCCCGGCCTCGCCGTCCCTGTCGGCCCTGGAGGAGCCGGTCGACCTCGCGGTCGTGGCGGTGCCGGCGGCGGGCGTGCCGGCGGTCGCCCGCGAGGCCGCCGAGCGCGGCGTCCGCGGCCTCGTCGTCCTCTCGTCGGGCTTCTCCGAGGCCGGGCCGGCCGGAGCGGCGCTCGAGGGCGAGCTGGCGCACATCGCGCGCGCCACGGGGATGCGGCTGGTGGGACCCAACTGCCTCGGCGTGTGGAGCGGCGCCGGGGAGGCGGGGTTCGACGCGACCTTCGCGCCCGCGGCGCCGCCCCAGGGCGCGATCGCCCTCGCCTCCCAGAGCGGCGGGCTCGGCCTCGCCGCGTTCGCGCACTGCGCCCGGCGCGGCGTGGGCCTGTCGGCGTTCGTCAGCCTCGGCAACGCCGCCGACGTCTCGGCGACCGATCTGCTGGCGTGGTGGGAGCGCGACGAGCGCACCCGCGTCGTGCTGCTCTACCTGGAGGGCTTCGGCGACGCCCGGCGCTTCGCCCGGGTCGCCCGGCGGGTCTGCCGCTCCACCCCGGTCGTCGCCCTGAAGGCCGGGCGCGGCCCGGCGGGGCGGCGTGGCGGGGGCTCCCACACGGCGGCGCTCGCGGCCGACGAGCCCTCGGCCGACGCCCTCTTCGACCTCGCCGGGATCGTCCGGGTCGACACGCTGGAGGAGCTGCTGGAGGCGGGCGAGCTGCTCGCGGCTCAGCCGCCCCCGGCCGGGCGGCGGGTGGGGATCGTCTCCAACGTCGGCGGCCCGGGCATCCTCGCCGCGGACGCGTGCGAGGGCCACGGCCTCAGCGTGCCGGCGCTCTCGGCCTCGCTCGCGGCGGCGCTGCGGGCCGCGGTGCCGACGATCGCCGGCGCGTCGAACCCGGTCGACGTGGGCGCCGCGGGCGGCCCGGGCGACCTCGCGCTGGCCGGGCGGCTGCTCGCCGAGTCGGGGGAGATCGACGCGCTGATCGTGGCGGCCGCCCCGCTGCGGGGGCGCGCCGCCGCGCCGCTCCGCGCCGCCGTCGAGGCGCTCGCCGACACCGGGATCACCGTCGCCGGCTGCTCGTGCGGCGAGGAGGTGCCCTCGGAGGGCCGGGCGGACGTCAGGACCGTCCCGTGGCTGACCTTCCCCGAGGGCGCGGCGCGGGCCGTGGCGCACGCCGCACGCGCGGGCGCCGCCGCCCGCCGGCCGCCCGACCCGGCGGCGCGGCTCCCCGGCCTGGACCGCGCGGCGGCGCGACGGCTGCTGCTCGCGGCCCCCGAGGGCTCATGGCTGCCCCCCGAGGCGGTGGAGGCGCTACTCGCCGCCTACGGCATCGCCATGCCGCGGGCTCGGCTCGCGGGGAGCGCGGCCGAGGCGGCGGCGGCCCAGGCCGAGCTCGGGGTGCCGGTCGCCGTCAAGCTCGCGCGCCCGGTGATCCCGCACAAGACGGAGATCGGCGGCGTGCAGCTCGGCTGCGGCTCGCCCGAGGCCGCGGCGGACGCCTTCCGGGCGATCGATCGCGGCCTGGCCCGCTCGCGCCCCGGCGAGCGCGCCGAGCAGGTGCTCGTGCAGGAGATGGCCGGCGACGGCGCCGAGCTGATCGTGGGCGCCACCGCCGACGACGTCTTCGGGCCGCTCGTGCTCGCCGGCATCGGCGGCACCGAGGCCGAGCTGTGGGCCGATCGGGCGGTCGCCCTGGCGCCGGTCGGACCGCGGACCGCGGAGGAGCTGTGGACCCGGCTTCGCGGCGCGGCCCAGATCGACGGTTGGCGGGGCGCCCCGGCCTCCGACCGCGACGCCCTCGCGGACCTCGTCGCGAGGGTCGCCTGGCTCGCGGCGGATCAGGCGCTGCTCGCCGAGCTCGACTGCAACCCGGTCCGCGCCCCGCACGGCGGGCGCGCGCTCGTGCTCGACGCCCGCGTGCGGCGGGCGCCCGCTCCGGGCTGAGAGGCGGCGTCAGGCCGGACCGACCCCTCGTCATGGCGGTCAGGAGGCGGCCGGGAGGACGTACCGCTCGAGCAGCCAGCGTGTCACGGTGCTCGCGTCGACGTCCGCCGGCAGGTGCGCCGTGATGACGACGACGAGGTCCTTCGCAGGGACGACCGCGGCCAGTTGCCCGTACAGGCCGGCCATGTACGCGTAGCCGTCGGCGCGGTCGAGCCACCACAGGTACCCGTACTCGTGCACCGGGTCGGCAACGTGGTCGGCGGTTGACTGCTCAACCCAGGCGGCGGGGACGATCTGGCGTCCGTCCCAGCGCCCGTGGTGGAGGTAGAGGAAGGCGAGCTTGGCCAGGTCCCGCGGCTCGAGCAGGAGGCCGAACCCTCCGGCGCTGACGCCATCCGGATCGGAAAGCCATTTCCCACCACGAATCCCGAGGGGCGCGAAGACCTGCCTCGTGGCGATCGCCGCGGCCGGGCGACGCGTCAGCACCGTGACCGCCCCCGAGACCACGTGCGAGGCACCCGTGTTGTAGTTGAAGGTCGTGCCCGGCTGCGCGGCCATCGGGCGGTCGATGACGTACCCCGACCAGTCCTTGGTCGCAGTCATCGCCATGACGTCGTTTCCGCTCCCCGGCTCATAGGCGTAGCCGGACTCTCTCCATGCGAGCCCGGACTGCATGGTCAGCAGGTCCTCGAGCGTCATGGCCCGCTTGCGCGCGCCGACATGCGCGGGGGCGTAGTGGACGGCGGCGGCGAGGCGCAGCACCGGTGTCGTCACGCTGACGCCGGCCGCGGCTCGCCCGCTCAGGACGGTGCCGAGCACCATCGAGGTCACCGACTTCGTCGCCGACTGCAGCTCGTGAAGGCGCCCCGAGGCGAACGGCTCGCCGAGCCGGCCTGAGGCGAAGGGTTCGAACGCCGCATCCAGCACGATGGATCCGTGCCGGATGATCATGACGCTGTCGATGGGCAGCCGAGCCGCGCGGATCTCCGCGAGCATCGCGTCGAGCCGCGTGCCGTCCATCCCCTCCGACGCCGGGGCCGCGGTGTGCCAAGCGCGGGTGGGCCAGTACGACGGGTCGGGTGGCGCGGTCGCGAGCACGCTGCGGGACGGGTCGGGCGGGCCGGGGACGAAGCTGTCGAGCGCGGGCAGGAGCGCCGTCCGCACGAGCCGGTCGAGCTCCGCGCGACGGGCGACGAGCGCCACGACGTGGGTGTCCGCACCATCCCCGGCGACGGCGATGTTGACCGCGAGTCCCGGCTGGCCGGCCTCGCGTCCCCGGTAGCGTTGCCACCGCAGTCGCTCGCCGGCGCGCTCGTCCTCGCGCGCCGTCGCGGTGATGCCCTCCGCCGCGGCGAGCTCCCGCAGCGCCGTGGCGGGCCGGCGGTGGCGGTACGTCCGCAGGAGCAGTCGCGTGGGGTCGGCGAGCGGCTCCCCGCGTACGAACTGGGGCCCGAGCACGACCGAGGTCCAGCCAGCCGGTACGTTCGCCGTCCAGCCCTGGCTCGGCTCGTGGTAGCGCGCGTACCCCGAGTCGCCCCCCGTCGACGAGCCGCCGCAGCCGACCATCGCCGCTGCGATCGCGGCGGCGACGAGAGCGGATGCCAGCACGCGCACACTCGGGAACCCCTGCCGGATGACCCGACGCGGGCGGCTCGCGGCCACCGGTGCCGCCCCTGATCCGGCGGCGTGCCAACCCCGCCGTCGGCAGTTCCCTCCGCTGTGACGTCGCGAGCGAGGTTCGATCATCGTGGCAGTCCTCTGATGTGCACCGAGGTCGCCTCGGATGCCTCGCCGACGGAGCGAGCTGCCGCGCCAGTCGGGCGTCGGGGGATGCCCGACTCGGCGTGCGGCTTTGCCGTGCCTCGACGCCCACGCTGCCGGCCACCGGGCCGAGGACGCCGGGCCCCCGACGCGGCGATCCGGCGCAACGCTCGGGTCAGCCGGCGCCACCATCAACGGGGCGCGATCCGCGGCGCGAAGGCGCCCTGCGCCCAGGCCGCCTGCGGGGGCCCCGCAGCGCGAACCCGTCCGCTCCCGGATTCGGCGGAGGCGTGGGGACGCGACGCTTCCCCGCATCATCACGAAGGAGGACGTCGTGGCCCTGATCGACCATCCGGACATCGCCATACAGGCCAAGGAGCTCGCCGGCCTCGTCGCGGGGCGGGAGTCGCCCGAGACGGTGGCGCGGCTCCACGCGATCGCGGAGTGCGCGTCGGCGGGGCGGCTCCCCGCCCACACGGAGCTGTCGCTCTTCGAGCGCATGCGGGCGCGCTACGGACGAGAGCTGGCCGAGCTGGAGCGGCCCGAGCCCTGGTGAGCCCGAGCGGCCGGCCGGGCTGACCCTCAGCCCGGCCGCCGCCCGTCGCCCTGCGCGCGCTGCGGCGTCCCCGCGTGTCCGGGACCGCTCGCCCGAGCGCGGTCCACGCAGAGCCACACGGCCCGGCCCGAGGCCAGGAACTCCTCCGGCTCGCCGACGTCGGCGGCCGCGACACGCAGCGTCTTCCCGCGCGCGACCACCACCTCGCCGGCGGCCGCGCCGCGACGGGAGCCGGTCGCACCGATCACGAGACCGCCCCCGTTCTGGACGACGATGGTCGACGGCCCGGCCCGGAACCGGGCGGGGCCCCCGTCGAGGAGCACTCGCACGCCCTGCTCCGCCGGTGACCATGGGCCCGCCGAGACGGTGCCGCGGCGCGGGCGCAGCAACCGCCAGCGGCCGCTCCTCGCGGCGACGGCCGCGAGCGCGACGGCCCCGGCCGCCGACATCACCAGCACCAGGGCCTGCGCGAGCTCGCGGACGCCGGAGCCGAGGGCGGTCCAGAGCTGAGGCGACATGCCGGCACGCTCGCAGCCGACCGGCCGCGCGGAATCCGGCACCCCCCGGAGCCGCACTGCGGCTTTCCCGGCGTCCCGGTGGCGATCCGTCCTCGGGGGACGGGCCAGGCGTGGCTAGACCTCGGCGACCACGATGTCGAGGAGCTCCCGGCCGGCCGTGTCGAGCCGGTCCGCGGCGTTCGACAGGTGGCGGTAGACCTCGCGTCGGCGCAGGGCGAGCAGAAGGCGCTCGAGGGCAGGTGCCACCCCGCCCTCGGCCTGGAGCAGCCTCGTCGTACGGCTCCGCGGCGAAGGCGTCGGCGACCGCGGCGCGGTAGACCTTCTCGGCGTTGCGCTCGGACTTGTGGACCGCCTGGGCCGCGGTCTGCGCCGCGGCGGGGTCGTCACGCAGGTGCGCGAAGCCGTCCCGCAGCGCCACGCCCCCCGTGCGGAGGTGCTCGGCGAGCTCGCTCATCCAGCGGTCGGGCGGGATCTCGAGGATCTCGACCTCCCGCACCGTGGTCTTGGCGTAGTTGAGGACGTCGTCGATCGACGTGGCGGCGAGGTGGATCGCCCCGCGGTCGATCGGCGTGGCGAAGGCGCGCGCCAGCGTCTCGAGCGTGCGCGCCTGCCGCCGATCGCCCTCCTTCTCGAGCGCCCGGACGCGCTCGCCGTGCTCAGGGGCACCGTCGCGGGTGAACGCCACCAGGGCATCGAGGCCCTCGACCACGACGTCGCACTGGGCCTCGAGCAGGCCGTAGAAGTCGGGTACGCGGGGTGCGATCCGCCCGGTCAGGGCGTCCATGGCCCGCCGGACGCGGCCGGTCACGGCGCGCTCCTCAGGCGATCGCTCCGGCTGCGCGCAGGACGGCGACGAGTGCCGCGGCGAGCGCCGCCGTGCACGGCATCGTGAGCAGCCATGCCGCAAGGATGGCCTTTCCGGTCTGCCAGCGCACCGCACGAGGATGCTCGGCCGCGCCGACGCCGATGACCGCCGCGCTGGTGACCTGGCTGGTGGAGACCGGCCCGCCCCAGGCCGACGTCGCCCCGACGACGGCGGCAGCAGTGATCTGGGCGCCGGTCGCGTGGAGGGGCCGGAGGCGGTAGATGCCGAAGCCGAGCGTCCGCACGATCCGCCAGCCGCCCACGATCGCCCCCAGGGGGATGGTGGCCGCCGAGAGCAGGACCGCCCACAGGGGCACCTCGAAACGATCGGTGCTTCCTCCCACCAGGAGGGCGAGGGCGATGATCCCCATGCCCTTCTGGGCCTCGTTCGCTCCGTGGGCGAACGAGAGCGCCGCGACCGTCGGCCACTGCACGCGCCGCAGGCGCAGGTTCCAGGCCACGGTGGCCGAGCGCAGCGCCCACGCGAGCGCGCGCAGGACCAGCCAGCCGAGCGCCAGGCCGATGAGGGGCGACAGCACCAGCGCCAGGACCACCTTGGCGACGCCCTCGACCCGGCCGTCGGCGAGCGCGGCGAAGCCCCAGACCACGTCGTCGGCACCCGCGGCGGCGATCGTGGCGCCCACCAAGCCGCCCACGAGGCCGTGGGTCGAGGAGGCCGGGATGCCGAGCCGCCACGTCAGGACGTTCCAGGCGATCGCGGCGACGAGCCCCGCGGCCAACGTGCGGAGGGCCGAATCGGCCGGGAGCCCGCCGAGGTTGACGAAGGACCCGATCGTCGCCGCGACGGCCGTGCCGGCCACCAGGGGCCCGATGAACCCGAACACCCCGACGACCGCGATGGCCCATCTGGGCGTCAGCGCGCGCGAGGCGATGCTGCTCGCGGTCAGCGTCCCGGCGTCATGGACCCCTCCGCTCACCGCCCAGACGAGGACGATCGCCACCACGATGGCGGTCTGCGCCGACACGGCGGGATCCTGCCAGCCCTCGGCCGCGGCGCCGCGGCGCGTCGTGGTCGGAGAGGCGCCGGGCCCGCTTGACGACCAACGGCCAAGATCGTCTGGCCGGCCTCCGGGGGCGTTGTCACCGCTCCGGCCCAGGTCCGCGACCGCGCTCGGGCGAGGGCCGCTCGCGCCCGAGCAGGCGCTCCAAAGCGGCCTCTTGACTGCGGTCGCGGGCGAGATCAGCGGCGAGGCGGGTGAGCGGATCCCGATCGACGAGGACCTGTCCGCCGCCGACCTCATCGCGGTCGCGGCCGTATGCCGGACCCTCGTGCGCAACGTAGAGCCGGGTCTCAGCGCGCGCTCGCGACAGCGCCGTATAGCCCCACTGCGGTCGATCCCACCCGGGGCCAGCACGAAGGCCCGCTCGACGGTCATCCCCTGGGCCTTGTGGGCGGTGGTGGCATAGCCGTAGGTCAGGTGGCCGGCCTCCAGATAGTCGGCCGGCAGCTCGACGATCGCCCCGGCGTCGCTCGCCATCCGGAGCCCTCCCTCGCCAGCAAGCCCCAGCACCGTCGCCCGCATGCCGTTCTGCACCCCCAGCCCGGCGTCGTTTTTCAGCATCATCACCCGGTCGCCGGCGCTCATCGGCCCGCAGGCCAGCTGGCGCTGCGGTCCTCCCACCTCCCCGCAGGCCACCAGCTCCGCCCGCGCCATGCGCGACAGGCGCTCCGCCTCGGCCAAGCGGCCAGCGATCATCAGGGCCTCCTCGCCGACTCGGTGCGAGGCCAGCC
>CAWEYS010000027.1:0-29922 GCA_963813355.1 Miltoncostaeaceae bacterium | reverse complement strand
GGGATCGGCCCCGAATTGTCCGAGAACTCCTCCGCCCCGCCCCCCGACGGGGCCGAAGCCCCCCGTCCGCTCTCGATCGGAGCGCCCGCCGAGCTGCGCGAGGGCGAGCGGCGGGTCGCCGTGACGCCCGCCGTCGTGGCGGGGTACGCCACGCTCGGCGCGACGGTGGTGATCGAGGCCGGGGCCGGCGAGGCGGCGGGGTTCCCCGACGCGGCCTACGAGGAGAAGGGCGCGGTCGTCGGGACGCGGGAGGACGCCCTGGCGGCCGACATCGTGGCCTGCGTACGGGTGCTGGGCGCCGACCCCGCCAGCACGGACGCCGCGCGCCTGCGCGCCGGCCAGGCGGTGGTCGGCATGGCCGCCCCCCTGGCCGCCCCCGAGGTATCGGCGGCCGTCGCGGCCCGCGGCGCGGCCCTCTTCTCGCTCGAGCTCCTGCCGCGCACCACGCGCGCGCAGTCGATGGACGTCCTGAGCTCGCAGGCCAACATCGCCGGGTACCGCGCGGTCCTGATCGCGGCCCAGGCGCTGCCGAAGATGTTCCCCCTCATGACCACCGCGGCCGGCACCATCGCGCCGGCCCGCGTCTTCGTCGTGGGCGCGGGCGTCGCGGGGCTCTCGGCGATCGCCACGGCGCGCCGGCTGGGCGCGGTGGTCGAGGCCTACGACGTGCGCGATGCGGCCAAGGAGGAGGTGCAGAGCCTCGGCGCCCGCTTCGTGGAGCTCCCGCTGGACACCGGCCAGGAGGGCCCGGGCTCCGGGGCCTATGCGACCGCGATGAGCGACGAGGCCCTGGCGCGCCAGCGCGAGCTGATGCTGAAGACCGTGGCGGCCAGCGACGTGGTCATCACGACGGCCCAGGTGCAGGGCGCCAAGGCGCCCGTGCTGATCACGGCCGAGATGGTCGAGGCCATGAGCCCGGGCTCGGTGGTGGTGGACCTGGCGGCCGAGCAGGGCGGCAACGTCGCGCCCAGCCTGCCCGGCAGGACGGTCAACGTCGGCGGCGTGAGCGTCATCGGGCCGGTGGACGTCCCCTCGAGCGTGCCGCACCACGCGAGCCTGATGTACGCCAAGAACGTCGCCAATTTCGCCGCCCTGTTGGTGCGCGAGGGAGCCCTGGCCCTCGATACGGAGGACGACCTGGTGGCCGGCTGCGCGGTGGCGCGGGACGGCGCGATCGTCAACGAGCGGGTGCGCGCCGCTCTCGGCGCCGAGGAGGGGGTCGCGTCGTGACCAACGAGGTCATCATCACCAGCCTCTTCGTCCTCGCGCTCGCCGCCTTCCTCGGGTTCGAGCTGATCCGGCGGGTGCCGAAGCTGCTGCACACGCCGCTGATGGCCCTCACCAACGCCCTGTCGGCGATCGCGCTGGTGGGCTCGATCGTCATCCTCGGCCAGTCCGAGACGACCTACGCCAAGGTCCTCGGCTTCGTCGCGGTCGTCGCCTCGACGATCAACGTGGTCGGCGGCTTCCTCATCACCGACCGCATGCTGAAGATGTTCCGCGGCCGCGAGCGGCCGCGGCCGGCGCCCTCCTCGGACGACGGGACGCCCCCGTGAGCCGCATGGACTGGATCAACCTGGCGTACCTGGTGGCCGCGCTGGGGTTCGCGTTCTCGCTGAAGTGGATGACCTCGCCCCAGACCGCGCGGCGCGGGGTGCTCGCCGGCGAGATCGGGTTCGGCATCGCCATCGCCGCGACCCTCTTCTGGCCCGACATGACGACCGAGGGCTACGTGCTCATCGCCGTGGCGGCCCTGATCGGCGCGGCCATCGGGGTCCCGCTGGGCCTGATGGTCCCCATGACCGCGATGCCCCAGCGGATCGCCCTGTCGCACGCCTTCGGCGGGCTGGCGGCCGCCCTGGTGGGGACCGCCCACTACTACCTGGTGCGCAACGAGATCAACGAGTTCACCACCGCCGTGCTCGGCGTCGAGATCGGGCTCGGGTTCCTCGTCTTCACGGGCAGCCTGATGGCCGCGGGCAAGCTCCAGGAGTGGCTGCCCCAGCGGCCGATCGTCTACCGGGGCCAGAACGCGGTGAACTTCGCCGTGCTCGGGGCGGCCCTCGCCCTGGTGGTGGTGCTCGTGATCGACCCGACCCAGACCTGGATCGTGCCGATCATCGCCGTGCTGTCGCTGGCCTTCGGGGTGTTCCTGATCATCCCGATCGGCGGCGCCGACATGCCGACCGTGATCGCCCTCCTCAACGGCTATGCCGGCCTGTCGGCGGCCGCCCTCGGCATCGTGCTCGAGAACAAGCTCCTGATCGTGGCCGGCGCGCTCGACGGGGCGTCCGGGATCATCCTCGCGATCATCATGTGCCGGGCGATGAACCGCTCCTTCCGCAACGTGCTCTTCGGGGCCTTCGGGGCGGTGGACGCCGTCGGCGCCGCGGAGGCGACGGACTTCGGGACGCACCGCACCGCCTCGGTCGACGAGGCCGCCGACCTCATGAAGATGGCGCGCTCGGTCGTGATCGTCCCCGGCTACGGCATGGCGGTGGCGCAGGCCCAGCACAAGGTGCGCGAGCTGGCCGACGCCCTCGAGAAGGAGGGCGTCGAGGTGCGCTACGCCATCCACCCCGTCGCCGGCCGCATGCCCGGCCACATGAACGTGCTGCTCGCCGAGGCCAACGTGCCCTACGAGCAACTGCTCGACATGGACGAGATCAACGGCGACTTCCCCCAGACCGACGTCGTCCTGGTGCTGGGCGCGAACGACGTCGTCAACCCGGCCGCCCGCCACGACACCGGGAGCCCCATCTTCGGCATGCCGATCCTCGAGGTCGACAAGGCCGCCTCGATCTTCGTGGTCAAGCGCAGCATGCGCGCCGGCTTCGCGGGCATCGAGAACGAGCTCTTCTTCAACGAGAAGACGCAGATGGTGTTCGGCGACGCCAAGACCGTCGTGGGCGAGCTCGCGGCCGAGGTCAGCGGCCAGAAGGACGCCATCAGCCTCTAGGGGCGGCAGGGTCAACCGGCCCCGCGCGCCGGCGGTAGGATCGGGCAGAGCACCCGTTCCCGACGACCAGCGAGCCGCCCGCATGAGCACCGTCCCGGCGCAGTACCCGCCCCCCTTCAAGTCCTCGGACTACATCGTGGCCCCGTCCGCCGCGGAGGACGAGCGCATCGACGTGGGGGTGCTGATCGTCGGCGCCGGCCCCGCCGGGCTGGCGACGGCCGTGCGGCTGGGCCAGCTCCTGGCCGAGGACCCCGAGCTGACCGAGCAGCTCGGCGAGGTGCCGGTCGCCGTCGCCGAGAAGGGCAAGGCCGCGGGGTCGCACCTGCTGTCGGGGGCGGTCGTGCGGCCCGGCCCGCTGAAGGCGCTCTTCCCCGACCTCGCCGACGACGACTTCCCCCGCTACGGCGAGGTGACCGGCGAGTCGGTCTACTTCATGCGGCCCAAGGCCAAGGTGCGCATCCCCACCCCGCCGCAGATGAAGAACCACGGGAACTGGGTCATGTCGGTGAGCCAGCTCGCGCGCTGGATGAGCGACCAGGCCGAGGAGCTCGGGGCGTACATGCTCCCCGAGACCGACTGCCAGAAGCTCCTGCTCGACCAGGGGCGGGTGATGGGCGTCGTGACCGGCGACAAGGGGCGGGGCCGCGACGGCGAGGAGCTGTCGGCCTTCGAGCCCGGCGCCGAGGTGCAGGCGCAGGTCACCGTGCTGGCCGAGGGCACGCCCGGGCACCTCAGCGGCCTGGTGCGCGGCCACTTCGACCTCGACCGCGAGTCCACCCAGATCTGGGAGCTCGGGGTGAAGGAGGTCTGGCGCGTCCCGACGCCCCTGGGCAAGGTCATCCACACGCTGGGCTGGCCGCTGCGGCTGGCCACCAAGTACCGCGAGTACGGCGGCTCGTGGATCTACCCCATGGGCGACGACATGATCTCGCTCGGCTTCGTGGTGGGGCTCGACTACGCCGACGCGACGATCTCGGGGCACGACCTGCTCCAGGAGTTCAAGACCCACCCGTTCATCCGCAGCCTCATCGAGGGCGGCGAGCGGCTCGCCTGGGGCGCCAAGACGATCCCGGGCGGCGGGTTCTACGGGCTGCCGAGCCGGATGCACGTGCCGGGCGCGGTGCTCGTGGGCGACAGCGCCGGCTTCGTCGACATGATGGCCCTGAAGGGCGTGCACCACGCGATCCACTCGGGGACGCTGGCGGCCGAGGCGATCTACGAGGCCCTCAAGGCCGGCAAGGCCACGAGCCCGGCGGGCCTCTGGGGCTACACCACCCGCATCCGCGGCTCGTCGATCTGGAAGGACCTCTGGAAGGTCCGCGACATCCGCCCGGCCTTCCAGAAGGGCTTCATCTACGGCGGGATGATCCACGGGATGCAGACCAGCTCGTTCGGGCACGCGCCCCGCAAGCGGGTGCGCTTCAAGCCCGACGTCGCCGAGCCGATCTTCGTGGGCTCGGCGCGCGCGCGCTACCCGAAGCCCGACGGGCAGTACGTCTTCGACAAGCTCGGCAGCGTCTTCGCCAGCGGCAACCAGACCCGCGACGACCAGCCGAGCCACATCCGCGTCCAGACGCGCGTGCCGGTGGAGCTCGCCACGGCCTGGGAGTGGATGTGCCCGGCGAAGGTCTACGAGATCGCCGACGAGCCGCAGAACGGCACGGTCACGGTCCACCTGAGCCCGTCGAACTGCGTGCAGTGCGGGGCCATCACGGCCAAGGGCGGGCGCCTGACGCCCCCCGAGGGCGGCAGCGGCCCCGAGTACACCATCACCTGAGGCCCCAGCCTGCGCCGGGCCTCTCGCGGGCCCGGCGGAGGCCATCGGGCCCCTGGCCGGGGCCCGATGTGGACCGGCGGCACCGGCTGCGCCGGGAACGGCCGCCGGAAACTGCACCTCAGACGCGAGCCCTCGTCACGGTGGTCTTGACCTTTCCGGCGCCGTCCCCGCCGAAGGCGGTGCGCCGGTCTGCCGGAGGCCCCGGCCAGGGGCCGGAGGCGCGTCCAGCGGGCCCGCGAGAGGCCCGCTGCACGCTCGCCGGCTGGACGAGCGGCGCTCGCCGCCGACGCAGGCCGCCATGGTCCAGGCCCACGCCCGCTTCCTGGTGGAGGCCCTCGCCGCCGCGCTGTGAGCGGCCGGCCGGTCAGGCCGCGGGCGTCCTCCGGGCCACCGCGATGGCGACGTCGTCGGTGAGCCGCCCCCCCGACCAGGTGCGGGCGGCCGCGTAGACCGAGCGGGCGAGCTGGGCGGGGCCCTCGCCGGCGGCGTCGCGCAGGGCATTGCGCAGCCCCTCCTCGCCGAACTCGCGCCCCTGGCGCCGCGCCTCGATGATGCCGTCGGTGTAGAGCACCAGCACGTCGCCCTCGCGGAACGCCGCCCGGTGCCCGCTGAAGGACGCCCCCTCGAAGGCGCCGCACGGCGGCCCCGGCTCCTCGAGCAGCGTCTGGTTGCCCGCGGCGTCGATCAGCACCGGCGGGGGGTGGCCGGCGCTGCACCACTGGAGCGTCCCGGCGGCGGGGTCGAGGACGGCGAGGACCAGGGTCACGATGCTCCCGTCGGGGAGCCGCGTGTGCAGCAGCGCGTTCAGCTCCGTCACGATCGGCGCGGGCTCGTCGCCGTGCTGGCTGAGGGCCTCGGCCATGTAGCGCACCATCGCCGTCATCCCCGCCGCCTCGACGCCCTTGCCGGAGACGTCGCCGACCAGCATCGCGAGCCGCCCGCCGTCGATCGGCCAGGCGCTGTAGAAGTCGCCGCCCACCTGGGAGCCCGCCGCGGCCTGGTAGAGGGCGGCCAGCTCGAGCCCCTCGAGGGCGGGGAGCTCCTCGGCGATCAGCGCCTGCTGCAGGGTCTCGGCGATGTGGCGCTCCTGCTCGAACTGGAGCGCGTTCTGGAGGGCGCTGGCGGCGTGCCGGGCGAGCTCGCCGATCACGCGCAGGTCGCGCTCGCCGAAGGCCCTCACCTCGGTGCTGTTGACGCTCACCAGCCCGTAGACGCGGTCGCCGAGCACCAGGGGCACGTGCATGAACGACTGGATCCCCTCGGGCCGCGTGATCTGGGCCGAGACGCGCTGCTCGGCCTCGGCGTCGTTGCACACGAAGGGCCGGCGCGCGGCCAGCGCCCCGCCCACGACCCCCTCGCCGACCTTGAAGACCATGCGCTTGACGGTCTCCTCGGCGAAGCCGCGGGTGGCGACGGGGGCCGCCAGCCCGCGCCGGTTGACCGTGAGGACCGCGCTCTTGTCGCAGTTGGGCGCGAGGAGCTGGACCTGGTCGAGCAGGTGGTCGTGGATGTCCGAGGGCGTGAGGGCCGACGCCATCATGTAGGCCGCGCGGGAGAGGGCGACCTCCTCCTCGGCGCGCCGCTCCTCGCGCTCGAGCAGCTCGGCGCGCTCCGCCGCCAGGCGCCGGGCCTCCGCGAGGGCGCTGCGGGCGGGAGTGACGTCGGTGAGGATGTCCACCCGGCCCACCAGGGCCCCCGACGAGTCGCGCACCGGGGCCGAGGAGTGCTCGACGGCCCGCCCGTCGACCGTCTCGGCGTCGTCGAGGGCCTCGCGCGAGGGGTCGTCGTGGATCGCCAGCACCCGCTCGGCGTACTCGTCGGGGTTGGTGAAGCGCCACTTGATCCGCTCGGAGATCAGCTCGCGCATCGGCTGGCCGACGAGCGGCTCGAGGTCGATGCCCAGGATGTCGCCCGCGGCGCGGTTGGCGAGCGACAGGCGCCCGCGCAGGTCGCTGACCATCACCCCCATGCGGCTGGAGGAGATGACCCCCTCGAGGGTCTGGCGCGTGCGCCGGGTGCGCGCGGAGAGCTGGTGGTTCCGCGCCGTCAGGGCGATCTGGGGCGCGAGGGCCAGGAGGTCGTTGACGCGGCCCTCGGCCACCGGGCTCTCGCGCGTCAGGCTCACGAGCGCCACCGCGCCGAGGCCGGGCTGGTGGGGCGTGCCGAGCGGCACCGCGATCCCGCCGGCGTCGAGCATGAGGCGGTGGAGGGCCCCGGCCGGGCCGCCCTGGTCGGCGAGCCGGGCGAGGCGGTCGATCTCGCTCGGCTCGGACACGAGGCGCGGCCACACGACCGGCCCCTCGGCCTCCAGCGCGGCGTCGCCGAGGCCGATCGGGTCGAGGCCGTCGGGGGTCAGCAGGGGCGCGAGCGCCTGCGCCGCGGCCGAGGGCCCCACGCAGTAGCCGCGCGTCACGTCCTCCGGGTCGGTCTCGTTCGACGACGTGCACGGCCACGACGTCCACCGGGAACACCTCGTGGATGCGCTCGGCGATCTCGTCCAGCGCGGCCGGCAGCTCGGCGGCCGCCACGGACGCGAGACGGCTCAGCCAGCGCGTGGGGTCGAGCGCCCCCAGCGCGCCCGGCTCGGCCCTGCTCGTCACCGACACCTCCGCCCAGTGACCCTCGACCGCACCAGGGTAGCGCGGCCCCCCCGCGCCGAGCCACGGAGGGGCGGTTCGGCCCTGCGGAAGCAGGCTCCTCGTCGCGTTGTTTTTCGAGCCCCGCCCCATATGCTCTCGCGGGATTCCGACCATCGACCGGGGGTAGTGATCGTGCGCAGGCTGTGGGCGGCTCTCTCGCTGGTGGCGCTCGTCGCCGCGCTCGGCCTCGCCTCGGGCTGCGTCGACAGCAGCGAGGAGGCCGCTCAGACGCCGTCCACTGCCCCGACGGTGGCCAACAGCGCGGCGCAGACCGACTCCGAGGGCAAGACCGTGACGGCGCCTCCGGCCGGGGGTGGCGCGACCGCCCCGCCCGAGACGGCCGGCGGTGGGGGCGGTGGCGAGGCGTCGGGCGACGCAGAGGCGGGTCTGGCCGTGTTCGAGACCAACTGCACCTCCTGCCACCTCAACGACGGCATGGACGGCGGCGGCGTCGGGCCGCAGCTCGCCGGGATGGGCCTCGACGCGCAGACGATCGAGAACCAGGTCGTCAACGGCGGCGGCGCGATGCCGGCGGGCCTCGTCAGCGGGACGGATCTCGACAACGTGGTCGCCTACGTCGTGAGCATCCAGTAGCGCCGCGTCCCTGCGCGGCCCCGGGGCGGCGGGTAGCATCCCGCCAATGAGCCTGGAGGTCACCACCGAGGCCCGCGAGGGGCTGACCCTCGTCACGCTCGGGGGCGAGCTGGACATCTACACCGTCGGCAGCTTCCGCCAGGACCTCGAGACGCTCGACCCCGCGTCCGCGCCGCTGGTGATCGACCTGACCGACGTGACCCTGCTCGACTCCTCGGGGCTCGGCGCGCTCGTGAGCCTGCTCAACCGCGCGCGGGCGGGGCAGGGCCAGCTCGGGCTCATCTGCCCCCACCGGCGCCTGCGGCGCGTGTTCGAGATCACGGGCCTGCGGCGCGCCTTCGTGTTCGGGGACGACCTCGAGGCGGTCGCGGCGGCCCTCGAGCGGGGCCCCGACGCCGCGTCAGCCTAGGCTCTCGCCGGGGGCGCCCTGCTCGACCTGAAGCTGATCCGCTCCGAGCCCGAGCGCGTGGCCGCCAACCTGGCCCGGCGCGGGGCCGGCGACGAGGTCGCCCGCCTGCTGGAGCTGGACGAGCGCGCCCGGGCGCTGCGCGCGCGCGTCGAGTCGGCGCGCGCCGATCGCGCGCGCATCAGCAAGGCCGTCGGACAGGCGCGGCGCGAGGGCCGCGACAGCGCCGCCGAGGAGGCCGAGGCGCGCCGGCTCGGCGACGAGCTCGCCGCCCTCGAGGAGGCGCTGCGCGAGGCCGAGAGCGAGCGCGACCGGCTGCTGGCCTCGCTGCCGAACCTGGCGGAGGAGGAGGCGCCCGACGGCGGCGAGGACGACGCGCTCGAGCTGCGGCGGGTCGGCGAGCCGCGCGCGTTCGGCTTCGCCCCGCGCGACCACGTGGAGCTCGCGACCGCGGCGGGGGCGCTCGACCTGGAGGCGGCCGCCCGGGTGTCGGGGAGCCGCTTCGCCTACCTGCTGGGGCCGCTCGTGCGGGTGCAGATGGCGCTGGTGTCGCTCGCGCTCGACCGGATCGAGGCGGCCGGGTTCACCCCGGTCGTGCCCCCGGTGCTGGTGCGCGAGGAGGCCATGTACGGGACGGGCTTCTTCCCCACCGACCGGTCCTCGATCTACGGGACGGCCGACGACGACCTCTTCCTGGTGGGGACCTCCGAGGTGCCCCTGGCGGGCCTGCACGGCGACCAGATCCTGGCGGCCGAGGACCTGCCGCTGCGCTACGGCGGGGTCTCGACCTGCTTCCGCCGGGAGGCGGGGGCCGCGGGCCGCGACACCCGCGGCATCTTCCGCGTGCACCAGTTCGACAAGGTCGAGATGTTCTCGTTCGTCATGCCCGAGGACTCGCCCGCCGAGCACGAGCGCATCCTCGGCCTGCAGGAGGAGATCCTGGGCGCGCTCGAGATCCCCTACCGGGTGGTCGACATCGCCGTCGGCGACCTCGGCGCGTCGGCGGCGCGCAAGTTCGACTGCGAGGCGTGGATGCCCGGCCAGGGCGCCTACCGCGAGGTCACCTCCTGCTCGAACTGCACCGACTACCAGGCGCGCCGCCTGCGGACGCGCGTGCGCGGCGACTCGGGCACCGGCCCGGTCCACACGCTCAACGGCACGGCCGTCGCGGTGGGGCGCACGATCATCGCCCTGCTGGAGAACGGCCAGCGCGAGGACGGCTCGGTCGCCCTGCCGGCCGCCCTGCAGGCGCACGGGGCGCCCGCCGAGATGCGCCCGCGGTGAGCGCGCCCGCCCGCCCGCGGGTCGCGGTCGTGGGCCACGTCGAGTGGATCACCCACGGCGCCGGCCTGATGCCGCGGCCGGGCGAGATCCGCTACCTGCGCGACGCCTTCGACGAGCCGGCCGGAGGCGGCGGGGTGAGCGCGGCCCAGGTCGCCAAGCTCGGCGCCGAGGCCCTCTTCTACACGGCGCTGGGGTCGGACGAGGCGGGGCGCGCGAGCGCCGAGCGCCTGGAGGCGATCGGCGTCACCGTCCTCGCGACCGTGCACCCCGGCCCGCAGACGCGCGGCATCAGCGCCGTCGACGCGACCGCCGACCGCGCCATCCTCGTCATCGGCGGCCCGACCTCCGCCCGCATCGACGAGCCCCTGCCCTGGGACGACCTCGCGGCCTGCGACGCCGCCTTCTTCACCGGCCACGACTCGGCCACGGTCGCCGCCGCCCGGCGCGCCCGGGCGCTGGTGGTGACCAGCCGCCGCCTGGCCCAGCTGATCGAGAGCGGGGTGCGCGCCGACGTGCTCATCGCCAGCGCGAGCGACCCCACCGAGGCGGTCGACCCGGACGTCCTGCCGGTGCCGCCCGGCGCCATCGTCTGGACCGAGGGCTCGCTCGGAGGCCGCTACCTCACCGCCGACGGCCGCTCGGGCCGCTGGGACCCGGCGCCGCTGCCGGGCCCGCCGGTCGACAGCTACGGGTGCGGCGACTCCTTCGCCGCGGGGCTCACGGTGGGGCTGGGGCGCGGCCTCGACCTCGAGGCGGCCCTCGCGCTCGGCGCCCGCTGCGGGGCGCACTGCCTCACCGGCCGGGGGGCGCTGGGCGCCCAGCTCGAGGAGCGGGCCCGGCCGTAGCCGGTCAGCCCGGCGAGCCGTCCCCGTTCGCCGACCCGCCCCCGCCGCGGAACGGCTCGTCCCGGGGGGCGGCCGGCTCGATCGCCACCAGCACCACCCGGGTGCCCCGCGTCGCCTCCACCGTGAGCTGCCAGCCGTCGGCGGTGACCGTGTCGCCGGTGCGCGGCAGCCGGCCGAGGCGCGTGAAGACCAGCCCGCCGACGCTGGTGACGGTCTCGTCGACCAGCTCGACGCCGTGGTCGCGCAGGTCCTCCAGCGACACGTGCCCGCGCACCACCAGGCGCCCGTCGGGTTGTTGGTCGACCGCCGGGGCGCGGTCGCGCTCGTCGTCGATCTCGCCGACGATCTCCTCGATCACGTCCTCCACGGTGACCACCCCGCTGAAGTCGCCGTACTCGTCGAGCACCACCGCCATGGAGGCCCGCCGCGCCTGCAGCTGGCGCAGCAGCTCGTCGACCGGTTGGGTCTCGGGCACGAACAGCGCCGGCCCCGCGATGCGGCGCAGGGGCACGTCCTCGCCCTGCTCGAGGAGCCCGCGCGCGAGCTGGCTGAGGTGGACCACCCCCAGCACGCCGTCCCCGTTGAGCACGGGGAAGCGGCTGTGTCGCGTGCGCAGGGCCTCGGCCAGCGCCTCGCGCACGGGCGAGTCGGCGGCCAGGGTCGTCACCTCGGGGCGCGGGGTCATGATGTCGCGCGTCAGCGTCTCGCCGAGGCCGAAGACGCCCTCGAGCATGTCGGCCTCCTCGGGCTCGAGGGCCCCGCCCTCCTCGCTCTGGGCGATCAGGATCTGGAGGTCCTCCGGGGTCGAGGCGAGCTCGCGCTCGCTGGCCGGCTCCACGCCCAGGGCGCGCACGACCCAGTTCCCCGCCCCGTTCAGGAGGTAGATGAACGGGGCGAAGACCTTGCGGAACAGCTCGAGGGGCCGGGACGTCGCGAGCGCCGTGGTCTCGGCCTTCTGGATGGCGATCGACTTCGGTGCCAGCTCCCCGAACACGACGTGGAGCACCGTGATGATCACGAAGGCGATGATCACCGCCGTGGCCGCCGAGGTCGCGCCGCCGATCCCGACCGACTCGAAGACCGGCTCGAGCAGCTCGGCGAACGCGGGCTCGCCCAGCCAGCCGAGGCCCAGGCTGGCGAGCGTGATGCCGAGCTGGCACGCGGCGAGGTAGCGGTCGATGTGCTGCACCTGCTCGCGCGCGAGCACCGCGCTGCCGCGCCCCTGCTCGGCGAGCTGCTCGAGGCGGGTGGTGCGGGCCCGCGCAAGCGAGAACTCGGCCGCGACGAAGAAGCCGTTCAGCAGCACCAGTAGGAGTGCCGCGACGATCTGGACCGCGTTCGTCAACGGTCCGAGAGGGTGTCCACGGGGTGGATGATACCCACCGGGTCCCGCCGTCCTCCCGGCCCGATCAGGCCGTGACCCGGAACCCCCGGGTGAGCGGGGCGCCGCCGTTCAGCCGCACCACCGCGCGGTAGAGCCCGGGCTCGAGCTCGCCGAGGGCGAGCACCAGCGTGAGCAGGGGGACACGCCTCACGCCGACGGGCACCCTCTCACGCGCACCGCGCGGCATCCACCGCCCGCCGGTCAGACCCCGGGGGCTCCCTCGGACGGCGGGTCGGAGCTCGGGAAGGTGTCCTCCAGGTCCTCGTCCCGGCGGTCCGCGTCCTCCTCGTCGCCGGGCGCCTCTCGGGGCTCTCGCGGATCGTCGCGCACGGGTCCTCCTCCAACGGGTCCGTACCCGATCCTTCCCCGGGCGCGGGCTCGGAAACCGGGCCGGGTGGGTAGGAGGAGTTGCATGACCACGCAACCGGTTCCCGATCCGATCCCCGGCCCCGCCGTCGTGCCGGAGCCCACCCCGCCCGCGATCCCCGAGCCGGCGCCGCCCGACGTGCCCGAGCCCTCGCCCGACCCGGTGCCCGAGCCGGTGCCGGGGCCCGCCCGCATCCCGGAGCCCTGGCCGCCGGACGACGCCTCCGCGCGTTGATCCGCGGACGCCCGGGCACTACGGTGGGCCGGCCGTGGCCGTCGCCGAGCTGACCGACACCGAGCGGGAGATCCAGGGCCTGGTGCGCGAGTTCGCGCGCGCCGAGATCGCGCCCCGCTCGCACGAGTGGAACCACGAGCACCACGTGCCCGTCGAGGTGCTGAAGCTCATGGCGGAGCTGGGCCTGCTCGGCGTGATCATCCCCGAGGAGTACGGCGGCGCGGGGCTCGACTACGCGAGCCTGGCGATCGTCATGGAGGAGGTGGCCGCCGCCGACGCCGGGCTCTCGACCGGCGTGGCGGTGCAGAACTCCCTCGGCGCGGCGCCCATCCTGCGCGCCGGCACCGACGCCCAGAAGGAGGCCTACCTGCCGGACCTCGCGTCGGGGGCGCGCTTCGCCGCCTACGCCCTCACCGAGCCCGACGCGGGCTCCGACACGGCGAACATCCGCACGACGGCACGCGCCGACGGCGACGGGTGGGTCGTCAACGGCGCCAAGCAGTGGATCACCAACGGCAGCTTCGCGAGCGTGTTCGTGCTCTATGCCCGCACGGGTGGGCCGGGGGCGAAGGGGATCTCCTGCTTCCTCGCCGAGCCGGGCGAGGGCTTCACCGTCGGGCGCGAGATGCCCAAGCTCGGGCTGCACACCTCGTCCACGGTCGAGCTCGCCTTCGACGGCTACCGCCTCGGCCCCGGGACGATGATGGGGGAGGAGAACCAGGGCCTGAAGGTCGCCCTGTCGACGCTCGACTCGGGGCGCATCATCATCGCCGCCCAGGCGTGCGGGATCGCGCGGGCGGCCCTCGAGGTGGCCGTCGCCTACGCCCAGGAGCGCACGGCCTTCGGCGGCCCGATCGCGCGCCTGCAGGGGATCCAGTTCCCGCTCGCCGAGGTCGCGGCCAAGCTCGACGCGGCGCGCCTGCTGACGATGCACGCGGCGCGCCTGCGCGACGCCGGCGAGCCGCACACCGCGGCCGGCGCCAAGGCCAAGCTGTTCGCCAGCCAGGTCGCCGTCGAGGCCGCCGACACGTGCGTCCAGACGCTCGGCGGCTACGGCTACTCGGCCGAGTTCCCCGCCGAGCGCCTCTACCGCGACGCGCGGATCACCCAGATCTACGAGGGCACCAGCGAGATCCAGCGCCTGGTGATCGCCCGCGACCTGCTCGGCGAGGCCGCCCGGGGCTGAAGGCCGGCGGGCGGACGTGCTCGTCGCTCAATCGATGGCCGGGTTCACCGCGCCCTGCGTGACCGCCGGTGTCCCTGCGCGTGCTCAACGCGATGATCCCGGCCCCAGCCGAGACGCCGGGCGAGTGGTGGGCCAACGGCCAGGCCGAGGCATGCGCGAGAACGACCTCCGCGAGGGGCGCCGCCGATGGGGCTTCGACGTGTTCACCCACTTCCTGCACGACCTGCCGCAGCGCATCATCGAGGAGTCGGGGCTCACCAGCGCGGCCAGTCCGACACCCCTTTCGGGCAGCCCTGGCCCCTGGCTCCTGGCCCGATGTCCCCACCCGGGTCCTGATCGGCCGGGACGACCGGTTCTTCCCGGCTGGATTCCAGCGACGGATCGCGGAGGATCGCCTGGGCATCACCCCCGACGAGATCGCCGGAGGTCATCTCCTCGCCCTGGGTCACCCGGCCGAGCTCGCCGACCGGCTCGAGGCCTACCGCGAGGAGGCCGCCGCCGCCGGCGGCTGAGCGCGGGACGGCCCCGCCGGGTAGCGTCCTGACGTGGCCATGCCCACGCTCTTCGTGATGGGAGGCGCCGAGCGCCTCGTGACCCCCGACCGGGTGCGCGTGTCGGTGAGCGTCCAGACGCCCGTGCTGCGGACGGCGCCGGAGGCGCTGGCGCGGGCGGCGGAGGCGCGCCGGCGCCTGCTCGACCACGTCGCCGCCTCGCTGCCGGGCGTCGCCGTCTCCGACGGCCGCATCACGACCCGCCAGGAGCAGCGCAGCGTCGAGGAGGAGCGGGTGGGCCGGGTGGAGACGCGGTGGGAGGTCGCCGGCTACACCGGGCTCTGCCTGATCGGCGTGGAGGACGACGCCGGCCGGGCCGCCGAGATCGTCGCCGGCATCGGCTCGCACCCCGACGCCCAGCGGGTGTCGCCGTTCTTCGAGGTGAGCCCCGCGCTCGAGCGCCGCACGCGCGACGAGCTGGAGCGGGAGGCCGTGCGCGACGCGCTGGAGCGGGCCGAGGGCCTGGCCGCCGCCGCGGGCATGGCGGTCGGCGACGTGGTCTCGATCGGCGAGCACGGCGCCCCGCCGCAGTACCCGGGCGGCGGCGAGCCGCCCGACTACAGCCGGATGCTGAGCGCGGACGTGTCGGCCGACGAGCTGGAGGAGGCCCTCGGCGAGCTGCGCCCGGAGCCCGAGCCGCGCAGCGCGGAGGTCCCGGTGCGGGTCGCGCTGCGGGAGGCCGGCGGGGGCGGTCCGGCCTGAGCTCGCGGTGGGAACGACTGCGGCGGCCGTGGCGGCGGCGCCCGGGCCACGTCGACCTCCGGGTTCGGCTGCTGCGCATCGAGGACCTCTTCCAGGCCCCCGAGCTCGACCCGTTCCGGGCCGAGCACGCCGGCTACGACGAGCGGCCCGGGGTCGAGCAGATGCTGTCGCGGCTCTACCTCGCGAAGCCGAAGGCGACGGCGACGGTGACGATCGAGCTGCCGGAGGGCCAGGAGCTGCCGCCCGACGCCGACGCGCGCGCCCGCGCGGCGATGGTCCGCTACTGCCGGCGCAAGATCGCCCTGGTCGACGACGAGATCGAGGGCAGCCGCCGCTTCGGCTACCGCTCCCTGTTGTGGGGCTTCCTGGCCGTCGTGGTCCTGAACGGCCTCGCCGAGGCGATCGACGACGACTGGGACCCGATCGCGTCCGGGCTCTCGGTCGCCTCGTGGGTGATCCTCTGGGTCCCGGTGAACCTGCTGGTCTACGACCTCTACTACTACCGGCGCGACCGGCGCGCCTACCGCGCGCTGCTCGACGCCCCCCTGACGGTGACCGGCGTCAGGTCCGCGGGGTCAGCGAGCGGAGGGTCTGCTCCGCCCTGATGTCGAAGTCGGTCGGCCCGTCGAGGGTGGAGTCGATCGAGTACCTGACCACCAGGCCCTGGGCCGGCGCGTACCAGAACGTCTCCGTGCGCTGGCCCGTGTACTCGCCGGTGATGTCCTGGCGCGACTCGATGACGAAGGCGTTCACCCGCCGGCCGCCGACGTCGACCGCCTCGCGGCGCAGGACCTCGTTCTCGATCTGGAGCTCGAGGTCGCCGGCCGTGAACGGACCGCCCCAGGTCTGCCCGACCTCGGGCGCGATGGGCAGCCGCAGCAGCGGCGGCGTCCACTCGCGGTCGCGGGTCGTGGTGGTGACGGGCGTCTTCACGACGGTGCGCGCGAAGGTGACGAACGCGCCCTGGGGCCGCAGGTCGTAGCGCGACAGCTCGGTGTGGCCGTCGGAGTAGCGCACGTCGGTCTCGTAGCCGCCGTCCCCGTGGCGCACCAGCATCGGCGCGACGGGGGGCAGGGCGCGGTCGATGTCCACCGGGCCCCGGCTGAGCTGCTCGGAGCCGGCGACGCTGTACTCGTAGACGCCGGGCGCCGGCAGGCCGCGCGCGGCCTGGCCGGGGGTCGGGTTCTCGCGGTACTCGGTGAGGGCGTCCGACGCGGTGACCGGGTCGGTGTCGTCGAGCGTGCGCCAGAAGAGGAAGCCACCCACGACGAGCGCCACGATCAGCACGCCGACGCCGATGAGGATGTAGCTCCGCCGCCTCACCTCACGAGGGTGGCAAAGCGCGCGAGCGATGTCAACCGAACGTTCGTTTGATAGCGTGCCGCCATGGTGACGGCCGTCGCCGACGTGCTGCCCGGCATCCGCCGCGTCACCCTCGAGGCGGCCGGGGTGGGCCACGTCCACTGCTACCTGCTGCGCGGGGACCGGGGCTGGACGCTGGTGGACACGGGGCTGGGCGTCCCCGGCGCCGGCGCGGCCTGGCGCGAGGTGGTCGGCGGCCTCGACGCGCCGCTCGAGCGCGTGGTGATCACCCACATGCACGTCGACCACGTCGGGGCCGCGGCCGACGTCGCCCCGCTCAGCGCCGGGCCCGTGCTGGAGGGCCGGATCGACCGGGCTCAGCGCGACGCGGCCTACGGCGACGGCCGCTGGCCGGGGCTCCTGCGCGAGCACCTCCTGGCCCACGGGCTGCCCGAGCGCGACGCGGAGGGCGCGGAGCGCTCCTGGCGCGCGCTGGCCGTGCTCGTCCGCACCGCGCCGACCGAGCCGCTGGAGCCCGGCGACCGGGTCGACGGGTGGGAGGTGCTGCTGCTTCCGGGGCACGCCGACGGCCACATCGGGCTCCTCCGGGACGGGGTCCTGGTGGGCGGCGACGTCCTGCTGCCGGACATCACCCCCACGATCGGCGTCTGGCCGGGCTGCGAGCCCGACCCGCTCGGCCTCTACCTCGACACGCTCGGGCGCATCGAGGCGCTGGCGCCGCGGGTGGTGCTGCCGGGGCACGGGGAGCCGGTCGCCGACCCCCCCGCGCGGGCGCGCGCGACCGCCGCCCACCACCGCGACCGCCTCGACGCGGCCGCCGCCGCGCTCGGCCCGGAGCCGCGCACCGCGTACGAGGTCTCGCTCGCCATCTGGCCGGCCGACCTCGACGCCGGCCAGCGCAGCTTCGCCGTCGCCGAGGCCCTCGCCCACCTGGAGCGCCTGGTCCGCGAGGGCCGCGCCGAGGCCGCCGCTCGGGACGGCCGCACGGCCTTCAGCTCGCCGACCTCGCGGACGTAGTTGCTGTTGCCCTTTCCGGCGCCCGCCCCGGCGAAGCCGGTGCGCCGGTCTGCCGGAGGGCCCGGCCAGGGCCCGGAGGCGCGCTTGGCCGCCCGCTAAGAGGCGGCCAACCGCTCCTTACACCTCCCGGCGGAGGACCTTGCCGATGATCGTGACCGGCAGCTCGTCGCGCAGCTCGACCCGCCAGGGCACCTTGTAGCGGGCCAGGTTGGCCGCGCAGTGGGCGATCAGCTCGTCGGGGGTCGCGGTCGCCCCCGGACGGAGCGTGCAGACGGCCCGCGGGACCTCGCCGTGGCGGTCGTCGGCCATCGCCACGACGGCCGCCTGGGCGACGGCCGGGTGCTCGGTGAGCACCTCCTCGACCTCGCGCGGATAGACGTTGAGGCCGCCCACGATGATCAGGTCCTTGAGGCGGTCGACGATCCGGAAGTAGCCGTCCTCGTCGACCGTCGCCACGTCACCGGTCGCGAGCCAGCCGTCGCGCAGCGCGGCCGCCGTCTCCTCGGGCCGGCCCCAGTAGCCGTCCATCACCTGGGGCCCGCGCACGTGCAGCTCGCCCGGCTCGCCGGGCTCGACCTCGCGCGACCGGGTCTCGAGGTCGAGGATGCGGGCGTCGGTGGAGGGGAAGGGCAGGCCGATCGACCCCGAGCGCCGCTCGCCGTCGAGCGGGTTGCAGTGGGTGACCGGGCTCGCCTCGCTGAGCCCGTAGCCCTCGACCATGCGGGCGCCCGTGACGGCCTCGAAGCGCCGCTGCAGGTCCGGCGTCAGCGGCGCCGACCCGCTGATGCAGCACTCGATGGACGTGAGGTCGTAGCGGCGGGCGCGCGGGTGGTCGGCCACGGCCGCGTACATGATCGGCGCGCCGGGGAAGAAGCGCGGGCGGCGGCGCGCGGCGGTCTTCAGCGCCTGCTCGGGCTCGAAGCGCGGCAGCAGCAGCTGGGTCATCCCGCCCATCAGCGAGAAGCTCATGGCGACCGTGAGGCCGTAGATGTGGAAGTAGGGCAGGGCGCAGAGCATCGCGTCGCCCGGCCGCGGCTCGACGGCCAGCCACGCGGCGATCTGGGCCGTGTTGGCCAGCAGGTTGCGGTGGCTGAGGGTGGCGAGCTTGGGCAGGCCGGTGGTGCCGCCGGTCGGCTGGAGGATCGCGGGGTCCTCGGCCCGGGCGGCGGAGGGGACCGGGCCCGGGGGCGTGCGCGGCCAGCAGGGCCGGCAGGGCCGGGGTCTGCGGCGTATCCGTCCAGCGGCTTCCAGCGCCCCTCCCGGCGCGCCTTCAGGGGGTAGAGCCACCGGATCGGGGCCGGGAGCATCTGGTGGATGCCCACGCACACGATCGGCGCGCCGGCAGCCTCGCCCCCGGCCTCCGCGCGGGCGGCCGCGACGCGCGGGTGCACCAGGTCGAGGGCCACCGAGAGCGCCGGCGTCGTCTGCGCGATCAGCCCGGCCAGCTCGCGCGCCGTGTAGAGCGGGTTCATCGGCACGGCGATCCCGCCGGCCCGCTGGGTGCCGAGCAGCGCGATGACGAACGCCGGGCAGGTCGGCAGGTGCAGGCTGACGCGCTGGCCTCCGCGCAGGCCGAGCCCGGTCAGGGCGCGCGCGAAGCGGTCGATCTCGTCGTCGAGCTCGGCGAAGGTGGTGCGCGCGCCGAGGAAGTCGAGCGCGACCCCGTCCGGGTCGCGCTCGGCCGCCTGGCGCGCGAGGCCGTCGAGCGTCCCGGCCGGGACCTCGATCTCGCGCGGGACGCCCGCGTCGTAGCGCGCCAGCCAGGGACGCGCCTGGCTAGAAGGGATAGCCACCGGCGCTCACGACCCGCTCGGCGACCCGCCGCGTCAGCGCGACCCGGTCGACCGGGTCGGCGCGCATCATCCGGCGGACGCCCGATTGCAGCATCCGCGCCTCGTCGCCCTCGCCGAGCGAGCCGGCGAGCGCGCGCGCCCGGGCCTCGATCGCGGCGGCCCGCTCGTGGACCACGGCCCGCGCCAGGTCGGCGTGGACCGGCGCGTCGTCGCGGCCCGCCGCGGCCTGGGCGCGCAGCAGCGCGCTCTCGGCGGCGAAGAGGTCGATGCTGAGGTCGGCGAGGTCGGCGAGCACCTCCTGCTGCTCGTCGAGCCCCGTGCCGAAGCGCTGGAAGGCCGAGCCGGCGCAGAGCAGCGCGACGGTCCGCGCCCCCGCGACCAGCGCCCCCTCGGCGGCCAGGGGCCCCTCGGCCGGCGCGTCGTCGGCGCCCCCGCCCAACAGGGCCTCGGCGGCCTTCTTGGCCGGCCCGAGGAGGTCGAGGCGGCCCTGCATCGCGCGCTTGACGAGCGTCCCCGGCACCAGGAGCCGGTTGATCTCGTTGGTGCCCTCCCAGATGCGGTTGATGCGCGAGTCGCGGTAGGCCCGCTCGGCGGGGAACTCGGCCGTGTAGCCGTAGCCCCCGTGCACCTGCACGAGCTGATCCACGGTCCAGTCGAGCTCCTCGCTGCCGAGCACCTTGGCGATCGAGCACTCGACCGCGTACTCCTCCAGCGCGGCGCGGAAGGCCTCGCTGCCGGCCCCCTCGCCGGCGGCCTCGAGGCGCGCGTCGAGCATCCCGGCGATCCGGTAGGTGACCGACTCGACGGCGTAGGTGCGCGCCGCCATCCCGGCGAGCTTCGCGGCGACCAGCGGGAAGCGGACGATCGGCCGCCCGAAGGCCTCGCGCTGGCCCGCGTAGGCGAGCGCCTGGTCGAGGGAGCGCTTCATCCCCCCGAGGGCCGCGGCCGCCAGCTTGAAGCGGCCGACGTTGAGGATGTTGAAGGCGATCTTGTGACCCTGGCCGGGCTCGCCGAGCAGGGCGTCGGCGGGCACGACGACGCCGTCCAGCACCACCGGGCAGGTGGAGCTGCCCTTGATGCCCATCTTGTGCTCCTCGGCGCCGACGGTGAGGCCCGCCGTCTCGCGCTCGACCAGGAAGGCCGCGATGCCGCCGTCCTCCAGCTTGGCGTAGAGCGTGAACAGGTCGGCGAAGCCCGCGTTGGTGATGAACTGCTTGGCGCCGTCCAGGCGGTAGCCGCCGTCCGGCAGCTTCGTGGCCGTCGTCCGCATGGCGCGGGCGTCGGACCCGGAGCCGGGCTCCGTGAGCGCGTAGGCGCCGACCGTGGTGCCCGCCGCCAGGCCCGGGAGATAGCGGGCGCGCTGCTCCTCGGTGCCGAAGAAGACCAGGGGCAGGGTGCCGATGCCGGCGTGGGCGAGGTAGGTCACGGCGAACGAGTCGGAGGCCGACAGCGACTCGCTGACGATCACCGACGTGACCGTGTCGAGGCCGGCGCCGCCGTGGGCCTCCGGCACCTCGACGCCCACGTAGCCGTCGGCGCCGAGGGTCGCGAGCAGCTCGCGGTGGGTCCCGTAGTCCTGGCCCTCGACCGCCTCGGCCCGCGGGGCGACCTGCGTGGCGACGAACTGTCGCACGGCCTCGCCGATGGCGCGGTGCTCCTCGCCCAGGCGCTCGGGGGTGAAGACCGCCTCGGGCGGGGTCGGCGCCACGAGGAAGGCGCCGCCGGCCGGGGTCGTCGCGGTGGTCGTCATGCCGCCTCCTCCATCTCCTCGATCTGCTCCTGCGCCGCGGCGGGCTGGCGCCCGCCGAGCCACTCGATGACGCCGGCGGCGCCCTGGCCGCCTCCGACGCACATCGTCACGAGGCCGTAGCGCTCCTCGCGCCGGGCCAGCTCCGACAGCAGCTGCACCGTGAGCTTCGCGCCGGTGGCGCCGAGCGGGTGCCCCAGCGCGATGGCGCCGCCGTTCACGTTGGTGCGCCCCTCGTCGAGGCCGAGCCGGCGGACGACGGCGACGACCTGGGCCGCGAAGGCCTCGTTCAGCTCGATCACGCCGATGTCGTCGAGGCTCAGGCCCGCCTTGGCGAGGGCGCGCGGGACGGCCTCCACCGGGCCGAGGCCCATGACCTCGGGCGCCACGCCCGCGGTCGCGAACGACACCAGCCGCCCCAGCGGCTCGAGGCCCAGCCGGGCGGCGCGCTCGGCCTCCATCACCACCATGGCCGCGGCCCCGTCGCTCATCTGGGAGCTGTTCCCGGCCGTGATGGTGCCGGTGGGGTCGAAGGCCGGCCGCAGACCGGCCATGCGCGACTCGTCGGTGTCGCGGCGGATCCCCTCGTCGGCGTCGAAGCGCACGATCTCCAGGTGGGGCCGCCCGTCCTCGACCACGGTGCGCTCGACCTCGACGGGGACGATCTCGTCGCGGAACCAGCCGGCGTCCTGGGCGGTGGCGGCCCGCTGGTGGCTGCGCAGCCCCCAGGCGTCCTGGGCCTCTCGATCGACGCCCTCGCGGCGGGCGACCTCCTCGCCCGTGAGGCCCATGCCGAGGTAGACCTCCGGCCAGCGCTCCGCCAGCCCCGGGTTGGGCGCGTAGTGCCACCCCACCATCGGCACGGCGCTCATCGACTCGAGGCCCCCCGCCACGACGACGTCGCTGACGCCGGTGACGACCGACTGGTGCGCGAGCGCGAGCGACTGGAGGCCCGAGGCGCAGAAGCGGTTGACGGTCATCGCGGCGGCCGACACCGGCAGGCCCGCGCCGAGCGCCACCTGGCGGGCGACGTTCAGGCCCTGGCCGCCCTCGGGCATCGCGCAGCCGAGGACCACGTCCTCGACCTCGGCCGGCTCGAGGCCCGGCGCGCGGGCGAGCGCCTCGCGCACCGCCGCCATCCCGAGCGTGTCGGGGGGCGTCTCCGAGAGCTGCCCGCGGGGGGCCCGCCCGACGGCGGTCCGCACGGCGCTGACGATCACGGCGTCTCGCATCGGGTCTCCCTAGTTCCTCAGGGGCTTGCCGGTCGTGAGGGTGTGGCGGATCCGGTCGCGCGTGAGGGGCATCCCCAGCAGGCGCAGGAAGGCCTCGCGCTCCAGGTCGAGCAGGTAGCCCTCGGCCAGCGCGGTCCCCTCCGCGACGTCGCCGCCCGCCATGACGCGGGCGAGCTCCATCACCACGGTCCGGTCGTGCTCGCTCAGCCGGTGGCCGGCGAGCTGGTTGTAGGTCAGCGAGTCGGCCGCCGCGACCCCCCGGCGCCCCAGCACGGGGATCGGCCGCTCGGCCGGGGGCCGGTAGCCGGCCTCGGCCAGCGCGCGCGCCTGGCGGGCCGCGTCGGCCCACTGGCGGTCGGGGTCGGCGGTGACCAGGTCGCCCGGCTGCAGCAGCCCGAGGTCGAAGGCCTCGGCCGCCGACGTGGAGACCTTCGCCAGCGCCGTGTTCTCGAGGGCGGTCCGGAAGAACGAGAAGTGGTCGTTGGGAAGGTCGGCGGCCCGCTCGGCCGCCATGCGGGCGAGCGCGGCCGTGCCGGCGCCGGCCGGGATCAGGCCGACCCCGGTCTCGACGAGGCCGATGTAGGTCTCGGCCAGCGGCTGGCGCCGCGCGGCGGCCAGGCACATCTCCGCGCCGCCCCCGAGCACCCGGCCGCGGGGCGCGACCACGACGGGGACGACCGAGTAGCGGATCGCCCGCATCGCGGTCTGGAAGCGCCGGACGATGCGGCCGAGCTCGTCCCACTCGCCCTCCTCGGCCTCCATCAGCAGCAGGGCGAGGTTGGCGCCCGCCGACAGGTCGCCGGCCGAGGTGCCGATCACCAGGCCGTCGTAGCGCTCCGCCGCGAGGGCCACGGCGCGGTCGATCATGGAGATGGTGTCCTGGCCGATGAGGTTCAGCTTGGCGTGGAGCTCCAGCGCGAGGATGCCGTCGGGCAGCTCGACCAGCGAGCCGGCGGCGTTGCGAGGCAGGCCGCCGTCGTGCGACGCCCTCAGGGCCGCCACGTCCACCGAGCCAGGGCGAGGCGGCTCGGGGGCGCCGGCGTCCGGGAACGGGATCTCCGGGACATCGCGGCCGGCCGCGCGCAGCGCCTCGGCCGTCTCGTAGGGCCCGAGCTCCCAGGTGAAGCCCCAGCGCATGGCGCGGTCGACCGCCGCCGCCGAGTCGGCGACCTCCGGGCCGACCCGCGCGGCGTAGTCGAGCCCCGAGCCGATCAGGCGGCGCAGGAACTCGCCGGCGGTGTCCTCGGCGGCGACGAGCAGCGCCAGGCGGGCGCGCAGGTCGGGCTCGCCCCGGGCCAGCTCGACCGCCGCCGACTGGACCTTCCGTCGCGGCCGGTACTCGCCCGTCTCGAGGTCGTAGGCCAGGATCTCGCCGCCCTCGCGGCGGAAGAAGCCGGCGCCGGTCTTCTCGCCCAGCGCGCCGGCCTCGATCAGCTCGCGCATGACCGGCGGCACGACGAACCCGTCGCGCTGGGGGTCGTCGGGAAGCGCCGCGTGGTTGTGGTCGGACACGTCGGCGGCCACGTCCAGGCCGACCAGGTCGAGCGTGCGGAAGGTGGCGCTGCGCGGCCGGCCGATCAGCGGCCCCGTGAGCTCGTCGACCTCGTCGACCCCGAGGCCGAGCTCCTGCGCGAGCCCCAGCGCGGTCATCAGGCCGTGGACGCCGAGCCGGTTCGCGATGAAGGCCGGCCGGTCCTTGGCGATCACCGTCCCCTTGCCGAGCATGCGCGAGCCGTAGTCCTCGATCCAGGCGACCCGCCCGGGGTCGGTCGAGCCCAGGGGGATCAGCTCCAGCAGGCGCGCGTAGCGGGGCGGGTTGAAGAAGTGGGTGCCCATGAAGGAGGTGCGGAAGGCGTCGGAGCGTCCCTCGGCCAGCGAGGCGATCGGGATGCCGCTGGTGTTGGTGGAGACGAGCGGCCAGTCGCCGACGGGGCGGTCGGCGAGCGCCTCCTCGAGCCGGTCGAGCAGGTCGCGCTTGGGCTCCAGGCGCTCGAGGATGGCCTCGATCACCCACCCCGAGCCGCGCGCGGCCTCGGCCAGCTCGTCGAAGCCGCCGGTCGCGATGCGCTCCGCGTCGGCGGCCCGGTAGACCGGGGAGGGGCGCAGCTTCAGCGCCCGCTCGAGGCCGGCGCGCGCGGTGTCGGCGTCGAGGTCGAGCAGGCGCACCGACGCGCCCGCGCCCGCCAGCAGGCAGGCGATCTGGGCGCCCATCGTGCCGGCGCCGAGCACCGTGGCGGAGCCCAGGCGCGCGATCACCCGGCGCCCTCCCGCACCCGCAGCCCGTCCAGGTAGAGGCTGGTGAACACGTCGGCGATCTCCTCCGGGGTCATGGGCCCGTCGGGCCGGTACCACTGGGTGAACCAGTTGCACAGCGACAGCACGGCGATCGAGGCCATCCGCTCGTCGACCGGCCGCAGTTCGCCGGCCGCCGCCCCGTCGCTGATCGCGCGGCGGAAGCCGGCCTCGTAGGCGTCGCGGCGGCGGATGATCTCGGCCAGGCGCTCCGGCGACAGCGCCCGGCGCTCCATCTGGAGCAGCGTGAGCTCGTCGCGCCGCTCGGCGGCGACCGCCAGGTGGGCGGCGATGGCGGCCGCCAGGCGCTCGGTGCCGGGCGCGCCCGAGTCGAGCAGCGGCAGCACCCGCTCCTCGAGCGTCCGGAAGCCGCCGTCCACGATCGCCCACAGGAGGTCGTCCTTGGACTCGATGTAGTGGTAGAGGCTGCCCCGGTTCATGCCGAGCGCCTCGGCCAGGTCCTGCATCGAGGTCGCGTGGAAGCCGCGCTCGCGGAAGAGCCGCGTCGCGGTCTGATGGAGCTCGGCCTCGCGGGGGCGGGTCGTCAGGGACGCCTCGATGACGGGGGAAATCTCTCGAACGAACGTTTGATTGAGGTTACGCGGCGACCGGGTCGCCCGTCAAGCGCGTGAGGGTCGCGACGAGAGGGCCTACACGGCGGCCGCGTCGGGCCGCGTCGTCCCCTGCCGTCGCCTGCGGGTCCGCAGGCGCCCGTCCCACGACCACACGACCGTGTCCGGGTTGGCGTGGCACCAGCTGTGCCACGCCTCGAGGTACGGGATCCACTGCTCGCTGCGGATCGCGGCGATGACCACCTCGAGGCGCGGCGGCCGACCCCTGAAGTCGTCGCCCTTGTCGTCCAGCAGGTGCTGGAACCGCTCCCGTGCCCGCGGGTCCTCGAGCTTGTCATGCGCGCAGATCAGGGCGGTTGCCGTGCTGATCCCGTAGCCGCGCAGCCGGCGCAGCCGGGTCTCTCCCTCCTCGCGATCGCCCGGCGACGGAGGGCCTGTCTGGCCGTCGCCGACCTTCTCGTCGGAGCTGACGACGTGCAGGTACAGGATCGCCTGGTCGGCCCAGTGGACGATCCTCCCGACCGGGATCCGCGTGTGGAGCATCAGCTCGGGCAGGTCGTGGTGGGCGAGACCCTCGATGTTCCCGACGCCCTCCTCGAGCAGCCGCGCACGGTCGTAGATGTCGATGCCGACGAGCCGGGTGAGCGGGTGGCGCTCGTAGAGCCAGCTGAGGGGCCTCTGTCCCCTCGCGAAGGCGCGCGCCACCTCCTGCAGGCGCACGAGAAGCGTCTCGGGGACGAAGCCGACGATGAAGGACACCGCGAGGAGCCCTCCGTTGCCGGCCATCGCCAGGTCCGTCGTGGGCTCGAGGAAGAGCACGGCCAGGACCCAGGCGAAGATCATCGCGACGACGATGCGCACGGCGGCGTGGGTGTACGACTTGGGCCGCAGGTCGCTCCGCACGTACGAGCGGAACAGCGCCAGCAGCGTGAACGTGTATGCGCCGATGAAGGCGAACACGATCGGTGACGCGTGCGGCTGCAGAAGGCCGAGCATGTACTCGTCGCCCCCGCCGCGCTCGACGACCGGGCCGTCGGGGTTCAGCAGCGCGAGGGTCCAGCCGAGCGAGATCACGACCGTCGCGAGCAGCACGGGAATCTGGCGGTAGAAGACCCGGCCCTGCCGGTGCGGCGTGCGCGGCCTGCGGCGCGGCTCCGCCGTGGCGTCGCCGGCGTCGGGGTCGGCCTCGTACGCGCGCTCCTCGCGGCCGAGGGCGATGTCCGACGTGAAGGCCTCGCTCATCGCCGCGCCGTAGCGCGCCCGCACGTCCGGCACGGTCTCGACGGTCGGGTCGAAGCGGAGGATGTCGCGCTCGAAGGTCTCCCTCAGCGTCGCGAGCTTGACGCGGTCGAAGAGGAAGTAGAGCCCGGCCGGCAGGAAGGCGGCGATCCAGATGAAGCCCCACTGCGCGATCCGCCCCACGATCACCAGGGTGTCCGGGCCCGGCGCGCCGTCGCGCAGGGCCGCGATGAGCTGGTCGACGCCGGCCGCGTAGTAGAGGGCCAGCGCCGGCATCGCGGCGCTGATGAGCAGCGCCGCGCCGAGCGCGGCCAGGAACGACAGGTGGACGCGGTGGCGCGTCCTCACGGCGGCCCACACGAGCAGCATGAGCCCGAGCGCTGCGCCGATCGCCAGCCACGCCGTCCGGGTCCCCAGGGACGCTCCGGTGATCAGCAGGCCCATCGTGGCGACGACCAGGACCGCTGTGCAGAGGCCCGGTAGGCGGTCGAGCACCGTCGCCCGGGTCGGCCGCAGTATCTCGATCTTCCGGCGGCCGCAGAGCCGCTGGAGGGAGGGCTGCCACATCGTCCACATCCCCTGCGGGAGAGCCTGGCACTCGAAGGGGGCGAGCTCGAGGGGATCGGCCGGCTGGGAGGGGCCGGGCTCCTTCGGCGGGAGGAGCACGAGACGCGATGCCGTGGCGTTGCGCACCATCGCGGGCGGCCCGTCGTCGCGGCGCGCCATGTGCGTCCGGACCAAGCTCCGCACCGCCTCGAACAGGACGGCGATCGCCGACTCCTGGGTCCTGCGGGGTGAGCTCGTGGTCGACATCTCTGCTCCGGCGCGGTCTCGAGGTGGCTGCCGGGCGATCGTCCCCTCCTCATCGGGCCGGGGTCCACGCACCCTTGGTGTCGACCCGCCACCCTTTGATGAGTGAACGTTCACTTGCTACCTTCGGTGCATGACCCCGGAGACCGAGCCCGTCGCACCGCCCCGTAGCCGCATGACCCGCGAGGGTCGCAGGACGCTGCTCCTCCAGGTGGGGCGCGGCCTCTTCGCCGAGCGCGGCTACCACGGCACGAGCGTGGGCGACATCGCCCGCGAGGCCGACTGCTCGGAGGCGGTGCTCTACCAGCACTTCGGCGGCAAGCTCGAGCTCTTCTCGGCCGTCCTGGTGGAGCAGGCCGATCGCATGCGCGGCCGGCTCGAGGCGGCCGCGGAGGCCGATCCCGATGACCCCTTCGGCGGGATCGCCCGCGCGCTCGGGGAGCGGGTCCGCGAGCCCGACGTCCCGGACTCCCTCAAGCTCCGCTCGCTGGCGGTGACCATGGTCGACGACCCGGCGATCCGCGAGACGCTCGACGGCATCCGGGCCGGGTTCGTCGAGGTCGTCGGCACGGCGGTGCGGCGCAGCCAGGAGACCGGGCGCCTGCGCGGCGACGTCGACCCCGAGCACGTCGTGGCGCTGTTCGGCGGGCTCAGCTTCCTCGGCGCGTTCACCTGCGCGCTCGGGGGCGACCGCGAGCTGGAGCGCCTCGGCCCCGTCGCGGCGACTCTGAGCCGGGTGCTGGCCCCATGACCTCGCGCAACCAGGGCCACAAGTGGCTCACCCTCGCGGCGATGTGCTTCGGGCTGTTCCTGATCATGCTCGACAACACGATCGTCAACGTCGCGCTGCCCTCGATCCAGCGCGAGCTCGACGCGTCGCCCTCGACGCTCGAGTGGACGATCAACGCGTACGTCCTCTCCTTCGCCGTGCTCATCATGCTCGGCGGCAAGCTGGGCGACCGGTTCGGCCGCAAGCGCCTGTTCCTGGCGGGCCTCGGCATCTTCACCGCGATGTCGGTCGCCTGTGCCCTGGCGCCGAGCATCGAGTGGCTGGTGGCATTCCGCGCCGGGCAGGGCGTGGGAGGCGCCCTCATGAACCCGCTCACCCTGTCGATCATCGTCGCCGCCTTCCCCCGCCGCGAGCTGGGTACCGCCATCGGCATCTGGGCCGGCATCTCGGCGGTCGCCCTGGCGATCGGGCCGGTGCTCGGCGGGGTGCTGGTGCAGCACGTCGACTGGTCGGCCATCTTCTGGATCAACGTGCCGGTGGGGATCGTCGGAGCGCTCGTCACGATCTGGGCCGTCGCCGAGTCGCGCGACCCGACCAGCCTCACCCTCGACCTGCCCGGCGTCGCCCTCATCACGGGCGGGCTCTTCCTGCTGGTCTGGGGGCTCATCGAGACCAACGACCACAGCTGGGCCTCGGCGTACACCATCGGCTTCCTCACCGCCGCCGCCGTCACCCTCGCGGCGTTCGTCGCCTGGGAGGCCCGCAGCGCGAACCCCATGGTGCCCCTGGAGTTCTTCAAGCGCGCCAGCTTCAGCGCGCCCGTCGTGCTGGTGGCGTTCGTCGGCCTGGCGCTGTTCGGGGTCGTCTACTTCATCACGCTCTACTTCCAGAACGTGAAGGGGTGGTCGCCGGAGAAGTCCGGCCTGGCGGCGCTGCCGCTGACGGCGATGGTGATGCTGATCGGCCCTATGGCCGGGAAGCTCCAGTCGCGCTTCAGCCCGCGCCAGCTCATGACGACCGGCATGCTCATGGTCAGCGGCGGGCTGGTCGGCCTCAGCCAGCTCCAGGTGGACTCGAGCTACAACAGCATCTGGCCCTTCTACGTGCTCATGGGCGCCGGCCTCGCGCTGACGATGCCGACGACCTCGGCCACGGCGATGGCGTCCGTCAACCCGCGCAAGGCGGGCGTCGCCTCCGGGGTGATCAACTCCTCGCGGCAGGTGGGAGCGGCGGTCGGCCTCGCGGTGCTCGGCGCGGTCGGTGCGACCCTCGCGACTCGCCAGTGGGAGTCCGACGTCGCGAGCCTGCCGGCGGCGGTCCGCGGCCGGCCCCGGGTCTGGAGGAGCTGGTGATCGGCGCGCAGGGGCAGATCGTCGGCCGCATCGCGGGTCCGGCCGCCGAGCAGAACGCGTTCGAGGCGTTCGTCACCGGCGTGCAGGGGGCGATGTGGGTGGGGGCCGCCCTGACCTTGCTCGCGGCGCTGACCGCCTTCATCGGCCTGCGCGGCACGCCGTCCCCCGCGGACCGCGAGGAGCCGGCCGACCCCCGGGTGAGGGCCGAGCAGGTCGCCGCCTGATAGCGATCCACCACCCCTAGATGGAGGAGTGGCCGTGCCCGACGATCCGCCCGCATCCGCCAGCTACAAGCAGTACAAGGACAACCCAGGCGTCACCGAGTACGTCGAGATCTCCGGCCGCGGCTACTCCTCACGATCGACGGCGGCTGGCGCGAGGTCGCAGAGACGGCCCTGGCCTTCGTGAAGCGCTTCGTCTGAGCCGCCTCAGCCCTGCCTGTCCGGTCCGGCCCGCTCGGGCTGGATGCGGATGAGGACGCGCCGCTCGCGCTCCATCCGGGCGCGGTAGTCGTCCCAGTCGATGCCGCCGGCGTCCGCGAAGCGCCGGCGGTAGTCGACCAGCGGCTCCATCGCCTCGGGGAGCGAGACGATCTCGGCCGTCCCCTCCACCCAGACCCACGGCCCGAAGAAGCGGTCCGTGACGATGCAGGCCTGGGCCCACGGATCGGCGCGCAGGTAGCGCACCTTGTAGGCCGTCTCGCGCGAGCTGATGACGATGCGGCCGGCGTCGTCCAGCGCCGCGACGATCGGCGACTGCCGGATGCGGCCGCCGGGATGGCGGGTCGCGAGCACGCCGCGGTGGTTGTCCCGGATGAAGTCGCGCGCCAGGTCGAGGTCCATGGCCGTCTCCTCTCGATGAGGCGCCCATCCTGACGCGCCGGGCGG
>CAWEYS010000026.1:0-53675 GCA_963813355.1 Miltoncostaeaceae bacterium | reverse complement strand
CCCTGGGTCACCCGGCCGAGCTCGCCCACTGGCTCGAGGCCTACCGCGAGGAGGCCGCCGCCGCCGGCGGCTGAGCGCGGGACGGCCCCGCCGGGTAGCGTCCTGACGTGGCCATGCCCACGCTCTTCGTGATGGGAGGCGCCGAGCGCCTCGTGACCCCCGACCGGGTGCGCGTGTCGGTGAGCGTCCAGACGCCCGTGCTGCGGACGGCGCCGGAGGCGCTGGCGCGGGCGGCGGAGGCGCGCCGGCGCCTGCTCGACCACGTCGCCGCCTCGCTGCCGGGCGTCGCCGTCTCGGACGGCCGCATCACGACCCGCCAGGAGCAGCGCAGCGTCGAGGAGGAGCGGGTGGGCCGGGTGGAGACGCGGTGGGAGGTCGCCGGCTACACCGGGCTCTGCCTGATCGGCGTGGAGGACGACGCCGGCCGGGCCGCCGAGATCGTCGCCAGCATCGGCTCGCACCCCGACGCCCAGCGGGTGTCGCCGTTCTTCGAGGTGAGCCCCGCGCTCGAGCGCCGCACGCGCGACGAGCTGGAGCGGGAGGCCGTGCGCGACGCGCTGGAGCGGGCCGAGGGCCTGGCCGCCGCCGCGGGCATGGCGGTCGGCGACGTGGTCTCGATCGGCGAGCACGGCGCCCCGCCGCAGTACCCGGGCGGCGGCGAGCCGCCCGACTACAGCCGGATGCTGAGCGCGGACGTGTCGGCCGACGAGCTGGAGGAGGCCCTCGGCGAGCTGCGTCCGGAGCCCGAGCCGCGCAGCGCCGAGGTCCCGGTGCGGGTCGCGCTGCGGGCGGCCGGCGAGGGCGGTCCGGCCTGAGCTCGCGGTGGGAACGACTGCGGCGGCCGTGGCGGCGGCGCCCGGGCCACGTTGACCTCCGGGTTCGGCTGCTGCGCATCGAGGACCTCTTCCAGGCCCCCGAGCTCGACCCGTTCCGGGCCGAGCACGCCGGCTACGACGAGCGGCCCGGGGTCGAGCAGATGCTGTCGCGGCTCTACCTCGCGAAGCCGAAGGCCACGGCGACGGTGACGATCGAGCTGCCGGAGGGCCAGGAGCTGCCGCCCGACGCCGACGCGCGCGCCCGCGAGGCGATGGTCCGCTACTGCCGGCGCAAGATCGCCCTGGTTGACGACGAGATCGAGGGCAGCCGCCGCTTCGGCTACCGCTCCCTGTTGTGGGGCTTCCTGGCCGTCGTGGTCCTGAACGGCCTCGCGGAGGCGATCGACGACGACTGGGACCCGATCGCGTCCGGGCTCTCGGTCGCCTCGTGGGTGATCCTCTGGGTCCCCGTGAACCTGCTGGTCTACGACCTCGACTACTACCGGCGCGACCGGCGCGCCTACCGCGCGCTGCTCGACGCCCCCCTGACGGTGACCGGCGTCAGGTCCGCGGGGTCAGCGAGCGGAGGGTCTGCTCCGCCCTGATGTCGAAGTCGGTCGGCCCGTCGAGGGTGGAGTCGATCGAGTACCTGACCACCAGGCCCTGGGCCGGCGCGTACCAGAACGTCTCCGTGCGCTGGCCCGTGTACTCGCCGGTGATGTCCTGGCGCGACTCGATGACGAAGGCGTTCACCCGCCGGCCGCCGACGTTGACCGCCTCGCGGCGCAGGACCTCGTTCTCGATCTGGAGCTCGAGGTCGCCGGCCGTGAACGGACCACCCCAGGTCTGCCCGACCTCGGGCGCGATGGGCAGCCGCAGCAGCGGCGGCGTCCACTCGCGGTCGCGGGTCGTGGTGGAGACGGGCGTCTTCACGACGGTGCGCGCGAAGGTGACGAACGCGCCCTGGGGCCGCAGGTCGTAGCGCGACAGCTCGGTGTGGCCGTCGGAGTAGCGCACGTCGGTCTCGTAGCCGCCGTCCCCGTGGCGCACCAGCATCGGCGCGACGGGGGGCAGGGCGCGGTCGATGTCCACCGGGCCTCGGCTGAGCTGCTCGGAGCCGGCGACGCTGTACTCGTAGACGCCGGGCGCCGGCAGACCGCGCGCGGCCTGGCCGGGGGTCGGGTTCTCGCGGTACTCGGTGAGGGCGTCCGACGCGGTGACCGGCTCGGTGTCGTCGAGCGTGCGCCAGAAGAGGAAGCCACCCACGACGAGCGCCACGATCAGCACGCCGACGCCGATGAGGATGTAGCTCCGCCGCCTCACCTCACGAGGGTGGCAAAGCGCGCGAGCGATGTCAACCGAACGTTCGTTTGATAGCGTGCCGCCATGGTGACGGCCGTCGCCGACGTGCTGCCCGGCATCCGCCGCGTCACCCTCGAGGCGGCCGGGGTGGGCCACGTCCACTGCTACCTGCTGCGCGGGGACCGGGGCTGGACGCTGGTGGACACGGGGCTGGGCGTCCCCGGCGCCGGCGCGGCCTGGCGCGAGGTGGTCGGTGGCCTCGACGCGCCGCTCGAGCGCGTGGTGATCACCCACATGCACGTTGACCACGTCGGGGCCGCGGCCGACGTCGCCCCGCTCAGCGCCGGGCCCGTGCTGGAGGGCCGGATCGACCGGGCTCAGCGCGACGCGGCCTACGGCGACGGCCGCTGGCCGGGGCTCCTGCGCGAGCACCTCCTGGCCCACGGGCTGCCCGAGCGCGACGCGGAGGGTGCGGAGCGTTCCTGGCGCGCGCTGGCCGTGCTCGTCCGCACCGCGCCGACCGAGCCGCTGGAGCCCGGCGACCGGGTTGACGGGTGGGAGGTGCTGCTGCTTCCGGGGCACGCCGACGGCCACATCGGGCTCCTCCGGGACGGGGTCCTGGTGGGCGGCGACGTCCTGCTGCCGGACATCACCCCCACGATCGGCGTCTGGCCGGGCTGCGAGCCCGACCCGCTCGGCCTCTACCTCGACACGCTCGGGCGCATCGAGGCGCTGGCGCCGCGGGTGGTGCTGCCGGGGCACGGGGAGCCGGTCGCCGATCCCCCCGCGCGGGCGCGCGCGACCGCCGCCCACCACCGCGACCGCCTCGACGCGGCCGCCGCCGCGCTCGGGCCGGAGCCGCGCACCGCGTACGAGGTCTCGCTGGCCATCTGGCCGGCCGACCTCGACGCCGGCCAGCGCAGCTTCGCCGTCGCCGAGGCCCTCGCCCACCTGGAGCGCCTGGTCCGCGAGGGCCGCGCCGAGTCCGCTGCTCGGGACGGCCGCACGGCCTTCAGCCCACCGACCTCGCGGACGTAGTTGCTGTTGCCCTTTCCGGCGCCCGCCCCGGCGAAGCCGGTGCGCCGGTCTGCCGGAGGGCCCGGCCAGGGCCCGGAGGCGCGCTTGGCCGCCCGCTAAGAGGCGGCCAACCGCTATTACACCTCCCGCCGGAGGACCTTGCCGATGATCGTGACCGGTAGCTCGTCGCGCAGCTCGACCCGCCAGGGCACCTTGTAGCGGGCCAGGTTGGCCGCGCAGTGGGCGATCAGCTCGTCGGGGGTCGCGGTCGCCCCCGGACGGAGTGTGCAGACGGCCCGCGGGACCTCGCCGTGGCGGTCGTCGGCCATCGCCACGACGGCCGCCTGGGCGACGGCCGGGTGCTCGGTGAGCACCTCCTCGACCTCGCGCGGATAGACGTTGAGGCCGCCCACGATGATCAGGTCCTTGAGGCGGTTGACGATCCGGAAGTAGCCGTCCTCGTTGACCGTCGCCACGTCACCGGTCGCGAGCCAGCCGTCGCGCAGCGCGGCCGCCGTCTCCTCGGGCCGGCCCCAGTAGCCGTCCATCACCTGGGGCCCGCGCACGTGCAGCTCGCCCGGCTCGCCGGGCTCGACCTCGCGCGACCGGGTCTCGAGGTCGAGGATGCGGGCGTCGGTGGAGGGGAAGGGCAGGCCGATCGACCCCGAGCGCCGCTCGCCGTCGAGCGGGTTGCAGTGGGTGACCGGGCTCGCCTCGCTGAGCCCGTAGCCCTCGACCATGCGCGCGCCCGTGACGGCCTCGAAGCGCCGCTGCAGGTCCGGCGTCAGCGGCGCCGACCCGCTGATGCAGCACTCGATGGACGTGAGGTCGTAGCGGCGGGCGCGCGGGTGGTCGGCCACGGCCGCGTACATGATCGGCGCGCCGGGGAAGAAGCGCGGGCGGCGGCGCGCGGCGGTCTTCAGCGCCTGCTCGGGCTCGAAGCGCGGCAGCAGCAGCTGGGTCATCCCGCCCATCAGCGAGAAGCTCATGGCGACCGTGAGGCCGTAGATGTGGAAGTAGGGCAGGGCGCAGAGCATCGCGTCGCCCGGCCGCGGCTCGACGGCCAGCCACGCGGCGATCTGGGCCGTGTTGGCCAGCAGGTTGCGGTGGCTGAGGGTGGCGAGCTTGGGCAGGCCGGTGGTGCCGCCGGTCGGCTGGAGGATCGCGGGGTCCTCGGCGCGGGCGGCGGAGGGGACCGGGCCCGGGGGCGTGCGGGCCAGCAGGGCCGGCAGGGCCGGGGTCTGGGGGCTGTCGTCCAGCGGCTTCCAGCGCCCCTCCCGGCGCGCCTTCAGGGGGTAGAGCCACCGGATCGGGGCCGGGAGCATCTGGTGGATGCCCACGCACACGATCGGCGCGCCGGCAGCCTCGCCCCCGGCCTCCGCGCGGGCGGCCGCGACGCGCGGGTGCACCAGGTCGAGGGCCACCGAGAGCGCCGGGGTCGTCTGCGCGATCAGCCCGGCCAGCTCGCGCGCCGTGTAGAGCGGGTTCATCGGCACGGCGATCCCGCCGGCCCGCTGGGTGCCGAGCAGCGCGATGACGAACGCCGGGCAGGTCGGCAGGTGCAGGCTGACGCGCTGGCCTCCGCGCAGGCCGAGCCCGGTCAGGGCGCGCGCGAAGCGGTCGATCTCGTCGTCGAGCTCGGCGAAGGTGGTGCGCGCGCCGAGGAAGTCGAGCGCGACCCCGTCCGGGTTGCGCTCGGCCGCCTGGCGCGCGAGGCCGTCGAGCGTCCCGGCCGGGACCTCGATCTCGCGCGGGACGCCCGCGTCGTAGCGCGCCAGCCAGGGACGCGCCTGGCTAGAAGGGATAGCCACCGGCGCTCACGACCCGCTCGGCGACCCGCCGCGTCAGCGCGACCCGGTTGACCGGGTCGGCGCGCATCATCCGGCGGACGCCCGATTGCAGCATCCGCGCCTCGTCGCCCTCGCCGAGCGAGCCGGCGAGCGCGCGCGCCCGGGCCTCGATCGCGGCGGCCCGCTCGTGGACCACGGCCCGCGCCAGGTCGGCGTGGACCGGCGCGTCGTCGCGGCCCGCCGCGGCCTGGGCGCGCAGCAGCGCGCTCTCGGCGGCGAAGAGGTCGATGCTGAGGTCGGCCAGGTCGGCGAGCACCTCCTGCTGCTCGTCGAGCCCCGTGCCGAAGCGCTGGAAGGCCGAGCCGGCGCAGAGCAGCGCGACGGTCCGCGCCCCCGCGACCAGCGCCCCCTCGGCGGCCAGGGGCCCCTCGGCCGGCGCGTCGTCGGCGCCCCCGCCCAACAGGGCCTCGGCGGCCTTCTTCGCCGGCCCGAGGAGGTCGAGGCGGCCCTGCATCGCGCGCTTGACGAGCGTCCCCGGCACCAGGAGCCGGTTGATCTCGTTGGTGCCCTCCCAGATGCGGTTGATGCGCGAGTCGCGGTAGGCCCGCTCGGCGGGGAACTCGGCCGTGTAGCCGTAGCCCCCGTGCACCTGCACGAGCTGATCCACGGTCCAGTCGAGCTCCTCGCTGCCGAGCACCTTGGCGATCGAGCACTCGACCGCGTACTCCTCCAGCGCGGCGCGGAAGGCCTCGCTGCCGGCCCCATCGCCGGCGGCCTCGAGGCGCGCGTCGAGCATCCCGGCGATCCGGTAGGTGACCGACTCGACGGCGTAGGTGCGCGCCGCCATCCCGGCGAGCTTCGCGGCGACCAGCGGGAAGCGGACGATCGGCCGCCCGAAGGCCTCGCGCTGGCACGCGTAGGCGAGCGCCTGGTCGAGGGAGCGCTTCATCCCCCCGAGGGCCGCGGCCGCCAGCTTGAAGCGGCCGACGTTGAGGATGTTGAAGGCGATCTTGTGACCCTGGCCGGGCTCGCCGAGCAGGGCGTCGGCGGGCACGACGACGCCGTCCAGCACCACCGGGCAGGTGGAGCTGCCCTTGATGCCCATCTTGTGCTCCTCGGCGCCGACGGTGAGGCCCGCCGTCTCGCGCTCGACCAGGAAGGCCGCGATGCCGCCGTCCTCCAGCTTGGCGTAGAGCGTGAACAGGTCGGCGAAGCCCGCGTTGGTGATGAACTGCTTGGCGCCGTCCAGGCGGTAGCCGCCGTCCGGCAGCTTCGTGGCCGTCGTCCGCATGGCGCGGGCGTCGGACCCGGAGCCGGGCTCCGTGAGCGCGTAGGCGCCGACCGTCGTGCCCGCCGCCAGGCCCGGGAGATAGCGGGCCCGTTGCTCCTCGGTGCCGAAGAAGACCAGGGGCAGGGTGCCGATGCCGGCGTGGGCGAGGTAGGTCACGGCGAACGAGTCGGAGGCCGACAGCGACTCGCTGACGATCACCGACGTGACCGTGTCGAGGCCGGCGCCGCCGTGGGCCTCCGGCACCTCGACGCCCACGTAGCCGTCGGCGCCGAGGGTCGCGAGCAGCTCGCGGTGGGTCCCGTAGTCCTGGCCCTCGACCGCCTCGGCCCGCGGGGCGACCTGCGTGGCGACGAACTGTCGCACGGCCTCGCCGATGGCGCGGTGCTCCTCGCCCAGGCGCTCGGGGGTGAAGACCGCCTCGGGCGCGGTCGGCGCCACGAGGAAGGCGCCGCCGGCCGGGGTCGTCGCGGTGGTCGTCATGCCGCCTCCTCCATCTCCTCGATCTGCTCCTGCGCCGCGGCGGGCTGGCGCCCGCCGAGCCACTCGATGACGCCGGCGGCGCCCTGGCCGCCTCCGACGCACATCGTCACGAGGCCGTAGCGCTCCTCGCGCCGGGCCAGCTCCGACAGCAGTTGCACCGTGAGCTTCGCGCCGGTGGCGCCGAGCGGGTGCCCCAGCGCGATGGCGCCGCCGTTCACGTTGGTGCGCCCCTCGTCGAGGCCGAGCCGGCGGACGACGGCGACGACCTGGGCCGCGAAGGCCTCGTTCAGCTCGATCACGCCGATGTCGTCGAGGCTCAGGCCCGCCTTGGCGAGAGCGCGCGGGACGGCCTCCACCGGGCCGAGGCCCATGACCTCGGGCGCCACGCCCGCGGTCGCGAACGACACCAGCCGCCCCAGCGGCTCGAGGCCCAGCCGGGCGGCGCGCTCGGCCTCCATCACCACCATGGCCGCGGCCCCGTCGCTCATCTGGGAGCTGTTCCCGGCCGTGATGGTGCCGGTGGGGTCGAAGGCCGGCCGCAGACCGGCCATGCGCGACTCGTCGGTGTCGCGGCGGATCCCCTCGTCGGCCTCGAAGCGCACGATCTCCAGGTGGGGCCGCCCGTCCTCGACCACGGTGCGCTCGACCTCGACGGGGACGATCTCGTCACGGAACCAGCCGGCGTCCTGGGCGGTGGCGGCCCGCTGGTGGCTGCGCAGCCCCCAGGCGTCCTGGGCCTCTCGATCGACGCCCTCGCGGCGGGCGACCTCCTCGCCCGTGAGGCCCATGCCGAGGTAGACCTCCGGCCAGCGCTCCGCCAGCCCCGGGTTGGGCGCGTAGTGCCACCCCACCATCGGCACGGCGCTCATCGACTCGAGGCCCCCCGCCACGACGACGTCGCTGACGCCGGTGACGACCGACTGGTGCGCGAGCGCGAGCGACTGGAGGCCCGAGGCGCAGAAGCGGTTGACGGTCATCGCGGCGGCCGACACCGGCAGGCCCGCGCCGAGCGCCACCTGGCGGGCGACGTTCAGGCCCTGGCCGCCCTCGGGCATCGCGCAGCCGAGGACCACATCCTCGACCTCGGCCGGCTCGAGGCCCGGCGCGCGGGCGAGCGCCTCGCGCACCGCCGCCATCCCGAGCGTGTCGGGGGGCGTCTCCGAGAGCTGCCCGCGGGGGGCCCGCCCGACGGCGGTCCGCACGGCGCTGACGATCACGGCGTCTCGCATCGGGTCTCCCTAGTTCCTCAGGGGCTTGCCGGTCGTGAGGGTGTGGCGGATCCGGTCGCGCGTGAGGGGCATCCCCAGCAGGCGCAGGAAGGCCTCGCGCTCCAGGTCGAGCAGGTAGCCCTCGGCCAGCGCGGTCCCCTCCGCGACATCGCCGCCCGCCATGACGCGGGCGAGCTCCATCACCACGGTCCGGTCGTGCTCGCTCAGCCGATGGCCGGCGAGCTGGTTGTAGGTCAGCGAGTCGGCCGCTGCAACCCCCCGGCGCCCCAGCACGGGGATCGGCCGCTCGGCCGGGGGCCGGTAGCCGGCCTCGGCCAGCGCGCGCGCCTGGCGGGCCGCGTCGGCCCACTGGCGGTCGGGGTCGGCGGTGACCAGGTCGCCCGGCTGCAGCAGCCCGAGGTCGAAGGCCTCGGCCGCCGACGTGGATACCTTCGCCAGCGCCGTGTTCTCGAGGGCGGTCCGGAAGAACGAGAAGTGGTCGTTGGGAAGGTCGGCGGCCCGCTCGGCCGCCATGCGGGCGAGCGCGGCCGTGCCGGCGCCGGCCGGGATCAGGCCGACCCCGGTCTCGACGAGGCCGATGTAGGTCTCGGCCAGCGGCTGGCGCCGCGCGGCGGCCAGGCACATCTCCGCGCCGCCCCCGAGCACCCGGCCGCGGGGCGCGACCACGACGGGGACGACCGAGTAGCGGATCGCCCGCATCGCGGTCTGGAAGCGCCGGACGATGCGGCCGAGCTCGTCCCACTCGCCCTCCTCGGCCTCCATCAGCAGCAGGGCGAGGTTGGCGCCCGCCGACAGGTCGCCGGCCGAGGTGCCGATCACCAGGCCGTCGTAACGCTCCGCCGCGAGGGCCACGGCGCGGTCGATCATGGAGATGGTGTCCTGGCCGATGAGGTTCAGCTTGGCGTGGAGCTCCAGCGCGAGGATGCCGTCGGGCAGCTCGACCAGCGAGCCGGCGGCGTTGCGAGGCAGGCCGCCGTCGTGCGACGCCCTCAGGGCCGCAACGTCCACCGAGCCAGGGCGAGGCGGCTCGGGGGCGCCGGCGTCCGGGAACGGGATCTCCGGGACATCGCGGCCGGCCGCGCGCAGCGCCTCGGCCGTCTCGTAGGGCCCGAGCTCCCAGGTGAAGCCCCAGCGCATGGCGCGGTCGACCGCCGCCGCCGAGTCGGCGACCTCCGGGCCGACCCGCGCCGCGTAGTCGAGCCCCGAGCCGATCAGGCGGCGCAGGAACTCGCCGGCGGTGTCCTCGGCGGCGACGAGCAGCGCCAGGCGGGCGCGCAGGTCGGGCTCGCCCCGGGCCAGCTCGACCGCCGCCGACTGGACCTTCCGTCGCGGCCGGTACTCGCCCGTCTCGAGGTCGTAGGCCAGGATCTCGCCCCCCTCGCGGCGGAAGAAGCCGGCGCCGGTCTTCTCGCCCAGCGCGCCGGCCTCGATCAGCTCGCGCATGACCGGCGGCACGACGAACCCGTCGCGCTGGGGGTCGTCGGGAAGCGCCGCGTGGTTGTGGTCGGACACGTCGGCGGCCACGTCCAGGCCGACCAGGTCGAGCGTGCGGAAGGTGGCGCTGCGCGGCCGGCCGATCAGCGGCCCCGTGAGCTCGTCGACCTCGTCGACCCCGAGGCCGAGCTCCTGCGCGAGCCCCAGCGCGGTCATCAGGCCGTGGACGCCGAGCCGGTTCGCGATGAAGGCCGGCCGGTCCTTGGCGATCACCGTCCCCTTGCCGAGCATGCGCGAGCCGTAGTCCTCGATCCAGGCGACCCGCCCGGGGTCGGTCGAGCCCAGGGGGATCAGCTCCAGCAGGCGCGCGTAGCGGGGCGGGTTGAAGAAGTGGGTGCCCATGAAGGAGGTGCGGAAGGCGTCGGAGCGTCCCTCGGCCAGCGAGGCGATCGGGATGCCGCTGGTGTTGGTGGAGACGAGCGGCCAGTCGCCGACGGGGCGGTCGGCGAGCGCCTCCTCGAGCCGGTCGAGCAGGTCGCGCTTGGGCTCCAGGCGCTCGAGGATGGCCTCGATCACCCACCCCGAGCCGCGCGCGGCCTCGGCCAGCCCGTCGAAGCCGCCGGTCGCGATGCGCTCCGCGTCGGCGGCCCGGTAGACCGGGGAGGGGCGCAGCTTCAGCGCCCGCTCGAGGCCGGCGCGCGCGGTGTCGGCGTCGAGGTCGAGCAGGCGCACCGACGCGCCCGCGCCCGCCAGCAGGCAGGCGATCTGGGCGCCCATCGTGCCGGCGCCGAGCACCGTTGCGGAGCCCAGGCGCGCGATCACCCGGCGCCCTCCCGCACCCGCAGCCCGTCCAGGTAGAGGCTGGTGAACACGTCGGCGATCTCCTCCGGGGTCATGGGCCCGTCGGGCCGGTACCACTGGGTGAACCAGTTGCACAGCGACAGCACGGCGATCGAGGCCATCCGCTCGTCGACCGGCCGCAGTTCGCCGGCCGCCGCCCCGTCGCTGATCGCGCGGCGGAAGCCGGCCTCGTAGGCGTCGCGGCGGCGGATGATCTCGGCCAGGCGCTCCGGCGACAGCGCCCGGCGCTCCATCTGGAGCAGCGTGAGCTCGTCGCGCCGCTCGGCGGCGACCGCCAGGTGGGCCGCGATGGCGGCCGCCAGGCGCTCGGTGCCGGGCGCGCCCGAGTCGAGCAGCGGCAGCACCCGCTCCTCGAGCGTCCGGAAGCCGCCGTCCACGATCGCCCAGAGGAGGTCGTCCTTGGACTCGATGTAGTGGTAGAGGCTGCCCCGGTTCATGCCGAGCGCCTCGGCCAGGTCCTGCATCGAGGTCGCGTGGAAGCCGCGCTCGCGGAAGAGCCGCGTCGCGGTCTGATGGAGCTCGGCCTCGCGGGGGCGGGTCGTCAGGGACGCCTCGATGACGGGGGGAGGGGGAATCTCTCGAACGAACGTTTGATTGAGGTTACGCGGCGACCGGGTCGCCCGTCAAGCGCGTGAGGGTCGCGACGAGAGGGCCTACACGGCGGCCGCGTCGGGCCGCGTCGTCCCCTGCCGTCGCCTGCGGGTCCGCAGGCGCCCGTCCCACGACCACACGACCGTGTCCGGGTTGGCGTGGCACCAGCTGTGCCACGCCTCGAGGTACGGGATCCACTGCTCGCTGCGGATCGCGGCGATGACCACCTCGAGGCGCGGCGGCCGACCCCTGAAGTCGTCGCCCTTGTCGTCCAGCAGGTGCTGGAACCGCTCCCGTGCCCGCGGGTCCTCGAGCTTGTCATGCGCGCAGATCAGGGCGGTTGCCGTGCTGATCCCGTAGCCGCGCAGCCGGCGCAGCCGGGTCTCTCCCTCCTCGCGATCGCCCGGCGACGGAGGGCCCGTCTGGCCGTCGCCGACCTTCTCGTCGGAGCTGACGACGTGCAGGTACAGGATCGCCTGGTCGGCCCAGTGGACGATCCTCCCGACCGGGATCCGCGTGTGGAGCATCAGCTCGGGCAGGTCGTGGTGGGCGAGACCCTCGATGTTCCCGACGCCCTCCTCGAGCAGCCGCGCACGGTCGTAGATGTCGATGCCGACGAGACGGGTGAGCGGGTGGCGCTCGTAGAGCCAGCTGAGGGGCCTCTGTCCCCTCGCGAAGGCGCGCGCCACCTCCTGCAGGCGCACGAGAAGCGTCTCGGGGACGAAGCCGACGATGAAGGACACCGCGAGGAGCCCTCCGTTGCCGGCCATCGCCAGGTCCGTCGTGGGCTCGAGGAAGAGCACGGCCAGGACCCAGGCGAAGATCATCGCGACGACGATGCGCACGGCGGCGTGGGTGTACGACTTGGGCCGCAGGTCGCTCCGCACGTACGAGCGGAACAGCGCCAGCAGCGTGAACGTGTATGCGCCGATGAAGGCGAACACGATCGGTGACGCGTGCGGCTGCAGAAGGCCGAGCATGTACTCGTCGCCCCCGCCGCGCTCGACGACCGGGCCGTCGGGGTTCAGCAGCGCGAGGGTCCAGCCGAGCGAGATCACGACCGTCGCGAGCAGCACGGGAATCTGGCGGTAGAAGACCCGGCCCTGCCGGTGCGGCGTGCGCGGACTGCGGCGCGGCTCCGCCGTGGCCTCGCCGGCGTCGGGGTCGGCCTCGTACGCGCGCTCCTCGCGGCCGAGGGCGATGTCCGACGTGAAGGCCTCGCTCATCGCCGCGCCGTAGCGCGCCCGCACGTCCGGCACGGTCTCGACGGTCGGGTCGAAGCGGAGGATGTCGCGCTCGAAGGTCTCCCTCAGCGTCGCGAGCTTGACGCGGTCGAAGAGGAAGTAGAGCCCGGCCGGCAGGAAGGCGGCGATCCAGATGAAGCCCCACTGCGCGATCCGCCCCACGATCACCAGGGTGTCCGGGCCCGGCGCGCCGTCGCGCAGGGCCGCGATGAGCTGGTCGACTCCGGCCGCGTAGTAGAGGGCCAGCGCCGGCATCGCGGCGCTGATGAGCAGCGCCGCGCCGAGCGCGGCCAGGAACGACAGGTGGACGCGGTGGCGCGTCCTCACGGCGGCCCACACGAGCAGCATGAGCCCGAGCGCTGCGCCGATCGCCAGCCACGCCGTCCGGGTCCCCAGGGACGCTCCGGTGATCAGCAGGCCCATCGTGGCGACGACCAGGACCGCGGTGCAGAGGCCCGGTAGGCGGTCGAGCACCGTCGCCCGGGTCGGCCGCAGTATCTCGATCTTCCGGCGGCCGCAGAGCCGCTGGAGGGAGGGCTGCCACATCGTCCACATCCCCTGCGGGAGAGCCTGGCACTCGAAGGGGGCAAGCTCGAGGGGATCGGCCGGCTGGGAGGGGCCGGGCTCCTTCGGCGGGAGGAGCACGAGACGCGATGCCGTGGCGTTGCGGACCATCGCGGGCGGCCCGTCGTCGCGGCGCGCCACGTGCGTCCGGACCAAGCTCCGCACCGCCTCGAACAGGACGGCGATCGCCGACTCCTGGGTCCTGCGGGGTGAGCTCGTGGTCGACATCTCTGCTCCGGCGCGGTCTCGAGGTGGCTGCCGGGCGATCGTCCCCTCCTCATCGGGCCGGGGTCCACGCACCCTTGGTGTCGACCCGCCACCCTTTGATGAGTGAACGTTCACTTGCTACCTTCGGTGCATGACCCCGGAGACCGAGCCCGTCGCACCGCCCCGTAGCCGCATGACCCGCGAGGGTCGCAGGACGCTGCTCCTCCAGGTGGGGCGCGGCCTCTTCGCCGAGCGGGGCTACCACGGCACGAGCGTGGGCGACATCGCCCGCGAGGCCGACTGCTCGGAGGCGGTGCTCTACCAGCACTTCGGCGGCAAGCTCGAGCTCTTCTCGGCCGTCCTGGTGGAGCAGGCCGATCGCATGCGCGGCCGGCTCGAGGCGGCCGCGGAGGCCGATCCCGATGACCCCTTCGGCGGGATCGCCCGCGCGCTCGGGGAGCGGGTCCGCGAGCCCGACGTCCCGGACTCCCTCAAGCTCCGCTCGCTGGCGGTGACCATGGTTGACGACCCGGCGATCCGCGAGACGCTCGACGGCATCCGGGCCGGGTTCGTCGAGGTCGTCGGCACGGCGGTGCGGCGCAGCCAGGAGACCGGGCGCCTGCGCCGCGACGTTGACCCCGAGCACGTCGTGGCGCTGTTCGGCGGGCTCAGCTTCCTCGGCGCGTTCACTTGCGCGCTCGGGGGCGACCGCGAGCTGGAGCGCCTCGGCCCCGTCGCGGCGACTCTGAGCCGGGTGCTGGCCCCATGACCTCGCGCAACCAGGGCCACAAGTGGCTCACCCTCGCGGCGATGTGCTTCGGCCTGTTCCTGATCATGCTCGACAACACGATCGTCAACGTCGCGCTGCCCTCGATCCAGCGCGAGCTCGACGCGTCGCCCTCGACGCTCGAGTGGACGATCAACGCGTACGTCCTCTCCTTCGCCGTCCTCATCATGCTCGGGGGCAAGCTGGGCGACCGCTTCGGCCGCAAGCGCCTGTTCCTGGCGGGCCTCGGCATCTTCACCGCGATGTCGGTCGCCTGTGCCCTGGCCCCGAGCATCGAGTGGCTGGTGGCATTCCGCGCCGGGCAGGGCGTGGGAGGCGCCCTCATGAACCCGCTCACCCTGTCGATCATCGTCGCCGCCTTCCCCCGCCGCGAGCTGGGTACCGCCATCGGCATCTGGGCCGGCATCTCGGCGGTCGCCCTGGCGATCGGGCCGGTGCTCGGCGGGGTGCTGGTGCAGCACGTCGACTGGTCGGCCATCTTCTGGATCAACGTGCCGGTGGGGATCGTCGGAGCGCTCGTCACGATCTGGGCCGTCGCCGAGTCGCGCGACCCCACCAGCCTCACCCTCGACCTGCCCGGCGTCGCCCTCATCACGGGCGGGCTCTTCCTGCTGGTCTGGGGGCTCATCGAGACCAACGACCACAGCTGGGCCTCGGCGTACACCATCGGCTTCCTCACCGCCGCCGCCGTCACCCTCGCGGCGTTCGTCGCCTGGGAGGCCCGCAGCGCGAACCCCATGGTGCCCCTGGAGTTCTTCAAGCGCGCCAGCTTCAGCGCGCCCGTCGTGCTGGTGGCGTTCGTCGGCCTGGCGCTGTTCGGGGTCGTCTACTTCATCACGCTCTACTTCCAGAACGTGAAGGGGTGGTCGCCGGAGAAGTCCGGCCTGGCGGCGCTGCCGCTGACGGCGATGGTGATGCTGATCGGCCCTATGGCCGGGAAGCTCCAGTCGCGCTTCAGCCCGCGCCAGCTCATGACGACCGGCATGCTCATGGTCAGCGGCGGGCTGGTCGGCCTCAGCCAGCTCCAGGTGGACTCGAGCTACAACAGCATCTGGCCGTTCTACGTGCTCATGGGCGCCGGTCTCGCGCTGACGATGCCGACGACCTCGGCCACGGCGATGGCGTCGGTTGACCCGCGCAAGGCGGGCGTCGCCTCCGGGGTGATCAACTCCGCGCGGCAGGTGGGAGCGGCGGTCGGCCTCGCGGTGCTCGGGGCGGTCGGTGCCACCCTCGCGACTCGCCAGTGGGAGTCCGACGTCGCGAGCCTGCCGGCCGCGGTCCGCGGCCAGGCCCCGGGTCTGGAGGAGCTGGTGATCGGCGCGCAGGGGCAGATCGTCGGCCGCATCGCCGGTCCGGCCGCCCAGCAGAACGCGTTCGAGGCGTTCGTCACCGGCGTGCAGGGGGCGATGTGGGTGGGGGCGGCCCTGACCTTCCTCGCGGCGCTGACCGCCTTCATCGGCCTGCGCGGCACGCCGTCCCCCGCGGACCGCGAGCAGCCGGCCGACCCCCGGGTGAGGGCCGAGCAGGTCGCCGCCTCATAACGATCCACCACCCCTGGATGGAGGAGTGGCCGTGCCCGACGATCCGCCCGCGCCCGCCGGCGCCTATCGGACACTCGTTCGGCGGCCTGCTGACCCAGATCATCGCCGGCCGCGGCCTGGAGGCGGCCTCGGTCGCCCTCGATCCAGGGCGTCACCGAGTACCTCGAGATCCCGGGCCGCGGCCACTCGCTGACGATCGACGGCGGCTGGCGCGAGGTCGCAGAGACGGCCCTGGCCTTCGTGAAGCGCTTCGTCTGAGCCGCCTCAGCCCTGCCTGTCCGGTCCGGCCCGCTCGGGCTGGATGCGGATGAGGACGCGCCGCTCGCGCTCCATCCGGGCGCGGTAGTCGTCCCAGTCGATGCCGCCGGCGTCCGCGAAGCGCCGGCGGTAGTTGACCAGCGGCTCCATCGCCTCGGGGAGCGAGGCGATCTCGGCCGTCCCCTCCACCCAGACCCACGGCCCGAAGAAGCGGTCCGTGACGACGCAGGCCTGGGCCCACGGATCGGCGCGCAGGTAGCGCACCTTGAAGGCCGTCTCGCGCGAGCTGACGACGATGCGGCCGGCGTCGTCCAGCGCCGCGACGATCGGCGACTGCCGGATGCCGCCGCCGGGGTGGCGGGTTGCGAGCACGCCACGGTGGTTGTCCCGGATGAAGTCGCGCGCCAGGTCGAGGTCCATGGCCGTCTCCTCTCGATGAGGGGCCCATCCTGACGCGCCGGGCGGGCCGCCGGCGGCACGCGTCGCCCTCACGGTGCGCCAGCTCCGCATCAACCAGGGCATCGTCGGGGCGGCGTTGCGCCGGGTCGCGGAGGCCGAGGCGGTGGCCGAGGGCTCGGGGCTCGGGGCTGCCGCCGCGGCCCTAGTGTCCTGATGCAATAGTTCGCGTGCAGTAATCGGTAGACTGCTCTCATGCCCGATCCGAGAGCGGTATCCGTGGTGCTGAGCGAGGAGGAGCGCGCGCAGCTGGAGGCCTGGGCCCGGCGCCGAAAGAGCGCCCAAGCCCTGGCGATGAGATCGCGGGTGGTCCTGGGGGCGGCCGAGGGGCTGAAGAACACCGAGATCGCCGAGCGCCTGGGGATCACCCGCGGCATGGCCGCCAAGTGGCGGGGGCGCTTTGCCAGGGAGCGCCTCGACGGCCTGGTCAACGAGCCCCGTCCGGGCCGGCCGCGCACGGTCACCGACGCCCAGGTGGAGGAGGTGATCACGGCCACCCTGGAGCGCACGCCCGCCAACGCCACCCACTGGTCAACGCGCTCGCTGGCGGCCGAGCTGGGCATGAGCCAGTCGGCGGTCCTGCGCATCTGGGCCGCCTTCGGCCTGCAGCCGCACCGGCGCGAGGTCTGGAAGCTCTCCAAGGACCCGCAGTTCGTGGCCAAGGTGCGCGACGTGGTGGGGCTCTATCTGGACCCGCCCGAGCGGGCGGTGGTGCTCTGCGTCGATGAGAAGTCCCAGATCCAGGCGCTCGATCGGTCGGCCCCGATCCTGCCGATGCTCCCGGGCACCCCCGAGCGAGCCACCCACGACTACCGCCGCTCGGGGACCTCCAGCCTCTATGCGGCCCTGGACCTGGCCAGCGGCAAGGTGATCGGCTCCCTGCACGCCCGCCACCGGGCGATCGAGTTCAAGCGCTTCCTGGCCAGGATCGACGCGGCCGTCCCCGAGCACCTGGACGTCCACCTGGTGATCGACAACTCCTCCACCCACAAGACCCCGGCGATCAAGCGCTGGTTGGTGGCCCACCCGCGCTTTGTCCTTCACTTCACGCCGACCAGCGCCTCCTGGCTGAACCTGGTCGAGCGCTGGTTCGCCGAGCTGACCACCAAGAGCCTGCGCCGGGGCACCCACCGCTCGGTGCGCGCCCTCAACGCCGACATCCGCGCCTGGATCGAGACCTGGAACGACAATCCCCGCCCCTACATCTGGACCAAGACCGCCGACCAGATCCTCGAGTCGATCGCGCGCTACTGCACGCGAATCAATGAATCATGACACTAGCTCGGGGCAGCTAGCCCCGGTCCCGGCTCGACGTTGACGTCGCCCGAGCGCAGGACCTCGCCGCAGGCTGCGCAGCGCGGCTCGACGTGCGTGATCCGGCCGCACGCGCGGTGTCGGTAGAGGGCCGGCGGCCCGGCGTCGCCGGCGGTCCAGCGGTCGCCCCAGGCGACCATCGCCATCAGCACGTCCATGAACTCCGACCCCATCCGGGTGAGGGCGTACTCGTGGCGCGGCGGCCGCTCCGAGTAGCGGCGGCGCTCGAGCAGCCCCGCGTCGACGAGGTGCCTGAGGCGCTCGGAGAGCACCTTGCGGGAGATGCCGAGCTCGCGCTGCAGGTCGTCGAAGCGGTTGATCCCGATGTACACGTCCCGGATCACGAGCGGCGACCAGGGCTCGCCGGCGACGGCCATGCTCCGGGCGATCGAGCAGCTCATCTGGGCGAAGTCGGTTCGTTGCACGGGGGAGAGGGTATCTGAGTTCCTTGAAGGAACCTACCCTGCTACGGTGCGTTTCTCGAAGGAACCCTCGACGCGCCGCGCGGAAAGGAGGCGACGATGCAGCTCCCGCCGATCGTCAGCCAGGACGAGTGGCAGGCCTCGCACGATGCCCTGCTGGCGAAGGAGAAGGAGGCGACGAGGGCCCGAGACGCCCTGGCCGCCGAGCGGCGCCGCCAGCCCATGGTGGAGTTCTCGACCGACCACGCCTTCGAGGCGCCGGACGGCGCCGTCACCCTGCTCGACCTCTTCCAGGGGCGCCGCCAGCTGATCGTCTACCACTTCTGGTTCCCGCCGGACGGGGCGCCCTGCGGCGGCTGCACCATGTTCACCGACCAGATCAGCGAGCTCGCCCACCTCAACGCCCGCGACACCTCGTGGGCGCACGTCTCGCGCGCCCCGCAGGCCCAGATCGCGGGGCTCAAGAGCCGCATGGGGTGGTCGGTCCCCTGGTACACCGTGATCGGAGAGGGCTTCCAGCAGGCGTGCGGGACCACCGAGTACTTCGCGCTCGACGTCTTCCTGCGCGACGGCGACCGCGCCTTCCTCACCTACGCGACCACCGGCCGCGGCGTGGAGGCGCTCGGCAGCGTCTGGACGTTCCTCGACCTGACGCCCCTCGGCCGTCAGGAGGAGTGGGAGGACACCCCGCCCGGCCGCCCGCAGTCGCCCCCCTACCAATGGTGGCGGTTCCACGACGAGTACTAGCCGGGGGGCTCTCCACCGAGCAAGGACCGCGCAACGGGCTCCTCAGACCGCCTCCCGCGGAGCCCGCGGCTCGGGGTGCCAGGCGTACGCCGCGGCCGTGGCGACGACGATCGCGGCGAGCAGCACCATCGCCGGCATGAGGTGGTCGTTGACGACCAGCGCGGCTCCGACGATCGCGCCGACGAACATGGCGCCAACCGAGACCGCCCGCCGCGCCGCAGCGGCCCCGCGGCCGTCCCCGAGCGGCGGTTCGGACGTCAGGGCCGTCAGGGTCATCGTCAGGACGGTCGTCGTCATGTCGGGCACGCCGAGGCGCCGGACCGTGGCGTTGCGGAACCCCATCGCCAGGGCCAGGAGCCCGATCACGAGCTCGCGCCGCGCGTTCGCCTCGCCAATGCCCACGCCGATGGCGGCCAGGGTCGCCGCCACGACGAGGGCCGCCTCGCCGAGGAACGCGCCGGTCACCCAGCGGCGCCGGTGACCCTCGTGGCGGCGCGCCAGCAGGCCGCCGCCGGCCGACCCGGCGGCGAAGCACAGCAGCGACACCAGCGCCGCGCTCGCCGAGAGGCCCGACGCCCCCGCCAGGGCGAAGGCGAGGAAGACCACGTTCCCGGTCTGGTTGGCGACGAAGACCTGGCCCAGGCCGAGGAAGCTCACGGCGTCCACCAGCCCGGTCGCGAAGGTGAGCGCGACCAGCGAGCGCGGGAGCGGATCTCCGATGGCCCGCCTCATCACGCGGCCTTGGGTCGTCACGGGTCCTCCCGGGTCGGGCGTTGACGGACGGCGGCCAGCCTACGAGGAGCGACGGGCCGTGACCCGGGGCGCGACCCCGATCAGCCTCGGCGCGAGAACGGGTACGGGGTGGAGAACGGAGAGGGAGGGATTCGAACCCTCGAATCGGGTTGACCCCGATTAACCGCTTAGCAGGCGGCTGCCTTCAGCCACTCGGCCACCTCTCCGCGAGGGGGCCGTATCGTAGCGGGCGGTCCGCGGGGCTTCTCGCGGCCGCTGCCCCCGGAGGGGTGGCAGAGCGGTCGAATGCGGCGGTCTTGAAAACCGCTGCCCGGCAGTCGCCGGGCCGTGGGTTCGAATCCCACCCCCTCCGCTTTCTCGGCATGACAAGCGGGATCTTGGTGCCCGCGTAACGGCGAAGCTCTGGGGGGATCCCCCGGAAAAGTGGGACCCGGATTCGCGGCTAGGAGTCCCGGCCGGGGTCATCTCTGTGGATACCTTCCGGCCCTCCTCGCTTTGTCCTACCGGCCCCTCTACCTTTCGATTGGACGCGCCCGCGAAAGAGCGAAGGAAGAGCTTGGGTGAGCAGGGTGACCGCCACCGGCTGGCGGCGATAGGAGCGCCTGCACTGGCGAGGACTCTCAGGGCGCGGACCGTGCCCACGCCGCCCCCGCGGGCCCGTCTGCTCCTTGTCGTCCTGGCCGGCACGCTCGGCCTCTGGCTGCTCGCGGGCGCGCGGGCGAGCGCCGCCCCCTTGATCTCGGGCGCCGACGGAGACGTCTGGAACGCGGCCAGCCCCGTGCCGACCTACGTGATCACGACCGACGCGCCGAACCGGAAGATCTCCTGGTCGGTGGCCGGTGTGGCCTCAGGGGCCGGTCGCTCGCCGCTGACGGTGCGGCTCGCGGGAATCGGAGATGGCCAGTACCGGCTGGTGGCGAGCGGTCAGGGCCCCGTAGCCCGTGACATCGAGCGCGCCTTCCGCGTCAACCTGACGCCGCCGCAGATCACGGTCCGGCAGCCGACCAGTGGGATGCAGATCGGGCAGAACGCCCGGCTCCTGGTCGACTACTCCTGCCAGGACGCCGTGGCGTGCACCGGCACGTTGCCTCCGGGCGCGGCCCTCGACACCTCGCAGACCGGGCCGGCCAGCTTCGGCGTCAGGGCCCTCGACGACGCCGGAAACGAGGCCGTGCTCTTGGTGGACTACCTCGTCCGCGCCACCGTCCCCTCGGCGGAGCCCGTCCAGGTGCCAGCAGGCGGCCCTGGGTCGCCGCCCTCCAACCCGATCACCCTGACCCTCATCAACGCGCCCGATCTTCGGCCGGCAGCCGGCGTCATGATCTGGACACGCCGGCCGCTTCTGCGCTGGAAGGCTCGGCCGGGCGCCCGGCGGTACAACGTCCAGGTCTTCCGTCTCCTCGGGGACGCCTCGATCAAGAAGGTGGTGTCGGCGTTCCCCCGGGTGAACCGGTTCAGGGTGCCCGCCCGCCGTATCGCTTGGGGCACCCGGTACATCTGGCGCGTCTGGCCCCAGCTGCGTCGGGGCTATTCGTCCTACCCGCTCGGCATCAGCTACTTCTCCGTCCGTCGCCTCTGACCGCAGCTCCTCAGCTCGATCCGCCCGCGCGAGCTACGGGACGAAGCGCCTTCTGCCTAGTTGTCGCTCAGGCGTTCAAGGGCTCCGAGGGCGGGGGGCCTTCGCGTTCGTCGTCCGGCCGCCGTCGGCGAGCCGGGCGTCCCACCCGTGGCGGTCAAGGCACCTCTCGGCCGCGCGGGCGGCCCCCCGCACGGTCAGGCCGTGGGCCACGGCGGGCGCCGCCGCGACGAGGCCCGCGTCGCGAAGACTCTTCAAGACCTTGGCCCTGGCCCGGGCCGACAGTGCCGCCTGTCTGGATGCGGCGCGAGGATTGACCGCAGCGTCGTCCTCCCGGAGCAAGGCTATGCGGTCAGCGGCGTGGGGAACACCAGGCGGCGGCACCGCGCCGTGCCCCCCGGCGGCGCCGAGGCGCGCGCCCGGGCGGCCGTCGGGTGATCCAGGCTCGGGGCCGAGCGCGTAGAGATAGCGGGCACCGCCCTCGCGAGCGGGCTCTCAGACCGCCGCCTGGATCCGACCGCGGCGGGGAGGGCCGCTCGCGCAACCCCGAGGAAGGAACCCATGTCCCGTCTGCCTCGTACCGCGCCGACACGGTCGGTGCCCGCGCGTGTCTCGCCGGCAACCGCGACCACCGCGCCGGCATCCCTCCCGCGCGACTGACCGCGCTCGCCGGCGTCCGGTCGTGACCAACGTTCCTGCGTGGGCGGCGTGGAGGACTCGCCCGTCCTGCGGCGAGCTCACGATCGGCATCGAGGAGGAGTTCATGCTCCTCGAGCCGGACCGCTGGTCGCTGGCGTTCCGCTCGGACGAGGTGCTCGCCGCCCTGCCGGCCGAGCTACGCGACCGGGTGACGCTCGAGACGCACGCAGCGGTGATGGAGATCGCGACCGGCGTGCACCGCCGCATCGGGGACGCCGTCACCGAGCTCGTCCAGCTGCGCGAGCGGGTGGCGCGCGCCCTGCCCGCGCTGGGGCTGCGCGCCGCCGTCGCGGGCACGCATCCGTGCGCGCAGGCGGGCGACACGGTGCTCTCGTCCCATCCCCGCTACCGGCAGATCGGCGACTCGATGCGCGTGCTCGCGCGCCGCGAGCCGACCTTGGCCACACACGTCCACGTCGGCGTGTCGAGCTCAGACCGTGCGATCCGGCTCCTCAATCGGCTGCGCGCGCACCTGCCGCTGCTGCTCGCCCTCTCGGCCAACTCGCCCTTCTGGCAGGGCCGGCACACTGGCTTTGCGTCGACGCGAACGACGCTCTTCGACGCGTTCCCGCGCTCCGGGCTGCCGCGCGGCTTCCGCGACTATGCCGACTGGGTCGCGACCGTCGAGCGCCTGCTGCGCTCGGGCGCGATCCCAGACCCCTCGTTCCTCTGGTGGGACGTGCGCCTGCAGCCGCGCTACGGCACCGTCGAGGTACGGATCATGGACGGGCAGACCACCGTCGAGGACGTGGCTGCGGTCGCCGCGCTCGTCCAGACGCTCGCGAGCGTCGAGCTCGAGCGGCGCGACGATCCCGGGCCCGAGCCGCGGACCCTCGAGCTGATCGAGGAGAACCGCTTCCTGGCCGCGCGCGACGGCATGGCGGCGCTGCTGATCGATGCGCGCTCGGGCCAGCGCGTCCCGGCGATCGAGCAGCTTGAGCGGATCCTCGGCGCCTGCCGCCGCCATGCCCGATGGCTGCGCTGCGAGCGCGAGCTCGCCTTCGTGCGCCGGCTCGCTCGGCACAACGGCGCCCTGCGCCAGCTCGCGCACGCCTCCGGCGACGGCAACCTGCGATGCGTCAGCGCCCGCCTCGCCGGCGCCTACGCGCCCCGCACCACGCCCATGCACGGGGTCACAAAGATCGCCTGCTGAGCACCGCGCGCGGGTCACCCAGCCGCGCCCGCCATTTCGACCTCATCTAGTGCCGGAACGCGTTCGCCCATCGCCGTCTCTGAATGCACCCAGATTGGCTTGAAAACCGCTGCCCGGCAGTCGCCGGGCCGTGGGTTCGACTCCCACCCCCTCCGCTGTCGCGCTCCGGTCCCGGGGCCCCCTGCGGGTGACCCCGGGACGCGGTCGCGCTCATGCGTCGAGGAAGAACTCCATCCCGTACCGCGGGGCCGCCTCCTCGTAGCGGGCCGCGACCTCGGCGAAGTTGTCGGGGCAGTCCTGCGTCAGGTCGTACGCGCGCTCGAGCGTCTCCTCGAAGAACCTCTCGATCCCCGCGGGCGTGAAGGTGAGGATCATCCGCACCGGCTCGTCGGAGAGGTTCCGGAAGCAGTGCAGGACGCCCTTCGGCACGTTCACGAAGTCGCCGGGCCCCGCCAGGATCCGCTCGTCGCCGAGGCGGAAGGTCGGCGAGCCGTCGAGGACGTAGAAGGTCTCGTCCTCGTTCTGGTGGATGTGGGGCGGGGGCCCGCCCTGCGGCGGCACGACCGCCAGCATCGAGAAGTACGCCCCGCCCGATTCGTCGCCGGTGACGAGGAACGTGTAGAGGTCCCCCGGACCCCAGAACGATCGTCCCTCGGTGTGCCGGCGGTGGAACGGCGTCGTCTGCGGCAGCGTCTGCGTCATGTCGAACCTCTCTCCCCGCCCGAAGGGATAGTCTGCATCGGACGCAAAGCAAACGATGCAGAAGGTAACGTTGCGCAACGAACTATCTGATCCGCAACCGTCCTTGTCAAGCCCCCCTCCGGAGGCCCTCGCCGCCTGGCGCGTGTTCTTCGAGTGCGCGCTGGCCCTCCCGGACATCCTCGACGCCGAGCTCGAGGACGCGGTCGGGCTCCCCTTCCGGTGGTACGACGTCCTCGTCCAGCTGGAGGAGGCCGGCCACGGCGCTCCGATGAACGAGGTCGCGAGCCGCATCCTGGCGAGCAAGAGCGGGCTGACCCGGGTCATCGACAGGATGGAGGAGGCCGGCCTCGTCCGGCGCGAGCGCCCCGGGGACGACCGCCGCGTCGTGCTGGTCTTCATCACCGACGAGGGGCTCGCCACCCTCCACGCCGCCCGCCGCGTCCACCGGGACGGCATCCGGCGTCACTTCACCGAGCACCTGACCGAGGCGGAGCTGAGGACGCTCGCCCGGACCCTCGAGAAGGTCCGCGGGCACGTGCGGCCGCTTCGGCCGGGCCGCGTCACCGGCTAGGTGGGAGGCCCAGATGAGAGTGTGCGTCGTCGGGGCTTCCGGCAAGCTCGGGCGGTACATGGTCCAGCACGCCCTCGACCGCGGCGACGAGGTGGTGGGCGTGTGCCGGGAGCAGAGCGTGGGCAAGCTCGACGCGTTCGCGGGGCGCATCACCGTCGTTCCGGGAGCGACGGACGACCGCGAGGTCATCGAGAGAGCCGTCGCGGGCTGCGACGGGGTGCTCGTCGTGCTCGTCCCGCGGGGGATCCACCAGTACGCCTCGGGAACGGCCCAGGCGGTGCTCGACCACGCGGGCCCGGGGGCGCGCCTGGTGTTCTCGTGCGGGTGGCACATCACGCTCGACGGCCACGACGTGTACTCGTGGAAGCTCAAGGCGCTCGTGAAGGTCGCGGGCCCGATCGCGCGCCTCGCGCGCTTCGCGGACCTCGACGACCAGGTGGAGGCGTGCCGGCGGGTGTTCGCCAGCGACACCCGGTGGACCGTTGTGCGCGGGAGCGACCTCGAGGAGGGCGAGAGCCAGGGCCTGCCCGTCTGGAGCCGGCACGTGGGCGACCCCATCCTCGAGAGCAACAAGACGCGCCGGGTGGACTTCGCCCTGTTCATGGTGGAGGCCCTCGAGAACGACGAGCTCGTCCACGAGGCCCCGGCGATCGTCGGCCGCCTCACCCCCTCGGCGCTCGCCCACGCCACCGGCCAGTGACCGCCTCCCGTTCGGGAACCGATCAGGCGGCGGTCGTGAAGGCGCCCTATGCCGCTCGACCGACGGCCATGAAGGCGGTCATGGCCACCAGCAGCCTCCCCTCGGCCTCGGCCGCGGCGATGCCGTCGAGCCAGGAGGCGGCGCGGTCCGCGGCCAGCCGGCCGTCGTCCACCGCCTGGCGGGCGGCGCCCGGGAGATCGAAGAGCATCTCCGCCCGCACGCGGTCGGTCACCACGAGGGTCCGGGCCGCGACCGCGACATCGCCGAGGGCGGCGTCGAGGAAGAGGCGCCGCAGCGAGCGTCCCACCAGGCCCGAGCGCAGCCGTCGGCCGGCCGCCGCGGCGACCTCGGCCGCGGTCGCCGGCTCGCCGGAGTCGATGACCAGCGTGCCCCAGTCGGGCTCCGCGGCGACGACCATCCCACCGGGCCGCACGACCCGCGCCATCTCGCCGATCGCCTCGGCCGGGTCCTCGACGTGCTGGAGCACCCGCTCGGCGCGGCAGCCGTTGACCGCGTCGGCCGGCAGCGCGAGCGAGCGGACGTCGGACCGCAGGAACTCGACCGCCGCCTCGCCGGCCTCGGCGGCCCGGCGCCGCGCCTCCGCCACCATGGCCTCGCTGGCGTCCACGCCGATGGCCCGCCCTCCGGGGGCGACGTGCCGCGCGAGCGCGAGCACGTCCTCGCCCGTCCCGCACCCCACATCGAGCAGGACCGCGCCCGGCCGCGGCGCCAGCGCGGCGAAGCTGCGCTCCTTCCAGTCGGCCACCGCCTCCAGCCCCCGCACCTGGTCCAGATAGGCGGCGTAGACGTCGGTCCGCCCGGTGCGGTCGATGTCAGCGAAGCCCTCGAACTCGGGCGGTCCGGTCACGGCGCCCCGCTAGTTGACGACGACGACCTCGCAATCGGCCGTCCGGCGGACGTCGGCGGCGACGTCCGTGCCGAACAGGCGCCCGAGCATGCTGTGGTGGTGGTGCCCGACCACGATCGTCGAGGCGCCGCGGTCCTTGGCCACGTCGACGATCAGTCGTGCCGGCTCGCCGGGCGCCCACACGTAGTCGGCCATCACGCCCGTCCCCTCGAGCTTGGACTGCGCGTCGGCGAGGATGGCCGTGATCTCGGGCGGCTCGGGGAACGGCCCCGTCAGGGGCGTGCTGTCGCCCGCGGTGCCGAACTGGTGCGGGTCACGCGGGTCGAGCGGCACCTCCAGCACGGCGAGCACGACCAGCCGCTGTTGGCGCTCGCGCGCCTGGGCGGCGGCGCGGTCGAGGGCGCGCGCCGAGGCGTCCGACTCGTCGTAGCCCACGAGGATCGCCATGCGGACGACAGCTTAGACGCCGGGGGCGGTGGGTCGCGCCGTGAACGGGTTGATCGGGTCCCGGGCTCGGCTTACGCTCGACGCTCCCTGGCCGGACCGAAGGGGGAGCCATGGAGCGACACTCGCGTCCCGTGTACTTCGTCGTCGGGGAGGGGATGCTCGGCTCCGACGACGCCCCGGAGGGGGCGGCCCTCCACACGTCGATGGAGGTCGACCTGAGGGCCTTCCGCTTCTCGCGGCAGGGCCCCAAGGGCGACGGCAGGCAGCTCGGCGCGCCCAACCGGCGCAAGATCGCCACCGCCATGACGAGGACCGGCGACACCAACGACGGCGACATCCCGGCCGGGTTCACCTACCTCGGCCAGTTCGTCGACCACGACCTGACCTTCGACAAGAGCAGGCTCCGGGAGGACGTCACCGTGCCGGTCGCCGACCTGATCCAGGGGCGGTCGCCGAGCCTCGACCTCGACTCGCTCTACGGGCTCGGGCCCGTCATGACCCCTGAGTTCTACAAGGCCGACGGGAAGCACCTCCGCACGGGCACCACGGCCCCGTCTGACCCGAACGACGGCTTCTCGAACAAGGCCAACGCGGGCTTCGACCTGCCGCGAACCACGGGCACCGAGCAGAACACGCTGATCCCCGACGCCCGCAACGACGAGAACCTCGCCGTCGGCCAAACCCACCTCGCCTTCATCCGGTTCCACAACAGCGTGGTCGACAAGCTCGCCGCCGATGGCGTGCCGGCCGGCGAGCGCTTCGACAAGGCCCGCGGCCTCGTGGTGCGGCACTACCAGTGGATGCTGCGCACGGACTTCCTGCCCCGCATCACCAACAGGCCTCAGCTCAAGGGGGTCTTCGACAACGGCCGCGTGGTGGTCGAGCCCAACCCGCCCGCCGGCGACGCGCCGACGATGCCGGTCGAGTTCTCCGTGGCCGCCTACCGCCTGGGCCACAGCATGATCCGGCCGGCCTACGAGTGGAACGGCGTCTTCGAGGACGGCGGCGGAACGCTGGAGTTCCTGTTCACCTTCTCCGGGACGAGCGGCGGCCTCGACGCCGACAACCCCCTGCCGTCGAACTGGGTAGCCGACTGGCGCGGCCTCTACGTCTTCCCGTCGTCACGCCCCGATCTGCGGCCGCGGCGGCACGGGCGACTGCGGAGGAACGTCGCACGGCGCATCGACACCCGGCTCACCAACCCGCTGGCCAACCTGTTCGACATGACCATCGGCGAGGCGAACCCGACGGCCGCGCGTCGCAACCTGGCCTTCCGCAACCTCACCCGGGCCCGGATGCTGCAGCTGGCGACCGGCCAGCAGATGGCCGCCCACATGCGGTCCAAGGGCCTCAACATCAAGACCCTCACGCGGGCGCAGATCCTGAACGGCGACGGTAAGGGCGCCGACCTGAGCGGCCTCAACGCCGCCCAGCAGGACGCCCTCGCCAAGGACACCCCGCTGTGGTTCTACGTCCTGCGCGAGGCCGAGCTCAACAAGGGCCGCATGACCGGCGTCGGCGGCCGCCTCGTGGCCGAGACCTTCCACCGCGCGATGGAAGGCAGCGTGATCTCGATCCTCCGCGAGCCGGCCTGGAGACCCACGCTCGGGCCCGTGGCGAACCGCTTCACGATGGTTCGACCTGCTGATGTTCGCGTTCGAGGGCAAGAAGACGCTCCTCGCCCCGGTGCGCGGCGCGGCGCCGGGATAGGGGGGAGCCGTCACCAGGACCCTTGGTATCCTCCCCGTTCGCCGTCCGCGCGCCAGTAGCTCAGGCGGATAGAGCGTCGGTCTACGAAACCGAAGGTCACAGGTTCGAGTCCTGTCTGGCGCACCTCGGGAAGCCCGCTGGCTAGCGGGCTTCCGACATTCTAGAGCGATGCCCGCGGCGCGCCATAGCGCGTCTCAGCACGTTGCGGGACATTGCGGGGACGTCCAGGACGTTGCGGGAGACATTGCGGGGGAGGGGGGACCAGTTCCTCCTCGGGCCTCCGCTGCCGAACGGGCCAGACATGTTTGTCGCGCGAGGAGCTCACCCGCCCGAGTCGGCTCTTCCGCCCAGGCCGTCGCCCCCCGGCATCCAACCGGTGGCGCGGTTTCCCAAGCCGAAGGTCGCGGGTTCGAGACCCGTCGTCCGCTTCGCGAGAAGCCCGTTTGCAAGAGGGATCGGTCGGTTCCCTCGGGCCGGTCGAGCGGGCGGACCTGCATCGGAGGGCGTGCGGGAGCATCCCCGCACCGTCTGGCACGGTGCGGGAGACGGTGCGGGGCCCGCCGGGCGGAGGGGGAGGGAAGGGGTGGCACCCGCTCGGCGCGCGGGGGCCCTTTGTACGGATCCGGCTCGGAGCTCTGGTGGCAGCGTTCCCGGACGGCCCAGTGCTCACGGATTGCAAGCGTCAGCCGCTCAGGAGGTCGGCGAAGACCGCGCCTGCGCTTGCAGGCCCGCGCCCACGTGCGCGTAGGTGTCCAGCGTGAAGGCAGAGCTGTGGTGGCCGAGGCGTTCCTGGACGACCTTCGGGTGGACCCCGGCAGCCATCAGGAGGCTCGCGTGGGTGTGGCGGAGGTCGTGCAGGCGGATCCGCGGCAGGCCGCATGGCCGACGCGGCCGCTGGGTGACGGGCGCGCCGGGACCCGGACACGCTGGAGCTGCTCGTCCGAGCCAACGTCGAGCTGTCCGACCAGCCGCTCGGGACGATCGGATGATCTTCACGGGCACGCTCGACCAGGTGACCGCGGACGTGGCTGACGCGTGACATCGGGCGCGACCGAGCTGATGTCCGACGTGACCTTCCGACCCCGGGCGTCGAGTCGGCCGACGACGTCCTCCGGCTCATGAGGTCGTCTACGGCGCGATCGCCCGCCCGCGACGGGCGCCTCGCTCCCTCAAAGGGGGCGAGGCGCATCCCTGACCATGGTCAAGCCACGAAAGCCATCGATCAGCTCACGCACGGAGTCCCGCTCTCCACTCGGCTCGGGTCGAGGGCTCGCGCACGCGAGGACGTCCAGCGCGTCGAGCAGCCCGCTCACGCACCGAGTGCAGAAGGAGCCCGAAACGACCTCCAACAGGGTCTTGATCAGCGCTCTCGGAAGACTCAATTCGCCGGGCACGTGCGGCATGCTGTCCTCCAGCTCCTTCAGGTAGTGCTCTCGGCAACGAAACGGCCGGAGCCCGTCAAACCGCCGTGAGAGCTGGCGCGCGCCCTGTCGCTCCCGTGCCGAGACATCGCCGGCCGTGACACCCGCATAGTTGGCGATGAGGCCCTTGAGCCAGCCCAGCTCCATCCGGTCTGAGGCCGACAGCTGCGGACGATACGTCGCCCGATCAATGTCCTGGAGCGCGATCGACAACTCGATCGCGTTTGCATGCGCATACTCCGAGATCGCCCACAGCCCGACGAGGGTGGTGTGCCTGACCCGCTCATACGTGAGGGCCTCCTCGTCCGAGAGCGACGGCTCACGCAGGATCGCGCCGTCGGCGATCTGCCGACCGAGCACGAAGTCGATCAGGTCATCGCAACTGGCTTCGAAGCCGCTGTGCAGTATCGAGACGACGCACTCGGCGACAAGATCGGCATCTCGAACGGTCCGACTCCACCGAGCGGCGGAGTCGAGATTCCGATAGTAGTGCTTCGTGAACGGCGCAGAGGTCCGTCCCCACCGGCTCGCATAGAACGTGAAATGCGTGATGTGATAAACGAAATGCGTATTGAACCGCTCGATGGAGTACGCCCTTCTCAGCAGCGCATTGTTGACGACGGCATCGTTCAAGATGCGGTCGACGGAATCATTGCGTATCGCGCTCCTGGCACAGACGTCGGCGGCGTCGAGGCGTCGAAAATCGACCGCCTCCCCCTCGATCAGCTCCTCCAAGGGAAACGAGCGGGCGAATGTGCTGTGCGAGCGCGAGAGGTCGCCGAAGAAGAAGGCGACGTCCGAGAGCAGGCTGCCCCACAACCTGAAATGCCCGGGATTGCGCAGGCAGAAGTAGTGGAACAGCGCAGACGTGACGAAGTCACGGATGTCGCGAATATGGGGCAGCAGTGAGGGCCGAACACCGGGATGCCGCCGTGCGAGCTCCCGAAGGATGCCGAGGTGCTCGGCCAGCGCCTTAAGCGACGACGGCGAGAAGTGCCCTTCGGCTGCGCAATGTTGCGGCAAGCCCCGGACCAAGAAAAGAGCGGCTCGCTCAGCCGCTCCTTCCAGTCGCTCTCCTTGCGGCGGAGAGCGAGTCGTCATCGTCGTCGCGGCCTGGTGAGCCGCTCTCCAGGCAGCCCTGCTCTAGGGCATGATGGCGAACCATTTCGCGTCGTCGTAGACGGCGGTCAAGCTCGTGGTTCCGTCCGGAAGCTCGGTGGTGGCGTTGAAGACGGACGAGAGAGGCGCGTCCATGTTGATGAGACGCGACTTCTTGACCTGGTCGATGAACGCTGCACGGCGGTCGGCCTGGAGCTTCTCATCCCTCTCGGACATCGGGCACCTCCGGTATATTTGCCGAGAATCTCGACGCTAGAAGGGCGTTCGCGGGCTGTCAAGGATGGCTCGGCGCGATTCGCAAGATGCGTCGTGAACGTCATGCCGCGGCGAGCGCCGCCGGCGCGGCGACCGCGCCCCTGTCGGGCGGCGCCGACCAGGCGGGATCGGCCGATCGAGCCGCAGGAGCGCCGTCGCGTCCTCTTCAGGGCCTCATAGGCAGTCGCGCCGGGCTGGGGGCGTCGATCATGCTCGCCGCGGGCGTCCCCCTGATCGTCGTTTCTCGCCAGCTCGGCCACTCGACGCCGCAGGTAACCGCGAGCGTCTACGCGCACTTGCTCAGCGACGCCCAGCTCGATCAGGCAGCAGCGGCCTTCGAGCCCTCGGATCGCTCGCAAACATTGCGGGAGACATTGCGGGGCGAGCCAGGATCACCCGAAACCCATATGGACAGCGGGATCTCGGCGAACTAGCCATCGGTCTACGAAACCGAAGGTCACAGGTTCGAGTCCTGTCTGGCGCATGCCCAAACAGTCCCGCTAACGCGGGACTTTTGGCGTTCGGGCTAGCTCGCCGACTGGCCTCTCAACGGAGGAGAGGTCAGCGCGAGGTCAGCATCGCGACCCAGGTAGGCCTCGACGTCCGCGCGCCGGTAGAGGTTGCGACTGCTCTCCTTCATGCGCGGCAACTTGCGCTCGTAGACGAGGTTGCGGACCCGCTGCGGCGTGCATCGGAGCAGCCGCGCGACGTCCTCCGTGGTGAGGTACGACGGTGCTGCCTCCGTTGCGGAAGAGGCCATGGCTGGCAGGTGCGGTGCCAGAGCCTCGGCCAGCGCGCGTAGATCGGGGATCGCCGAGCGGACTCTGCTCCGGCGACCGTCTGAAGCCTGAGCGACAGAGTTCCTTCTGCGAGAGGTCAAGGCGCCCGTTGTCGCCCGCGCCCGCACCAGGAGGCCCGCGGGCCCTGGTGTCGGCGGGCTCACGTCTCCTTCTCCAGGCAGGGGTTGGCCATGTTCCTGTGAGTCCCTCCGGCGCGAGCGGCAGGCCGCGCGCCGCAGGCGCAGGAGCTAGCCGCGCGGTCCCCAAGCGGGATCGACCAGGCCGTGCCCGTAGCTGTTCACGTAGTCAGACGCGGCAAAGCCGCGCAGGAACGCGCGCGCCCCTTCCCGGCCCAGGTTGACGAGCATCCGCTTCTGCTCGGCCGTGAGCGTGAAGTCGGTCGTGCCGATGCCATCCGCGTCGAGCACGCAGGTGCGCACGGCCGTGGAGTGAGTGGCGAACTCGGTGTCGAAGGCGTCGCTCGCGGTCTCGAAGAGGTCCACGGCCATCCCGACCTCCCACGGGAGGTGCTCGAAGGCCCGCCGGTGGCCGCCCCCGGCGCCCGCGCCTCCGCCCAGGCGGAAGCCGAAGGTGGGCCGCGTGGCGTCCCGGTTGACGTCGAAGATCCACACCGGGAAGTTGGACACCACGCCGCCGTTGACGATGGTGCAGGCCTCCCTGGTCGTGCCGTGGACGAGGGTGATCGGGGTGAAGAAGTACGGAATGGACATGCTCATGCGCACGGCGTCGGCGACGAGCGTCGACCCGGGATCGATGGGCGAGCCGCTCCTCGGGTCGAGGAACTGGGCGAGGTCCTCGGGCAGGACGAGCATCTGGTGCCGGGTGGTGTCCGAGGCGATGAGCTTGAGCGTCCGCCCGCCTTTCTCGATGTCGGCGAAGGTCTGTCCGCCGACAGCTCGGTTGAACCACTCGTGGAAGACCTGCCCGTGGGCCAGGCCGTGGTGGGCGAGGAGGTTGACGATGCCCCCGACGAGGAGGCCTCCCCGACCGAAATCCTCGAAGGTTGCGAAGTCGGTCGCCTCGAGGAGCGCCTTCGCCTGCTCTGCGCTGTGGCCGGTGGCCAGGTAGGCGGCCACGATCGCGCCCGCGCTGGTGCCGGCGACGTTGACCCAGTCGGTGTAGCCGTGATCCGCGAACTCGAGGAGGCCGCCGACCAGCGCCAACCCCTTGACGCCGCCGCCCTCAAAGACCCCGTCGGCCGAATGCGGGGCTCGAGCACCTGCGTCCAATGCCGCTCCTGACTCCCCGGTGATCTCTCCCGCCGTACGCGTGTCGATCAGGACGGGCTCGTCCGCCACGGCCGCGATCCTACCGCTCGGCCGTCGCCGACCGGGAGATCAATTCGCCGAGGCTCTCGGAGGCGATCTCCGGCGTTTTCTCCGGGGGTCGGAGACCCCAGAATCCCCGGGATCGCCAGGATCCCCAGGACCATGGAGGTTGACCGCCAGCGCCAGCGTGCATGTCCCTGACAGCAGGCCGGCGACGTTGACGATGATCAGCGGGAGGCTGCCGGTGGTGAGGCCGTAGACCAGCCACAGCGCATACCCGGCGACGTACATCCCGAGGAACGACAGGGATACGTCCTCCGAGGTCCCGCGCCGGGCCATACGCCGCGCCTGCAGCAACGACGATCCGCCAGCTATGAGGCCGTAGACCGTGACGATAGTGCCGAGGACCGATGCGAGCACGGGAGCCACGGTAGGCCGGGACCCTGTACGGGAGGTTGCACGCTCCTTGGCGTCTTCTTGGAGCGGCCCTCGACGGCCTGGTGGTCGGCCGGGCTGATCAGCCGGTCAGCGTAGCCGCGGCAGCGGTCGCCGCCGGGCGGATCCGGCGTAGGGTCTCGTGACCAGGGCACTCGCTCAGCTAGTCGAACGCAACGACCGAGGAGCGTCCGTGGGGACGGAGACCAACCCGGTGGCGATCCAAACGCTCGAACGGCTGCTGGAGGCCTTCAACGCGCATGACATCGACGCGGTGATGAGCTTCTTCGCCGACGACTGCGTCCTTGAGATGCCGCGCGGTCCGGATCCGTGGGGTCAAAGGCTGGAAGGCCGAGAACGGGTGCGTGAAGGACTCGCGAGTCGCTTCGCCGGCATCCCCGACGTCCACTACGGCGACGACCGCCACTGGCTCGCAGGCGATCGTGGCTGCTCCGAATGGCTCTTGACCGGTACCAGCGTGGAGGGCCAGCGGATCGCGGTACGGGGATGCGACCTGTTCGAGTTCAGGGACGGCAAGATCGTCCGCAAGGACTCCTACTGGAAGACCGTGGAGGGATAGCCCCCGGGGTGTCCCAACTCACCCGGAGGTGTGTGCGTACCGTCCCCGGCCGCGAGGTTCGTGAGGACCTCCACGTCGGCCTCCCTCAAGCGTCCAGAGGCAGGACCGCGCCGACTCCATCGCGCCTCGTCGGCGCTCACCCGGCGGGCTAGCGCTTGAAGATGTTGTGGACCTCGAAGTGCGCCGGGGGGTCCTCGGCCTTGATCCCGACTTCGGCGAGCACCGGAGTGAGGCGCTTCCCGAACGCCGCGAACTGCTCCTCCGAGTCCCAGATCTCGCTTACCCGGAGGTCACCGTCCGAGCCGAAGCAGACGTGGTAGTCGAGGCCCTCGGGAGGGAAGGCCCCCTGGTCCTCGAGCATGCGGACGGCCTTGCCGTACTGCTCGGCCGTCAGACCCGCGGGGGTGAAGCGAACGACGATGCTCATGGGAGGCGCTCCAGTTCGGAATCCGGTCGCCCTCATACGCCCACACATCGCCCGGGACCGCAAGCCTCGCGCCCCCGCGCCGGCCCCACGACGACGCCCGCCCCGGTCGCCCCGGGCGCCGAAGCGGGCGGTTAGGCTCCCGGCCAGCCGGCCCGGGGGGCGGAACACCGCATGGCACTCCGAATCCGCAGGAGCATCACCGTCGGGGAGGGCGTCCGCACGGGGGCGCAGAACGCCGCCTACACGGTGAACCCGTTCGGGCCCCGACGGACGGGCCCGAAGAAGCGGAGGAAGCCGTGGGCGACCCCCTCGCCCAACTGGAGCATCCCTGGCAAGCCCGGCGTCCTCGCTCCGCCGCTGGAGCGCGAGTTCTTCATGGGCCTCGAGGAGCTCAACCGGGGGGAGCCCCAGCTCGCGCTGGGGCGCTTCGAGTCGGCGGCCCGCCGCGACAACAAGGACCGCGCCCTCTCCGACGACCTGCTGGCCGGCCTGACGGCGGTGCACGTCGGCGACGCCGCCCGGGCCGTGCCCCATCTGGAGGCGGTCGTCGCCAGCGACGCCGGCCTTCCTGACGATCTGCTCCTGAAGTACGCGCCGGAGCTTGCCTTCGAGGTCTCGATCACGCCCGAGGTCACGGCCCTGATCCCCGCCGGCTCGATGGCGGCGGCGCTGGCCCTGATCGAGTGCTACCAGGACGTCGGCCGCCACGAGGAGGCCGTGGGGCTCCTTCAGCAGCTGGTTGACATGGATGTCGACCCCGCCCTCACGCTCAGCCTGTGCGAGCTGTATGCGGAGATCGCGGACTGGGACGAGGTCGCCGCCCTGGGGGCAAAGGTCGCCAACACGGACGACCTCAGCCTCCAGATCGTGCTTTACCGGGCGACGGCGCTGCTTCGCCGCGGCGAGGACGAGGGTGCGCTCGAGGCCTACGACGAGGTGCTCTCGTCGGAGCAGCGGTCGGCCGGACTCCTGACGGCGGGGAGGCTCGGGCGGGGGTGCACCCTCCTGCGCCTCGGGAGGGCGGCCGAGGCCCGGGAGGACCTCGGCCGCGTCCTCGACGACGACCTCTAGTCCTCGGTCTCAGAACACCCGGATCGGGATCTCGGCGGGCGCCTCGAGCAGCGAGGTGAGCTCGTCGTCGAGCTTGACGAGGGTGATCGAAACCCCGGCCATGTCGAGGGAGGTGCAGTACTCGCCCACGTAGTTGCGCGCGACGTTGATGCCGCGTGACGCGAGCTGCTCGTGGGCGTAGCCGTAGATCAGGTACAGCTCGCTGATCGGCGTGCCGCCCAGCCCGTTGATCATCAGCGCGACGTTGTCGCCCTTCTTGAACGGCAGGTCGCTGACGACGGCCTCCAGCAGCTCGTTGACGATCGCGTTCGAGCTGGCGAGCTTCTCGCGGCGCCGGCCCGGCTCGCCGTGGATGCCCACGCCCATCTCCATCTCGTCGTCGCCGAGGTCGAACAGGGGCGACCCCTTGGCCGGCGGCGTGCAGGAGGTGAGCGCCATGCCCATGGTCCGGGCGACGGAGTTGACCCGCTCGCCGAGCGCCACCAGGTCGTCGAGCTCGGCGCCCTGCTCCGAGGCGGCCCCGAGCGCCTTGATCACGAAGAAGTTGCCCGCGACGCCGCGGCGCCCGACCGTGTAGGTGGAGTCCTTCACGGCCACGTCGTCGTTGACGATCACGGTGCCGATGCGCACGCCCTCGGCCTCGGCCATCTCGCGGCCCATGTCGAAGGCCATGCGGTCGCCCGTGTAGTTGTTGATGATGTGCAGGACGCCCTTGGGCGAGTTCAGCAGCTTGGTGGTCTCGAGCACGTAGTCCATGGGCGGGGCGGCGAAGACGTCGCCCGGACAAGCGGCGTCGAGCATCCCCTTCCCGACGGCCATGACGTGGGCCGGCTCGTGACCCGACCCCGAGCCCTGGACGATCGACACCTTGTCGTCGCGGGGCGCGTCCGTCCGCATGATGAGGTTGTACTCGGGCACGTACTTGACGGTGTCCGGGTTGGCGAGGGCGATGCCCTTGAGCATCTCGGGCACGAAGTCCTTGGGGTCGTTGACGAACTTCTTCACGGCTCCACCTTTCTCGTGTGTTGACGCCCGTCGCCGGACGGCGCTACGCCTTCGGCCAGGCCTCGGCGAGCCGCTCGAACATGACCGCGACGCCGACCGCTCCGGCGTCGAGGGTCCCGATGCTGCGCTCGCCCGTGTAGGCGGCCCGGCCGCGCTTGGCGAGCATCGGACGGGTCGCCTCCGCGGCCTCCTTGCGCCTCGGCGGCCGCCGCGTCCAGCGCGGCCCCGCTGTCGTCGCCCGCCCTCAGGCGCTCCTCGAGCACGTCAACCGCCGGCACGAGCGCGTCGAGCAGCGTCTTGTCGCCGAGGTCGGACCCGCCGCGCTGCTTGATGCCCTCGATCCCGGCGCGCAGCATCGCCACGGTCTCGTCGGCGCCGATCCCGTCCGCGTCGCTCGCGGCGCTCCCGGCACGCAGGAAGGCCGTGCCCCAGATCGGCCCCGAGGTCCCGCCGATGCGGCTGGTGAGGATGACCGCCACCTTGCGAAGGAAGGTCGCGACGTCGGTCCGGTCGATGTCGTCCCAGTCGGCGAGCACGATCTCGAAGCCGCGGGCCAGCGAGTACCCGAAGTCCCCGTCGCCGACCACGGCGTCGAGCTCGCAGAAGTACGTCTCGTTGTCGACGGCCGTCTGGGCCATCGTTCGCACCACCAGCTCCACCTGCTCGAAGCCCGCCTGCGCCATCCACGCCCCCTTGCAGCGCCTCGTCAGGTCTCGAGGCAGGCCTCGAGGTCGCTCCACGTCACCCAGTCGCCCGGGCGCGCCCGGCTCCGGTTCGCCAGCACGCGGCTGCGCTCGCCGCCGGGGTCGCCGAGCGAGGTGACGACCAGCGCCGCCTCGTCGAAGTCCTCCTCCGCGGTGTAGCCATTGACGGTCACCAGGCAGCGCAGCCCGGCACCCGCGGCGGCCTCGAGACCGTTGCGGGAGTCCTCGATCACGAGCGCGTCGGAGGGCGGGACGCCCAGCCGCTCCAGCGCGAGCTCGTAGATGTCGGGAGCCGGCTTCTTGCGCGGCACCACGTCGCCCGCCAGCACGACGTCGAAGCGCGCCGCCCGCTCCTCACCCGCCACGTGCTCGAGCACCGCCCGCACGGACGCCTCGGCGGACGTCGACGCCACGGCCAGCTCCCAGCCCGGCGTCGAGGGCCTCGCCGATCACGCGCGACACGCCGGGACGCGCCGGCAGGGCGCCGCTCGCCACCATCCCCGTGTAGATCGCGGTCTTGCGCGCGTGCCACTCGGCCAGCGCCGCCCGCTGGCCCTCGGCGTCCTCCGGCAGCCCGGCCTCGCGGACGAACTCGGGCGTGAGCAGGCTCGCCATCCGCTCCTTGCCCCCGCCGATGCGGAGCTTCTCGCCGTACTCCTCCTCGGACCAGCGCACCGGCAGGCCGAACTCGGCGAACGTCTGGTTGAACGCGGGGAGGTGGCCGTCGCGCTCGGTGTCGGCGAGCACGCCGTCGCAGTCGAAGATCAGCGCGCTCACCAGGCCTTGCCCGCGCTGCCGAAGAGGCTCAGGTGCCGCTCGGCCATCTCCTTGACGGCGGCGCGCTGGTCGCGGAAGAGGGACGGCGGGTCGTACTTGGTCGGGTTGGCCTCGAGGAACGCGCGCGTCGAGTCGAGGTAGATGACCTTCAGCGCGGTCGAGATGTTGACCTTGGCGCAGCCGCGGGCGATGAGGTCGTGGAAGGCCTCCTCGCTCAGGCCGGTGCCGCCGTGCAGCACCATCGGGACCGGCACCCGCTCGACCAGCTCGGTCACGCGCTCGGGCATGAGCTCGGGCGCCGCCGCGTACACGCCGTGGGCCGTCCCGATGGCCGGCGCGAAGCAGTCGACCCCCGTGGCCTCGAGGAAGGCCACGGCCTCGTCGATCGGGTAGATCTCGCCCTCCTCGTCGGAGCCGATGTCGTCCTCGACGCCCCGGACGCCCTCGATCTCGCCCTCGACGTGGGCGTCGTGGCGCCGCGCCTCGGCGACCACCTCGACGGTCTGGCGGGTGTTCTCGTCGACGGGCAGGGCCGAGCCGTCGAAGAGCACCGAGTTCCACCCGGTCTCGAGGCAGGTCGTGATGACCTCGCGGTCCGGGCAGTGGTCGAGGTGCAGCGTCACGGGCACGGACGCGGGCTCGGCCACGGCCCGGAACATGTCGTAGAGCATCCGCGCGCCGATCGACTTCACCGTCTTGACCGACGTCTGGACGATCAGCGGCGAGCGCAGCTCCTCGGCGGCCGCGACCACGGCCTCGAGCGAGAGGTCGTTGACCACGTTGAACGCCGCCACCCCGTAACGCTCGGCGAAGGCGCGGTCGAGGATCTCCTTGAGCGGGGCGACTGGCAGCGAACCCTCCCAGGTCGCCGGGATGCCAGCCGTCTCAGGCTATGTACGCACCCGGAGCCCGCCATCGGGGGGATCCCCCGTCACGGCGTGCGGGATACCTCTACCGCAGGGCCCGCTCCCGGCTCCGCAACGCCGCCTCGGTGCGGTTTCGCGCGCCGGTCTTGCGCAGGATCGAGCCGACGTGCTTCTCGACGGTCTTCACCGAGATCGACAGGGCATCGGCGATCTGGCGGTCGGGCAGCCCCCGCTCCAGGAGGCTGAAGACCTCGCGCTCCCGGTCGGACAGGGCGCCGGCGCCGTTGAGGTGCGCATGGAGACGGTTGACGACGTCGCTGGAGAGGACGGCGCCGCCGTGGGCCGCCGCGAGGATGGCGCGGGCGAGCTCCTCCGCGGGGACGCCCTTGCCGAGGTAGCCGCGGGCGCCCGCGCGCAGCGCTCCGGCGACGAGCTCGTCGTGGTCGAAGGCGGTGAGGGCGACGACGGCGGCCTCGGTGTCCTCGCGCCGGATCCGCGCGATGGCCTCGACGCCGTCGCCGTCGGGCATGCGGAGGTCCATGAGGACGACGTCCGGGCGCAGCGCCCGCCAGAGCGCGACGGCCTCGCGGCCGGAGGCGGCGTGGCCGGCGACCTCGATGGACGGCTCGACGTCGGCCAGCAGGCGCTCGATGCCGATGCGGATCGCCTCGTGGTCGTCGGCGATGAGGAGCCGGACGCGGGTGCCCGCCGGGGCCTCCGAGGCGTCGCCGGCGCGCGGCAGTCGGGCGCGCACGCGGGTCCCCCAGCCCGGCGTGGACTCCAGCTCGAGCGAGCCGCCCGCCAGGCGCGCCCGCTCGGCCATGCCGCGCAGGCCGATGCCGTGCAGCGCCCCCGCCTGCTCGACCTCCTCGAGGTCGAACCCCGCCCCGTCGTCCTGGACGAGCAGGGTGACCATCGACGGGGCGTAGACGATCCCGATCCGCACCGAGCGGGCCGCGGCGTGGTGGAGCGCGTTGGTCAGCGCCTCCTGGGCGATCCTGAAGAGCGAGTGCGCCACCTCGGTGCGCAGCGGCCCCGGCTTCCCGGCCACCACCAGGCGGACGTCGGCCGTCCCGGTCCGGTTCGCCCACGCCAGCTCCCGCTCGAGGGCCTCCTCGAGCGAGCGGCCCTCGAGCGGCGACGGCGCGAGCCCCAGCACGCTGCGCCGCGTCTCCTCGAGCGCGAACTGGGCCGCCGCGCGGGCCTCCCCGACCGCGGCCCCGAGCTCGGCCTCGCGCCCGGCCGCCAGGTCGGCCTCGGCCGAGCGCAGGTGCAGGAGCACCGAGACGAGGCCCTTGGCCACGGTGTCGTGGACCTCGCGGGCCATGCGGTTGCGCTCCTCGGCGGCCGCCTCGGCGCGGGCGGTCGTGTCGGCGCGCTCGTGCAGCCGGGCGTAGGTGATGGCCAGTGCCGCGTGCTTGGCGAAGAGCTCCAGCAGGCCGGCGTCCTCGCTCGTGAAGACGCGCTCAGGGTCGCGGCTGAAGACGACGCACGAGCCGATGATCTCCTTGCGCCACCAGATCGGGACGCCGATGACCCCGCGCAGCGAGACCCGGTCCGCGGCGGGCACGTGCCCGCCCGGGACCTCGGCGTAGTCGTCGAACACCACGGTTCCGCGGCGGGCCACCACGGCGCCGGTCACGCCCTCGGTGAGCGGGAAGACGCGCCCGGCCTGGCACGCCACGCCGATGTCGGCCTCCTTGCGATAGGAGCCGGCCACCTCGTCGACCAGGCAGATCGACCCGGCGTCGCCACCGAGCAGGGTGATCGACCGGTCGAGGATCCCCTCCAGCAGCGGGCGCAGCGAGAGCTCGGCACCGAGGTCCTCCACGACGGCGGCCAGCGCCGCCGCACGCTCGCGCTCGCGCGCCCGTCGGGCTGTGGTCCGGGTCTCGGTGCTCTCCACGGAGCGGTGCTCGTCGCGCTGGGTGCCGGGTCCGGGCGACTGTATGGCCTCGCGCACCGGCGGACAAGCGGGCGGCGGTGTCGCCCGGGCTCGCGGCGGGCTGACGCCGGGCCGGTGGAGGGCGGCCGCGGCGTAGTGGGCCCGGTGCGGGCCAGGCTCGGTCACCCATCAGAACCGAGCCGGCCCGTGGAGGGCGGGCCGCCCGTGCGGGTCCGGCCCCGAGACGAGGGCTCGGCGGCATCCGTGCGGCCGAGACCCTTTCCCTGCCGGCCCGACGAAAGGAGGAGATCGGGACCGGCTCTCGCGGGGTCTGTATCGGCAGGAGCCGCCGCGGACTGAACCCTCAGGCCACCCCGATCGCTCGCCGTTCCGGCAGCCCGGCGAGGAACCGGTCCACCGCGGCGGCCACCGCGGCGGGGTCGTCGACGAAGGGCCAGTGGCCGCTGCGCTCGAGCACCCGCACCTCGGCGCCCGGGAACGCCTCGCGCTGGCGCTCGGCGTGGGCGACCGGCAGGTACGGGTCGCGGCGGCCCCACAGGACCAGGGCGGGCCGGTCGAGCGGGCGCAGCGCGGCCGCGAGGCGCTCGCCGGCGCCCCCCACGTCGTCGACGGAGCGGTAGAGGTCGAGCACCGCCCGCCGCGTGCCGCGGTCGAAGTCGTCGTACATGCGGTCGACGAAGGCCCGCGGGAGCCCGCGCGGGTTGCCGCGCCGCATCAGCGCGCGGAACCCGAGCCGGGTGGTCGCCGCCATGAAGGCCTCGCCCGCGCCGCGGGTCCGCCACAGGCGGGCGAGGGCGTGCCAGCGGTAGCCGGGCAGGGCTCCGGTGCCGATCAGCACGGCGCTCGCGAACCTGTCGGGGTCGGCCGCCGCCCAGCTCAGGCCCCACGGGCCGCCGAAGTCGTGGGCGACCAGGTGGGCGCGCTCGATGCCCAGCTCGTCGAGCGCCCGGCCGACGAAGGCCGCGTGGTCGGGGACCGACTGCGGGAAGCCCTCGGCCTCCGACCGGCCGAACCCGGGAGCGTCCCACGCCACCGCCCGCAGGCGGCGGCCGGCCGCGGCGAGCAGGGGCTCCCAGTCGGCGCCCGAGCCCGGGTTGCCGTGCAGGAACACGACGGCCTCGGCGGCGTCGGGCGGCCCGGCCTCGCGGAGCGGGGTGCGCACGCCGTCGACGCGCAGCTCGCGCCGCCGGACGCCCGCGATCCCCTCCCGCCACGCGGGCGCGCGCGGCCCGCGCAGCACCCGGCGGGCGACCGCGGGCCGCATCAGGGCCGGCGGGGGCTCCCGCATGCCGACCACGGCGATGAAGGCCCCGGCCACGAGCGGGTCGCCCTCGGCCGTGGCGTGCAGCCGACGCATGTAGGCGTTGAGCATCCTCACCCTGCGCGGGCGCGGCGCGGCCACCGCCGGCAGCGCCAGGTCGGCGCTGGTCGACAGGGTCCAGGCGTGGTCGACCGGCGCCGCCGCGGCGGCGAAGAACCGCCGCGCCAGGTCGCGCGGGCCGTCCTCCAGGCACTCGTGGAGCGCGACGGCCTCGGCCGCCGCGACCGTCATGCCCTGCCCGTAGGTCGGGTTGAAGGAGCAGATCGCGTCGCCGACGACCAGCAGCCCCTCCGGGAAGCTCCGCAGCCGCTCGTAGCGGCGGCGGACGCTCGCGGGGAACGCGTGGGTCACCGGCTCGTCGAGCGGCTCCGCGGCGGCGATCGCCTCGGCCACGTCGCGGCGGCGCGACGGTCGCCGCGAAGGCGGTGTGGCCGTCGAGGTCCGTGGGCGGCCGGTGCTCGGGGCCGTAGCCGCCGACCGACAGGATCCAGGACCCGTGCTCCTGCGAGAACAGGAACAGGCAGCGGGGCCGGTCCGGCACGGCGCCGATGAGCACCATCCCGTCGCCGCCCAGCGCGCCGTCGGGGAGTCGCAGCCGGCGGCTGGCGTAGGTCACGCCCACCGCCAGCCGCTCCTCGTGCGGCCGCGGGTGGCCGAGGCCCTCGAGCCACGCCGGCACGCGCGCGTCGCGGCCGGTGGCGGCGACGACCAGGTCGGCCGCGAGCGCCTCCTCGGCGCTCCCGTCGGCTCGCCGGAGGACGCGCACCCCTGCGACGCGCCCGCCGTCCGTCGTGAGCCCGAGGACGTCGCAGCGATCGATCACCCGGACGGCCGGCAGGGCCCGCACGCGCCGCCGCACGTGGCCCTCGATGAAGGGCCGGCTGGCGAAGATCGAGCTCGCGCCGGTCGCGGCGCGGGCGAGCTCGTGCCCGCCAATGACGAACCGCATCTGCTCGAGGACCGCGCACTCCGCCGCCCCCGCCGCGACCAGCTCGCGGCTGAACCCGGGCAGCAGGCGCTCGAGGCACACCTGTCCGTGCGGCAGCAGGGCGTGCGCGTGGCGCCCCTGGGGCACCGACCGGCGGGGCGCGACGCCCTCGGCCAGCTCGTCGCGCTCCACCACCGTCACCCGCTCGTACGCGTCGGTCAGCGCACGGGCCGCCAGCAACCCGGCCACGCTGCCGCCGATCACCACCGCGTGCTCGCCGATCGTCCGCATCATCCACCTCCCGGTCTCGGTCGTGCGCCGCGAGGATGGGGCGACCGACTGACGAGCCGCCAGACGAGCTTCTGCCGAGTTCCTGCCGAGTCAGCCCTGCCGGGGGCCGTACAGCTCCCGCTGCCAGAGCTGGTCGACGACCCGCTCGATCCCACGCGTCAGGTGGCCGCGGTATGTGCTGAACGGCAGGCCGAGGAGCTCGGCGGCCGCCTCCTGGGTGGGCGCGGGCCGCAGATAGGTGCGGTCGAGGGCCCGCAGCAGCCTGGCGTCGCGGGGATCGGCGCGCAGGGCGCCGATCGCGCCCTCGAGCAGCTCGGCCAGCGCCTCCGGCGGGGGGCGGTCCCCGCAGACGTCGCGGACCACGCGCGCCCGCAGGAGGGGGTTTGACGCGAGCGCCTGGGGCCGGTGCAGGTCCCGCAGGGCCCGGCGACCGGCCTCGGCGAACTCGACCCGGGAGAGCGCGAGCTCGGGGGCCGCGTCGGCCTCCGGGGCGGGGACGTCCGCCCCGCCGCCCAGCTCCCGATCGCCCATCCGCTCGAGCCAGGTCAACGGGTCCTCGCGACGCCAGTCGCGCGCGAAGGCGCTGTAGGTCTGCCCGCCGACCTCGAAGTCGGCCGTCGGCGCGCGTCCGAAGTGGATGTAGGCCATCAGCGGCGCCACGGCCTCGGCGTCGGCGAAGGCGAGGTGGTACCAGCTCAGGCGGGGGCGGGTCAGCCACTCCTGGGTGCTGCGCATCGTGACCACGTTGAACGAGGGCGACGGGGCCTGGTACGCCTCCCGGTCCATGAAGAAGCGGCCCATCAGCACCGCCTCACCGGGCCGTGGCGGGGCGTTGCGCACCGCGTGCTCCCAGGCCGCTCGCGCGCCCGGGTCGCGGGCCAGGTCGTCCTGGTCGGCCTCGTGGAGGGCGAGCTGGGCGAGGAAGCCGAGCGGCTCGGCCCTCCGGCTTCGGAAAACGGCGAAGGCGCTCGGCTGGCGGCCCAGCCAGTGCTCGGCGATCGCCGCCGACTCGGCCCCCTCGTGGCGGGCCACCATCTCGATGACGGCCTCGCCGTCCGCGGGCCGCAGGGCGTCGGCGTAGACCTGACCCAGACTCTCCCAGTCCCAGATGGCCACCGCCGCGGGGTTGGTGCGGTGCATGAACATCAGGTCGGCCAGCGCCTGCTGCTGCTCGAGCCCCTGGCAGGACCCGAGCCGCTCGACCACGTTGCGGCGCACCATCCCGTGCACGCGGGCGTAGGCGTCCCGGTCGCGCCAGCGCAGGTCGGCGCCGATCACGTCGCGGGCCAGGTCGTGCAGCACGAGGCCCTGCGGCGCCGACTCCACGAACGAGAGCCCGCGCAGCCAGGCGAACATCTCCTCGCCCTCGGCGTCGCCGAGGACGTCGCGCAACAGGCCCTCGGTGGCGAAGCGGGCCTGCGCCGCGGCGTCGAGCGCCAGCCGGTGGCGGGCGGTCGGGGCCTCGGCGACGAAGCTCGCCACCAGCCGGTCGACGACGTCCGGCACGGCCTCGAGCTCGAGCGGCGCGCCACCGCCCACCTGCCGGCGCTGCGACAGGACGTCGAGGAGCAGCGAGAGCGCCAGCGGGTGGCCGTGGGTCAGCTCGACCGCGCGGTCGTGGAGGTCGTCGGCCACGCCCGCGCGGGCCAGGATCGCCCGCGCGTCGTCGGGCTCCAGGTTGCGCAGGGAGACCACGCGCAGCAGGTCGCGCCACCCGGGGTCGCGGCGCCATGCCTCCGCCGGGCGTGCGCGGCCCGCGATGACCGTGAGGGCGCCCGCCGGGAGGGCGGGGATGAAGTCCTCGCGCAGCCAGCCCTCGAGACCGAGGGCCTGCTCGAAGGTGTCGAGCAGGAGGACCGGCCGGGCGCGGTCGGCGAGGGCGTCCTGCGGGCCCGCGCCGGCGGGGAGCCCCATCGCCCGCGCCAGCTCGGCGGTGAAGGCGGGCGGAGCGGGGTCGATCGAGCGCAGGTCGAGGCGGACCGCGTCCACGCCGGCCTCGCTCGCCGCATCCGCCAGCGCCCCGAGGAGGGCCGTCTTGCCCACGCCGCCCGGGCCGTGGACCCAGAGCACGCTTAACACCTCGGGGTCCTCGAGGGCTCCGCGGAAGAGCTCGAGCTCGGCGGTCCGGCCCACGAAGGACCGCCTCCGGGCGCCCCGGAGGCGGTCGCCGACCGTCGCTTCGGCCTGCGGCGTGATCGGTCTCGCGCGGTGATCTCTCCCACGACCACCCCCTCTCCCGGCCAGCGTAGCCCGCGCCTCCGGGGCGCGCCAGGCGCCGCGCGGGCGTGGGCTGGCCGCGGGCTAGATGCTCGCGCTGGCCCGGCAGACCTCGCCGGTCGCCGCCCGCCGCGCGACGGCGGTGACGTTGGTGCGCGGGGTGCCGCGGCCGACGACGGCCCGCACCTCGAACGAGCCGCTGCGGGCGTTGGTCGTCGCCTTGCGGGAGAGGACGCGGGAGCCGTTGCGGTTCACCGACGACGCTCCACGTCTTGCCGACGCGGTTCTCGTCCACCTCGAACTCGACCTCGACGCCGCCGTCCTCGGGGCTGAGCTTGAGCTTGGCGGTGCTGCGCAGGGTGCAGGTGCCGGCGACGCGCACGTCGCGGTCGTTGCCGCCCCCGCCCCGCCGCCCCCGCCATCGTCGCCGCCGCCGCGGGAACATCCACCCCGCCGCCGCCGCGGGCGATGTTGTCGTCGCTGCCGGGCGGGTCGTCCGCGCCGTGGCTCGCGACCGCGATCGGCGCGGCCGACCAGAAGCCCGGCCGCAAGGGCCGTGCCGAGCGCCGTCGTGAGTCCTCTCCGCATCCCAACCTCCCAGCAGGCGGCGCCCCGGTGGCGCCGTGCCCCTTCACCGTGCCGGAGGGCCGGTCGCGCTCTCGATGCGACATGGGTCCTAGGACCCCGCCGCCGTGGCGGCGGCCGCGCACGTCTCGCCGCTCGGGGCGACGGCGCGGAACCGGACGCGTCGGGGCCCTCGTAGTCGGAGAGGAAGGCGCGGTACTCGAAGCCGCGCCTCCCCGCGGGTGACCCGCACGCGGGCGCGGACGGCAAGGCGGCGCTCGTGGAAGACCGACACGCGCCAGACGCCCCGCTTGGACGTCCGCACGCGGGCGTCGACGCGGATCTCCTCGCCGTCGGCGCGCAGGCGCAGCTCGGCCCTGCTGCTGGTGCCGCATACCCCCTGGACCCGCACCTCGACCCGGTCGCCGCCATCCCCGCCGCCGTCGCGCGCCTGCGCCGGGCCGCCGGCGCACAGGGCCGCGCAGAGCGCGGCGGCGAGGGCCGCGATGGCGATCGCGGGGCGTCGGGTGCGGGGCACGGCACTCCGAGGATGGCCCGGGCCGGGGACGGCCGGCAATCGGACCTCGGTCCTACGACCCCCCGGCCGGGCGGTCGACCAGCCCGTGCCGCACCGCCCATACCGCGGCCTGGGTGCGGTCGTCCACCCCGATCGTCCGGAACACGCTCGTCAGATGTGCCTTGACCGTCTTCTCGCTGATCCCCAGCCGACGCGAGATGAGCTTGTTCGGCAGGCCTTCGGCGACCAACACGAGGACCTCGCGCTCGCGAGGCGACAGCCCGTCGGCGGCCGACGGCCGCGGTCGCGCCGCCAGCAGCGCGCTCGCCGCGCGCGGGTCGAGCGGCGCCTCCCCGCGCGCGGCCGCCCGGATCCCGCGCTCGAGCTCGGCCGGCGTGGCGTCCTTCAGCAGGTAGCCGACGGCGCCGGCGTCGAGCGCCTCGAGGATCCGCGCCCGGTCGGAGAAGGACGTCAGGATCACCACCGCGACCTCCGGGTGGGCCTCGCGCAGCAGGCGCGTGGACTCGATGCCGTCGGGCGGCGGCATCTCGAGGTCCATGAGCACGACGTCCGCGCCCGACTCGCCGACCGCCGCCGAGCGCGGCCCGCCCGCCGTCGGCCGCGGCGGCGACCGCGACGCCCTCGAACGTCGCGATGAGCTGCTCGAGGCCCGCGCGCACCACGGCGTGGTCGTCGCAGACGACGACGCGGATCACAACGGCACCTCCACGTCGAGCACGGTTCCCTGACCGGGGGAGGATCGCACCTGGCGCCCGCCCGCCCAGGTGCGCCGCCAGATCCTCGACCAGCGCGAGCCCGATATGGCCCTCCTCGCGCCCGCCGCCGCCGGGTCTCCTCGTCGAACCCGGCGCCGTCGTCCTCCACGCGCAGGCGGGCCCGCCCGTCGGCGATGCCGGCGGCGACCGCCACGTGCGCCGCGCCCGCGTGCTCGCCGGCGTTGCGAAGCCCCTCGCGCGCGGCGCGGTAGAGCAGGTCCTCGACCGGCCCCGGCAGGGCGAGGGCGGCCGGGACGTCCACCTCGACCGGGATGCCCCGCGCCTGCAGGGGCGCCGCCAGGTCGGCGATCGCCGCCGCGAGGCCCTCGTCCTGCAGACGGCCGGGGTTGATGTCCACGACGGCCGCCCGGAGGCGCCGCGTGCTCTCGCGGGCCGCGTCGGCGCCGTCGCGCAGCGCCCGCACCGTCGCCTCGTCGGTGCCCGCGGGCGCCCGCCCGGCGGCGGCGGCCAGAGAGAACGAGAGCCCCGCGAGGTCCTGGACCGGCCCGTCGTGCAGGTCGGCGGCCACCCGCCGGCGCTCGAGCGACGACGACTCGAGGGCGGCCTCCAACAGCCGTTCGCGTTCCCGCAGGCCGTCGCGAAGGCGCCGCGCGGTGGACCAGGCCAGCGGCAGCTGGATCAGCCACAGCAACACCAGCGACCCGGCCGACCACCGGCAGCACCGCCACCACGATGTCACGGCCGCTGGCGGCGATGGCGCTCTCGCGCTGGTAGAGCTCGAACAGCGCCTGGCGGCCCTCCGGCGTGCGGATCGGCAGGTACACCTCCAGGAGCGATCCCTCGTCGCGCTCGAACGCGTTCTCGGGCTCGTCGAGGTCGCTGAGCTCGGCGTCCGTGGTGCCGTCCGCCAGCGCCTCGCGCTCGTCCACTCCGAGCGGGTAGCGGCGTCCGATGAGGCGCGGCTCGTCCGAGTAGACGATCCGCCCGTCCGGGGCCCAGATCTTGACCCGCACCACGTCCTCGTTGAGCACCCGCTCCTGCACGGCCTGGTCGAGCTCGTCGAGCGCAGCCGGCCGGCCGGCGAAGGCGGCGTCGGTGAGCGCGGGCTCCACGACGCCGCGCCCGGCCAGGGTCGCGTAGCGCCGGGCGTCGTCGACCGCCTGCGACTCGGCGAGGTCCCGCAGCACCAGGCTGCCGGCGATGCCCAGCACCGCGAGGGCGACGAGGCCGGCGACGGCGAAGCGGAGGATGGCCCCACGCACCGAGGGCTCGCCGCTCCCCCGTGCCGCCTCGGTCCCGGTCGTCATCGGCCGCCCATGGTGACCGCCGCGGGCGGCGCCGTCGAGCGCCGCCGACCCGGCGCGACCCCGCCAGGTGAGCCTCAGGCGGGCGCGGCGTCCCGCCCGAAGCCCAGCCGCACCTCGGTGCCCTGCCCGCGACGGCGGATCCGCACCTCGTCGGCCAGCGCCCGCATCAACAGGCGCCCACGGCCGTACGGGCACGTCGCGGGGGGCGCCACCGGCTCGTCGCCGGTGACGGCCCGCCGCCCGGCGCGACCCGCGTCGGTCACCCGCACCGACGCGGCGCGGCAGGTGACCCTGAAGGCCATCTCGACGCGTGCGCCCGGGCCTGAACCGTGCTCCAGCGCGTTGGCCATGGCCTCGGTCGAGGCGGTCATCACCCGGCTCGCGGCGTCCTCGCTCCAGCGCTCGGCCGCGAGCGCCGCGGCGAGGCGATCCCGGACCCCCGCCAGGGCGTCCAGCTCGGCCGGCACCCGCTCGGAGGCCGAGGTCATCGGAGAACCTCGCCGATCCCGAGGCAGCCGGAGCAGGTCTCGGCGACGAGGATCGCGCCCTCGCCATTCGAGGCCTGAACCCTGGTCCAGATCCGCCGTTGGCCCCAGCAGGTCGGGCAGGGAGCCCAGGGCCGGGACGCCTGGTCCTCGGTGGTGACGGTCGCTGCGGGTGAGGGCTTGGGGGTCATGACGAACGACCTCCGATCGCGATGCTCGATGGGTCGAGCCTCCCCGCGCCGCGCGCCGGCCGGATCGGCGAAATCGCCGGTCGTGCCTGGAGCCGCATCACCGCGAGCCCGATCGCGAGCCCTGCCGCGGTGACCGCGAGCCCGGCGCCGAGATCGATGACGTAGTGGTTGGCGGTCACAACCGTTGATACGGAGACGAGCGGGCCCCAGACCAGGCCCGCGACGCGCAGCGGGAGGCTGCGCGCGGCGGCGGCCACGGCCAGCCCGCAGGCGAAGGCGAAGCCGCAGTGCAGGCTCGGGACGGCCGCGAAGGGGTTGTAGAAGAGGGTCGTGAAGTCGGACTCGAGGGCGATGCCGCTCTCGGCGCTCACCGAGTCGGGCATGCCCAGGCCCGCCAGGCGCGGCGGGGCGGTGGGGAAGAGGGCGTAGACGGGCAGCGCGACCATCCAGCCGGCGATCAGCGTGTTGCGCAGGACCCGGTAGACCGGGGCCGAGCGCCGGTAGACCCAGACCACGGCGAGGGGGATGACGACCGGCTGGGCAGCGAGGTAGACCCAGCTGAGCGCGGTGAGCCAGATCGTGCCGTCGAGGGCGCTCTGGGCGGCGGCCTCGACGTCGATCCCCAGGGCCGCCTCGGCGCCGAGGACGCGGTGCGCGTTCTCCACGGCGAGCGGCTCGGCTCCCGTGGCCACCGTGCGGCAGAGCTGGTAGACGAGGTAGGCGGCCGCGAAGACGAGGGCCTCACGGCTCCAGCCGCGCGAGGCCGACGGCCGGAGGGAGCGCAGGAGCGCTCCAACGCGGGGGCGGCGCGGGTTCGCGGTGGTGATGAGCCCATCCATGGGGCATACCCTCGACGACCGTCGTCACGGAGCTGTCACGAACCGCTCACGCGCCGGGCGCGGCGGGCGCCGGCCCGGAGGCGAGCCGCACCGCCTCCGCGTGAGGGTCGTTCAGCGGGCGCCGTTCTGCCCTTCACGGGGGGCACGCCCTCGGCGACGGTTGACCTGCGGACGCTCGTCACCAGACGCTCGCCGCGTGCTCGACGCCGAGCGCGCGCCGATCGCGCGCCTCGCGCCTGGGCGGCTAGTGGCCGGGCGCGGCGGTCGTCGGCCCCGGCCCACTCGTCTCGACCCGGGCGTGCAGGCAAGTGTCGGCGAGCCCGGCGCCGACCGGGGCGCTTCACCGCCGGCGGCGCCGCTGCGACACTCCCGCCCCATGCGCCGCCGCCGGATCCTCGGGCCGATGGCCGCCTGCCTGCTCGCCGGCGCCGCCCTGGTGGCCTGCGGCGGCGGCGGCGCCGGGGCGGCCGCCGAGCCCGCGGCGGGCCGCTTCGACGCCCGCCGGGCCTTCGCCGACCTGCGGGCGCAGGTCGCCCGCGGCCCGCGGCCCGCGGGGTCCGAGGCGTCGCGCGCCCTTGCGGAGCGCCTGAGGACCCGGCTGCCGCGGGGGCGCTTCGAGGCCGTGCCCCGGGGGCTGCGCAACGTGGTCGGCGTCCTGCCGGGACGCGGGAGGCCGGTCCTGGTGGGGGCGCACTACGACACCAAGGACATCCCCGGCTTCGTCGGTGCCAACGACGGCGCCGGCGGCGTGGCGACCGTCCTCGAGCTCTCGCGGGCGCTCCGACGGGGCCGCCGCGCGTGCGAGCGCGAGATCCGATTCCTCATGTTCGACGGCGAGGAGAGCCCGGCCGGCTCGCCCGACTCGGCCTTCCTGCGGGACGGGCTGCGCGGCAGCAAGGCCTACGCGGCGGCCCACGCCGACGAGCTCGCGGCCGTCGTGGTCGTCGACTTCGTGGCCGACAAGGACCTCTCCATCCCGCGCGAGGCCGGCTCCGACGAGCGCCTGTGGCGCCTCCTGCGCGGCTCGGCCCGCCACGTGGGGACGATCGACGCGTTCCCCGCCGGCACCACCCGGGGGCGGATCCTCGATGACCACACGCCGTTCGCGGACCGGGGCGTGCCGGCCATCGACCTGATCGACTTCGACTACCCGCCCTTCCACACCCCGGAGGACACCCTGGACAAGGTCTCGGCGCGCAGCCTGGACCGCGCGGGGGAGGCGCTCGTGGAGATGTTGCAACGGGTCGCGCGACAGACGTGTCAATCACGTTAATACTGCGGGCTTCGCGACCATGCTCCGAGGCGGCCGCGTCCCCTAGAGTCGGCAAGGCCCAGTACCAGGAGATCGCGCGCGGCCAGATCATCGGAGACCGCACCGGCCTCCTGAAGCTGATCTTCCACTGGGACAGGCACGAGCTCCTGGGCGTCCACATCATCGGCGAAGGCGCCAGCGAGCTGATCCACATCGGCCAGGCCGTGATGGCCTACCGCGGGTCAGTCGAGCACTTCGTCGAGGCGGTCTTCAACTACCCGACCCTCGCGGAGTGCTACAAGACGGCCGCCCTCGACGGGCTCAACCGGCTCGACTCGTGGCAGACGGCCGCCGCGGCGGAGGCGATCACGCCGTAGCCCCGCCCGCGGGCGGAACGCGTCGCTCGGCCCCGGCGTGGATGCGCTGTGGTGGATGTTGTACATGTCACCTCCCGACGCCGCTGGGGCGCGTTTCATTCCCGGATGCCGATGCCAGAGGCGGCCGCGGCCGCGCCGCCCTGCCCACGAGCTCGGCGCCCGCGCGCCCGCACCAGCAGACGTAGGCCAGCTCGATGCCGGCCTCGCCCCTGGTCAGGGCGAGGATCTGGCGGCTGCCGATCAGCACCCGGCCGCAGTGGGGGCAGTTCACGTCGATCATCGGTCCGCCTCCCGGCATCGTGCGCGTGCGATGAGAACGCGCGACCCGTTGTGTCTGTGAGTGTCCAATAGAGCCACATTGGACCGGTATTGGACTCACTTTCCACATTGGACTCACAAAACCCCACTCGGACTTGCACATCAAGAGCCAATCAGAGAACATTGGCACCGAATGAAGGTCCAACCCGATCGACTCGCGACGCTTCTCGGCTCCTGGGCCGCCGGGACCGGCCCGCTCTACGGGCGCCTGGCCCGCGGCGTCGAGGGGGCCATGGACCGCGGCGAGCTGCCGCCGGGCACGATGCTCCCGACCGAGCGCGACCTGGCCCGCCGGCTCGCGGTCAGCCGGACGACCGTCGTGACGGCCTACGGGGAGCTCAAGGACGCGGGCCGGCTCGAGAGCCGCCAGGGCCGCGGCACGTGGGTCGCCGGGGCCGCCGGGGCGCCGCCCGCCTCCGAGCGCCCGTTCTCGGCCGAGCTCTACAGCAGCATCCTCGGCCCCCAGCCGGGCATCATCGAGCTCACCGCCGCCTGCCCGCCCGCCACCTCGGTGGTTGCGCGGGCGCTGTCGGAGACCAGCGGGGCGGACATCGTCCGCGACATCGGCGGGACGGGCTACCTGCCGGCGGGCCTGCCGGCCCTGCGCGAGCGCATCGCCGAGCACATGTCCCTCGGGGGCCTGCCCACGCGCCCCGACGAGATCCTCGTCACCACGGGGGCCCAGCAGGCCATCGGGCTGGCGGTCATGCTGCTGGGCGGGGCCGGCCAGTCGCTGCTCGTCGAGGAGGCCACCTACCCCGGGGCCCTCGACATCTCACGCGGGCTGGGCATGCGCCCGGTGGGCGTCGCGCTCGACCGCGACGGCGTCGTGCCCGAGGCCCTCGAGGACCTGCTGGAGCGGGTGCGGCCGGCCTTCGTCTACCTCGTCCCGGCGTTCCAGAACCCCACGGGCTCGGTGCTGTCGGCGGCCCGCAGCCGCCGCGTGGCCGACCTGTCGGCCCGCTACCGCGTGCCGGTGGTCGAGGACCTCGCCCTGCGGCACCTGCCGCTGGACGACGCGCCCCTGCCCGCCCCGATCGCCGCCCACGCCCCGGACGGCTCGTCGATCACCATCGGGTCGGTGAGCAAGGTGCTCTGGGCCGGCCTGCGGGTGGGCTGGATCCGCGCGGCGCGGCCGGTGGTTGACCGGCTGCAGCGCCTGAAGATCGGCGCCGACATGGGCAGCCCGATCCCCTCGCAGAGCCTGACCTGCGAGCTGCTGCCGCGCATCGGCGAGGCCGTCGAGGAGCGCCGGGCGTTCCTGGTCCGGGGGCACGACGCCCTGTCGGCCTCGATGGCCGAGCACCTCCCGGACTGGACCTGGGAGCCCCCCCGCGGCGGCTGCACGCTCTGGGTGCGCATGCCCGGCGGGGACGCGCGCGCGCTCGGCCAGGTGGCGCAGCGCTGCGGCGTCAACGTGGTGCCGGGGCAGGTGCTGTCGGCCGAGGGCCGCCACGCCGACCGCCTGCGGCTGCCCTTCGTGCACGAGCCGGCCGTGATCGCCGAGGCCGTTCGCCGCCTTTCGGTCGCGTGGGAGATCTACGCCGGCACCGGGTCGCGCCCCCAGGAGCCGGTCAGCCTGATCGTCTAGCGTCCGCCCCGACGACGACCGCTCGCGCCGGGGGTGTGACGATGGCGAACGCTGACGACGACCTGGGCCGGTTCCTCCTCGACCTGCTGCCCGACGCGGCGCAGGAGCAGCTGCGGGCGCTCGCGCAGTTGCGCTACCCGATCCCCGACCGCCGCTCGCTGGCCGAGCAGCTGGGCGCCGAGGGGGAGGGAGGCCGGCGCGCGGCCGGCGGCCTGCTCTCCGCCTTCGACGCCGAGGACTTCGGGCTCGACACCCTCCAGAGCGCGCTCGAGAAGCTCCGCGAGCGGCGGCCGTGGACCCTCGCCGCCGCCCTGTCGCTCGACGGGGCGGCGCTGCGCACGCTGGACGCGGCCATCTCGGGTGGCGGCATCCAGGTGGGGCCGGGGACGATCACGGCCCGGATGCGAGCGGGCGGCACGGTCGAGGTTGACTGCAACTGCACCGACCCCGATGCGGGCGGCACCGGCGCGTCCGGCACCTGCAAGATCGTGGTCAGCGGGAGCAGCCTGATCTGCACGAACGACACCTGCAAGAAGACCTGCGGTCTCACGGTCACGATCCCCTCGATCGGGCTCGC
>CAWEYS010000025.1:0-69163 GCA_963813355.1 Miltoncostaeaceae bacterium | reverse complement strand
GGATCGCTGCTGCCTCGACTCCGCTGCCGAAAACGGTGCCGCAGCCCGAAAGGCGTCGAAGGCGCGACAGTGGCCGTCGGTCGAGTGCACGCTGTCGGGCTCCCGCCAGATTCCGCTGAGGTGAGGGACGCGAATGGTGGACGCCCCCCGCGAGCGCGAGGTCGCACTCGCCGTTCTGGATCTGACCCTGACACGCGAGGTGCACGGCGACGAGTGACGTCGAGCACGCCGTCTGCACGGTCAGGCTCGGGCCCGTGAGGTTGAGCTTGTACGACACGCGCGTGCTGAGGAAATCCCGATCCGCGTTGATGTGCTGCAGGCCGGCGGTGGCCCTGCATGTCCGGATGACCGCTGTAAGCCAGCATGTAGCTGGTGAGTGCGCTGCCCGCGCCGGCGAACACGCCGACTACCGAGTCGTTGATCCGCTCCGGGTTGCATCCGGCGTCCTCAAGCGCCTGCCACGGAGATCTCTCAGGAACAACCGGTTCTGGGGATCGATCAGCGCCGCTTCCCGGCGAGTAATTGAAGAAGGCGGCGTCGAATCGATCGCGCTGCTTGACGACCGGGGACGCGCGCACGTAGTGTGCGTGATTCAGGAGATTGCGATCGACGCCGGCGGCAGCGAGCTCGGCCTCGGAAAAGAACGTGATTGACTCGACCCCGTTTCGCAGGTTGTTCCAGAACTCCGAAGGCGACGAGGCCCCGCCCGGCAGGCGCAGCGCGATGCCGATGATTGCGATCCCGTCAACGTCAGTCGTGCGCGTCACGGCCGCCCACGACGCCGCGCTTCCGCCCGCTTCCTGCTGCTCGCGAGCAGATTGTCGACGCCATCTCCAGGCGACGCGCCGACCGTGGTGGGCCGGGACGCCGCGTACAGATTGCCCACGGTGCGCATGTCGCTGGGCGCGAGGCGGCCCTCGAACGGATTCGCCGCGAGCGACGTCTCGAGCGCGTCGATGATTCCGAGCAGGTCTAGCGATCCGATTCCAAAGTATCGTTCAGCGCCGTGTCGTCGGTCAGCACGACCGCGGGCCCCGGCGCGACACGCGAGAGCCGGTGCTGAATTTCCGCGCGCACGACGGCGTCGCTCGTCGCGGACGACGGGCGATTGAGGCTCATGACTTCCCTGCGGCAGGCGGGCGCGTCGGCGGGGCCGTCCGCTCCCTGGCGGCCTGGGCTTCAAGCTCTCGCGCATGTGCCGGACGAGCTGGAGGTGCCCGTCGATCAGGGCATCGTGGCCTTCGCGAATGCTCTTCCGGTACCTGGTGCAGCTTCGATGTATCGGCGAGCGTTTGCGCCACCAGCCTGCCGAACTCCTTGCGGACCTCGTCCTGCTTCTCGAGAACATCGCCAAGCTGGTCGCGTAACCGGCTGAACGATCTCCTCTTCGAGACTGAGGAAGCCGGTGATGGTCTTCACGTCCCCTTTCATCCCAGGCTCTGTCGCAGATTGTCGATGATGTCGCTCAGCGTCTACGTGCATCCCGCTCGACGAACGGGACCTTCCTCGACGGAGCCCGAGTGACCGAGCCGACACTGCTTCGGCCTGATGGCCAGCTTCAGGTCGGCGTCACCGTCATGGGCGTTGTGGCTCAGCCGGCGGAGACGTCCCGTGCGACAGGGGTCGAGCCGAGCACCACGAGTCGGCGGTTCTCAGCCTGGGGACTGATCGGTCTCGGTGTACTCGGCGCGATGATTGCGATCGGCGGAGTCGTGGGCGCCCTCCTCATCACCGGCACGATCGGCGGATCACTGGAGGCTGCAAGTGTGTCCTCGCGTGAAGCCACCGTCCCAGAACTAGTCCGGCGAGTTGCCCCCTCCGTGGGTCAGTGATCGTCTCGCGCAACGGGGCGACCGTGGGAAGCGGCTCAGGTTGGGTTCTCGACGCCCAGCAAGGGCTGGTCGTGACCAACGCCCACGTCGTGAACGCGGGCGATAGCTTCGACGTCAACATTGCGGGCCGTCGTAAGGTTTGCCGAAGTGGTCGGAGTTGCGCCATGCGAGGATCTCGGAGCTCTGGCCGACTGGGCGATCGCGAGGGCCTTCTCACGCTCCCGGTCGGAAGCCAGCGCGACCTGATGCTGGGAGAAGAGGTGCTCGCTTTGGGCTACCCGGGCAGTGCTTCGCGGCGACGGCAACTCACGCCGACCACAGGTGTGGTCTCAGTTGTGAAGACGCGGTTCGATCTCGAGGCGGCCGATGTACCGAAGTACACCAACCTGATCCAAACGGATGCGGCCATCAACCCCGGCGACTCCGGTGGCCCACTCATCAGTACCGGCCAAGCGCGTGTGGTCTCGGTGGACGTTAGCGTCCCCGAGCTGGGGGGCGGCGCATCGAGGGTCAGGGTTACGCCATCGGAATGGAGCGTGTTCGAGCCGTCCTACCAAAGCTCCGAAGCGGCGTGTCCCCCGGATGGACCGGGCGGGCTTCACATACCCGGAGTCAGCCGGGCAGCTCATCGACCTCGGTGCGCCCCCGACACCAGGTCTGATCATCGACGCGGCCGTTCCGGGCACACCGGCCGCCGAGGCGGGGCTGGAGTTGAGCCGGGTCTGCTCACCGAGGTCGATGGAGCCGTGATGGACGGCACCCTGCAGCAGTACTGCGACGCCGTCGCCGGCGTGCCCTCGGGCAGCGTTGTTCGCTTCACTATCGTTCGGGCCGGCTCGACAATCGAAGAGCCTCTGCCGATTCGCATTGGCTAGCCAGGCCGACGGGCCCGCCTGGACAAGGCGGGCTCAACGGCGGCGCTACTGCGCCCAAGCGACCTCGATGCGCCTCGGGTCTAAAGAAGGTGTGCCCCGCGCCGCCGGATGCACCGAAGTGCGCGCGGGAAGACTCTCGGCGACGTCCCTCGCGTCGGTGGCGCGGAGGCGGGGCGGTACCGTAGTCCTTTGCGAGGTCAGCAGAGTAGGTCAGCGACGCAGGGCGATCGAGACGGATACGCGACCCAAGCTGGGCCCCGCCGAATCCCTCATGGAACGGGGATCGTGGGCGCACGGTGATGCTGAGGGGATACGTGCGAAACGACCTACGAAACCGAAGGTCACAGGTTCGAGTCCTGTCTGGCGCATGCCCGGAGAGCCCCGCTACGGCGGGGTCTCCTCCTCCAGGCAGGGGTTGGCCATGTTCCTGTGAGTCCCTCCGGCGCGAGCGGCAGGCCGCGCGCCGCAGGCGCAGGAGCTAGCCGCGCGGTCCCCAAGCGGGATCGACCAGGCCGTGCCCGTAGCTGTTCACGTAGTCAGACGCGGCAAAGCCGCGCAGGAACGCGCGGGCCCCTTCCCGGCCCAGGTCGACGAGCATCCGCTTCTGCTCGGCCGTGAGCGTGAAGTCGGTCGTGCCGACGCCATCCGCGTCGAGCACGCAGGTGCGCACGGCCGTGGAGTGAGTGGCGAACTCGGTGTCGAAGGCGTCGCTCGCGGTCTCGAAGAGGTCCACGGCCATCCCGACCTCCCACGGGAGATGCTCGAAGGCCCGCCGGTGGCCGCCCCCGGCGCCCGCGCCTCCGCCCAGGCGGAAGCCGAAGGTGGGCCGCGTGGCGTCCCGGTCGACGTCGAAGATCCACACCGGGAAGTTGGACACCACGCCGCCGTTGACGATGGTGCAGGCCTCCCTGGTCGTGCCGTGGACGAGGGTGATCGGGGTGAAGAAGTACGGAATGGACATGCTCATGCGCACGGCGTCGGCGACGAGCGTCGACCCGGGATCGATGGGCGAGCCGCTCCTCGGGTCGAGGAACTGGGCGAGGTCCTCGGGCAGGACGAGCATCTGGTGCCGGGTGGTGTCCGAGGCGATGAGCTTGAGCGTCCGCCCGCCTTTCTCGATGTCGGCGAAGGTCTGTCCGCCGACAGCTCGGTTGAACCACTCGTGGAAGACCTGCCCGTGGGCCAGGCCGTGGTGGGCGAGGAGGTTGACGATGCCCCCGACGAGGAGGCCTCCCCGACCGAAATCCTCGAAGGTTGCGAAGTCGGTCGCCTCGAGGAGCGCCTTCGCCTGCTCTGCGCTGTGGCCGGTGGCCAGGTAGGCGGCCACGATCGCGCCCGCGCTGGTGCCGGCGACGTTGACCCAGTCGGTGTAGCCGTGATCCGCGAACTCGAGGAGGCCGCCGACCAGCGCCAACCCCTTGACGCCGCCGCCCTCAAAGACCCCGTCGGCCGAATGCGGGGCTCGAGCACCTGCGTCCAATGCCGCTCCTGACTCCCCGGTGAGCTCTCCCGCCGTACGCGTGTCGATCAGGACGGGCTCGTCCGCCACGGCCGCGATCCTACCGCTCGGCCGTCGCCGACCGGGAGATCAATTCGCCGAGGCTCTCGGAGGCGATCTCCGGCGTTTTCTCCGGGGTTCGGAGACCCCAGAACCCCGGGATCGCCAGGATCCCCAGGACCATGGAGGTTGACCGCCAGCGCCAGCGTGCATGTCCCTGACAGCAGGCCGGCGACGTTGACGATGATCAGCGGGAGGCTGCCGGTGGTGAGGCCGTAGACCAGCCACAGCGCATACCCGGCGACGTACATCCCGAGGAACGACAGGGATACGTCCTCCGAGGTCCCGCGCCGGGCCATACGCCGCGCCTGCAGCAACGACGATCCGCCAGCTATGAGGCCGTAGACCGTGACGATCAGTGCCGAGGACCGATGCGAGCACGGGAGCCACGGTAGGCCGGGACCCTGTACGGGAGGTTGCACGCTCCTTGGCGTCTTCTTGGAGCGGCCCTCGACGGCCTGGTGGTCGGCCGGGCTGATCAGCCGGTCAGCGTAGACGCGGCAGCGGTCGCCGCCGGGCGGATCCGGCGTAGGGTGTCGTGACCAGGGCACTCGCTCAGCTAGTCGAACGCAACGACCGAGGAGCGTCCGTGGGGACGGAGACCAACCCGGTGGCGATCCAAACGCTCGAACGGCTGCTGGAGGCCTTCAACGCGCATGACATCGACGCGGTGATGAGCTTCTTCGCCGACGACTGCGTCCTTGAGATGCCGCGCGGTCCGGATCCGTGGGGTCAAAGGCTGGAAGGCCGAGAACGGGTGCGTGAAGGACTCGCGAGTCGCTTCGCTGGCATCCCCGACGTCCACTACGGCGACGACCGCCACTGGCTCGCAGGCGATCGTGGCTGCTCCGAATGGCTCTTGACCGGTACCAGCGTGGAGGGCCAGCGGATCGCGGTACGGGGATGCGACCTGTTCGAGTTCAGGGACGGCAAGATCGTCCGCAAGGACTCCTACTGGAAGACCGTGGAGGGATAGCCCCCGGGGTGTCCCAACTCACCCGGCGGGCTAGCGCTTGAAGATGTTGTGGACCTCGAAGTGCGCCGGGGGGTCCTCGGCCTTGATCCCGACTTCGGCGAGCACCGGAGTGAGGCGCTTCCCGAACGCCGCGAACTGCTCCTCCGAGTCCCAGATCTCGCTTACCCGGAGGTCACCGTCCGAGCCGAAGCAGACGTGGTAGTCGAGGCCCTCGGGAGGGAAGGCCCCCTGGTCCTCGAGCATGCGGACGGCCTTGCCGTACTGCTCGGCCGTCAGACCCGCGGGGGTGAAGCGAACGACGATGCTCATGGGAGGCGCTCCAGCTCGGAATCCGGTCGCCCTCATACGCCCACACATCGCCCGGGACCGCAAGCCTCGCGCCCGGGCGCTCCGTATGACCCGGGACGCTGAAGATCGGGGAGGCCGACCCGCTCCGAGGAGGATCGACTACGCCGCCCGGGAGTCGCTCGCGGTGCCGCCGGACGTCCTTGCGCAATGCGAGGCGGATCGTCTTGTCCCAAGGTCGCGAGCTACAGGACACCGAGCGCGCTCGGGGTCTGTAAGCAGTCTGCGCGGCGGGGGTTGAGCGGGCTGCCGGCACGGGTAGGGCCGGACCTACCCCGAAGGAGTCGTGTGAGCGAGCCAACCGGACCCGGCTCGCGCGGCGGAGCCCTGCTCTTCAGCCGCGCGGTCGTCGCACTGCGCCACGTCGTCGTGGTGGGCTGGATCGCGGCGGCGGTCGCGATGGCGCTGACCCTGCCCGGGCTCGGCGGGTCGGCGGACCTGGAGCTCCCGCTGGCCGACGACGCCGCGCCGCTCGCCGCCGAGCGTCGCTCGGCCGACGTCTTCGGTGCGCCCCTCATCTCGCGCACCCAGGTGGTCGTCAGCCGTCCCGGTGGCCTCAGCGTCGCCGAGCAGGCGGCCCTCGGGCGGTTCGCCCTCGACGTGAGCCGGCGCCGGGTCCCCGGCCTCGAGGAGATCGCCGCGGCCGTGCCCCTGACCAGCGCCGGCGGCGTGGCGCCGGGCGCGCGGGGCGGCCCGGCCTCGATCCTCACCTACCTCGCGTTCGGCGAGTCCGCCTCGGTCGCCCGCCAGGCGCGCCTCGGCCGCGACTACATCGCCGCGGCCCCGGTCCCTGCCGACGCGACCGCGGGCCTCACCGGCTCGTCGGCCGTGCGGCAGGATCAGATCGAGACCATCAACGACTGGCTCCCCCTCGTGGTCGGCGTGACGCTCGCCCTGATCGCCCTGGTCGTCGCGATCGTCTTCCGCTCGCTGGTGGCCCCGCTCGTCGTGCTGGGCACCGTCGCGGTCGCCTACCTGGTCGACATCCACGCGATCGGCGCCGTCGCCGACGCCACCGGGATCGCCGCGAGCCGGGACATCGAGCCGGTGGTCTCCGCGCTCCTCATCGGCATCGTGACGGACTACGCGATCTTCTACCTGTTCGGCGTGCGCTCCCGGCTGGGCGGCGGCGACGCGCGCGGGGCCGCGGTGGGAGCGAGCGCCCACATGGTCGCCATCGTGCTGACGGCCGGGCTCACGACCGCGCTCGGAACGGCCACGCTGCTGGTGGGCGACGTGGACTTCTTCCGCGCCTTCGCGCCCGCCCTCGCCCTCACGGCCGTCGTCGGCGTCGTCGTGTCGATCACGCTGCTGCCCGCGCTGCTGGCGATCCTCGGCCGGGGCTCCTTCTGGCCTGGCGGGAGGCTGCCCGCGCCCGACCAGGCCAGGGCGCGAGAGCCGCGGCCGCCGCTCGCCACCCGCCTCCTCACCACCCGCGCCGTGGCCGGCCTCACCGTGGTCGTGCTGGTCGGCGGGCTCGTCGTGGCGGCCTCGCCGCTGCGCCAGCTCGAGCTCGGGCTCGGCCTCACGGGCGGGGCCGCGTCCGGCTCGCGGGCCGTCGAGGCCGGCTTCGTCCCGGGCGTCACGGCGCCCACCGAGGTGCTGGTCGAGGGTCCCGGCGCCACCGATCCCGCCGTGCTGGCGGGCCTGCGCGACCGGCTGCGCTCCCGGCCCGGGGTGGCGGACGTGGTGGGCCCGAGCGACCCGGTGCCGCGGCTCGCGCCCGCGGTCTTCGTCGCGCCGGAGGCGAGCACCTCGCGCTTCGTGGTCGTCCTCGACTCCCAGCCCACCGAGCACACGGCCATCGAGCGGCTGGACGCGATCGAGCGGGAGCTGCCCGGCATGCTCGCCGCATCCGGCGCTCCGCAGGCGCGGGCGTCGCTGGCCGGGGACACGGCCATCGCGAGCGCGTCGGTCGACGCCATGCGCACCGAGCTGCTGAGGGTGGGGATCGCCGCCCTGATCGTGAACTTCCTCCTGCTCGCCGTGTTCCTGCGCGCGCTGGTGGCGCCCCTCTACCTGCTCGCGGCCAACGCCCTCACCGTGGCCGCGACGCTCGGCATCACGACCTGGTTCTTCCAGGACGCCCTCGACCAGGGGCAGCTCGTCTACTACGTCCCCTTCGCCACCTCCGTCCTGCTGCTGGCGCTGGGGTCCGACTACAACATCTACCTCGTCGGGGGCATCTGGCGCGCCGCGCGGCGGACCGGCATCGTCCAGGGCATCCGCAGGGCGATGCCCGCGGCCTCGCGCGGCATCTCCGTGGCCGGGCTGGTGCTGGCGTGCAGCTTCGGCCTGCTGGCGCTGGTGCCGATCGAGGCGATGCGCCAGTTCGCCTTCGTCATGGCGCTGGGCGTCGGGCTCGACGCCTTCGTCGTGCGCCCCCTGCTGGTGCCCGCCCTGATCACGCTGGTCGGGCGGCGCGGCTTCTGGCCGGGCGCCCCCGCGCCGGCGCCCACGACGACGCCCGCCCCGGTCGCCCCGGGCGCCGAAGCGGGCGGCTAGGCTCCCGGCCAGCCGGCCCGGGGGGCGGAACACCGCATGGCACTCCGAATCCGCAGGAGCATCACCGTCGGGGAGGGCGTCCGCACGGGGGCGCAGAACGCCGCCTACACGGTGAACCCGTTCGGGCCCCGGAGGACAGGCCCGAAGAAGCGGAGGAAGCCGTGGGCGACCCCCTCGCTCAACTGGAGCATCCCTGGCAAGCCCGGCGTCCTCGCTCCGCCGCTGGAGCGCGAGTTCTTCATGGGCCTCGAGGAGCTCAACCGGGGGGAGCCACAGCTCGCGCTGGAGCGCTTCGAGTCGGCGGCCCGCCGCGACAACAAGGACCGCGCCCTCTCCGACGACCTGCTGGCCGGCCTGACGGCGGTGCACGTCGGCGACGCCGCCCGGGCCGTGCCCCATCTGGAGGCGGTCGTCGCCAGCGACGCCGGCCTTCCCGACGATCTGCTCCTGAAGTACGCGCCGGAGCTTGCCTTCGAGGTCTCGATCACGCCCGAGGTCACGGCCCTGATCCCCGCCGGCTCGATGGCGGCGGCGCTGGCCCTGATCGAGTGCTACCAGGACGTCGGCCGCCACGAGGAGGCCGTGGGGCTCCTTCAGCAGCTGGTCGACATGGATGTCGACCCCGCCCTCACGCTCAGCCTGTGCGAGCTGTATGCGGAGATCGCGGACTGGGACGAGGTCGCCGCCCTGGGGGCAAAGGTCGCCAACACGGACGACCTCAGCCTCCAGATCATCCTTTACCGGGCGACGGCGCTGCTTCGCCGCGGCGAGGACGAGGGTGCGCTCGAGGCCTACGACGAGGTGCTCTCGTCGGAGCAGCGGTCGGCCGGACTCCTGACGGCGGGGAGGCTCGGGCGGGGGTGCACCCTCCTGCGCCTCGGGAGGGCGGCCGAGGCCCGGGAGGACCTCGGCCGCGTCCTCGACGACGACCTCTAGTCCTCGGTCTCAGAACACCCGGATCGGGATCTCGGCGGGCGCCTCGAGCAGGGACGTGAGCTCGTCGTCGAGCTTGACGAGGGTGATCGAAACCCCGGCCATGTCGAGGGAGGTGCAGTACTCGCCCACGTAGTTGCGCGCGACGTTGATGCCGCGCGACGCGAGCTGCTCGTGGGCGTAGCCGTAGATCAGGTACAGCTCGCTGATCGGCGTGCCGCCCAGCCCGTTGATCATCAGCGCGACGTTGTCGCCCTTCTTGAACGGCAGGTCGCTGACGACGGCCTCCAGCAGCTCGTCGACGATCGCGTTCGAGCTGGCGAGCTTCTCGCGGCGCCGGCCCGGCTCGCCGTGGATGCCCACGCCCATCTCCATCTCGTCGTCGCCGAGGTCGAACAGGGGCGACCCCTTGGCCGGCGGCGTGCAGGAGGTGAGCGCCATGCCCATGGTCCGGGCGACGGAGTTGACCCGCTCGCCGAGCGCCACCAGGTCGTCGAGCTCGGCGCCCTGCTCCGAGGCGGCCCCGAGCGCCTTGATCACGAAGAAGTTGCCCGCGACGCCGCGGCGCCCGACCGTGTAGGTGGAGTCCTTCACGGCCACGTCGTCGTCGACGATCACGGTGCCGATGCGCACGCCCTCGGCCTCGGCCATCTCGCGGCCCATGTCGAAGGCCATGCGGTCGCCCGTGTAGTTGTTGATGATGTGCAGGACGCCCTTCGGCGAGTTCAGCAGCTTGGTGGTCTCGAGCACGTAGTCCATGGGCGGGGCGGAGAAGACATCGCCCGGACACGCGGCGTCGAGCATCCCCTTCCCGACCGCCATGACGTGGGCCGGCTCGTGACCGGAGCCCGAGCCCTGGACGATCGACACCTTGTCGTCGCGGGGCGCGTCGGTCCGCATGATGAGGTTGTACTCGGGCACGTACTTGACGGTGTCCGGGTTGGCCAGGGCGATGCCCTTGAGCATCTCGGGCACGAAGTCCTTGGGATCGTTGACGAACTTCTTCACGGCGCCACCTTTCTCGCTGTGTGTGATGTCGTCGCCGGGCGCCGCTACTGCTTCGGCCAGGCCTCGGCGAGCCGCTCGAACATGACTGCGACGCCGACGGCCCCGGCGTCGAGGGTCCCGATGCTGCGCTCACCCGTGTAGGCGGCCCGGCCCCGCTTGGCGAGCATCGGCCGGGTGGCCTCCGCCGCCTCCTTGGCGGCCTCGGCCGCCGCCGCGAGCGCGGTGCCGCGGTCGTCCCCCGCACCCAGGCGCTCCTCCAGGACGTCGACCGCCGGCACGAGCGCGTCGAGCAGGGTCTTGTCGCCGACGTCGGACCCGCCGCGCTGCTTGATGCCCTCGATCCCGGCCCGCAGCATCGCCACGGTCTCGTCGGCGCCGATCCCGTCCGCGCCGGCCGCGGCGCTCCCGGCACGCAGGAAGGCCGTGCCCCAGATCGGCCCCGAGGTGCCGCCGATGCGGCTGGTGAGGATGACCGCCACCTTCCGCAGGAACGTCGCGACGTCGGTCCGGTCGATGTCGTCCCAGTCGGCGAGCACGATCTCGAAGCCCCGCGCCAGCGAGTAGCCGAAGTCCCCGTCGCCGACGACGGCGTCGAGCTCGCAGAAGTACGTCTCGTTGTCGACGGCCGTCTGGGCCATCGTCCGCACCACCAGCTCGACCTCCTCGAAGCCCGCCTGCGCCATTCGCCCGCCTCCTCCTGTGCAGCTGGTCCGGTCGTCAGGTCTCGAGGCAGGCCTCGAGGTCGTCCACGGTCACCCACTCGCCGGGGCGCGCCCTCCCCCGGTTCGCCAGCACCCTGCTGCGCTCGCCGCCGGGGTCGCCCAGCGAGGTCACGACGAGAACCGCCTCGTCGAAGTCCTCACCCTCGGTGTAGCCGTTGACGGTGATCACGCAGCGCAGCCCGGCGCCCGCGGCGGCCTCCAGGCCGTTGCGGGAGTCCTCGATCACGAGCGCGTCGGAGGGCGGGACGCCCAGCCGCTCCAGCGCGAGCTCGTAGATGTCGGGAGCCGGCTTCTTGCGCGGCACCACGTCGCCCGCCAGCACGACGTCGAAGCGCGCCGCCCGCTCCTCGCCCGCCACGTGCTCGAGCACCGCCCGCACGGACGCCTCGGCGGACGTGGACGCCACGGCCAGCTCCCACCCGGCGTCGAGGGCCTCGCCGATCACGCGCGACACGCCGGGACGCGCCGGCAGGGCGCCGCTCGCCACCATCCCCGTGTAGATCGCGGTCTTGCGCGCGTGCCACTCGGCGAGCGCCGCCCGCTGGCCCTCGGCGTCCTCCGGCAGCCCGGCCTCGCGGACGAACTCGGGCGTGAGCAGGCTCGCCATCCGCTCCTTGCCCCCGCCGATGCGGAGCTTCTCGCCGTACTCCTCCTCGGACCAGCGCACCGGCAGGCCGAACTCGGCGAAGGTCTGGTTGAACGCGGGGAGGTGGCCGTCGCGCTCGGTGTCGGCGAGCACGCCGTCGCAGTCGAAGATCAGCGCGCTCACCAGGCCTTGCCCGCGCTGCCGAAGAGGCTCAGGTGCCGCTCGGCCATCTCCTTGACGGCGGCGCGCTGGTCGCGGAAGAGGGACGGCGGGTCGTACTTGGTCGGGTTGGCCTCGAGGAACGCGCGCGTCGAGTCGAGGTAGATGACCTTCAGCGCGGTCGAGATGTTGACCTTGGCGCAGCCGCGCGAGATGAGGTCGTGGAAGGCCTCCTCGCTCAGGCCGGTGCCGCCGTGCAGCACCATCGGGACCGGCACCCGCTCGACCAGCTCGGTCACGCGCTCGGGCATGAGCTCGGGCGCCGCCGCGTACACGCCGTGCGCCGTCCCGATGGCCGGCGCGAAGCAGTCGACCCCCGTGGCCTCGAGGAAGGCCACGGCCTCGTCGATCGGGTAGATCTCGCCCTCCTCGTCGGAGCCGATGTCGTCCTCGACGCCCCGGACGCCCTCGATCTCGCCCTCGACGTGGGCGTCGTGGCGCCGCGCCTCGGCGACCACCTCGACGGTCTGGCGGGTGTTCTCGTCGACGGGCAGGGCCGAGCCGTCGAAGAGCACCGAGTTCCACCCGGTCTCGAGGCAGGTCGTGATGACCTCGCGGTCCGGGCAGTGGTCGAGGTGCAGCGTCACGGGCACGGACGCGGGCTCGGCCACCGCCCGGAACATGTCGTAGAGCATCCGCGCGCCGATCGACTTCACCGTCTTGACCGACGTCTGGACGATCAGCGGCGAGCGCAGCTCCTCGGCGGCCGCGACCACGGCCTCGAGCGAGAGGTCGTTGACCACGTTGAACGCCGCCACCCCGTACCGCTCCGCGAAGGCGCGGTCGAGGATCTCCTTGAGCGGGACGACTGGCAGCGAACCCTCCCAGGTCGCCGGGACGCCAGCCGTCTCAGGCTATGTACGCACCCGCAGCCCGCCATCGGGGGGATCCCCCGTCACGGCGTGCGGGATACCTCTACCGCAGGGCCCGCTCCCGGCTCCGCAGCGCCGCCTCGGTGCGGTTGCGCGCGCCGGTCTTGCGCAGGATCGAGCCGACGTGCTTCTCGACGGTCTTCACCGAGATCGACAGGGCGTCGGCGATCTGGCGGTCGGGCAGCCCGCGCTCCAGCAGGCTGAAGACCTCGCGCTCCCGGTCGGACAGGGCGCCGGCGCCGTTGAGGTGCGCATGGAGGCGGTCGACGACGTCGCTGGAGAGGACGGCGCCGCCGTGGGCCGCCGCGAGGACGGCGCGGGCGAGCTCCTCCGCGGGGACGCCCTTGCCGAGGTAGCCGCGGGCGCCCGCGCGCAGCGCTCCGGCGACGAGCTCGTCGTGGTCGAAGGCGGTGAGGGCGACGACGGCGGCCTCGGTGTCCTCGCGCCGGATCCGCGCGATGGCCTCGACGCCGTCGCCGTCGGGCATGCGGAGGTCCATCAGGACGACGTCCGGGCGCAGCGCCCGCCAGAGCGCGACGGCCTCGCGGCCGGAGGCGGCGTGGCCGGCGACCTCGATGGACGGCTCGACGTCGGCCAGCAGGCGCTCGATGCCGATGCGGATCGCCTCGTGGTCGTCGGCGATGAGGAGCCGGACGCGGGTGCCCGCCGGGGCCTCCGAGGCGTCGCCGGCGCGCGGCAGTCGGGCGCGCACGCGGGTCCCCCAGCCCGGCGTGGACTCCAGCTCGAGCGAGCCGCCCGCCAGGCGCGCCCGCTCGGCCATGCCGCGCAGGCCGATGCCGTGCAGCGCCCCCGCCTGCTCGACCTCCTCGAGGTCGAACCCCGCCCCGTCGTCCTGGACGAGCAGGGTGACCATCGACGGGGCGTAGACGATCCCGATCCGCACCGAGCGGGCCGCGGCGTGGTGGAGCGCGTTGGTCAGCGCCTCCTGGGCGATCCTGAAGAGCGAGTGCGCCACCTCGGTGCGCAGCGGCCCCGGCTTCCCGGCCACCACGAGGCGGACGTCGGCCGTCCCGGTCCGGTTCGCCCACGCCAGCTCCCGCTCGAGGGCCTCCTCGAGCGAGCGGCCCTCGAGCGGCGACGGCGCGAGCCCCAGCACGCTGCGCCGCGTCTCCTCGAGCGCGAACTGGGCCGCCGCGCGGGCCTCCCCGACCGCGGCCCCGAGCTCGGCCTCGCGCCCGGCCGCCAGGTCGGCCTCGGCCGAGCGCAGGTGCAGGAGCACCGAGACGAGGCCCTTGGCCACGGTGTCGTGGACCTCGCGGGCCATGCGGTTGCGCTCCTCGGCGGCCGCCTCGGCGCGGGCGGTCGTGTCGGCGCGCTCGTGCAGCCGGGCGTAGGTGATGGCCAGTGCCGCGTGCTTGGCGAACAGCTCCAGCAGGCCGGCGTCCTCGCTCGTGAAGACGCGCTCCGGGTCGCGGCTGAAGACGACGCACGAGCCGATGATCTCCTTGCGCCACCAGATCGGGACGCCGATGACCCCGCGCAGCGAGACCCGGTCCGCGGCGGGCACGTGCCCGCCCGGGACCTCGGCGTAGTCGTCGAACACCACGGTCCCGCGGCGGGCCACCACGGCGCCGGTCACGCCCTCGCTGAGCGGGAAGACGCGCCCGGCCTGGCACGCCACGCCGATGTCGGCCTCCTTGCGATAGGAGCCGGCCACCTCGTCGACCAGGCAGATCGACCCGGCGTCGCCCCCGAGCAGCGTGATCGACCGGTCGAGGATCCCCTCCAGCAGCGGGCGCAGCGAGAGCTCGGCACCGAGGTCCTCCACGACGGCGGCCAGCGCCGCCGCACGCTCGCGCTCGCGCGCCCGTCGGGCTGTGGTCCGGGTCTCGGTGCTCTCCACGGAGCGGTGCTCGTCGCGCTGGGTGCCGGGTCCGGGCGACTGTATGGCCTCGCGCACCGGCGGACAAGCGGGCGGCGGTGTCGCCCGGGCTCGCGGCGGGCTGACGCCGGGCCGGTGGAGGGCGGCCGCGGCGTAGCGGGGCCCGGTGCGGGCCAGGCTCGGTCACCCATCAGAACCGAGCCGGCCCGTGGAGGGCGGGCCGCCCGTGCGGGTCCGGCCCCGAGACGAGGGCTCGGCGGCATCCGTGCGGCCGAGACCCTTTCCCTGCCGGCCCGACGAAAGGAGGAAATCGGGACCGGCTCTCGCGGGGTCTGTATCGGCAGGAGCCGCCGCGGACTGAACCCTCAGGCCACCCCGATCGCTCGCCGTTCCGGCAGCCCGGCGAGGAACCGGTCCACCGCGGCGGCCACCGCGGCGGGGTCGTCGACGAAGGGCCAGTGGCCGCTGCGCTCGAGCACCCGCACCTCGGCGCCCGGGAACGCCTCGCGCTGGCGCTCGGCGTGGGCGACCGGCAGGTACGGGTCGCGGCGGCCCCACAGGACCAGGGCGGGCCGGTCGAGCGGCCGCAGCGCTGCCGCCAGGCGCTCGCCGGCGGCGCCGACGTCGGCGACGGAGCGGTAGAGGTCGAGCACCGCCCGCCGCGTCCCGCGGTCGAAGTCGTCGTACATGCGGTCGACGAACGCCCGCGGGAGGCCACGGGGGTTGCCGCGCCGCACCAGGGCGCGGAACCCGAGGCGGGTGGTCGTGGCCATGAACGCCTCGCCCGCGCCGCGGGCCCGCCAGACGCGGGCGAGCGCGTGCCAGCGGTACCCGGGCAGGGCGCCGGTGCCGATCAGAACGGCGCTCGCGAACCTGTCGGGGTCGGCCGCCGCCCAGCTCAGGCCCCACGGGCCGCCGAAGTCGTGGGCGACCAGGTGGGCGCGCTCGATGCCCAGCTCGTCGAGCGCCCGGCCGACGAAGGCCGCGTGGTCGGGGACCGACTGCGGGAAGCCCTCGGCCTCCGACCGGCCGAACCCGGGAGCGTCCCACGCCACCGCCCGCAGGCGCCGGCCGGCGACGGCGAGCAGGGGCTCCCAGTCGGCGCCCGAGCCCGGGTTGCCGTGCAGGAACACGACGGCCTCGGCGGCGTCGGGCGGCCCGGCCTCGCGGAGCGGGGTGCGCACGCCGTCGACGCGCAGCTCGCGCCGCCGGACGCCCGCGATCCCCTCCCGCCACGCGGGCGCGCGCGGCCCGCGCAGCACCCGGCGGGCGACCGCGGGCCGCATCAGGGCCGGCGGGGGCTCCCGCATGCCGACCACGGCGATGAAGGCCCCGGCCACGAGCGGGTCGCCCTCGGCCGTGGCGTGCAGCCGACGCATGTAGGCGTTGAGCATCCTCACCCTGCGCGGGCGCGGCGCGGCCACCGCCGGCAGCGCCAGGTCGGCGCTGGTCGACAGGGTCCACGCGTGGTCGACCGGCGCCGCCGCGGCGGCGAAGAACCGCCGCGCCAGGTCGCGCGGGCCGTCCTCCAGGCACTCGTGGAGCGCGACGGCCTCGGCCGCCGCGACCGTCATGCCCTGCCCGTAGGTCGGGTTGAAGGAGCAGATCGCGTCGCCGACGACCAGCAGCCCCTCCGGGAAGCTCCGCAGCCGCTCGTAGCGGCGCCGGACGCTCGCGGGGAAGGCGTGGGCCACGGGCTCGTCGAGCGGCTCCGCCGCGGCGATCGCCTCGGCCACGTCGCGGCGGCGCGACGGTCGCCGCGAAGGCGGTGTGGCCGTCGAGGTCCGTGGGCGGCCGGTGCTCGGGGCCGTAGCCGCCGACCGACAGGATCCAGGACCCGTGCTCCTGCGAGAACAGGAACAGGCAGCGGGGCCGGTCCGGCACGGCGCCGATGAGCACCATCCCGTCGCCGCCCAGCGCGCCGTCGGGGAGTCGCAGCCGGCGGCTGGCGTAGGTCACGCCGACCGCCAGCCGCTCCTCGTGCGGCCGCGGGTGGCCGAGGCCCTCGAGCCACGCCGGCACGCGCGCGTCGCGGCCGGTGGCGGCGACGACCAGGTCGGCCGCGAGCGCCTCCTCGGCGCTCCCGTCGGCGCGCCGGAGGACGCGCACCCCTGCGACGCGCCCGCCGTCCGTCGTGAGCCCGAGGACGTCGCAGCGATCGATCACCCGGACGGCCGGCAGGGCCCGCACGCGCCGCCGCACGTGGCCCTCGATGAAGGGCCGGCTGGCGAAGATCGAGCTCGCGCCGGTCGCGGCGCGGGCGAGCTCGTGCCCGCCAATGACGAACCGCATCTGCTCGAGGACCGCGCACTCCGCCGCCCCGGCCGCGACCAGCTCGCGGCTGAACCCGGGCAGCAGGCGCTCGAGGCACACCTGTCCGTGCGGCAGCAGGGCGTGCGCGTGGCGCCCCTGGGGCACCGACCGGCGGGGCGCGACGCCCTCGGCCAGCTCGTCGCGCTCCACCACCGTCACCCGCTCGTACGCGTCGGTCAGCGCGCGGGCCGCCAGCAACCCGGCCACGCTGCCGCCGATCACCACCGCGTGCTCGCCGATCCTCCGCATCCTCCACCTCCCGATCTCGGCCTGTGACGGCGCGAGGTTCGGGCGGCCGAGCTGACGAGCCGCCAGACGAGCTTCCTGCCGAGTTCCTGCCGAGTCAGCGCCGCTCGGGGCCCGTACAGCTCCCGCTGCCAGAGCTGGTCGACGACCCGCTCGATGCCGCGCGTGAGGTGGCCGCGGTACGTGCTGAACGGCAGGCCGAGGAGCTCGGCGGCCGCCTCCTGGGTGGGCGCGGGCCGCAGATAGGTGCGGTCGAGGGCCCGCAGCAGCCTGGCGTCGCGGGGATCGGCGCGCAGGGCGCCGATCGCGCCCTCGAGCAGCTCGGCCAGCGCCTCCGGCGGGGGGCGGTCCCCGCAGACGTCGCGGACCACGCGCGCCCGCAGGAGGGGGTTTGACGCGAGCGCCTGGGGCCGGTGCAGGTCCCGCAGGGCCCGGCGAACGGCCTCGGCGAACTCGACCCGGGAGAGGGCGAGCTCGGGGGCCGCGTCGGCCTCCGGGGCGGGGACGTCCGCCCCGCCGCCCAGCTCCCGATCGCCCATCCGCTCGAGCCAGGTCAACGGGTCCTCGCGACGCCAGTCGCGCGCGAAGGCGCTGTAGGTCTGCCCGCCGACCTCGAAGTCGGCCGTCGGCGCGCGTCCGAAGTGGATGTAGGCCATCAGCGGCGCCACGGCCTCGGCGTCGGCGAAGGCGAGGTGGTACCAGCTCAGGCGGGGGCGGGTCAGCCACTCCTGGGTGCTGCGCATCGTGACCACGTTGAACGAGGGCGACGGAGCCTGGTACGCGTCCCGGTCCATGAAGAAGCGGCCCATCAGCACCGCCTCCCCGGGCCGTGGCGGGGCGTTGCGCACCGCGTGCTCCCAGGCCGCTCGCGCGCCGGGGTCGCGGGCCAGGTCTTCCTGGTCGGCCTCGTGGAGGGCGAGCTGGGCGAGGAAGCCGAGCGGCTCGGCCCTCCGGCCTCGGAAAACGGCGAAGGCGCTCGGCTGGCGGCCCAGCCAGTGCTCGGCGATCGCCGCCGACTCGGCCCCCTCGTGGCGGGCCACCATCTCGATGACGGCCTCCCCGTCCGCGGGCCGCAGGGCGTCGGCGTAGACCTGACCCAGACTCTCCCAGTCCCAGATGGCCACCGCCGCGGGGTTGGCACGGTGCATGAACATCAGGTCGGCCAGCGCCTGCTGCTGCTCGAGCCCCTGGCAGGACCCGAGCCGCTCGACCACGTTGCGGCGCACCATCCCGTGCACGCGGGCGTAGGCGTCCCGGTCGCGCCAGCGCAGGTCGGCGCCGATCACGTCGCGGGCCAGGTCGTGCAGCACGAGGCCCTGCGGCGCCGACTCCACGAACGAGAGCCCGCGCAGCCAGGCGAACATCTCCTCGCCCTCCGCGTCGCCCAGCACGTCGCGCAACAGGCCCTCGGTCGCGAAGCGCGCCTGCGCCGCCGCGTCGAGCGCCAGCCGGTGGCGGGCGGACGGGGCCTCGGCGACGAAGCACGCCGCCAGGCGGTCGACGAGGTCGGGCACGGCCTCCAGCTCCAGCGGCGCGCCGCCGCCCGCCTCCTCGCGCTGGGACAGCACGTCCAGCAGCAGCCAGAGCGCCAGCGGATGGCCGTGGGTGAGCTCGACGGCGCGGTCCTCGAGGTCGTCGGCCACGCCCGCCCGGGCCACGATGGCGCGCGCGTCGTCCGGCGCCAGGTTGCGCAGCGAGACCACGCGGAGCAGGTCGCGCCAGCCCGGGTCGCGGCGCCACCCCTCGCCCGGGCGCGCCCGCCCCGCGATCACGGTGAGGGCGCCCGCCGGGAGGGCCGGGATGAAGTCCTCGCGCAGCCAGTCCTCGAGGCCGAGGGCCAGCTCGAAGGTGTCGAGCAGCAGCACCGGCCGCTCGCTGCCTGCGAGCGCGTCGGCCGCGCCCGCGCCGGCGGGCCGCCCCACGGCCTCGGCGCCAGCTCGGCCGCGACGGCGGGCGGGGCGGGGTCGATGGACCGCATGTCGAGGCGGATCGCGTCCAGGCCGGCGTCGCCCGCCGCGTCCGCCATCGCGGCCAGGAGCGCCGTCTTGCCCACGCCGCCCGGGCCGTGGACCCAGAGCACGCTGAACGCCTCGGGGTCCTCGAGGGCTCCGCAGAAGAGCTCGAGCTCGGCGGTCCGGCCCACGAAGGACCGCCTCCGGGCGCCCCGGAGGCGGTCGCCGACCGTCGCTTCGGCCTGCGGCCGTGATCGGTCTCGCGCGGTGATCTCTCCCACGACCACCCCCTCTCCCGGCCAGCGTAGCCCGCGCCTCCGGGGCGCGCCAGGCGCCGCGCGGGCGTGGGCTGGCCGCGGGCTAGATGCGTGCGCTGGCCCGGCAGACCTCGCCGGTCGCCGCCCGCCGCGCGACGGCGGTGACGTTGGTGCGCGGGGTGCCGCGGCTCACCACCGTGGGTGGATCGCCTAGGAAGCGCGGGGCTCCTCGAGGCGGGCGGCGAGCGTCAGGCCAGAGCGTGCCGGCCGAAGCCCAGCCGGACCTCGGTGCCCGGCCCGCGGCGGCGGATCCGCACCTCGTCGGCCAGCGCCCGCATCAGCAGGCGTCCGCGGCCGTGCGTGCTCGCCTCGGAGGGGGCCTCCGGCTCGTCGCTCGAGGTCGGCCGGCCGCCCGAGGCGACCGGCGTCGGTCACGCGCACCGACGCGGCGCGGCGGGTGACCCTGAAGGCCATCTCCACGCGCGCGCCGGGGCCGGAGCCGTGCTCGAGGGCGTTGGCCAGGGCCTCGGTGGAGGCGGTCATGACCCGGATCGCGGCGTCGTCGCTCCAGCGCTCGGCCGCCAGCGCGGCCGCGAGCCGGTCGCGGACCCCCGCGAGGGCATCCAGGTCGGCCGGCACCCGCTCGGTCGCCGAGGTCATCGGACCACCTCGCCGATCCCGAGGCAGCCGGAGCAGGTCTCGGCGACGAGGATCGCGCCCTCGCCGTTGGGCGCCTGGACCCGGGTCCAGATGCGCCGCTGGCCCCAGCAGGTCGGGCAGGGGACCCAGGGCCGGGTCGCCTGTTCCTCGATGGTGACTGTCGCTGTGGGTGAGGGCTTGGGGGTCATGACGAACGACCTCCGGTCGCGATGCTCGATGGGTTGAGTCTCCCCGCGACGCGCGCCGGTCGCATCGGCGAAATCGCCGGTCGTGCCTGGAGCCGCATCACCGCGAGCCCGATCGCGAGGCCCGCCGCGGTGACCGCGAGCCCGGCGCCGAGATCGATGACGTAGTGATTGGCGGTCACGACAGTTGATACGGAGACGAGCGGGCCCCAGACCAGGCCCACGACGCGCAGCGTGCGTCCGCGGGCGGCGGCGGCGACGGCCAGCCCGCAGGCGAAGGCGAAGCCGCAGTGCAGGCTCGGGACGGCCGCGAAGGGGTTGTAGAAGAGGGTCGTGAAGTCCGACTCGAGGGCGATGCCGCTCTCGATGCTCACCGAGTCGGGCATGCCCACGCCCGCCAGGCGCGGCGGGGCGGTGGGGAAGAGGGCGTAGACCGGCAGGGCGACCATCCAGCCGGCGATCAGGGTGTTGCGCAGGGCGCGGTAGACCGGGGCCGAGCGACGGTAGACCCAGACCACGACCAGCGGGATGACGACGGGCTGGGCGGCGAGGTAGATCCAGCTGAAGGCGGTGAGCCAGATCGTGCCGTCGAGGGCGCTCTGGGCGGCGGCCTCGATGTCGATCCCCAGGGCGGCCTCGGCGCCGAGGACCCGGTGGGCGTTCTCCACCGCGAGCGGCTCGGCGCCCGTGGCCACCGTGCGGCAGAGCTGGTAGACGAGGTAGGCGGCCGCGAAGATCAGCGCCTCGCGTCCCCAGCCGCGCGAGGCCGACGGCCGCAGGGAGCGCAGGAGCGCCCCGACGCGGGGGCGCCGCAGGGTCGCGGTGGTCATGTCGCGGGTCTCCTGGTCGACGGGGTCGGTGTGGACACCGCGATGACCGGCCGTCGAGGGGAGCGCCATGAGCCCTTCCATGGCGCATACCCTCGACGACGGTCGTCACGGAGCTGTCACGAACCGCTCACGCGCCGGGCGCGGGGGCGATCCACCGCCCCCGCCTACCCGCGTTTCGACCAGCTCGCGGGGGCGATCCCACCGCCGGGCTGATTGGGGGTTCCCGATCGGGGTAAGGAGGGTGTCCAACCCGGTCAAGAGGAGAACCATGTCCCCCAATGACGAGCGCGAGCGCAGGTTGACCGCGAGGTCGACGACGGGCGCGACCGCATCCAAGAACGCGACCTGCACGACGATGACTCCACGCTCGACCCCGAGCGCGACCGCATCGACGACCCACGCGCCGACGAGCCCACGCTCGACCCGGACCCCGACCGCGACCGCACCGCGACCGCGACCTGCAGGACGACGAGGGGATCATCGGGCCGGAGGGCTACTCCGAGTCCACCCGCCTCCCCTCGCTCTCGCGACTGCGCGGGATGGAGGTGCGCACGACCGACGGTGAGAAGATCGGCAAGGTCAAGGACGTCTACCTTGACGCCGAGGCCCGCCACGCCCGCTACCTGCTGGTCAAGACCGGATGGTTCAGCGGGAGCCACGTGGTGCCGGTGGACGACGTGACCTACGTTGACGACGGAGACGACGCGTACGTGGCGGTGCCGTACGCGGAGGAGCAGCTCAAGGGCGCGCCCGACGTTCGGTGACGACGACGAGGTCACCCCCGACCGCGAGCGGGAGATCTACGACCACTACCAGCGCGTCGGGTACTGGGACCAGACCCGCGACATCGTGCGGGCCCGGCAGACCGAGCCCGCGCCGACGCCGCAGATCGCCGAGGCCGAGGTGGCCGACGCGATCCGGCGCGGCCGCGACCCGGAGCGGGTCCGGGTCAAGCGCTGGGGGGCCTGACCCGGGCGCTTCACCGGCGGCGGCGGCGCTGCGACACTCCCGCCCCATGCGCCGCCGCCGGATCCTCGGGCCGATCGCCGCCTGCCTGCTCGCCGGCGCCGCCCTGGCGGCCTGCGACGGCGGCGGCGCCGGCGCCGCCGCCGGGCCGGCGCCGGACCGCTTCGACGCGCGCCGGGCCTTCGCCGACCTGCGGGAGCAGGTCGCGCTCGGCCCGCGGCCGGCGGGGTCCGAGGCGTCGCGTCTGCTGGCGGAGCGCCTGAGGGCCCGGCTGCCGCGGGGCGGCTTCGAGGCGGTGCCCGGCGGGCTGCGCAACGTGGTGGGAGTCCTGCCCGGGCGCGGGAGGCCGGTCCTGGTGGGGGCCCACTACGACACCAAGGACATCCCCGGCTTCGTCGGCGCGAACGACGGCGCCGGCGGCGTGGCGACCGTGCTCGAGCTGTCGCGCGCGCTTCGCCACGGCCGCCGCGCGTGCGAGCGCGAGATCCGCTTCGTCATGTTCGACGGTGAGGAGAGCCCCGCCGGGTCGCCCGACTCGGCCTTCCTGCGGGACGGCCTGCGCGGCAGCAGGGCCTACGCCGCGGCCCACGCCGACGAGCTCGCGGCCGTCGTCGTGGTCGACTTCGTGGCCGACAGGGACCTCTCCATCCCGCGTGAGTCCGGCTCGAGCGCGCGCCTCTGGCGCCTCCTGCGCGCCTCGGCCGCGCGCGTCGGGACGATCGACGCCTTCCCCGCCGGCACGGAGGGGCGGATCCTCGACGACCACACGCCGTTCACCGATCTGGGTGTGCCGGCGATCGACCTGATCGACTTCGACTACCCGCCCTTCCACACGCCCCGGGACACGCTGGACAAGGTCTCGGCGCGCAGTCTGGACCGGGCCGGGGAGGCGCTGGTGGAGATGCTGCGACGGCTGGCGCGACAGACGTGTCGACCGCGTTGAGGCCGGGCATCGGCCAGGCCGTGATGGCCTACCGCGGGTCAGTGGACCACTTCGTCGAGGCGGTCTTCAACTACCCGACGCTCGCCGAGTGCGACAAGACGGCCGCCCTCGACGGGCTCAACCGGCTCGACTCGTGGCAGACGACCGCGTCGGCGGAGGCGTTCGCGCCGTAGCCCCGCCCGCGGGCGGAACGCGTCGCTCGGCCCCGGCGTGGATGCGCTGTGGTGGATGTTGTACATGTCACCTCCCGACGCCGCGAAGGCGTTGTTCATTCCCGGACGCCGAGGCCAGGGGCCGCCGCGCCCGCGCCGCCCGCCCGACGCGCTCGGCCCCGGGCCGCCCGCACCAGCAGACGTAGGCCACCTCGATGCCGTCCTCGCCGCTGGTCAGGGCGACGATCTGGCGGCTGCCGACCAGGACCCGGCCGCAGTGGGGGCAGTTCACGTCGATCATCGGTCCACCTCCCGGCGTCGTCCGCGTGCGATGAGAACGCGCAGCGCGTTGTGTCTGTGAGAGTCCAATAGAGCCACATTGGACCGCTATTGGACTGTGTGCCCAGCATTGGACTTATAAGACCCCACCGGGACTTGCGCATCAAGAGCCAATCAGGGAATATTGGCACCGAATGAAGGTCCAACCCGATCGACTCGCGACGCTGCTGGGCTCCTGGGCCGCGGGGACCGGCCCGCTCTACGAGCGCCTGGCCCGCGGCATCGAGGGGGGCATGGACCGCGGCGAGCTGCCGCCGGGGACGATGCTCCCGACCGAGCGCGACCTGGCCCGGCGCCTCGCGGTCAGCCGGACGACCGTCGTGACGGCATACGGGGAGCTCAAGGACGCGGGCCGGCTCGAGAGCCGCCAGGGCCGCGGCACCTGGGTCGCCGGCGCCGCCGCGGCGCCGCCCGCCTCCGAGCGCCCGTTCTCGGCCGAGCTCTACAGCAGCATCCTCGGCCCCCAGCCCGGCATCATCGAGCTCACCGCCGCCTGCCCCCCCGCCCCCTCGGTGGTGGCGCGGGCGCTGTCGGAGACCAGCGGGGCGGACATCGTCCGCGACATCGGCGGGACGGGCTACCTGCCGGCGGGCCTCCCCGCCCTGCGCGAGCGCATCGCCGAGCACATGTCCCTCGCGGGCCTGCCCACCCGCCCCGACGAGATCCTCGTCACGACCGGCGCCCAGCAGGCCATCGGGCTGGCGGTCATGCTGCTGGGCGGCGCCGGCCAGTCGCTGCTCGTCGAGGAGGCCACCTACCCCGGGGCGCTGGACATCTCACGCGGGCTCGGGATGCGCCCGGTGGGCGTCGCGCTCGACCGCGACGGCATCGTGCCCGAGGCTCTCGAGGACCTGCTCGAGCGCGTGCGGCCGGCCTTCGTCTACCTCGTCCCGGCCTTCCAGAACCCCACGGGCTCGGTGCTGTCGGCGGCGCGCAGCCGCCGCGTCGCCGAGCTGTCCGCGCGCTACCGGGTGCCGGTGGTCGAGGACCTCGCGCTGCGGAACCTGCCGCTCGACGACGCGCCGCTGCCCGCCCCGATCGCCGCTCACGCCCCGGACGGCTCGTCGATCACCATCGGGTCGGTGAGCAAGGTGCTCTGGGCCGGCCTCCGGGTGGGCTGGATCCGCGCGGCGCGGCCGGTGGTCGACCGGCTGCAGCGCCTGAAGATCGGCGCGGACATGGGCAGCCCGATCCCCTCGCAGAGGCTGACGTGCGACCTCCTGCCGCGCATCGGCGAGGCGGTGGAGGAGCGCCGGGCGTTCCTGGTCCAGGGGCACGAGGCCCTGTCGGCCTCGTTGGCCGAGCACCTGCCGGACTGGACCTGGGAGCCCCCTCGCGGCGGCTGCACCCTCTGGGTGCGCATGCCCGGCGGGGACGCCCGCGCGCTCGGCCAGGTGGCGCAGCGCTGCGGCGTCAACGTGGTGCCCGGACAGGTGCTGTCGGCCGAGGGGCGCCACGCCGACCGCCTCCGGCTGCCCTTCGTGCACGAGCCGGCCGTGATCGCCGAGGCGGTCCGCCGCCTCTCCGCCGCGTGGGAGATCTACGCCGGCACCGGGTCGCGCCCGCAGGAGCCGGTCGCCCTGATCGTCTAGAAGGCCCCTGAAGAACCAAGGTCGTGCGGCCCGCCGAGCGAAAACCAAGCGCTCCGGATGGACGCGGCCCACGCCGATGCCAGGAGGCATCGGCGTTGACGCGGACGCCGGAGCGCGCAGGTTTGCAGCCGGCGGACGTGCGACCGACTAGGGCGCGGCCCGGCACGCGCCCGGGTCAGCGGGGAGGCGCGGCCGCCAGGCGCCCCTCCAGCACGGTCACCGCCCGGCCCGACAGCAGCACGCGGTCGCCCCGCACCTCGACGCGCACGATCCCGCCCCGGGCCGAGGCCTGGTGGCAGACGAGCCGCTCCCGTCCCAGGCGCGCGGCCCAGAAGGGTCCCAGGGCGCAGTGGGCCGAGCCGGTCACCGGGTCCTCGGGGATGCCGAAGGCCGGGGCGAAGTAGCGCGAGGTGACGTCGGCGCCGTCGCGGCCCCCCGCGGCCGTGACGATGACGCCGCGACCCTCGACCCGCCGCCAGGCCGGCCATGTCGGGGCGGGCCGCGGCGACCTCCTCCGGCGAGGCGGCCTCGACGAGCCAGTCGAAGCGGCTGCGGCCGGTCCAGCGCGGCGCGAGGCCGAGGGCCGCGGCCAGCCCGGGGGGCGCCTCGGCCGGCTCCGGCGCCGTGCTGGGGAAGTCCATGACGATCCACTCGCCGTCGCGGGCGGCCGAGAGCGTGCCGCTGAGGGTCGCGAAGTCGATCGCCCCGGCGGGCTCGGCGCGCCCGCTCTCCCACAGCGCGTGGGCGCTCGCGAGGGTCGCGTGGCCGCAGAGCGCGACCTCGGCCACCGGCGTGAACCAGCGCAGCGCGTAGCCCGCGCCCTCGCGGTGGAGGAAGGCGGTCTCCGACAGGTTCATCTCGGCCGCCACCGCCTGCATCCAGGCCGCGTCCGCCGGGCCCTCGAGCAGGCAGACCGCCGCCGGGTTGCCGGCGAAGGCCCGGTCGGCGAAGGCGTCGACCTGGAACAGGGGGACCGTCATCACGGGTAGTCCATCACCAGCACCGCCGCGCTGCCCGGCTCGAGCGCGCGGTAGGCGTGGGCCACGTCGGCCGCGAACGTGGCGAGGTCGCCCGGCCCCAGCTCGACCGGCGCGTCGAGCGGGCCCACCTCCATGCGGCCGGCGGTCACCAGCAGGTGCTCGCGCACCCCGGCCGGGTGGGCCTCGGCGCGGCGCGGCTCGCCGGGCTCGCAGCCGATGGCGTAGACCTCGCTCGGCCCGCGGCGGCCCGTCGCCGCCAGCAGCCAGACCAGGAAGGGCGCCCCGGCCGAGTCCACGCGCACCCCCTCTCCGGCCCGCACGACCCGCACCTCGGGGGCGTGGGGCGAGACCAGCTCGGCGAAGGGCAGGCCCAGGGCAGTGGCGATCGACCAGAGGGTCTCCATGCTCGGGTTGGCGCGCCCGGACTCGATCTGCGACAGGGTCGACTTGCCCACGCCGGCGGCGGCCGCGAGCTCCGACAGCGACAGGCGCGCCCGGGCCCGATGGCGGCGGAGGTTCTCGGCCACCACGCGGGCGAGGTCGCCCGCCGCGCTACCCGCCTCGTCCATTGTTCTAATATATCGGACGATGCGTTCGGTTCGCGATCCCCTCGTTCGCCAGGCGATCGCCATCGCCGTGGCCGTCGGGGCGGTCGGGATCGCCTTCGGCGCGCTCGCCTCGGACGGCGGGCTCTCGCTCGCGAAGGCGCTGGCCCTCTCGGCGCTGGTCTACGGCGGCTCGGCCCAGCTCGCCGCCCTGGGCGTCGCCATCGAGGGCGGCAGCGCGGGGGCGTCGGTGGCCGCCGGCCTGCTGCTGTCGGCGCGCAACGTCGCGTTCGGGATCGCGCTCGCGGCCCTGCTGCCCCGCCGCCTGGGCCGGCGTCTGGCGGCCTCGCAGCTGATCATCGACCAGTCGGCCGCCGCCGCGCTGGCCGAGCCGCGCCGCGACCGGGCCTGGCGCGCCTTCTGGCTCACGGGCGTGTGGGTGCTGGTCCTCTGGCTCGCGGGCACCGCCGCCGGGTGGGCGCTCACGGGGGCGATCGACGTCGAGGCATTCGGCATCGACGCGGCGATCCCGGCCCTCTTCCTCGCCCTGCTGGCCCCCCGCATGCGCAACCCGGAGGAGGCCGCGACCGCCCTCGCCGGCGGCGCGATCGCGCTGGCGCTGGTGCCCGTCACGGCGCCCGGCATCCCGATCCTCGCCGCCTCGGCGGGCGTCGTCGCCGGCCTCGTCGTGGCCCGCGCGGCCCGATGAGCCGCTCGCCCTCGGCCCTCCGCGGCGGGGCCGGCGGGCGCGTGAGCTGGGCGGCGATCCTCGCCCTGGCAGCGGGGACCTACGCCATGAAGGCGGCCGGGCCGATCCTGCTCGGCGGCCGGCCCATGCCGGCGCGGCTGGCGGCCGTCGTGGCTCTGCTGCCCGCCGCCGTCTTCGCGGCGCTCGTGCTCGTCGACACCTTCGCCGAGGACGGCGAGCTGGTCCTCGACGCCCGCGCCGCCGGCGTCGGGGCGGCCGCCGTCGCCGCCTGGCTGAAGGCGCCCTTCCTCGCCGTGGTCGGCGTCGCGGTGGTCGTCACCGCCCTGGTCAGGGCACTGCCCGGCGCATGACGACGTGCGGCGATGCCGGCCTCCTCGAACTCCGCGCCCTCGGCCGCGTAGCCGGCGCGCGCGTAGAAGTCGCGCACCGCGACCTGGGCGTGCAGCTCGACCTCGCGCGGCCCCGGCGGCCGCCGCCTCGGCGTGGGCGGCGTCGAGCAGCCGCGCGCCCAGCCCGCGGCCGCGCGCGCCCGCGCTCGACCGCCATCCGCTGGAGCACCATCGGCGCTCCCGCGCCGCAGCGAGCCGGCAGGTCGCGACCACGGCCCCGGAGGGCTCGATCGGCGACCAGGTGCAGCGCCGTCGCGTCGTGGGCGTCGCGCTCCAGCTCCTCGGGCACCCCCTGCTCCTCGCAGAACACCCGCCGCCGCAGCTCGAGCGCCGCGGCCAGGTCGGGTCCGGTCGCGCGCCGGATCGCCGCCCTCACGCGCTGGCCAAGCCGGTTTTGCGGGGGTAGGCTGCCGCCCTTGCGGCCCGCAGGGCCGGACCGGATGTGAAAGGGGCGCGAATGATTCGACGGCGCACGATGGCGTCGCTCCTCGCGGTGGGGGCCCTGAGCGTCGGGGCGATCGCGGCAGGATGCGGCGACGACGATAGCGGCGGAGGGGACGTCGGAGAGCTGAAGGTCGGGGTGCTCGTGCCCTTGACCGGCGACCTGGCCGACTTCGGCGGGCCCGGGCTCGCAGGCGGCCGACCTGGCGGCGGCCCAGGTGAACGCGGCGGCCGAGGCCGGCGACACCGGCCTGAGCCTGACCCTCGTCACGGAGGACACCAAGACCGACCCGCAGGCGGCGCAGGAGGCGGCCACCAAGCTGATCGAGAGCGATGGGGTCAGCGCCATCGCGGGCCCCTGGGGCACCCCTGAGCTGATCCCCACGGTCGAGAACGTCACGATCCCGGCGGGCGTCCCGTCGTCACCCCGTCGGCGACCGGGCCGGACCTCACCGACCCTCGACGACGACGGGCTCCTCTTCCGCACGCCTCCCTCGGACGCGATCCAGGGCCAGCTCATCGCGCAGATCATGGGCGAGGCCATCGGCGCCGACCTCGACGGTCACCACCGCCAACCGCAACGACGCCTACGGCACGGCGCTCGTGGCGTCGTTCACCGAGGCCTGGGAGGCGAACGGCGGGACGGTCGACAAGAACGTCCCGTACAACCCGGAGGCGGCGAGCCTCAACTCCGAGGCCCAGCAGATCGCCGAGCGGCAACCCGGACGGCTGGATGATCATCGACTACACGGGCACCTGGGCGAAGATGGGCCCCGCGCTCGTGCGCACGGGCAACTGGGACCCGGCGAAGACCTTCACCGGCGACGGCCTGCGGAGCCCCGACCTGCCCGGGGACGCGGGCCGCGAGAGCACGGAGGGCATGCGCGGTACGGTGCCGACCTCGCTCGAGGCCCCGGCAGGCGCGCAGTTCGACGCCCTCTGGACGGCCGAGGTGCAGCAGGAGCGCCAGAGCTACGACGCCCAGAACTTCGACGCGGTCATGATCCTGGCGCTCGCGGCGGCCGCGGCGGGGTCGAGCGACCCGGCGGCCATCGCCGAGAACCTGCAGGCGGTGACCGGCCCGCCGGGCGACAAGTACACCTTCGAGACGCTCTCGGAGGCGCTCGACGCGGCCGCGAACGGCGACGACATCGACTTCGAGGGCGCGTCGAGCCCGATCAACCTCGACGACGCCGGCGACCCGACCTCGTACAACTACGGCACGTGGAGCTACACGGGCGGCAAGCTCGTGGACAGCGACAGGGTCATCCCCTACGGCCAGTAGGGGCGATCGAGGGCGCGGGGACGGCTCCGGCCGTCCCCGCCCCGCGCCGCCGAGGTAGAGCTGGGCCACCTGGGGATCGGTGAGCAGCGCGTCGCCGGCGCCCTCGAAGCGGTTCTGGCCGCCCTCCAGCACGTAGCCGCGGTCGGCCACGCCGAGGGCACGACGGGCGTTCTGCTCGATCATCACGATCGTGACGCCCGCGCCGTTGATGTCGGCCACCGTCTCGAACACCTCGCCCACCGCGCGCGGGGCGAGCCCTGCCGAGGGCTCGTCGAGCAGCAGGACCGCCGGGTCGGGCATCAGCGCCCGGGCCATGGCCAGCATCTGGCGCTCGCCACCCGAGAGCGTCCCCGCGCGCTGGCGGCGGCGCTCGCCCAGCCGGGGGAAGAGGGTCATCATCCGGTCCATCCGCTCCCGGGTCTCGCGGCGGCGCAGCACCCCGCCGACCTCCAGGTTCTCCTGCACGGTGAGCGAGCCGAAGACGTTGCCCACCTGGGGGACGTAGCTCATCCCCTGTGCGGTGACCTCGTGGGTGTGCGCGCCGGTGATGTCCACCCCGCGCAGGACCACCCTTCCCTCGCGCAGCTTCACGAGGCCGAAGATGGCCTTGGCGAGGGTCGACTTGCCGGCCCCGTTGGGGCCGATCACCACGACGATCTCGCCCTCCGCCGCCGTGAGGGTGCAGCCCGCGCAGGATGTCCACCTCGGGGACGTAGCCGCCCACCAGGCCCTCCGCGGAGAGGACGACCTCGGCGGCGGGCGCGCTCATGCGGCGGCGGGCTCGGCGCCGAGGTAGGCGTCGATCACCTGGGGGTCCGAGCGCACCGACTCGGGGGATCCGTGGGCGATCACGCGTCCCTCGGCCATCACGATCACCTCCTCGGAGACCCCCATCACGACGTCCATGTCGTGCTCGACGAACAGCACCGTCAGGCCGCGCTCCTCGCGCAGCCGCTGCAGGTAGTCGAGCAGGCGGTGGCCGAGGGTGGGGTTGACCCCGGCCATCGGCTCGTCCAGCAGCACGAGGCGTGGTTGCGTCATCAGCGCGCGCGCCAGCTCGAGCAGCTTGCGCTGGCCGCCCGACAGCGTCGCCGCGTACTCCTCGGCGTGGGTGTGGATGCCGACCTCGCCCAGCATCTCCATCGCCTGCTCGCGCACCTCCGCCTCGCGCCGCCGCCAGCGCCGCGGCCGGAAGAGCGCGGTGTCGAGGCGCTCGCCCGGCTGGGCGGGCGCCGCGAGCATGACGTTCTCGAGCACGGTCATCTTCGCCAGGACCCGGGTGAGCTGGAAGGTGCGGACCATCCCCTGGCGGGCGATCGCGTCGGGGCTCTGCCCGGTGATGTCGCGGCCGTCGAAGGTCACCGTCCCGCCCTCGGCCTTGATGAAGCCGGTCAGGAGGTTGAAGGCGGTGGTCTTGCCGGCGCCGTTCGGGCCGATCAGCGCCGTGACGCTTCCGCTCGCGCACCGCGAAGGTCGCGCCGTCCACCGCGCGCAGGCCGCCGAAGCTGACGCGCAGGTCGCGGACGTCGAGCAGGGCCCCGTCAGGCGTCGAGATGGAGCTCCTCCTTCTTGCCGAACAGGCCCTGCGGCCGGAACGCCATCATCCCCATGATGATCAGCCCGATCACCACGAAGCGCAGCGCGGCCACCTTGTCGGAGTCGAGCGGGAAGTCGATGAAGCGGCTGCCCGAGACGATGAAGGCGATCACGACCGAGCCCACGACCACGCCGAAGTAGCTCCCGATGCCCCCGAGGATGAGGATGGCGAAGCCCACGAAGGTGAAGATCGGCTCGAAGTTCTCCGGGAAGAGGGTGGTGGAGAAGAGCGTGTAGAAGACGCCGGCCAGGCCGGCGATCGCCGAGCCCAGGGCGAGCGACTGCAGCTTGTAGCTGAACACCGGCTTGCCCGTGGCCGCCGCGGCCTCCTCGTTCTCGCGCACGGCCCGCAGGGCCCGCCGCCAGGGGGAGCGGCCGAGGTAGACCAGCAGCAGGCCGACCAGGACCGCGGTCACCCAGACCAGCACCAGCAGCGGCACCCGGCGGTCGAGCTCGACCCCGAGGCCGGAGAAGAAGTCGAGGATGTCGTTGTTGGCGTCCCGCCACGGCCCGCTCGCGCTGCGCAGGCCCTGGGTGCCGCCGGTCGTGCCCTCCTCGTTCTGGATGGTTATCCGGAGTATCTCCCCGGCGGCGATCGTGACGATCGCGAAGTAGTCGGCCCGCAATCGCAGGGTCGGCAGCCCCAGCAGCAGGCCCCCCGCCGCCGCGGCCGCGATCGGCGATGGGGATCGCGACCCAGATCGTCACGTCGTTGGTGACCAGCAGGCCCATCGTGTAGGCGCCGATCGCCATGAAGGCGACGTGGCCGAAGTTGATCAGGCCGGTGTCGCCCACCTCGAGCTGCAGGCCCAGCACGAAGATCGCGTAGATGCCCGGCGAAGGTGAGGACGAAGGCCCAGAAGCCGAAGGCGAGGAGCGGGTCCATGTCGTCTCCCTAGACCGTGCGCGCCTGGCCGAGGATGCCCTGGGGCCGGACGAGCAGCACCAGGATCAGCACGAGGAAGCCGATGGCCTCCTTGTAGGTCGGGCGGACGAACATCGTCGACCACTCCTGCACCAGGCCGATCGTGAGCCCGCCGATCAGCGCCCCGTACGCGTTGCCGATCCCCCCGAGCACGACCGCGGCGAAGATCGGCAGCAGCAGGAACCAGCCCGTGTTGGGCGTGAGCGTCGTGTAGATGGCCGCCAGCACGCCGGCGAGGCCGGCCAGGCCGCCGGCGAGCAGCCAGGTGTAGATCACCACCCGGCGCGTGTTGACCCCCGAGACCTCGGCGAGGTCGAAGCTGTCCGACAGCGCCCGCATGGTCTTGCCGATGAGCGTCGACCCGGAGCATGGTCGCCACGAGCACCAGCACCACCCCGGCGGTGACGATCACCGTGACCTGGATGGCCGTGATCGTGACGTCCCCGAAGAGGTTCCACACCTGGAACTGGTCGACGTCGAGCGCGCGGTCGTCGCCGCCCCACTCGAACAGGATCAGGTTGCGGATGACGAACGCCAGCCCGATGGACAGCAGCAGCAGCTGCATGACGCCCGCCCCGCGGCGCCGCATCGGCGCCCAGATCGTGAACTCCAGCACGAGGCCGAGGGCCGCGACCGCGGCGATCGCGCCCGAGGAAGGCCACGGCGAGCGGCATGCCGGCGCTCACGTTGATGGCGAAGGCGACGTAGCCGCCGAGGGTCATGAAGTCGCCGTGGGCGAAGTTGACGAGCTTCAGGATCCCGTACACCAGCGACAGCCCGATGGCGCCGAGCGCGTAGATCGCCCCCGCTCGACAGGCCGTTGATCGTGGTGTTCAGGAACTCGTCCACGGCGCCCCCGCGTCCCGGATGTTGCGGAAGGCTACCCGGCGGGCGGCGCGGCGACGCGCTCAGCGCCCTTCGGCCATCCTCGCGGCGGCGGCGACCGGCGCGTCCTGCAGGAGCCGCGCCCCGGCGCGGCGGGCCTGCTCGGCCGTCGCGCCGCGCCCGGCAGAGCGCGACCTCGAAGCGCTCCGCGAGCTGCTCGATCTCGCCGATCGCGGCCCGCATCGGCTCGTCCAGCTCGGCGCAGATCACGACCACCGCCGGCTCGAGCTCGGCGGCGACGTCGCGCACGTTGCCGACGGGCGTGTCCGGGCCGAGGTGGGTGATGCGCCAGCCGTGCTCGCGCAGCGCCAGCCCGAAGCACACCAGGCCCAGGTCGTGCTGCTCCCCGGGCGGGCAGGCGAGGAGCGCCCGCGGGCCGACGCCGGTGTCCCAGCCGCGCGCCAGGCCCAGCAGCCGGCCGCGGATGATGCCGCTCGCGAAGTGCTCCTGCGCGACCGAGAGCTCGCCCGCCTCCCAGCGGTCGCCGATGTCGCGCAGGTAGGGCAGCACGACGTCGCGCAGCACCGTGGCGAGGCTGAACGTCGCGAAGAGCCGGTCGAGCACCGTCTGGGCATCGACGTCGCGGAACGACTCGAGCGCCTCGCCCAGCTCCGCCCCCGCCGTCGAGAGCGCGAGGGCGCGCTCGGCGCCGGCCGGCGGCGCGGGCTCGCGCAGGGCGCTCCGCGCGGCCGCCGACGCGGACAGGCCCTGCGCGAGCCCGCGGCGCATGGCGCGCACCCGGGCCTCGTCCCGGGAGGTGTAGAGGCGGAAGCCGCCCGGCGTGCGCTCGGGCGCCAGCAGGCCGTAGCGGCGCTCCCAGGCCCGCAGGAGGTCCGGGCTCACGCCGTGCCGCCGGCTGAGCTCGCCGATGCGCACCAGCGGCGGGGCCTCGGGGAGGGGTGCCGATGCCATCGCGCCCATGCTGGCCAAACCTGAACAGCGTGTCCAGTGTATGCGCCCCGATCGAGCCCGACTCGCGGCCGATTTCTCCCGCATACAGCGTGTTTTCTCCCGGCCGCCGAAACTTGGACAGACTCTTGACAATCGCTGCCGGGTTTGGCTTCCTTGGGGGCGTGATCGACGAGGTTCGCGAGCGAGCGCAGGGCGGCCGTGACCGGACGGCGGCGATCCAGCGCTTCACCCGCGACCTGTGGCGCGCCCTCAGGCCCTCGCTGATGCCCGACCCCCGCCGGCCCGGCTGGTCCGAGCGCTACCTGCTGCAGGCCTGCGAGGCGAGCGTCGCCCGGCTGGCCGCCGACCCGGGGTCGGAGCCGATGGCCTCGCGCACGCTCTTCTCGGCCGCCCGCTCCCTGATGCGCGCTCAGGACCAGCTGCTGGCGTCGCACATCATCGAGCGGCACCTCGCGCGCGCCCGCGACCACTTCGAGACCCAGCGGGGCGCCCAGGGGCTCGGCGAGGCGCCGCGCTGCGCCGCGCTCAACCGCAAGGGCAAGCCCTGCGGCCGCGAGCCCATCTGGGGGACGCCCTTCTGCGTCTCCCACACCGCCCGCTGAGGCCGGGGCCGGCCCGCTCCGCGGGCGGGTAGGGTCCCGGCGATGGACGCCCTCCTCGCCGTGGCCAGCAAGCGGGACGTGCGCGCCTACTCCGGGGAGCCCATCCCGCCCGAGGCCGAGGCCTGGATCCTCGACGCCGGCCGCCTCTCCGGCAGCGCCCGCAACCGTCAGCCCTGCCGCTTCGTCGTCGCCGAGGGCGACGCGCGCGCCGCAGTGGCGGGAGCCGTCTACGGAGCCGGAAACGTGCTCGGCGCGGCGCTGGTCGTGACCATCACCGCCACCCCCGGCGGCGGGCTCGTCGACTTCGACGTCGGCCGGGTCGCCCAGAGCATGATGCTCGCGGGGTGGGCCCAGGGCATCGCCTCCTGCCCCAACGGCATCGCCGACCCGGAGGCGCTGCGCCGGGCCCTCGGCATCGTCGACCCGGAGCGGCCGGTGATCGTGCTCGGCTTCGGGTACCCCGCGGCCGGCCGCGACCCGTCCCGCCGGACGGCCGAGGCCTGGAGCCGCCGGGCGCGCCGGCTCCCGCTGGAGCGGCTCGTGCGCCGCGTCGGATCGCCGGCGCCGTGAGGATCGTCCGACCCGGGCGCCTGGACGCGCGCGGGCCCGCGCGCGAGGCGATCGGCCACGCCGACGCCAGCCTGCTGACGCGCCCGACCGACCCCGACTTCATCCACAGCGAGCCCTGGCGCGCCCTCCGCATCCTCGGCGAGTTCGTCGACGGCTTCGACGCGCTGGCCCGGGTGGGCCCGGCCGTGTCGGTCTTCGGCTCCGCGCGCCTGGCCGCCGACAGCCCCTACTACGGGCTGGCGCGCGAGGTGGGCCGGCTGCTGGCCGAACGCGGGTACGCGGTCATCACCGGCGGCGGCCCGGGGGTCATGGAGGCGGCCAACCGCGGCGCCGCCGAGGCGGGGGGCATGTCGGTGGGCTGCACGATCGAGCTGCCGCACGAGCAGGCCGTCAACGAGTACGTGAACCTGGCGATCGCGTTCCGCTACTTCTTCGTACGGAAGACCATGTTCGTGAAGTACTCCGAGGCGTACATCGTCTTCCCGGGCGGCTACGGCACGATGGACGAGCTGTTCGAGTCGCTGACGCTCATCCAGACCGGCAAGGCGCTGAGCTTCCCCGTGGTGCTGTGCGGCACCGCCCACTGGGCCGGCCTCGTGCGCTGGGTCCAGGCGCGCCTGCTCGAGGAGGGCCTGGTGGCCCGCGCGGACATGGACCTGTTCAAGATGTCCGACTCGCCGGAGGAGATCGTGGAGATGGCGGTGGGGCCGGAGCGGTGAGCCACGCCCTCGCCGCCGCCGCGGCCGCGCGCCGCGACCGGTTGAGCCGGGAGCGGACGGCGGCCCAGCTGCGCCGCCAGGCGCGGCTCGAGGGCGAGGTCGCCGAGCAGCTCGAGCCCCTCCTGGGCCCGGCGGGCCGGCCGGTGGGCGAGAGCGCCATGGCGCTCTGGCGCCGGCGGCAGGTCGACGCCTACCTCGCGCTCGCGCCGTGGACACGCGCCCGGCGCACCTGGGTCTCGTGGGGCCGGGTGCGGCGCGCGATGGTCGTGCTCGCCGCCGCCGCGCTCTGGACGGTGGTGTGCCTGCCGCTGCGCATGCTCGGGCTCGCCAGCCTGGAGGCCTCGCAGATCGGCGTCGCCGCGATCGCCGCGGCCGCGCCCCTGGTCGCGTTCGTCCCGCCCGGCCGGCGCGGCCGCTTCGCCGGCCCGCTGCCGGCCGCCGGGCGGCCCCCCTGGCGCGGCTCGCGCCGGTCGGTCCGTGCCCTGCGCCTCGCGGTCGGCGCCGCCGCCGTCGCCGTCGCCGTCGTGGCCGTGCTCGCCATCGTGGGGCCGGGCAGCCCGCAGGCGCCTCCCGAGGGCCGCATGACACCCGCCCACCGGGTCGCCGACGCGGCCGTCGCGCGCGATGCGGCGGCCGCGGCGTGCGGCGTCGCCCCGACCCGGGTCGAGCCCGCCGGCGCCGGCCGGTGGTCGGCGCTCCTCCCGGGCGGCGGCCGGGCGACGGTCGCGATCCTGCCCGGCGCCGGCTTCGCCCAGCCCGGCGCCCGCGCCCGCGTGGTCGACGGGCCGCCGGGCTGCACGCCGGCCTGACGGAGCCCGCTAGCTATATGGGTGGGGGCGGGGCGCAAGGGGCGGCGCAGGGGCACGAAAGGCGCGACGGCCACGGAGCCCCGACGGGCGTCACGCCACCGCGGCGCGTGCCGGCGCCCGCGCCAGGCGGGCGCGATGCGCGACCACACACGCGGCACACGCGCGCGGCCCGCCGGACCCGCGGGCCGCACCGAGACGCGACGCCGCGGGCCAGACGCGGCCCGGGGGCGCCGGGCCAGGGGCCACGCGCGCGCCAACGCGGCGGGGTCGGCGACGGCCAAGCCGGCGCGGCACCGCGGCCGCGGCGCCACCAGCGGGCGGGGCGGCGAACCAGCCACCGCCGCGCCCCGGCAACCAAACAAAAAACAACAACAAAAACAAGCAACAAAACCGGATCAGCGCGACCCCTTCGTCGCCGAGCGACCGCCGCCCCCGCGCCGCCAACCCGGCGTCGGCCGTGAGCAGCAGAGGGTCGTCGAGCGCCTCGGCCAGCGCGAGATACGACGCGTCGTACGCCGTCAGGTCGTGGCGGAGGTCCCACACCCGCTCCCGGAGGGGGGCGTGCGGGTGCCTCACCAGCCGTGCGCTGCCCAGATCGGCGACGGCCTCCGAGGCGCGCTCCTCCCCGAGGCGACCCGACAGCACGAGCCGCCGAAGCGCGTTCAGCGTCTCGGGCTCGACGACCTCGGGCGCGTGGAGCGGCTGATCGGCGTCCTCCCGAAGCGCATCCGCGATCGCCTCCGTCGCCTCGCGGCGGCCGAGCAGGAAGTCCGCGAGCACGGACGCGTCCACGACGATCACCGGTCGCGGTCCCGGCGCACGATGTCCGCGGTCGAGGGGCCCTCATACGCCGCTCGCGAGCGGATGCGCTCCGCGAGCTCCGGAATGGTCGGAGTGCGTGCGATCTCGCCCATCCGGGCAAGCAGGAACTCATTGAGGGACTGTCCGGACAGGGCCGCCTGCGACTTCAGGCGGCGGTGGACGTCCTCCGGCACCCCGCGGATCTGCACGTTCGCCATGGGATGATGATATCAAAATGCATGTAATGCATGCGTGAAGCATGTGCCGAGGAACGAGCGCACCTGGAGACCGAGATGAGCGAGTTCACCGTGGTCAACCTCCTCGAGGTGGAGGACATGGCGCCGAGGTTCGGCCTGTCGCCCGGGCTCGAGTCGCGGTTCGCCCGCGAGCCCCTGGCCCTGGAGGGCGCCGGCGTCAGCTACTTCCGCATCGCCCCGGACTTCCGGACGCCCTTCGGCCACCGCCACCAGGAGCAGGAGGAGGTCTACGTGGTCCTCTCGGGCACGGCCCGCCTGAGCGTCGAGGACGAGGTCGTCGAGCTCGGCCCGCTCGAGGCCGTGCGGGTGGCCCCGACCGCCGCGCGCTGCCTCGCGGGCGGCCCGGACGGCGCCGAGGTGCTGGCGTTCGGCGCACCCAGCCACGACAACCGCGACGCGGAGATGCTGCCCGGCTGGTGGGGCAGCGACTCCGACGACTAGGCCGAGAGGGGGCGGCGCCGCATCGCGACCGCCCGCTCGGCGAAGCGCTGGCGCCAGCCCAGGGCGAGCGCCGGTAGCGCCGCCGCCTCGTCGAGGTCGTCGACGGTGGCGTCGTTGAGCATCCACGCGATGCGGCGGACGCTGAAGCCGCCCTCGCCGGGGCTGACCAGGTCCAGCGCGTCGCCGGCCCCGACCTCCCCCTCGTCGAGCACGCGGAGGTAGTACCCGACCCGCCCGCTGGCGAGGAAGGGCTTGCCGAAGGCATGGTCGCGCATGCGCATCGCGAGCTTGGCGCACGGCACGCGCGGGTGGCTCACCTCGAGCAGGGCCTCCCCGGCGCGGACGACGTCGCCGATCTGCACCTCGGCCTCGTCGACGCCCTCCACCGTGAGGTTCTCGCCGAAGTAGCCGAAGGGCGACAGCTCGCGACCCAGCTCGCCGGCCCAGTGCGCGTAGTGCTGGGCCGGGTAGACGTAGACGGCCTTGTCGGCTCCCCCGTGGACCCTCAGGTCTGCCTGGGCGTCGCCGTCCAGGTTGGTGCGCCGCACCATCACCCGCCCGGCCACGGGACGCTTGACGATGGCGCTCCTCACGGAGCGGCCGTCGAACTCCAGAGTGGCGGGACGGCCCACGTTGACCGAGACGATCCTCACGCGCTGAGGGTACCGTCCGGCCATGCGGGGCGTCTTTCCTCGGGACGAGCACTTCATGCGCATCGCGCTGCGCGAGGCCGAGGAGGCCGCCGACCACGGCGACGTGCCGGTGGGCTGCGTGGTCGTGCGCGACGGCCAGGTGGTCGGCGCGGCGCACAACGAGCGCGAGGAGCGCGGCGACCCGACGGCCCACGCCGAGATCCTGGCCCTGCGCGCCGCCGCCCTGCATCTGGGCGGGTGGAGGCTGCTCGGGACGGTCGTCTACTGCACGCTCGAGCCCTGCCCGATGTGCGCCGGCGCGATCCAGCAGGCCCGCGTGGCGCGGCTGGTCTTCGGGGCCCCCGACCAGAAGGTGGGCGCGGCGGGGACCGTCGTGAACCCGCTGCGGGACCCGCGCCTCCTGCACCGGGTGGAGGTGCAGGGCGGGGTGCTGGCGGCCGAGGCGCTGTCGCTGCTGCGCAGCTTCTTCGACGATCTCCGTTAGCGGCTCTTAAGGTCGCGTAAGGCTCCTGTGAGGACCCTTCAGGCTTGCGGGCCCCCCGCCGATGGTTGGTACCATGCCGCCGCTTCCGGACCCCGTGGGAGGAATGAGCCTGTGAAAAAGCCGATCAGCACCCGCCGCGCCCTCGTCGGCGCCGCGATCGCCGCCGCGGCGGGCGCCGCGCTGGCGCTGCCCTCGACAGGGATGGGCGGCGTCGCCGCGGTCCAGGACGACGTCCTCACCACGGCGCCGATCACGGAGATCCCGAAGCGCCTGCAGCTCGTGAAGACACGCAGACGAAGGTCGCGCGCTTCGACATCCTCTGGTCGTTCGTGGCGACCAGGCAGCCGGTCGATCCGACGAACCCGGAGGATCCCGCCTATGACTGGACGCGTGTCGACCAGGTGCTGATCGGCCTCGACAAGGCCGGCATCACGCCGATCGTGAGCACCTACAGCACGCCGGCCTTCGCGGTCGACGGGCGGAACACCAAGTTCCCGAGCGCGTACAACCCGAACGCGCCTATCCCGCAGGCTTTCGGGTTGTTCATGAAGGCCGTCGCGACGCGCTACAGCGGGTTCCACACCTCGAACGTCGGTGGCGTCCCGACCCCCCTGCCGCGCGTCCGCCACTTCGAGATCTGGAACGAGGCCAACCTCAAGAACTTCTTCCGCTTCAACAACAGCAGCAACGTCGGCAAGTACAAGGGCCTCGTGAAGCAGGCCTACACGAACATCAAGGCGGCCCAGCCGAACGCCATCGTCATCGCGGGCGTCGGCGGGCCGCGCAGCAGCGGCGGCAACGGGAACATCAGCGCCAAGGACTGGATGAACAAGCTGGTGAGCGACAAGTCGGTCAAGTTCGACGCCTACTCGCAGCACATCTACCCGTCGCAGGCGCCGAAGTTCACCTCGCCGGCCTACGAGAAGGTGTTCCCGACCTGGGACAGCCTCGACGACATCTACAAGGCGCTCGACAAGAAGCGGAAGGGCATGAAGCTGTACGTCACCGAGGCCGGCTACACGACCGGGTCGACGCCCTTCCGCACGGTCAAGGTCACGCCGTCCGTGCAGAACAAGTACCTGAAGCAGATCTACAACCTGCCGCTGGTCAAGAGCCCGCGGATGGCGGCGGTGGTCTGGTTCAACCTGCAGGACAACACGAACTGGCCCGGCGGCCTGCTGAAGGCCAACGGCGGCAAGAAGCCGAGCTACAACTCGTTCGTGACCTACGCGCGGCGCCCGATCCCGGGCAACCTGAGGTCGGCCCTGGCCAACTAGCGCTCGGCGGCAGCGTGCGCGCGCTCCTCACCGTCCAGCCGTCGGTGGGCCACCTCCACCCGCTGGTGCCGGTGGCGCGCGCACTCTCCGGCGCCGGGCACGAGGTGGCCGTGTGCTCGGCGCCGTCCTTCCGGCCCGAGGTCGAGGCGTTCGGCCTGACCCACATCGACGCCGGCCTCGACTGGTCGATGTCCGACCAGGCGACCTGGGGGGTGTTCCCCCCGATGCCGCCGCCCGGGCCCCCGGTGGTCTTCTTCAGGCTCAGGGACTTGTCGGTCGGCGTGATCCCGCCGACCCGCTCGGTCACGTAGGCCGTGCTCGGCCCCGCCGCTCCGGCGGGGCCCGGATGGTGACCCTCCTCGTGAGGGGGCCCGCGGGGCGCGCGCGCCCGCCGTGATCCTATGTCGCCATCACCGGGCCGGCGCCGGCGACCACCGCCACCCGGTGACGTCGGGGTGGTCTTCGCCGTGCTCGCGCGTGTAGGCGCGCGCGCGCAGGCGCTGGTCGACCATGCGCTGGCGCAGGTCGGCCGCCGTCTCGCCGAGCCCCGGCACGCGGTCGATCACGTCCATCACCAGGTGGAAGCGGTCGAGGTCGTTGAGCATGACCATGTCGAAGGGGGTCGTCGTCGTGCCCTCCTCCATGTAGCCGCGCACGTGCATGTTGTGGTGGTTCGCCCGCTTGTAGGTGAGCCGGTGGATCAGCGACGGGTAGCCGTGCCAGGCGAAGATCACGGGGCGGTCGGTGGTGAACAGGGCGTCGAACTCCTCGTCCGGCAGCCCGTGCGGGTGCTCGCTCGGCGGCTCCAGGCGCATGAGGTCCACCACGTTGACGACGCGCACGCGAACGCCGGGCAGGTGCTCGCGGACGAGGGCGCAGGCGGCGAGGGTCTCCAGGGTCGGCACGTCGCCGCAGCAGGCCATGCACCACGTCGGGCTTCGCGCCGTTGTCCGTGCTCGCCCACTCCCAGATGCCGAGGCCGCGCGTGCAGTGGGCGACCGCCTCCTCCATCGTGAGCCATTGCGGCGCCGGCTGCTTGCCGGCCACGACGAGGTTGATGTAGTCGCGCGAGCGCAGGCAGTGGTCGGCGGTCGACAGCAGCGTGTTGGCGTCCGGCGGCAGGTACACGCGCACGATCTCGGCCTTCTTGTTGACCACGTGGTCGATGAACCCGGGGTCCTGGTGCGAGAAGCCGTTGTGGTCCTGGCGCCAGACGTGCGAGGTGAGCAGGTAGTTGAGCGAGCCGATCGGCCGCCGCCACGCCAGCTGGCGCGTCACCTTCAGCCACTTGGCGTGCTGGTTCACCATCGAGTCGACGATGTGGATGAAGGCCTCGTAGCAGCTGAACAGGCCGTGCCGGCCGGTCAGCAGGTAGCCCTCCAGCCAGCCCTGGCACTGGTGCTCGGAGAGCACCTCCATGACGCGCCCGCCCGGGCCGAGGTGCTCGTCGAGGGGGGTGACCTCCGCCTCCCACGCCTTGTCGGTCACCTCGTAGACGGCGTCGAGCCGGTTGGAGGCGGTCTCGTCGGGGCCGAAGAGGCGGAAGTTGCGCGTCTCGCCGTTGGCCCTCATCACGTCGCGCAGGAAGCCGCCGAGCACCCGGGTCGCCTCGGCGTCCGCCGCGCCCGGCGTCCTCACGTCCACCTCGTAGGCGCGGAAGTCCGGCATCGTCAGCGGTCGCAGCAGCAGACCGCCGTTGGCGTGCGGGCTGGCGCTCATGCGCCGCTCGCCGGCCGGGGCCAGGTCGGTGATCTCGCGGATCGGGGTGCCGCCCTCGTCGAACAGCTCCCGCGGGCCGTACGAGCGCATCCACTCCTCGAGCATGCGCAGGTGCTCCGGCTTCTCGGCCAGGCCGGCGAGGGGCACCTGGTGGGCGCGGTAGGTCCCCTCCACGGGCACCCCGTCAACCTCGGCCGGGCCGGTCCAGCCCTTGGGGGTGCGCAGCACGATCATGGGCCAGGCCGGCCGCCCCCGCCCGCCGCCCTCGCGGGCCTCGCGCTGGATCTGGGCGATCTCGTCCAGGGCCTCGTCCATCGCGGCGGCCATCTGGCGATGCACGTCGTCGGGCTCGGAGCCCTCGACCACGATGGCCCGGTGGCCGTACCCGGCCAGCAGCGCCCGCAGCTCCTCCGCCGAGATGCGGGCCAGGATCGTGGGGTTGGCGATCTTCCACCCGTTGAGGTGCAGGATCGGCAGCACGGCGCCGTCGCCGGCGGGATCGAGCAGCTTGTTCGAGTGCCAGCTCGTGGCCATCGCCCCGGTCTCGGCCTCGCCGTCGCCGACGACGCAGCAGACCACCAGGTCCGGGTTGTCGAAGGCCGCCCCGTAGGCGTGCGAGAGCGCGTAGCCCAGCTCGCCGCCCTCGTGGATCGACCCCGGCGTCTCGGGCGCGACGTGGCTCGGGATGCCGCCCGGGAAGGAGAACTGGCGGAACAGGCGCCGCATGCCCTCCTCGTCGAGCGACACCTCCGGGTAGACCTCCGAATAGGTCCCCTCGAGCCAGGCGTTGGCGACGATGGCGGGGCCGCCGTGCCCGGGGCCGATCACGTACATCGCCTCCAGGTCGCGCGCGCGGATGGCCCGGTTCATGTGGGCGTAGACGAGGCTGAGCCCGGGGGACGTGCCCCAGTGGCCGAGCAGCCGCGGCTTGACGTGCTCCACGCGCAGCGGCTCGCGCAGCAGGGGGTTGTCGAGGAGGTAGATCTGGCCCACCGAGAGGTAGTTGGCGGCGCGCCACCAGGCGTCCAGCCGGCGCAGCTCGTCGTCGGTCATGTCTCTCCTCGTGTCGTGGGCGCGTTCCCGAGGGTGCGGCGGACCGCGCGGGCGATGACGATCTCCTCGCGGGCCCCCACCACGAGGGTACGCACGCGGGCGCCCGGAGCGGTGATCTCGGCGTCCGGCTTCACGCCCGTGTTACGGCCGGGGTCCACGGCGACGCCGAGGAAGGCGAGACGGCGCGCGGCCTCCGCCCGCAGCCGCGCCGAGCCCTCGCCGGCGCCCCCCGTGAAGACGAGCGCGTCCAGCCCGCCCAGCGAGGCGGCCATCGCGGCGACGGCGCCGGCCAGCCGGTGGTCGTGGACCGCGAGCGCGCCGGCCGCGCCGGCTCCGCCCGCGTCCGCGGCGGCCTCGACCTCGCGCATGTCGCCCGTCCCGGCCAGGGCGAGCAGGCCGCCTCCCTCGTTGATTGCGCATTCAACGGCCTTGGGGTCGAGCCCACGGCGCAGGATCAGGTGCAGCGGGATGTCCGGGTCGAGCGACCCGGCGCGCGTCGCCATGACGAGACCCTCGAGCGGGCTGAAGCCCATGGTGGTGTCAACGGAGCGGCCGTCGAGGACGGCCGTCGCCGAGGCCCCGCCGCCGATGTGGCACACCACCAGGCGGGTCGGCGGCGCGCCGAGCAGGGCCGCCGCGCGCTCGGTCGACCACTCCACGGAGAGCCCGTGGAAGCCGTAGCGGCGGATCCCCATGTCGCGCCAGGCGCGCGGGACGGCGTAGGTCGACGCCTCCTCCGGGATGGTCGCGTGGAAGGCGGTGTCGAAGACCGCGACGTGGGGGACGCCGGGGAAGCGCCGGCGCGCCTCGCGCACGATGCGCAGGGCCGGCCCGTTGTGCAGCGGCGCCAGCGCGCTGAGGCCCTCGAGGGCCTCCACCGCCGCGTCGTCCAGGACGAGCGGGTCGCGGAAGCGCTCGCCGCCGTGGACGATGCGGTGGCCCACCGCCGCGATCCCGGCGGGGGCCTCGTCCGCGGACGCGATGGGGCTCACCGCGCCGTCGTCGCCGACGACCGCCAGCTTCACGCTGGTGGAGCCCGCGTTCATGACGAGCACGGCGCCCATTCGCCGCAGCCTAGAGGCCTCGCGTAGAGTCGCGGCCGCGGACGACGGGGGGGCGGTGGAGGGCACCAAGACGAAGCGGACGGGCGGGGTGCTGGTGCTCGGCCTGCTCGGCCTCACGCAGTTCCTCATGACGCTCGACGCCAGCGTCATGAACGTCTCGATCAGCGCGCTGGTCGACGACCTCGACACGAGCGTCACGGCGATCCAGGGCGTGATCACCGCCTACACCCTCGTGATGGCGGCCGCGATGATCACCGGCGGCAAGCTCGGGGACCTGCTCGGGCGCCGCCGCGCCCTGCGGATCGGGTTGGTCGTCTACGCCTGTGGATCCGGCCTGACCGCCGTGGCGCCGAACGTCGAGGTCCTGCTCCTCGGCTGGTCAGTGCTCGAGGGCCTCGGCGCCGCCCTCATCATGCCGACGGTCATCGCCCTCATCGCCGGCAACTTCACCGGCCGGGCCCGCGCGGGCGCCTACAGCGCGATCGCCGCGGCTGCGGCGGTGGCCATCGCGCTCGGCCCGATCATCGGCGGCTTCGTGACCGCCTACTACAGCTGGCGGTGGGTCTTCGCGGCGGAGGTCGTCATCGCCGCCGGCATCCTGCTGGGCTCGCGGATCATCCGCGACGTGCCGACCGACGAGCGGCCCCGCCTGGACCTCTTCGGCGCGCTCCTGTCCGCCACGGGCATGGGCCTGCTCGTGTTCGGTGTGCTCCAGTCGGGGAGCTGGGGCTGGGTGCGGCCGCGGGTTGCCGAGGGCCCCGACGCGACCCCCTCGCTGCTTGGCATCTCGGCGGTGACCTGGCTCGTCGTGGGCGGGCTGCTCGTGCTGCTGGCCTTCGTCGCCTGGCAGCGCCACCGGGCCGCGAGTGGGGCCTCGCCGCTCGTCGACCCCTCGCTGTTCGCCAACCGCCAGCTCAACGTGGGGCTGTCGGTGCTGCTCATGCAGTACCTGGTGATGATGGGGATGTTCTTCGCGATGCCCCTCTTCCTGTCGCTCTGCCTGGGCCTCGACGCGTTCGACACCGGCGTGCGGATGCTGCCCCTGTCGCTCGCGCTCGTGGTCACGGCGCCCGCGGTCCCGAAGCTCCTGCCGCGCGCGTCGCCGCGCCGCGTCGTGCAGGCCGGCCTGCTGCTCATGCTCGCGGCCTCGCTACTGCTGGCCGCGCGCCTCGAGGACGGGGCCGACGCCTCCATCACCACCCTGCCGTTCCTGCTCATGGGCGCCGGCATGGGCGCGATGGCCTCGCAGCTCGGCAACGTGATCGTCTCGTCCGCCCCGGTCGAGCGCGGCAGCGAGGTCGGCGGGCTCCAGTACACCGCCCAGAACCTCGGCTCGTCGCTCGGCACCGCCCTGATCGGGGCGGTGGTCATCAGCTCCCTCGCCACGCTCACCATCGAGGGGATCCAGGCGTCCCCCGCGCTTACCGAGCCGACGAAGCAGGAGATCACGTCCAGCTTGGGGTCGGGGGTGGAGTTCGTGTCAGACGCCGACGTCGAGGCCGCCCTGACCGAGGCGGGCCTCCCCCCGCCGGAGGCCGAGGCGGCGGGCGAGGTCTATGCGACCGCCCGCCTCGACGCATTGCGCAACGGCATGGTCGTCCTGAGCCTCTTCTGCATCCTGGCGCTCTTCATCGGCGCCCGCCTGCCCCGCCGCGCCCTGGCCGAGCCGGCGGCGGAGGTGGCCTCGGCGGGGACCGAGACGTCGGCGCCGGCCCGCGGCCCCTGAGCTACTGCTCGTAGTCCTCGACGGTCTCCGGGTCGCGGGCGCGCACGACGTCGGGGTCGAGGCCGAACTCCTCGCGCCCGCGCCGCTGGCGCAGCAGGTCCCACTGGCGGTCGAGCTCGAGCCGCACCTCCTCGAGCCGCCGGTGCTCGTCCTCCGTCATGCCCTCGCCGACGCCCCGGTCCTGCAGCGCCTTCTCCTCGGCGACGAGCTTCTCGATCAGCTCCTGGATCTCCTCGTCGGTCATGCGTCCTCCCGTGGCCTCATGGCGTCGACGTTCCCGTGCCCCCACCGGTGGAATCCCTCCTCCAGGAGTAAAGGTAGGCGGTCGCGAGCGAGCGGTGGGGGCGCCAGCGCTCGCCGAGCTCACGCACGTCGCGCTCGCTCGGCACCTCCTCGAGCCCGTAGGCGGCTCGGACCACGCTGCGCAGGCGCAGGTCGCCCGCCGGCAGGACGTCCGGGCGCCCCAGCGCGCCGAGCAGGAACAGGTCGGCGGTCCACGGCCCGATGCCCCGCACGGCGATCAGCTGCGCCACCACCTGCTCGTCGGGCAGCTCGTCGAGGCGGTCGAGCTCGAGGCGCCCGTCGAGCGTCCGCTCCGCCAGGTCGCGCAGCGAGGCGACCTTGCTCCGCGAGAGCCCGACCGCGCGCAGCTGCTCGTCGGAGGCGGCCGCGACCGCCGCCGCGGGGGCCTCGTGGCCCATCAGGTCGCGCAGACGGCCGAAGATCGCCGTCGCCGCGCGCGCCGAGATCTGCTGACCCACGATCACGCGGGCGAGCAGGCCGAAGCGGTCGCCCGGCGCCCAGCGGGCCCGCCACGCGTCCATCGCCACCGGCGGGACCTCGTCGATCACGCCCCCGAGGACCGGGTCGGCGCGGCGCAGCGACTCCTCCGCGCTCACGCCGAGAGCACGGTCGCGAGGGCGGTGACCGAGGGCGCGAAGAAGTAGCCGCCGCCCGTGGGCACGACCACCTCGCGGTCGATGCGGATGCGCACCGGCGCCCCGTCCGACGCCCGCGGGATCTCGACGAACCGCTGCCGCGCGCCGGCGTCCTCCTGGCCGACGAGCGGGTCGTGGCCGCCGCCCTCGGGCTGGAGGGGGTCGTTGGTCCAGTTCTGGGGCAGGAACTCGAACTGGTCGACGATCGACGCCATGTGCGCGGCGAAGAGGAGGCCGCGGTCGACGCCGTCGTCGCGGCGCACCCGCCAGGGCTCCGGCGCCGCGGGCGGGCCGTAGGCGATGCCGCGCCGCATGACCAGGCGCGTGAGCGTGTCGTTGGCGCCGCCCTGCTCGGTGGTGACGTCGCGGGGGTTCACCTTGCGGATATGAGCAGACAGCGGGCACCTCAGGCCCTCGGGGTCCTCCGCCTCGAACACGAAGTCGTTGCGGCGGGCCTGCGCAGGATCGTCGCCGTCGGGGCTCGTGACGAGCGGCGCGCCCCCGGGCCAGCGCCCCACCAGCCGCGACGCGGCGGCGATCGGGTCGCGCCCGGTGGCGCGGCCCACCCGGCGGGCGAGCGCCCAGAAGCCGGCGACGTCCTGGCGCAGGCGGCGGACGACCAGGAACGAGCCGTCGCGGCACCACGGCGGGCCCGGCAGCGGGCGGCGCGGGGCGCGGCGCACCGGGTCGAGCGGGTGCTGCGCCGGCGCGCCGAGCACGACCTGCCCCGGCCACAGCAGCGGCTGGCCCGGCCGGGCGAAGCGCTTCGCCAGCGCGGGCGGCATGCGCTCGCGCGCGGTCACCAGGTCGCGGGGTCCCCGGGAGCCGCGCCCCCGGAGCCCGGGCAGCGAGATGCCGTCGCGGAAGCCGAAGTGCTCGTGCCCGGCCAGCGCCCCGGGCAGGTTGTCGCCCGGCTGGACCCACAGCGGCCGCCAGCCGCGGGCGCCCTCGACGAGCTGCTCGACCTGGGCGTCGCGCAGCGCGGCGTCGTCGCTGGCGACGGTCAGCACCAGGTGCGGCTCGGTCGCCTCGGTGCCGCCGAAGCGCCAGCGCGCCGGGCTGCCGGGCCCCGCGTGGGGGTCGCCGAGCAGGCCGGCGCGCGCGGGCAGCCCCTCGCGGAAGGCCTCGTCGTGGAACGCCGCCACGGGCCCCGCGCCCACCAGCCGGCGCAGGCCCGCCGCCGAGAAGGCCACGTTGCGCCAGGTGGCGACGAGCTCGGCCGGCTCCTCGCCGCGCGCGCTGCGCAGCTCGCGGAAGCGCCGGTTGTGGTCGAGCACCTGGCGGGCGGTGGCGATCGTGGGGACGAGCGCCGCCAGCCACTCCCGGAACGCCGGCGCGCGCGTGATGCGCCCGAAGACCAGCGCCTGGTGGTCCTGGCGGAAGCCCGCGACGCTGTTGCCCTGGATCCGGCCGAGACGCAGGACCGGCTCGGCCGCCATGCGCTTAACCCCCTGGCATGACGCGGCCCGGCACGCTCCGGAACCCCGCGCAGGCCAGCGCGGGGTTGCGGATGCCGCCCTTTCGCGTCGCGACGCCGGTGAGCCCCATCGTGACCCGCTCGGCGATCTGCCCGCCCCACGAGATCGGCCGCCCGCCGATCTCGATGTCGCCGACGACGAACGCCTTTCCGTTCGCCCGCGCTGTCGAGGGCACCTCGTAGACCGCGCGCAGCCCCTGGCCCGCCTTCCCGCGCGTGATCTTCAGGTAGTCGCCGACCGGCTTGCCGTCCGGCCTGCGCCAGCCCTGGGTCTCGAGCCTCACGATGTAGAGCGCCACCGGGTCGGCGAGCGTGATGGCGTAGCCCTCCCGGGCGAGGGCGTTGACGTCGGCGCCGATGCGCGGGTCGCTGGACCGCAGCCGCTCGCCGAAGCCGGCGCAGGTGATGAGCTCGTCGGCGTCGGTGAGCACCCGGTTGCCGCGCTTGCGCAGCACCGTCGCGTCCGCGGCGAGCTTGATCTCGGCCCCCAGGCTGTTGGCCGGGTGGGTGAGGTGCATCGCCCCCCGGGCCGTGTTCCAGACGTTGCCCGGGTTGTAGGCGCCGCCCGGCATGAGCTGGGCCTTGGTGGCGTCGGGGCTGACGTGCCGGCGGTAGAGGGCGACGAGGACGTCCGGCGCGACGCGCGAGAGGAACTCCCAGTACTCCGGCCCCTCGCAGGTGAGGTTGACGCGCGTGATCTTGCCCGTGTCGGGGTCACGGTGCGCGTGCCACTCCAGGTACTCGTCCTGGGGGCGGAAGCGGTCGCGCCCGCTGCCCTCCAGGCGCTCGGCGGCGCGGTAGGCCCGCGTGCGGTCGGCGCCGAACCGCAGCAGCAGGGCCCGCGGGAAGCCGGGCCAGGTGATGAGCTTCCGCGCCGGGCGGGGGCCCGTCGCCACCTTGGTCGGGTTGTAGAACTGCGGCGTCCGGCCCGGCCGCCGGATGCTGGCGACCGCGCTGTCGAAGCGGGCGGACTGCTCCCGGCTCCACTGGCGCAGGCGCGCGGCGTCGGACACATCGCGCACGCGCCCCGGGGTGTCCAGCCGGTCGAGCGTCGGCATGGGGCGAGCCTACGTCGCTCCGCGACGCCGCGTCACGCGCGCCGCGGCGCTGCCCCGCCGCTTGGGCGGCGCGAGCGATGTCACGCGCCGCGCGGCCTCGAGCCGTTGACCGTCCACGCGTAGCTCGGGGGCGCCGTCAGCGAGGCACCGACGAAGCAGTCCCGCTCCGCCTTGGCGAGCAGCTCGCGCAGGGCGTCCGGATCGGGGGCCGGGTCGAGATCCACCTCGAGCTCGACCTCCACGGTGACGAGGGCGAAGCGCCCGTCGCCCTGGCGCTGCGCGAACACGCCCTGCGCGGACCCCGAGCCCTCGAGGGCGAGGCCGGCGCGGCGGGCGTGGTACCGCAGGCTGCTGAGCGAGCAGCGCACGAGGGCGGCGAGCAGCAGGTGGTCGGAGGTCCAGCCGGCCGGCGGGCTCAGCGGCGCGTCACCCTCGGCGCGCATGGTGCCCGCGGCGTCGAGTGACACCGTGTACTCCAACCGCTTGCTCCTCATCGCCATCCCGCCGTCCTCCCGCCCAGCCGGCGACCCGCCCCGCGGATCCTCCCACCCCACGGCCCGTCGAGTCGGGTGAGCGCGCGGGCGCCGCGGCGAAGTAGAGTGGGCACATGCCGGCGGGGCGGCGGGAAGGGGCGATGGCCGAGGCGGTCGATGTGCGGCTGCTGCTCCGCCGCTACGTCCCGTACCTTCGCTACGACTCGCTCGAGAGCTTCCGCGCGGACTCGGCGGCCGTGCTGCCGGAGCACTTCGTGCCCGCGGGCACGGGCTGGAGCGCCGCCAACGTCCTCCGGCGCAAGGACGGGACGGTGCTCGCCGCCGCGCGGCCGCGGGCGGGACAGGCGACGCTCACCCTCGACTTCCTCGGCAAGAGCCGCTACGCGAACGGCACGACGGTGCGCCGAGACGACCTGGTCGACGCGGTCGGAAGCGACTACGTCGCCGACGCGCGCAGGATGCACGCCGATCCCCGCTACGCCGACGTCTGCTACGGGAGCGCGGCCCGCGACTCCGACGGCGCGCTCTGGCTCCAGTACTGGTTCTTCTACTACAACAACGACAAGACCTACTTCGGCTACGGGGCCCACGAGGGCGACTGGGAGATGATCCAGCTGCGCCTGGGTGCCGACACGGTCCCGACGGTCGCCACCTACGCCCAGCACGACAGGGCGCAGGCGCTGCGCTGGAGCGAGCTCGACCGCCGCAACGCCGACGGCCACCCCGTACCGGTGGTGTTCGTGGGTCGCGGGTCCCACGCCTCGTTCGCGCGGGCGGGCCGGCACGACCCGATCTGGCCCCTGCCACCCGACTACGCGGACGGCCTGGGCCCGCGCGTGCGCCCGCGCCTCGAGATCATCGGCGACTCCGCCCCGGGGTGGGCGAGCTGGCCAGGCCTCTGGGGCTCGAGCGACACCAGCCCACGGGGCCCGGTCACGAAGCGCCAGTGGAGCGACCCCGGCGGCTACCACGACGCGGTCGCGGCAGAGGGGCCCCCCGCCCCCGGCCCGCCGGCGGCCGGGGCGCCTCCCGCGCCGCCGGCGCCCCGGATCACCGTGCACCGCCTGGAGGACCGCGCCGTCGTGGACTACCGCTTCCCGGCCCGGCTGCGCTCGGGCGTCGCCCGGCCGGCCTGGATCGTCATCGCGGTGGACGGGCTCGACGACGACCTGCCCCCCGCCACCTACGGCTTCCCCGTGCGGGCCGCCCACGGCGTCGTCGCCCACCCTCTGGCGCTCGAGGACCGGTCCTACCTCGTCAGGGCCACCGCCTACAGCGAGGACGGCGTGGCGAGCCGGGTGGTCACCGCCTCGGTGCCCGGCTGAGCGCGGCTGCGGCGCGCGCTAGCCGGCGGACTCGGTCCGGGCGGGAGCCGCGACCTCGATCGCCAGTGCGGCGAGGAAGCCGAGAACCGAACGTGCGATGTGGATGCGCTGCATGGGAGCCTCGTGTCGCGAATGTCGTCCCGGCGACGCTACGACGACCGGCCCCCGGAGCGCCATCCCCTGGCGGTAAGGGCTCGGCTAAGGCTTGCGGACCGGGGCCTCGGAAGCGCGAGCTGAAGCGCTCCGGGTCGAAGGACGTCGCGACGGGCCAGGCGCCCGTCATCGGGAGGAGCGCGCTCACGCACTGGGATTGCCGCGCGCCCGTGCTGCGGCTGCTGAGGGCAGCCGGCCGCGCCCGCCTCGGCGGCTACCCGCTGGCCACCAGCGTGACGCGCCACGCCGGCCGGTAGCTCGGCATCGCCTGGACCTGCTCGCAGGCGAAGCGGCGCGCGCTGGTCGCGTCGCTCGCCCAGACCTCGTGCTCGTGAACGTCGCAGCGCACGAAGCGGTCCGCGCGCGCCTCCCAGGCGGCAAACGTCACGGTGTACAGGCGGGTGCCGGGTGCGTTCGGGGTGAGGGGGCGCAAGGCCCCGAGCGACCAGCGCGGCTGCCCGCAGGCGCGGGTCGCGAGGGCCGCCTGCGCCTTCTCGCGCGCCCGCGCTGCGTCGGGGGCCTTGAAGCGGGCGCGACCCATCACCCGCCGCCGCCCGCTCCCGGGCGGACGGCGCAGCAGGGTGACCTCCCACGACGGCGCCGGGGAGCTCATGGTCGCCGCTCCTTGTCCGCAAGCGCGACACGGAGCATCGCCAGGTCCTCCCCGAACACGAAGGCGGGGCGCAGGCCCGTCGCCCAGAACAGGCGGGCAAGCTCACGCCGCGGGCAGACCAGACCCAGCGAACGGCCGGCCCGATGGACCTCGTTTCGCAAGCTTATGAGCCCGCCCAGGCCGGCCGAGTCGAGCAGCCCAACCTCGGTGAGGTCGATGGCGAGCTGGACCTCCGCCGGGTCGTAGCGCCTCACGTGCTCCCGGAACCCCGGGCTGGTGTAGACGTCGAGCTCTCCCCGCAGGCCGACGAGGACCAGGTCCCCGAATGTCTGGCAGGTGATGCCGAGCGCCGACGGCCGTCTCCCGGCCGCCTCCTCGAGAGCATGCGACGCGAGCGGACCGTCATGGTTCCGCTCTGGCAAACGGTCGGTGGCCACGGGGCCCCCCGCTCTGCCGGCCAATGAGGGTGTGCCGATCGAGAGACGGGAGAAGCTGGCTGGCCTTGATCTCCTCGGGCCCCGCCCGCACCCTCATCGGTGCAGGTCGGGAAGACTCGAACGCCCCAGTCACGGTACTCCTTTTCCGGCGACGGGCTATCGCTGCTCGCTCAATCCCTCGTTGAGCTCCTGGAGCAGCTCGCGAAGCTGGCGCATCCTCTGCGCGCCGAGCCGCGCGGTCCAGTCGCGCTCGATCTCGGCGACCACCTCGCGGGCGACCGCATAGACCTCGCTGCCCCGGGCCGTGGAGCGGATCAGCTTCGCCCGGCGGTCGGCCGGATCGGGGACGCGCTCGACGTGGCCGTGCCGCTCCAGGTGCGCGACCAGCTCGGCCATCGACTGCTTGGTGATCTGGGCCCGCCGGGCGAGCTCGCTCACCCGGGTTCCCTCGTCGTCGAGGAACTGGAAGACGTTGCCGTGGGGAGCGCGCCCTCGTCTTCTTCGGCGACAGCGCCGCGCCCGACCGGGCGCGGGCCGCCATCCGGAACCGGCTCGAGCGCCTGGCACCGCCGCCCCGGCGGAGCTGAGCGGCCGCACGCCGCTCGACAGGCGGCGGGCGTCCGGCGCGACGGGTGGGGCGCACCGACGGCACCCGGAGGGTTAGAGTGGCCACGCTGCACCCCTCCTCGAGGAGGTGGTCCACAGATGGCGCGGAGCACCGCCGATCCACCGCCGGGCCCGCTGCCCCTGCCGGTGCGGGGGGATCGTGGCGGCCGTCGCCAGAGCGAGCGCCGGCGCCCCGCCCGCTATTGCTACGTCCTCGACGTCGATGAGGAGCTCGCCCGGGGGCTCGACCTGCGGATGCGGCTGGTCGCGCGCCCGATGGCGACGGCCCGCGTCGAGGAGATCTCCCCCGGCGAGTTCGATCTGGTCCCGCTGCTGGCGCAGCTCCGCGGCGGGCTGGGGCTGCTGCTGGTCGACGGCGTCGTCGCGCTCGACGTGCAGGTGGGCGATCGCATCGCCAGCGAGCTGATCGGGGCGGGTGACGTCCTCGCCCCGTGGACCAACGACGACGACGTCGTGCTGCTTGGCGTCCGAGACGTTCTCGCGGGCCCTCGTGCGCACCCGGATCGCGGTCCTCGACGAGGCCTTCGCCGACGGCATCCGGCCGTGGCCGCAGATCGTCCACGCGCTGCTTCGCCGGGCGGTCCGGCGCACGATGGAGCTGAACGTCCATCGCGCAGCGACGTGCCATCCCCGCGCGGACGCGCGCATCGCGCTCCTGCTCTGGCACCTGGCCGAGCGCTGGGGAATCGTCGAGCGGGAGGGGATCCTCGTTCCCCTGCCGCTCACCCACCGGCTGATCGGGCAGCTCGTCGGCGCCGAGCGGCCGTCGGTGTCGCACGCGCTCGGCCGCCTGTCGAGCGCGGGCCTCGTCACCCGGAAGAGCAACGGGCTGGTGCTTCACGGGACCGCGGCGCACCACATGGCGTGCCTCGTCCAGCGCGCGGACGAGAGCACCGGTGAGCCGTGAGCGCCATCGAGTTCTCGCCCCGGCAGACCGAGACGGAGAGGCTCACCGTCCACCTCATCTGGATGACGAGCGGCCTCGGCTGCGACGGCGACACCGTCGCGATGACGGCGGCCACCCGCCCGTCGCTCGAGGACCTGCTCACCCGGGCGCTGCCCGGGATGCCTGGCGTCGCCCTCTACAACCCGCTGCTCGCGGTCGAGTCGGGCGCGGACTTCATGCAGGCGTGGTACGACGCCGAGGCCGGGAAGCTCGACCCGTTCATCCTGGTCCTGGAGGGGGCGGTACCGAACGAGGAGATCAACGGCGACGGGCACTGGGCGGCGCTCGGGGTCGATCCGGGCACGGGGCAGCCGATCACCACCAACGAGTGGATCGACCGCCTCGCGCCCCGGGCGGCGATCGTCCTCGCCGTCGGGACCTGCGCCACCTACGGCGGGATCCCGGCGATGAGGAACAACCCGACCGGCGCCATGGGCCTGCGCGACTACCTCGGCCGCGACTGGCGGTCCCGGGCAGGGCTTCCGGTCGTGAACCTCCCCGGCTGCCCCGCACAGCCCGACAACATCACCGAGACGCTGCTCTACCTCGTGCTGCAGATCGCCGGCACGACGCAGCCGATCGAGCTCGACGAGCAGGGGCGCCCCGCGTGGCTGTTCGAGCGCACCGCGCACGAGGTCTGCAACCGCGCCGGGTTCGCCGACCACGGGGACTACGCCGACCGGCTCGGCGACGATGGGCGCTGCCTGGTCAAGTTCGGCTGCAAGGGGCCGGTGGTCAAGTGCAACGTCCCGTCGCGCGGCTGGATCAACGGCGTCGGCGGCTGCCCCAACGTGGGCGGCATCTGCATCGCCTGCACGATGCCCGGGTTCCCCGACAAGTACCTGCCGCTCATGGACTCCGGGCTCAAGAGCCGGATGCTGGCGAGCACCGCCAGGTTCGCCTACGGCCCGCTGCTCAGGCACCTCCGAAACCAGAGCATGAAGCGGCGGTACGAGGTGGAGCCCGAGTGGCGCCGACCCGGCGCCGAGCTCGCCAGCGGCTACCGCCCGCGCTGGTAATCCCGCTTACCGGCCTCGGCGTAATCCGGATTACGCGCCGTTTGTCACATACCTGACGGTCGAGGATGGTGCCCGGCACCGGCGCCGTTCGCACCGACAGGAGGGGCCGCTCCGGATGTGCCTCGCTATCCCCGGCCAGATCGTCGAGATCGTCGACGCGGGCAACCGGCTGGCCAAGGTCGATGTCGCGGGCGTCCAGCGAACGGTGAACGTCGGCCTGCTCGATGACGACGACGGCGGGGGGCGGGCCGGGGACTGGGTGCTGATCCACGTCGGCTTCGCGATCTCGAAGGTCGACGAGGAGGAGGCGGCGGCGACCCTGAAGCTGCTCGAGGGCATGGGCGCCGACTACGAGCAGGAGCTGGCCGAGCTCCGGGCGAGCCTGATCGAGTGAGCGGACCCGGGCCCATCGTCTGCGACCACGAGCAGGGGTGCATCACGTGCGGCGACACGGCCGTGCCCATGCGCGTCGTGCGCATGGACGAGGACCGCACGCTGGCGGTGTGCGAGGACGACTCCGGGCTGCGCGCGTCGGTCGAGCTCGGCCTCGTCGACCCGGTGCGCGAGGGCGACCTGCTGCTCGTCCACGCCGGCGCCGCCCTGCAGCATCTCGGGGGCGCGGCCGGGTGAGGTTCGTCAACGAGTACCGCGACGCGGAGCTGGGGCAGGCGCTGGCCGGCGACATCCTGGCGACCGTCGAGCCCGGCCGCCACTACAAGGTGATGGAGGTGTGCGGCGGCCACACCCACTCGATCTACAAGTACGGGATCGACGACCTCCTGCCGGAGAACGTCGAGCTCATCCACGGGCCGGGCTGCCCCGTCTGCGTGATCCCGATGGGCCGCGTGGACGACGGCATCGCGGTCGCCCACGAGCCCGGGGTCATCTTCACCTGCTTCGGCGACATGATGCGGGTCCCCGGCTCGCGCGGGACGCTGCTGGAGGCCAAGGCGGCGGGCGCGGACGTCCGGATGGTCTACTCGCCGCTCGACGCGCTGCGCGTCGCGAGGGAGAACCCGGACCGCGAGGTCGTGTTCTTCGCGATCGGCTTCGAGACGACGGCGCCCTCGACCGCGCTGACGCTGAAGCGCGCGAAGGCCGATGGCATCGCGAACTTCTCCTGCATCTGCAACCACGTCACGATCGTGCCGCCGCTGCGGGCGCTGCTGGAGTCGCCCGACCTGCGGCTCGACGGCTTCATCGGACCGGGGCACGTGTGCACCGTGGTGGGGGCGCGGCCGCTCGAGTTCATCCCCGCCGACTACGGTCGCCCGGTCGTCATCTCGGGCTTCGAGCCGCTCGACATCCTGCAGTCGATCCAGATGATCCTGCGGCAGCTGCGGGACGGGCGCTGCAAGGTCGAGAACCAGTACAAGCGGGTGGTCCCGCGCGAGGGCAACCCCCGGGCGCTGGAGGCCCTGGCAGAGGTCTTCGAGCTGCGGCCGCACTTCGAGTGGCGCGGCCTGGGCTTCATCTCCCAGAGCGCCCTGAAGCTCTCGGCGGAGTACGCCGACCTCGACGCCGAGCTGCGCTTCAGCGTTCCCGGCATCCGCGTCGCCGACCCGAAGGCGTGCCAGTGCGGCGAGGTGCTCAAGGGCGTGATCAAGCCGTGGGAGTGCAAGGTCTTCGGCACCGCCTGCACGCCGGAGCACGCCATCGGCACGTGCATGGTCTCGCCCGAGGGCGCGTGCGCGGCCTACTACAACTACGGCCGCTTCGCCCGCGAGCGCGAGGTGGTGTGAGCCGTGAGCACGGTCTCCGATCGCGAGCAGAAGGTCCTCGGGAGGATCGAGACCGCGCGGGCCCGGCGCGCGAGGTTCACGGACCCGCGCATCACGATGGCGCACGGCGCCGGGGGCAAGGCGACGCAGACGCTGATCGAGGGGCTGTTCCTGCCCGCCTTCGGCTCGCCGGCGCTCGCCGTCATGGGCGACGCGGCGGCGGTGGAGGGAACGGGCCTGGCGATGACGACCGACAGCTTCGTGGTCACGCCGATCCGCTTCCCGGGCGGCTCGATCGGCGAGCTCGCGGTGAACGGCACCGTCAACGACCTCGCGATGGCGGGGGCGCGCCCGATCGCGCTCAGCCTGTCGCTGATCCTGGAGGAGGGGCTCGAGGCCGAGACGCTGCGGGCCGAGGTCGACGCGATCGCCGCCGCGGCTGAGGCGGCGGGCGTGGCGATCGTGGCCGGCGACACCAAGGTCGTCGAGCGCGGGCACGCGGACCAGATGTACGTCTGCACGACGGGCATCGGGCGGGTGGACCCGCGCGCGTCGCTCTCGCCCGCGGGCCTGCGGCCCGGCGACCGCATCCTGGTCTCGGGGGAGGTCGGCAACCACGGCATGGCGATCATGCTCGCGCGGGGCGAGTTCGAGCTGGAGTCGCGGATCACCTCCGACACGCGCTCGCTGTGGCCGGCCGCCGACGCCCTGCTCGGCGCGGCCGGGCCGTCGCTGCGGACGATGCGGGACGCGACGCGCGGCGGCGTCGCCTCGGTGCTCAACGAGCTGGCCCGCGCCTCGGGCGTGGCGATCGTGCTGCGCGAGGGCGACGTGCCGGTCGACCCCGCCGTCGCGGGCGCGGCGGAGATCCTCGGGATCGACCCCATGTACGTGGCCAACGAGGGCACGCTGGTCGCGTTCGTCGCGCCCGAGGCGGCGGACGAGGCGCTGGCGGCGCTGCGCGCCGTCGAGGGCTGCGAGCGGGCGGCGGAGATCGGAGAGGTGAAGACCGAGCCGCCCGGGATGGTGCTGGTGAACACGGCGTTCGGCGGCCGGCGGGTGATGGACCAGCTCGTCGGAGACCCGCTGCCGCGGATCTGCTGAGAAGGGAGCGCAGGTGGCTGCGACGGAGTTCGTGCCCAACCAGGCCGAGACGGAGGCGATCACCGCCCACGTCATCTGGCTCACCACCGGCCTCAGCTGCGAGGGGGACAGCGTCGCCCTGACGGGGGCGACCAACCCGAGCCTCGAGGACATCATCACGGGGGCGATCCCCGGGATGCCCCGCGTGGTGGTCCACAACACGGTGCTGGCCGTCGAGCAGGGCCAGGAGTTCATGCAGGCCTGGTACGACGCCGAGGACGGCAAGCTCGACCCCTTCGTGCTCGTGCTCGAGGGCTCGGTCCCCAACGAGCAGATCAACGGCGACGGCTACTGGACGGGCATGGGCGTGAACCCGTCGACCGGCCAGCCCATCACCACCAACGAGTGGATCGACCGCCTCGCCCCCAAGGCGGCCGCGGTCGTCGCGGTCGGGACGTGCGCCACCTACGGCGGGATCCCGGCGATGAAGAACAACCCGACCGGGGCGATGGGCCTGTGCGACTACCTCGGCTGGAGCTGGAGGTCGAAGGCCGGCATCCCGATCGTCAACATCCCCGGCTGCCCGGCGCAGGGCGACAACATCTCCGAGACCCTGATGTACCTGGTGTTCGCGCTCGCGGGGATGGCGCCCCTGCCGGACCTCGACGAGGCCAACCGGCCCAAGTGGCTCTTCGAGCGCACCGCGCACGAGAGCTGCAACCGGGCCGCCTTCTACGAGTCCGGCAACTTCGCCACGCAGTACGGGTCGGACCACCGCTGCCTGGTGAAGCTCGGCTGCAAGGGCCCCGTGGTCAAGTGCAACGTCCCGCTGCGCGGGTGGATCAACGGGATCGGCGGCTGCCCCAACGTCGGCGGCATCTGCATGGCGTGCACGATGCCGGGCTTCCCCGACAAGTACATGCCCTTCATGGAGGAGACGAGGAACGCGAGGATCTCGTCCGCCGCCGCGAGGTTCACCTACGGGCCGATCCTGAGGTGGGGCCGCAAGCAGACGATAAGGCGCGTCTACGACAAGGAGCCGGAGTGGCGCCACAACCGGGCGGAGCTGACCACCGGCTACGCCAAGCGCTGGTGACCTCGACCCCGCCCGACTGGGAGGAATGACAGATGGCCACAGCGGAAACCCCGGTCGAGAAGAAGATCGCGGTCAAGGAGATGTCGTGGGATCCGGTGACCCGGATCGTCGGCAGCCTCGGGATCCACACCGAGATCGACTTCGCCAACCAGGAAGTCCTGAAGTGCTACAGCACCTCGATGATCTTCCGCGGCTTCGACATCTTCATGAAGGGGATCGACCCGCGCGACGCCCACTTCATCACGAGCCGCATCTGCGGCATCTGCGGTGACAACCACTGCACCTGCTCGTGCCTCAACCAGAACATGGCCTACGGGGTCAAGCCGCCGCCGCTCGGCGACTACGCCTTCAACCTGGCCGAGTCGGCGGACTTCATGTTCGACCACGCGATCTACAACGACTGCATGGCGAACGTGGACTACTCCGAGCAGGTGGTGAAGGACACCAACCCGGGCCTCCTCAAGAAGGCCGAGCAGACGCCCGCCCCCCACGCGGACATCCACGGGCTCAAGACCATCGCCGACATCATGCGGGCGCTGAACGCGTTCACCGGCAGCTTCTACCTGGAGACGCTCCAGGTGGCCCGGTACACCCGCGAGATGTACTGCCTCTTCGGCGGCCGCCACACGCACCCCTCGACGATCATGCCCGGCGGCTGCAGCGCCGACATCACCCACCAGACGCTGACCGACTACTACGTGCGCCTGATGCGGTACATGGACTACTGCAAGCGCACGGTCCCCATGCACGACGACCTCTACGACTTCTTCTACGAGGCGCTGCCGGGGTACGAGCGGGTCGGCTACCGCGACACGGACCTGGTCTGCTGGGGCGCCTTCGACGACCCGCAGTACGTCAACTACAGCTACGCGAACATGACCGATTGGGGCCGGCACCGGTTCGTCACGCCGGGCCTCGTGTTCAAGGGCGAGCTGATCACCACGGACCTGGTCGAGATCAACCTGGCGATCCGCATCCTGCTCGGCTCCTCCTACTTCGACGACTGGACCAACGAGGAGACGTTCGTCACGCAGGACCCGCTGGGCAACCCGGTCGACAAGCGCCACCCGTGGAACAAGGTGACGCTGCCCAAGCCCCAGGCGCGCGACTGGGCCGACAAGTACTCGTGGGTCGCCTCGCCGCGGATGTTCGACGCGCGCAACGACATCTACGTCGCCAACGACACCGGCGGCGGCCCGTTCGCCCGCCAGTGGGTGACGGCGAAGGCCGGCCTCGTGGACATCGGCTACCTCAAGGCCACCGGCGAGAGCCTGCAGATGGTGCTGCCCAAGACGGGGTTCATGCCCGAGATGGAGCTCGAGTGGAAGATCCCGCCGTGGTCGAACGCGATCGAGCGCCAGCGCGCGCGCACCTACCACCAGGCCTACTCGGCCCTGGTCGGGCTCTACAACCTGGAGCAGGCGCTCAAGGAGGTCAGGGCCGGGCGCACGAAGTCGTGGAACGACTTCACGGTGCCGGACGAGGCGATCAGCGTCGGCTTCCACGAGGCCGCGCGCGGGGTGCTCTCCCACCACATGGTCATCCGCGGCGGCAAGATCGCCAACTACCAGCCGTACCCGCCCACGCCGTGGAACGGCAACCCGCGCGACTCCTACGGCACGCCGGGCCCCTACGAGGACGCGGTGCAGAACACCCCGATCTTCGAGGAGAACGGCCCGGACAACTTCAAGGGCATCGACATCATGCGGGCGGTCCACAGCTTCGACCCGTGCCTGCCGTGCGGCGTGCACATGTACGGCAAGGGCCGGGTCCGCAAGGTCGTCCACACGCCGACCGGGATGTGCTGACCACGCCAGGGGACGGGTGACATGGACGCCGATCCTTCCGCGGAGCTGGTCGAGCGGGTCCAGGCCCTCACCGCGCAGCTCGACGAGGTCCAGGACCTCCAGGCCCGCGCGGTCGCGGACGAGCTGGTGGCCTCGATCCTCCAGCTCTACGGCGCGGGGCTCGAGCGCATCATGGAGGCGCTCGACGAGCCCGGCGCGACCGTCGCCGAGGTCCGCGGGCGCCTGGTCGAGGACGGGGTCGTCGCCAGCCTCCTGGTCATCCACGGCCTCTACCCGGTCAACCTCGAGACGCGGGTGCAGGAGGCGCTCGACGGCGTGCGCCCCTACATGGAGTCGCACGGCGGCGACGTCGAGCTGGTCGGCGTGGAGGACGGGGTGGCCCACATGCGGCTCGTCGGGCACTGCAACGGGTGCCCGGCGTCGGAGGCGACGCTCGAGCTCGCGATCAAGAAGGCGCTCGAGGAGACGGCGCCCGACCTCGAGGGGCTCGAGGTCGAGGGCGTCAGCGAGCCGGCGCCGCGGGAGGGCGGCGCCGGCCCCTCGGCCGGAGCGGGAGCGAACGGGCAGTCCTCGGGCGCGCCGGCCGCCTGGACGGACCTCGAGGGCCGGGAGCCGGCGCCGGGCACCACGGTGGGCGTGACCCTCGCCGGCGCCGACCTGCTCGTGGCCAACGTCGCGGGGACCCTCCTCGCCTACCGGAACTCCTGCGGCTGGTGCCGCTCGCGCCTCGACGCCGCCCCGATGACGCCGGCCGGCATGCTCACCTGCCCCTCGTGCGAGCGCCGCTTCGAGCTGCGGCGGGCGGGCCGCTCGCCGGACGACGAGCTGCTGCAGGTGGCTCCGGTGCCGCTGCTGCGCGACGACGGGCGGGTCCGAGTGGCGCTGGCCGCGGGATGAGGGGGCCGCAGCCCTCGCTCGTCGCGGGCCTCAAGCGCTTCGCGCGCGAGCCGGCGGGCCCGCGGCCCCCGGAGGCGAGCAGCGAGGGCGGTCGCTGCGAGCTCTGCCCCATATCCCTGCCGTCCGAGCACAAGCACCTGCTCGATCTGGAGGAGCGGAGGATCGTGTGCGTCTGCCCCACCTGCTGGGCGATGCGCTCGGGCGAGGCGCGCTACCGGCCGACGGGCTCGCGCACGGTCTGGCTCGAGGGCCTCGAGCTCTCGGACGAGCTGTGGGCGGCGTTCGAGATCCCGATCGGCCTGGCGTTCTTCCTGCGCTCCAGCGGGACCGGGGGCGTCGTCGCCCTCTACCCGAGCCCGGCGGGGGCGACGGAGTGCGAGCTGGACCTGGAGGCCTGGCGCCGCCTGGTCGCCGCGAACCCGGTGCTCGAGGACCTCGATCCCGACGCGGAGGCGCTGATCGTCAACCGCCTGGCCCAGCCGCACGTCCACGCCATCGCTCCGCTCGACGACTGCTACCGGCTCGTGGGCCTGATCAAGGCGACCTGGGAGGGGATCAGCGGCGGGACGGAGATGGAGGCCACCGTGGAGCGGTTCTTCGACGGCCTTCGGGACGCGGCGGGCGTGCGATGACCGAGCTCGCCCCGACGAGCGTCAACGGCACGCCCGCGCCGCCCACGGCGCTCGAGTTCACGGTCCTCGGCGCCGAGCCGCTCGAGCACTCGGCGACGCCGGGCGTGCGCTTCCACCTCCACGTGACCGAGCCGGAGGGCCGCGAGGTCTACACGATCGCCCTGTCGACCCAGATCCACATCGACCCGGCGCGGCGCACCTACGACGACGCGACGCGCGAGCGCCTGGTCGAGCTGTTCGGCCCGCCCGAGCGCTGGGGCGCGACGACGCACTCCTTCCAGTGGGCGCGCGTCGACGCGCTCGTCCCCACGTTCAGCGGGTCGGCGGCCTTCTCGCTCGAGGTTCCCTGCACCTACGACCTCGAGGTCGCGGCGAGCAAGTACTTCCACTCGCTCCCGGACGGCGAGGTGCCGCTGAGCTTCCACTTCAACGGCACCGTCCTCTACGCCGGCGAGGGCGACCGCCTGCAGGTCGTGCTCGTGCCCTGGAGCTGCTCGGCGCGGTGGCGGATGCCGATCGCCGTGTGGACCCGCACGATCGCCGCCCACTACCCCGGAGGCGGCTGGATCCGGTTGGGGGAGGACACGCTCGAGCAGCTCTCGCGCCGCAAGGCGGACGTCGGGCACCACTCCTTCGACGACGTCGTGCGCGACCTGCTCCGGGGGGAGGAGGAGCCGTGACCGCCGTCCTCGACGCGGGCGTCGAGCGCCTCCTCACGACGCTCCTCTACGAGGGATACGCGCTCTACCCCTACACGCCGGGGGCGACCAAGAACGCCACCCCGACGCCGTTCGGCATCGTCTACCCGCCCGTCTACGCGGCGGGCGGCCCGCACACGCTCGATCGCGCCCGGATGCAGCTGGTGCTCGAGCCGGCCGCGCCGGACGCGCCGGTGGCGGGGACGGTCGCCTTCCTCGAGCCCAGCGGCGAGCGCCACCAGGGCGTGGAGCGGCGGATCGAGCTCGGCCCGGCGCCGCTGGACGAGCTGGCCCGCACGGGCATCACGATCCCGTTCGCCTTCGACGCGGTGCAGGGCCGCGCGCGCCTGGCCGCCACCCCGCTGGAGGGGGGGCTCGCGCGCGTGGCGATGTGCGTCCACAACACGACGCCGGTGGCCGAGGGGCTCGACCGCCCGGAGGCGCTCCGCTCCTCGCTGCTGTCGACCCACCTGGTCGCGACCGCGCCCGGCAGCCGCTTCGCCTCGCCGGTCGCGCCGGGCCCGGGCGCCGCCCAGGCGGTCGCCGCGTGCGACCACGTCAACATCTTCCCCGTCCTGGCGAGCGCCGCCGACGACGCCGTCCTTGGCGCCGCGATCGTCCTGCCCGACCACCCGAAGATCGCGCCCGAGAGCCACGGCGACCTGTTCGACGCCACCGAGATCGAGGAGGCGCTGCTGCTCCACGTGCTGGCGCTGAGCGACGCCGAGCGGGCCGCCATCGCCGAGCAGGACCCGGCGGTGCGCGAGATGCTCGCGCGCGCCGAGGCCGCGGGGCCGGAGGAGATCGCGCGCCTGCGCGGGCGGGTGACGATCGCCGACCCCCCGCCCGCCCACCGGCTCGGCCCCGCCGACGTCGCCGGCGAGGGGAGGATCGTGGTCGACGGCGTCACCTACCGGCGGGGGGCCAAGGTCCGGCTGCGCCCGGGGTTCGGGCGGGCCCCCCAGGACGGCGTCTGGGCCGGCCGCGTCGCCACGATCGAGCGGATCTACCGCGACTACGAGGACGGCGTCCACCTGGCGGTCACGGTGGACGATGATCCCGGGCAGGAGCTGATGCGCGACATCGGCCGCTACCTGTACTTCACGCCCGCCGAGGTGGAGGTCGAACCGACATGACCCGTGAGCTCGAGAAGCAGATCCTCATCGCCGGCGTCGGCAACGCGTGGCTGCAGGACGACGCCTTCGGCGCCGAGGTCGCGCGCCGCCTGGCCGAGCGCGACCTGCCGTCCGGCGTCAGCGTGATGGACGTGGGGACGAGCGGCCTCGACCTGGCCTACGAGGTCATGCGCGGCTACAGCGCGCTCGTGATCGTCAACGTCAGCCGCCAGGGCGGCGCGCCGGGGACGCTCTACGTGATCGACGTCGAGCCCGACGACGTCCCGGCCGAGATCCAGGACGGCGAGACGATCGACCCGCACTCGATGGACCCGATGACCATGCTGCGCTTCGTGCGGGTGGTCGGCGGGTGGCCCGGGCGCGTGCAGGTCATCGCCTGCGAGCCCGCCGAGGTGGGGGAGCCGGGCCTCGGGCTCACGCCTGCCGTCGAGGCCTCCGTGGAGCGCGCGATCGCGCTCGTGCTGGAGACGGTCGCGGAGCTGCGCACCGACGCCGCCTACCCGGCGCCCTGACGTGCACGAGCTCTCGGTGAGCAGCGCGATCGTCGACACGGTGGTCCGCCACGCCGAGGGCCGGCGCGTCACCTCCGTGCAGGTGCGGCTGGGGCGGCTGCGCCAGGTGGTCCCGTCCTCGCTCGCCTTCTACTTCGAGCTCGTCTCGCGGGACACGGTGTGCGAGGGCGCGCGCCTCGATCAGGAGGTGGTGCCCGCGGCGCTGCGCTGCGCGGACTGCGCGCACGAGTGGCAGATCGACGTGCCGTTCTTCCGCTGTCCCCGATGCGGCTCGGCGGACGTGGCCGTCGAGACGGGCGAGGAGCTCGAGGTCGCGTCCATCGAGGTCGAGGAGGTCCGCGCATGCACCGCGTGAGGGTGAGGGTCGTCGAGGATGCCCTCGACGCCAACGCGACGATCGCCGGCGCCAACCGCGCGGACTTCGACCGGTCGGGCGTCACGGTGGTCAACATGATGAGCGCGCCGGGGGCGGGGAAGACCTCGGTGCTGGAGCGGGTGCTCGGCGATCTCGGCGACGTGCGCGTCGGCGTGCTCGAGGGCGACGTGCAGGGCACCCTCGACGCCGACCGGCTCGCCTCGCTGCACGTCCCGGTCATCCAGCTCAACACCGACGCCGGGTTCGGCGGCGAGTGCCACCTCGACGCCAACATGGTCCGCTCGGCGCTGCCCGCGCTGCCGCTCGACGACCTCGACCTCCTGATCGTCGAGAACGTCGGCAACCTGGTGTGCCCCGCGGAGTTCCGCATCGGCGAGGACGCGCGGGTGATGGTCTCCTCGGTGGCCGAGGGCGAGGACAAGCCGCTCAAGTACCCGCTCATGTTCCGCGCCTGCGAGCTGGTGCTCGTCAACAAGATCGACCTGCTGCCGCACGTCGACTTCGACATGGAGCGCTTCCTCCATCACCTGGACGCGGTGCACCCGGGCGTGGAGCACATGGTCATGAGCGCCCGCACCGGCGAGGGGTTGGACGCGTTCCGCGACTGGCTCGTCGCGCTGCCGGCCAGGGCGCGCCGGCCCGCGCACGCGTGACGCGGACCGTCGGCGACGCCGCCCTGGAGCGCCGCCTGCGGGCGGGCGAGGCGTTCTTCGGGGCGGAGGCGCCGCGGATCGCGCGCCTCTGCCACCGGATGGCCGAGCGCTTCGCCCGCGGCGGGCGCCTGATCGCGCTCGGCCGCTCGCCGGCGGCCCGCTCGGACGTCCGCCACCTGGCGGTCGAGTTCGTGCACCCCGTGATCGTGGGCAAGCGCGCGCTGCCGGCGATCGGCCTGGCCGCCGAGGGCGGGCCGCTCGCGCACCAGGCCGACCTGCTCGCCGAGCCCGCCGACATCGTGATCGCCCTCGGCGCCGAGGACGGCGACCCCGAGGCGCTGGCGGCGCTGCGGCGCGCCGGGGAGCGCGGCTGCCTCACGATCGGCTTCGGCGCGGGCGTCGGGGCCGAGTGGGAGTTCGCCGCCCCGGACGCGGACCCGTTCGTCCGCCAGGAGCTCGTCGAGACGCTCTATCACCTGCTGTGGGAGCTCGTGCACGTGTTCTTCGACCATCGCGGCCTGCTCGAGGGCCGCGAGGAGCGGCCCGTGCACGACACCGGCGCCTCGAGCTTCCTCTACCCGTTCCTGGCCGAGCGGGAGACGGACCTCGAGTCCGTGGTGGCCGACGTGCGGGAGTCGGTGCTCATGAAGGCGGCCGAGGTGGGCGACCTGCGCGCCCAGACCCTGACCGACAACCGCGAGATCCTGCACGCCGCCGCGGCGGCGCTGCGGGTCTGTTTCGAGACGGGCGGCAAGCTCCTGGCGCTCGGCAACGGCGGCTCGGCCACGGACGCGATGGATGTCGTGGCCGACTTCCGCGCGGCGCCGCAGGGCTGGCCGGCGCGCCCGGCGCTGGACCTCACCGAGGACCCGGCGATCCTCACCGCGCTGGCCAACGACGTCGGCGCCGAGGTCCTCTTCCAGCGCCAGATCATCGCCTACGGCCGCCCGGGCGACGCGGTGGTCGCCCTGAGCACGAGCGGCGGATCCCCCAACGTCATCCTCGCGCTCGAGGAGGCGCGGCGCCGCGGCCTCGTGACGATCGCGCTGGTCGGCTACGACGGCGGGCGCGTGGCCGCCGAGGGGCTCGCCGACCACGTGATCGTCACCCGCTCCCAGCACATCCCGCGCATCCAGGAGGCCCAGGCGAGCGCCTATCACGTGCTGCGCGAGCTGGTGGAGCGCTAAGGGTCTTGGGCCCCCGCCCGGAGCCGCTGCGGGCCGTCGCCGGCTCCCGGCGGCGCGTGCGGGCGCGCGTCGAGGGCACCGTGCAGGGGGTCGGGTTCCGGCCCTTCGTCCACCGCGTGGCGGCCGAGCTCGGCCTGGCCGGGTGGGTGCTGAACGACGAGCGCGGGGTGCTGCTCGAGGCCGAGGGCGACCCGCGGGCGATCGACGCCCTGCTGGTGCGCCTGGGCGCCGACGCGCCGCCCCTGGCCACGGTCGAGCGCGTCGACGCGGAGGAGCTGCCCGCCATGGGGGAGAGCGGCTTCGCCATCGTCGAGAGCGAGCGGCGCGGCGCGCCGGCCGCCCTCGTCTCCCCCGACGCCGCCACCTGCGAGGACTGCCTGCGCGAGCTCTTCGACCCGGCCGACCGCCGCCACCGCTACCCGTTCATCAACTGCACCAACTGCGGGCCGCGGTTCACGATCGCCCTCGGGGTGCCGTACGACCGCCCGCTGACCACGATGGCCGGCTTTCGCATGTGCCCCGCCTGCCGGGCCGAGTACGAGGACCCCGGGGACCGCCGCTTCCACGCCCAGCCGAACGCGTGCGCCGCCTGCGGCCCGCGGCTGCGGCTGCTCGGCGGCGTGGCCCCCGGCCCGGGCGGCGACCCGCTGGCCGCGACGGCCGCGGCGCTCCTCGCCGGGGCGATCGTCGCGGTCAAGGGGATCGGCGGCTATCACCTGGCCTGCGTCGCCGCCGACGAGGGGGCCGTGTCGGCCCTGCGCGCCCGCAAGCACCGCGAGGACAAGCCGTTCGCGCTGATGGCCCCCACCCTGGGGGCGGCCCGGGAGCTCGTCGAGCTGAGCGCGGCCGACGCGGCGCTGCTCGCCGGTCCCGAGCGCCCCATCGTGCTCGCCCCGCGCCGCTCGGGCGCGCGGGTGGCGGCCGCGGTCGCCCCGCGCTCGCCCGACCTCGGCGTGATGCTGCCCTACTCGCCGCTGCATCACCTGCTCCTGGCCGACGTCGGCGCGGTCCTCGTCATGACGAGCGGGAACGTCTCCGACGAGCCCATCGTGCACCGCGACGAGGAGGTGGCCGAGCGGCTCGGCGCCATCGCCGACCTCGTCCTCGTCCACGACCGCCCGATCCACACGCGGGCGGACGACTCGGTGCTGCGGGCCGTGGGCGGGCGGACCGTGTTCCTGCGCCGCTCGCGCGGCTACGTCCCCGCGAGCACGCCGCTGCCGGTCGCGGCGCGGCGCCCGGTGCTGGCCTGCGGCGCCGAGCTCAAGAGCACCTTCTGCCTGGCCAAGGGCGCTCGGGCCTGGGTCGGGCCCCACATCGGCGACCTGCGGACCTACGAGACGCTGCGGGCCTTCAGCGAGGGCATCGAGCACTTCCAGCGCCTGTTCGCCGTCGCGCCCGAGGTGGTCGCGCACGACCTGCACCCCGACTACCTCTCGACGCGCTACGCGCTCGAGCGCGCGGGGCTCGAGCACCTCGGCGTGCAGCACCATCACGCCCACCTGGCCGCGTGCCTGGCCGAGCACGGCGAGACGGCGGCCGCGGTCGGGGCGATCTACGACGGCACCGGCCACGGGCTCGACGGGACGGCGTGGGGCGGCGAGCTGCTCGTCGGCGACCTCCGGGGCTTCGAGCGCGTCGGGCACCTGCGGCCGGCCCGCCTCCCGGGCGGCGACCGGGCGGTCCAGGAGCCCTGGCGCATGGCGTGCGCGTGGCTCGTCGAGGCGGTCGGGCCCGAGCCGGGCCTCCCGCCGGCGCTCGCCGGCGAGGTGGCGGACGACACCTGGCGCGCCGTCGCCGGCCTCGCCGCCACGGGCTTCTCGGCGCCCGTGACGACGAGCGCCGGCCGGCTCTTCGACGCGGTCTCGGCCCTCTGCGGGATCCGCGCCCGCGTCAACTACGAGGGCCAGGCGGCGATCGAGCTCGAGGCCGCGTGCGACCACGGGGAGCGCGGGGCCTATGAGATCCCCTGCGACGAGGCGCTGGTGCTCGACCCGCGGCCGGCGATCCGGGCCGTGGCGCACGACGTCGCCGCCGGGGTCGCGGTGGGCGCGGTCGCGGCGCGCTTCCACCGGGGGCTCGCCGAGGCGACGGCGCGCGCCTGCATCCTCGCCGCCGAGCGCCACGGCCTCGACCGCGCCGTCCTCTCCGGAGGCGTCTTCCAGAACAGGACGCTGCTCGCGGGCACACGTGCCCACCTCGAGCGCGCCGGGCTGCGGGTGCTCGTGCCCGTGAGGCTGCCCCCGGGCGACGGCGGGATCGCCTACGGCCAGGCGGCGGTCGCCGCGGCGGCCTCCCGGACCTAGACGCTTCCCGACCAGCCGTCAGCCCTCGATGCCCAGCGCGGCCCGGAGGGCGACGAGGTCGGCCGCCCCGAAGACCACGCGATTCCGCGTGGCGACATAGATCAGATCGAGGTCGACTCCCGCCCCGGCGATCTTCCGGGTCAGGTCCGCCAGCTCGCCGGGGCGGTCCTTGACCTCGACCACGACGACCTCGCGCTCGCGGGTGACGGCGACATGGGAGATCGCCAGCGCATGCCGGGCGGCCTCGGCGTGCGGGACGAGGATGTGGAGCTCGGCCCGCTCGCCTCCTCCGATGCACGTGGCGGCGGCCAGGTTCACCCCGGCATCGCTGATCGCGGCCGCCACCTGCGCCAGCGCCCCAGGGGTGTTCTCGATGTCGATGACCAGGTCGACTGCCATGTCGCGCGCGGCGTCAGCCTA
>CAWEYS010000024.1:0-55771 GCA_963813355.1 Miltoncostaeaceae bacterium | reverse complement strand
CCGTGACGGGGCGCAGCGGCGCCGGGATGCGGACGGTCACGGGCATGCGGTGTCTCCTCGGATGCGGGGCGGTGCGGTCAGGCGACGAGGCGGGCCTCGCCCATCGCCTCCTCGAAGCTGGCGACGGTCGGCGCGACGTTGACGCGCTCGATGCGCGACGCCACCGCGTCGAGCGTCTTCAGGCCGTCGCCGGTGACGTAGAGCACGACGCGCTCGTCGGGGCCGATGCGGCCGGCGCGCGCGAGCTTGGCGAGCACGGCGGTCGTCACGCCGCCCGCCGTCTCGGTGAAGACGCCGGTGGTCCGCGCGAGCAGCTCGATGCCCTCGACGATCTCCTCCTCGGTGACGTCGCAGATGGAGCCGCCGGTCGTGCGGGCGACGTCCAGCGCGAACACCCCGTCGGCGGGGTTCCCGATGGCGAGGCTCTTGGCGATGGTCTCGGGCCGCACGGGCGCGACGAAGTCGAGGCCCTCCCGGTAGGCCGAGGCGACGGGCCCGCAGCCGGCGGCCTGGGCGCCGTCCATCACCGGCACCTCGCCCTCCACCAGGCCGGTCTCGATCAGGTCGCGGAAGCCGCGGTCGATCTTCGTGTAGAGCGACCCGGAGGCGATCGGGACGATGCAGCGGTCCGGCAGGCGCCAGCCGAGCTGCTCGGCGACCTCGTAGGCCAGGGTCTTGGAGCCCTCGCTGTAGTACGGGCGCACGTTCACGTTCACGAAGGCCCAGGGGCGGTCGGCGGCGAGCTCCATGCAGAGGCGGTTCACGTCGTCGTAGACGCCGTTGACGGCCACGAGGGTCGTGCCGTAGACGGCCGTGGCGACGATCTTCTGCTCCTCGAGGTCGGCCGGGACGAAGACGTAGCTCTCGAGGCCGTGGGCGGCGGAGTGGGCGGCCACGGCGTTGGCGAGGTTGCCGGTGGAGGCGCAGGCCACGACGCTGTAGCCGAGCTCGCGGGCCTTCTCGAGGGCCACCGAGACGACGCGGTCCTTGAAGCTGTGGGTGGGGTTGGCGGTGTCGTTCTTGACCCACACGTCGCCCAGGCCGAGCTCGGCCCCCAGGCGGGGCGCCCGCACGAGGGGCGTCAGGCCGGCCGGCAGGCCCGCGGTCGGGTCGGCCGGCGCGCAGGGCAGGAAGTCGCGATAGCGCCAGAGCGAGAGCGGGCCGGCCGCGATGCGCTCGCGGCTCACCACCGCCCGGATGCGCTCGGCGTCATAGAGCACCTCGAGGGGCCCGAAGCAGTACTCGCAGACGTATGCCGCGGTCAGCTCGCTGACCCGCTCGCACTCCTTACATCGGAGCGCGCTCGCCGCCGTCGTGTAGTCGCTCACCCCGCCTCCCGGTCCGCCAATTGAAAACGCCCTCCCGGGAGGGCGAGGGGCGACGGGGCGAACCGATCGGACTCTCGCATCTCCCAGGCAAATCGCCTGATGGAATTGGCACCTGGCGCTCTCGCGCTGGTTGCCGCGGCTTCACAGGGCCATTCCCTCCACCGCTCTTGATGCGAGAACGAGTATAGGGAGCCCGAAACGCCGTCCGTCAATCGCGCCCGAGGGACCGTCGTCCCCGGCGGCGGTAGAGCGGGTGCCCGCCTCTCGCCGCCGAGCACGGGATGACGATGTTCCCGCCGGCCGCTCAGACGGCCGGTTACAGGGGTGCCCCGGCATCCGGTTACCATGCCCGCGATGCCGACGCCTCCGGACGAGACGCCGCAGACGCCCCCCGAGGAGGCCCCGGAGACGCCCCCGGCGGGCGAGGCCGCCTCCGCGGGCGCCCGCTCCTGGAGGGACTGGCTGCCGCGGAGCCGGACGGCGGCCGCGGAGGCCCCGCCCGCGCCGCCGGCCGCCAACGGCGACGCGCCCGCCGAGCAGCCGACCGAGGTCATCCCGCCGCCGCCGAAGCCCGACGGGCCCGCCAGGCTGCGCCGCGAGCGGCGCCGGCTGCTGGCGAGCCGCGAGCAGGCCGTCTACCACCTGGGCGGGCTCGCGTTCGAGCTGTACCGCCGCGACCAGCTCGGCGAGGAGGTCATGCGCCGCAAGGCCGGCGAGGTGGCCATGCTCGACGACACCGTGCGCGACATCGACTCCCGGCTCGGCGAGATCGACCGCGACCGCAAGGAGCGGCGCCGGCGCGCGCCCGCCGACGGCGTCGCCGGCAACTGCCTCACCTGCCGGGCGCCCTTCCGCGCCGAGGCGCGCTACTGCTGGCAGTGCGGGACCCAGCTCGTGCCGACCTCCGACGGCGACGATCAGGTCACCGCGATCATCACACCGGCGCCCGAGAAGCCCCCGGAGGCCGGGGCACCGTGAGCGACGAGCCGCGCCCGGACGGCGAGGAGCAGGATCCCGGCCCGCCTCCCGAGGAGGAGGGCCCGCCCCCGGTGCCGCGCTGCGAGGTCTGCGGCGCCGAGCTCGAGCCCGACCAGACCTACTGCCTCGAGTGCGGCGCGCCCACGCCGCTCGCGCCGCGGCTGCGCCGCGGGGGCAGGGCGCTGGCCCTGCTGGCCGGCGCCATCGTGGTCCTGGGTGCGGGGGCGGGCGCGCTCGCCTACGCCGTCGCGAGCGACGACGACGGCTCGAGCCCGGCCGGGTCGTCGGCGACGACGGCCACGGCCCCGACGGGCGGCGCAACCGTCGTGCCGCCGCCCGTCACGGGCCCGCTGCCGCCCGACACGTCGGTCACGAGCCCCACCGCGCCGGCAACGACCGCCCCTGGCACGGGCACCGGGACCGGCTTCGAGACGGTGACCGGCCCCACCACCACCGCCCCGCCCGCCACCGAGACGCAGCCGCCGGACTCGGGCGGTGGCGCGTCCGACTGGCCCGCCGGCGAGACCGCGTGGACGGCCATCCTGTCCTCGGTCCGCAGCGAGTCGGACGCCCGCGCCGCCAAGTCCCGCCTGGCGAGCTCGGGCGAGCCGGCCGGCGTGCTCTTCTCCTCCGACTACCCGGGGCTGCGCCCGGGCTACTGGGTCCTCTTCTCGGGGAGCTACCCGAGCGAGTCGGCCGCCGAGGCCCAGGCGAGCGCGCTGAGCGGACGGTTCCCGGGCGCCTACGCGCGGAGGATCGAGGGGTGACGGACGCGCCGGTCATGCTCATCACCGGCGCGTCCAGCGGGATCGGCGCGGCCACGGCGCGCGCGGCGTCGGAGGCCGGCTACCGGCTCGCCCTCGCGGCTCGCAGGTCCGTGCCGCTCGGCGGGTTGGCGCGCGAGCTCGGCGGGCCGGACCGGGCCCTCGCGGTCCCCTGCGACGTGACCGACTGGGAGGAGCAGCAGCGCATGGTCTCGGCCGCGCTCGAGGGGTTCGGGCGCCTCGACGCGGTCTTCGCGAACGCGGGCTTCGGGGCCAGGCGCGGCTTCCTGGAGGAGTCGCCCGAGCACTGGCGCGAGATGGTGCTCACCAACGTCTACGGCGCCGCCCTCACGATCAGGGCGAGCGTCACCGCCCTGCGCGAGAGCCGCGGCCACCTCCTGCTGACCGGCTCGGTCGCGGGCCGCAAGGCCGTCCCGGGCTCGCTCTACTCCTGCACGAAGTGGGCCGTGACGGCGATGTCGGAGGCCGCGCGGCAGGAGCTGCACGGCAGCGGCGTGCGCGTCACCCTCCTCTCTCCCGGGACCGCGCAGACGCCCTTCTACGACGAGCCCGTGGACGGCGACCAGCTCGTCCCCGAGGACATCGCCCGGGCGGTCATGTTCGCCCTCGCGCAGCCGCCCCACGTCGACGTCAACGAGATCCTGATGCGGCCGACGATCCAGGCGTTCTGACTACTCCACGACGAAGGTCAGGGCGATCATGGCCTGGAAGCCGGCGATCTCGCCGTTCTCGATGACGACCTTCTGCTCCTTCACCCAGGCGCCCTGGATGTTGCGCAGGCTCTCGCCCGACTTCGTGATGGCCTCGCGGATGGCGTCCTCGAAGCTCGACGGCGAGATCGCACTCAGCTCGATGGTCTTGGCGACGGACATGGGTGCAGCCTCCTCTCCCTGACGCGCGGCGGCGCCGGGCTCTCGGATCCGGTCGGCCAACGATAGGCGCCCCGGGGCGGGGCCGGGGGCGACCCGCCTCAGCCAGAATCCGGCGCCGGATACAGGCTCAGACCCGCGCGCGCAGGCCGATCCGGGTGCGGTCGCCGGCCACGACCAGCGTGATCCTCCCGGACCCCGCGCCGCGGAGCCGCAGGCGCCCCGCCGCGTCGGACCGGCCGCGCGCGATCCGGCGCCCGCGCGCGTCGCGCAGCTCGGCGTCCAGGCGCCCCCCCGCGGGCACCAGCAGCGCCTGGACGCGCACGCGCCCGCCGGCCCGGCGGGCCCGCAGCGCGACGGCCCGGGTGGTCCGGCGCACGAGCCCGAGGTCGCGGAGCTCGAGCCGCCCGCCGCCGGGCCGGGCGTCCAGGCGCAGGGTCGCGAGGCCCCGCGAGCGCAGCGGCACGACCACGTCGCGCCAGACGCTCGTCGCCTGCGCCGCCACGCGCCGCCCGCCCGCGGAGGCCCGCAGCACCCCGTCGCCGCGCACCGCCACCAGCAGCGCCCGGGCGCCCGCGCCGGGACGGAACGCCGGCGAGGCGAGCTCCAGCGGGTCCGCGGCCCGAACCGCCCGCCGCCCACGGGGTCCCGCGACGTCGAGCGCGCCGGCCGTCACCGTCCAGCCGGGGAGGGGCGCGGTCACCGGCCCGACCCTGAGGACGTCGAGCGTCGTCCCGAGCGCGAGGGTCGGGTCGAGCACGATGCTCACGGCGCGCCCGGCGACCGCCGCGACCCCCACCGGCAGGCGGAGCGGCGCAGAGCCGGGCTCGAGCGTCCCGAGCGGGATGTCGGCCCCGCCCTCGGCGGGCCGGGCCAGCACCTCCAGGAGCGCGCCCGAGGTCGGCGCCCGGGCGGTGATCGCGAGGGTCTGGGCCCCGGCCGGGACGGCGAGGGGCGGCGACACGAGGGTGACGTTGGCCCGGAGGCGCACGCCGCGGCCCAGCGGCTCCGGGGCCTCGCGTCCCAGGACGGTCCAGCCGGCGAGGCCCTGGGCGAGGTCGCCGTTCGGGGGCCCGGGCGAGAGCTCGGCCGGCGCGGCGAGCAGCAGCGCGCCGGGCGGCCCCGCGAGCGCGGGTTGGCCCGCCGCGCCCGCGGCGGGCAGGGCGAGGGCCGCGAGCGCGGCGGCGAGGACGATGGCGTGACGGCGGATGGGGCCTCCGGTGGGACTAGAGTGCGGCGCCGATGATAAGCGCGACCTCGTCAGCGCCCGAAGGCGCCCTGGTCGGCGTCGACGTCGGCGGCACCTTCACCGACGCGGTCGTCGTCGCGGGCGGGCGCCTGGTGACGGCCAAGGTGCCGACCACCCCGGACGACCAGAGCGAGGCGGTCGTGGACGCCGTGCTGGCGGCCCTCGGGGAGGCCGGCCTCGAGCCCTCCGACGTCCGCGCCTTCGGCCACGGGATGACCGTGGGGACCAACGCGCTGCTCGAGGGCAAGGGCGCCCGCACCTCCCTCGTCGCGACCGAGGGCTTCGGCGACCTGCTGGAGCTGCGGCGCCAGACCCGCGCCTCCCTCTACCGCCTCGACGCCGACCACCCTCCCCCGCTGATCCCGCACGACCGCAGCCACGAGGTCGCCGAGCGCTGCGGCCCCGAGGGGGTGCTGGTCCCGCTCGACCCGGCCTCGGTGGCCCGCGCGGTCGAGGGCGTGCGCGCCGACGGCGCCGAGGCGGTGGCGGTGGGCCTGCTCTTCTCGTTCGCCCACCCCGGTCACGAGCGCGCGGTGGCGGCGGCGCTCCGCGAGGCCCTCCCCGGCGTGCACGTGAGCGCGTCGAGCGACGTGCTGCCCGAGATCCGCGAGTACGAGCGCCTCTCCACGACGGCGGTCGACGCCTACCTGACGCCCGTGCTGCGCGCGTACCTGACGCGCCTCGCCGACCGCGCGCGCGACGCCGGGTTGCCGGCGCCGGCCATCATGCAGTCGAGCGGCGGCGTGCTGCCGATCGAGGCCTCGGCCGAGCACGCCGCCTGGACGGTCCTGAGCGGGCCGGCCGGCGGCGTCATCGGGGCCGCGCGGCTGGCCGCCCGCGACGGGTCCGCCCTGGCGCTCACCTTCGACATGGGCGGCACCTCGTGCGACGTCGCGCTCGTCCGCGACGGGGCTCCCGCCCGAACCAGCGAGACGGTCATCGCGGGTCACCCGCTGCACCTGCCGATGCTCGACGTGGCCACCGTCTCGGCGGGCGGCGGCAGCATCGCCTGGGCCGACTCGGGCGGGGCGCTGCGGGTGGGGCCCCACTCGGCGGGCGCCCGCCCGGGCCCGGCCGCCTACGGGATGGGCGGCAGCCAACCGACCGTCACCGACGCCAACGTCGTGCTCCGTCGGCTGCCGGCCGAGACGCCGCTCGGCGGCTCCATCCGCCTCGACCCCGCGGCCGCGGGCGCGGCCGTGGGGGACCTGGCCGGGGAGCTCGGCATGGGCCTGGAGGACTGCGCCGAGGGCATCCTCGCGGTGGCGGTGCAGGAGATGGTCCGGGCGCTGCGGCTCGTGAGCGTGGAGCGCGGCGAGGACCCGCGCGAGGCGGCGCTGATCGCATTCGGCGGCGCGGGGCCGCTGCACGCGTGCGCCGTCGCCGACGAGCTGGGCGTGCGGCGGGTGGTCGCGCCCCCCGCGGCGGGCGTGCTCGCGGCGCTCGGGCTCGTGATGGCCGGCGAGCGCCGCGACTACGTCCAGACGGTGCTCGCCCGCGTCGACGCCGGCGACGACCTGGCCGGGCTCCTCGCCCCCCTCGCCGAGCGGGCGGCGCGGGAGCTCCCGGGGGCGCCGCAGCGCGCGGGGGCCGACTGCCGCTACGCCGGCCAGAGCCACTCGCTCACCGTGGAGTGGGACCCGGAGGCACCGGAGGCCGAGCTCGCCGCGACGTTCCACGCCGCCCACGCGGCCCGCTACGGCGACGCCGAGCCGAGCCGCCCGGTGGAGGCCGTCTCCCTGCGCCTCGCGGCCGAGCGGCCCGGGACGGACCCCGAGCTTCCCGAGGACGAGCTCGGGCCGGCGGTCGAGGGGCCGGCGGTGATCGCGATGGACGGCGCGACCTGCTGGGTGGCCGGGGGCTGGACGGCGCGGAGCGACCCGATCGGCGGGCTGGTCCTGGAGCGGGGGCCCGACGAGCGCCGGGCGCCGCCGAGAGCGGCCGAGCGCGAGGAGGGCGAATGACGGCCATGGACCCGGTGACCCTCCAGGTGATGGCCAACGCCCTGCGGGCGGTGGCCGAGGAGATGGAGGCGGCGCTGATCCGCAGCGCGTTCAGCCCCAACATCAAGGAGCGGCGGGACTGCAGCACCGCGATCTTCGACGGCGACGGCCGGATGGTCGTGCAGTCGGCCTCGATCCCGGTGCACCTGGGGGCGATGCCGGAGGCGGTCAACGCGGCGCGCGCGCGGGGCGCGGCGCCGGGTGAGGTCTGGCTGGTCAACGACCCCTATCGGGGGGGCACCCACCTCCCCGACCTCACGATGATCTCCGCCGTGGCCCTCGACGGCGCGGTCGCCGCCTACGCGGTGACGCGCGCCCACCACGCCGACGTCGGCGGCATGGCGCCCGGCAGCATGCCCGCCGGCTCGCGCGAGCTCCTGCAGGAGGGGCTCGTCATCCCGCCCGTCCGCGTGGCCGCCGGCGGCGCGCCCGTGCCCGACATCATCGACATCATCCTCGCCAACACGCGCACGCCGGGTGAGCGCGAGGGCGACGTCCGCGCCCAGCTCGCCGCCCACCGCCTGGCCGAGCGCCGGCTGGCCGAGGTCGCGGCCCGCCACGGGGCCGGGCGGGTGCGCGAGGCCTTCGGCGCGCTGCTGGACTACGCCGAGCGCCGCACCCGGGCGGCCATCGCCGCCATGCCGGACGGCCGCTACGAGGCGGCCGAGGCCCTGGAGGGCGACGGCGTGACCGAGAGCGACCTCTGGATCCGGGTGGCGGTGACGATCGCGGGCGACCGCATGACGGTCGACTTCACGGGCAGCGACCCCGCCGGGCCGGGCAACTGCAACTGCCCTCCGGCCGTCACGCGCTCGGCCGTCTACTTCGTGGTCCGCGCCCTGACCGACCCGGACATCCCCGCCTCCGCCGGGGCCTTCGCCCCCGTCGAGGTCATCGCGCCCGCCGGCTGCCTGGTGGCCGCGCTGCCGCCCGCCGCGGTGGCGGGGGGCAACGTCGAGACGTCCAGCCGGATCGTCGACGCCGTCATGTCGGCGCTCGGGGGCGCGGTCGACGTGCCCGCCCAGGGCCAGGGGACCATGAACAACGTCACGGTCGGGGGCCCGGGCTTCACCTACTACGAGACGATCGGGGGCGGGCAGGGGGCGTCCTCCGGCGCCGACGGCCCGTCGGGCGTGCACGTCGCCATGAGCAACACGCTCAACACCCCCGTCGAGGCGCTCGAGACGGCCTACCCGCTCCGGGTCGAGGCCTACCGGCTGCGACGCGGCTCGGGCGGCGCCGGGGCCCACCGCGGCGGCGACGGCGTCGAGCGCCGTCTGCGCGCCCTCGCCGACTGCGAGGCCTCGGTCATCGCCGAGCGGCGCCGGCGCGGGCCGTCCGGACGCCTCGGCGGCCGCGACGGCGCGCCCGGGCGCACGACCCTCAACGGCGAGGAGCTGCCCTCCAAGTGGCGCGGGCGGCTGGTCGCGGGCGACGTGCTCGGCGTCGAGACGCCGGGCGGCGGGGGGCACGGCGCGCCCCCCGCCTGACGGCGGCTCAGCTCAGCTCGCGAGCCGCGCCGCCGGGCCGGCGCTCACCAGCGTCCAAACGCTGCTCCCACATGCGTGGCAGTGGGCGCGGCCCCGGATCCCCGGGCGGCGCACGGCGTCGCAGCCCACCCGGCTGAGGCAGCGCAGGTCGTCCCCCCAGGTTGACGCCCCGCACTCGGGGCAGTCCTCGGGGAGGTAGTGGGCGCTGGTCACGCGAACGGCGCCCCGGCAGGACCGGCACGCGTACACCTGGTGCCGAGAGAGCCTGAGGCGATGCACGTCGGCCCGGGCACGCCCGGCGGCGGTCGCCGGGTACACGGCCATCGGTGGCCTCCTTCCATTCGTGCCGATCGGCACGATCTTGCGGAGCCGGAGCGTACCCCGCTCCCGCCGGGCCGACAAGCGGCGGCGGCCGCTCGGACCTGGGAAAACCGCTCAGGGGGTGGCGGCGATGCCCCCGTTGGCGATGTCCAGGCCCACCAGGACGATGACGTCGGCGTCGCCCACCTGGTCGTCGGTGTACCCGTCCAGGGGCGGGGCCCGCGTGATGCCGAGGTCCTTGGCCACGTTCTGAGCGGCCTTGCGCTGGCCCTGCGCGTACATCACCACGGACTTCTGCCGGTCCGTGTCGCCGTCGGGAGGGTTCGCGACCAGCGGGACCTGGTAGCCCTCGTTCTCGAGCGCGGGGGCGACGATGTCGCCGGCGACCCCGTCGATGCCGCTCGCGTTGAAGACGGCCACCGTGTGGGAGCTCTTGTCAACCTGCGGGACCTCGTCGGGCACCGCCGCCTGGTCGGGGGGCGGCGCCGCGGGCGCGGTCTGGGTCTGCTGAGTGGCCGCGGGCTGGCCGGTCTCGGCCGATGCCGAGCCCCCGTCATCACGGATGAACAGGTACCAGATGCCCCCGGCGGCGGCGACGAGGATCAGGGCGGAGACGCCCACGACCGCGCCCATGCGGAGCTGGCGCTGGATGTCCGGCGACCGCCCCGACGAGGTCGCGTGGCGGGCCTGGAGGTCGGCGATGCGCTGCAGGGGCGCGTCGACCGCGGCGTCCCCGGTGCGCGCCAGGCGCTCCTCCAGCCGGCGGATGGCGCGGCCCTGCCGGATCGCCGTGATGACGAGGCCGATCGCGGCGAACGCCGCCAGGATGGCCACCGTCGGGACCACGAGATCGAGCCATTCCACGGGGCGCCAGGGTACCAGGTGGCCCGGTCGCCACCCGCGATGCCAGGCGTCAGGAGCCGGGCGTCACGCGGTAGGCGTCGAAGACCGACTCCACGTTGCGGAGGCCGTTGACGGCGGCCTTCAGGGTGTCCACGTCGCCCACGTCGACCGTGAAGCGGTCGTGGACCATGTGGTCCTCCATCGCGCAGTGCGCGGAGATGATGTTCACCCCGTTCTCGGAGAACGCCCGCGACAGGTCCTCGAGCAGCCGCGGGCGGTCCCAGGCGTCCACCGCGATCTCGACCCGGAAGGACTGCTGGTTGGCCCCGCCCCAGCTGACCGGCGTGAAGCGCTCCGGGTTGCGCTGGAGCGCCTTGGCGTTGGGGCAGTCCTCGCGGTGGATGGTGATCCCGCGCCCGAGGGAGATGTAGCCGAGGATCGGGTCGCCCGGCACCGGCTTGCAGCACTTGGCGAGGCGCACGAGCACGTCGGCGAGGCCGTCGACCTCGATGCCGAGGTCGCTGGAGGCCGTGGCCGTGTGGGGGCGCCGCCCGCGGGGCGCGACCCCCGGGGGGGCCGCCTCGTCGGCCACCGCCTGGCCGGCCTTCAGGCGGTGCAGGATCTTGTTGACGACGACCTGCACCGAGGTCTTGCCGAGGCCGAGGGAGATGTAGAACTCGTCGGCCTTGCGGAAGCCCATCTCCTGGATGACCTCCAGCAGCAGCGGGGAGCCCGCCACGCGCTGGCTGGGGAGCCCCGCCTTGCGCAGGCTCTCCTGGAGCGCCTCGCGGCCCTGGTGCTCGGCGTCCTCGCGCCGCTCGCGCCGGAAGAACTGGCTGATCTTGGAGCGGGCCTTGGTGGTCTTGACCAGGTTGAGCCAGTCGCGCGAGGGCGCGCGCGGCGCCTTCGAGGTCAGGATCTCGACGAAGTCCCCGGACTGGAGCGTGTAGGTCAGGGGCACGATGCGGCCGTTGATCTTCGCGCCCACGCAGCGGTGGCCGACGTCGGTGTGGACGTCGTAGGCGAAGTCGAGCGGCGTCGCCCCCGCGGGGAGGTCGCGCACCTCGCCCTTGGGCGTGAACACGTAGACCTCGTCCGAGTAGAGATCGGACCGCAGGCCCTCGAGGAACTCGGCGGGGTCGCGCGTCTCGCTCTGCCAGTCCATCATGCGCGACACCCAGGCCGGCCGGTCGCCCTTGCCCTCCTTGTAGAGCCAGTGGGCCGCCACCCCGAACTCGGCCGTCTGGTGCATCGCGTAGGTGCGGATCTGGATCTCGAGCGGCTTGCCCTCGGGCCCGAGCACCGTGGTGTGGAGGCTCTGGTACATGTTGGGCTTGGGCATGGCGATCAGGTCCTTGAAGCGCCCGGGCAGCGGCTTCCAGAGCGAGTGGATGATGCCCACCGCCCCGTAGCAGTCCTTCACCGAGTTGACCATCACGCGCATCGCGGTGAGGTCGTAGATCTCGTTGAACTCCTTGCCCTTGCGGGTCATCTTCTCGTAGATCGAGTAGAAGTGCTTCGCCCGCCCGGTGATCTCGACGCCGGTGATGCCGACGGCCTCGAGCTCGCTGCTGAGGATGCGCCCGGCCTCCTCGATGAACGCCTCGCGATCGGGCCGGCGCTGGTTGACCATCTGCTGGATCTCGCGGTAGCGGCGCGGGTGGAGGGTGGCGAACGCCAGGTCCTCGAGCTCCCACTTGAGCGAGTTGATCCCCAGCCGGTGCGCCAGCGGCGCGTAGATCTCGAGCGTCTCCTTGGCCTTCTGGATCTGCTTCGGCTTGGTCATGTAGGCCAGCGTGCGCATGTTGTGCAGCCGGTCCGCGAGCTTGATCACGAGCACGCGGATGTCGCTCGACATGGAGACGATCAGCTTGCGGTAGTTCTCGGCCTGGTGCTCCTCGGAGCTGTCGAAGTGGATCTTCGACAGCTTGGTGACGCCGTTGACCAGGGACGCGACCTCGTCGCCGAAGAGGCGCTCGATGTCGTCGAGGCTGGCGCTCGTGTCCTCGACCGTGTCGTGGAGCAGGGCGGCGGCCACCGCCGTGCCGTCGAGGCCGAGGCCGGCGCAGATGCGCGCGCACCCCAGCGGGTGGGTGATGAAGGGCTCGCCCGAGATGCGCACCTGCGCGCGGTGGCGGTCCTCGGCGAACGCGTAGGCGCGCCGGACCGCCTCCCGGTCGACGTCCGGGTGGTGCTCGGCCACCTCCCCGATGAGCTGCTCGAGCTCGGGATCGGCCGACTCGAGCGCGAGGCCGAGGTCTGCGAGGTCCTTCGCCATCATCGGAGGATACCGCGACCGGCGGGCGTTCCCGCCGGCCGCCTCCCGGTTAGCGCCGGCCTGCGGAGGACGACGACAGGGAATACGCGCCGACGGCGGCCGTGCCGGCGACCCACGCGGCCACCCCGACCCCGAGCCCGAGCGCCCATATCAGCGCGGCCGCGGGGAACGAGACGACGATCGCCGCCACCACGAGGTGCTGCACCACCCTGAGCGGCTCCATCAGCTCGCCGGACCCCGCCGGCGCCGTGACGGGCGCGCGCACGCCGCGTCCGGATCGGGGTCCCTCGCCATGTTGCCGTCGCCCCTGCCGACCTCAGCGGACACGTGGACCTCCTCTCCCGATCCGTCCTCCGGCCCCGTGGCCACGCCGACTGTGCCAGAGAGCTGCCGGGGATCCACTGATCGTCCGTACAGTCGCGGCGTGCCCCGGTCCGGGTGGGACCGGAGGCCCGCGGGCGGCCCGCGCCGCCCGCGGAGCGGAGCGATCAGCTCGAGCCGGGCAGCGTGCCCCGCGCGGGCAGCAGGACGCCCGAGGCGAAGCTGTACGACTGGGTGCCGTACGCCTGGGCGCTCTTGCGCACCGTGGCGGTGACGTACTGGGGCCCCTGCCCCACCGCGGCGAGGGCGATCAGGCCGCCGCCGCCCGGCCGGTTCAGCAGGTTCCAGTTGAAGCCGAGGACGCGGCCCACGGTCTGCTGGACGACGACCGCCCGGTTCACCGCGACCTCGAGGAAGACGCTCGCCGGCTGGACCCCGCCGCGCGGGGCGCCGCGCACGGCGATCAGCTTCACGGTCGTGGGGCCCGCCACCGCGGTGCCGAGGACCCGGAAGCCGGTCCCCGGCTGCGAGCCGCCGCCGGAGCCGCCGCAGCTCGTGCCGAACAGGTCCTGGAGCACCGGCCCGGGCACCTGGGCGTCGCCGCAGAAGTTGTCGCCGAAGTCGAGCAGCGCCCACGTCCCGTCCGCGTTCTGGCGGAAGAGCAGGTCGATCGCCGGCCGGCGGCGGCCCGCGACCTTGCGCGGGGAGACGACGCCCGAGGCGTAGAGGGGGCTCGTCGACGCGGTCGAGACCGTGATCTGGGTGACGATGAACGGGCGGCCCGGGATCTTCGCCAGCAGCGGCGAGCGCTGGACCGCGGCGAGGATCCCGTCGATCTCGGCCTGGGTGCTGGGCCGGGTCGCGGTGGCCGCGCTGGGCAGCAGCCCGCCGAGCAGGGCCGCGCCGGCGAGCGCGACGAGCCACCGGGCGAGGGGCTTCGGCATTCCGTCCTCCTGGTCGCGCCGCCGGGCGGTCCCGGCGGATCCGGGGAGCTATCCCACCCGCACCGGCTTCGCGTCAAGGACGGGGGTCGGATCCGGCCGGCGTCGTGGTGGGATGTGCCGCGACCCGCGGGCTAGGCGCCGACCGGCACCCGGTCGCCCGGGTCGGCGAGGAGGTCGAGCGTCGGCGCCAGCGCCAGGAACGCCCGCGCCTCCTCCAGGCGCGCCCGGCAGGCCCGGTAGAGCGGGGAGTCGTCGAGCTCGCGCCGCCCCGGGTCGGCCGCCGCGCGCACGCCCTCCTCGTCCACCTCGACGAGGCCCAGCTCCCGCAGCACCGCCAGCGCGCGGGCCGCGACCCGGGGGGGCCGCATGGCCGGGCCGTCGCCGAGCAGGGCCTCCTCGAGACCGCGGCCCCAGGGGAGCGGGCCCGCGCCGCGCAGGGCCCGCCAGATCGCCGTGACGGCCGGGCGCAGCTCCCACTCCTCCTCGGCCACGGCCAGCGCCAGCTCGACCTCGGGCTCGCTCCAGGCCAGGTGCAGCCACCGCCCCGCCGCGCGGCGCGCCGCCCAGGCCGCGTCGAGCGGCGAGGCGGGCGGGTCGACCAGCGCCAGGTGCATGCCCTCGGGCGGCTCGACCTCGGCGAGGCGGGCGTAGTCGACCATGACGAGCGCCGGCACGCCGCGCGCGCGGGCCAGGCGGGCGGCCATCGGGCCGGGGTCGCAGCGCCCGCCCGCCAGCACCGCCACCTCGGCGCCGAGGCGCCCCGGCTCGAGCGCCGTCGCCAGGGCCGCGCGCCGGCGGGCGACGTCGGACACGACCGCGACGACCCCGCGGTCCGCTCCCGCCAGGGCCGCGAGCACCGGCAGGGCCGAGCACTCCCCTCGCCGGTCCCGCACGCCGATCGGGGGCGCGGCCCCGCCCTCGGGGGCGGGCGGGCCCGCGAGGGGGTCGTCGAGCATCGCCCGCACCCGCGCGAGCGGCAGCCGGTCCGGGCAGCGCACGTCGCACGGCTGGGCGCACTGGGCCGGCAGGACCTCGGGGGGGCGGAGCTCCTCGAGGGCCTCCACCGTGACCCGGGGGCCCACCAGGCCCTGCCAGCGCTCGACGTCGAGGGTGATGACGGCGTCGTGGCGCTCGTCGAGGTCGAGCGCCGACGCCCGCTCGCCCATGCGGAACCCGATCGCCCGGGCGTGCGCCCCGCAGGAGCGCAGCCGCACCTGCAGGTGCTTGCCCTCCCCCACCCGCGCCGGCGACTCGAGCTCGGCCCCCGGCACGACGAGCCGCACCGACGGGTTGCCGCGCCCGAAGGGCGCCAGCGCCTCGATCGCCTCGGCCGTCGCGAGGGTGAGGTCCCGCCCCCCGACCACGGCGTCCACCCGCCGCACGCGGGCCCGCGCGATGGCCGCGCGCGCGCCCTCGGCGGCCGCCAGCAGCGCGTCGCGGAAGCGCGCCACGGCCGCAGCCGGCAGCTCGAGCCCGACGGCGCCGGCGTGCCCGCCCCAGCGCGTCAGCGGACCGGACGCGGCGCCGACCAGCGAGTGGAGGTCGACGCCGGGCATGCTGCGGCCCGACCCCTTGGCCGACTCCCCGGCGCGGGCGATGACGATGGCCGGGCGCTCGAAGCGCTCGACCAGGCGCGCCGCGACGATGCCGACGACGCCCTCGTGCCAGCCGTCCCCCGCCACCACGATGGCCCCGGCGGCGCGGATCTCGTCCGGCTCGGCCTCGTGCTGGGCGACGGCCGCCTCGAGGATCTCGCGCTCCACCTCGCGCCGCTCGGCGTTCAGCTCCCAGAGCTCGGCCGCGATCGGGTCGGCCGTCTCGCGGTCGGGGGCCAGGAGCAGCTCGAGCGCCCGGTCGGCGTGCGCGAGCCGCCCGGCCGCGTTGATGCACGGCGCCAGCGTGAACCCGAGCGCGCGCGCGCCGACGGTGCGCGGCTCGATGCCGGCCGCGGCGCACAGCGCGGCGATCCCGGGGCGCGGGCGCTCCCGGATCGCCCGCAGGCCGCGCGCCACCCGGCGGCGGTTGTCGCCGGTCAGCGGGACCGCGTCGGCGACCGTGGCGAGGGCCACGAGGTCGATCCCCTCGTCCGGGTCGGGGGCGATCGCGCCGTCGTCGAGGCGCGCCGCGAGCGCCCGCACGGCCATGTGGACCACGCCGACGGCTGCGGGCAGGTCCTCGGCCGGCCGGCCCAGGGCGGGGTTGGCGATGATGCCGGGCGGCCGCCGTCCGCCGGCCAGGTGGTGGTCGAGCACGATCGTCTCCACGCCCAGCTCGGCGGCGCGGGTCAGGGCCTCGACGGCCGACGTGCCGCAGTTGACGCAGACCAGCAGGCGGGCGCCGCCGTCGGCGAGGCGCTCGACGGTCGAACTCGGCGACCCCGTAGCCCTCGGCGAAGCGGCTGGGGAGGAAGGCCTCGACGCGCGCGCCCCGCCCGCGCAGCGCGCTCAGCAGGATCGCGGTCGACGAGACTCCGTCGCAGTCGTAGTCGCCGTGCACCGCGATCTGCTCGCCGCGCCGGACCGCGCGCGCCAGGCGGTCGGCGGCCTCGGCGATGCCCGCCAGGTCCTCCGGCGGCGCGAGGGGGCCGTCGGCCGCCAGGAACTCGCGGGCCGCCGCCGGGTCGGCCAGCCCGCGGCGCACCAGCGCCCAGGCGACCGGCTCGGGCAGGCCCAGGGCGTCGCCCAGCGCGGCGACCTGGGCGAAGTCCGCCCGTGGGCGCGCGCCAGCTCACCAGCGCCCCGAGCGGAAGATGCCCACGCAGAGCCACGCCACGATGCGCGAGCGCGGCGAGATCCCGGGGAGCGCCAGCAGCGACAGCCCCACGAAGTCGGCCGAGTGGGCGAAGACCGCGATCACGGCGGAGCCGAGGATGAGGGCCGCGGCGACGAGCGCCGAGGATGAGCCGGTTGGCGCTGGCCTCCAGCTTGTCGACCGCCTCCTCGAACCCCTCCGGCTTGATGCGGATCTCGACGTCGCCGTCCTTGAACTCGTCGAGCAGCTCGGAGACCTGGAACGGGTAGTCGAGCATCGCCTCGGCGTAGCGGCTCACGTCGGACCGCAGCCGCCCGGCGATCCGGTCGGGGCGGTAGCGGTCGGCCGTCAGCCGCAGGGCGTAGGGCCGGGCGACCTCGAAGACGTCGAAATCGGGCGAGATCTCGAGCGCGACCCCGGCCAGGGTGGCGACGGTCTTGTCGAGCATCACCCAGCGCGCCGGGAGTGTGACGCCGATCGCGTAGACCGTGCCGAAGATCTCCCTCAGCACCTCGCGGATGTCGATGTCGCCGATCGAGATGGCCGAGTAGCGCTGCACGATGACGGCCAGCCGGTCGGCCAGCTCCTCCTCCTTGGCGCGCGGGAAGCGCACGCCCAGCGCACGCAGGCGCCGCGGCAGGCGCTCGGCGTCCTGGTTGATGATGTCGATCATGAGCCGCACCAGCGCCTCGCGGTCGCGCTGGGTGAGCTGCTCGGTCATCCCGCAGTTGACCACGCTGATGCTGTTCGGGTCGCGCACGAGGATGTTGGCCGGGTGCGGGTCGGCGTGGAAGAAGCCGTGCACGAAGACCATCTGCATCCAGGTCTGGGTGATTCGGTTCGCGAGGCTCACCCGGTCGGCGGCGGACCACTGGTCCAGGTCGAGTTGGCGGAGGCTGGTGCCCTCGACGCGCTCCATGGTCAGCACGCGCGCGGTCGTGTAGCGCCAGTAGACCTTCGGCACCGAGACCGTCTCGTCCCCGGCGAAGTTGCGGCGGAAGACCTCGGCGTTGCGGGCCTCGATGCCGTAGTCGAGCTCGCGCCGGATGGTGCGCGCGAACTCGTCCACCGTCTCCACCAGGTCGATGAACTGCAGCTTCCGGATGCGGTCGCGCGCGACCTTGGCGGCCTGGTAGAGCAGCTGGATGTCGGCGGAGATCTGGCGCTCGGCGTCAGGCCGCTGGACCTTGACCACGACCTCCTGGCCCCCGGGCAGGCGCGCGCGGTGCACCTGGCCGATCGACGCGGCGGCGATCGGCTGCTCGTCGAACTCGGCGAAGACCTGCTCGATCGTCAGCCCGAGCTCGGCCTCGACGACCGCCCGGACGTGCTCGAAGGGCTCCGGGCGGGCGTCGTCCTGGAGGCCGCGCAGCTCCTCGAGGATGTCCGGCGGCACGATGTCCGGGCGCGTGGAGAGGAGCTGGCCGAACTTGACGAAGGTCGGGCCGAGCTCGTCGAGCATCTCGCGCACGCGGCGCCCGCGGCTGAGCCCGGCAGCGCCCTCCTCGAGCGCCTCGGGCGGCACCTCCTTCCGGCCGAAGGCGTAGCCGAACCCGTGGCGCGCCGCGACCTGCGCGATCTCCCCGAGACGCGCAAGGTTCTGCCGCCGTTCGCCGCGCGCCATGCGGGCCAAGGTAGCAGCGGGAGCGGACGCGCCGACCCCCGCCGCGGGGGTTCAGTCGGTGCCGGGACCCCTCTCCAGGAGCGAGATGCGGTGCTCCAGCTCCATCACGCGCAGCTGCGTGTCCTCGAGCTCGGCATGGGTCACCAGCCCGAGCTCGCGCAGGACCCCCTGCAGCCCGCCCTCCAGCCGCCCCACCAGCCCGGCCGTGGGCGTCCCCTCGCCACGGACGCGCGCCATCAGGCGCTCGACGACCTGCTTGCCCTCGTCGCCGCCCATCTGGCCCTTGCGGACCAACTCGTTGACCGCCGACTCCGCGCGCTCGCGCGTCAGCGCGGCGGCGCCGATGGACATGAGGACGGCCTGCTCCATGCTCTCGCGGACGCTGGTCATCTGCGCCTCCTCTTCTGGACGTGGCGGTGCCGTCGCTGACGGTCGGGACTCGGCCGCTCGCGGCGCCGCGGGGGCGCCTCGTCGTCGGCCGCGGGTACGGGTGCGGGCGCGCCGTCGTCGGCCTCGGGCTCGGCCTGGGCGGCCGGCTCCGGCTCGGCCTCGGCGGCGGGTTCGGGCTCCTGCTCGGGCTCGGGCTCGGTGGGCTCCTCGGGCTCGCCGGCCTCGAGCTCCCGCGGCCGCTCCTCGTCGGGCTCCTCGAGCTCCTCGAGCTCGTCCTCCTCCGCCGGCGGCCGCCCGTCCTCCAGGCGCAGCTCGGCGTCGAGCGCCGCCTCGGCGCGGGCGAGCGCCTCGAGGTCGACGACGTCCGAGTCGGACGCGACGAGCGCCGCGCGGCGCTCGGCCTTGACGGTCCGGCGGCGGTGCTCCGGCTCGCGCTCCTTCCACAGCGCCGCCAGCGGCGCCGCGATGGCGATCGACGACAGGCCGCCCGCCAGGATCCCGACGATCAGGGCGAATGCGAAGTCCTTGAGCGTGTCCCCGCCGAAGAAGTACAGCACGGTCAGCGGGATCAGCGTGTGAGCGAGGTGATGATCGAGCGCGTCAGCGTCTCGTGCACCGAGGTGTTCACGATCTCCCGGTACGTCAACTTGCGCATGACCGTCTGGTTCTCGCGTATGCGGTCGAACACGATGACCACGTCGTAGAGCGAGTACCCGAGGATCGTCAGCAGCGCGGCCAGGGTGGCGCTGGTGAACTCGCGCCCGGTCACCGAGTAGATCGCGACCGCCAGCCAGACGTCGTGTATCACCGACAGCAGCGCCGGCAGCGCGAGCTTGTACTCGAAGCGGATCGTCAGGTAGAGGACGATCACCGCGAAGCTGAGCAGGATCGCCCAGAGGGCGTTGCGGATGATCTGCTCGCCCAGCACCGGGCCGACGGTGTCAACCGTCTGGAAGTCGTCGCCCTCGAGCCCGAACTGGGCGTCGAGGGCGCGCCGCAGCTGCTGCAGCTCGGGGGGCTGGAGCGTCTCGGTCTGGATCTGGAAGCCCTGGACGGCCGCGCCGTCGATCTGCTCGGACGTGGCCTGGATCTTGGCGTCGGGCAGGCCGAGGTCCTGGGTGACCGCGCGCACGCCGTCCTCGGTGGCGGGCCGCTCGAACAGGGCCTCCACCCGCGTGCCGCTCTCGAAGTCGAGCCCCAGGTTGAGGCCGTTGGCGGCGATGAAGACCGTGCCGATGGCGATCGGCACGAACGAGATCGCCATCCACAGCTTCCACTTGCCGACGAAGTCGAGCTTCCAGCGGATCTCGCGCTGGTTCAGGCCCATGTAGCGGTCGTCGCGCAGGAAGCGCGTCTCGGCCAGCACGTTGAAGACCGCGCGCGTGGCGACCACGGCCGTGAACAGCGACAGCAGGACGCCGATCATCAGCGTGAAGGCGAAGCCCTTCACGCCCGCGCTGGCGAAGAGGAACAGGATCGCCGCGGTCGCGAACGTCACCACGTTCGCGTCGATGATCGCGCTGAGGCCCTTCTTGTAGCCGGCGAGGATCGCCGCGCGCGGGGTCTTGCCCGCGCGGGCCTCCTCGCGCACGCGCTCGAATATGACGACGTTGGCGTCGGACGCGACGCCGATCGTGAGGATGATCCCGGCGATGCCCGGCAGGGTCAGGGTGATCGGCACCAGCACCACGACCGCGTAGAGCAGGACCGCGTAGACGACCAGGCCGAGCGCCGCGATCACCCCGAGGAAGCGGTAGTACCCGATCAGGAAGAGGATCACGAGCATGAGGCCGACGATCCCCGCGAGGAGGGCCTGGTCGAGCGACTCCTGGCCGAGGGTGGCCGAGACCTGCTTCTGGCTGATCACCTCGAGCTGGATCGGCAGCGCGCCGGAGTTGATCTGGGTCGCCAGGGTCTGCGCCTCGTCCTGGCTGAAGTTCCCCTCGATCTGGGCGCCGTTGCGCCCGTCGATGCCGCCGGGGTAGTCGTTGAAGTCGACCGTCGGGTTGGAGACGATCTTTCCGTCGAGGATGATCGAGAACCGCTGCGGCGTCCCCGCCAGGTTTCCCGCGACGGCGATCTCCCGCGTGAGGTCCTGGAACTTGTCGCGGCCGTCGCCGGTGAAGTCCATCGTCACGATCCAGCGGTTGCCCCCCAAGCCCTGGGTCTCGAGGCGGGCGCCGGCCGAGCTGACGTCCTGGCCGGTCAGGCCGGGGTTGTTCTGGAAGACGTGCCAGCGCGTCTCGGTCGCCGACTCGCGCGTCTGGAACCGCTGGGTCTCCTCGGACGCCAGGAAGAGGCCCTTCGGCACCTCCACGACCTCGGCGTTGTCGGGGATGCGGTTGTTCGGGAACGCCTCGCGCAGCGAGACCCGGTCGGACTCGGGGCCGGCCAGGAGCTCCTTCGTCTCGCGGTCGAACGCGTAGAAGCTCGGCAGCCCGCGGGCCTCCTTGGGCGTGGTGCTCGCGGCGAGCTTGGCCGCCTCGTAGAGGCTCGTCGTGCCGTCCTGGGGGCCGACGATGTTGGGCTCGAAGGGGATGAAGACCATCTGTGCCGGGTTGATCAGGTCGTTGACGACCTGCTCCGGGTCCTCCGCGCCCGGCAGCGCGACGACGATCTGGTCGTCGCCCTGGGTCTGGATCTCGGGCTCCGCGACGCCGAACGCGTCGACGCGGTCGCGGATGATCTCCACCGAGCGGTCGATGGCCTCCGGGGTGACCTGGGCCTGCTCGGTCGGCTTGCCCTGCAGCACGACCTCGACGCCGCCCTGGAGGTCGAGGCCCAGCACGGTCGGCTTCAGCGCGATCGCGATGGCCGACACGGCCACCAGGCCGACCACGAGCGCGAGCAGGAGGATCGGGCGCCTCACGGGCGTCGCCCCCGGACGGCGCTAGGTGGCGTCGGCGTCGGCCGCCGCCGAGACGTCGGACCCCGTGCCCTGGCCCGCGACCTTGCGCGCGATCGAGGACTTGGCGACCCGGATGTCGGTGTCCTCGGCGACCTCGAGCAGGAGCGTCTCGCCCTCCTCGACCTCGGTCACGGTGCCGTAGATGCCCGAGACCGTGACCACCTCGTCGCCCGGCCGGAGGCTGCCGAGGATCTCCGCGAGCTGCTTGCGGCGCTTCTGCTGCGGGCGGACCCCGACGAGGTAGATCAGCCCGATGAAGATCAGGATGTAGATCGGCAGGAGCAGCGCCGACATTCGGGAGGGCACCTCGCCTCGGGCGGCCGTGACTCGCCGGCTCTCGCGCTCCGGCGAGCCCGAGGATATCAAAGGCCCCGGCGCCCCCCGGGCCCCGCGGTGGCCGCTCCCGCGGGGCGCCGAGCGGCCTCGCGCCCGTGGTACCGTCACGCGCCGTGACCGTCGCCGCCCGCCCGTCGCCACTCGCGCGCGCGTGGGCCGCCAGGTGGCCCATCGGCGCCGAGCTGGTCCTGTTCCTCGCCCTCATGGTCCTCTACGAGTGGCTGCGGGACCTGGTGGCCGTCTCCGACCCCGTGACGCCGCTCGGCCACGCCCTGGACGTGATCGACGTCGAGCGGGCGCTCGGGCTGTTCGTGGAGCCCGACGTCCAGGACTGGGCGCACTCCGTGCCGGGCGGCGAGTTCGTCACGACCTGGCTCTACACGCTGGCCCACACCACCGGGTTCGCGGTCATGTTCCTGTGGATGTGGTTCCGCCGGCGGCGCTTCTACGCGGCCTTCCGCAACTGGTTCTGGGTCACCAACGGCCTCGCCGTGATCGGCTACTGGCTCTACCCCCTCGCCCCGCCGCGGCTGACGGACCTCGGCCTCGAGGACCCCACCAAGGCGAGCCTCGAGCTCGGGGGGGCGCTGTCGTGGTTCCAGCCGTTCCGCAACGAGTTCGCCGCGATGCCCTCGATGCACGTCGGCTACACGTTCCTGTTCGCCCTCACCCTCTTCTGGATGCACCGCGGCTCCCCCCTGCGCTGGCTGGCGTTCCTGTGGCCGGCCGCCATGCTGTTCGTGGTCATGGCGACGGCGAACCACTGGTGGCTCGACGCGGCGGGCGGGGTCGGGTGCGTGCTGCTCGCGCTGGCGGTCGTGAACCCGCTCAGCCGGTCGCTGCCCCAGCCCTGGAGGGCGGCGACGGCATGAGGATCGCGATGGTCACCGAGTACGCCTACCCGATCCTCGGGGGCGTGCCCGAGCACGTCCACAACCTCAGCAAGGAGATGGTGGCGCGGGGACACGAGGTCACCGTCCTCACCAGCCTCGCTCCGTTCGGCATGAAGCGCCGGGCCCGGGCGATCGACGCCGAGAACCTCTCGCGTCACGGCTACCGGACCGTGAGGATCGCGGTGTCGATGCCGATCGTCTCCAACCGCTCCGTCGCGCGCGTGAGCGTGGGGCCCGGCCAGAAGGCGCGGGTCGCACGGGCGCTGGAGGGGATGGACGTCGTCCACGCGCAGGGCCTCGCCGTGCCGACGCTCTGCCTGTGGTCGCTCCGCGTCTCGCGCGCGCCGGTCAACGTGGGGACCTTCCACACGTACTTCGAGGGCGGCCACTGGGGCTACAAGCACTTCTTCGCCTACGTGCGCAGCACGATCGCCCGCACCGACCGCCTGATCGCGGTCTCCGAGGCCTGCCTCACCGCGCTGCGACCGTACTTCCGCGAGGCGACCTTCGAGATCATCCCGAACGGGGTCGACACCGAGCTCTACCGGCCGCTGGGCCCGGACGAGGAGCGCCCGTCCGGCCCGCCGCGCATCCTCTTCGTGGGCCGCTTCGACCCGCGCAACGGCCTCGACACGCTGCTCGAGGCCGCGCGCATCCTCCAGGACGACGGCCGCGACTTCACCGTGCAGGTCGTGGGCGACGGGCCGATGCGCCACGTCTACCACCGCCAGGCCAAGAGCCTGGGCGTGTGGGACCGCGTCGAGTGGCTGGGGCTGCTCGACAAGGAGCGCCCGCGGCTCTACCGGGAGGCCACGGTCTTCGCGTCGCCGTGCGTGCTGGCCTCCTTCGGGGTCGTGCTGCTGGAGGCGATGGCGTCGGGCACGCCGATCGTCTGCGCCGACAACGTCGGATTCCGCCAGGTCATCCGCGACGGCGCCCCGGGCCGCTTCGTGCCCCTCTCCGACCCCGTCGCCCTGGCCGCGGGCATCGCCGAGCAGCTCGACGACCCCGAGCTGCGCCGCGAGTGGGGCGAGCGCGGCCGGCGGGTGGCGGTGGAGCGCTACTCCTGGCCGGAGGTGGCCCGCCGGGTCGAGGCCGTGTACCTCGAGATCCTCGCGGCGAAGGACGGCCGGCCCGAGAACCGGCCGCCCGTGGGCCTGCGCTTCAACCTGCGCCGCAACCCGGTCGAGCTCGTGCGCAACCTGCCGTCGGCCCTGCGGGCCGGGTACCCCAAGGAGCCCGTGGACTGATCCGGGTCTAGTCTCCCCGGCGTGGGAGACCGAGAGATCAGGTCGTGGCTGATGGACATGGACGGCGTCCTCGTCAGCGAGGAGCACGTCATCCCGGGCGCCGAGCGCCTGCTGGCGCGCCTGCGCGAGACCGGCACGCCCTTCCTGGTCCTGACCAACAACTCCATCTACACCCGCCGCGACCTGGCGGCGCGCCTGCGGATGCGCGGCCTCCAGGTCCCCGAGGAGTCGATCTGGACCTCGGCGCTCGCCACGGCGGGGTTCCTCGACTCCCAGCGGCCCGGCGGCTCGGCGTTCGTGATCGGCGAGTCCGGACTGACCACCGCGCTGCACGCCACCGGCTACACGCTCACCGAGCACTCGCCCGACTACGTCGTCCTTGGCGAGACCCGGAGCTACAGCTTCGAGCGCATCGCCCGCGCGATCCAGCTCATCGCCGGCGGCGCGCGGTTCATCGCGACCAACCCGGACCCGACCGGGCCGTCGCCGTCCGGGCTGCTGCCCGCGACCGGGTCCGTCGCGGCGCTGATCACGCGCGCGACGGGCGTCGACCCCTACTTCGTGGGCAAGCCGAACCCCCTGATGGTGCGCTCGGCCCTCAACGCCATCGACGCCCACTCCGAGACCACCGTCATGGTCGGCGACCGCATGGACACCGACGTGGTCGCCGGCATCGAGGCGGGCCTCGAGACGGTCCTGGTCCTCACGGGGGTCACGTCCCGGCGCGACGTCGACCGCTTCCCCTACCGGCCCTCGCGCATCGCCGAGTCCATCGCGGAACTGGTCGACGAGGTAGGTGCGCCGGCGCGCCAGATCGGCGGCCAGGCGTCATGATGGCCGGATAGCACCGCGCCGCCCGGCCGGCGCCAGACCAGGGAGACGCGAGGGGCAGCGATGGGGCAGGGGCGCACGAGCCGCTCGGTCCTCGTCGTCGACGACGAGCCGGGCATCATCGAGATGGCTTCCGCGTACCTGCGCCGCGACGGCTTCGTCGTGCGCACGGCGGCGACCGGGCAGCGGGCGCTCGACGCCGTCTCGACGCAGATGCCGGACCTCGTGGTGCTCGACCTCATGCTGCCGGACATCCCGGGCGAGCAGGTGTGCGTCAGCCTCCGCCGCTACTCCTCGGTCCCGGTCCTCATGCTGACCGCCAAGGCCGCCGAGGCCGACCGGCTGCGCGGCCTCGCGCTGGGGGCGGACGACTACCTCGTCAAGCCGTTCTCCCCGCGGGAGCTGGTGGCCCGGGTGCGCGCGATCCTGCGGCGCTCCTCCGGGGCAGAGGAGCCCCCCACCGATCTCCTCGTCCTCGACGGAGGGCGGCTGGAGGTGGACCTGGCCGCCCACGAGGCGCGCCTGGACGGCGAGACGCTGCCGCTGACCGCGAGCGAGTTCCGCCTGCTCGCCACACTCGGGCGCCAGCCGCGCCGGGCGTTCTCGCGCTTCGAGCTCCTCCAGGCGCTGCAGGGGGCCGACGTCGAGGGCTTCGAGCGCACGGTCGACGTCCACGTCATGCGCCTGCGCCGCAAGATGGACGACGCCGCGCCGGGGCGGGGCGGCTACATCGCGACGGTCTACGGCGTCGGCTACCGCCTGGACGAGAGCGCCGCGCCGTGAGGCGGCTGTCCCTCCGCGCCAGCCTCGTCACCGCCTTCGTCGGGATCGCCGTGCTGGCGCCGATCCTCGCCACCCTCCTGTCGGGCCTGGGCGTGCACCGCAGCGTCAACGACTACCTGCAGCAGCGGGCGCAGGACGCGGCCATGAGCTCGGCGGGCCTGGCCGAGTCGGCCTACACGCGGGGCGACGACGGGGAGGGATGGGAGGCGGGCACCCTCGAGACCCTGGGCCGCGAGCTCGAGCTCACGGGGTTCGACTACCGGCTGGTCGACGGCGACGAGAAGCTCCTCGACACCACGCCCCTCGGGCCCGGGGAGGGCTCCCCGGTGGCCACCACCGAGGTCCACGACCCCGATGGCAACGTGGTGGGGACGCTCGAGCTCTACGCCCTCGACACGCCGCGCAGCGCGGCCGACGACGCGCTGCGCGGCGAGCTCGACCAGGCCCACCTGCTCGGCGTGGCCATCGCCGTGCTCGTCGCGCTCGTCGCGGCCCTGGTCGTGGCCGGGCGCCTCTCCAGCCCGCTGAGGCGCCTCGCGCAGGCGGCCCGGGGCATCTCGGCGGGCGGCAGCGTGCCCGAGCCGCTGCCGCGCGGCACGCGCGAGGTCCGCGACCTGGAGGAGGCCCTCGTGGGGCTGGCGGTGGACCTCGAGCGCCAGCAGCGCGCCCGGCGCCAGCTCGCCCAGGACCTGTCCCACGAGCTGCGCACGCCGCTCATGCTGCTGCAGGGCCGCATCGAGGCCATGCAGGACGGCGTGGTCCCGTTCGACGCCGACGGCCTGGCCGCGCTGCACACCGAGACGCTGCGCCTCAGCCGCCTGATCGGGCAGATCGAGCGCCTCGCCGAGGCCGAGGCGAACGCCGCTCGAGCTGAGGATCGAGGACGTCGCCCTGGACGAGCTGGCGCGCGAGGCCCACGACGCCCTGGCGGCCGCCTTCGAGATGCGCGGGCTCGGGCTCGAGCTGGACGCGCGGCCCACGCCGGCGAGGGGCGACCGCGACGCGGTGCGCCAGATCGTCCTGAACCTCCTCAGCAACGCGCTCAAGTACGCGCCCCAGGGCGCGCCGGTGAGGCTCTCCACCGCGCAGGAGTCGGGCGCGGCCGTGCTCCGGGTGCGCGACGGGGGGCGCCTGGGCGGCGGCGAGCGCCGCCGGGTGTTCGAGCGCTTCTACCGCGGGCGCGAAGCGAAGGACGGGGGCAGCGGCGCCGGCCTCGGCCTCACGATCGCCCGCGAGCTCGCCCAGGCCCAGGGCGGATCGATCGAGATCGAGCCGACCTCCTCCGCCACGAGCTTCGTGCTCCGGCTCCCGGCCGCGGCGCCCCCCGACGCCCCCGACGTTGCGGCCGAACCCCGTGACGCCGCCGAGCCGCGCGGGCAGGACCCCGTGGCGCATCCCTAGACCGGGGGATGCGGGCGGGCCCCATGCCGGGCCCGATTGTGACGAACCGATAACGACGCCCCCAGGTTCCCGGGGTCGGGAGGCCGGGGGTCGGGAGACCGCTGCTACGGTCGATTCGGTCCCCGTCGGGGGCGTGCATGGAGGGGGCGGTCGTGGCCCTCGCGCGCCCCCGGCCGGGGTACTCGTCCCCCCAGGAGGCTCCCAATGGTGCGCAGTCCTCACGCCCCGGCGGCGCGGTCGTCGGTCCCACCCGGGAGGGCGGACTGATGGGCGAGGTCGACTCGGTGCGCAACGGCAGCGCGGCCGACTCGGTCGGCGTACCAGCCGGCGCCCGGCCAGGAGGACCTCTACGGGGAGGACTACTTCGAGACGCGGCTCTCGAACGACCCCAAGCGGCTGGCCCAGTTCCGCTCCGAGGGCGAGCTGATCCGGCGCTACATCCGCTCGGGCCGCGCCATGGACATCGGGCTGCTCGACGGGCGAGTTCCTGAGCGCCATCGACTGGCAGGACGAGCGCTTTGGCATGGAGATCTCCGAGTACGCGCGCGACGATCGCCGTCGAGAGCCGGGGTGCGCTTCGACCGCGACATCTTCTCCGAGAGCGACTTCTTCGACCTGGTGATCATCCGGGGCACGATCCAGCACCTGGACGAGCCCTTCCTGTTCCTCAAGCACACCTTCACGGCGCTGAAGCCCGGCGGCTACCTCGTCTTCCTGGCCACGCCCAACACCAACTCGCCCTTCTACCGCCTCAAGAAGACGCTGCCCTTCATCGACGCGCCGCGCAACTTCTACATCCCCGACGACATCAGCCTGGCCCAGACGCTGACCAACTTCGGCTTTGTCGTGCGCGAGACCCGCTACCCCTACCTGGGCACGCCCTACGCGCGGCCCCTGCGCGACCACTGGCGCTTCCTGCGCAACCTGCTCTCGCGCCGCAGCACCGTGATCCCGCACGCCTTCTGGCGCAGCAGCATGGAGATGGTCGCCCAGAAGCCGGCCTGAGGGCCGGCCGCGCCCGGCGCGGCCCCCTCAGGACCCGCGGGCGGGCGGCACGGCGCCCAGCTCGGCCGCCCCCGACAGGACGCCGACGACGTCCCGCATGTTGAGGACGCCGACCAGCTCGGCGCCGTCGCGCACCAGCAGGTGGCGCACCCCGCGCGCGATCATCAGCTCGCAGGCGTCGTCGAGGGGCGTCGCGCGCTCGACGGCGACCGGGTCCGGCGTCATCCAGTCGGCCACCTGGGCCGCGTCGAGGTCCGTCCCCTCCGCGATCGCCCGGAGTACGTCGCGCTCGGTGATGACCCCGCCGCCCTCGATGTTGACGATCCCCAGCCCGGTCCTGGCCGCGCTGAGGGCCACGGCGAGCGCCCGCAGGTCGTCCTGGGGCCCCATCCGGACCTTCACGTCGGCCATGACCTCGCCCACGGTGCGCGGCATGCGGCGATCCTAACGACCGCCCCCGCGCGCGGTCGAGGTCAGAAGAGCTCGGGGTGCCCGGTCTCCGGGGGCGTCAGCCCGAGGTGGCGGTAGGCCCGGGGGGTCGCCACCCGCCCGCGCGGGGTGCGCTTCAGGAGCCCCTCCTGCAGGAGGTACGGCTCGTAGACGTCCTCGATCGTGTCCGGCGACTCGCCGAGGCTGTCGGCGAGCGTGCCCAGCCCCACGGGGCGCCCCTCGAAGGTCTCGGCCAGGCGCCGCAGGAGCTGGCGGTCGAGGTCGTCGAGCCCCAGCCCGTCCACCTCCAGCAGCTCCAGGGCCTCCTCGGCGACGGCGCGGTCGACCGTGGGGTGGCCGCGCACCTGGGCGACGTCGCGGACCCGGCGCAGCAGGCGGTTGGCGATCCGCGGAGTGCCCCGCGAGCGGGCCGCCAGGGCCGCTGAGCCCTCGTCGTCGATCTCGACCCCCAGGAGCCGCGCCGAGCGGCGCACGATCGCCCCGAGGTCGTCGGCGCCGTAGTAGTCGAGGCGGTGCAGCACGCCGAAGCGGCCGCGCAGGGGCGTGGTGAGCAGGCCCGTGCGCGTCGTCGCCCCGATCAGCGTGAAGCGCGGCAGGTCGAGCCGCAGCGTCCGCGCCGAGGGCCCCTGGCCGAGGATCACGTCGAGCTGGAAGTCCTCCATCGCCGGGTACAGGACCTCCTCGACGGCCCGGTTGAGCCGGTGGATCTCGTCGATGAAGAGCACGTCGTGGGGCTCGAGGGCGGTGAGGACGGCGGCCAGGTCGCCCTTGCGCTCGAGCACCGGCCCGCTCGTGATGTGGAAGCCCACCCCCAGCTCGACGGCCACGATCCCGGCCAGCGAGGTCTTGCCGAGGCCCGGCGGCCCCGCCAGCAGCACGTGGTCGAGGGCCTCCCCGCGCTGGCGCGCCGCCTCGAGGAAGATCGCCAGCTGCTGCTTGACCCCCTCCTGGCCGATGAACTCGTCCAGCCGGCGGGGGCGCAGAGAGACGTCGAGCTCGTCCTCCGCGCCGAGCTCGGCGCCGTCGGCGAGGCGCTCCTCGCTCACCGGCGCAGCCGTCCGAGGCCGTGGCGCACCAGGCCCTCGGCGTCGAGGCCCTCGGGCGCGTCGGCGAGCGCGGCGTCGGCCTCGTCGGGACGGAAGCCGAGCGCGACCAGCCCGTCGCGCGCCGACAGGTAGGCGTCGGCCGACCCGGCGGTCACGGCGGGCGGCGCGCCGCCGTTGAGCGAGCCGAGCCGGTCGCGCAGCTCGAGCACCACCCGCTCGGCCGTGCGCTTCCCCACCCCGCTCGCGGCCTGCAGGCGGGCGCTGTCGCCGCGCGCCAGCGCGAGCCTGAGCTCGCCGGGCTCGTCGAGGCCGCAGATCGCCAGGGCCAGCCGCGGCCCCACCCCGCTGACCCCCGTGAACGCCTCGAACAGGGCCCGCTCGCCGGCGCTGGCGAAGCCGTAGAGGTCGAGCGACTCCTCGCGCACGGCCAGCACCGTGAGCAGGGACGCCTCGGCGCCGACCGCCGGGAGGGTCGCGGCCGTGGTCGCCGATACGCGCACGAGCAGGCCGACCCCGCCGACCTCGACCACGGGGCCCTCGGCCTCGTGCGCGACGACGCGGCCCCTCACGGAGCGGATCATCGCCGCAGGCTAACGCGCGCGGCGGATGGCCCCCCGGAGCGGCGCCGAGCTCAGGTGGCAGATCGCGGCGGCCAGCGCGTCGGCCTCGTGGTCGCCGCGCGGCTCGGCCGCCGCGAGCCGGCGCACCATCGCCCTGACCTGCGCCTTGCCGGCCCCGCCCTGGCCCGTGACGGCCTGCTTGATCGTGTTGGGCGCGTACTCGGTCACCTCGATCGAGGCCCCGGCGAGCGCCACGAGGATGGCCCCCCGGGCCTCGGCCATCCCCATCGCCGCGCGGCTGACGGGGTGGACGAACCACGACTCGACCGCGGCGGCGGTCACCGCGTGCGCCGCCGCCAGGGCCGCGACCCCGTCGTGGATCGCCCGCAGCCGCTCGGGGTGCGGCGTGCGGGGCGATGTGCGGATCGTGCCGAGCGCCAGGACCCGCAGCCGGGCGCCCGAGCCGGCCACCACGGCGTAGCCGGTCGAGGCCAGCCCGGGGTCCACGCCGATGACGCCGCCGCCGCTCACGCGGGTAGCCAATCAGCGGCCCCGGACGGTAGAAACGAGGTGAGATGGCCCCCGCGGCATCCCACTACGACCGATCCGACATCGGGCAGAGGATCCTCGAGGGGCTGCGGGCGGCCGGGGCCGACCCCGAAGCGCCGACGCTCGACGACCTCGCGCCGGTCGAGCATTTCCACACGAGGGCTCGGGGGGCGAGCCTCGACCTCCTCCGCCTCGCGGCCCTCGGCCCCCGCGACCGGGTGCTCGACCTGGGGGGCGGCATCGGCGGAGGGGCGCGAATGCTGGCGGCGGAGGCCGGCTGCCGCGTCACCGTGCTCGACCTGAGCGAGGCCTACGTCGAGGTGGGGCGCGACCTGACCCGGCGCACGGGCCTCCAGGACCGCGTCGAATTCGTCCACGGCGACGCCCTCGCGGCTCCGTTCGCGGACGGGGCGTTCGACGGGGTGTGGACCCAGCACTCGTCGATGAACATCGCCGACAAGGATGGCCTTTACGCCGAGGCCCGGCGGGTGCTGCGCGCCGGCGGGACCCTGGCGATCCACGAGGTCATGGCCGGCCCGGGCGGCCCGGTCCACCTGCCCGTGCCCTGGGCGACGGATCGGGCCCACAGCCACCTGCGGCCCGCCGAGGAGGTGCAGGCGACGATCGCCGCCCTCGGCTTTCGCGAGGTCGCCTGGGAGGACCAGTCGGCCGTCTCCCTGGAGTTCAACCGCGCCCGCGCCGCTGCCGCCTCGGGGGACCTTCCGCCGCTCGGCCTCCACCTGATCCTCGGAGACGACTACCGGGCGATGGTCGCGAACCAGGTGCGCAACCTCGAGGAGGATCGCATCCGGATCGTGATGGGCGTCTGGCGGGCGGCGTAGCCAAGGCGTCACGCGCGGCGCCCGGAGCCCTCGCGCCAGCGCCACCCCATCTCGCCGTCGTCCGGCGCGGGCCCGGGCAGCCCGCCCGGGCCGCCGGCGGCGAGCCCGTCGAGGAGCAGGGCGAGGTGACGGCGGCGGAGCTCGGCCGTGCGCGACGGGTCGGGGACGCGGATGGCGGCGCAGCCCTCCAGGATGAGGTCGAGGTCGCCGGGCACCGCGTCGGCGCGCACCGCGTTGCTCGCCACGGCCCGCTCCACGAGGGCGCGGGCCAGCGCGCCCGCGCGCTCGGCGTCCCGCCACATCTCCTCCGTCGGGGCGAACCGCCCCGCCAGGCGGACGGTGAGCGAGTGGAGGTCGGCGTCCACGACGTGCCGGAGGAAGCCCGCCAGGGCGCGTCCGGCGTCGTCGTCGTCGGCCGCCTCCTCGGCCTCGGCGATGAAGCGGAGCAGGCCCTCGTGGCAGACCCGGCGCAGCAGGTCGTCCTTGGTCGCGTAGCGGCGGTAGAGCGCCCCGATCCCCACACCGGCCCGCGCCGCGACCGCCGCGACGGGCGCGTCCGGGTCCTCCACCAGCACCTCCCGCGCGGCCTCGAGGATGCGCGCGTCGTTGCGCGCGGCCTCGCGGCGCCGCCCGGGGAGGCGTTCCGCGGCGTCCGCCGTCATCATCCGGATAGTACTTGAACGATGCATTCCGTTCCGATAGATTGAAACGGAATGAGTTGTTCCGTTTCAGGACCGGGGGAGTGGTCGCCGTGGAGATGAAGCTCGAGGTCGTTGGCCTGCCCGTCGCGGACGTCGATGCCGCGACGGCGTTCTACACCGAGCGCGTGGGGTTCGCGCTCGACCACGACGTGCGCCCCGCCGAGGGCATGCGCGTCGTGCAGATGACGCCGCCGGGGTCGGCCTGCTCGGTCGTCATCGGCGACGGCCTCCCCCTCGGCGCCCCCGGCTCGGTGCGGGGGGTCCAGCTCGTGGTGGAGGACCTCGACGCCGCGCGGGCCGCGCTCGCCGCGCGCGGCGTCCCGATCGGCGAGGTGATGCAGCTCGGGCCCGAGGGCGCGCCCGGGTCGCGCTTCGCGTTCTTCGACGACCCGGACGGGAACGGCTGGGCCGTCCAGGAGCGCTGATCCCCGTCTCCGGCGCCCCCGCCCCACGGCGGACCCGGCTCAGCCGGCGACGGCCTCCAGGACGTCCTCGGAGATGTCGAAGTTGGCGTAGACGCCCTGGACGTCGTCGTTGTCCTCGAGCTCGTCGATCAGGCGAAGCACCTGGCGGGCCTCCTTCTCGGAGACCTCGATCGTGCTCTTGGGGACCATCGTGAGCTCCGCGGAGACGTAGCCGACGCCGCCGCTCTCGAGCGACTCCCGGACGGCCATGAAGTCGCCGGGGTCGGTGGTGATCTGCCACTGGGCGCCGTCCTCGGAGATGTCCTCCGCTCCGCCCGCCAGGGCGAGCTCCATCAGCTCGTCCTCGTCCACGCCCTCGCGCTCGACCAGCACCAGGCCCTTGCGGTCGAACTGCCACGCGACGCTGCCGGGCGTGCCCAGCGAGCCGCCGTTCTTCGTGAAGATGTGCCTCAGGTCGCTCGCCGTCCGGTTGCGGTTGTCGGTGAGGATCGTCGTGATGACGGCCACGCCGCCGGGGGCGTAGCCCTCGTAGACCATCGATTCGTAGGCGTCGCCCTCGGCCCCGCCCGCCCCGCGCTGGATCGCGCGCTCGATGTTGTCCTTGGGCATCGAGTTGTCGCGCGCCTTCTGGATGGCGTTGGCGAGGGTCGTGTTGGACTCGGGGTCGGCCCCCCCTCCTTGGCGGCCACGATGATGGCCCGCGAGAGCTTCGAGAAGAGCTGGCCGCGCTTGGCGTCGGCGGCGCCCTTCTTGCGCTTGATCGTCGCCCACTTACTGTGCCCCGACACGGTCCCTCCTTTCGCCCGACCCCTCGCGGCGGGCCCTCGCGCGCCCCACGAGCCACTCGTGGAAGCGCCGCTCCCCCGACAGCTCGGGGTGGAACGCGGTCACCATCAGGTCGCCCTGGCGCGCCGCGACCCCGTGGCCGGCGTGGCGCGCGAGGACCTCCACCCCGGGGCCGGCCTCCTCGATCCAGGGGGCGCGGATGAAGACCGCGTCCACCGGCTCGGGCCCGAGCGCCGGCACCTGCAGCGCCGCCTCGAACGAGGCGACCTGCCGCCCGAACGCGTTGCGCCGCACCACGATGTCCATGCCACCGACCAGCGGCTGCGCCCCGCCGGTGGTCGCGCGGGCCAGCACGATCATCCCGGCGCAGGTGCCCAGCGCCGGCAGCCCGCCGTCGATCCGCGCGCGCAGCGCGGCCAGCAGGCCGGAGCTCTCGGCGACCAGCCCGAGCGTGGTGCTCTCGCCGCCCGGCAGCACGATGCCGTCGAGCCCCTCGAGGTCGGCGGGCGTCCGCACCTCGGCGGGCGCCGCCCCGGCGGCCGCCAGCGCGTCCTCGTGCTCGGCGAAGGCCCCCTGCACCGCCAGCACCCCGACGCGCGGCCGGCCGAGGCTCGCCAGCGCCCTCGTCACCACCCCCGGCCCTGGAGCAGCCCGGCGTCGCCGATCGCCGAGATCTCGAGGCCGGGCATCGCATCCTTGAGGCCCGCGGACACCCGCGCGACCACCTCGGGGTCGCGGAAGTGGGTCACGGCCTCCACGATCGCGCGCGCCCGGCGGGGCGGGTCGGCGCTCTTGTAGATGCCCGAGCCCACGAAGACGCCCTCCGCCCCGAGCTGCATCATCAGGGCGGCGTCGGCCGGCGTGGCGATGCCCCCCGCGGAGAAGTTGACCACGGGCAGGCGGCCGTCGGCGGCGGCGCGGGCCACCAGCTCGTAGGGCGCGCGCAGGTCCTTGGCCGCCGCGTGCAGCTCCTCCGGCGGACGCCCGGCGAGCGCCGCGATGCCGCCCCGGATCGCGCGCATGTGGCGCACGGCCTCCACGACGTTGCCCGTCCCCGCCTCGCCCTTGGTGCGGATCATCGCCGCGCCCTCGGAGACCCGCCGCAGCGCCTCGCCGAGGTCGGTGGCCCCGCACACGAAGGGCACAGTGAAGCCGTGCTTGTCGATGTGGTGGCTCTCGTCGGCCGGCGTCAGCACCTCGGACTCGTCGATGAAGTCGATCTCGAGCGCCTCCAGCACCTGCGCCTCGACGAAGTGGCCGATGCGGCACTTGGCCATCACCGGGATCGACACGGCCTCCTGGATGCCGGCGATCATCTCGGGGTCGCTCATGCGAGCCACGCCGCCGTCGGCGCGGATGTCGGCGGGGATCCGCTCGAGCGCCATCACGGCGCAGGCTCCTGCCTCCTCGGCGATGCGCGCCTGCTCCGGGGTCGTCACGTCCATGATGACCCCGCCCTTGAGCATCTGCGCGAGCCCGCTCTTGACCCGCATCGTGCCGGTGCGGCCGTTCCCCTCTGCCACGCGCTACCCCTCGGTCGGACTCCGAGGCCCCGAGTGTAGCGTCCGGGGGGCTAGGCCCCGACGGCGGCGAGACCCGCGGCGGCCACCTCGCGCCGGGGCGGAACCAGCGCCCCGGCGAGGGCCTGGGCCACGGCGACCATGGCGACGAGGGTCGGCGCCCCGTCGCGGGCGTCGGCCGGGACCACCCGCGCGAGCGGGTTGCGCGCCAGAGGGCTGAGGCTGGAGTTGACCAGGGCGGCGGCCGGGACGCCGGCGGCGCGGCCGGCCGACACGGCGGCCTGGGCGACGCGCGACTCGCGCCCGATGGCGATGGCCAGCACCGCGCCGCCGGGGCCGAGGGCGTCGAGCCAGACCCGGGCGGCCGGGTCGAGCGAGGTGACGGCGGCGACCGGGCGGCCGGCGCGGGCGAGCCGCTCCTCGATGAGCGTGACGACCGTGCGGGCGTGGCCCTCCCCGGCGATGATCAGGGGCGCGCGCGACCCGATCGCCGCCGCCATCGACCCCAGGCCGCTGGTGCCGAGCCGCTCGGCGAGATCGTCCAGCGCGAGCCGCTCGGCGGCGAGCGCCGACTCGATGCCGTCGGCCGACAGGGGCAGCCCGAGCTGGCGGTCGCCGGGGCGCGGCGGGAGGCCGGGGCGCTGGGCGCGGCGCACGGTCCGCTGCATCTCGGGGTAGCCGGAGTAGCCGAGGGCCTGGGCGAAGCGCACGACCGTGGCCGGGCTGCAGTGGGAGGCCCGGGCCACCTCGTGCGCGGAGAGCAGGGGGACGTCCGCCAGGTGGTCGGCCAGGTAGCGGGCCAGTGACTGCTGCGCGGGGCTGAAGCGCTCGTAGTCGCGCTTCAGGCGCTCGGCGAGGGCGTGGACGTCGGGGGGCATGCGGAGCGTGAGTTCGCCGTCGGGTCGCGGACCCCTACCGAGGTCGTGGGGCGAGCCGCGCGGGCGTCCCCGTGCCGGTCGTCATCCTGACCTCGGCGACCCTCCCGGGCACCACGCCGCGCAGGACGACGTACTCCACGGCGCTCGCCCCGCCGGGCAGGACCGGGCGCGGCGCCGGCATGAGCCGGACCGCCCTCCGGGCGAGCGGGTCGGTGCGGCTGCCGAGCGCGTCGGCGGCGGGCCGCAGCGGGAGGAGCTCGCCCGAATCGAGGACGGCGATGAAGCGCGGCGCGGGCGCCGCGCGGCGCGAGTCGTTCACGACCGAGGCGATTCCCACGGCGGGCGGGGGCCCGCCCGGCGGCGCGCCCTGCCGCAGGGCGGCCTCCAGGGCGCGGACCGTCGCGTCGGCGGCCCGCAGGTCCACCGTCGCGCCCACCCCGTTGGGCCCCGTGCCCACGAAGTAGCCGGAGCCGAGGGCCTCCGGCGGGGCGGGCGGCTGTGGAGCCGGCGACGGGGAGCCCCCGCCGCATCCCGCCGCGAGGGCGGCCGCGGCGAGCGCGCCGGCCGCGACCGCCCCTCGCCTCACTCGGCGCCGAGGCGCGCCACTGCCTCGCCGAGGGGCTGGAGGTCGGTCAGGAGGCCCTCGGCGAGATCGCCCTCGCGCTCGACGCGCCGCGCGACCGCCCCCATCGTCATCTCGCGGGGGTCGAGGCCCGGCTGGACCTCCTCCCACCGCAAGGGGGTCGCCACCGGCGCGCCGGGCCGCGGGCGCACCGAGTAGACGCAGGCGATGCTCCGCCCGCGCCCGTTCTGGCCCGCGTCGAGGTACACGCGGGGCCCGCGCTTGGCCACGACCCGCTCGGTCGTCACGAGCGCCGGATGGGCCTGCACCAGCGCCTCCGAGACCACCTGGGCGAAGAGGCGCACGGCGTCCCAGTCGGGCCCGGGCTGGATCGGCACCAGGACGTGCATCCCGCTCGCCCCGGAGGTCCGCGGGTAGCCGCGCAGGCCGACCCCCTCGAGGGCCTCGCGCACGAGCAGGGCGGTCTCGACGACCCGCGCGAAGGGCAGGCCGTCGGCCGGGTCGAGGTCGAAGAGCACGTGGGTCGGCTGGTCGGGCGCGTCCGCCAGGCTCTGCCAGGGGTTGAGGTCGATGCACCCGAGGTTGGCGAGCCAGAGCAGGCCGAGGGCGTCGTTGACGATGGCGTAGCGGCTGGTCTTCTCCTCGGACCGCCCGCTGCGGGAGAGGTCGGCCGTGCGCATCCAGGGCGGCGCCTGGTCGCCGACGTTGTGCTGGAAGAAGAAGTCGCCCTCGATCCCGTCCGGGTAGCGCTTGAGGATCTGCGGCCGGCCGGCGATGTGGGGCACCAGCACCGGTGCCATGCGCAGGTAGTGGTCGAGCAGGTGGCCCTTCGCGATGCCCTCGCGGGGCCAGTAGGGCTTGTCGAGGTTCGTCAGCGTGATGCGCCGCCCGCCGTCCTCGAGCGCCCGGTCGCCGGCCTGCCCCCCGAAGGGCCCCGGCGGCACGTCGGGCCCCTCGCCGGGGTCGTCGACCAGCCCGCCGAAGACCGGCGCCCGCAGGCGGTTGTCCGGGGTGCGCTCGGCGAAGCTGACCTCCGCGCGCAGCTCCGGCCTCACCCAGCGCGGCGCGGAGCCCCGCGAGGGCACCTCGTTGGAGAACGGGGACTCCGGCACCTCCGTCCCCCTCAGGCGGTCCCACAGGCGCCGCGCCTGGTCGTGCGAGAAGCCGCTGCCGACGTGCGACAGGTACGTCAGGCCGCCGGCCTCGTCCGGCTCGCCCACCAGCAGCGCGCCGAGCGTGCCCCGGTGCGAGCCCGTGCCCTCGGTGAAGCCGCCGATCGTCGCGACCATCTCGGGGCGGCTCTTGATCTTCACCCACTCCTTGACCCGCTGGCCCGGGCGGTAGGCGCTGTCGGCCCGCTTGGCCACGATGCCCTCCAGGCCCCTCTCGGCAGCAGCGGCGAAGAGGGCCTCGCCGCGCTCGTCGACGTGGTCGCTGAGGATCAGGCGCGGCGAGCCCTCCGGCGCCACCGCCTCGGCAAGGCGGGCGCGCCGCTCGCGCCAGGGCCGCTCGAGCAGCCACTCCCCGTCGGCGTAGAGGAGGTCGAACGCGACGTAGGTGAACGGGCCGCGGCCGTTCTGCAGGGCGTTGAAGTCGGGCCGGCCCTCCTCACCGATCACGACGACCTCGCCGTCGAGCACGACCTCCTGGAGCGTGACCGCCCGGCGCAGGTCGGCCAGCTCGGCGTACGCGCCCGTCAGGTCCCGGCCCGTGCGGCTGCGCAGCTCGGTGGCGTCCGAGGTCACCAGCGCCAGGGCCCGGTAGCCGTCCCACTTGAGCTCGAAGGCCCAGCCCGGGTCGTCGAAGGGCTGCTGGCGCGACGAGGCCAGCATCGGCCGCAGCTCGCGGAACCGCGGCGCGGGGTCGGGCGGGCCGGCCGGCCCCCCGCTCGAGCGGAAGATCAGCCACTCCTCCTTGCCGCCGCGCCCGCCGGTGCGCACCAGGTGATAGCTCCCGCGCAGGATCCGCCCCTCGAGCACCAGCTTCCACTCGTCGTCCGCCCGCAGCTCGGCCTCGTAGTGGCCGGCGTCCCAGACGGTCATGCGGCCCGCGCCGTACTGGCCCTCGGGGATGACGGCGGCGAAGGTCAGGTACTCCAGGGGGTGGTCCTCGGTGCGCACGGCCAGGCGCTTGACCCCCTCGCGCAGGGGCGGCCCCTTGGGCACGGCCCACGAGGCGAGGGCGCCGTCGACCTCGAGGCGCAGGTCGAAGTGGAGCGCCCGCGCGTCGTGGCGCTGCACCACGAAGCGGGGCCGGCCGTCCGGCTCCTCGGCCGCGGGCGCCGGCTCGGGCGGCGGCTCCGGCGTCGCGCCGAAGTCGCGCTTGCCGCGGTACTCGGAGAGGTCAGGGGCGCGTGCCAAACGCCTCCAGTATCCCCCTCTGCCAGCGCACGGCGTCCTCGTGCCCCTGCATGTGGTGGGGCGGGGCCGCCCACAGCCGGTCGGCGAGCCCCTCGTACGCGCGGGCCCGCTCCCGGACCTGGGCGACCGTGCCGGCGGCGGCGAAGGCGTCGGTCATGTCCTCGCCCACGGCCTCGGCGAGCCGGTCGCCGCCGCCCTCCAGGAACGCCCGCCGGATCGCCCTCAGTCGCCCGCCGAAGCCGTGCTCGGAGAAGAGCTCCTCGTAGGTCCTGACCGTGGCGTAGAAGCCGACGGTCCCGGCGGCCGCGCGCCGGGCCGCCGCGGGGTCGTCGTCGGACGCGGCGCAGATCAGGGCGCCGGCCACCTCCGGACGCGCGCGCCCCGCGCGGGCGGCGCCGGCGTCGAGGGCGGGGATCAGGCGCCCGGCGAGCCAGGCGGGCGTCGTGACGGGGTGGTCGAGGAAGCCGTCGGCGACCTCCCCCGCCAGGCCGGTCATCCCGGGCAGGACCGCCGCCAGCCAGACCGGCGGCGCCGGCCGCGGCGCGGCGTAGGGCCGGCGCAGGCCGCGCACCTCGATGTCGTAGATCTCGCCGGCCGCGCGCGCGTCGCGCCCCTCGGCCAGGGCGGCCATCAGCTCCCGCGCCGCCGCCACCAGCTCGCGCATGCGCCGGACCGGCCGGTCGTACGCCGCCGCGTGCCAGCTCGCGTTGAGGCGCCGCACGCCGGCGCCGAGGCCGAGCACGAAGCGCCCGCCCGACAGCTCGTCGAGGTCGAGCGCCTCGAGGGCGAGGACCATCGGGCTGCGCGTGAAGGCCAGCGCGATGCCCGTGCCGAGCTCGATCCGCTCGGTCGCGGCGGCGGCCACGGCCAGGGGCACGGTCGCCGACCGGTGCAGCTCGGCGGCCCAGAGGCGCGCCAGCCCGGCGCGCTCGGCCTCCGCCGCGAGCCCGGCGACCTCGGCGGGGTCCCGGCCGAGCAGCTGGCCGTCGACCGGGATCGCGAGCGCGGACGGCACGTGTGCGAGTATCCCAGCCCGTGAGGCCCATCGCTCCACTCGGGACGGAGCTCCTCGTCTCGGGGCTGGGGCAGATCGTCATCGGCGTGGCAGGCCTGGTCGCCGGCCTGCTCCTGGTCGACTCGGGCGCCGCGCGGGCGATCGTGCCGTTCGCGGTCGCCTTCGTCGCCCTCGCGGGCGTGAGCGGCCTCACGTCGCGGTGGCTGCGCCGCGCCGAGCCCTCCGAGGCCGACCCCGGCGCGCGGATCGAGACGACCGCCCTCACGGTGCGCCGCACCGGCGTGACGCTGGCGCTCGGCGCCCTCGCGGTCGCGATCGCGGCCCTCCTCAGCGGCGGCCTGGCGGCCGTGCTCGGCGGGGTGGTCGCCGGGGTGGGGGCGGTCGACCTCGTCAACCGCGCCTGGGTGCGCTCGCGCGAGCACAGCAGCGGGGTCGCGATCTACCGGGAGCTCGGCCCCTCGCCGTTCTCGAGCGGGCGCCGGCCCCTCTACACGCGCCCGCGGAACGACATCACGTTGGCCACGTAGTCCTTGGTGTCCTCGTAGAAGCCGCGGGTGCGCGTGGCGCCCAGCCCCTGGTAGTAGGAGCCGACGGCCAGGCGCTCGTTGCGGGTCCGGCGCAGCAGCCACCCGATGTAGGCCACGCCGGCCTCCACGTTGTCGCCCATGTGGTGCGGGTTGATGCGGCGCCCCAGGACGGCCGGGCCGAACCAGCGCGCCGTCGACGGCATCAGCTGCATCACGCCGATCGCCCCCACGTGGGACAGGGCGGTCTGCGACCAGCGGCTCTCCTGCCAGGCGACCGCCCGCGCGAGCGACGGGTCGACGCCGTGGCGGTACGCGGCCTGGGTGATCAGGGCGCCCACCTCGGGGCCGCCGGGGTGGATGGACGCCATGCCCACGGGCCGCCCGCCCGACCCGCCCGCCGGGACGCGGATCACCGCTCCCGCGGCGATGCGGTTGGGGTCCGCGAGGCCGTTGAGTGCGGCCAGCGCGCCGACGCTGGTGCCGTGGCGGGCCGCGATGGAGCCGAGCGTGTCGCCCGGGCTCACCCGGTAGGAGCCCACCGAGGCGCCCGCGCCGCCCGAGGAGGAGGCCGCCCCCGCCGCCGGGATCGTGAGGCGCCTGCCCGCGACGATGCGGTTCGGGTCGGCGATGCCGTTCGCGGCCACGATCGCGGCCACCGTGGTCCCGTTGCGCGCGGCGATCGCGCCGAGGGTGTCGCCGGGCGCGACGGTCACCGTCGCGGCGGCGGCCGTCGCGACGCCCCCGAGGAGCACCGTCGCGAGGGCGCAGACGGCGATGGTCAGGAGCGCGGGCAGGGTCGATCGGCGGGTGGGCATGCGCGCCAGTATCGGCGCCGAAATCGCCCTGTAAAGCCCTCCCCGGCCTCCCCCGCCTCCCTCTTTTTCGGGCCCGCCCCTCCCCCGGGCCCCCTCCCCCGCCCCCCGATCCGGGTATTCATGGGGAAACACGACCGGGAGGGGCCGTGGAGGCCGCGGGGACGCTGATCGTGGGCGCCGGGCTGGCGGGCAGCGCGACGGCGATGCACCTCGCCGCGCTGGGCCAGGACGGCGTCGTCGTGGTCGATCCCGACCTGGCCGGGGCCCGCTCCTCCTCGGAGCTCAACGCCGGCGGCGTGCGGGCGACCTGGTGGCAGCCGGTCAACGTGGAGCTGTGCGCCGCCACCATCGACTTCTTCGCGCGCCACCGCGACGAGTTCGCCTTCCGCGAGCATGGATACCTGTGGCTCCACGGCCCCGAGCGTTTCACGGAGGCGCTCGGGCACCTGGAGATGCAGAACCGCTTCGGCCGGGAGGTCGAGGTGCTGACGCCGGCCGACGTCTCCCGGCGCTGGCCCTTCATCGACCAGCTCGAGGGCGTGGCGGGGGCGACCTTCTCGCCCAAGGACGGCCTGGTGAGCCCGAACGCCGTCAAGGAGCACTACCGGGCGCGGGCGCGGGAGGACGGCGTGACGTTCCTCGACCGGCGCATCCTCGTCGGCGTCGAGCGCGAGGGCGACCGGATCGCGGCCGCGCAGCTCGTCGCGATCGAGGGCGAGGGGGCGGCGGCGGCCGCCCTGGAGGGCGCCGCGCCGGACGGGCCGCGCGAGCGGGTCGCCTGCGAGCGGATCGTCAACGCGGCCGGGCCCTGGGCCGCGCGGGTGGCCGAGCTGCTGGGCGCGCCGGTGCCCTGCCGGGCGGTGCCGCGCGAGCTCAGCCTCGCGGCCTCGCGCGAGGTTGACCTGTCCCCGTACGGGATGATCGTGGACACCAGCGACTGCTACTTCCACGCCGAGTCCGGCGCGATGATCCTCGCGGGCTACTCGCCGCCGGGCGATCCGCCCGGCTACCGCTTCGATCACGAGGGGGCGGCCTTCTTCGAGCGCGAGATCTGGCCGCGGCTGGCGGCGCGCGTGAGCGCCTTCGACCGGCTGGGCTACGCCGGCGGATGGACCGGCCTCTACGAGCTGTCGCCCGACAACTCGGCGCTCATCGGGGCGGTCGGCGGCCTCGCCAACGCGTACGAGATCCACTCGTTCTCCGGCCGCGGGGTGATGGAGTCCTGGGCGGCCGGCCTGTGCCTGGCCGAGCTCATCGCCACCGGGGCCCTGCGGACCTTCCCGAGCGCCGCGGCCCTGTCGGGGTCCCGCTTCCGCGGAGGGTCGCTCCAGCCGGAGGACCTCCACATCTAGGGAGCCCCCGCGCCTCAGCGCGCGGCGACGGCCACCAGGTAGGGGCTCGTCGTCCGGAAGGCGGAGGGGTCCTCGTTGCCGGCCTCGAGCGCGGCGAGCATCCGCGCCCGCACGCCCTCCCACGCCTCCGGCCCCAGGGTGCGGCGGCCCCAGCGCCAGGCCGGGTGGTCCTCCTCGTGCCCGGCCAGCCAGGCCTCGGGGGACTCCGCCGAGTACCTGAGCCCCGCGGTCGTCGTGCGCACGTCGCGCGCGCCGGCCGCGGCGAGGGCCTCGGCGACCCAGGCGGCGTCGTCCCAGCGCGGCTCCGGCCCGTCGCCGTCGCCGGCCGGGAACGCCTCGCGCAGGATGCGGCCGGCCGCGCAGATCGGCCCCTCGGAGCACCACGACGTGAGGGCGACGGCGCCGCCGGGCCGCGTGACGCGCACCATCTCGGCGAGCGCCCGCGCCGGGTCCGGCGCGAAGATCACCGCGAACGCGCTGACCGTCGCGTCGAAGCCCCCGTCCGGCAGGGGGAGGCGCCCGGCCTCGCCGGTCAGGAAGCGCGCGTCGGCGCCGGCGCGGGCCGCCCGCTCCCGGGCCAGCGCCACCAGCCGGGCCGACGGGTCGACGCCGGTCGCCGCGGCCCCCCGGGCGGCCGCGGCGAGGGCGACGTTGCCCGTGCCGCAGCCCACGTCCAGCACGCGCTGGCCCGCCGTCGCCGAGGCGGCGTCGAGCAGCACCTCGGCCGCGGGCTCCAGCGCCCTCGCGGTCCGGGCGTAGTCGCCGTCCCCCCAGTCGATCTCCACACGGCGATTCTAGGCCGCGACCGGGACCGGCCGGAGCCGGCGGGCGGCGGGTGCCGTCGCCCAGAGGGCGTCGAGCACGCCTCGGCGGGTGCAGTCGAGGACCCCCGTCGGAACGCCGTAGGCGGTGAGGTCCCAGGCCATCTCCGCGCAGCGCTCCCGGCGCCCCGGGCTGCGCAGGATCACGTAGAGCACCTCGGGGTAGGCGTGCGACGCGCGCCAGCCCGCCTCGCCCTCGACCACCTTGCCCCAGAGGGCCGCGAGGCCCACGGCCAGCGGCTCCCCGCTGCGGGACGGCAGGTCGGCGTGGTAGGCGGCCTCGGCCGCGTCGCGGCCCGCGTGGAGGCCGCAGCGGCATCCCGGGCCGGGCGGGTGGTGGGCCAGCCCGGCCCACGAGCACGCGGCGATCAGCGGCTCGCCGACCGGCCACGCGGCCGGCCGGATCAGCGAGGCGAGCCGGGCCTCCGGGCCCGACTCGTCGATCCTCCAGGTCCGCCAGCCGCTCACGGGCGCGACGTAGTCGGGCGCCGCGCTCACGGCCGGACCGGCACCGGCTCGGCCGGGACCGGGGCGGGCGCCTCGACCGGGGCCCTGACGGGCACCGGCGTGACGACCGGCTCGACGGTGTAGGTGCGGATCTCGCGTCCGATGTCCATTGACTCCCCCTCAAATGACCGGGCGACGTGGGGGACGCCGTCCATGTGCTGTCGTGGGGTATGACGCCCGTCCCGGCGCGTCCATTCCCGGACCGTCACGGTCTCATGAGCGACTCACGAGGCTCTCACGGGCTCGCCACGGTGACCTCCCTGGCATATTCCGGGGCGTCCCCCCAGCCTGGAGGCGCCCGTCCACGAGGGCAGCAAGAGGGCGATCGCCGCCGCGTTCCTCGCGAACCTCGGCATCGCGATCGCGAAGTTCGTCGGCTTCCTGATCACCGGCGCGTCATCGATGCTGGCCGAGGCGATCCACTCGGTCGCCGACACGGCCAACCAGGGCCTGCTCTTCCTCGGCGGGGCGCGGGCCGCGCGGCCGGCGACGCCCGAGAACCCCTTCGGCTACGGCCGCGAGCGCTACTTCTGGTCGTTCATCGTCGCGCTCGTGCTCTTCCTGGTCGGTGGGCTCTTCGCGATCTACGAGGGCGTCGACAAGCTGCGGCACCCCCACGACATCAGCTCGCCGGCGGTCGCCCTCGGCATCCTCGGGGTCGCCACGGTGCTGGAGCTCTTCTCCCTCCGCACCGCCGTGCGGGCGGCGCGCCCGGAGCGCGGGGAGCTGTCGTGGTGGGCCTACATCCGGCGCTCCAAGAGCCCGGAGCTGCCGGTCGTCCTGCTCGAGGACCTCGGCGCGCTCTTCGGCCTGGTCTTCGCGTTCACCGGCGTCACCCTGGCCGTCGTGCTCGACGAGCCGCGCTGGGACGGGGTGGCGACCCTGGCCATCGGGGGGCTGCTGGTCACCATCGCCCTCATCCTGGTGGTGGAGATGAAGGGGCTGCTGATCGGCGAGTCGGCGACCCCCGAGGACCTGCGGCGCATCCAGGCGGCCATCGAGGGCACCCCCCAGGTGCGGCGCCTCATCCACATGCGCACCCAGCACATCGGGCCCGACGAGCTGCTGGTCGGCGCCAAGCTCGAGCTCGACCCGGGCCTGACGTCGGTGGGCATCGCCCAGGCCATCAACGCCGCCGAGGCGCGCGTGCGCGAGGAGGTGCCGATCGCGCGGGTGATCTACCTCGAGCCGGACATCCTGGCCGAGCCGCCGGCCGCGCCCGCCTCGCCTCTTTAGGCGGCGAGCGGCACCGGGCGGGGACGGCGGGCGGCCGGCGTCGTGGCCCGCAGGACGTCGAGCAGATCCCGGCGGGTGCAGTCGAGCACGCCGACGGGGACGCCGTACGCCGTGAGGTCCCACGGCCATCTCGCCGCAGCGCTCGGGGTCCTGCGTCCGGCGCAGGATGACGTAGAGCCTCTCCGGGTACGCGTGCGAGCCCCGCCACCCCGCCTGCCCCTCGATGACCTCGCCCCACAGGGCGGCGAGCCCGACGGCGAGGGCGTCGCCGGAGCGCGAGGGCAGCGTCGGCGTGGAAGGCGGCTTCGCGTGCGTCCCGGGCGACGTGGATCCCGCAGCGGCACACCCGCGACGGCGCGCGGTGGGGAACGTGACCCCGAGCACGCGGCGACCATGGGCGCCACGGCCACGCGGCGGCGCCCCGTCGCGAGCCCGGGCTCTCCGGGGCCCCCCGAGGGCGTGCGGGCACCGGCTCGCTGCACGGCGACCTGCGCCAGGCCCGACGGGCACGCCCGCTCGACGGTGCGGGCGGATCTCGCGTCCGATGTCCATGGCTCCCCCGGCGACCGGGCACGTGGGGGCCGCCGTCCATGTGCCGTGGGGTGACGCCACCGGCGGCGCCCATTCCCCGGCATCTGGCCCCGGCCGGGCCGATCGGTCAGGATCGGGCCATGCCCGACGATCCGCGCGTCGCCAGGTCGAAGGCCTCCACCGGGCGATGATCTCGTTCGAGCCGATCGACGACGACTTCGTCGAGGGCGTGGTCGACGGCGCGGTCGAGGCGCTCCGGGCCGACGCGTGACGGCGGGCGTCACCGCCGTGGTCCATGGGCCCCGGCTGCAGGACTACAACCCGTCCGACGACGCCACCCGCCCCCTGCGCCGCGAGCTGGGGATCGAGCTCATGGACGCCTACGGGCTGCGCGACGCCCTCGGGGCGGCCCGCGTCGAGCCCCCGCCCGCCCGGGTCGAGGACGTGGAGCGGGTGCACGCCCCCGCCTACGTCCGCGCCGTGCGCCGCCTGAGCGAGGCGCCCGTCCTGGCCGCCGCGCCGGAGGCCGCCCAGTGGGGCCTCCAGCCGGGCGGCGACACCCCGGCGCGGGCCGGGATGCACGAGTCGGCCCTGGCCGTGTGCGGCGCCGCGCTGACGGCCGCGGCCCTGGTGTGGGAGGGCGCCGCCCAGCGCGCCTTCTGCCCCGCCCCGGCCGGCCTGCACCACGCCCGCGCCGCCCAGGCCTCGGGCTTCTGCATCTACAACGACTGCGCGCTCGCCATCCGGTGGCTCCTCGACGCCGGGGCCGAGCGCGTCGCCTACGTCGACATCGACGCCCACCACGGCGACGGGGTGCAGTGGCTGTTCTACGAGGAGCCGCGGGTGCTGACCTGCTCGGTCCACGAGAGCGGCCGCTTCCTCTACCCGGGCACCGGCGGGCTCGCCGAGCGCGGCGCCGGCGAGGCGGTGGGCACCTCGGTGAACGTCCCGCTGCCGCCGTTCGCCGGCGACGGCCCCTATCTGCGCGCCATCGAGGAGGTCATCGCCCCGGCCGTGCGGCGCTTCCGCCCCGACGTGCTCGTCACCCACCAGGGCGCCGACCCCCACCACGCGGACCCCTACTCGCACCTGCAGGTGTCGCTCGACGGCCTGCGCCGCTCCTACCGGCTCATGGGCGAGCTGGCGACGGACGCCGCCGCGGGGCGCTGGATCGTCCTCGCCGGGGGCGGCTACAACATCGACCTGCTCGCCCGCGCCTGGACGCTCCAGCTCGCCGAGATGCTCGGCGCCGAGCCCGACGACGCCATCCCCGCGGGCTGGCTGGCCCTGGCCCGCGAGCGGGCCGGGCAGCCGTTCACCGACCGCCTGCGGGCCGACCCGGAGCCCGAGGCCGACGGCGCCCGGCGCCTGACCGCCGACGCCGAGGCGTCGGCGGTCATCGACCAGGCGCGGGCGCTGCTCGGCTGAGCCGCAGGCTCAGGACAGGCGGTCGCCGGGGCTGATGTCCGGGATGTCGACGCCGCCCCCCACCAGGTCGCGCAGCGCCGCCGGCGTGCCCGAGAGCGCCGGGAACGTCCCGAAGTGGCCGCAGAGGACCTGGGTGGCGCCGAGCAGCCGGACGGCGTGGGCCGCCTGGCGCGGGCTCATGGTGTAGAAGCCCCCGATCGGCAGGACGCTGACGTGCGGCTGGTAGATCTCGGCGATGAGCGCCATGTCGCCGAACACGTCCGTGTCGCCGGCCTGGTAGACGACCAGGCCGTCCGGGAACTCCAGGACGTACCCCGTCGGCTCGCCGCCGTAGACCATGGTCCCGTCGTCATGGGTGATCCCCGCCGAGTGGATGGCGTGGACCATGGTCGCCTGTATCCCGGCGACCTCGGCCGTTCCGCCCTTGTTGAAGCCGGTCACCTCGACGCCCTTGGACCCGAGGTAGACGGCGACCTCGAACTGGGCGAAGGCGGGCGCCCCGCTCTTGGTGATCACCTCCACGGCCTCGACCCCGCCCTGGGTGATGTGGTCGAAGTGGCCGTGCGTGATGAGGATCCCGTCGAGGTTCAGGGCCGCCGCGTCCTTCAGGTCGTCGGGGCAGGCCGGGTTCCCCTCGAGCCAGCAGTCGATCAGTAGGCGCTTTCCCTCGGACGTCTCCCAGAGCCATGTGCCGTGGCCCAGCCACGTTACGGCGTTTCCCCTCAGATCCATGAGTCCCCCTTCGCGGCGGTGGCAGGCACCGCGAGCTTATGGGGTGATGGCCACCTTGATCACGTCGTCCTCCTGGTTGGAGAACAGCGGGTAGGCCTCCTCGATGTCCTCGAGGGCGAAGCGGTGGGTGATGAGCTGCTCGAGGTCCAGGCGGCCGGTGCGCACCATCTCCATGAGCGCGCGCATGCGCTCCTTGCCCCCCGGGCAGAGGGTCGTGCGGATGTCGATGTCGCCGATGCCGTAGACGAACCCCTCGAGGGGGATCGACACCTTGTCGCCGTACACGCCGAGCGACGAGACGACGCCGGCGGGGCGCACCGAGGCCAGGCAGTTCTCGAAGGTCTCCTGGATGCCCAGCGCCTCGATGGCCACGTCCGCGCCGCGGCCTTCCGTGAGGGCCTTGACCCTGGCCACCGGGTCCTCCTGGGTGAAGTCGATGACCTCGTCGGCGCCCATCCGCTTGGCCATCGCCAGGCGGGTGGGGTTGGAGTCGACGCCGATGATGAGGGCGGCGCCCTTGAGGCGGGCGCCCGCGGTCGCGCAGAGGCCGATGGGGCCCTGCGCGTAGACCACGACCGAGTCGCCGATGCGCACGTCGGCGGTCTCGGCGGCCGAGATGCCGGTGCTGGCGATGTCGGTGACGAACATGACCTCCTCGTCGCTGAGGCCGTCCGGGATCTTCGCCAGGTTCGCCTGGGCGTAGGGCACGAGGAAGTAGTCGGCCTGGACGCCGTGCATCGAGTTGCCCAGGCGCCAGCCGCCGATCATGCCCCAGCTGTCCTCGAAGCCGGCGCACTGGGAGAAGTCGCCGTGCTGGCAGAAGTAGCACGCCCCGCACGGCGTGATCGCGCCGACGACGACGCGCTCGCCGACCTCGAACCCCCGCACCGCCTCCCCGAGCTGGTCGATGACGCCGACCGGCTCGTGGCCCACGATGCGCCCCTTCGCCACCGGGTACTCGCCGCGCCAGATGTGCGAGTCGGTCCCGCAGATCGTCGTGGTCGTGATCTTCACGACGGCGTCCGTCGGCCCCGGCGCGGGCTTGCCGACCTCCTCGATGTGGATGTCGTGGACGTCCTGGAAAACGGCGGCGCGCATCGTGTCCGGCATCAACGTCCTCCCCCTCGGCTGGCCCTGCGCGGCACACTCGCGACGCCCCGGAGGGCGATCAACCGGGAAGCGCCAGAATCGTCAGACCGCTGTGACAGGTGTCACATGCGAGGACAGCCGCTCCGGCCGCGGCCGACGCGGTTCAAGGCGGCCGTCCCCGCCGAAGGCGGTGCCGCCGTCTGCCGGAGGGCCCGGCCAGGGCCCGGAGGCGCGCTTGGCCGCCCGCGAGAGGCGGCCAACCGCATTGTCACCCAGTGCTCTCGGCGGCCTCGGCCGCCGCCGCGAGCATCCCCGCGAGGCGGCGCGCCTCCTCGGGGCTGAGCCGCGCGTAGATCGGGCGCAGGCCCTCGTGGAGGCGCACGTTGACGAAGGCGCGGCCGCGGAAGACCGGCCCGGCCACGACCGCCTGGACCGTCACGCCCGCGCGCCCCTCGCCGTAGCGCACCGACTGGGGGTCCGGGGTGAGGTCGGCCTCGTCGTGGGTGAGCACGACCGCGTCGTCGTCGCGACGGCCCAGCCCGTCCTCCCAGATCGAGCCGGGGCCTGCGGTCTCCTGCCCCATCGGCGGCACCCTATCCCGGGAGGTCCTGCGGCAGGAGCGAGAACACGGCCAGGTCCTCCCGGGCCGGGCCGCGGAACCACGCCTTGCGCAGCGTGCCCTCCCGGACGAAGCCGCACCGCTCGGCCACGCGCAGCGACGCGGCGTTGGAGACCGACGCGTAGAGGTCGAGGCGCGCGAGCCCGAGCGGGCCCAGCGCCCAGCCGGCGATCAGGGACAGGGCCCGGCCGGCCACCCCGGCGCTCCGCGCCCAGGGCGCGACCCAGTAGCCGACCTCCGCCCGCGCATGGTCGTGGCGGTCCATCACGAGGCCGATCGCGCCCAGCAGGCGGCCGCCGCGGCCGACGCCGGCCACCGCGAGCTCGATCGACTCGCCGCGCGCGCGCCGACCGGGGGCGCCGCCGATGAACGCCCGGCCGTCCTCGTCCCCGTAGTCGGCGGGGATGCGGGTGTAGCGCTGCACCAGCGGGTCGCGACACGCCGCGACGAGGTCCGGCAGGTCGTCGCCGGCGAGCTCGCGCAGGCGGATGCGCTCGTCTGCCAGCGGGGGGTCGGGCAGGTCGAGGCTCAGGACCGGATCTTGAGCGGCGTCCCCGGGCGCGCGATGCGCGCGACGCGGGTGATGTCCCTGTTGCGCATTCGGATGCACCCGTTGCTGACGGCGGTGCCGATCAGCTCGGGGAGGCTCGTCCCGTGGATGGCGACGCGGCCGTTGCCCCCGGCGAACTCGTTGAGCCTCTCGGAGTAGCCGGTGATGGGCAGCACGATCGGGCCGAGGAAGGCGCCCGGGGTGTGGGTGCGGATGAGCTCGGCGATCGCGAAGTGGTCGTTGCGGGGGGTCTCGGTGCCCGGCTTGCCGACGGCCACCGGCGCGCGGAGCACCGGCCGGTTGGCGCGGAAGACGGTCAGGCGGCGGTCGCTGACGTCGATCACGATGCGGAAGGGCGTCGAGTGGATGCGCAGCACGCTGGCCGGCACCCAACCCCGCACCCCGTTGGGCCGGATGGGCAGCAGCACCTCGACCCAGCGCCGATCCCGCTTCGCGACCGGATCCCGCTTCACGACGCTTCTCGTGATCATGAGGACGGTGGGCCCCTCGCCCAGGGGCGCGAGCGGCTGGAGCACGGTCCGGGGTCGCGCCGACCGTGCCGGCGCGCGTCGCGCGACCACCGGCGCCACGAGGCGCCCCACCCAGGCGACCCTGGGCGTGGGCGGCCCCGGCACGGCGGCCGCGGCCTCTCGCGATCCCGTCGGGGCCGCCCCGGCAACCGCCGAGAGGGCCAGCCCCACCGCGCACGCCGCGCACAGGGTGGCCGCGAGGGAACGGGGCGTCATCGCGGCCAGGCTATCGCCGCGGCCGCCGCATTCCCAAGATCAGGGGCACCTCGGCGACCACCAGCGCGGAGCGGAGCGAGAGGGCTCGCCGCTCGAGCGTCTGCCGGGTCGAGGAGACGGCCGAGCGCAGCCCGCCGTCGCGCGCGATCTCGCGGGTGACCCGGAGGGCCGTGCGCGGGCCCGCCGCCCGCATCAGCTCACGCGGCGCGGGAGGAGCGAAGCGCCCGGCCAGCGAGCCCACCACCACCAGCCCCGCGCCCTCGGCGAGGGCCCGCCACGCCGCGACGGGCCGGGGGCGGATGCCCGCGCCGGCGAGGTCGTCCGCCGCCTCGGGATCGGCCGGGCCGTCGGCCGGCGCGAGCTCGGTGAGCGCAACCCGCCCGCCCGGACGCAGGACGCGCCGCGCCTCCTCCAGCACCGCGGCCGCCTCGGCGTCCTCGAGGGTGCTCAGCAGGGCCTCGACGATCAGGACGCTGGCGGAGTCGTCGGCGAGCCCGGTCGCGTTGACCGGCGCCCGCGCCACCTCGCGGCCCGGGCCTCCGAAGGCCCGCTCGAGGTGCTCGGCGGCGATCGGGTCCGGCTCGACGCCGGTCCACTCGCGCGGCCCCAGCTCGAGGAGCACGGCCGTGGTCGCGCCGATGCCGGGCGCCAGCTCGACGACGCGGTCTCCCGCCTCCAGGCCCACGCCCTCGAGCGCCCGGCGGACCATCGCCGGGCCCCCCGGCTGTGCCAGCCCCGCGCCCAGCCTCAGGGGGGAGGGCCAGGGCTCGGCGTGCGGTCGGGGAGCGGTCGTGGCCATGTCGGCGGGTATCGAAGCAGCCCCGGCGGCGGAATCCAACCGCCGCAGAGGCCTAGCGGCGCTGCGCGGCGCGGACCCCGCCGCCCGGGCCCGCCACCGACCACGCGACCCCGATCCCCTCGGTCGGGGCCGTCGCGACGGCCGGCGGCCCGGCCGCCCGTCCGCCCGGGATCGGGGCCGCCTCCCAGCGGTCGCCGTCCGGGACCAGGGCGGCCGCGGCGCCCGCGTCGTCCGCGTCACCGTCGTCCCGGCGCCACGAGACCACCGCCTGACCGAGCCCGTCGACGCCCGCGGCCGAGGCGCTCAGCGCGCACTCGCAGCGGCGCAGCGCGACCACGGTCGACGCCCTCCAGAGCCCTCCCCGCCGGCGGGTGCTCGCCTCGACGGACTGGTCCCCCCCGGCCGTCCCCGTGGCCCAGGCGACCACCGCGTCCCCGACCCCGTTGACCGCCACCACCGGCACGCCGCCGATGCCCACGTCCTCGGGCGCGCCCCACCGGGGCGCGGCGGCCGGCCGGCCGGCGGCCTGGAGCACCCGGGTGCCGCCGGGCAGGAGGACGCTCCACGACACCAGGGCCGAGCCCGACCTTCCGAGGGCGGCCCCGGCCGAGGCGCCGTCGGCATCGGACATCTCGACCGGCCGCTCGAAGGCGCCTGCGACGGTGCGCGACGTCAGCACACGGCCGTCGTCGACCCAGGCCGCCAGCGCCCCCCGGCCGGGGCTGAGGGCGAGCGAGGGCGGCTCAGGGCCGGGGGTCGAGAGGCGCGCCCCGCGGACGGACCACTCGCTCCCGGTCGCGTCGGCGGTGGCCAGGCGGACCTGGAACCCCTCGCCGAGCCGCTCGATCCACGCGGCCGTCGCCCTTCCCCGGCGGTCGAGCGCGACGGCGAGATCCTGCACCGGCGCCACCGCCTCGGCGACGCGGCCGGGCCTCCAGGATCCCGCCGGCCCGTGCCGGACGGCCGCCACGATCAGGCGCCCGTTGCGCCAAACCGCGGCGGCGTCGCCGCGCGCGTTCAGCGCCACGCGCGTGAGCGAGGCGCCCGGCCCGGACATCGTCCGCGCGCTGCCCCAGCCGCGGCCGGCGGGTCGCGCCGCGATCTGCACCCGCCCCGCCGCCGAGGAGGCGCCCGCCGGGGTGCGGACCCAGGCGGCCAGCGCCGCGCCGCCCGGTCCCGCCGCGATCGACGCGGACCCGTAGGAGGCCCGGTCGGACGGCGTCACGCGCACGGGAGCGCTCCACGTGGCCGCCCACGCGGCCGGGGCCAGCGCCAGGGCCGCCGCGCCGAGGAGGCCGGCGAGGGCGAGGGGCACCCTGCGCATCGGGACCGACGTTACCAGCCCGGGCGCCGCATCCCGCGGGCGCCGGGCGCGGCCGCGGCGGCCCTCAGTAGATGTTCTTCACCGGCGTCCCCACCGGGATCCGGCCCCACAGCCAGAGGATGTTGGCGTTGTAGTTGCGGGTGCAGCCGTGCGAGTAGTACCGCCAGGAGTGCCCGAGCAGGTACTCCTGATTGGTCCCGTGGATCCCGTAGCCGCGGTAGTACCAGAGCACCAGGGGGCCGAAGGCGGGGCTGGGGCCGGCGGTCTTGGAGTAGACCCGGAAGGAGCCGATCGGCGTCGGCGTCGAGGGCTTGCCGAACACCACCGGGAAGAGCCGCACCAGCTTGCCGTGCTGGTAGTAGTAGAGGGAGGCCTCGCCGATCTTCTGGACCAGGTAGTGCGGCGCCGACGCGGGCACGCCGTGCGGGTTGGGCCCCGCCACGGTCATGGCGGCGGCCGAGGCCGAGCCGCCCGAGTCGATGCCCGGCCGGGCGGCGGCCACCAGGCGGAAGCGCCAGCGGCCCCCCCTCGGCGGGCGGAATGTCGTCCGCACCTTCCCGCCGCGTACGTTCACGCGCGTCAGGGGGCGGAACTTCCCTCCGTTGACCGCGCCCTCCAGCACCGCCGTCTCGCCCATCACGGCCGGCGAGACGTGCCCGGTCGCGGTGAAGGGGTGGCCGGCGATCTGCTGGTACTCGATGGCGCGCACGCGCAGGGCGACCTTGCGGTGGACGGACACGAAGCGGCGCGCGCTGGTCACGAGCGTTCCGTCCGGGGCCTGGAGGGTGGCCCGCAGGCTGCCCGGGACGCGCAGGGGCAGCTTGGCGGCGAAGCGCCCGTCGCGCCGTGAGCGCAGGGTGACCAGCGGCGTCCAGGCCGTGCCCTCCAGCCGCTCGATCAGCACCGGCACCGCGGCGCGCGGGGCGACCTGCCCCGAGATCCGCGCGCGGTCGCCGATCTCCACCGCCGAGGGCGCCCGGAACGCGGCGACCCGCAGGTCCCACACCGGCTGCGCCTGCCCCGCGGCCGCCGCGGGCGCGATCGCCGCGGCCGCCAGGCACGCTCCGGCGAGCGCCGCGCCACGACCGAGCCCCATCGTCCCCCTCCGCGCCGAATCGCCGTGCTGGGTATCAGACATCGGGGCAGCCGCGCTGGCAACCGCCCCGGCGTTGCGGGATCCCCGCGGGCGTTGCAGCGATGAGTTCTGGCGATCCGCGGCGTCACAGGGACGACGGCGAGAGGAGGCGACGATGACGGGCACGATGCCGGCGGGCGAGCTCGACGCGCGCTACAGCAGCGAGGGAGCGGCCGCGACGGGCTGGGAGGAGGCGCGCGACCGCGTCGCGGACGCGGACGTCTGCTTCCTGTCGACCGTGCGGCCCAACGGGCACCCCCACGTCACGCCGCTGCTGTCGGTGTGGCTGGACGGCGCGGCCCACTTCTGCACGGGCCCGGACGAGCAGAAGGCCCGCAACATGGCGCGGAGCCCGCTCTGCGCCCTCATCGCCGGCAGCGACGCGCCGGACGGGCTCGACGTGGTGATCGAGGGCGAGGCCGTGCGCGTGACCGACGAGGCCCGGCTCCGCCGCCTGGCAGACGCGTGGGTCGCCAAGTACGGGGAGGACTGGCGCTTCGACGTCCGCGACGGGGCCTTCTCGCACGCGGGCGGCACGGCGCTGGTCTTCGAGATCGCCGCCGCCACGGCGTTCGCATTCGGCAAGGGGGACGTGTACAGCCAGACCCGGTGGCGCCTCGGCCGAGGCTGAGCGCCCGAGGCTGCGGTACCGTTGGGGCGTGGGCGAATCGCTTCCGCTCCGGCTCTACGCCGCCACCAGCGGCTGGGAGGGCCCCTTCCAGCACGAGGAGGTGGTCGTGGCCGCGGCCGGCGCAGACGAGGCGATCCGGCTGGCCGAGCAGGCCTTCGCGGGGGTGGCCCAGCCGGTCTGCCGGGCCAAGATGAGGATCGCCGACCTCGGGCCGGTGACGGCCGGGGTCGTCGCCGGGCCGCTCCGCGCCGGCGCCTCGCTGGCCGAGGGGGGCGCGCCGGTGGACCGGCGCTGCGGCGTCGAGCCCTCGCGGCCGGCTTAGAGCCCCGCGCCGCCCCAGCCCGGGGAGTCGGAGGCCGGGAACGACTCGATCGAGGCCTCCTCCACCCGGTTGACCGAGCCGTTGCCGGCGGCCGAGGCCGCGACCCGTGCGCGCTCGGCCCGATCGCGGCGCCGGGCCACCAGCGCCCAGGCGAGGGCGGCCGCGGCGACCAGCAGGACGCCCGCGGCGGCGAGGCGGGCGCGTGGGTCCGTCGACGATGAGGTGATCCGGTCCGTGCGGCGGATGCAAGCGCGGCCGGGCCCCTGGCGCAACCCCACGGGCGGGGGCGTCCGCCGGCGCCGCCTACATTTCGGGCGTGCCGCGGCGCCGCTCACCGTCGTCGGGCGTCGTGCCCGCGCTGCTCGGCCTGGCCGCGGCCGCGGCCGTGGGCGTCGTCCTCCTCCAGCTGGCGGCCGTGCACACCGGGGAGGGCCGGCGCCTCGACGACGCGGCCAAGGGCGACCTGAGCGCGCAGTCCCGGGCCTTCGACGAGACCAGCGACCTGCTCGACACGATCAGCACGTCGTCGCTGGCGCTGCTGGGCGCCGCGATCATGGCGATCGCGCTCCTGCGCGGCCGGCCCCGCCTCGCGCTCGGCGCCGGCGTGGTGGTGCTGGGCGCGAACCTCACGACCCAGCTCCTGAAGGCGACGCTCGACCGGCCGGGGCCCGAGGCCGGCACGTACCCGAGCGGGCACGTGACCGTGGCCATGTCGCTCGCGATGGCGCTCGTGCTCGTCGCGCCGCCGGCCCTGCGGCTGGTGGCGACCGTCCTCGGGGCCGCCTACGCCGTCGGGGTCGGGGTCGCCGTGATCGCGCTCAACTGGCACCGGCCGAGCGACGTCGTGGGCGCCTACCTGGTGTGCGTCGCCTGGACCGGCCTCGTGGGCGCGGTCGTGGCGGGCCCGGCCGGGCGGGGCGAGCTGCGCCCTCGCGGGCGGGCGCCGGGCCGCGCCGCGTTGGCCGGCGGGGCCGCGGCGGTCGCGCTCGCGCTGGGCTTCGGCGCGGTGGCCGCCGCCTCGAGCGTCTCCCGCCTCGACCTGGTGCGGTTCGTCGACGACCGCACCGCCTTCGCCGCGGCCTCGGTCGTCTGCGGCCTCGCGGGCGCGGCCCTGGCGGCGGTCGTCGCGGCGCTGCTGCAGCGCGCCGCCCGTGCCCGGTAGTCTCGCGCGGTGCGCGTCGGCGTGCTCACCGGCGGGGGCGACTGCCCCGGGCTGAACGCGGTCATCCGGGCCGTGGTGCGGGTGGGCGCGCGCCGGTACGGCCACGAGCACGTGGGCCTGCACGGCGGCTGGCGCGGGCTGTTGCAGCG
>CAWEYS010000023.1:0-419792 GCA_963813355.1 Miltoncostaeaceae bacterium | reverse complement strand
TTCGCGGGCGCGCAGGCGGAGCGGTTCGTCGAGAGCCAGGGGATCGAGCTGAAGGTGGTCTTCCGCTCCGACGACAACGGCACGGTCCAGGGCCTGGTGGGCGCCGGGATGGCGGCCGCGCTTATGCCGGCGCTCGCCGTCGAGCCGAACGACGAGCAGGTCGTAGCGCTGGCGCCGCGCGGAGCTGCCGCCGCGGCGGATCGCCCTCGCCTGGCACAGTCACCGCACGCTCTCGCCCGCCGCGCGCATCGTTCATCGAGTGCGCGGTCGAGCTCTGCGCCGGCCTCGACGTCGCGGCGCCGGACCCGGAGGGCATTGGTACCATCGCGCCCCGATGACGACGCGAGCGACCGGCGGCGCCGAGGGGCTCGACTGCGTGATCGTGGGCGGTGGCCTTGCGGGACTGGCCTGCGCGCACGGCCTGGTGACCGCAGGGCGCTCCGTGCACCTCGTGGACGCCGAGGAGGCCCCGGGCGGACGGGCGCGGACCGTGTGGCACCGCGGCCGGCCCGTGGACCGCGGCTTCCAGGTGGTCTTCAAGGCCTACCCACGCACGCGCGAGCTGATGAGGGCGGTGGGCATCCCGCGGCGCGACCTGCGGCCCGTCAGCGGCGGCGCCGTGTTCGTCCACGGCGACGGGTCCCTCCATCGCCTCGGGGCGTCCAAGGTCGCGGCGCTGCGGTTCACCGGCCTGGCGGGTGGCGACCGGCGCCGGCTGGCGGCCCTGGGGGCGGAGGTGCTGGGGCGGCCCGCTGACGGGCTGCTCGCGCAGGAGGACGACGGCCTGACCGCCGAGGGGCTCCTTCGTGCGCGGGGCTTCTCCGACGACGCGATCGAGGACGTCTTCCGGCCCCTCTTCGGCGTGGTCCTGCTCGACCGCTCGCTGGGCGCGGACAGCGGCTACTTCCGCTTCCTGCTCCGCATGCTGGCGCGGGGGCCCGCGGCCATCCCGAGCGACGGGCTCGGCATGATCGCCGAGTGGACCTCGGCGGCGGTCCGCCAGGCGGGCGGCACGATCGACCTGGGCGTCCGCGTCGTGGGCCTCGAGCCGGACGCCGCCGGCGGCAGGATCGCCGCCGTCACCACCGACGACGGCCGGCGCATCGAGGCGCGCCAGGTGGTCCTCGCCGCCGACGCCCCGGAGGCCGCCCGGCTGCTCGGCCCGCTGGACCCGGAGTCGGCGGCCCGGCTGCCCTCCGAGGCGGCGTCGTCGGCGACGGCAGCGTTCGCCCTGCGCGCGCCGCTCTACCGGGGACGCGTGATCCTGCTGAACGCCGACCGCGACCCGCCGGGCACGCCCCGGGTGGACCTGCTGTGCCAGACCACGAACATCACCCGGCCGGGAGCGCCCGAGGGCCCCCACATCCTGCTGGCGACGCGGGTGACCACGCAGGGCGGGGGCCCCGACGGGCTGGTCGAGGCCACGGCCGAGGCGGTGCGGCGCTGGGCCCCCCTCTACGACTGGGCGGGCCTGGCCGAGCTGATCGACGTGTACGAGCACCCCTTCGCGCAGTACCGGCCCCTGCCCGGCGTGCGGCGCGAGCTGCCGGGCCCGCGCACGTCGATCGCGAACCTGGCCCTCGCCGGCGACCTCACGACCCACCCGTCGATCGAGGGCGCCGTCTCGAGCGGCGCGCGGGCGGCGGGCATCGTGGACGCGCTGCTGCCGTGAAGGTCGTCGGCGGCCGGAGGGTGTTCTCGGTCGAGGAGGTGAGCGCGCGCCTGGCCTCGATGTTCGAGGGCCTGCGCTCGTTCTGGGTCGAGGCCGAGGTGCAGGACCTGCGGCCGTCGCGCAGCCAGGTGCGCTTCACCCTCCGCGGGGGCCACGCCATCGACGCCTCGATGAACGGGATCGTCTACGAGCGGCTCGCGCACAAGCCGGCCGACGGGGCGCTCGTGCAGGCCTACGGCAGGATGGAGTTCTGGCGCGCCCGGGGCCAGGTGAGCATGCGGGTCGAGCGCCTGGAGCTGGTGGGGGAGGGGCTCCTGCGCGCGCAGGTCGACGAGCTCCGCGGCCGGCTGGCCGCCGAGGGCCTGCTCGAGCCGGCCCGCAAGCGGCGACCGCCGCTGCTGCCGCGCCGGATCGGGCTCGTCACCAGCGCCGAGGGCGCCGCGCGCCAGGACGTGCTGACCAACGTCTGGGCGCGCCTGCCGGAGGCCGACGTGGTGGTGGTGGGGGTGCCGGTGCAGGGCGACGACGCGCCCCGGCTGATCGCCCGCGCGCTGCGCCACCTCGACGCCGCGCCGGAGGTCGACGTGATCGTGGTGGCCCGCGGCGGCGGCTCGCTCGAGGACCTGATGGCCTTCAACGGCGAGCCCGTGTGCCGCGCCGTGGCCGCGTCGTCGACGCCGATCGTCTCGGCCGTGGGCCACGAGCGCGACGTGACGCTGTGCGACCTGGTGGCCGACGTGCGCGTCTCCACGCCCACGGCGGCCGCGGCGGCCGTCGTGCCCAGCCGCGAGGCCGTCGAGACCCACCTCGCCGACGCCGCCAACGCCGTGGCGCGCGGCCTCCTGCGGGCCCGCGCGGGGGCCGAGGAGGCCCTGCGGGGCCGGTCCGCCGCCCTGGCGCGGGCGCTGCGGGGGCGCGGCGAGCTCGCGCGCGACCGGGCCGAGCGCCTCGCGGCCCGCCTCGCTCCCGGGCTGCGCCGGTCGGGGTCCTCGGCGGCCGCGCGGGTCGAGCGCGCCGAGGCGATGCTGGCCGTGCTCTCGCCGCAGCGCACGGTGGCGCGCGGCTACGCGATCGTGCGCGAGGCCGAGGGCGGCCGGGTCGTGGCCGAGGCCGCCGCCGTGGCGCCGGGGCGGGAGCTGTCGATCGAGCTCCGCGACGGGCGCATCGCCGCGACGGCCACGGGAGGGCCGTCGTGACGGACGAGGGGCCGGGCGAGGCCCCGCTGACCTTCGAGGAGGCGCTGCGCCGCCTCGACGAGGTGGTCGCCCGCCTGGAGGGGGGCGAGGTCGGCCTCGAGGAGGCCGTGGCCCTCTTCGAGAAGGGGCAGGCCTACCTGGCGGCGTGCCGCGAGCGCCTTGCCGCCGCTCAGCGCAGGATCGAGGAGCTCACGGCCGAGGACCTGCCGGCCGCGCCCGGCGAGCCGCCGGCGGGGGAGCCCGAGCCGCCGTTCTGACCCTCGCCGGCGCGCCGGGCGCTCCAGCGCTCGAGCCGGGCGATGTCGCGCTCGATGCGGCTCAGCGGCACCTGGCAGCCCGCGTTGCCGACGTTGGCGTATGACAACAGGCGGTCCTCGTCGGCGCGCAGGGTCATCCACTTGGCCAGCACGTCGTCGCCCCGGGGCAGGAGCGGGGTGCCCTCGCCGCCGCGGTCGGGGAACTGCACGCAGTACTCCCGCACCGGGGCCAGCGAGCGCGGCAGCAGGGCCACGACGGGCAGGTGGGGGTAGATGAGGTAGCGGTAGCGCGGCGGTCCTCCCGCGGGCCGGCCGGGGCGCGCGCCGCGCCGCCCGGTGACGCAGATGAACCCGAGATCGCGGAACTGCTCCCACTCCTCCTCGTTGACGACCGAGCGCAGCAGCTCCAGCGAGCGGCGCTCGGCCTCCTCGGGCGGGAGCGGCGCCTCACGGATCCAGGACGGGAGCGCCCGGCGGCGCCCGCGCGGCCGCAGGCGCCGGCCCACGACCGGGCGGCCCATCACGGCCGCCAGGGCGCCCAGGGTCACCACCAGCACGACGACCCCGAGGCCGCCCACCGTCCTAGACGACCGGCGCGCCGCCGGCGGCGCGCGGCCAGAACAGCACGCGCTCCGCGCCCTCGGGGATCTCGTCGAAGTCCGTGACGAGCACCGCCTCGCGCCGGCCCGTGCCGGCGTCGGCCACCGGTACCGCGGCCCACATGCCCTCGTCGAGCTGGCGGCGGAACTCGACCAGCAGCCGGTCGCGCTCGTCCGCCTGGAGCGGGTCGCCCTCGGCGATCAGGGTCTCGCCGTATCCGGGCATCATGCGCAGGAGCCTCATTCCAGGCGTTATATCGACCGGCCCGGGGGCGGCGCAACGGCCCTGGCCCGGCCGGGGCGGTATGCGAGCCTGCGGCGCGTGACGCCACCCGACCTGCGCGCGGTGCGGGCCCAGCTGCCCGCGCTCGCCGCGACGACCTACCTGAACAGCGGCGCCATCGGGCCGCTCTGCCTCCCGGCCGCCCGGGCTCTGGCGGAGTGGGCCGAGGCGGCCCCGCGGCGGGCCCGCGGGAGCCTCGAGGGCTTCGGGCGAATCTCGGCCCAGGCGGCCGCGGTGCGCGCGGCCGCGGCCCGGCTGGTCGGCGCCGGCCCGGAGACGGTGGCCCTGACCGCCAACACGACGCATGGCCTCAACCTGGCCGCCTGGGGCATCGACTGGCGCCCCGGCGACGAGATCGTCACGACCGCCCTCGAGCACCCGGGCCTGCCCGTGCCCCTGGCGGTGGTGGCCCGCCGCACGGGGGCCCGGCTGCGGGTGATCGGCGCCGAGCGGGCCGGGGGCGACCTGGAGCGCGCGGTCGCCGAGGTCGCGGGCCCGCGGACCCGTCTCGTGGCGCTCTCGCACGTCTCGTGGTCCACCGGGGCGGTGCTCGACGTGCCGGGGGCGGCCCGCGCGGCGCGCGCCGTGGGCGCCCTGGTGGCCGTCGACGGCGCCCAGGCCGTCGGCACCATCCCGGTCGACGCGGCCGCGCTCGGGGCCGACGCCTACGCCTTCCCGGCGCACAAGTGGCTGCTGGGCCCCGAGGGCCTCGGCGCGCTCTGGGTGCGCCCCGAGGCCATGGCGCGCATCGACGTGACCGTGGCGGGCCTCGAGAGCGCCGCGGGCGGGGCGGCGCACGGCGAGGACGGGGCGATGGAGCCCCACCCGACCGCCCGCCGCTACGAGGCCTCCACCGCCCCGGCCGCGCTGCTCGCGGCCTGGGAGGCGAGCATGGCGTGGCTCGAGGGGCTGGGCTGGGGGTGGATCCACGGGCGCGTGCGCGAGGCCCAGGCCGCGACGCGCGAGGCCCTGAGCGCGATCGCCGGGGTCGAGGTGCTCACCCCGCCGGGGGCGCAGGGCGGCCTGGTGACGTTCACCGTCGCCGGGCGGGCCCCCGCCGAGGCGGCGGCGGAGCTGGCCGCGATGGGCGTCGTGGTGCGCTCTCTGCCCCGTCCCGCGGCGCTCCGGGCGTCGGTCGGCTTCTTCACCGACGAGGCCGACGTGGCGCGTCTGGCGGCGGGCGTCGCGGCGGTGTCCTCCTGCTAGCTTCCGAGGACGTGAGCCAGGACAGGCTGGTCATCCGGGGCGGCCGCGCGCTGTCCGGCACCATCGTGCCGAGCGGCAACAAGAACGCCGCTCTGCCGATCCTCGCCGCCTGCCTGCTGACGGACGAGGAGGTCGTGCTCGACAACGTGCCCGACATCCTCGACGTCCACGTGATGCTGGCCCTCCTCGACGACCTCGGGGTGAGCGTGCGCGACGAGGGCCCCAACTCGCTGGCGCTGCGCGCCGACCGGGTGCGGACGACCCACCTCGACCCGGACCTCTGCCGGCGGCTGCGGGCGTCGCTGCTGCTCGCCGGGCCGCTCCTGGCCCGCTGCGGCCACGTGGAGCTGCCCCTGGCCGGCGGCGACTTCATCGGCCGGCGCCGCGTCGACACCCACCTGCTCGCCTTCCGCAGCCTCGGCGCCGACTGCGTGGTCAACCGCAGCTACAAGCTGAGCCACTCGGGGCTCAGCGGCGCGGACATCTTCCTCGACGAGGCGTCGGTCACCGCGACCGAGAACGCGCTGATGGCCGCTGTCACGGCCCCCGGGCGCACCGTCGTGATGAACGCCGCCGGCGAGCCCCACGTGCAGGACCTGGCGCGCTTCCTGGTCGAGCTCGGCGCGCGCATCGACGGCATCGGCACCAACCGGCTGATCATCGACGGGGTCGAGCGCCTGTCGGGCGGACGCTTCCGGATCGGGCCCGATCACATCGAGATCGCCTCGTTCATCGGGCTCGGGGCGATCACCGGCTCGGACCTGAGGATCGAGGACGTGCGCCCCGAGGACCTGCGCATGATCAACCTCACCTTCGAGCGGCTCGGGATCCGGGTCGAGCTCGACGGCGACACCCTGCGCGTGCCACCGGAGCAGGACCTGCGCGTCGTGGCCGACGAGGGCGACGCGATCCCCAAGATCGACGACGGCATCTGGCCGGCCTTCCCGGCCGACCTCACGAGCATCGCGACGGCCGTCGCCACCCAGACCGACGGCACCGTGATGATCTTCGAGAAGATGTTCGAGAACCGGCTGTTCTTCGTGGACAAGCTGGTCTCGATGGGCGCCCGGATCGTCCTCTGCGACCCGCACCGGGCGGTGGTCAGCGGGCCGGCGCAGCTGTTCGGAGAGCGCCTCGAGAGCCCGGACATCCGCGCCGGCATGGCGATGCTGATCGCCAGCCTCGCCGCAGCGGGGACCAGCACGATCGGCAACGTGGGCCAGATCGACCGCGGCTACGAGCGCATCGACGAGCGCCTGCAGGCCGTGGGCGCCGACATCGAGCGCGTCCGTGAGTGACGCACCGCCAGGCGCGCTGCCCGCCGGCGGCAAGGACGTGCTGGCGGTCGAGGCGCAGGAGCTGCGGGCGGTCGAGGCCGCGCTGCGCGACCGCTTCACGCGCTACGGCTACCGCGAGGTCATGACGCCGGTCCTGGAGTTCGCCGAGGTGATCGACCGCGCCCAGGAGGGAGGGCTGCGCGAGGCGTTCCGGCTCTTCGACGACCACGGCCGGGTGCTGGTGCTGCGCCCCGACCTCACGATCCCGGTGGCGCGCCTGGTCGCCACCCGGATGGCCGACCACCCCGGCCCGGTGCGGGCCTTCTACCTGGCGCGCGCGTTCCGGCCGCCGCCCGTCGGGCGGCCGCGGGCCTCGGAGCAGCGCCAGGCCGGGGTGGAGCTGGTGGGCGCGAACGGCCCCGGCGCCGACGCCGAGGCGATCGCCCTGCTCGCCGACAGCCTGCGGGCGACCGGCCTCGAGGGCCTCACGATCGGCGTCGCCGACGTCTCCCTGACGGGCGCCGTGCTCGACGGCGTCGTGGCCGACCCCGAGGCGCGCGCCGGGCTGCGCGCAGCCCTGGCGGCCCGCGACCTCGCCGGCTGGCGGCGCTTGGCGCGGGGGGCGGCTGAGGGCCCGGCGGGCGAGCTCGTCGAGCGCCTTCCCGCGCTGCGTGGCGGCGCCGAGGTGCTGGAGCAGATCGGCGGCCGGGTGCCCGAGGCCGCCCCCGCGTGCGAGCGCATGGCGCGCATGCTGGCGCTCGTCGCCGAGCACGGCGCCGGCGACGCCGTCGTCGTCGATCTGGGCGTCATGCGCGACTGGCCGTACTACTCGGGCGTGGTCTACGAGGCCTATGCGCCGGGCGTGGGGGAGCCCATCGCCATGGGCGGCCGCTACGACGGCCTGGCGGGGCGGTTCGGCCGCGCGCGGCCGGCGGTCGGGTTCGCGATCGTGCTCGACGTGCTCCACCGCGCGCTGATGACCGCCGGCGCCGAGCCGGCGCCGCCCCGCGAGGGCGTGGTGCTCGTGGGCGGGCTCGACGAGGACCCCGGTGCGGCGGCCGCGGCCCGCCGGGCGGGCGTGGCCGTGGTGGCGCTGTCCGCCGCCGACGGCGACCGCGCGGAGGCGCTCGCCGCGGCCGACGGCTGGCGCTTCGTCGCCCGCCGCGCCGGCGACGGCTACGCGGTCCTCGACCGGGTCACGGGCGAGCGCCGCGCGCGGCCTCGCCCGCCTGGAGGAGGCGCTGCCATCGCCGGGCTGAGGATCTGCGTGCCGCTGGGCGCCCTGTTCGACGACGCCGTCGCCGCGCTCGGCCGCTCCGGGCTCGAGGTCGCCCCGCTGCGGGACGCCGGCCGCCGCCTCGTCGTGGAGACCGGCAACGGCACGACCTTCATCACCACGAGGCCCAGCGACGTGCCGACGTACGTCGCGAGCGGCGCGGCCGACCTCGGCATCGTGGGCAAGGACGTCCTGCGCGAGCAGTCGCCGGACGTCTACGAGCTGCTCGACCTGGGCTTCGGCGAGTGCCGCATGGTCTACGCGACCTCGGCCGGCGAGGACCCCACCCCCGCGGCGCTGGAGCACCTCGGCGTCGTCCGGGTCGCCACCAAGTACCCGGTGACCGCCGCGGCCCACTTCACGGCCACCGGGCGCCAGGCCGAGGTCGTGAAGGTCAACGGATCGGTGGAGCTCGCCCCGCTCGTGGGCCTGGCCCACGGCATCGTCGATCTGGTCGGGACCGGCCGCACGCTGCGCGAGAACGGGCTCGTCGAGCGCGAGGAGATCTTCGCGTCCTCGGCGCGCCTGATCGCCAACCGCGTGAGCCAGACCCTCCGGGCGGACGCGATCGACCGCCTGGCCGACCGCCTCCAGCCGGGAGCGGCGTGACCGCCGGGCCGCGACGCGCGCGCCTGCGGGCCGGCGGGGCCCAGGCGATCGCCCACACGCTGCGGGCCGAGACAGAGGTCGAGGGGCTGCGCGAGGGCGTCGCCGCGACCCTCGACGACGTGCGCTCGCGGGGCGACGACGCGCTGGTCGACGCGGCCCGCCGCTTCGACGCCGCGGGGTTCGCCCACGACCGGCTGCGCGTGCCCCCGGCCGCCATCGAACGGGCCACCGAGCGCCTCGACGACGACCTGCGGGCGGCGGTCGTCGCCGCCTCCGCACAGGTGAGGATCGTCGCCGAGGCCCTGCTGCCGGACGACCGCCACGTCACCCTGCCCTACGGCCAGCGCGTGCAGGTGCGCCGCGTCCCGGTCGACTCGGCCGGCTGCTACGTGCCGGGCGGGCGCGCCGCGTACCCCTCGAGCCTGATCATGGGGGCGGTGCCGGCGCAGGTCGCGGGGGTGGGGCGGCTCGTCGTGGTCAGCCCCCCGGGCGAGGACGGCCGGCCCTCGCCGGCCATCCTGGCGACGGCCGGCCTGCTGGGCGTGGAGGAGGTCTACGCGGCGGGCGGCGCCGCGGCGATCGGCGCGCTCGCCTACGGCACCGCGACCATCGCCCCGGTGGCCGTGGTCGTCGGCCCCGGCAGCCCCTGGGTCCAGGAGGCCAAGCGCCAGGTGGCCGGGACGGTCGGGATCGACGGCCTGGCCGGCCCGAGCGAGGTCATGATCATCGCCGACGCGAGCGCCGACCCCGAGGCGATGGCCCTCGACCTGCTCGCCCAGGCCGAGCACGGAGCCGACTCCCCGGCGGTGCTCGCCAGCGACGATCCCGAGGTCGTGGAGGCCGTCGCGGCCGCCCTGGAGGGCCTGCCCGCCGCCATCGGCCCCATCACCCTGGTCGAGTGTGCCAGCATGCCGCTGGCGATCGAGCTCGCGGAGGCCTTCGCCCCGGAGCACCTGGAGGTCGCGACGCGCGATCCCCAGGCGGTCGCAGCCGAGATCACGCGGGCGGGCGCGGTGTTCGTGGGGCCCAACTGCGCAACCGCCTTCGGCGACTACGTCGCGGGCTCCAACCACGTCCTGCCCACCGGGGGTGCCGCGCGCCACGCGTCGGCCCTGGGGCCCACAACGTTCCTGCGGAGGATGTCGGTGGTCGAGATGACCGACGAGGCGGTGGAGGCGCTCACGCCGCACCTGGCGGCGCTGGCCGACGCCGAGGGCTTCCCCATGCACCGCCGCTCCGCCGAGGCGAGGGTGCGGCCGTGAGCCGGACGGCGGAGGTGCGCCGGGCCACCGGCGAGACCGACGTGCGCGTGCGCGTCGACCTGGACGGCTCGGGGCTGGCAGAGGTCGCGACCGGCGTGGGCTTCTTCGACCACGTGCTCACGCTGCTGGCCCGCCACTCGCTGATCGACCTCGAGGTCGCCGCGACCGGCGATCTGGAGACGGGCAGCCACCACACCGTGGAGGACGTCGGCATCACGCTCGGGCAGGCCCTCTCGCAGGCGCTGGGCGACCGGGCGGGGATCGAGCGCTACGGCTCGGCCGTGGTGCCGATGGACGAGTGCCTCGCGCAGGCCGCCGTCGACCTGTCGGGGCGCCCCTTCGCGGCGATCGACGTGCCGCTGCCGGACGTCGTCATCGGCGGCTTCGAGACCGAGGCGCTGGCCGAGTTCCTGCGCGGCCTCGCGAACCACGGCGGCCTGACGCTGCACGTGCGCCTGCTCGCGCCCGGGGGCGCCCACCACGCCATCGAGGGCAGCGTGAAGGCCGTGGCGCGGGCGCTGGGCGCGGCGGTCGCGCCGAACCCGCGCGTCGCGGGGATCCCCTCCACCAAGGGCTCCCTGTGACCCGGCCCGACGAGGTCGTCGCGCCCGCGAGAGGCGCCATGGCCGAGGAGGGCCCTCCGGTCCGCTTGGCCGTCCTCGACTACCGGGTGAGCAACCTGCGCAGCGCCACCAAGGCGCTGGAGCTGCTGGGGGCCGATGTCCGCGTCACCGGGGACCCCGGCGACGTGCCCGGCGCCGACGCCGTGGTGCTGCCGGGGGTCGGCCACTTCGGCGAGGCGATGCGGCGCATCCGCGAGCACGGGCTCGACCGGGCGGTGCTGCGCGCGGCCGGCGAGGGCGTCCCCATCCTGGGCTTCTGCGTGGGGCTCCAGCTGCTCTTCTCCGAGAGCGAGGAGAGCCCGGGCGTCGCCGGCATCGGCGTCCTGCCCGGGCCGGTGCGCCGGCTGCGCACCGACCGCAAGCTGCCGCACATCGGCTGGAGCGAGGTGGAGTGGGCGCCGGACAGTGGCCTCGGCCCGAGAGCGGCCGCCCGGCCGACGCGACCTACTACTTCGTGCACAGCTTCGCGCCCGAGCCCGAGGACGAGTCGCTGGTCCTCGGGCGCGCCCGCCATGGCGCCTGGTTCTGCGCCGCCGCCGGCCGTCCGGGCGTGACCGGGCTCCAGTTCCACCCGGAGAAGTCGAGCGCCGCGGGGCTCGCGCTGCTCGGGCGCTGGCTGGCGGGCGTCCGCGCAGCGACCGGCGCCCGGGCGTGACGTGATCGATCTCTACCCCGCGATCGACCTGCAGGACGGTCGCGCGGTGCGCCTGCGCCGCGGCGACTTCGCCCAGTCGACCGTGTTCAGCGACGACCCGGTGGCCCAGGCGCGGGCGTTCGCCGAGGGGGGCGCGTCGGTGCTCCACGTGGTCGACCTGGACGGCGCGCGCGAGGGCCAGCCGGTGCACGCCGCCATCGTCGCGAGCATCGCCGCCGCCTTCCCCGGGACGGTGCACCTGGGGGGCGGGCTCCGGTCGCGCGCCGCGATCGAGACCGCGATGGCCACGGGGGTCGACCGCGTCGTCGTGGGGACGGCGGTGGTCGAGGACCGCAGCCTGCTGGAGTGGGCGATCGACCGGCTCGGGGACGCGCTGGTCGTGGGCCTCGACGCCCGCCAGGGCAAGCTCGCGACCCACGGCTGGACCCAGATCACCGACCGCGACGCGGTGGGCGTCGCCACCGAGCTGGTCACGATGGGCGTGCGCCGCCTGGCGTACACGGACATCAACCGCGACGGCACCCTCGGGGGGCCGAACCTCGCCGCCCTCCGCCGGCTCTCCGAGGCCGCCCCGCCGCTGAAGCTGATCGCCTCGGGGGGCGTCTCCTCGCTGGACGACCTCCGGCGGCTGCGCGACCTGCGGCTCGCGAACGTGGAAGGCGTGATCGTCGGGCGGGCCCTCTACGAGGGGCGCTTCACGGTCGGCGAGGGCCTGGAGGCGCTCTCGGAGCGGAGCCGGGCGTGATCCGGGTCATCCCGTGCCTGGACGTCGATCGGGGCCGCGTGGTGAAGGGCGTCAACTTCGTGGGGCTGCGCGACGCGGGCGACCCGGTGGAGCTCGCCGCCCGCTACGACCGCGAGGGCGCCGACGAGCTCGTGTTCCTCGACATCACGGCCAGCCACGAGGGGCGCGGCACGATCGTGGAGCTCGCCCGGCGGACCGCCGAGGAGGTGTTCATCCCCTTCACCATCGGCGGGGGGCTCCGCTCGGAGGAGGACATCCGCGAGGTGCTCGCCGCCGGGGCCGACAAGGTCTCGCTCAACTCGGCCGCCGTCCGCGACCCGGGGCTGATCTCGCGCGGCTCGCAGCGCTTCGGGGCCCAGTGCATCGTGGTGGCCATCGACGCCAAGCGCCGCGAGGGCGGCGACGGCTGGGAGGTCTTCCTCAACGGCGGGCGCCTGCCCACCGGGCGCGAGGCGGTCGCGTGGGCCGCCGAGGCCGCCGAGCGGGGGGCGGGGGAGCTCCTGGTCACCAGCATGGACCGCGACGGCACCCAGGACGGCTTCGACGTCGAGCTGCTGGCCGCGGTCGCCGACGCCGCGCCGGTGCCCGTCATCGCCTCGGGCGGGGCCGGGCGCCTGGAGCACTTCGCCGCGGCGGTCTCCGAGGGCCGCGCCGACGCCGTGCTGGCGGCCTCCGTCTTCCACGACGGCGTCTACTCCATCGCCGAGGTGAAGGACGCGATGGCCGGCGCCGGGGTGCCGGTCAGGCGGTAGGGGCCACAGCCTACGCCGGGCCTCTTAGCGGGCCCGGCGGAGGCCATCATGCGCCCTGGCCGGGCGCCTGATGTGGACCGGCGGCACCGCCTTCGGCGGGGACGGCCGCCGGAAACAGCACCTCACGAGCGAGGCCGGCTCACAGTGGTGTTGACCTTTCCGGCGCCGTCCCCGGCGCAGCCGGTGCGCCGGTCTGCCGGAGGCCCCGGCCAGGGGCCGGAGGCGCGCTTGGCCGCCCGCGAAGAGGCGGCCAACCGCATTGTCCGCCCGCGGCTCCGCTAGCGTGCGCGGCGTGAGGATCGTTCGCACCGAGGCGGCCCCCGCGCCGGTCGCCGGGGCGCCCTACAGCCAGGCCTCGGCCGCCGCGCCGGGGGAGATCGTGTTCGTGTCCGGGCAGCTCGGCGTCGACCCCACCACGGGGGAGCTGATCGGCGACGACGTGAGCGAGCAGACCGCCCTGGCGCTGCGGCACGTCGCCGCGATCCTGGCCGAGGCCGGCGCCGGCCTGGGCGACGTGGTCAAGACCACCGTCTACCTCGCGGACCTCGCCGGCGACTTCCCGGCGATGAACGAGGTCTACTCGCACGCGTTCTCGGGGCACGCCCCGGCGCGGGCCACGGTGGGCGTGGCCGCGCTGCCGCTCGGGGCGCGGGTCGAGATCGAGGCCGTCGCCGTCGTCGCGGAGGAGTGACGGCGGGGTGGCCGGCGGCCCTACTCGGCCCAGGTGCGGCGCTCGATCAGGCTGTCGAGCGCGATGCGGTCCAGGTAGTCCGGGGCCTCGGAGATCGGGCGGCCGGCGTTGGCCGGGTCCTCGACCCAGGCGCGGAAGCGCGCCTGGGCCTCGTCGAAGCGCGCCTGGAGGCCGGCGAGCGTGAGCCCCTCGAAGCGCGCGAAGGCGGCCACCAGCTCGGGCGACATCGGCGCCGCGGCCGGCAGCTTGCGGGAGACCGGGTCGTAGGCCACGAGACCGATCTTAGTCCGGCCCTCGCGCTGCTGGCCGCGCACCCGCTGCTGCGCCGGGTGGCGCCCCACCTGGAGGGCGACGTCAGCGTCGTGGGGGGCGCGGTCCGCGACGCGCTGCTCGGGCGCCCCGCCGGGCCGGAGCTCGATCTGGTGGTCGAGGGCGACGCCCTGGCGCTCGCCCGGCGGCTCGGCCGCGACCTCGGGGGGCGCGTCGTCGCCCACCCCCGCTTCGGGACCGCCGCGGTCGAGCTCCCCCACGGCCAGCACCTCGACGTGGTCAGGGCGCGCCGTGAGACCTACCCCCGGCCGGGAGCGCTCCCGGAGGTCGCGCCGGGGACGCTGGCGGACGACCTCGCGCGCCGCGACTTCACCATCAACGCCGTCGCGCTGAGGCTGTCGGGCGACGGCGCGGGCGCCCTCGTCGATCCTCACGGCGGCGTGGCCGACGCCGAGGCCGGGATCGTGCGGATCCTGCGGGCGGACGCCTTCGAGGAGGATCCCAGCCGCCTGGTGCGCGCGGCGCGCTACGCGGCCCGCCTGGGGTTCCTGCTGGACGGCGACACCTCCGCTGCCGCGCGCCAGGCGGCGCCGGACCTCGACCCCGGATCGGCGCGCGTGGCCGACGAGCTGATCCGCCTGGCCCAGGAGCCCACGGCGCCGAGCGCCCTGGCCCTGCTCGGCAGCCTCGGCGTCCCCTGGCTGTCCCGCCCCCGCGACGCGGGCCTTCGCGAGCGCTTCACGGCCCTCGACGAGGCGCTGGCCCGCCCCGGTGCGCCGGAGATTCCGGCCTGGCCTCTGCGGCTGGGCGAGGCGCTCGACCCCGACACCCTGGCCGGGACCGCCGTCCCGGGCTGGGCTCGCGCCCTCGGCGCGGAGGCGCGCGCCGGGGCCGCGCTCGCCGAGCGGCTCGACGCCGGGGCCGCCCCGTCGGAGGTCGACCGGCTCCTGCGGGCGGCGCCGCCGGCGACGGCGGTGGGGGCGCTCTCGCGCGGCGCCGAGGCGGTGGCCGGCTGGTGGGCCCACGGCCGCGACCGCGAGCCCGCAGTGCGCGGGGCCGACCTGGTGAGCGCCGGCATCCCCCCGGGGCCGGCGATCGGGCGGGCGCTCGCCACGGTGCGCGCGGCGCTCCTCGACGGCCGCGTGGGCGGGCCGGATGAGCAGCTCGCCCTGGCGCTGCGCGTCGCCCGGGAGGGGCGGTGAGCGCGCCGGAGCTGATCGAGGTCGACACCGGGGCGCCCGCCCGCGCGGTCTTCACCACCCGCCGCGGGGGCGTCAGCGCGCCGCCCTTCGACGAGCTCAACCTGGGCTCCGACCGCAACGACGTCGACGCGGCCGTCCGCGCCAACCGGCGGCGGGTGTGCGAGGCCCTCGGGCTCGACCCGCACGGTGTCAGCCTGGGGCGCCAGGTGCACGGCGCGCGCGTGCGCACCCTCGAGGCGCCGTCGGTGCCGGGGCTCTTCACCGGGGCGCTCCGCGGGTGGCCCGAGGGCGACGGCCTGGCGACGCGCGCGCCTGAGCTGGGCCTCGGGGTGCTGGGCGCCGACTGCCTGCCCGTGCTGCTGTGGCGGCGCGACGGCCCGGCGGTCGCGGCCGCACACGCCGGCTGGCGGGGCCTCGTCGCCGGCGTGCTCGCGGCCGCGGTGCGGACCCTGGGCAGGCCCGCGCGCCTGGGCGCCGCCATCGGCCCGGGGATCGGCCCCTGCTGCTACCCGGTGTCGGCGGAGGTCCGCGACCGGTTCGCCGCGGCGTTCGGCCAGGCGGCCGTGCGGCCGCCGGCGGTGGATCTCGCCGCGGCCGCGCGGGCTGCGCTGGTGGCCGAGGGCGTGGAGGAGGCGGCGATCGTCACCGTCGAGGCGTGCACGAGCTGCGAGGCCGAGCGCTTCTACTCCTACCGCCGCGACGGCGAGTCGTGCGGCCGCCAGGGCGGGCTGGTGTGGGCGACGGCGTGACGCTCGAGCCCGGCGCCCTGCGCGCCGCCCTGGCCGAGGCGCGCGAGGGGCTCGACGCGGCCGCGCGGCGCGCGGGGCGCCCGCCCGGCTCGGTGGAGCTCGTGCTCGCGGGCAAGTACGTCCCGGTGGACCAGACCGCGGCGCTCCTGGAGGCCGGGGTGGAGGTGGTGGGCGAGAACCGCCTCCAGGACCTGCGCGCCCGCCGCGAGGCGGCGGGAGGCCGGTTGACCCACGACTTCATCGGGCACCTGCAGCGCAAGAAGGCCCGCGAGGTGATCGGGTCGGTGCGGCTGCTGCACTCGCTCGACTCGGCGCCGCTGGCGGCCGCCATCGCGGCGCGCGCGGAAGGTCCCACGCGGGTCCTCGTCGAAGTCAACGTCGCCGGGGAATCGACCAAAGGTGGTATCGTGCCGCCCCAGCTTCGGGCGTTCATGGAGGATGTGTCGGAGCACACCGACCTCGTGGTCGGCGGCCTGATGGCGATGCCACCGTTCCAGACCGACGCGGAGCTCAGCCGGCCCCACTTCGCCGCCGTCCGCCGCTTGGCGGAGGAACTCGCGACGGAATGGCGGGGCCGACACGACCTGTCGGACCTCTCCATGGGCACGAGCCAGGACTACCTGGTCGCCGCCGAGGAGGGTGCGACCATGGTCCGCGTGGGCCGCGGCATCCTCGACAGGGCCCTGATCACGACACCTCGAGGGACGTAGATGGCCGTCAGCGACCTCTGGCACCGCACTCTCGTCTACTTCGGCATGGCCGACGAGGCCGACGACTACGACGACGAACGCTACGACGACGACGACCGCTACGACGACGAGGTCGAGCGCGACCGCGACCGGGATCGGCGCAGCCCCGCCCACGACGACCTGGAGCGCAGCTACCGCGAGCGCCCCAACGTCCGCCGCCTCGGCCCCCGGCGCCGCGACCCCGACTTCGACGACATCTTCGCCGAGGAGTCGCCCCGCGGCCGCCCGACGCCGATGCGCTCGGTCGAGTCGCGGCCCCAGCCCGCCGAGGTGCACCTGGTGGTCCCCAAGAGCTTCAACGACGCGCAGCAGATCGCCGACAAGTTCAAGGGCACGATCCCGGTCATCCTCAACCTCCAGAGCGCCGAGACCGACCTCGCCAAGCGGCTCATCGACTTCTCCAGCGGGCTCACCTACGCCCTCGACGGCGGCATGCAGCGCGTGGCCGACAAGGTCTTCATGCTGACGCCCCGCAACGTCGAGGTGTCGGCCGAGGAGCGGGCCCGCCTCCTGGAGAAGGGCTTCTTCAACCAGTACTGATGGTCGAGCCGACGGCCGGCTGGCCGAGCCGCGTGTCGGTGGTCGGCGCGGGTGCGATGGGCCGGGCCCTCGCGGCCGGGCTCGTGCGGGGCCACCGCGGCCTCGCCGACCGGCTGGCCCTTGCCGACGCCGTCCCGGCCGCGCTCGAGGCGGCCCTGGCCGACGTGGGCGGCCGGCCGGCGTCCGTGGAGGAGGCGGCTGCGGCGGACCTCGTCTGCGTCGCGGTCAAGCCGAAGGACGCCGCCGACGCGCTCCCCGGGATCGCCCTCGCGATGGCGCCCGGCGCCGTCCTCCTGTCGGTGATCGCCGGCTGGGACCTCGATCGTCTGGCCGCCGCCGCGCCGGGCGCCGGCCTGGCACGGACCATGCCCAACCTGGCCGTGCGCCACGGCGCCGGCGTCGTGGCCCTGGCCACGCGGGGCCTCGACCCGGGCCGCGAGGCCGAGCTGACCGGCTTCCTGCGGCCCCTCGGGGCCGTCGTGCCCCTTCCCGAGGGGCTTTTTGCGCCCGCCACGGCGCTCGCGGGGAGCGGGCCGGGCCTGCTCGCCCTGGTCGCCGAGGGGCTCGAGGAGGGGGCGGTGGCCGCGGGCCTCGCCCGCCCCCAGGCGCGCGAGCTGACGGCCGCCGTTCTCGCGGGCACGGCGGCGCTGCTGGCCGACGGCACCGACCCCGCGGTCGTGCGGCAGCGCGTCAGCTCCCCGGCCGGGGCCACGATCGCCGGCCTCGCCGTCCTGGAACGGGGCGCGGTGCGGGCCCACATCGCCGACGCGGTGCTTGCCGCGGCCCGGAGGGCCGGTGAGCTCTGATCGTCGCTGAGCTCTGATCGTCGGCGAGCTCGGCGTCCCAGCCTACGCCGGGCCTCTTAGCGGGCCCGGCGGAGGCCATCAGGCCCCTAGCCGGGGCCTGATATGGACCGGCGGCACCGGCTGCGCCGGGGCCGGCCGCCGGAAACTGCACCTCACGAGCGAGCCCTCTGCACGGTGGTTTTGACTCTTCCGGCGGCCAGCCCCGCCGAAGGCGGTGCCGCCGGTCTACATATGCGCCCGGCCAGGGCGCATATGGCCTCGGCCGGCCCCGCTAAGAGGGCCGGCCTAGGCTGAGGCCCGCTGTACGCTCCCTCTCCGTGGACCAACTGGAGACCTACATCTCGGCGCTGTTCACGGTGTTCATCATCGTGATCTTCATCCGGATCCTGCTCTCGTTCCTGCCGGTGGCGCCGCGCTCCCGCTGGACGCGCGCGATCTTCGACTTCGTCCACCAGAGCACCGATTGGTTCCTCGGCTTCTTCCGGCGGATCATCCCGCCGCTCGGGATGTTCGACCTCTCGCCGATCGTGGCGCTGCTGGTCCTCTACATCCTCCGCAACCTCGTACTGGCCCTCCTGGACAGCTTCTGAGCGCCGCGCTCCCCCCTTGGCTCACGGTCCGCGACGACGGGGTGACGGTCGCGGTGAAGGCCGTGCCCCGCTCGCGATCGACCCGGGCCGTCGGCGTCCAGGCGGGCGCCCTGCGGGTCCAGATCGCGGCGCCGCCGCACGCGGGCCAGGCCAACGGGGCCCTCTGCGCCTACCTGGCCGGCGCGGCCGGGCTGCGGGCGCCGGCGGCGCGCATCCGGCGCGGGTCGGGCGGCGCTCGCAAGCTCGTCGAGCTCGACGGGGACCCGGGGCGGATCGCGGCCCGGCTGGTCGCCGCGATCGGCGCCGAGGGCCGCGACACCCGGGGCGGCGCGGGGTGACGTCGGTCAAGCCGAGCACCCGCGACGCGGTCCTCCAGGCGATGGAGCGCCGGCGGCGGCGCCAGACCAAGGCCCGCTGGTGGCGGTTCGGTGCCTTCGCGCTGCTCGTCCTGGTGCTCGACCAGATCTCGAAGGCCGCCATCCGCGCGACGCTCGCGCCGCGGGAGATCGTGGACGTCTTCCCCGGCTTCGACGTCTCCCGCGTCACCAACGAGGGCATCGCCTTCGGCCTCTTCCCGGGGCGCCAGTCGGCGGTCGCCGTGCTCACCGTGCTGGCCCTGTGCGCGATCGCCATCGCGCTGGCGGGCCTGGTGGCGCGCAACGACATGGTGGCGATCGGGGCCGGCCTCCTGGTCGGGGGGAGCCTCGGCAACCTCATCGACCGCCTGGCGCACGGGGCGGTGACGGACTTCATCGACTTCGGGCGCTGGCCGGCCTTCAACGTGGCCGACATGGGGATCACGGTCGGCGCCGTCCTGATCGTGCTCGGCCTGCTGCGCGACGGCGAGGGGGGCGAGGAGGATGAGCGGCCCGGCTGACCCGGCCCCGGTGCGGCTGGCCGTCGGTCCGGACGAGGCCGGGCGCCGCCTGGACGCGGTCGTCGGGGGGCTCGAGGAGGTGGGCAGCCGCGCCGAGGCCCAGCGCCTGATCGAGGCCGGGCGGGTCGCGGTGGACGGGCGGGCCGTCCCCAAGCGCCACCTGCTGGCCGAGGGCGAGTCGGTCGAGGTGCGGCCGGCCCCCGCGCCGCCGGCCGCGATCGAGCCCGAGGACGTCCCCCTGACGGTGCGGTACGAGGACGACCACCTCCTGGTGGTCGACAAGCCCCCGGGGGTGGTCGTCCACCCGAGCGCCGGGCACCGCGGGGGCACCCTCGTCCACGGCCTGGTCGCGCGCGACATCGCCGGCGGCAGGGACCCGGCCCGGCCCGGCATCGTGCACCGGCTGGACCGCGACACGTCCGGGCTCCTGGTGGTGGCCCGCTCGGAGCGGGCCCACCGGCGCCTGCAGAGGATGATGCGCGACCGGCTGGTCGACCGCCGCTACGTGACACTCGTCCACGGCGCCGCCCCGCCCGCGCTGACCATCGACCGGACCGTCGGCCGCGACCGGCGGGTGCGCACGCGCATGGCGGTGGGCGCCGCGGACGGCCGTGAGGCGGTGACCCACCTGCGCCGCCTCGAGGACCTCGGGCGCTTCTCCCTGCTCGAGGCCCGCCTCGAGACCGGGCGGACGCACCAGATCCGCGTCCACCTGGAGTCGGTCGGCCATCCCGTCGTCGGAGACCGCGTCTACGGCCGCCGTCCCGAGACGCTCGGGCTCGAGCGCCAGTTCCTCCACGCGGCCCGCCTGGCCTTCCCGCACCCGGAGACCGGGGAGCCGGTCGAGGTGGAGAGCCCGCTGCCCGGCGACCTGGCGCGCGCCCTGGCGCTCGCGCGGCGGGGCGCGCCCGCGCGCTAACATCGTCGGCCGCAGGTCATCCGTCACCTCTCCCCGGCGCGATTCCCGCCAGATGGCGGTGCCCGGGCGCGTCGTCCCGACGACGCGCGCCCCGGGTCCCATCGGCCCGCGCCGGCGCCCGACACGCCCAAACCGCAGCACAGGGAGCCGCCCGTGGCCACCGTCACCATGAAGCAACTGCTGGAGTCCGGGGTCCATTTCGGACACCAGACCCGCCGCTGGAACCCGAAGATGAAGCGCTACATCTTCGGCGAGCGCGGCGGCATCTACATCATCGACCTGCAGCAGACGATCGTGCTCCTGCAGGAGGCGATGGACGTCGTCCGCGACATCGCCGAGCGCGGCGGGACGGTGCTCTTCGTCGGCACCAAGAAGCAGTGCCAGGACGCGATCCAGGAGCACGCGGTCCGCGCCGGCATGCCGTTCGTCTCCCACCGCTGGCTCGGCGGGCTGCTGACCAACTGGGGGACGATCTCCCAGCGCATCAGGCGCCTGCACGAGCTGCGCAACCAGAAGCGCGAGGGCCAGCTCGACCTGCTCCCGACCCGGGAGCGGCTGGCCCGCGAGGGGGAGCTGACCAAGCTCGAGACCAACCTCGGCGGGGTGGCCGACATGCAGCGCCTCCCGGACGCGGTGGTGATCGTCGACCTCAAGAAGGAGGCCATCGGGGTGCGCGAGGCCAACCGCCTCGGCCTGGCGGTCATCGGCCTGGTCGACACCAACTGCGACCCCGATGAGGCGACCTACGTCATCCCGGGCAACGACGACGCGATCCGCTCCTGCAACCTGGTCGTCGGGGCGCTTTCGGACGCGATCATCGAGGGCAAGGGCGCCCTGCCGACGTCGGGCGTCCCCGCCGAGGGCGAGGCCGACGCCGAGCCCGCGCCGGAGCCCGCGCCGGAGCCTGCCCCCGAGGCTCCCGCGGAGCCCGCACCCGAGGCCGCCGCGGAGCCCGCCCCCGAGGCACCGCAGCCCGAGCCGGAGGCCGAGCCCGCCCCCGAGCCGACCGAGCCGGCCCCCGCGGAGCCGGCCGCCGAGGCCGCGCCCGCCTCCGACGGAGAGGACGCCGCGTGAGCACCGCCATCCCCGCCAAGCTGGTGAAGGACCTGCGCGAGCGGACCGGCGCCGGGATGATGGACTGCAAGCGGGCCCTCGAGGAGGCCGACGGCGACCTCGAGGCGGCGACGACGGCCCTGCGCAGCAAGGGTCTCGCCGACGCCGCGAAGCGCGCGGGCCGCGCCGCCAACGAGGGCCTGGTCGACAGCTACATCCACGCCGGCGGCCGGGTGGGCGTGCTGGTCGAGGTGAACTGCGAGACGGACTTCGTCGCGCGCACGGACCAGTTCAAGGACTTCGTGCACGAGATCGCGCTGCACGTCGCGGCGCTCAAGCCGCGGTTCGTGAGCAGCGACGAGGTGCCCGAGGAGTACCTGGCCGCCGAGCGGGCCATCTACGAGGCCCAGGCCCAGGACGTCCCCGAGCACGCGCGCGAGCGGGCCGTGGAGGGCAAGCTCGCCAAGCACCTGAGGTCGATCTGCCTCCTGGATCAGGAGTACATCCGAGACCAGGGGGAGAAGAAGCCGCGCACCGTCGACGAGCTGCGGGCCGAGGCGGCGGCGAGCCTGGGCGAGAACATCACCATCCGACGCTTCAGCCTCTTCGAGCTTGGCCAGTAGCGCCGCCCCGGGAGACGATGCGCGGGCCGGCGCCGTCTCGGGCGGCGCGGCCTTCTCCCGGGTGGTGCTGAAGCTCTCGGGCGAGGCGCTGATGGGCGACGAGCCCTACGGGATCGACCCCGAGCGCATCGCCGCGATCGCGCGGCAGGTTGACGAGGCGGTCGAGCGCGGGGTCGGGGTGGCGATCGTCGTGGGCGCCGGCAACATCTTCCGCGGCCTCCAGGGCATGGCGATCGGCATGGACCGCGCGACGGCCGACTACATGGGCATGATCGCGACCGTGCTCAACGCGCTGGCGATCCAGGACGCGCTGGAGAAGCTGGGCCTGACGACCCGGGTGCAGTCGGCCATCGCGATGCAGGAGGTCGCCGAGCCGTACATCCGGCGACGCGCCATCCGCCACCTGGAGAAGGGCCGGGTGGTCATCTTCGCGGGCGGCACCGGCAACCCGTTCTTCACGACGGACACCACGGCGGCGCTGCGCGCCCTCGAGATCGGCGCCGAGTGCATCCTGATGGCCAAGAACCGCGTCGAGGGGGTGCTCGACGCCGACCCGCGCGAGGTCCCCGACGCCAAGCTGATCCCCCGGATCAGCCACATGCAGGCGATCGAGCGCGGCCTGAAGGTGATGGACACGACTGCCCTGACGCTCTGCATGGACAACGGGCTGCCAATCTTCGTCTTCAACATGAGCGACGAGGCCAACATCGGGCGGCTGCTCGACGGCGAGCAGGTCGGCACGATGGTGGTCACCGAGTGATGTTCCAAGGCCAACCTTCCCGTGCGGGGCTCTTCCGGCCCCGCACCGGTCGGCCCGGAAGGGGGCGGCGGTGGATGACGATCGGCTGAAGGACACCAAACGGCGCATGGAGGGCGCGGTGAAGGCCCTCGCGACCGAGTTCCAGACGGTGCGAACGGGGCGGGCCTCCACCGGGCTCCTGGACCGCGTCACGGTTGACGCCTACGGGACGCGGACCCCGCTCAACCAGCTCGCGACCATCAACGCGCCGGAGCCGCGCCTGCTCACGGTGCAGCCGTACGACCGCAGCATCATGACCGCGGTGGAGAAGGCGATCATGGAGTCCGACCTCGGCCTCACGCCCAACAACGACGGCCAGATCATCCGGCTCCCGGTGCCCCAGCTCACGGAGGAGCGCAGGAAGGAGATGGTCCGGCTCGTGCACAAGATGGCCGAGGAGGCGCGCGTGGCGGTGCGCAACGTGCGCCGCGACGTCCTCAACGACATGAAGCGCTCGGAGAAGGACGGCGACCTGTCGCGCGACGAGCTCAGCCGCGGCCAGGACGAGGTGCAGAAGCTCACCGACGCCGAGGTCAAGGCCATCGACGACCTGATGGCGCGCAAAGAGGCCGAGATCCTCGAGGTGTGACGGTGGGCCGAGGGTGACGATCCGAACTCGGCTGCGCACCGCCCGCTCCGTCCTGGGGCTGGGGCGTGTGGCGGCACCCCAGGAGCGCCCCGCGGGGCTGACCGAGATCCCGGCGTCCGTGGCCATCATCATGGACGGCAACGGCCGTTGGGCGCGCGACCGCCACCTGCCGGTGGGGGCTGGGCACCGGGCGGGTGCCCGGGCCCTCAAGCGGGTGGTGCGCGCGGCCGGCGACGCCGGCATCAAGGATCTGACGGTGTTCTCGTTCTCCACCGAGAACTGGTCGCGGCCCCTCGACGAGGTCGAGGACCTGATGGGGCTCTTCTGCGAGCTGATCGACCGCGAGGTGCCCGAGCTCAACGAGGAGCGGGTCCAGATCCGCTTCATCGGCCGCTGCGAGGATCTCGACGAGGCGCTGCAGGCCAAGATCGCCGAGGCCGAGGCCCTCACCGCCGGCAACGAGCGCCTGCGGCTGTTCATCGCCATGAACTACGGCGGCCGCCAGGAGATCCTCGACGCCGCGCGCCGATTCGTCACCGAGTGCGGTCCCGACGCGGGCGAGGCCGAGTTCGCGCGCTTCCTCTACGGCCCCGACCTGCGCGACCCCGAGCTCGTGATCCGCACGAGCGGCGAGCAGCGCCTGTCCAACTTCCTCCTCTGGCAGTCGGCCTACGCCGAGCTGCACTTCTCGGCCCGGCTCTGGCCGGACTTCTCGCCCGAGGACCTCGAGCTGGCGCTCGCGGACTACGCGCACCGCCACCGCCGCTTCGGCGGGCGGTGAACCCCGCGCTGGCGAGCCGGCTCGCGATCGCGATCCCCGGGATCGCGATCGCGATCGCGGTCGTGGTGATCGGCGGCGCGCCGTTCGCCCTGGTCCTGGCGGCCATCGGGGTGCTGGGCCTGTACGAGCTCTACAGCCTCACCGCAGCTCAGCGGCCGCTGCGCTGGGCCGGCTACGTCGGCGCGATCCTCGTGATCCTGCTGGCCTGGGGGTACGACCCGGGCGAGCGTGGCATCGTGCTGGGGCTCGGCATCAGCCTGCTGCTGGTCGCCGTCGCCGGGCTGATCCTGCCCCGCCGCGACGAGATCACCGTCCGCATGGGCTCGACCCTGCTCGGGGTGATCTACCTCGGGCTGCCGCTCGGGCTCCTGGTGCTGACCCGCGAGCTGCCGCACGGCGCCGCGGCCGTCGTGAACGTGCTGGTGGGGGTCTGGGTGTTCGACACGGCCTCGTACGTCGGCGGGCGGCTGTGGGGCCGCACCCCGATCGCCCCCCGCACGTCGCCGAAGAAGACCGTCGAGGGTGCCGTGATCGGCCTCGCGGCGGGGACGCTGGCCGTCTGGATCGCGGGCCTCTACATGGACTGGATCGGCGGCTGGGAGTCGCTGATCCTCGGCCTGGCGATCTGCCCGGCGGCCTACCTCGGCGACCTCTTCGAGTCGATGCTCAAGCGCGACGCCGGCGCCAAGGACTCGGGGCGCCTGCTGCTCGCCCACGGCGGGGTGCTCGACCGCTTCGACGCCCTCCTGTTCGGCGCGGTCGCGGGCTACTTCCTGACCGTCTGGCTCGTTTACTAGGCGCATCACGCGCCCGGGAGGACGAGCCCCCGAGAGCCGGAGCACGGCGGTGCCGACTCCTCGGGCGAGGAGGCGCGGCAGCTCGATGGCCTGAGAGCCCGAGCGAGAGCCGCGCGGGCTCTCAGGCGGTCGTCACCTCAGACTCCGAGGTCCGACCTGACGCCCGGGGTCACGTCGAGCGGACGCCCGGCGCGGTTCGTCCCGCTGGACCGCTTGATGTACTTCATGAACACGAGGGCTCTCCTTTCTCAAGAGCGTCTCGGCGGCGTCATCGCCGCTTCTTGGTGCGAGGGTGACGCGCCGCGTCCGGGCCCGACAGCAACCCTAGGTGTCGGCCGCCCACACTCCCTTCGCATGCCGAGACGGCCCGTCTCGACATGCGAGGCCGCCCTCCCCGCGCAGCCGGCGCACGACCGTCGGCCGCCGGCGCGTCACGGCGCAGCCCGCTGTTACCGTTCCCGCCCGTGAACCTGGAGCTGCTGGCCGAGCTGTGCGAGACCCCGGGGGCCCCCGGGCGGGAGGAGCGCATCCGCGAGGTCGCCCGCCGCGAGCTGGAGCCGATCGCCGACGAGGTCACGGTCGACCCGCTCGGGAGCCTGGTCGCCCGCCGCGCCGGGCGCGGCGGCCCGCGCCTGATGCTGTCGGCCCACATGGACGAGATCGGCTTCATGGTCAGCCACGTCGAGGAGGCGGGCTACCTGCGGCTGCTGCCGCTGGGCGGCTTCGACCCCAAGACGCTCACGGCCCAGCGCGTCCTCGTGCACGGCCGCGAGGACCTGCTCGGGGTGCTGGGGACCAAGGCCGTCCACCTGATGAGCGACGAGGAGAAGCGCACGCCGGCCAAGCTCGACGACTACTTCGTGGACGTGGGCCTGCCGGCCGATCGCGTGCGCGAGCTCGTGCGGCCGGGGGACGTCGTGACGCGCGAGCGCGGCATGGCGCGCCTCGGCGACCTCGTCACGTGCAAGAGCCTGGACAACCGGGCCGGGCTCTACGTCATGATCGAGGCCGTCCGGGCGCTGGCCGACCACGAGTGCGAGGTGGTGGCCGTGGCGAGCGTCCAGGAGGAGGTGGGGCTTCGCGGCGCCCGCGTCGCCGCCTCGCGGCTGCGGCCCCGGATCGGCCTGGCCATCGACATCACGCTCGCCAACGACGGACCGGAGGCGAAGCCGCACGAGCGCGTCACGACCCTGGGGGGCGGCGCCGCGGTGAAGGTCTACGACACCAGCGCGATCGTGCCCCGCGCCGTGGTCGACCACCTCGTGGCGGTGGCCGAGGAGCGCGAGATCCCGCACCAGCTCGAGGTCATGCCCCGCGGCGGCACCGACACGCGGGAGCTCGCCCTCTCGGGCGACGGCGCCCCGGCGGGCTGCGTCTCGATCCCCACCCGCTACGTCCACCAGGTCGTCGAGGCCTGCCACCCGGACGACCTCGACGCCTCGGTGCGCCTGGTGGCCGCCTTCTGCGAGACCGCCCAGGCCCTGGTGGACTGACGGGCCCGTCGGAGCCCGGAGCGTTAGCGCGCGCTTCACATTCCCCCGCGGGCGCGGCGGGGGACCCTCGCTACACTCGCTGGCGTGATCCGCGTCCTCGTCCTCGGCTGCACGGGGTCCATCGGCGTGCAGGCCCTCCAGGTGATCGAGGCGGCCCCCGACATGACCTGCTGCGGGCTGGCCTGCGGCAGCCGGGTCGGCGAGATGGCCGAGCAGGCGGCGGCCCACGGTGTCGCGCACACCTCCCACTCCGGCGGCGCGCGGGACCACGGCGACCTCATGGACGCCAGCGAGCCGGACGTCGTGCTGAACGGGATCGTGGGCGCGGCGGGCCTGCCCCCGACCCTGGCCGCGCTCGACCGGGGCCTGCCGGTGGCGCTCGCCAACAAGGAGAGCCTGGTCGTGGGCGGGGAGCTGGTGAACGCGGCCCGCGCGCGCACGGGCGCGGCGCTCGTGCCGGTCGACTCGGAGCACTCGGCGCATGTTCCAGCTCCTGGAGGGCGTCCCGCGCGAGAGCGCGTCGTGGCCGGCGTCCTCACCGCCTCGGGCGGCCCCTTCCGCGGCAGGGCGGCCGAGGAGCTCGAGTCGGTCACCGCGGAGCAGGCCCTGGACCACCCGACGTGGAAGATGGGCGGCCGCATCACGATCGACTCGGCGACCCTCATGAACAAGGGCTTCGAGGTCATCGAGGCCCACCACCTCTTCGGGCTGCCCTACGAGCGCATCGAGGTCGTGGTCCACCCCCAGTCGCTGGTGCACGCCATGGCCCGGCTGGACGACGGCAGCGTCCTGGCCCACTGCGGCCCGCCGGACATGCGCGTGCCGATCGGCTTCGCCCTGCGCCACCCGGCGCCCCCGCCCCCGGCGCCGCCGATGGACCTCGCCGGCCGCCGGCTGGAGTTCGAGGCACCCGACGAGGCCGCGTTCCCGTGCCTCGGCCTGGCGCGCGACGCGGGCCTCGAGGGCGGGACCGCCCCCGCCGTGCTCAACGCCGCCGACGAGGTGGCCGTCGCCGCGTTCCTGGCGGGACGGATCGGCTTCATGGACATCCCGCGCGTCGTGAGCTCTGCGCTCGAGGCCGTGCCGGCCGGGCCGGCGGCCGACCTGGACGCCGTGCTCGGCGCCGACGCCCGCGCGCGCGAGGCCGCGCAGGCCGCCATCGAGGGGGTGCCCGCATTCTCGGCCTGAACATCTTCTGGTTCGTCGTCATCCTGATGGGCCTCGTCCTCGTGCACGAGGCCGGGCACATGGTGGTGGCCAAGTGGTGCGGGATGCGCGTCGAGCGCTTCTCGATCTTCTTCGGCCGCCCGATCGCGAAGTTCCAGCGGGGCGAGACCGAGTACGGGATCGGCTGGCTGCCCCTGGGCGGCTACGTGAAGATCACCGGGATGCTGCGGGGGGAGGACGTGCCCCCCGAGGTCGAGCCCCGGGCGTACTACAACATGCCGGCCTGGAAGAAGATCGTGACGATCGCCGCCGGCCCGGCGGTGAACATCGTCCTGGCGGTGATCATCTTCGCGGCGATCTTCTGGATCGGCATCCCCACCCTGCAGCAGACTGACCAGGTGCGGGAGGTCAGCGCCGGCCAGGCCGCCGCGGTGGCCGGCGTCCGGCCGGGGGACCGCTTTGTGGCAATCGACGGGGCGCGCGTGAACGGCGATCCCGAGGTGGTGCGGCGCGAGCTCCAGGCGGGCGACCCGGGCGACGAGGTCACGCTGACCCTCGAGCGCGACGGCCGCATCATCGAACGCACGGCGCAGCTACAGGTCATCGATGACGCAGCCGGCCGGCGCAGCGGGCTCGGCTTCCTGTTCGACGCCGTCGAGGGGCCCACGATCCGCTACGGGTTCGTCGACGGCATCCAGGAGGGGCTCGACTTCACATGGTTCGTGCTCGAGGCCAACGGCGAGGTCTTCGGCGACATCTTCACGAGCGAGGAGGCGCGCGAACAGCTGGGTGGGCCCGTGGGTCTCGGCGCGGTCTTCAACCAGGTCGCGGACGACGGCCTGATCACGATCCTGCGCTTCATCGGCGTCATCAGCCTGGCCCTCGGGCTCTTCAACCTGCTGCCGATCCCACCGCTCGACGGCGGCCACATCATGTTCGCGCTGATCGAGAAGGCCAAGGGCTCGCCGATCAGCCGCGCCACGTATGAGCGAACGTCCTTCGTCGGCTTCGCCGTCATCCTTGTGGTGGCGGTCTTCGCCCTCCAGAACGACATCGGGCGCATCACCGGCGAGGGATTCCAGCTCAATCGCTAGTCTCAGCGGCGTGATCGGCACCCCGTCGCGACGCCAGAGCACGGCCTGCAGCGTGGGCGACGTCGTGGTCGGGGGCGGCGCCCCGGTCGTCGTCCAGTCGATGACCAACACCGACACGGCCGACGCGGCCGGCACGGCGCGCCAGGTGGCCGAGCTGGCCGACGCGGGGTCGGAGATCGTGCGCATCACGGTCAACAACCGGGCCGCCGCCGCCCGTGTCGCCGAGATCCGCGCGCGCCTGCGCGACGAGCACGGGGCCGACGTCCCGCTGGTGGGCGACTTCCACTACAACGGCCACACCCTGCTGCGCGAGTTCCCGGACTGCGCCGACGCGCTCGACAAGTACCGCATCAACCCGGGCAACGTGGGCCGCGGCGCCCGCCACGATGCCAACTTCGCCACGATGGTGGAGGCGGCGATCGACCATGGGAAGCCCGTCCGCATCGGAGTCAACGCCGGGTCGCTCGATCCCGAATTGATGGACCGGCTGATGGACGAGAACGGCCGCCGCGCCGAGCCCTGGGGCGCCGACGCGGTGCTGCGCGAGGCGATGGTGCAGAGCGCGCTCACCTCGGCGGAGGCGGCTGAGGAGCTCGGGGTGCCGGGCGATCACATCGTGCTCTCGTGCAAGACGAGCCGGCTCCAGGACATGGTCGCCGTCTACCGCGACCTGGCGGCCCGCTGCGCCTACCCGCTCCACCTCGGGCTGACCGAGGCGGGGATGGGCAGCAAGGGCATCGTCTCGACGACCGCGGCGCTGGGCATCCTGCTGCAGGACGGCATCGGCGACACCATCCGCGCCAGCCTCACCCCCGAGCCCGGCGGCGACCGGGCGCTCGAGGTCCGCGTGTGCCGCGAGCTGCTCCAGAGCCTGGGGCTGCGCGCGTTCCGCCCCGAGGTGACGGCCTGCCCGGGCTGCGGCCGCACCACCAGCACGGTCTTCCAGGAGCTGGCCCAGACCATCGAGCGCCACCTCGACGCGCGCATGGCCGAGTGGCGGGCCGAGCGCCCCGGCGCCGCCGAGCTGAAGGTGGCCGTGATGGGCTGCATCGTCAACGGCCCGGGCGAGAGCCGCGCCGCCGACATCGGCATCAGCCTCCCGGGCACCGGCGAGCAGCCGCGCGCGCCGGTCTACGTGGACGGCGAGAAGGTGCGCACCCTGGAGGGCCCCACGCTCGCGGACGACTTCATCGCCATGGTCGAGGAGTACGTCGAGGCGCGCTTCCCGCTCGCGACCGCGACGGCCACAGGGTGACCTCCACGGCTCGGACTCCGACGCCGGAGGGGTGGCGTCTCCCTGACCCCCCTCTGCGAGGCTCGGTGCGCCTGAGCGGCCGCCTCTGGCCCACGCTGCGCGACGCGCCCGCCGACGCCGAGGCGGTCAGCCACATCCTCATGGTGCGCGCCGGCCTGGTGCGCCAGCTCGCCGCGGGCCTCTACACGCTGCTGCCGTTCGGCCTCCGCTCGATCCGCCGCGTCGAGGCGATCATCCGCGAGGAGATGGACCGGATCGGGGCCCAGGAGCTCCTGATGCCGATCCTCCAGCCGGCCGAGATCTGGGAGGCGACCGGGCGCTACCCGCTGGCCGAGCAGTTCAAGCTGGAGGACCGGGCGGGCCGCGCCATGGTGCTCGGCATGACCCACGAGGAGATCATCACCTGGCACGCCGCCCGGGAGATCCGCTCCTACCGCGACCTGCCGCAGGCCTGGTACCAGATCCAGACCAAGCTGCGCGACGAGCCGCGCGCCAAGAGCGGCATGCTGCGCGTGCGCGAGTTCACCATGAAGGACTCCTACTCGCTCGACCGCGACCAGGCCGGCCTCGACGCGTCCTACGCCGCGCACGCGGAGGCCTACTCGCGGATCATGGACCGCTGCGGGCTCCACTGGTACATGGTCGAGAGCGACACCGGGATGATGGGCGGCACCGGCGCCCACGAGTTCATGGCGCCGAGCCCCGCGGGCGAGGACACGATCGTGCGCGACCCGGCCGGGGGCTATGCGGCGAACGTCGAGGTGGCCGCCTCGGTGGCGCGCGAGCCGGACTTCGGCGAGACGCCGGAGGCGCCGCAGGCGTTCGACACCCCCGGCGTCGGGACGATCGACGAGCTCGCGGCCCTCACGGGGCTGCCGCCGGCGCGCCTGGCGAAGAGCGTCGTGGTCGTGGCCGACGGCGGCCCCGTGCTGGCGCTGGTGCGCGGCGAGCACGCGCTGCACGAGAAGAAGCTGACACGGCTCGTCGGCCCCCACCGCGCCGCCCACCCGGAGGAGATCCGCGAGTGGTTCGGCGCCGACCCGGGGTCGCTCGGCCCCGTGGGCCTGCCGGACGACTCGCCCGTCCGCGTCGTCGCCGACACGACGCTCGCCCAGGGGCACTACGTGACGGGGGCGAACCGCGACGGCCAGCACCTGAGCGGGGTCGTCCTGGGCCGCGACTTCCAGGCCGAGACCGCCGACATCCGCGAGGTGCTCGACGGGGAGGCCCACGCCGGCTCGGGCGCCACGCTGGTGATGGAGCCGGCCATCGAGGTGGGCAACATCTTCAAGCTGGGGACCCGCTACTCCGAGGCCCTCGGAGCCACCTACCTGGACGCCGAGGGGCAGGAGCGCCCGATCGTGATGGGCTCCTACGGCATCGGCCCGGCCCGCATCGCCGCCGCCGCCATCGAGCAGAGCCACGACGAGGCCGGGATCGTGTGGCCCCGGGCGATCGCCCCCTTCGACGTCCACATGGTGCTGATCGGCGCGCCCGAGAGCCCACAGGCCGATCTCGCCGACCGCCTCCTCGAGGAGCTGTCCGGGCTGGGCCTCGAGGTCCTCCTCGACGACCGCGCCGACACGAAGCCGGGGGAGAAGTTCGTCGAGGCCGAGCTCCTCGGGTGCCCCATCAGGGTGACGGTGGGCGCCCGCACGCTCCCCGACGGCCCGGTGGAGGTCCAGGTGAGGCGCGGTCGCGAGCGGCGCGACGTGCCGCTCGAGGGCGCGGCGGCAGCGATCCTGGCCCTCTGGGAGGCCTGCGACTGATGACGGGGATCCGCCTCCAGCACGTCGGCGTCACCTTCCCGCCCGGCCGGGCGGACGACGTGCGGTCCTTCTACGGCGGCACGCTGGGCATCCCGGAGATGCCCGTGCCGCCGGAGGTCGCCGACAAGGGCTGGGTGTGGTTCGCGACCCGCGATCCGGGCATCGAGCTGCACTTCATCCCCAACGAGATCCCGCCCGATCCTGCGCGGCGCCACCACTTCTGCCTCCAGGTGGACGACCTCGCCGCCACGACGCGCCGCCTGGAGGCCGCCGGCGCCCCCCTCATCGACGCCGGCAGCCGCATCCACGGCCGCGAGCGGCTCTTCACCCGCGACCCGCGTGGGCAACCTGGTCGAGCTGGTCGAGATGGTCGGCTGGGCTCGGCTCCAGCCTCGGGGCGTGGCGCAGCCTGGTAGCGCACCCGGCTGGGGGCCGGGCGGTCGCTGGTTCGAATCCTCTCGCCCCGACTCACGCTCGGCGCGGCTCCCGAGCGGAGCGACGCCGGGTGCGGGACGAACCCGCACCCGGCAGCATCCGGCCGGCCCGTTTCGTGGCGCGCTGAGCGCCGGGGACCGGCTACGGGGCCACGCACACCGCCATGGTGATGAGGGGCACCGGCCCCAGCGTTGTCGTGGCCGTGACCGACCAGCCCTGCCCGTTCGACGTGGGTCCGGTCGAATGGACCTGAGTGCTCGTCGTGGCGATGTACCCCCCCGAGATCGCCAGCTGGCCGGCGGGGCAGGTCGCGGTCCCGGCCTGGGCAGGCGCGCCCGGAGCCAGACTGACCGCATCCCTCACCACGCTCACCTTGGAAGCGCTGAGGCCCCCGAGCACTCCCGGCACGAAGTCCGACGAGGTGAGGCTCCCGTCCGCGACCTTGGCCGACGTGACGGCGGAGTTTTGGATCTTCCCGCTCTTGACGGCGGAGTTGGCGATCTTCTCGGCCTGGACTGCACCGACGGCGATCTTGTTCGTGTTGACGGCGCCGCTGGCGATCTTGGCCGACGTGACCGCCGCATTGCGAATCTTCGGGGTCGTGACCGACCCGTTTGCGAGCGTCGTGGTCGTGACGGCGCCATTGGGGATGGCGACCTGGGCCACCGCGGTGCCCCCGAGGGCCACCACGAGCGCGGCCATGGCCACGGCGTTCCCGGGCGTTAGATGACGTCTCAGTCCGGTCTTCATCTCAGCACTCCCTTGCGTCGTTGATCCCGAATGAGAGGCGGGGCGGCCTCAAAGCGATAGCGCAGTAGACCGCGTCGCCTGGCCGGTTGGCAACAAGATCTGTGGCATCGAGTCGCGACGGTTGGCGTGGATCCGCCGTCGCGCAGCGGCGGCTCAGGGCCGAACGCCTCGTCTGCTCGTCGTGGGCGCAGGGGCGGGCCGTCGCCTGCCCCTGCACGCTCGTGCCCCTCGGATGCGCTCAGGCGCCTGCGACGACCGCGGGCGGCTCCACGGGCTCGGCCGCCCGGCGACGTCGTACCGCTTGATGACGCGCCCGTACGGGAGCACGAAGTTGTAGCGGCCCCAGCTCGCGGCGACCATGCGGCGCACGGGCATGCGGTGCCACGGGTTGACCGCCGACGGGGAGTCGAAGGTCACGTTGCCCGGGCCCGAGAAGCCCTCGCCGCGCCCGTCCGAGCCCGACGATGAGCTCGAACGTGAGTGGCGTCAGCACCAGCTCGGCCACCTCGGGCGGCGCGCCCTCCTCGGGGCTCGGGATCACCTTCAGGGTGACCAGGGGCGGGCTGGCGACGTCCTCCGGCGACAGGATGTCCCGCGGGCGCAGGACCCCCGTGCAGATCCGCTTGCCCGCCGGCCGCTCGGCGTAGGCGCTGATGATCTCGTGCTCCTTCACCCACTCGACCACGCCGAAGAGCTTGGGGAAGCCGTAGGGCTCGCGGCCGCCGATGAGGCCGACCTCGTTGGTGACCAGGAGGTTCGCGCAGTAGGTCACCGGCTCGCCCTCCCAGAGGCAGCTGACCCCGAGGATGGCCTCGGTGTAGGCCCCCAGGGTCGAGAAGTGGAAGTTCGTGAAGATGAGCTGGGCGATTGCCGGCGAGTGGGCGATCGTGAGGCCCTCGGGCACGATCGCCGCGGCCGCGTCGTCGTCGGTCTCGTAGGCGAAGCCCATGACCTCGATGCCGCGGTAGTAGTAGGGCGGCTTGTCGAAGGGCGGGTCGGTGACCGGCATCGAGAAGCCGAAGCGATCGGGGGACAGGCGTCCGGGCGTGCCGGGCATGGTCGATCCTCCAGTCGGTCGGGTGCGCGCCCCGCGGGGCGCCATCGGTCGACACTAGGCGGGGGGGCGTGAGAGACCCGTTAACGGGCGTCGCCGCGGCGATTCCCCCAGAATGGCGCCGTGCAGAGGTCCCGGCTGGCGTGGCTGCCCAACGCCCTCACGATCGCCCGCCTGGCCGCCCTGCCGGTGCTCCTGGTCGTGCTGATCCGCGCCGAGGGGCCGACCTCGGTGCCGGCGGCGGTCATCTTCGGCGTCGTGGCCGCCACCGACTTCCTCGACGGCCTCCTCGCGCGGCGCCTGGGCGCCGAGAGCCGCTTCGGCCGCATCGCCGATCCGCTCGCCGACCGCCTCCTGGTGCTGGTCGGGCTCGTCGGGGTCATCCTGCTCGACCGCCTGAACCCGGCGGGGCCGGCGATCCTGATGGTCCGTGAGGTCGGGATCGTGGCGGCCTACGCCTGGCTGCTGCGCCGCGGCATCGAGATGCGGGTGGACATGGCGGGGAAGGTCTCGTCGGCGCTGACCATGTTCGCCACCGGCGCGGCGATCCTGCTGGACCAGGCCTGGGTCGACGTGCTGTTCTGGGTCTCGGTCGCGCTGGCCGTGGCGACCCTCCTGAACTACTCGAGGGAGGCGGCGACGGCCCTGCGGACGGGGAGGACGGCCTCGACTCGCCCATGAGGGTTCCCCGCCGGCCGCTATGCTGGCCCGGTACGCGCACGAGGAGCCCCGATGGATGCCCAGCCCGACCTCAGCACGCTCACGGACGCCGAGCTGAAGAAGCTGATCCGCCAGCTCACGGAGGAGGAGCGTGAGGTCTCGAAGGCACGGCGCCTGCTGCACGGCCGGATCGAGCTCGCCAAGAGCGAGCTGATCGGCCGCCTGCGCGGCCGCGACGAGGGCGAGCTGTCGGTCGTGGACGTGGACGCGCTCAGCAAGATCCTGGCGGGGCGCCTTCCCGACCTCGACCGCCTCGAGGGCCAATAAGCGCCGGGTCCGGCGAGGGGAGGGGGAGTCAGGATGTACTGCCCCGAATGCGGGTTCCACAACAGCGACGCCCACAAGTACTGCGGCCGCTGCGGCGCGCTTCTGATCGCCGAGAACCAGGGCACGGGCGAGATCACCGGACCGCTGGCGATCAGCGACGAGGAGGTCGAGACCGGGGCCTGGCACGGCCCGGCGATCGACGGCCCGACCCTGGCGGTCCGCGCCGGAGGGCCGCCGGGCGCGATCTTCTCGCTCGACCGCGAGACCGTGACCATCGGCCGCGAGCCGACCTCGGACGTGTTCCTCGACGACGTGACCGTGTCGCGCAACCACGCGGTGGTCCTCCGCGGCGGCGACGGCACGTCCCTGCGCGACCTCGGGAGCCTCAACGGCACCTACGTCAACCGCCGGCGCATCGAGAGCGACGAGGTCCTCGAGGACGGCGACGAGCTCCAGATCGGCAAGTTCCGCCTGACCTACCTGGCGGGATGACCGAGCCCCGCCTCATCCCCGACGACGCGCCCGGCGACGCCGGCGGGCGCCCCGACCGCGCCCTCACGATCGGGGCGGTCTGCGACCTGCTCAGGGCCGACTTCCCGTCGATCTCGATCTCGAAGATCCGCTACCTCGAGGACCAGAAGCTCATCACGCCGCAGCGGACGCCCGGCGGGTACCGGCTCTACTCCCCGCTGGAGGTCGAGCGCCTGCGCACCATCCTGCGCCTGCAGCGCGACGAGTTCCTCCCGCTGCGGGTGATCCGTCAGGAGCTGGAGTCGTCCACGACGGGCGCGTTCAGCGTCGCCAACCAGGCCAAGCAGCTCAAGCGGGCCCAGCTCGCCGAGCCCGCGCCGACCCGCCGCTACGCGCCCGAGGAGATCATCGCCACGACCGGCGCCGACGTCGCCCTGGTGCGGGCGCTCGAGGAGTTCCAGCTCATCGGCGGCCGCGGCGACGGGTTCGACGACACCGACCGGGAGGTCGTGCGGACCGCCCTGGAGCTGGCCTCGTACGGCGTGGAGCCTCGGCACCTGCGGATCTTCCGCGTCGCCGCCGACCGCGAGGCCGACCTGCTGGAGCAGCTGCTCTCGGTGGGCATGCGCTCGCGCAACCCCGACCGCCGGCGCGAGGCGCTGGAGGCCCTGGAGAGCCTGGCGGCGCTCGCCGCCCACATGCGCCACCTCATGCTCATCTCGGCGCTGCGCCAGATCGTCAGCGCGTGACGACCCGGGCCTTCGACATCGACGCCGCGATACGGAAGATCCCCGACCACCCCCACCCGGGGATCCTCTTCTACGACCTGATGCCCCTCTTTCAGAGCCCGGGCGGGCTCACGGCCTGCGTGGACCGCATGGCGGCCTGGAGCCGCGAGCGCCAGCCCGAGCTGGTCATCGCGCCCGAGGCGCGCGGCCTGATCCTGGGCGGCGCCCTCGCCCAGGCCCTCGGCGTGGGGGTCGCGGCGGCCCGCAAGCCCGGCAGGCTGCCCTCGGAGACCGTGGCCGAGGCCTACGAGCTCGAGTACGGTACCGACGCGCTCGAGCTGCACGCGGACGCCGTCCGGCCCCGCCAGAAGGTGCTGGTGCACGACGACCTGCTCGCCACCGGGGGGACGGCGCTGGCGCTCTGCAACCTGGTCGAGAGGCTCGGAGGGGTCGTGGTGGGCGCCGCGTTCGTGGTCGAGCTGACCTTCCTGCCCGGGCGCGAGCGGCTGAAGGGCTACGACGTCCTGTCACTGGTCACCTACGACAGCGAGGCGGCATGAGAGGGCTCATCGGCGTCGACATCGGCGGCAGCGGGATCAAGGGCGCGACGGTCGACTCGCGCAGAGGCGTCCTCACGAGCGACCGGATACGGGTCGCGACCCCGCAGCCCGCCACGCCGGAGGCGGTCGTGTCGGCCACAGCGGCCCTCATCGCCGAGCTCGGGCCCGACGAGGGGCCGGTGGGCGTCGGCCTCCCGAGCCCGATCGTGGGCGGGGTGGCCATGGCGGCGGCCAACATCCACAAGAGCTGGATCGGCGTCAACGCGGTCGAGGCCTTCTCCGAGGCGGTCGGCCGCCCCGTGGTGGTCCTCAACGACGCGGACGCCGCCGGCCTCGCCGAGATGCGGTTCGGCGCCGGCAAGGGCGTCGCGGGGGTGGTGCTGATGCTGACCCTCGGGACGGGGATCGGGTCGGCGCTGTTCGTCGACGGGGCGCTCGTGCCCAACCTGGAGCTCGGGCACATCGAGATCCGCGGCAAGGACGCCGAGCGGCGGGCCTCGGCGGGCGCGCGCGACCGCAAGGGACTCTCCTATCGCCCAGTGGGCGCCCCTGCTGAACGAGTACCTCGACCGGATCGACCAGCTCATCTGGCCGGACCTGGTCATCCTGGGCGGCGGGGTCTCCAAGCGCGGCGACAAGTTCATCCCGCTTCTTGACGTGCGGCCGCCGTTGGTGGCGGCGAGCCTCCGCAACGAGGCCGGTATCGTCGGCTCGGCGATGCGCGCGAGGGAGCTGCTCGCGCCCGCGCCGCGACCGCGGGTGCCGCGGCGGAGGGCCGGGCGGAGCGCGAAGGCCGCCTGACGGCCCCGGGGGAGGCCTCTCGTGAGCGAGATGCTCGAGTTCGACGAGGAGGCCTCCCGCGCCGTCGAGGCGGTCTATGGCACCGACGACGTCGTCGAGCAGCGGCGGATCGTGATGGCCGCCCTCGCGCCGCGGCCCGGCGAGCGCGCCCTCGACCTGGGCTGCGGGCCCGGGCTGCTCGCGTGCGAGCTCGCGCGGGCCGTCGGCCCCGGGGGCCACGTGCTCGGCCTCGACGCCAGCCCGAGCATGCTGGCGATGGCGGCCCGCCGCGACTGCGGCCCCGGGTCGGCGCCCGTCGAGCTCGCCGAGGCCGACATCGCCGGCCCGCTGCCGGTGGGCGACGGGGCCGTCGACCTGGCCGTCTCGACACAGGTCTACGAGTACGTCGCCGACATCGCCGCCGCCCTCGCCGAGGCGCGGCGTGCGCTGCGCCCCGGCGGGCGCCTGCTCGTGCTCGACACCGACTGGGACTCGATCGTCTGGCGCGCCCCCGACGAGGCCCTCATGGCCCGCGTGCTGGCCGCCTGGGACGAGCACCTCGCCCACCGCGACCTCCCGCGCCGCCTCCCCCAGCTCCTGCGCGAGGCCGGGTTCACGCTCGAGGCCCGGTCGATCGTGCCGCTGCTGAACGTCGGCTACGCCCCGACCACCTACAGCGGCGGGCTGATCGGCATCGTGGCGGGGTTCGTGCCCGGCCGGGGCGGGGTCACCGAGGCCGAGGCGAGCGCGTGGGCCGAGGGCCTGCGCGCGATGGGCCCGGATTACTTCTTCGCGCTGAGCCGCTTCATGTTCCTCGCGCGGGCGTGAGGCGCGCTCAGGCTCGGGCGATCAGCGTGCGCCACTCGGTCGCCACCCGGTAGCCGCCGCCCGCGGCGCGGCAGGGCGCCAGGGCCTCCAGGACCGCCGCCGCCACCGCCTCCTCGCCCTCTGACTCGATCAGCTCGGCGATGGGGCCCGGCGACAGCATCCGCCGCAGGAGGGTCGCCTCGTCCGCGTACTCGAGCGCGAAGGCGACATCGAAGGACTCCTCGGGGACCAGGCCCGCCTCCCTCGCGATCCCCTCCAGGACGCCCGCCTGGGAGAGCGGGGCGGACGCGGTCGGCGGCGAGCCTCCGCGGACCTCCCGGAGGGCCGCGAACATCGGGGTCAGGTCGATGCGCTCCGGGCGCCCCCAGACCTGGACCACGACCGGCGCGCCCGGCCGCGCGACGCGGCCCGCCTCGCGCAGGGCCGCCGTCATGTCCGGCGCGAGGAAGAACGAGTTGAAGCCGGTGACCACGTCGAAGGCGTCGTCGCCGAAGGGGAGGCGGCTCATGTCCCCGATCCTCAGGTCGGCATCGGGGACGCGGCCGCGGGCGACCGCGATCAGCGCCTCCGAGGCGTCGAGCCCCGAGACGCGCGCCCCGCGCCCCGCGGCCAGCGCCAGGAAGACGCCCGACCCGCAGCCGACGTCGAGGACCGCCCGGCCGGAGGCGAGCCCCACCCGTGCGATCACCGCCTCGAACTTCGGCGTCTCGGCCGCCTCCTCCTCGGCCCAGGCCGCGGCCCGCGCCCCCCAGATGCGCCCCTGCCGCTCGGCCTCTCCCGTCATGGCGCGGTTCACGTCCGGTCCCTCCGCTAAGCTATGTTTCGTAGCTATAGGTCGGGGAGCGACGCCATGTCAAGAGATGAGCTCAGCCTGTTCTCGTACGAGATCCTGGGGCTGGTGGGCCGCAGCGGCGCCGGGGCCCACGACCTGCTTCGCATGGCCCGACGCGGCCGGATCCTCGACTGGGCCGGCGAGAGCCAGTACTACGTCGAGCCGAAGCGGCTCGCCGGGCTCGGGTACCTGGAGGCGCGCCGCGAGCGCGGGGTCACCCGGGAGCGGACGGTGTACACGCTCACCGAGCAGGGCCTCGAGGCGCTCCGCGAGTACGCGGCGACGCCGGCGCGCGTCACCCCGGTCAAGAGCGACGCCCTCCTCCGGCTGCTGATCGCCGACCTGGTCGGCGAGGCGCCCACGCGCGCGAGCCTCGACGCCCTGCGCGAGGACGTCGCCGACCTGCTCGCGCGGATCGAGGAGTCCGAGGAGAGCGCCCGCGCGCTGCCGCACCGGGCCAAGTACCTGCTGATCGCCAACGGCTTCCTGCGCGGGCTCCTCGACCTGCACCTGGAGCTGGCCGACCGGGTCGACGCCGAGCTCGCCGCCGAGCCCGAGGAGGGCGGTCAGGCCGCGGCCACGTAGGCGCGCTGCAGGTGGGCGATCAGGGCGTCGGAGCCCAGCTCGCGACCGGTGGCCCGGCGCATGAGGTCGGGCGTCTCCATCCGGGCGCCGTGGCGGTGCACGCGGTCCCGCATGAAGGCCAGGATGTCGGCCAGCCGCCCCTCCTCCACCGTGCGCTCGACGCCGCCCAGCTCGGCGTCGGCGGCCTCGGCGAGCTGGGCGGCGTAGAGGTTGCCCAGCGTGTAGGTGGGGAAGTAGCCGAAGAGCCCGTCCGCCCAGTGGATGTCCTGCATCACGCCGAGGGCGTCGTTGGGCGGCCGGATGCCGAGCTGCCGCTCCATGCCGTCGGCGAAGGCGCCGGGCAGGTCGTCGACGTCGAGCTCGCCGCGGATCAGCGCCAGCTCGATCTCGAACCGCAGGACGATGTGGAGGTTGTAGGTCACCTCGTCGGCCTCGACGCGGATGAGCGACGGCCGCACGACCCGGGCCGCGCGGTGCATCAGCGCCGGGTCGAGGCCGGTCATGGCCTCGGGGAATCGGCGGCGCAGGTCGGGCTCGAGCGCCGCCCAGAACGCGAGCGTGTGGCCGATCTGGTTCTCCCAGAAGCGCGACTGCGACTCGTGGGCGCCCAGCGAGGGGGCGTCGTGCAGCGGCGTGCGGTTGACGTCGGCCGGCAGGCCCTGCTCGTAGAGGGCGTGGCCGAGCTCGTGCATCACCGCGCCGATGTTGCTCAGCGGGCTCGCGCGGTCGAGCCGGGTCGTGAAGCGCACGTCGCCGGCGTGCGGCGAGGACGTGAAGGGGTGGGCCGAGCGGGCGATGGCGCCGCCCGCCTCATCGAACCCCACCAGCGCCGCGATGTCGTGCGCGAGCGCCATCTGGACGTCCTCGGGCCAGTCCCGCGGCGGCAGCTCGGCCGGCTCCCGCGCGGAGGCCGCGGCCACGATCGGGGCCAGGCGCTCGCGCAGGTCGGCGAAGACGGGCTCGAGCTGGGCGGCCCGGGCGCCCGGCTCGAACCCGTCGAGGAGCGCGTCGTAGGGCTCGTCGCCGACGCCGATCGCCTCGGCCTGGCGGCGCTTGAGCTCGACCACGCGCCGCAGGGGCCCGGCGAAGGCCGCGAAGTCGTCGGCCTTTCGCGCCTCGATCCACGCCGAGGTGGAGCGCGAGCAGGCCTCGGTGATCTCGCGCACCAGCTCCTCGGGCACCCGCAGCGCCCGCTCGCGCTCGCGCAGCGCGAGGCGCAGCATCGCGCGGGCGTCGTCGTCGAGCTCGCCGTCCTCCCGCAGGGCGTCGATCGCCGCCCCGGCGTCGGCGCGGACGAGCTCGCGGTGGTGCAGGGCGGCGAGCGTGCCGAGCTGCCGGGCCCGCCCCTCGGCGCCCGCCCGCGGCATCACCGTCTCGCGGTCCCAGCCGAGCAGCCCGGCGGTGCCCCCGAGGTCGGCGAGGGTGCCCGACCAGTCGGCGAACAGCTCCCACTCGGGTGACGAGCGTCCCGGCACGGGGCCATCCTAGTGGCGAGCGGGTCGGCGTATCCTGGATCCGGTGAGCACGACCCGGCGATCCGAGCCACCCGCCTGGCTGCGGCGCTGGGAGGATCTCCACGTCGGCGTCCAGGTCGCGATCGTCGCGCCCCTCGCGGTGCTGCTGCTCTGGGCGGCGCACGTGTTCCTGCTGAACCAGCCGGTGTGGCGGGGGCTCACGTACGGGGTCTTCTGGGGGATCCTGGCGACGGCCGCGATCGTCGGCGCCACGCGCTCCGAGCGCGCGCGCCGGCGGGCGGGCCGCCGCCGGCGCTAGCCCGCGGGCCTCAGGGGGTCGCGGCCTGCTGGAGCTCCGACGCGGCCTGCGTCAGCTCAGGCACCAGGCTCTGGAGCGACTCGGGGTCACCCGACTCGGCGGCATCGACGAACCTCCCCAGGACCTCGCTCGCCTGTCCTCCCGCCTCGGCCAGCCTCTGGCGTTGGCGCTCGAGCGCGGCATTGTCGAGGGTGTAGCCCTCGATGCTCTGGAGCGCCGCGTCGAGCTCGTCGAGGCTCGCTCGCGCCTCGGGAGCTGCCGCCTGGAGGTCCTCGACGCTGGTCGCGCCCGAGAAGGCCTGGAGGACCCCCGTGAGCGCGGTGATCGCCTGCTGGCGGTCGGCGGCGAGCTGAGCGGCCGCCCCGGTCGCCGCGGTCTCCGTCGCCCCGCCGCCCGCCGTCCCGGCCGTCGTCGCGGGCGCCGTGGTCGCCGTCCCCGCGGTGGCCGCCCCGTCGTCGTCGGCGCCGCAGACCGTGAGGTCCAGCTCGTTCGCCTTGGCCCGCGCCTCGTCGCGCAGGCGCGTGATCTCCGGGCTCGCCTCCTGGATGACCGCCTCCGGGTCCTCGCCCGCCTCGATGCGGTCGGCCGCCTGCTGGATGGCCTCCTGGCGCTGCTGCAGGAGGTCGGTCGCCTCGTCGAAGGCCGGCTGGAGGTCGTCCGGCGGGTCGAGCGCCCGGATGCGCTCCAGCTCCTCGGCCTGGATCGTCAGCCCCTCCTCGAGGAAGGGCAGCACCGCGGCCCCGGAGGTCGGCTCGGTGAGCGTGTCGAGGCGCGAGTTCGCGTCGGCGCAGATCTCGTCGGCCTCCTGCCGGAAGTCGTCGGCGCTCGACGAGTCGGAGCCCCCGCCGCAGCCGGCGATGAGCGCAGCGGCGCCGAGGGCGGCGATCCCCGCGAGCGGGCGGCGGACGGGCGGCATGGGAGGTCTCCTTCGGCGAGGACGCGCGGACCCTAGCTGCCGCCCCCGGCGCCTGCACTCCCCGGCCGAGGGGGCGTCGCTAGACTGGCGTCTCCGTCGTCCGGAGGAGCCGCGAATGCCCGTCGAGACCGTCGTCGTCGACGCCCTGAACGCCCAGATGGGACGCGAGTTCGAGGCCCACCTGCAGTACCTCGAGGTCTCGAGCTGGTTCGACGCGGAGGGGCTGCCCGAGCTGACCCGGTTCTTCGCGAACCAGGCCGCCGAGGAGCACGATCACGCGATGAAGTTCCTGACCTTCATCCAGGACGTGGGCGGGGCCGTGGCGATCCCGAGCCTGAACGCGCCCAAGGCGACGTTCGAGAGCGCCGAGGAGGCGGTGGGCCTGAGCCTGGACTGGGAGAACTCGGTCACGGCCCACATCGACGCGGCGATGGATCTCGCGAGGGAGAAGAACGACCACGCCACACAGGTCTTCCTCCAGTGGTTCGTGACCGAGCAGGTCGAGGAGGTCAAGACCATGTCCGAGCTGCTCCAGGTCGTGCGCCGGGCCGGCGACACCAACCTGCTGCTGGTCGAGGAGTACGTCGCACGCTCCTCCCCGGGACGGGACGGGGACGGCTAGCGACGCCGCGCGCGCTCTGAGGGCGCGGGCGCTGCGGGGCTCGGACTTCGCGCGGGCGCGGGCGGTCGTGGACGACTGGTTCGGCCACCCGGTCGGGCTGGTGATGCATCGGCTCTTCTTCGAGCAGCTCGGGCCCTCGGGCGTGTGGCTGGAGGACGCCGCGGGCGAGCCCGTCGGATTCCTGCTGGGGCTGGTGAGCGAGGCCGAGCCGGACCTCGCCTACGTCCACATGCACGTCGTCGCGCCCGCGTGGCGGGGCGCCGGCGCCGGCGAGCGCCTCTACCGCGAGTTCTGCGACCGGGCCGTCCAGCGCGGCTGCCGCCGGGTGCGCGCCCTCGCGGCGCCCGACCGGGCGGCGTCGCGGCGCTTTCACGAGCGCCTGGGCTTCGTCGGCACGCCGGCGCCCGGGTACCTCGGCCCCGGGGCCGACCGGATCATCTACGAGCGGGGGCTTCCGCTCGATCGGTAGGGTTGCGGGGCCGGAGGGCGGACGGAGGGAGGGGGAGATGGGCGATCCGGCCCCGCAGGACGAGCGGCGCGCCCACGCGCGCGCGCCGGCCGAGCTGCCGGCCCGCGTGATCGTCGACGGCGCGGTGGTCGAGGCGCAGAGCGTGAACCTCAGCGAGGGCGGCGTGCTGCTGGCCGGCACCGACTTCCCGACCGCCCGCCAGGTGAGGATCGAGATCGAGCTCGCGGAGATCGGCTGGCACGCCCTCGACGCGGAGGTGGTGCGCCACGACGAGCGCGCGCCGTCGGCGCTGGCGGCCCGGTTCGCCGAGGCGGCGACCGGGGGCGGCCGGGAGGCGATCAAGGCGTTCTTCGAGACGCGCCTGACCGGGCCGCCGGAACCGGAGGCGTCCTAGCCCACCCTCCAGCCGACGTCGAGATCCTCGCCGTGGACGATGGCGTAGACCGGGCGCGCCCGGCGCGGGTGGAAGACCACCGACATCGTCTCGCCCTCCGACAGCGCGAGCTCCTTCGGCAGGTGCCGGAAGCTCACGCTGGTGCGGTCCCCGTCATGGTCGGCGAAGACTGCGGAATAGCGCAGGCCCAGCCAGCGCTTCTCGAGGATCGGGCGGCCCACGCAGCGCGCGCCGATCATCGCTGAGAACTCCTCGCGGCAGGCCGGGCACGCCATCCGCACCACCCGGCCGCCGGCGTCGGGGACGCGGCTGCGCGTGGCGCAGGAGGGGCACGGCAGCTCGCGCTGCACCGGGGGCGGCGGGGCGGCGACGGCCCGGCGCCCGTCCCGGCGGCCCCGGTCGTACCGCCGGCGCCGCTCGGGATCGCCGAGGACCTGCCACGCGGCGTTGGCGCGCTTGGTGATCTCCTCGGCGCGCCGCCTCTGGCCGGGGTCGCGGAACCGGTCCGGGTGGAAGGCGACCAGCAAGAACCGCCACGCGGCGTGGATCTCCTGCGTGGTGGCCTGCGGGGCGACTTCCAGCGCCCGGTAGTGGTCGTCGCCGTCGCTCACCCGTGTCGCACAGCATGACGGATGCGTAGGCTGCCGCCGTGGACGATCATCGTCCCATCGGGGCACGCCTCCGCGAGGCCCGCATGCGGCAGGGCCTCGACCTCTCCGAGTGCGCCGCGGCCACGCGCATCCGGGAGCGCTATCTCGTGGCGATCGAGGACGACCGCTTCGAGTCGCTCCCCGACCCCGCCTACGTCAACGGCTTCGTGCGGGCCTACGCCGCCCACCTGGGCGTGCAGGTCGAGGGGCCCGAGCGCACGCTCCCGTCCGAGGGCGCCGTCGGGGCCGTGCGCCCTCGGACCGTGCACGTGCCCGCGACCCGCGCCACGGCGCGAGGGGTCGGCACCCGGTCGTCCCGGTGGCGGTGGGTGCTGGCCGTCCTGCTCATCGCCGTCGCCGCCGTCGCCCTCCTGCTGTGGGCCGGCGTCCTGAGCTGGCCCTCATAGCTCGGCTGAGGCCTCCGGGGCCGCCGTCACGATGACGCAGTAGGGCCCGATCGCCCGCAGGCGGTCGGCGTCGTGCTCGACGTCGCCGGTCGCCAGCGCCTCCAGGCGGCCGGTGCCCTCGTCGAAGACGACGTCGGTCAGGACCCCGAGCGAGTCGCCGCCGTCGCTCAGCACCAGCCGCCCGTCGAGGTCGAGCTTGCCGGAGGCGACCGCCCCCTCGGCGTCGGTCGCCGGGGGACGGCTCGCCGCCTCGTCCTCCACGACGATGCCGTCCGGGCCGAAGCCCACGATCGACGACCAGTCGACCATCCGCGCGTTGCGCCTGCGGCCGGCCACGTGCAGAGCGGCGATGCGCCGGTCGGCGACGTCCACGACCACGTGCTTCAGCTCGCCCAGGGTCTCCGCGCTCGAGCGGCTGATCACCGGCCGGCCGTCTGCTTCGCTCAGCCTCATCGTCCCGACCCGAGACGCCGGCGGAACTCGTCGACCGCGCTCCCGAAGCCCGACAGGTCGTCGCGCACGAACTCCTCGGCGGCGGCCGGCACCATCAGCGTCTCGCCCGACACGGCCAGCGTGTCGTCGACCGGGAGCAGCAGGGTGGCTGCGGCGCGGTCGCGTTCGACCTGCGGCCCGTGGACCTCGAAACCCACCACGCGGGCGGTGCCGTCGCCGACCTTCACGATCACGTCCTCCACGCTGCCGAGCCGCGTCCCGCCGTCGGTCATCACCGTCGCCCCGATGACGTCGCGCTCGCCGGACGCCGCCGCGTCCTCCATGGCCGCGTCGCCGGCGCCGAGCTCGGCCCGGCTCTCGATCATCACGGCGTCGCGCCCGAGCGCCGAGACCCGCGACCACGGCAGGTGCTCCTTCATCGGCGAGCCGAGGAAGCCGCGCTTGTTGAGGGTGAAGCCGACGACCGAGGTCGAGGCGTACGAGAACAGCACGTCCTTCACCTCAGCGACGTCCTCGGCGGTGTCGAGCGTCACGACCGGCCGCCCGCCGATCTCGCGGGCCCGCATGAGGACGCTCATGACCGCTTGCGGCGGCCGCGCGTCGCCACGACCCCGCCCGAGCGGCGGCGGCGCTGCACCACGACTCCGACGACCGCCAGCACCACCAGGATCACCAGGACGATGAGGACGATCTCCATGTGCCACCCCGCTTGCCTCGTTTGCCACCGGGTGTGTTCCCCCAACGGGCGGCGATGACACGCGCCGGTCGACGGCTAGACCAGTATGGCCCCCTCGTGGGCGAGCAGGGCGCGCTTGCGCTCCAGGCCGCCGCCATAGCCGACGAGCTTTCCTCCGGCGCCGATCACCCGGTGGCACGGCACCACGATCGAGACCGGGTTGCGGGCGTTGGCGGAGCCGACGGCGCGCGCCTGGCCGGGCTGGCCGATCAGCGCGGCCAGCGCCCCGTAGGTCGTGGTGGTGCCGTGGGGGATGGCGCGCAGCGCGTCCCAGACGCGCCGGTCGAAGGCGGCTCCCTCGAGGCGCATGGGGATGTCGAAGCCGGTCCGCTCGCCGGCGAAGTACTCGGCGAGCTGGCCGGCCTCGTCGCGGAAGCGCGCGTCGTCGCGCCGCCAGTGCGATCGCGACCCGGGCGAGGGCGCGTCGGCGAACCGGAGGCCCGTCAGGGCGTCCTCGTCGCCGCTCAGGAGCAGCGGGCCGACGGGGGAGGGGACGACGGCGTAGAGCAGTGGGGTGGTGAGTGTGGATGTCATGCCTGGAGAACGGCCGCGGGGCCCCGGGCGTGAGATCCGACCAGCCCGGGGTCCGCGGCCTGCCTGCCTCAGAGCGGCGCGCCGAGCTCCGCCGCCTTGGCCTCGAGGTCGATCCCGTGCAGGCGCGCGAGGTTGCCCGCCGAGGATCTTGCGCTTGGCCTGCTCGGTGAGCGGCGGGTAGCCGTAGTCCTCGACGATGTCGGTCGGCAGCTCGAAGTTCCAGAACGCCTCGAGCGCCCACTGCGGGTGCCAGATCGGCGACTCGCCGCCGTAGATGATCTTGTCCTCGCCGCACCACCACAGCATCTTCCCGAGCGTCTCGGCGAAGACGCGCGGGTGGCGCGAGATGAAGTTCACCGTCGCGGCGATCGACGCGTAGAGGTTCGGGAAGCGCACGATCTGCCACAGCACCTCGTCGAGCCAGGGCAGCCCGACGTGGAAGATCACGAAGTTGATGTCGGGGAAGTTGGCGGCCGCCCCGTCCATGTCGAAGGTGCGCGTGTGCTCGATCGGCTGCGGCCCGAGCGGGCACGCCCTTGTGGACGCCGATCAGGTTCACCCCGAGCTTCTGCGCGTGCTCGAAGACCGGGAACGCGATGCGCGGGTCGTCCATGCGCCACGGGAAGGGCTGACCGTAGTCGTAGCGGACGTTGTAGAACTTGAACGCCTTTGCGCCGTGGTCCTCGACCTGGCGCGTCATCAGGTCGAGCGCCTTCTTGCCCTCGAGCGGGTTCACCGAGCCCCAGAACACGGCCCGGTCCGGGTGCTTGGCCGCCATCTCGGCGCACTTCTCCCACGGGCGAGAGCCCGTCGTGGAAGAGGTCGGTCAGCGGCAGGGGCTGGGCCACGATCATGTCCGTGTCCGAGCCCTCGATGACCATGTCGTAGATCTCGTCGACCGACCACTCCTTGAAGAACTCGTCGCGCCCGAGCACGGGCTCGCCGGCCTTGGTGAGGAACTGGTGGAATGCGTAGAGGTGCTCGTCGAACATCTCGCCGGGCGGGCCGAGGGCGTTGCGCTTGTCGAAGTTGAAGATGTGGCAGACGCAGTCGAAGACGAACGCCGGCACCTTCCGCTCGCGCGCGCCCGCGGCTCCGGCGGTGGTCTCGGTCGTCGCCATGCTCAGCCTCCTTCGCGGGCGTGGGCGAGGCGCCGCTCCCGGTAGGGCAGCAGCTCCTCCATGGGCATCGAGAGCTTCTCGCGGGCCTAGGGCGACAGCCGCTCGGTCGTCCACACCGGGTCCCAGACCACCTCGACGTCGACGCTCTCGACCCCGTCGAGGTCCCGCAGGCGCGTCGGGGATCATGTCCGACATCGAGGCGACGAAGGGGCACCAGCCGGTCGTGAGCACGATGTCAACCTGCACGTGCGAGCCGTCCACCCGCACGTCCTCCACCAGGCCCATGTCCACGACGCTGATCCCCCGGTCGGCACAGCAGGGGTCGTAGACGTCGCGCAGGGCGTCGATCACCCGTTCGCGGGCGGTCATGGCACCTCCTCGTCGATGTCCAGTGCGATGCGGAAGCCGGTGGTGTGGGTGGCGCGCAGCGGGGTCGGCCGGCAGGCTGCGGCTCGCCCTGACGCCCCAGGCGTGGTCGAGGTGGCAGCCGCCGCGCACCCGGCGCCAGCCGTCCTCGTCGGGCGGGTCGCCCACCCATTCCCAGACGTTGCCCGCGAGCTGCTCGGCGCCGCAGGGCGAGGCGCCGGCCGGGTGCGCGTCGACGGGGGCGGTCGTCCACGCGTTGCCCTCGGCGCAGGCGCAGCGGTCGGGGTCGAAGACGTCGCCCCAGGGCCAGGGCCGGCCGTCGTCGCCGCGCGCGGCGGCCTCCCACTCGGCGCCCGTGGGCAGGCGCACCCGCCGCCCGGACGCGCGCCGCGGCCCAGCCGCAGAACGCGACGCGCCTCGTCGTAGGTCGACGCCCGTCGCCGGGTGGTCGGCGAGGTGGCGGCGCGGCCAGCCGCGCTCCGAGGCCGGCGTCGCGGAGGGCCGTGCCCGCGTCGTCGGCGAAGGCCGCCAGCCTGCGCGTTCGTCACGGGGAAGCGGCCGATGAGGACGGCGCCCGACCTCGACCTCGCGCTCCTCGCCGGGCTCGCCGAGCCGGTAGACGGCCCGCAGGGAGGACCACGAGGTCGCCGACCTCGGTGAGCTCGCGCTCTGCCCCCGTGTTGCCATGTCCGCTCCGGCCGGGACGCCGTGCCCGACCGACCGTACCGTCCCGTCGCCGCTCAGGTCACCTTGGGGGCGACGCCGGCGACCGGGGCGACCATCGGCTCCGGGGCGACGCCCTCGCGCTCCTGCGCCTCCTCCCGGGAGATCACGTAGCTGAGGACCGCGTAGAGCAGGAGGAGCCAGATCGTCCCGATCATGGCCGACAGCTGGTCGTAGTAGAACGCGAAGACCTGGCCGATCAGCAGGGCGACCAGGACCGAGAACTTGAAGCACCGGTACGCGTTCAGGCGCGACCGGCGCCACACGATCAGGCCGGCGAGGATGAACGCGGCGGTGGCGGCGGCCGCGCCGCCCTGGAACCACGCCACGAAGTCGTGGCTGTCGTTGTCGACCCCGTTCTCGTCCATCGCCCACCCGAGGACCGGCGTCGCGAACGTGGCGAGGTTGGCCAGCAGGCCCAGCACCATCACGGTGATCAGGGTCGCCGTGAACCAGCGCCGCCCGGCGATGCCCTGGTACCACGCCGCGACGCGGGTCTTCACGAAGGCGTACGGGCGTGAGGTTGCGGCGCTCGATCGTCGGCGCGTCGCGCACGCGCTCGCGCAGGATCGGCACGAGCGGGTCGGCCGGGTTCGCCTGGCCCAGCAGGCTGAGGATCTCGCGCCTGGTCTCGGCGTCGAGGGCCCCGTCGCGCTCCTCGCGCAGCAGGCTGAGCGCGTTCGCGAGCGCGTCGTGGGCGCGCAGGCGCGCGCGCTTGATGGCGTACGCCACCAGGAAGAGGACGATGAAGACGACGTACATCACGCTGAACGCCGGCGCGAAGAAGTAGTCCACGTCGTTGGTGATGAACTTGCCGACCTCGTCGATGAAGAACCCGAAGCCGACGCCGCCGACGAACGCCGCGAACCAGCGCACCGCCATGTTGAGGAAGGCGAAGACCAGGATCAGGGCGCCGAACATCATCAGCCCGCCGTAGAGCACGTGGGCGATGTGGAGGCCGCCGCTGCCGAGCTTGGGGTAGCCCATCAGCTCCAGGATGACCCGGATGACGATGATGGTCGCGACGGCGACCACCAGCATCATCTCGATGAGGTCGCCGGCGTCAACGTTGCGAATGGGCCTGGGCTTGAGCATGCGTCAGCGCCGCGCCGGCGGAGCCGGCGCGAGGAGCCCGACGCTACGAGCGCCCCGGAACGGCCCGTCAAGCCGCGCCGGGGCCGCGCGCGGTGAGACGGCCCTCAGGCCGCCCGGCGGCGCTCGAAGCGGGCGCGGGCCTTGGCCGCCTCGACCTCGCGGTCCTTGGGCTCGGCCGACGTCGTCAGCTCGCCCAGGAGGTCCCGCGTGATCGCCGCGACGGCCTCGATCGCGTTCTCGAAGGCCTCGGCGTTGGCGCGCGAGGGCTTCGTGAACCCGCTCACCTTGCGGACGTATTGGAGCGCGGCGGCGTGGACCTCGTCCGGGGTCGCCGGCGGCTCGAAGTTGTAGAGCGTTCGGATGTTTCGGCACATGGCCCCGAGGCTATACGGTGCGCGACCGTGACGGGGAGGCGCGCGCTCGACACGCGTCAGCGGCGCGTGCTGGCCGCCATGCCGCCGCGGGCGAGGCGAGCGCGGGCGCCGACCCCGAGGTGGTGGCCCACGGCTTCCGCGCCGGAATGCTGACCGCCGCCGGCGTCACGGCGGCCGCGCTGGTGACGGCCGCCGCCTGGATGCCGGGGCGGGCCGCGCGACCCTCCGCCGAGCTCGTCCGGGAGGGCGCGCGCGGCGGCTGAGGCGGGCGGCGTCCGGTCGCGGCATCATGCCCGCGTGGAGCCCGCCCTCTACGTCCTCGCCATCGTCGTGACCGTCGCGTTCGTCGCCGGCGCCTCGCGCCGCCTGGGATGGTCCCCGCCGCTGGTCCTGGTCGTCGTCGGCGTCGTCGCGTCGCTGATCCCCGGCGTCCCGACGTTCGAGCTCGACCCCGACCTGGTGCTCTTCGGCCTGCTGCCGCCGCTCCTGTACGCGGCGGCCATCCGCACGTCGCTCATCGACTTCGCGGCCGTCAGGGAGGCGCTGATCATCCTCGCCGTGGGCCTGGTCGCCGTGACGACGGTGGTCGTCGGGCTCGCCGCATGGTGGGTCGTGCCCTCGGTCTCGCTGGCGGCGGCGCTGGCGCTGGGCGCCGTGGTGGCGCCGCCGGACGCGGTCGCCGCGACCGCCGTCGGCCGCCGGATCGGCCTGCCGCGGCGCATCACGACCATCCTGGAGGGCGAGAGCCTGGTCAACGACGCGACGGCCCTGGTCGCGCTGACCGCGGCCACGGCGGCGATCACCTCGAGCGTCACGCCGCTCGAGGTGGGGTGGGACTTCGTCCTCGCGGCCGGGGGCGGGCTCGTGGTCGGCCTCGCCGCCACCGCGCTGCTCGCCGCGATCCGGAAGCACATCACCGACCCCGTGCTCGACACCACGCTGTCGTTCACCGCGCCGTTCGTCGCCTTCCTGCCCGCCGAGGCCATCGGCGCGTCGGGCGTCGTGGCCGTGGTCGTGACCGGCCTGCTGCTCGGGCACAAGGCGCCCACGCTCCAGTCGGCGGCGTCGCGGCTGGCCGAGACGACGAACTGGAGCACGGTGCAGTTCATGCTCGAGAACGCCGTCTTCCTGCTGATCGGCCTGCAGATCCGGCCCATCCTCGAGGCCGTCGGCGACTCGGACCTCGGGGTCGGGCGCATCGCGCTGATCTGCGTCGTGGTCCTGGTCGTCACCATCCTGGTGCGGATCGCGTACACGATGGCCGTCGGTCTGGATCTACCACCACGGCACGGCCCGGATGCGCGCGCACGCGTGGAGCTGGGCCGCGGGGGCGGTCGTGTCGTGGGCCGGCATGCGGGGCGTCGTGACGCTGGCCGCCGCCTTCCTGCTGCCCGAGGAGACCCCCCAGCGCGAGGTCCTGCAGCTCGCGGCCTTCGTGGTCGTGGCCGGGACCCTGCTCATCCAGGGGACGACGCTCCCGTGGCTCGTCGCCCGCCTGCGCCTGCCGGCCCCGAGCGCGGCCGAGGACGCCCTCCAGGCGGCCGCCCTCATCAGCAAGGCGTCGCGGGCGGGGTTGGCGAGGCTCGAGGAGGTCCGCTCGCCCGGCGACCCCGAGGAGGTCATCCACCAGCTCCGCGAGCGCGCCGAGCTCCGGGCCAACGGCATCTGGGAGCGCCTCGGTCGCAGCCAGGCCGAGGTCGAGCCGCCCGCGGCCACCTACCGGCGCCTGCGCCTCGAGATGCTCGGCGCCGAGCGGGACATCATCGTCCACGCCCGCGACGCCGGCTACGTGGACGACGTCGTGCTGCGCGCGGCCATGACGGCGGTCGACCTCGAGGAGTCGCTGCTCGACCCCGTGGAGGACGCGGAGTCCATGACCGACCGCGAGCTGCGGCCGACCCTGATCCGCGCCGGGGACTGCGAGCACCTGCGCGAGGCGCCCGCATGGCTGGCCCCCCGGACGCCGGACGGGTGCGAGGAGTGCCTCCGCGACGGCCTCACCTGGGTGCACCTGCGCCTGTGCCTGACCTGCGGACACGTGGGCTGCTGCGACTCGTCGGTCGGCAAGCACGCGACCGGGCACTTCGCCGAGTGCGAGCACCCGGTCATGCGCAGCATCGAGCCCGGCGAGGCCTGGAAGTGGTGCTACCTGGACAACCGGCTGGGCTGATCGTCCGCCGCCGCCCTCGGCCATCACGCGCGCCTGCCGGCCCAGGCGGTCGGCGTCGGCGGCGCCGCCCCGGATCGCGTAGCCGGGCCGGACCGTGCTCAGAGGGCCACCGTGGTCCAGTCGGCCCTCTCGAGCCTGTCCCCGTCGACGAGCTGCACGGCGATGGTCTACCTGGTGGGGCGCGCCCGGGGCAACAGGCCTACCGTGTTCCGGTACCCGACGACCGGAGGCGAGCCATGACCAGCGGATCGGCACCCCAGGGGCTCCTGGCCGGAGCGCCCTCGCTCCGGCTGTCCAACGACGCCCTGATGCCGCTGCTCGGGCTGGGCGTGTGGCGGGTCCCGGCGGGGGAGACCGAGCAGGCCGTGCTCTGGGCGCTCGAGGCGGGCTACCGGCACGTCGACACGGCCGCCGCCTACGGCAACGAGGAGGGCGTCGGGCGGGGGCTGCGCGCGAGCGGGCTGCCGCGGGACGACGTGTTCGTGGCGACCAAGCTCCGCCCCGGCCGCGGCGAGGCGCGCCGCCAGCTCGAGACCAGCCTCCGCAAGCTCGGGCTCGACCGGGTCGACCTCTACCTGATCCACTGGCCCGGTCGCGGCGCCGAGGCGCTCTGGCCGGAGCTCGAGCGCCTGCACGCCGACGGGCTCGCCCGCGCGATCGGCGTCTCCAACTACGGCACCGACCTCCTCCGCCGGACGGTCGAGAGGGCGGAGGTGCCGCCGATGGTCAACCAGGTCGAGTGGCACCCGCAGGTCTGGTCGCCCTCCGAGCTGCGGGCCCACCGGGACCTCGGCGTGGTGCTGGAGTCCTACAGCCCACTTGGGCACGGCCGCCTGCTGCGCGACCCGGCGATCGCGGAGATCGCCGGGCGCGTCGGCCGGTCCCCCGCCCAGGTGCTGGTGCGCTGGTGCCTGCAGCACGGGGTCCCCACGATCCCGAAGTCCCGGAGCCGCGAGCGCATCGTCGAGAACGCCCAGGTGCTCGACTGGACGCTCGGCGAGGAGGACATGGCGCGGCTCGACGCCCTGCGCGGCGGCTGAGGGCCGCGCCGGGCGGCTACCCGGGGCCGTCCGCCGGGACGACGCCGAGCTGCTGCATCATCGTCATGGCGTCGAAGACGCCCCAGTGCTCGTGCGCGAGGCCGTCGTCGCCGAAGCGCACGATGTCGATGAGCTGGACGTCGATGCTCCTGCCGGTCGCCGGCACGCCCATGAAGTCACCCTCGTGGGTGCCGGTCGCCTTCACCCGGACGACGACCTTGTCGCCGCTGGACAGGACGTCCTCCGGCGTCATGCGCAGGTCGGGGAACGCCGCGGTGTACATCGTGAAGAAGTCGATGACCCCCTGCTTTGTCGGCGCGAGGCCGGGCGTCTCCTCGTGCTCGACGAAGTCGTCGGCGAGGAGCGCGCCGAAGCCGTCGATGTCGCCGGCGTTGATCAGCTCGTAGGCGCGTTCCATCGTGGCCGCGTGGTCCATTGCGCTCCTCCGTCTCCTCGGGGTGGGCGGCGCGATCCTACGACGGCGCCGAGCGACGGCGAAAGCCCGTTCGAGCGCCGGTCACATCGTGGTCAGGACCCGTGTCACCCGGGCGCGTCTGCCGGAGTGTCAGCCCGCCAGGGGGCGCGCCACTCGGGGGCCTCCCAGCCGTCCATGACGTAGATCCGCTCGCGCGCCACCTTGTCGTCTCGGAACTCGAGCAGCTGAACCCCGAACATCTCCGTACGGCCGTCGTAGGTGACCGAGACCTCGGCGACGACCAGGTCCTCACGGGCCGTGATCCGTCGGACCCGGTAGCGCACCTCGGCCGGATACTGACGGCGCCACTCCGTGAAGTTGTCGACGCCCTCGAAACGCTCGCCCGACTGCGGAAACTCCAGCACCGCGTCGTCGTGGTAGATCTCGGGAGCGCGGTCCACGTCGGCCCCCGCGTACTCCCAGTACCGCCTCACCACCTCGAGCCGAGCCGACTGATCGGGCATCGCACCTCCCTGACGCACTCAGACGGTATGAGCCGGGGGACGCTCTACTTCGCCGCGTCCTGCGCGACGAGCGCACGCAGGCTGGCGTGCTCCTCGGCACAGGCCGGGCAGCCCTCGAGATGGGCCCTCATGCCGGGCACGGCCGCCTCGGCATCGGCCCCCGCGAGCTCGAGCTCGACGTAGCGGTCGAGCTCGTCGAAGCACACGTCGCACCCGACGTCGGGTCCGGAGGGCCCGAGCACGCGGAGAAGGTCCTCAGAGAGGGGCCCGCTCATGCGCCGAGGCTAGCAGCGACGGTGGTCACCAGCGCTCACCGGGAGCGGTGTCGAGGGGCGCCAGGATCCGGGCGGCCGTCTCCGGCGGGCAGCCGCGCTCGGTGAGCGCGATGAGGGCGTGGAGGTCCATGCGGCGCTCATGCGCCAGCGTCTCGGGCCAGGCCGGCGGCGAAGCCTGCCGCAGCGAGGCGCTCGCGGCGCCACGCGACGACCTCTCTGGCCAGGAGGTGCCCGCCGGTGAGTCGCGCCGTGCCTCCATGTCGTGTCGGTGTCGGACGCCTCGCCCTTCTTACCGTGCGGGCGCCCCCTGCCCCCCGTAAGAACGCCCGGGCGGGCCACACCAAGTGGGTATGAGCGAACACGAGGAGGACACGATGAAGACCACCGGCATCCACGGCTGGATCGACGTCATGCACGTCGCCTGCCCGCCCGGTCGCAGCCCCACCCCGACGATCCCCAGGGCTGAGCGATGAGATCCCACCCACGAGCACGGCGGCGAGCCCTCCTCGTGCTTCCGGCCCTGCTCGCGGCCGCGGCGCTGAGCGCGCTCCTCGCGCTCGGTGCCCCCGGCAGGCGGGCCTGCGATCGCCGACGCCCACACCGTGGGCGAGAGCCACAGCGCCGCGCCGGCGCGAGAGGTGGCCCTGCGCCAGGACATGCGCGCTCTCTGGGAGGAGCACATCGTCTGGACGCGACAGGTCATCGTCGATTTCGCCGCCGGGCTGCCGAGCCTCACGACCAGCGAGGCCAGGCTGCTGCGGAACCAGGCGGACATCGGCAACGCGATCGCGCCCTTCTACGGGAAGGCCGCGGGCACGCGCCTGACCGGCCTGCTCCGGCAGCACATCCTGATCGCGGTTGACGTGCTGACCGCCGCCAAGGCCGGTGACACAGCGGGCCTGGCGCAGGCGCAGGCGCGCTGGACGCGCAACGCCGATCAGATCGCCGGCTTCCTCTCGAGCGCCAACCCGACAGCCTGGCCCCGAGCTGAGATGCGCGGGATGATGCGCCACCACCTGAAGCTCACCACCGATGAGGCCGTCGCCAGGCTCACCGGTGAGTGGAGCGCGGACGTGCGAGCCTACGACAAGGTCCACGCCCAGATCCTGGGCATGGCCGACATGCTCTCGGCCGGCATCATCGGCCAGTTCCCTCAGCGCTTCCGCTGAGTCGCGGCCCGCGCTCTCCCGCCGTCAACGAGAGCGGGAGAGCGTGTGGCGGCGGCGGGTAAGAACGCGGCCCGGGCGGACACCAATGGGTCATGCGAGCCCACGAGACCCGGGACGCGGCGTGAGCGTCGCCAGTCCGATCGTCGGCGGGGCGCCGCCGACTGTACGGTCGCGCCGTGTGGCGGAGCCCCCGATGATGGCTCGCCTCGACCCCGAGTCGCGGCGCTGGCTGCGCGATCTGCGCGGTGAGGGCGCCGACCACGACGACGCCGTGGGGCGCCTGCATGCGCTGCTCGTGCGCGCCGCCCGCTTCGAGGTGAATCGCCGCCGCGACGCCCTGGCGCACCTGCGCGGCAACGAGCTCGACGACATCGCCATGCAGGCCGCCGACGACGCGCTGATGAGCGTGCTCAGGCGCCTCGACGACTTCCGCGGCGCCAGCCGCTTCACGACCTGGGCCTACAAGTTCGCGTTGCTCGAAGCGGCCGTGAAGCTGCGCCGGCGCGCCTGGCAGGGCCGCGAGGTCCCCTTGGAGCCCGAAGGCTGGGCGCGTTTCGCGAGCGAGCAGCACACGCCGCACGAGGACGCGGAGCAAGGAGCAGGTTCTTCGGCGCCATTCGCGCGAGCCATCGACGAGGTGCTGACCCCGCATCAACGGGAGGTGCTCGTCGCGCTCGCGCTGAACGGCGTGCCGATCGACGTGCTCGCCGAGCGGCTCGGCACGACGCGCGGCGCCCTCTACAAGACCCTGCACGACGCGCGGCGCAAGCTCCGCGCGGACCTGACCGGGAGCGGCATCGCCCCCGATTGGTTGGAAAGGACGCGCTGATGGACCGTCCGGACATCGCAGAAGCGCTCGAGCGGCTCCTCGGGCCCGGCCGGCCGGAGATCGGCTGCGAGGAGTGCTTCGCATCGCTCGACCGTTACGTCGAGCTGGAGCTCGCCGGCCATGACGCCGACGCCTCGATCCCCGGCATGCAGCCCCATCTCACGGGGTGCCCCGCATGCCGCGAGGATCACGAGAGCCTTCGCGCGCTCGTAAGAACTCCTGCCGATCCGGCACTCACCTAGCAACTGGCGAGCGAGCGACAACCGCTCGCAGCCGACAAAGGAGAGCGCCATGATCGCCGAGGGAATCCGCGTCGTCCGAGGGGCCTGCCCCTTCGACCGCACCCCCATCCCGACCATCCCGAAGGTTCACCGGCCCGCGTGAGCCACACCAACGGCAATCACCCGGGCGGGCTGTTGCTGCGGGACGCCCGCCCGGGCGTTGACCGCGAGCGGGCCGAGCTGGCGGTGGCCGAGCTGCTTGAGGCGCTTGGTGTCGACCTCGGGAGCGAGGCGCTGCGGGAGACGCCGCGGCGGGTCGCCTCGACCTTCGCGGAGCTCCTGCGCCCCGAGCCCTTCCGGGCGACCACCTTCCCGAACGACGGCGGCTACGACGAGCTGGTGGTCGTTTCCGACATCGCCTTCTCGTCGCTGTGCGAGCACCACCTTCTGCCCTTCAGCGGGGTCGCCCACGTCGGTTACCTGCCCGGCGAGCGCATCGTCGGGCTCTCGAAGCTGCCCCGCCTGGTCGAGCACCGCGCGCGGCGCCTTCAGGTGCAGGAGCGGCTGACCACGGAGGTCGCCGACTGGCTCGAGCGGACCCTTCGACCGCGCGCGGTCGGAGTCGTGATGGAGGCGACCCACACGTGCATGAGCCTGCGAGGGGTGCGCCAGCCCGGGGCGCTGACCACCACGTCGGCGCTGCGCGGCCGCCTGCGCGAGGACCCGCGCACCCGTCAGGAGTTCTTCGAGCTGATCGGGCGCCGCGGCCCCCGCGGGCGACCCTAGACAGAGGAGGAGAGGTCGTGACCACTCCGAGGACCATCGTGATCGTGGGCGCCAGCTTGGCCGGCGCCAAGGCGGCTGAGACGCTGCGCGATGAGGGTTACGACGGGCGCCTGGTGCTGGTGGGCGATGATCCCGAGCGCCCCTACGAGCGCCCGCCGCTCTCAAAGGACTACCTGCGGGGCGGGGTGGCCCGCGACACGGTCCACGTGCATGAGGCCGGCTTCTACGACGAGCGGGCGATCGAGCTGCGCACCGGGACCCGGGCGACGGCGATCGACGCGGCCGACCGCACCGTCACCCTGAGCGGCCAGGAGCGCCTGTCGTGGGACCGCCTGTTGCTCGCGGTCGGCGCCGAGCCGCGCCGGCTCGCGGTACCGGGGGCGGATCTGGACGGCGTCCACTATCTGCGCGATCTCGCCGACTGCGACCGCCTCCGGGCCGCGCTGAGCACCGGGGGCCGCCTCGTCGTGGTCGGCGCCGGCTGGATCGGCTCGGAGGTGGCCGCCTCGGCGCGACAGCTCGGCATGGACGTGACCCTCCTGGAGCGGTTGGCGGTCCCGCTCGAGAACGTCCTGGGGCCCGTCGTCGGCGGGCTCTACGCCGATCTGCACCGCGAGCGCGGGGTCAACCTCCTGACCGGCGTCACCCTGGGGGCCTTCGAGGGCGCCGGCCGCGTCGAGCGCGTCCGGCTGGCCGACGGCCGCACGATCGACTGCTCGGCGGTGGTCGTCGGGGTCGGCGTCACCCCGCGCACGGCCCTGGCCGAGGCCGCGGGGCTGGCGGTGGGGGACGGGGTGCTGGTGGACGCGACCCTGCGCACGAGCGCGCCGGACGTCTACGCCGCCGGGGACGTCGCCAGCGCCACGCACCCCTTCTACGGCCGGCGGGTGCGCGTGGAGCACTGGGCCAACGCGCTCAACCAGGGGCCTGCCGCCGCCCGCAACATGCTGGGCCGCGAGGAGCCCTACGACCGCATCCCGTACTTCTTCTCGGACCAGTACGACGTCGGGATGGAGTACTCGGGGCTCGCGCGCGGATCCGACCAGGTCGTCTTCCGCGGCGATCCCGCCTCGCGCGAGCTGATCGCGTTCTGGGTCGCCGACGGGCGCGTGGCCGCGGGGATGAACGTCAACGTCTGGGACGTGGCCGAGCCCATCCAGGCCCTGATCCGCTCACGCGCGCCGGTCGATCCGGCGCGGCTGCCCCGTCGTCCTGGTCGGCCACTCCTACGGCGGTGCCGTGGTCACCGAGGCCGGCACCGATCCGAACGTCGCCGGGCTCGTCTACATCGCCGCCTTCGCCCCCGACGCGGGCGAGTCGGTCAACAAGCTGATCGCGGATCCGCCGCCGGGGGCGCCCGTGCCGCCGATCCTCCCGCCCCAGGACGGCTTCCTGTTCCTCGACAAGGAGAAGTTCCCCGCCTCATTCGCCGCCGACGTGGAGGCCGGAGCACGCCGCCTTCATGGCCGACTCCCAGGTGCCGTGGGGGGTCGGCGCCCTGGCCGGCGAGATCAGCGAGCCGGCCTGGAAGTCCCGGCCGAGCTGGTACCTGGTCGCCACCGCCGACCGCATGATCCCGCCCGATGCCCAGCGCTTCATGTCGAAGCGGGCGGGCGCGACGGTCGTGGAGGCCGAGGGCAGTCACGCGATCTACGTGTCCAAGCCGGCGCCGGTGGCTGAGCTCATCCAGACCGCCGTCGCCGAGCTCAGGTCCGCGAGCTGACGGCCAAGCGGCGGCCCCTCGCTTGGCGCGCCAGGGGCGGAGGCTCTCGTTCCGGCACGGGCAGCACCAGGACTCGTAGCCGCTCGACAGCTTCGGCTTGGGGGTGAAGTCGGCGAGGGGGAGGATCCGCTCGCACCGGGCCGGGGGCGCGTGGGGGTGGACCCCCCCACCCGGGCAGCTTGCCGTTCCTCGATCACAGCACTGCCTGCGCGAGGCACCCGCGCAGGCAGTGCCTCAGCCACCCTCGCCTCTTCGGGAACCTGCTCCCAACGCATGACTGCCGCCGCGAGATCCCGGGCAAGCGTGCGAATCGGGAAGGGTTCCGGCAGCGGCGTAGACGTCGATCATCGGCATCAGTCGGGCTCCTCGAGGAAGGCGTGCACGTCGGCGGCGAACTGGCTGTGGTGCTGGAAGAGGAAGCCGTGCGCCGAGTCCGGGTAGATCGTGATCCGTGCGTTCGGCAGGAGCCCGGCCAGCAGGTATGAGTAGCGGGGAAGGATCATCGGGTCGCTGTCGCCGTTGGCGACGAACACCGGCAGGTCGATCGCGCTGACCCGCTCGAGCAGCGAGTGATTGGGGATGCCCCACGCGCAGACGGCGTCGTACTGCGCCTGGCGCGTCTGCCATGTCGTTGGTTCGTCCCGGTTGCTCGTTCTCCCGAAGATGCGCCCGGCGGCCTGCTGCCCCGCTTCCCGGCTCGTGCTGGTGGGTGCGAAGAAGACGGAGAGATATCCCTGCGGGCTCGTCTCCGGCGCGCCGACCGCGCCAATCACCTCCGGTGCCCAGCCGTGCATGCCGGCCGCACCCTGTGGTGCGGAGGAGGCGAGCACGACGCGCCGCAGGAGGTCGGGGCGGATGAGCGCGATCTCCTGCGCGACGAAGCTGCCGAGCGAGAAGCCGAGCAGATCTACCCGCTGCAGGCTCAGCGCCTCGATGAACGCGATGGCGTCGTGGGCCATGGCTTCGACGGTGTTCGGCGTCGCGCCGGTCGTGGCCCCGACGCCGACGTTGTCGAACGTCGACCACCCGTCGATCCGCGGCGAGGGCGTCGACGAGGGCGGGATCCCAGTTGTCGAGGTTGCCGCGGAAGTGCTGCAGCAGGACGAGCGGCACATCGCCGGCGCCGAGGTCGCGGTACGCGTACTCGATCGCATTCTCGGCAGTGACTCGTTTGATCGAGGCATCGGCGTAGCCGGTCGGCGGGTCGGCCGTCGTTTCTTGGTCTGTGGCTGCCATGAACGCTCCTTTCAGCGACGGACCGCGAGTTGACTCTGTTCTCCGATCCACGAGGCCGCCAGATCTGTCCACGCTGCGGCGTCACCCGCGCCGTCTGCCAAGCCGAGGCTATGTGGGCCGCGGGCGAAGACATGCACGGCATGTGGAACGTCGTGAGCGGCGAGCGAGGCTGCGAGTCGGTATGTGTGTTCCGGCGGCACGTAGGCGTCTTCGGCCGTGTGCCAGAGGAAGAACGGTGGCGAGGAGCGCGTCACCAACGCGTCGAGTGACGTCGCCCGCCTCAGCTCCGGCGTCGCGTCCTCACCGAGAAGGATCAGGCGCGCCGGCCGGTAGGTCTCGGTCTCCATCGAGGTGATCGCGTAGCCGAGAACGGCGAAGTTGACTGCTTCGCCCGCGTCAGCGCCCTCGGCGAGCGCCGCGAGGCCGGCGAGATGTCCGCCCGCCGAAAATCCCGACGACGCCTATCCGCGTTGAGCCGCCCTCGCGCAGCCGGCGAATCTCGGCGCGCAGCGCCTCGAGCGGCGCAGGGTGGCGTACCTCGAGCGGGTAGAGGAAGCACGCTGGCCGCGACGCCCAACCCTCTGAGCCACCGCGCGATCGGCTCGCCTTCGTGGGTCGCGTGCGCGCATATCCGCCGCCCGGCAGAACGACCACGTGCGGGCTCGATCCCGTCAAGGTTGATCGCCTCGGTCTACGCGACCAGATACCAAGAGGGCAGCGACCTCCAGGCCGGTTCGTTGCACTGCGGCGAGATCTGGCACTCAGCTCGCGCCGACGCGCCGATATCCGCCGCTGACCCAGTCGGCGACCAGGCCGCCGTACTCCTCAGCCGCTTCCTCCCACGCGAAGTGACCGGCGTCGAGAGGGTGGATCTCGCTGTTGGGGAGGAGGTCGTGGAGGTACTGGTTGTTCGACCACGGCACGAGGTCATCGTCGCGCCCGGCCACGATCTGGGTCGGCGTGGCGATCGTCGGCAGCAGGTCGCGCAAGACCGGGTTCTGCTCGGGGTAATGCCGCACGAAGCGAGCGGACTCCGCGAAGCGCCCGAGGTCGTAGGCGCTGACATAGTCCTCGTGGACTTCGGGCTCGCTGGCGCTCGCGGCGGCGGCCTCGACCGCGTAGCCGATGTTGGTCCTGGCATCAAGCCCGCGCACGACGTCCAGACTCGGCGCCTCGATGATGTCCTTGAGCGCACCGCCCGCGTCGATCGGGAAGCGGACCGCGCCGCCCCCGATCGTCAAGCTCGTAACGCGCTCCGGCTCCCTCGCGGCAAGGAAGAGCGCTGCGGCCGTGCCGATGTCCGGGCCGACGACGTGCGGAGCCCCCAGGCCCCACTCGTCGATCAGGCCGGCCAGGAACGCTCCCGAGGCGTCAGGGGCGATCAGTTCCGGGCGACCATCGGAGTGGCCGAACCCCGGCAGGTCGATGGCGACAACCCGCCCGACTGCCGAGACGCGGTCCCAGATGCGACGGAACGCCCAAAGGGTCTCGGGCCACGGCGCCAGCAGCAGAACGGTGACGTCCGAGTCTGCCTTGGTATCGGCGAACCGCACCCGCACTCCGTCGCAGACCCGGAAGTAGGTAGTGATCGGCGAACCCGCCTCTGTGCTCATCTGACTGTCTCCTCCTTCAGTCCCAATCGGCCTTCTCGCCAATCGAGATCGGCCCGTCGCTGCGATATCCGCGCGCTCGCGTGCGATGGAATCAGGACCTGTCGAGCGCGTCTCGGCCACCTGTCGCTCCTGTCCGATTCGGGGGACATTCGATGACGGTCGTCATCGGAATGTCGGGACGACCCTAACAGAAGCGATGACGGTCGTCATCCATATGCCCTACCCTGCCGCCATGGCTGCGAAGAACGAGACGAAGGGCCCGGCCGCCGATCGCCGGCGATCTCCAGCTCGCGCGCGCATGGTGCGGAGTGCCGCGACGCTCATCCGTGAGCGTGGCATCCACGGCACCGGACTCCGCGAGGTCGTCGCCCACTCCGGCGGTCCCCGCGGCTCGCTCGGCCGCTTCTTCCCAGGCGGTAAGACGCAGCTCGTGACCGAAGCGATCGATGTCGCGCTCGTTGACCTCCTCGACGATCTCGAGCGTCCGCTCAGCGACGCCGAGACGTTCCCCGAAGCGATCAGCGTGATCGTGACCCCATGGCGGCGCCTGCTCGTCGACCACGACTTCGCCTTGGGCTGCCCACTGGCCGCGACCATTTGCGACGCGGCCGAGAACGACAGCCTCCGCACCCATGTCGGCGAGTTGCTCGCACGGTGGCGAGCGCCAGTCGCCGACGCCTACACCAGGTTTGGGGCGGCGCAGGCGGAAGCCGAAGCACACGCGACGGTGCTACTGGCCGCGCTCGAGGGCGCCCTCATGCTCGCTCGCGCTCAACGCAACATCGAGCCGCTCGACACAGTCGAGCGCTTCTTCGCGTCACGTGCTCCAGACCCACGCCGAGCATAGGACGACTCATACGACGGGGGCCCCAGGTGGCGTGGGCGTGGGTTTCGTCGTCGATCGTGATCCAGGGGAGGTACACCTGGTGGGCGGTCTGCACGCCGTCGAGGGAGCACCCGCTGGAGCGACCGGACGCGGGGCGCCCCGAGCCGGGATACGACCGCGGCCTTCGCCACGACCTGGGCCAGGGCATGAAGCGCGGCCTCGACCACGGACCGAGCCTCAGGATGGGCCGATAGGAGAGCCTCGGGGTGGCACCGTCCGGGCAGCGGGGCCGCTGGACGACCGCGACAGGGCGTTGGCGCTCATCAGCGTGAGGCGCCCGCGGCTGCCAGCATGAGTGCCAGGGCGTCCTCGACGACGGCGACGGCCGGGTCCGGCGCATGGTGGGCGAGTCGCGCCCGCACGTCATGGCCGAGCTTGGCCGCGACTGCCGCGCTCGAGGCTCCGATGGCGGCGGCCGGAAGCCACGGTACGTGCCGGGTGTGCGCGAAGAGGCCAGCGGCCAGCGCCCCCAGAGCCAGCCGGCCGACCAACCCCGGCGGCTCGAGCCTGCTGGGAGTGGCCGGCAGCTTGTCGACGACGAGCTCGCCGGCCGCCGCCGCCACCAAGAGGCGCCTGGTCCACGGCTGCCTGAACATCGGGGGCAGGGAGGGGTCTGAGCGCGCCACCACGGTCGCCACGCCGAGCTGGCTGCGCAGGCCGGACGCTGCTCCGAGGAGCACGCTGCCCACGACCGCACCCCCGGAAGCTGGTTGCGTCACGAGAGCCCGCCGATCGCACGGTGGACCGAGCTCACGGCGCTCGCGCCTCGCCCACTGCGGACGCGACTCGCTTCATCGACCCGTGGCGGACGTCGCCGGCGGCGAACACCGCGGGACTCGGCGCGACCCGCTTCGATCTGAAGTACGGCATGGGGGTCTCTCCTATCAAGCACTCATGACCAACATCGAGCTGTACGGCACCCGGGTCATCCCACGCGTCCGCGCACTCTTGGCGTGATCGCACGCGAGTGAACCGCCGCTGCACGTCGGTTCGCGACGCCCACCAAGCGGTGTTCAGCCGGCGGCAGGCTGCGGGGACCGCGCCTCGAGCGTCGTCTTCGCGTTCCTCAACCATGACGTCTGCCACCGGAAGAGCAGGTGCACGAGTGGCATCAGCGGCGTGGCCAGGGTCATCCATCCCCGCGGTCGATAGACCAGCGTGTAGCGGACGTCGGTCGCCGCCGGAGTCGGGGCGGAGAGCTCGAAGGTGCCGGTGGGACGAAGCGGCCCCCCCGATGACACCTCGAACGCAAGTCGGCGTGGCCGCTCGAACACCGTCAGCCGGTAGTCGGCCGGGACCCTGAAGCCCAGCGGGTGGCGCACGGATTGCCGGTACGTGGCCCCCACTCCGGGCGCCGTCTCGTCACTTCCGAACCGCCTGTGTGCGCTCGCCATGAGCCCTCCCTCGCTGTTTTTCGCTTCGACCGACGACCCGAGGCCGTCATCGGAGCCCCGCCTCGATCTCGCCGACGTCCTCGTCGCTGAGCTCGAGACTCGCCGCGGCGAGGATGGGGTCGACCTGGTCCGGCCGGCGGAAGCCCACGATCGCGCCGTCGACGGCCGCGTTGCGGAGCGTCCAGGCGACGGCAACGGCCCCGGGCGTCGCGTGGTGGCGCCCGGCCACCGCCCGGAGGCGCTCCACGAGGGCGAGATGCTCGGAGAGGAGCGGCTCGCGAAAGCGCGCGTCGTGCTTGCGCCAGTCATCGTCCGGCAGGCGCTCGATCCGCGCGCGGGTCATGCCCCCGCTCAGCATCCCGGAGCCCATCGGCGAGTAGACGATCACCCCGATCCCCTCGCCCTCGGCGAAGGGGAGGATCTCGTCCTCGACGCCGCGGGCGATCAGCGAATACTGCGGCTGCAGGGTCTCGACCGGTGCGATCGCCTGCGCGCGGCGGAGCTGCGGCACGCTGAAGTTGGAGACCCCGATGTGGCGGACCAAGCCCTCGTCCCTCAACTCGACGAAGGTCGACCAGCCCTCCTCGATCTCCTCGTCCGGGATGGGCCAATGGATCTGGTACAGGTCGATCGCGTCGGCCCCCAGGCGCTCAAGGCTCCCTTCCAGCTCGCGCCTGATCGAGTCGCGGCGCAGGCTCTGGACGGTCGTTCGCCCCGGCCCCTCGGGCTGGCCGGCCTTGGTGAACACGTACGGGCGCTCGTCGAGGCCGGCCAGCGCCCGGCCGACGACCTGCTCGGAATGCCCGAAGCCGTACTGCGCCGCCGTGTCGATCCAGTTGACGCCGAGCTCGAGCGCATGGTGGATGGCGGCGATCGAGTCCTCGTCGTCCTGCCGGCCCCAGCCCCAGTCGTAGCCGCTGCCCCCGATCGCCCAGGCGCCCAGGCCGACCCGGCTGATCTCCAGCCCGGTGGAGCCGAGCTCGGTCGTCGCGAGTTGCGTCTGCTGCATCACGTTTCTCCTCTCGGTTGCCGGAGGGGCGGGCGGCGACGCCCGCCCTCCCCCGGGCTCGGTCATGCCGCGAGCGGCTCCTCAGCCGGCCCTCGGCGCAGGCGCAGCTCCTCGGAGCAGCGCTCGCACAACGCGGGAGCGAACCTGGGCGTGTCCAGCTCGAAGGTGCGCATCCGGCGAATCACCTCGTCCGGCGCGATCCACTCGGACCCGCGCTGCACCCGAAGGCACATCGAGCAGGCCGTGAGGCGAAGCCGTCCATTCCCGGGCTCGGCTCCGCCCATCAAACGCAAGTCGTGCACGCGCGGCGTATCCATCGGGGGTCCCCTTCCGTCCGACGTTTGCGGGGTTGCCAGTCGAGCTGTGACCGGCCGCTCGAGCATCGCCCCCACGGCCCCAGGCGTCCTCACGGCGAACATGAACCCGATGGTCCGGCTGGCCTGAATCCCGAGTACCCGATAGCGGGAACAGGGGCCGAGCCGCGCGGGGTGGGAGGGAGCGCGAGCGGCCCCCTACCCGGAGCCGCCGGCACCCCTCCCGCAGTCATGCCTCTCCGAACGGGAGCGCGACGAACAGCGACGTGCCTCGGCGGGCTCTCCACCGATCGTCCGCCATCGCCTCGACGCGGTCCTCGAGCCGATCAGGCCGGAGCCCCGCGCGGGATCGGCTCCTCCGATACCGTCGTGCGCTCACGCCTCGCTCCGTCGTTCCACCGCTCAAGGACCTGGAAGAGCGCGGCGAGGTCGCGCCGGCCGTAGCCGAGCCCCTCAGCGCCGGCCAGCACCGTGTCGGCGACCTCGGCGGACGGCAGTTGGACCTCGAGCTCGGCCGCCATCCCAAGCGCGAGCCGGATGTCCTTGTGCATCAGCCCGATGTCGAACCAGGCGTCCTCGGGGAGGTCGAGCACGAGCGGTGCGCGCGCCTTCAGCATCGGCGAGCCGATCGGGCTCTGCGTCATCACATCGAGGGCGATCTTCGGGTCGACGCCGTCCCGCTCCGCCAGGAGGAGCCCCTCGGCGAAGGCGAGCATCTGGACGGCGAGGCTGATGTTGATCGCGAGCTTGAGCGCGAGGCCCTGGCCGTTCGGACCGATGTGCGTCGGCGTGCCGAGCTCGCGCAGGACCGGCTCGACGCGGAGATAGGCGTCCCCGTCTCCGCCGACCATGATCGTCAGCGTCCCGGATTGCACCTGCGGGACGCTCCCCGACACGGGCGCGTCGAGCATCGCCGCTCCCCGCTCGCGAGCGAGCCCGGCCAGCTCCCGGCTCACGCCTGGGCTGACGGTGCTGACGTTGACCCACGTCTTGCCCGCGGTGAGGCCTGCGAGGATCCCGTCCGGCCCCGACGCGACCCCCTGGAGCACGGCGTCGTCGGGGAGGGACGTGAAGACGGTGTCGGCCGCCTCCGCCACCCCGCGCGGCGTGTCGCACCAGCGCAGCCCCTCCGCCACGAGGTGTTGGGCGTGCGTGCGGTTTCGCTCCTCGCCGAAGACGTGGTATCCGGCGGCCAGGTAGCGCGCCGCCATGTTGCTGCCCATGTGTCCGAGGCCGACGAAGCCGATCTTCGTAGTCGGGGTGCTCATCTCAGTCGGTCCCTTTCTCGAGAGCGGTCGTGTCTCAGTGCTGCGATTGCGGGGGACGATTGCGTCGATGAGTCCGGGCGGCATCGAGGCCAGCCGTGATCCGAGCGCCCCGCTGGCGCTACTTGCGGGTTCCTGCTAGCTGCAATGCGCCGCCGCGATTCCGCGCGACGCGCGGGATTCAGCGAGAAGGCCGACGAATCGGGGGGGGCGGTCGACGAGCCGGCTCGGTTCGATCGCCGTCCGATCAGCGCCTCGTCAGCGAGCGCTCGGAGGACACCCGTCCGAGGTCTGGGCGAGCGGCGCGCCGACGATCTGGTAGGTCGCGTCTGCTGACAGCTCGACTTCGGCAGGAACCGCTTTCGTCGCTTCGGGGCGACGTGCCGAGGGCACGAAAAAGGCCTGCGTTTGCAGGCCCTTCGTGCGAATCCGTTGAGTAGCGCATACGGGATTTGAACCCGTGTTACCGCCGTGAGAGGGCGGCGTCCTAGGCCCCTAGACGAATGCGCCGCGTTGCTCGCCCGCCGGAGCGGTGGAAGCTGGGGGAGGAGGATTCGAACCCCCGCTACCGGGGCCAGAACCCGGCGTCCTACCGCTAGACGATCCCCCACCACCGGACGGGCGCCGACGATGGTACCAAACGCCCCCGGGGCGCTTCACGCCGCTGCGCCGGGCTCCTCGGCGGCCGCCGCCCAGTCGCCGTAGAGCTCCGCGTACCGCCCGTCGGCGGCCATCAGCTCGTCGTGGCCGCCCTGCTCCACGATGCGCCCGCCCTCCATCACGACGATGCGGTCGGCGTCGCGGATCGTGGAGAGCCGGTGCGCGATGACGATCGCGGTGCGGCCGGCGAGCAGCGTGCGCAGGGCCTCGTCGATGCGGTGCTCGGCGCGCAGGTCCACGGAGGAGGTCGCCTCGTCGAGGATGAGGAGGCGGGGGTCGGCGACGAGCGCCCGCGCGAAGGACACGAGCTGGCGCTGGCCGGCCGACAGGCCCGAGCCGCGCTCGTTGATGGTGGTGCCGAACCCCTCGGGCAGCGCCTCGATGAACCCGGTCGCGCCGACGGCGTCGGCCGCGGCGCGCAGGTCGTCGTCGGTCGCCTCCGGCCGGCCGAAGGCCAGGTTCTCGGCGATCGTGCCGGCGAAGAGGTGCCCCTCCTGGGGGACGATGGCGAGCTGGTCGCGCAGCGAGCGGATCGAGACGTCGCGGAGGTCGTGGCCGTCGATCAGGACCTGGCCCTCCTGGGGGTCGTAGAAGCGCGCGATCAGCTTGGCCAGCGTCGACTTGCCCGCGCCCGTCGAGCCCACCAGCGCGACCGTCTCCCCGGGCTCGATCAGGAGGTCGATGTCGTGCACCACGCGGTCGGCGCCGTAGCCGAAGCCGACGCCCCGCAGCTCGACCCGGCCCGCGATGAGCGGGAGGGGCGCGCAGCCGGGCGGGTCGGTCAGCTCCGGCTCGGTGTCGAGCACGCCGAAGATCTTCTCCAGCGCCGCCATCGCCGACTGGAACGTGTTGTAGAGCTGGGAGAGCTGCTGGATCGGGTCGAAGAAGCTCGACAGGTAGCCCACGAAGGCGACCATCACGCCGACCGACAGGTCCTGGTCGAGCACCCGGGTCGAGCCGAAGTAGAGGATGATCGCCGTGCCGATGCCGGCCAGCAGCTCGACGCCGGGGAAGTAGACCCCCGACAGCCGCACGGTCAACATGTTGGCCTCGCGGTACTCGTCGTTGACCCGGCGGAAGACGCGCTCTGAGGGCTCCTGGCGCCCGAAGCCCTGGACGACCCGGATGCCGGCGAGGGTCTCCTGCAGCGTCGCCAGCACCTCGGCGACGCGCTCGCGCGTGCGGCGGTAGGCGCGGGTCGAGTACACGCGGAACAGCGCGGTGCCGATGGCGAGGGCCGGGAAGATCACGAACGTGAGCAGCGCGAGCTGGGCGTCGTAGGCGAACAGGATCGCCACGACGCCGAAGAACGTGAGGCCGTTGATGATCAGCGAGGTGACGCCGTCCGTGACGAGCTGCTCGAGGGCCTCGATGTCGCTCGTCAGGCGGCTCACGGTGCGGCCCGTCGGGGTGCGCTCGTGGTAGCCCAGCTCCAGGCGCATCAGGTGGCGGAAGGTGTCGGTGCGGAGGTCGAGGAGCACCCGCTCGCCGACCCAGCTCGACAGGTAGCTCTGGTAGTAGCCCGCCAGCCACCCGACCAGCCCGGCGAGCACGAACAGCCCCACCGCCAGGACCAGCATGGCCTTGTCGCCGGCGTCGATGCCGTCGTCGATGCCGAGCTGGGCCAGGGCGGGGATGGCCAGGCCGGCGCCGGTCACCACGAGCATGAGGAGCACGGTCACGACCGCGCGGCCCGCGTAGGGCCGGAAGTACGGCAGCAGGCGGCGCAGCTTGCGCTGGGGGAGCACGTCGGGGCGGTCGCCCAGCCGCGGCGCCGGGCCCGTGGCGGCGCGGGTGGTCACGACTCGCGCGCCAGCAGCTCGGGACGGGCCAGGCCGCCGTCGTGGATCTCGCGGTACACGTCGCTCGCCTCGTAGAGCTCCTCGTGGGTCCCCCGGGCGACGACCCGCCCGCCCTCCAGGACCACCAGCTCGTCCGCGAGCGCGATCGTCGAGAGGCGGTGGGCGATCACGAGCGTCGTGCGGCCGTCCATGACCGCCGCCAGCGCGGCCTGGATCTCGCGCTCGGTGGAGGCGTCCACCGACGCCGTCGCCTCGTCGAGGATCAGGATCCGCGGGTCCGTGATCAGCGCCCGCGCGATGGCCACGCGCTGGCGCTGGCCGCCGGAGAGCGTGTAGCCCCGCTCGCCGACCACCGTGTCGAAGCCCTCGGGCAGCGCCTCGATGAACTCCTCCGCCTGCGCCTGGCGGGCGGCCCGGCGCACCTCCGCGTCGGTCGCCTCCGGGCGCCCGTAGGCGATGTTCTCGCGCACGGTGGTGGAGAACAGGAACGGGTCCTGGGAGACGACGCCGATCTCCCGCCGCAGCTCGTCGAGCCGCACGCCGCGGACGTCGGCGCCGTCCACGACGACCCGCCCCGACGTGGCGTCGTAGTAGCGGGGGATGAGCTGGGTGAGGGTCGTCTTGCCCGACCCGGTGGGCCCGATCAGCGCGACGGCCCGGCCGGCGGGGATGTCGAGCTCCACCTCCTCGAGCACCAGCGGCCCGTCCGGGTCGTAGGCGAAGGAGACGCCCTCGAGCCGGATCGCGCCGTCGCCGGGGGGCATCGGGGCCGCGTCCGGCTCGTCGCGCACGTCCGGCTCGGCGTCGAGCACCTCGAAGATGCGGGTGCCGCCGGCGACGGCGCGCTGGGCCTGGCCGATGAGCAGGCCGAGCGAGCGGAACGGCACCAGCAGCATCGTGAGGTACAGGTAGAAGGCCACGAACTCGCCCAGGGTCATGGCGCCGTCGATGGTCTGGATGCCGCCGTACACCAGCACGACGCCGAGGCCCACGATCGGCAGGAAGCCCAGCAGCGGCTGGTAGAGCGCCCGGATGTGGGCGGCGTCCATGCTGCGGTCGAAGGCCCGCCGCGCCGTGGCCCCGAAGCGCTCGGCGCGGTCCGACTCCTGGCCGAATGCCTTGATCACCCGGATGCCGGCGGCGCTCTCCTCGGCCATCTCGGTGACCTCGCCGATCTTCTGCTGGACGTCGATCAGCACCGGGTTGGAGCGGCGGCTGTAGCGCCAGGCCACCGCCAGCAGCGCCGGCCCCATCGCGAGCGCCAGCAGGGCCAGGGACCAGTCGAGCACCAGCAGGATGGCCGTGATGATGATCAGCGTGAACGCCTGCATGAAGAAGAAGATCAGCCCGTAGCCCAGGAAGAAGCGCACGGACTGCAGGTCGCTGGTCGCCCGCGACATGAGCTGGCCCACCGGCATGCGGTCGAAGTAGGCGAACGACATCCGCTGCAGGTGGGCGAACACGCGCGCCCGGAGGTCGTACTCCACCGCCAGGCTCACCTGGCCGGAGACCCAGCGGCGCACCACCCCCAGGCCCATCCGCGCCACCGCGATCAGGACGACCGCCCCGACCAGGGGCCCGAGCGCGTCGCGGTCACCCGCCCCGAGCACGTCGTCGATCACCCGGCCGGTCAGGTATGGCAAGGTGATGGAGCACGCCATCAGCCCCGCGGCGCAGAGGGCGGTGATCGCGACCTTGCCCTTGTAGGGGGCGAGGAAGCGGAGGAGTCGGAGCAGTATGGCCAAGGTGATTTACTGGTGAACGGTAGCGGCGGCCGCATGGCCGTACAAGGATCGGCGCAGGTCCTCGACGAGGGCCTGCCGCCCTCGCCCGCGTCGCCCCTTGCGCTCGCCGTGCCCAACGTCAGCGAGGGCCGCGACCCGGGCATCATCGCCGCTCTCGCGGACGCATGCCGGGGGCCCGGGACCCGGGTGATCGACGTCCACTCCGACCCCGACCACGACCGCAGCGTCCTCACCGTCGTGGGGGAGGCGCTCGCCCTCCAGGACGCGCTGGTGGCCCTGGCCGGCGAGTGCGTCGACCGCATCGACCTGCGCCGCCACCGCGGGGTCCACCCGCGCGTCGGCGCGCTCGACGTCGCGCCGGTCGTGGCGCTCGACGAGGACGACGTGCCCCTGGCCAGCGAGATCGCGACCGGCCTCGCCGGGCGCCTCGGGGCCGAGCTCAACCTGCCGGTCTTCCTCTACGGCGCCGTGGCCACCGACCCGGCCCGGGCCCTGCCGCGCGACTTCCGCCGCGGTGGGCTGGAGGAGCTCGGCCGGGCGATCGAGAGCGGCGAGCTCGTGCCCGACCACGGGCCCCCGCGCCTGCACCCGACGGCCGGCGCCGCGCTGGTGGGCGTGCGCCCGCCGCTGATCGCGCTCAACGTCTGGCTGCCCGAGGGGACCCTGACCGAGGCCCGCGCCATCGCCGCCCGCGTGCGCGAGGCGGGGGGCGGGCCCCCGGGCGTGCGCGCGCTCGGCCTCTACCTGCCCGAGGCCGGGATGGCTCAGGTGTCGATGAACATCGAGGACCATCGCGCCGCGCCGCCGGCGCTCGTCATCGCCGCCGTGCGCTCCGCCGCCGAGGCCCTCGGGGTGGAGAGCGGCGACGCCGAGCTCGTCGGGCTCGTGCCGCGCGAGGCCCTCGGCGGGCCGAGCCCGTCCGCCCTGCGGATCGGGGGGCTGCGGCCGGGCCAGATCCTCGAGCTCAAGGCCCCCGGCCTGCGCCGGGGCGCCCCCGCCCGGGCCTGACGGCGTGGCCAAGCGCAAGAAGCGCAAGAGCGCCGGGCCGCCGCCCGTGCACAACCCCAAGCGCGTCGCGCTCGAGGCCTCGGGGCAGGCGCCCAAGGCCTCGGGGCCCAAGCTCAAGCCGGGCGAGCCGGCGCCGCCGTCGATGCGCGGGGTGCTGCTGCGCGCCGGCATCGTGGCGGCGCTCTTCTACCCGTACCTGGTCTACATCGTCGGCTCGAGCCCGGGCGGCGCCTTCGTCGTGACCGTGCTCGCCTTCGGGCTCATGATCCCCATCGGCATCTTCCTCGACCGCTTCCGCTACAAGCGCCAGATGCGCAAGTGGGAGGAGAAGCGGGCCGGGCAGTCGCGCCGGTGAGCGAGCGGGCGCGCCGCGCGGCGGCCCCGCGCGGGACGCGCGACGTGCTGCCCGCCGAGGCGCGCGTGCGCGAGCGGGTGATCGACGCGGCCCGCGAGGCGTTCGCGCGCTACGGCTACGGCGCCATCGTGACGCCCACGTTCGAGGAGACCGAGGTCTTCGTGCGCGGGGTCGGCACCAGCACCGACGTCGTGCGCAAGGAGATGTACACCTTCGAGGACCGCGGCGGCCGCTCCCTCACCCTGCGCCCGGAGGGCACCGCGCCCGTCGTGAGGGCCTTCGTCGAGCACGGCATGCACAAGCTGCCGCTCCCCGTGAAGCTCTGGTACCTGGCGCCCATGTTCCGCTACGAGGCGCCCCAGTCGGGCCGCTACCGCGAGCACTGGCAGTTCGGGGCCGAGGCGATCGGCAGCGCCGACCCCCTGCTCGACGCCGAGGTCGTCGCGCTGCTCGACGGCATCCTGCGCCGGCTCGAGGTCCCCGGCCTGCGGCTGCGGATCGGCAGCATGGGCGACGCCGAGAGCCGGGGCCCCCACCGGGCCCTGCTGGTCGACTACCTCGAGGGCCACCGCGACGCCCTCGACGAGGACGCCCTGGCCCGGATGCGCGACAACCCGCTGCGCCTGTTCGACACCAGGGACCCGCGCGTGGCGGAGGTCATGCGCGGCGCGCCGACGCTGCTCGACCACCTGTCGCCCGCGGCGCGCGCGCACCACGCCGCGGTGCTCGGCGCGCTCGACCGCCTGGGGATCGCCTACGAGGAGGACCCGGCGCTCGTGCGCGGGTTCGACTACTACACGATGACCGTCTTCGAGTTCACCAGCGACCGCCTCGGCGCCCAGAGCGCGGTCGGGGGCGGCGGCCGCTACGACGGCCTGGTGGAGGCCCTGGGCGGGCCCCCGACCCCGGGCATCGGCTTCGGGGCCGGGGTCGAGCGGATCGTGCTGGCGATCCAGGGCGAGGGCGGGGAGGAGCCCGCCGCGCTCGACTGCTACCTCGCCGTGCCCGACGCCGCGCTGCGCCTCGAGGGGCTGGCGCTGGTCGAGCGCCTGCGGGCGGCGGGGCTGCGCTGCGAGTGGGACCTGCGCGGCAGGAGCATGAAGGGCATGATGCGCCACGCCGCCGGCCTGGGCGCGCGACGCGCGGTGATCCTGGGGCCGCGCGAGCACGAGGCGGGGGTCGCCACCGTGAGGGACATGGAGAGCGGGGAGCAGCGCGAGGTGCCGCTCGACGGCCTGGTCGAGGCGCTGACCCGATGAGCCCTCCTCGTCGTTCCCGCGCTCTCGGCGGCGCGGCGACTCGTCGGGCGGCGTCGTGATCGGCTCGCCGCGCTACCGCACCCATTCCTGCGCGGGCGCCGCCGGGGCCGTCGATCAGGACATCCGGGTGGCCGGGTGGGTCCACCGCCGGCGCGACCACGGCGGCGTGGTCTTCATCGACCTTCGCGACCGGTCCGGAATCCTTCAGCTCGTGCTTCGGCGCCGACGCTCGCCGACGCCTTCGGGCCCGGTCTGAGCCACGAGGACGTCGTCAGCGCCGCCGGTGACGGTCGTGCGCCGCTCGCCCGAGACGGTCAACCCGGCGCTCGCCACCGGCGAGGTCGAGCTGCGCGTGGACGAGCTCGAGATCCTGTCGGAGGCCGACCCGCTGCCCTTCTCGGTGGAGGACGAGGGCCAGGAGGCCTCGGAGGAGCTGCGCCTGACCTACCGCTACCTCGACCTGCGCCGCCCGCGCCGCCTGCGGGCGCTCGAGCTGCGCGCGCGGGTGGCCGCCGCGATGCGGCGGGCGCTCGACGCCGAGGGCTTCCTGGAGGTGGAGACGCCCGTCCTCACCCGCTCGACCCCCGAGGGCGCGCGCGACTTCCTGGTGCCGAGCCGCCTGCAGCCCGGCTCCTGGTACGCGCTGCCGCAGAGCCCCCAGCTCTTCAAGCAGCTCCTCATGGTGGGCGGGCTGGAGGGCTACTACCAGATCGTGCGCTGCTTCCGCGACGAGGACCTGCGCGCCGATCGCCAGCCCGAGTTCACCCAGCTCGACGTCGAGGCCTCGTTCGTCGAGCCCCCCGAGCTGCAGGAGCTGATCGAGCGCGTGCTGCACGCGTCGTTCGCGGCCGCCGGCGTCGAGCTCGAGCTGCCGTTCCCGCGCATGTCCCACGCCGAGGCCGTGCGCCGCTACGGCACCGACCGGCCCGACGTGCGCTTCGGGATGGAGATCCAGGACTGGAGCGGGCCCGCCTCCACCTCAGGGTTCGGGGTCTTCGAGGGGGCCCTCGGGGCCGGCGGCGTGGTGCGCGGCATCGTCGTGCCGGGGGCGGGGGAGGGGGTCAGCCGCAAGGTGGGCGACGAGCTCATGGAGGAGGCCCGCGAGCTCGGCGCCAAGGGCCTGGTGTGGGCGGCCGTGGAGGCCGACGGCGCGCTGCGCTCGCCGGTCGCGCGGTTCCTGGAGGGGCTCGCGGGCGACCTCGGCGCGGGGCCCGGCGACCTCGTGCTGCTCGTGGCCGACGCCGAGCCGCTGGCCCAGCGCGTCCTGGGCATGCTGCGCACCCGCCTGGCCGAGAGGCGCGGCCTGATCCCGGACGGGCTCTGGGCGCCGCTGTGGGTGGTCAACTTCCCCCTCGTGGAGTGGAACGCCGACGAGGGGCGCTGGGACCCGGTGCACCACCCGTTCACGGCCCCCCGCCCGGAGGACCTCGAGCGGCTGGAGAGCGACCCCGGCGCGGTGCTCTCGCTGGCCTACGACGTCGTGCTGAACGGGCTGGAGATCGGCGGCGGGAGCATCCGCATCCACGACCGCGCCGTCCAGGAGCGGGTCTTCGCGCTCATCGGGCTCGACGCCGAGGAGGCCGAGGCGCGCTTCGGCTTCCTGCTGCGGGCGCTGCGGCTGGGGGCACCGCCGCACGGCGGCATCGCCTTCGGGCTCGACCGCATCGTGATGCTGCTGGCGGGCGAGCCGTCGATCCGCGACGTGATCGCCTTCCCCAAGACGGCGACGGGCTCGGACCCGCTCACCGGCGCGCCGGCTCCGGTCGACCCCGCCCAGCTGCGCGAGGCCGGAGTCCGCCCGCCCGTATAGGGCCGACCTGCACCGACGCCGCTGGGATTCGCGGGCGCGATGGGTTACAACCGCCCAGCGAGATCGGAGATCCCGGGGAGGGCGCGTAGCGTGAGACGGAGATGGTGGACCTGGCAGGCGGCGCTGGTCGCGCTGGCTGGCGGCGGCGCTGGCCGTCGGGGTGGCGGGCACGGCGTCGGCGCAGGGCGGGGCCGGACGGGCGCTGGCCGACGGCATCACCGTCGGGCCCGACGGCAACATCTGGTTCACCGAGTTCCACAGCCGCCGGATCGGCCGCATCACCCCGGCCGGGAAGATCACGCGCTTCGGGGAGCCGGCCCGCGGCCCGGCCGACATCACGACCGGCCCCGACGGCGCTCTGTGGTTCACGGAGTACGGCGAGCGCGTCGGCCGCATCACCACGACCGGCAAGATCACCGAGCTCCCGGTGCCGTTCGGCAACTACCGCGGCATCGCCTCGGGGCCGGACGGGCGCCTCTGGTTCGTCGACAAGGACGGCGACAAGGTCGTCGCCATGACTCCTCAGGGCGCGGCGACCACGTACCAGCTCGCCCAGGGCTCCACCCCCGAGGAGATCGTCGCGGGCCCCGACGGCAACATGTGGGTGACCCTCTTCTCCCGCCACGGCGTGGCGCGCATCACCCCGGCGGGCGTCATCAGCGAGTTCCTGCTGCCGACCAGCGACGGCAACCCGTCGGGCATCACCGTCGGGGGGGACGGCGCGCTGTGGTTCTCGCTCGCGCAGTACCCGGGCGTCGGCCGCGTCACCACCGACGGCGCGATCGCCGCGTTCGTCGTGGCCGGGGCCGGCCCCGGCGGCGCGACCGGCATCGCCTCCGGCTCCGACGGCGCCCTCTGGCTGACCTACCCGGCGGCGAACCGCATCGGCCGGCTCACGCTCGCGGGCGCCTACACCGAGGTGGCCATCCCCACGGCCGGCGCCAAGCCGCTCAAGGTCGTCGGCTCCCCGGCGACCGACGTCTGGTTCACCGAGAACGGGCGCGACCGCATCGGCCGCATCACGCCGGCCGCCACCCCCACCGGCTTCGGCCCCTTGAAGGAGTTCGCCTACGACACGACGCCGCCCAAGGCGAAGGCCACGGTCACGGCCGCGGCCCGGTCGGCCGCGCGCGCCGGCCTGCGCGCCGGCAGGAAGATGCGCCTCCCCGTGCGCGTGCGCTGCAGCGAGGCCTGCTCGGTCCTCGCGCAGGTCGTCGCGTCGAAGGCCGTCGCGGCCGCGTTGGGCGTCAGCGGCTCGGGCTCCCAGGTCGTGATCGGCACGACCCGGCGTGCCAAGCGCTCCAAGAACGGCATCGTCAACGTGGGCCTCAGCCCCAAGGTCTCGCGCGCGCTGGCGCGCCGCGGGCCGACGGGCCTGCAGCTCCGCATCTTCGCCAGCGACAGCAACAGCAACGCCGCCCTCGTGCGGCGCTCGGCCAAGGTCTAGGGCAGCAGCCCCGCCGCCTGTGCCCGACGCTCGGCCTCGCCGGCGCGGCGCAGCGCGGCCTGGGCGATGCGCTGGTTGATGAGGAAAATCATCATGTGCGCCCGAAGAGGCGGCGCGCGTCGCGCCGCAACTCCGCCGAAAGCGTCACTCGGGCCTCGCGGCCCCCGGATCCGGTGGGCCACGCGACATCCACGAGGCGGCGCTCCTCGAGCTCGCCCAGGGCGGCCATCACGGCGAGCAGGCCGCTGCGACCCGCCTCCAGCCCGAGCTCGGCGGCCGCGGTCGACACGGACAGCGCGAGCTCGCCCCCCTCGCTCGCGCCCTCGTCCAGCCACTGCATGACCAGCAGCATCTCCAGCCGCTGGCGCGTGTCCTCGGCCACGGCCGCCGGGCGCTAGCTCGGGGCGCGCGGCCCGGAGTTGCCGCGGAAGCTCTCGCGCACCTCCCGGTCCAGCTCCTCCTCGGCCTCGGCCGCGGCCCGCTTGCCCGCGGCGAGCGCCTCCTTGAGCTGCTCGCGGATGCGCCGTCGCTCGCGCTTGATGACGTCCGCCCAGAGGCCGGGGCTCAGGGCGCCGATGGAGCCCAGCCAGGCCACCACGCCGCCGACCGCGCCGATCGCCAGGAGCCGCTTCATCAGTACGGGCTCGGGTGGCGGGGCGGCGGGGCCGGCGGAGGGGCCGGGCCCGGGGGCGCCGGGCCCGCGGCGGGCGGCGGGCGGGCCGGGCGGCGGCGGGCCGGGCGGCGGGGGCACCGCGGCCCGGTCGGCCGCCTCCGCGGCGCGGCGCGCGCGCAGGGTCGCCACGGCCTCGCGCACCCCGGCCGCCAGGCCGGTGACCTTGCGCACCGGCGTGGTGACCGCGGTCGAGACGGTCTGGACGGTCTTCTCGGCGCCCTTCGTGGCGCCGACCGCCGTCTTCATGATCTCGTCCACGCGGGCGAGCTCGAGGTTGACGCCGTTGACCGTCGTCTGGGCCCGGTTGAGGATCGGGACGACCTCGTCCGTGATCCGCGTGAGCGCGGACCCGAGGCGCTGGAAGACCCCGGCCATGCGCAGGAAGAGGTAGGCGAGCCCGAGCCCGGTGACGATCAGGAAGATGGACAGCGCCAGTTTGAGTACGTCGGACCAGTCCACTAGTGCTCCGTTTCAGAAAGGTCTGTGATGCTCTCGGGCCCCGCGATCGTACCCGCGGCGACGAGCCGCCCGTCGCGGTACAGCGCGGCGGTCTGGCCGGGGGCGACGCCGTCGGCGGGATCCTCGAGCTCCAGGCGGAGCCCGTCGCCCGTGAGAGCGGCCCTCCCGCGCAGCGGACGGCCCCGGTACCGCACCCGCACGTCGAGCGGGCCCTCGCCGAGCTCGCCGACGACGCGGGCGGGCGCGAGCGCGAGCCGGCGGGTGGCCAGCGCCTCGCGCGGCCCGACCACCACGGCGTTGCGGCCGGCGTCGGTCGCGAGCACGTAGAGCGGCTCCGGCGCGGCGACCCCGATCCCGCGGCGCTGGCCGACCGTGAAGCGCCAGTGGCCCGCGTGCGTGCCGATCCGGCGCCCCGACGCGTCCTCGACCGGCCCCGGGCGGGGCGCCATCCCGGCGGCGCGCTCGAGGAAGGGCCCGTAGCCACCCTCTCCCACGAAGCACACCTCCTGGCTCTCGACGGCGTCCGCGGCCGGAAGACCGGCCTCTCGGGCCATCTGCCGCACGCGCTCCTTCGTCAAACCCCCGAGGGGGAAGACCAGCCGCTCGCGGAGGGAGTCGTCGAGCATCGCCAGCATGTAGCTCTGGTCCTTCCCCGCGTCGGCCGCGCGCGCGACGACCGCCCGGCCCCCGGGGTCGCGCGCCAGGCGGGCGTAGTGGCCGGTGGCCAGCTCCCGGGCGCCGAGGAGGGCCGCCGCGTCGGCGAGGACCCGGAAGCGGACGCTCCCGTTGCAGGTCACGCAGGGGTTGGGGGTGCGCCCCTCCCGGTAGCCGGCGATGAAGTCCTCGACGACGCCCGCGCGGAAGGCCTCGGCGACGTCGAGGGTGAGGTGGGGGACGCCCAGGGCGTGGGCGCTGGCGCGCGCCAGCCGGACGGTCTCGGGGGAGCAGCAGGACCGCTCGGCCGCCGCGGCGGCGGGGTCGTGCCAGAGGCGCATGGTCACGCCCACGACGTCCCGGCCGGCGTCGCGCAGGAGCATCGCCGCGACGGCGCTGTCGACGCCCCCGCTCATCGCGACCGCCACCCGCCCCGGTCGCAGGGGCAGCCCCGGCGCGCCCAGGCGGGCCGAGTGCCAGGCCTCGAGCGCCCGGGCGACCGCGTCCTCGACGATGTCGGGCCCGTGCCGGCGGGCCGGCCCGAGCTCGCCGAGGTCGGCGTCGAGCCGGGCGGCCGACAGGCGCATGGCGTCGTCGAGCGATGCGCCCCTCAGGCGGGCGCAGGCCGCGCTGGCGGCGGCCGTCGCCGCGCCGCACCCGAAGGCCTGGAAGCGGGCCTCGCGCACGCGGCCGCCGGCGAGGCGGAGCGCGACGCGCACCAGGTCGCCGCACGCGGCGCTGCCGGACTCGCCGACGGCGTCCGCCGCTGCGAGCGGTCCGGCGCCCGTCGGCGATGCCAGATGGCGCATGGCCTCGGGCGGGTACGGCGGCACCGCGGCAGGCTACCACGGGCCTTTCGGCCCTCTGGGCCGGGTGTCGAGGCCCCGCCGTGCCGCTCCGGCTCGTGACTTGAACCTGCCTCAGCAGGTGGGAGGCGGGCGCTGGGCGGAGCACCGCGACAGCGACGCCGCATCCCGTGTCATGTGCGTTGGCTCAAGGAGTGACGCCGGTGGCGCACACGACAGGGCCAGCGGAGTCTAGATGACGGCGTTTCCCGGTTTCCACCGGCGATATGGATTCCCTTCGCAAGTGATCCAAGGAGGCGCCCGCCACGTATGCCTCGACGTCCCCGACCCCCGACGTGGAGACCCCGGTGATCGTGCCTCCACCCACCCCGTCGTACACGCTCGCGCCCGGCGTGGGCCCGCTGACGCTCGGCCAGCAGTCCACCCTGGACGCGTGCCTGGTCGCGCTCACGGGACGGGTCGGCGGCGTCTTCGTGACCTCGGCGCGCACCACGGGGACCCATCACGCGATCGAGCTGGCGACCCCTGTGGGCACCCTGCTCGCCCTGGAGCGGGCCGCGCCCGCGGGGCTCGGGTGGGCCGCGCCGCGCCCGCCCGTCGCGGGCGAGATCGGCCTCGTGGGCCCGGGCGACGCGGACGCCTGATCGCCCCCGCGGGGGGCGGCCGGGAAGGGGGCCGTTGGTACACTCGGCGGCCGTATGACGACGCGCGAGATACGGGAGGCCTTCCTCTCCTACTTCGAGCGCCAGGGCCACCTGCGGATCCCGTCGGCGCCGCTCGTCCCGTACGAGGACGACCCCTCGGTGCTGCTCACGATCGCGGGCATGCAGCCGCTCAAGTCGTACTTCCTGGGGGCGGGCGAGCCGCCCGCGCAGCGCATGACGAGCTGCCAGAAGTGCTTCCGCACGAACGACATCGACCAGGTGGGGCACACCGCCCGCCACCTCACCTTCTTCGAGATGCTCGGCAACTTCTCGATCGGGGACTACTTCAAGGCCGACGCGATCCGCTTCGGCTGGGAGCTGTCGACCGAGGTCTACGGGCTCGACCCCGACCGGATCTGGATCACGGTCTTCGAGGGGATGGAGGGCGTGCCCGGCGACGACGAGGCGGTCGAGCTCTGGGTCGAGATGGGCGTTCCCCGCGACCGCATCCAGGCCCTCGGCGCGTCCGAGAACTTCTGGCAGGCGGGGCCCACGGGCCCGTGCGGCCCCAACACCGAGCTGTACCTCGACCGCGGCCCGGCCTTCGGCCCCGAGGGCGGGCCGGCCGCCGGCGGCGACCGGTACCTGGAGTACTGGAACCTGGTCTTCATGCAGTACGACCGCGCGGCCGACGGCGCGCTCACCCCCCTGCCGTCGAAGAACATCGACACCGGCGCCGGGCTCGAGCGGCTGGCCGCGATCCTCCAGGACGTGCCCTCGGTCTTCGACACCGACGCCTTCCGGCCGCTGATCGCGTGGGCCGAGGGCGCCTCGGGCCGCCGCTACGGCGCCGACCCCCGCGCCGACCGGGCGCTGCGGGTGCTGGCCGACCACGGCCGCGCGATGACCTTCCTGGCGACCGACGGCGTGCGGCCGTCGAACGAGGGCCGGGGCTACATCCTGCGCCGCATCGTCCGCCGGGCGGTCAGCGAGGCCTCCCAGATCGGCCTCGAGCCCGGCGCCGTCGCCGAGCTGGCCGGCCCGGTGGTCGAGGGCTGGGGCGAGGCCTACCCGGAGCTGCGCGAGCGCGACGCCGAGGTGCGCGACGTCATCGCCGCCGAGGCCGAGCAGTTCGCGCGCACCCTCACGCAGGGCCGGCGCCTGCTGGGCGAGGTCATCGAGCGCTCGCGCGCGTCGGGGACGGTCACCGGCGACGACGCCTTCCGGCTCCACGACACCTACGGCTACCCGCTCGACCTGACCCTCGAGGCCGCCCAGGACGCCGGGCTGTCGGTCGATGCCGAGGGCTTCGAGCGCCTCATGGAGGACCAGCGGGAGCGCTCGCGCGCCGGCGTGGGCGGGGAGGACGGCGGCGACGTCGCCGAGCGCGCCGCGGCCGTCGCGCGCGAGGCGGCGCAGGCCGACTTCGTCGGCTGGGGTCATACCGAGATCGACACCCGCGTCACCGCGATGGAGGAGCTGGGCGACGGCACGGTCCTCCTGAAGCTGGAGCGCTCGCCCTTCTACCCCGAGGGCGGCGGCCAGGTGTCCGACTCGGGCGAGATCGCCGGGTCGGGCGGGCGGGCGACCGTCACCGGGGCCTTCCGCGTGGGAGACGACCAGGTGCTGCGCGCGCGGCTGGAGGAGGGGCACCTGCCGGTGGGCGCCGAGGTGACGGCGCGCGTCGACGGCGGCCTGCGCCGGCAGACCCAGGCCAACCACACGGCGACCCACGTCCTGAACTGGGCGCTCCGCGAGACCCTCGGCGCCGGCGTGCGCCAGGCCGGCTCCTACGTCGGGCCCGACAAGCTGCGCTTCGACTTCACCCACCGGGGCCGCGTGCCCGCCGAGACGCTCGAGGCCATCGAGGCGATGGTCAACCGGCGCGTGGAGGAGGACCAGCCGGTGACCTGGGAGATCACGGACCGCGACGCGGCCGCCGACGAGGGCGCCATCGGCCTCTTCGAGGAGAAGTACGGCGAGCGGGTGCGGGTCGTCTCGACCGGCGACTTCTCGAAGGAGCTCTGCGGCGGGACGCACGTCGCCCGCACCGGCGAGATCGGCCCCTTCGTGATCACCGGCGAGTCGTTCAACCGGCGCCGGCGCGCGGCGCATCGAGGCGCTCACCGGCCCGGCCGCCGTCGGCTGGCTGCGCGATCGGGAGCGCCGCCTGCTCGAGGAGATCGCCGGCAAGGACGAGCGCATCCGGGCGCTCGAGGCCGAGCTGCGCCGGGCCAAGTCCGGCCGCGCCGACATCGGGGCGATCGCCTCCAGGGCCGAGGGCGCCAACGGCGTCCGGGCCGTCGCCGCCCAGGTCGAGGCCCTGGACATGGACGAGCTGCTCGCGATCTCCGACCGCGTGAAGCAGGCCCTGGGGGAGGGCGCCGCGGTCGTTTTGGGCGCGGCGGCGGAGGGCAAGGCACTCCTCGTGGCCAACCTCGGCCCCGCCGCCGTGTCGTCCGGCCTGTCGGCCGGCTCGCTGATCCGGGACGTCGCCCCGATCGTGGGTGGCGGCGGCGGCGGCAAGGACGCGATGGCCCGGGCCGGCGGGAAGGACCCGTCGCGCCTCCCCGAGGCCCTGGAGCGGGCGCGGGAGCTCATGCTCGCCACCGGGGGAGAGTGAAGGTTCTCGCGCTCGACCACGGCGCGGCGCGGACCGGTGTGGCCGTCAGCGACCCGACGGGCACGCTGGCCCGGCCCCTCCCCGCGATCTCCCGGGTCGACTCACCGGCCGGCCGCCGCCGCCTGGACGCCGTGATCGCGGCCGAGGCGCCGGCGCGCATCGTCGTGGGGGAGCCGCGGACGCTGGCGGGGGAGCGCGGGGCGCAGGCCCGCAGCGCCGCCGGGTTCGCGGCCCGCCTGCGCGCGCGGGTGGACGTCCCCGTCGACCTCTGGGACGAGCGCCTGACGACCGTCGAGGCCCGCAGGCGCGGCGGCGAGGGCGGGTCGCAGGCGGACCTCGACAGCCTCGCGGCCTGCGTCCTGCTCGAGGCCTACCTGGCGCGATGACCACGAGCCCTCCTCTGCCGCGGCCGCTCTCAGCGGCGCCCGCGCTTCGTCGGGCCAAGCCGTGAGCACCCGCTCGCCGCGCTCGCGGCGGCCGCCGACCGGCGAGGAGCCGCCCGCCCGGCGCCGGCGCACGCCCGGGGGCGGGCGCACCCTCCTCTGGCTCGGGCTGATCGTCGTCATGGTGGTGGCGGTGGGGTGGGCCCTCGCGCGCGGCTCGTTCGGCGACGGCGACCCCGCGCCCGCCCAGGAGCAGGCCGCCCCCACCAGCACGCTCCTCATCCGCGAGGGCCTGCGGCGCGAGGACGTCGCCGCGCTCCTCGACAAGGAGACGAGCCTCTCGGGGGACCGCTACCTGGCGCTCACCGGCCCGGGCGCGCGCGGGAGGGCGCTCGCGGGGACCGACCGGCCCACCTCGCTCGAGGGCTTCCTCTTCCCGGCCACGTACGAGCTCCCCGAGGACGCCACGGCCCGCGACCTCGTCGACCTGCAGGTGGAGGCGTACGAGGCCAACACCGCGGACGTGAACTACCGCTACGCGCAGTCGCGCAACCTGACCAAGTACGACGTGCTGACCATCGCCTCGATGATCGAGCGGGAGGTCGCGGTCGCACGCGAGCGCCCCCTCGTGGCGAGCGTCATCTACAACCGGCTGCGGGCGGGCATGCGCCTCGACATCGACGCCACGGTGCAGTACGCGGTGGGCGAGTGGAAGGAGGAGCTGTCGAACTCCGACCTGAACGTCGACTCGCCCTACAACACCCGCCGCTACGCCGGCCTGCCGCCGGGGCCGATCTCCAACCCGGGCAAGGACAGCATCCGCGCGGCCGCGCGCCCGGTGCAGACGCCCTACCTCTACTACGTGGCGCGCAACGACGGGTCCGGCCGCCACTACTTCTCGAGCACCCCCGAGCAGTTCGAGCGGGACGTCCAGCGGTCGCGCGCCAACCTCGCCGGATGATCGACGGCGGGACGCGGGTCGCCGGGATCATCGGCTGGCCCGTCGAGCACTCCCTGTCGCCGGCGATGCACAACGCCGCCTTCGCCGCCCTCGGGCTCAACTGGACGTACGTGGCCTTCCCGGTGCACCCGGACCGCGCGGAGGCGGCCATCGCGGGGCTGGCCGCCGCCGGCTGCGCGGGCCTCAACGCCACGATCCCCCACAAGGTCGCGGCGCTGCGGGCGGCGTCGTCGGCCTCGGAGGCGGCGGCGGCGATCGGCGCGGCGAACACGCTGGTGCCCGACGGCGAGGGCGGCTTCCGGGCCGACAACACCGACGCGGCCGGGTTCCTGCGGGCCCTCGACGAGCAGGCGCCGCTCGACCTGGCGGGCGCCGAGGCGCTGGTGATCGGCGGCGGCGGCGCCGCCCGGGCGGTCGTCCACGCGCTGCGCTCGCGCGGCGCGCGGGTGCGGGTCGCCAACCGCACGGCGGCGCGGGCCGCCGAGCTGGGCGAGCCGGTGCCGTTCGTGCCCGAGGCGCTCGACCTGGTGGCGGGCCAGGCCGCCCTGGTCGTCAACGCGACCAGCCTCGGCCTGGGCGGCGGCGAGCCCCCGCCGGAGCTGCCCCTGGCCGCCCTCGGGCCGGGCCAGGTGGCCGCCGACCTCGTCTACCGCCCCGGCGGCACCCCGTGGCTCGCGGCGGCCGCCGCGCGCGGCGCGCGCACCGTGGACGGCCTGGGCATGCTCCTGCACCAGGGCGCGGCGGCCTTCGCCCAGTGGACCGGCCGCGAGCCGCCGCTCGCGGCCATGCGGGCGGCCCTCCCCGGGTAGTCTCAGCCCAGAAGCCTGTCCAGGGCAACGCCGAGAGGAGGAGCCATGGCGGTCTGCGCGCACACCAGCTGCACCTGCGAGGCGGCCGAGGGGGCCGAGTACTGCTCCGACTGGTGCGCCGGGCACCCGGCCGACGCCGAGTGCCACTGCCACCACGCCGGCTGCGAGGCGCCGCACCACCACTGAGCCCACCGCCGAGGAGGGGATCGACATGGGCGGCAGCCGAGGGCCCGACGACGAGCGTCGGGACCGCGAGGAGTCCCAGGAGCAGCGCATCGAGCGCGAGCGGCGCGAGGCGAGCGACGAGGAGCGCGACTCGGCCGACGGGCCCGGCTACACCGCACGTCCGACCGACGAGGAGCCCGAGGAGGACGCCCCGCCCCGGCCGCGGCGCGACCGCTGAGGCGGGGGTTCCTCGGGGCCCACCCATGCTGGTACCGTGGCGCCGCACTGGGCGAGGATGATCGGCACCGGGCCGCGCTGGGGGCGGCCCCCGTCGCGGGATGGTCATGGCGGGATTCCTGTATCGACTCGGGCGGTGGATCGCCGCCCACCGGTGGCTGGTGCTGGGGGCGTGGATCCTCCTGGTGGTGGCCTTCGTCTTCGCCATCTCGCGGGTCGGCGCGGAGACCAGCAACAACGTGGACCTCCCGGGGACCGGCAGCCAGAAGGCGACGGACCTCCTGGCGGACCGCTTCCCGCCCCAGCAGAACGGCCAGAACCCGATCGTCTTCCACGTCGACTCCGGCAAGCTCACCGCGAGCGACAACGAGAAGGCGATCAACCAGGCCGCGAAGGCGATCCAGGGCCTGCCCGACGTGGTCAGCGCGCCGAGCCCCTTCGGCGACCAGCCCACCGGCACGGTCTCGGACGACGAGAAGACCGCCTTCATCCCGGTGCTCCTCGACATCTCGAGCGCCGACCTGGACGAGGAGGAGGCGCAGGCGGTCCTCGACGCCGCCGAGAAGCCCGCCGAGCCCCTGGGCATGGAGGTCGCCGCGGGCGGCTCGATCGGCTCCGAGCTGTCCACGCCCGCCACCGAGAGCAGCGAGCTCGTCGGGATCATCGTCGCGATGATCATCCTGACCCTGGCGTTCGGGTCGATCGTCGCCATGGGCATGCCGATCATCTCGGCCGTGGTCGGCCTCGCCGTGGGCCTGACCGGCATCGGCCTCGTCGGACATCTCTTCGCCGTCCCCGACATCGGCCCGACGCTGGCGATCATGATCGGCCTCGGGGTGGGCATCGACTACGCCCTCTTCCTGGTCAGCCGCCACCGGGCCCAGCTCGCCGAGGGCGAGGAGATGCGCGAGTCGATCGCCCTGGCGCTCGCCACCTCGGGCAGCGCGATCGTGTTCGCCGGCGGGACCGTCGTGATCGCGCTCGTCTCGCTGGCGGTGGCCGGGATCCCGCTGGTGTCCTCGCTCGGGCTACTCGTCGGCCATCGCCGTCCTGACCGCCGTGCTCGCGGCGATCACGCTGCTCCCGGCCGTCATGTCCCTGGTCGGGCGGCACATCCACTCCCTCTCCCTGCCGGCGTTCCTGCGGCCAAGGCCCAAGGAGCCGGGAACCGGCCACTGGGCGCGCTGGGGACGGCTGATCACCAGGCACCCGCTGATCGCGATCGCCTGCTTCATCGCCCTGCTCGCCGTCCTGATCGTGCCGCTCTTCGCGCTCGAGCTCGGTCAGGAGGACATCGGCGCGACGCCGACCGACACCCAGGAGCGGCAGGCCTACGACCTGATCGCGGCGGGATTCGGGCCGGGCTACAACGGGCCGCTCCTGATCGCCACCGAGCTCGGCACGCCCGCGACCACCGACCCCAAGGTCCAGCAGCAGGAGGACCAGGCCAACGCCCTCCAGAGCCAGCTCGAGGCCGAGCAGAAGGAGGGCCAGCAGCAGCAGGCCGCCCTCGAGGCCGAGGGGGCCGAGCTGCAGGCGCAGCAGGCCGAGCTGGAGTCCGAGCAGGCGAGCCTGGAGGCGCAGGCGGCCGAGCTGGGGCGCGAGGCCGAGGGGCTGCGGGCCGAGCAGCGCCGCGTCGAGGCCGAGCGCGCGCAGATCGAGGCGGAGATCGCCGCCATCCGCGGGCGCCGCGGGGACCTCTTCCAGCGCGCCGAGGCGCGTCCTGGAGCGCTACCGCGCCGCCCAGTCCCAGCGCCAGGCGCGCGAGGCGCGCCTCGGCGAGGTGATCGCCGCCGCCGAGGCCGCCGAGGCGCGGCTCGCCGCGGCGCCTCCGGAGGCCCAGGCGGCGATCCAGGCCCAGGCCGACAAGCTGCGCGCCGAGGCCCAGCGCCTGCGCGGGGTCATCTCGGCCGCGCGGGCGCAGGAGGCGCAGCTGCTGAGGCAGGCCGCCGACCTGCGCCGCCAGGCGGCCGCGGCCGCGGCGGGCTCGCGCCCGCCGGAGACGCTGCGCCAGCAGGTCCGGCAGCTCGCGAACGGCGCCGCGCAGCTGGCCTCCAACGCCGCGAGCCTCGAGCGCCAGAAGGCCTCGCTCGAGGCCCAGGCCGCCGAGCTCCAGCGCCAGGGCGAGGCGCTGCAGGCGCAGGCGGCCGACCTCCAGGAGCAGAAGGCGGAGCTCGAGCAGCTGCAGGCCACGGCGGCCCAGCAGCAGAAGCAGGCCGAGTCGCTCAAGAACCAGCTCACCCAGGAGCTGACGAAGGCCGGCGGCGACCCCCGCGGCACCGACCCCCGGCTCGTGAAGCTGCAGGACGCCCTCGGCGCCGCGGACGGCGTCTCGCTGGTGTCGCCGCCCCAGATCAACGACTCCGGCGACGCCGCCGTCTACAGCGTCATCGCCACGACGGCCCCGTCCGACCCCGAGACCGCCGACCTCGTCGAGGAGCTGCGCTCGACCACCATCCCCGAGGCCACCGCCGGCGAGGACGTCCAGGCCTATGTCGGCGGGTCCACGGCGAGCAACGTTGACCTCGCGGCGGAGATCACCTCACGCCTGCCGGTGGTCATCATCGTCGTGCTCCTGCTCAGCATCATCGTGCTGACCATCGCGTTCCGCTCGCTGCTGGTGCCGCTGCAGGCCGCGCTGACCAACGTGCTCTGCGTGGGCGCCGCCTTCGGGATCCTGACCGCCGCCTTCCAGTGGGGGTGGGGGATCGACATCCTCGGGATCGACACGGACAGCGACAGCGTCCCGATCGCGAGCTACGTCCCGCTGATGATGTTCGCCGTCCTCTTCGGCCTCTCGATGGACTACCAGGTGTTCCTGCTCTCGGCCGTCGCCATGCGCCGCCAGGTCGGCGACGACGACAAGCGGGCCATCGCCTGGGGCATGGAGCACAGCGGGCCGGTGATCACCGCCGCCGGCCTGATCATGATCGGCGTCTTCGGCAGCTTCATCCTCAACGGCGACCCCACGGTGAAGCAGTTCGGGGTCGGCCTGGCGTCGGCGGTGGCCCTCGCCGCCTCGGCGGTGCTCGTGCTCGTGCCGGCCGTGCTCACCCTCATGGGAAGGTGGGCCTGGTGGATGCCCGGCTGGCTGGGCAAGGTGGTCCCCACCGTCGACATCGAGGGTGAGGGGTTGCTGCGGCGCCGGGCCGCGGAGGGGACGCTCCCCGGCGTCGAGCCCGCCTCGGCCGAGGGAGAGTCGCCCTCTCGATGACCCGGAGCCCTCGCTGGGCGCGGGCCGGGCTCGCGTTCGCGGGGCCCCTGATCGGGATCTTCGCGATGGCGACCGACGCCAGCGCGGTGAACCTCGCCCTCCCGGGCATCCAGGAGGACCTCGACGCGTCCACCGCGGGGCTGCAGTGGGTCATCGGCGCGTACATGGCCGCGGTGGCCGCGTCGGTGGTTGCCGTCAGCCGCTTCGGCGACATCGTGGGGCGCCGGCGGGTCTTCGCCTGGGGCCTGGTCGTCTTCGGCGTGGGGTCGCTGGCGTGCGGCCTCGCGCCGGACGTGCCGGTGCTGATCGCCAGCCGGATCGTGCAGGGGATCGGCGGCGGGGCGGTGTACTCGCTGTCCCTGGCGGTGATCACGTCGTCGCGGCCCGCCTCGGAGCTGAGCCGGGGCGTGGCGGCCTGGGCGATCGCCGCGGGCCTCGCGATGTCGGTCGCGCCGCTGCTGGGCGGCGGGCTGGTGACGGCCTTCGACTGGCGCGCGGTCTTCCTGATCAACGTGCCCGTCGTGCTCGCCGCGCTCGCGCTCACCTACGCGCTGCTGCCGGAGTCGCGCGACGAGGAGGCGAGCCGGCACATCGACCTCGGCGGCGCCCTCGTGCTCACGGCCGGCCTCGCGATGCTGATGGTGGGGATCATCCAGTCGGGAGCGTGGGGCTGGTCGTCGCCTGCGGTGCTCGGCCTGATCGCCGCCAGCGTCGTGGCGCTGGGCGCCTTCGTGGCCATCGAGCTCCGCTCGCGCGACCCGCTCATCGACCTGCGCCTGTTCTTCGGCAACCTGCGCTTCGTCGCGTCGAACGCGCTCGCCATCCCGGCGTACGGAGCGATCTACGCGGTGCTCTTCCTCGCCCCCCTCTTCCTGCAGAACGTGCAGGGCCTCTCGGCCGCCGAGGCGGGGCTCCGGCTCCTGCCCTTCCCGCTGCTCTTCTTCCTCCTCTCGCGCCCGGTCGGCCGCATGGTCGGGCGGACGGGCGCGCTGATGCCGATGGTCATCGGCTCCGGGCTGATGATCGCCGCGGTCCTGACCCTGTCCTTCGCCGACGCCGGCAGCGGCGAGGCCCTGCTGGGAACCTCGTTCGCGCTCATGGGCGCCGGCCAGGCCTTCGCCCTCATCGGCATCAGCTCGGCGGCGCTGGGGTCGGTGCCGGCGGGGAAGGCGGGCGCGGCGTCGGGCATCCGCTCCACCGCCTCCTTCGCCGGAGGGGCCCTCTGGGTCGCCCTGGCGGGCGCGATCCTGACCGTCTTCGAGCGGTCGAGCCTCTCCGACTCCACGGCCGAGCTCGGGCGGCGCCTGACGACCGGCGAGATGCAGGACGTCGAGGGCCTGCTGGCCGGCTCCGACGCCGCCGAGACCACCGTCGCCGGGCTGAGCCCCCTCGACGCCGACGCCGTCCGCGCCGCCGCCGCGGACGCCTTCGTCTACGGCATGTCGTGGGCCCTCAGGTTCTGCGCGGTCGCGCTGGCGGTGGTCACGGTCGTCGCGGTGGTGCTCTATCGCCGCGGCGAGGGCGAGGAGCCGGCCGCCGCGCCGCCGCCGGAGCACTCGCCGCACCCGCATCCGCCGGCATGGGCTACCCTCCGGCACAGACACGCCGCGACCGAGGAGGGCGCGTGAGCCAGACGCCCGAGGAGTACGGGTACCAGCGCGAGACGTGGGACCGCGCGACCGCCGAGGCCGCCGCGGCGACGTCGCGCGAGGTCTTCGGCAAGGTCATGTTCCTCGTCGCCGTCACGGCGGGCTTCGCCGCCGCCGGGGCCTGGGTCGGCCGCGACCTCTCGCCGGGGTGGGCGATCGCCTGCTTCCTCGGCGGCTTCGGCCTGGTCATCGCCATGGGCTTCTCCCGGCGCCGCGAGCACGTGGGCGCCCTCCAGCTCACGATGCTGTTCGGCCTCGGCCTGCTGCTGGGCCTGGGGATCGGGCCGACCATCGACTACTACTCGAGCCTCGAGGACGGCGGCACGATCATCGCCCAGGCCGCCGGCCTGACCGCCCTCTTCATGGCCGCGATGGGGACCGTCGGCTACGTCACCAAGCGCGACCTGACCTGGCTCGGGCGGGTCTCGTTCGTCGCCCTCCTGGGGCTGATCGTCTTCGGAATCGTCGCGATCTTCGTGAGCATCCCCAGCGAGTACCTGATCTGGTCGATCGCCGGCCTGGTGATCTTCGCGGGGCTGACGACCTACGACTTCTGGAGGCTGCGCCGCGCCGGCAACGCCGACGTCGCGCTGATCGCCCTCTCGATCTTCCTCGACGCCTTCAACGTCTTCCTGTTCTTCCTCCAGATCCTGGGGGGCGGCAACAGGTAGACGACAGCCTAGGCCGGCCCTCTTAGCGGGGCCGGCCGAGGCCATATGCGCCCTGGCCGGGCGCATATGTGGACCGGCGGCACCGCCTTCGGCGGGAACGGCCGCCGGGACAAGCACCGCAATCCGTGGATGCGGTGGTGTTGACCTTTCCGGCGGCCGGCCCCGGCGCAGCCGGTGCCGCTGGTCCACATCGGGCCCCGGCCAGGGGCCCGATGGCCTCCGTCGGGCCCGCTAAGAGGCCCGACGTAGGCTGGGACGCCGGCCTAGGCTGTGACGCCGCACATCCTCGCGGTCGTGGACCAGGGGGTGAACCCGCGGCTCTCCACGGCCCGGGCCGGCGGCGCGCATCTGCTCCTCCTGGGTCCAGTTGTCGGCGGTCCCCTTCGACTCGTAGAGGTCCGGCGCGTAGGTCTGCTGGAAGCCCCGGTCCATCTGGAGGCCGCCGTAGTAGCCGTTGCCCGTCGCGATGTCCCACCGCCCGCCGGACTCGTGCTCGGCGATGCACGTGAGCTCCTCGTAGTAGGGGACGCGCTCCGACATCGGCCGCTCGTCCGGCGCCACCCGCTCGGTGCGCGCCGACAGCCAGCGCGCCACGGCCGTCCAGCGCGCGAGCTCCGCGCGCCCGGCGGGCGCGGCCGGCGGCTCGGGCTGCTCGAGGCCGAGGCGGAGCGCCAGGCGGGTGGCGCGCCGGTGCTCGTAGGCCACCCGGCTCTCCAGGTCGCCGCCGCGCGGGAGCGGCAGGGCGGCCGGCGCCGGCCGCCGGTCGACCGGCAGGGCGAGCTCGTCCCTCCCCTCGAGGAACGCCACCACCTCGCGCAGGCGGCTCTCCTGGCGCCGCAGCGTCGCGGTCGTCGCGGCGGGGGCCGGGACGGCGGCGGGCCGCAGCCCGAGGCGTGCCGAGTGGGCGCGGGCCCGGTGGGCGAGCTGCCGCACCGACTCGCGGAGGTCCTGCGCCCGGCGCTCCTCGGCCGGGTCGTCGGCGGCGGACTCCGCCGCCTGGGCGATGGCCGGGACGACGGCGACGGCGATCGCCAGCGCGACGAGCGAACGGCTCCTCATACGGCTCCTTCGGTGGGGGACGGGACACCGCGCGGGCGCACGACGCCGGCGGGGCCGGCGTCGTGGCCTGGGCGGGCCCGCGCCGACGGCGTGCGCCGGGGGGTGGCGCGGGCAAGCGGGGGATGGAAGCCGACCCCCGCCGGCGCCGCAAGTACCCAGTCGTCATGGCGCGAAACCCCAGATCCTGCTACGTGCGGAGATCGGGCCGGGACGCTCCGGGCTTCCGTAGGCTCCCCGGGTGGCCGACGACGACCGCGCCCAGCGCCGCGCCCGCTTCCTGCGCGAGCTGGCGGCGCGGGACCTCTACGAGTGGTTCGGCATCCCGCCGGACGCCGACGACGAGGCGGTGCGCGAGGCCGCGGAGCGCAAGCGGCGCGAGCTCGCGTTGACGCCCATGCCGCAGCGGACCCGGACGATCGAGCGCGCCTACTGCGATCAGGGCGAGAAGGCCCTCCTGAGGCCCGACATCCGCAAGGAGTACGACGCCCTGCTGCGCGCGTCGCGCACCCCTCAGACCACCGCGCTGAGCCGGGCCGTCGCCGAGCGCGAGGAGCGTCTGCGGGCGGCGCGGGAGCGCATCGAGCGCTACGGCGACGACGACGCGCGCATGGCGCCGGGGTCGGCGACCCTGCTGGCGGCGCCCGACGCCCGCGCCCGCCTCGACGCCGAGCGCGCCCAGGCGGGCGCCGTGACCGACGCCGCCCAGGCTCTCGCGGCGGCGCGCCGCGCGCGCGTGGAGGGCTCGTCGCTGCGGGCCCTCGCCCTCGCCGAGCGCGCGCTGGAGCTGTCGCCCACGCCCCGGACGCTGACCACCCTGGCCGGCGCCCGCCGCGACACGGGCGACCTCGCCGGCAGCGAGGCCGCCGCGCGGGAGGGGCTGCGCATGCTCTCGAGCGTGCGCGAGAACGCGCCCGGCTGGGCGGCCCTCGGCGCCACGCTGCGCGCCCGCGGAGACCTCGACGCGGCGGCCGACGCGGCCGGGCGGCTGATCGAGGAGGACGAGGAGGATCCCCACGGCTGGCGCGTGATGGCGCTGGTCGAGACCGACCGCGGCGAGCCGCGCAGGGCCGGGGAGGCCTGGGAGCGCTCGGCGCGCCTCGGCCTCGACGTCCCCGGCGCCCTCGCCGGCCTCGAGGTGCTCCGCCGCGACAGCCTCGCCCGCAGCGACTCGCTCGCCGCGGCCGACATCGAGAGCCGGATCGCCCGGATCAGGCGAGCATGACGCTGCGGCGCGCGTTCGGGATCGCCGCGATCGCGGGGGCGCTGTCGGCCCTCGCCGTGCTCGCTCGCCGCCTCACCCGCCGGGACGCATAGCGAATCACCCGGCCGCCGTGCTCACGGCACCAGGCTTCGCCAGGCCGGCCCCAGGTGGAGCCGCTCGCCGTGCTCGCGCAGCCAGGCGCGCGAGGCGCGGTGCCCGGGGGCGACCCGTCCCATGAGCTCCCAGAAGGCCGGGGAGTGGTCCGGCCTGACGAGGTGGCAGACCTCGTGGGCAACGACGTCGTCCAGCACGGCGGCCGGCGCGAGCAGGAGGCGCCAGGAGAAGGACAGCCGCCCCGACGGCGAGCAGCTCCCCCAGCGGCTGAGCGGGTCGCGGACGGTCACCGCGGACACCTCGACGCCCAGGCGAGCGGCGAGGGCCCGGGAGCGCGCGCCCAGCACGGCCGCCGCCTCGCGGCGGTACCAGCGCTCGACCGCCGCGTCGAGGCCGGCGCCGGGCCCCAGGCTCGCCACCAGCAGCCGCCCGTCGCGGCGGACCGTCGTGCGCGCGCCCGGCGGGGGCAAGCGCGAGCTCCAGCTCGTCGTCGAGGAGGGCGAGGCGGTCGCCCTCGGCCAGCGGCGCGGGCGGCGGCCCCAGCCGCTCGCGCTGTTCGGCCAGCCAGCCCGAGGAGTCGCGCAGGAACGCCTCGATCGCCCGCGCGCTCGTCCGGGGCGGGACGGTCAGGCGCGCGCCGGCCCGGGAGACGCGCAGCGTCATCCGCCGCGCGCCGCGGTGGCGCACCACGCGACAGGGGAAGGTGGCGTGATCCGTCGCCATCGCGTTTCGGAGCGTACGCCGCGGGTAGGCTGGCCCCCGTGAACGTCGTCCTCCTGGTGAACGAGGCGTCGGGGTCGGGCACCGACGCCGCGGACCTCGAGGCGGCGCTCCGCGCCGAGGGCGCCGACGTGCGGCGCCTGCCGCTCGACCGGAGCGGCGAGGCCGCCGCGGCCGGGCCCGAGCGGGTCGTCGTGGCGGGCGGCGACGGCAGCGTCGCCCCGGCGGCCGACGCCGCGGGGGCCCTGGGCGTGCCCCTGGCCGTGGTGGCGACGGGCACGGCCAACGACTTCGCGCGGCGGATGGGGCTCTCCGACGATCTCGGGACGGCCTGCCGGCTGGCGGTCCGCGGCACCGCCTGCGCCGCCTCGACCTGGCCCGCATCGACGGACGGCCGTTCGTGAACGTCGAGCGCGACCTGGCCCGGCCGAGCGCCTCAACGTGGACGGCGAGCTGGTGGAGCCGGCGCCGCGCGCGACGGTCGAGCCGGGCCGCTTCCAGCTCGTCGTCGGGTGAACCTGCGCTGGCCGGCGGCGATCGCGGCGGCGCTCGCCGCCCGCTACGCCAGCGAGTCGCTGCGCCACCGTCGCGAGGGCGGCCGCGGATACACGCTCGAGGACCGCCCCGAGGTGGGCTCCGAGGGCTTCCTGCGGGCCGCCGAGGCGCTGACCCAGGCGCCGATCTCGCGCGGCAACCGGGCCGAGGTCCTCATCAACGGCGACCGGATCTTCCCGAGCATGCTCGAGGCGATCGGCGCGGCGCGGCGGACGGTCAACCTGCTCACCTACATCTACTGGAGCGGGGACATCGGCGGCCGTGTCGCCGACGCCCTCTGCGAGCGCGCGGAGGCGGGCGTCTCGTGCCGGGTGCTCCTGGATGCCGTCGGGTCGGTCAAGATGGACCCGCGCCTCATCCAGCGGATGGAGGGCAGCGGGGCGCGGGTGTGCCGGTTCCGCCCGCCCAAGCCCTACGCCATACGGCGCGGCAACAACCGCACCCACCGCAAGCTGCTCGTCGTCGACGGGGCCGTGGGCTTCACGGGCGGCGTCGGCATCGCCGACGAGTGGACCGGCGACGCGCAGGACCCCGGCCACTGGCGCGACACCCACGTGCGCGTCGAGGGGCCGGTGGTGCGCGGGCTGCAGGGGGCGTTCGCCGAGAACTGGCTCGAGGCCACCGGCGAGGTCCTGGCCGGCGACGACGACCTCCCCGCGCTCGACCCCATCCCGGGCGAGACGGCGGCGATGCTGTCAATACGCTCCAGCGCAGGGGTGGGGGACACGGACGTCGAGACGCTCTTCTTCCTCACCATCGCCTCGGCGCGGCGCGCCATCGACCTGACCTCGGCGTACTTCGCGCCCCGCCCCGCCTTCCTCGCCGCCCTCGCCGACGCGGCCCGGTCGGGCGTGGCCGTGCGCGTGCTGGTGCCCGGGGAGCACATCGACAAGCACGTGGTCCGCCACGCGGCGCGCTCCGTCTACGGCCAGCTGCTGGAGGCCGGCGTCCGGGTCTTCGAGTACCGGCCCACGATGCTGCACGCCAAGTCGCTGGTCGTCGACGGCGTCTGGTCGACCGCCGGCTCGGCCAACTTCGACAACCGCTCCTTCCAGCTCAACGACGAGATCGTGCTGGGCGTCCAGGACGAGGCCTTCGCGGCGGCGCTGTCGGAGGCCTTCGAGCACGACCTGACGCGGTCGGACGAGGTGACGGAGCAGGAGTGGCGCGCCCGCCCGCCGTCGCACCGGCCGCGCGAGGCCGCCGCCCGCCTGCTGCGCCGCGAGCTGTAGCCCGGTCCGCCCGTCAGCGGCCGGGCACCACCACCACGGGGCAGGGCGCGTCGCGCGCGAGGCGCGCGGTCACGCTGCCCGAGCGAGCGGTGGACGACGCCGTGCCGGCGGGGGTGGACGACCAGCAGGTCGGCGCGGGCCTCGCGTGCCCACGCGATGATCTCCTCGGCGGGGTCGGATCCCTGCAGGACCACGGCATCGGCGGCCCCGGCCTCGCCCGCCATGCGCTGCAGCCAGGCGCGCGCCTCGGCGGCGATGTCGGCGGCCAGCTCGTCCTCGGGGGGCGACCACGCGGTGCGGCCTCCGGAGAAGCGGCCGGGGGGCTCGGCGACGTGGACCAGGACGAGCCGCCCGCCGCCGAGGGCCGCGATCCTCGCCGCCTCGTCCAGCGCCGCCCCGCCCTCCGGCGCGTCTACGCAGCAGGCGACCAGCCCGTAGCCGCGTGGGGCGTCGCCGGCCATGGGGCCAGCCTACGACGGGCCGAGCCGATCGGCCACCGGCCTACTCGCTCACGAGCGGCGCGAAGCCGCCGTAGACCATCCGGCCCATGTCGGCGGGCTGCTCGGCGGAGATCATCAGCTGCACCCGCGGGTCGTCCATCACCTTGGCCATCACCTCGTCGCGGTGCGCGCGCGAGGTGAACTCGGCGACGGCCACCGTCATCACCTCGCCCTCGCCGACGGGGAACCCCGGGCCGAGGTCGTCGCCGCGGTACTCGCGGTAGCTCAGCGCGCCGTACTCGCGGGCCACGGCCCCGAAGGCCGCCGCCTGGAGCTCGTAGGCCCCGAGGTTCCGCTCCGGGACGGGCAGGAGGTAGATGTCCACGTACGGGCCGATCGGGGTGCTGTTCATGGGGCGTTCGCTCCTCGTCGGTGTCACTGATGAGACGTCCGGCGCCACGGCGACTCACCGATCGAGTATCACTTCCGCCGTGGCGTGGATCGACGTGAGCGTGCCGGTGCGGACCGGGATGGTCGTCTACGACGGCGACCCCGAGGTGCGGATCGATCGCGTCATGGAGATCGCCCGCGGCGACCTCGCCAACCTCAGCCGCATGGAGCTCGGGACCCACACCGGGACGCACGTCGACCCGCCCCTCCACTTCGTCGACGGCGGCGCGGGCGCCGACCGGCTCCCGCTCGACGTCCTGGTGGGCCCGGCGGTCGTCGCCGACGCGCGCGGCGCGCCGGGCGACATCGACGCCGCGGCGCTGGCCGCCCTCGGTGTGCCGCCGGGGACCGAGCGGCTGCTGCTGCGCACGCGCAACGGCGACCTCTGGGACCGGGGCGCCTTCACCCGCGACTACGCCGGCGTGGCCGACGACGCCGCCCGCGAGGTGGTGGCGATGGGCGTGCGCCTGCTCGGCATCGACTACCTCTCGATCGCCCCGAGCGCCGACCCCGCCCCGACCCACCGGACGCTGCTCGAGGCGGGGGTCGTGGTCGTCGAGGGCCTCGACCTGAGGGCTGCGCCCGCGGGTACGTATGAGCTGGTCTGCCTGCCGCTGCGCATCGAGGGCGCCGACGGAGCGCCCGCGCGGGCGCTGCTCCGCCCCCTGCGCTGAGCCTTCCGGCCCGCCGACCCACGGGGCTCAGGCGGGGCGGAGCTCCGAGGCCGGCAGGTCGTCGGGCAGGGGGACCTCCTGGGGCGGCTTGGGGTCGTCGTCGTCCCAGTCCGTGTAAGCGAGGCCGTCCCTGCCGGCGTGCTCACTGGCGCCGCCGACCGCCAGGACCACGCACGGCGCGGGGCCGCGGTTGAGCAGGCGGCGCCGCACCTCGGGGCCGACCCGGGCCAGCTCGCCCTCGGCGAGGTCGCGCTCCTCGCTCTCGACCTCGAGGGTGAGGGTCCCCCTCAGGACGAGGTAGACCTCCTCCTGGCGCTCGTGGCGGTGGATGCGCCCGCGCTCGCCCGGCCGGAGCACCATCTGGTTGAGGCCGAAGGCCGAGACGCCGAGCTGCCGGCGCAGCGGGACGAAGCGCTCGGGCGAGTCGGGCTCCAAGCGCGTCACGCTGACCCCGGTCTCCACGGCGCAGACCATAGAGTACGTGCGTGCCGGTGGAGCGCGTCGAGACGCGGGCGACGGTCCTCTTCGACCGGGAGCACCCGCTCGCCCTCGACTCGGGGGCGACGCTGGCGCCCGTCGAGGTGGCCTACGAGACCTATGGCGCGCTCGACCCGGCCCGCGCCAACGCGGTGGTGGTCTGCCACGCCCTCACCGGCGACGCCCACGCCGCCGGGCACCACGGCGACCCGGACCGGCGCGGGTGGTGGGACAACATCATCGGGCCGGGGCGGCCCCTCGACACGGACCGCTTCTTCGTCATCTGCGCCAACCTGCTCGGCGGCTGCCAGGGGACCACGGGCCCGTCGTCGGTCGACCCGGCCAGCGGGCGCCCCTACGGCCTGCGCTTCCCGCTGTTCACCGTGCGCGACCTGGTGCGCGTGCAGCGGGAGCTCGTGCGCCACCTGGGCGTCGAGCGGCCCCTGGCGGCGATCGGCGGGTCGCTCGGGGGGATGCAGGCGCTCCAGTGGGCCCTCGACGCCCCGGGCGAGCTCGGCGCGGCCCTCGTGATCTGCGCCAGCAGCCGCCTCAGCGCCCAGAACATCGCCTTCTCCGCCGTGGCCCGGACGGCGATCATGAGCGACCCCGACTTCCGCGGCGGCGACTACTACGAGGCGGGCGTGCGCCCCGACCGCGGCCTGGCGGTCGCCCGCCAGATGGCCCACATCACCTACCTCTCGGCCGAGTCGATGCGCCGCAAGTTCGGCCGGCGCCTGCAGAACGGCGACGTCCCGCGGCTCGGCTTCGACATCGACTTCCAGGTCGAGAGCTACCTGCAGCACCAGGGCGAGTCGTTCCTGCGCCGCTTCGACGCCAACAGCTACCTCTACCTGTCGCGGGTCATGGACTACTTCGAGCCCTTCGCCGACCCGGTGCGGACGGCCGCGGAGGTGGGGGCGATGACCAGCGACGTCCTGGTCGTGTCGTTCGACACCGACTGGCGCTTCGACGCGGCCCACTCGCGCGAGATCGTGCGGGTGCTGACGGCGTACGGCGCGCCGGTCACCTTCCGCGAGGTGGCGTCGCCGCACGGGCACGACTCGTTCCTGCTCGAGGTGCCGGAGTACCACCGGACGGTCGCCGCCTTCCTCGACCGGGTGGCCCGGGAGCGGATACCGGCCCCCGCCGCGGCGTGAGGGCCGACCTCGACCTGGTCGCCCAGATGATCGCCCCCGGCTCGCGCGTGCTCGACCTCGGGTGCGGCGACGGCGACCTGCTCGCCGAGCTGATCGCCTCCCGGGGCTGCCGCGGCCAGGGGGTGGAGGTGTCCCGCGAGGCCCTGCACGCGTGCGTGGAGCGGGGCGTCCCCGTGGTGGAGGCCGACATCGACCGCGGCCTGCCCGAGTTCGAGGACGGCGCCTTCGACGTCGTCGTCCTGTCCCAGACGCTGCAGGCCGTGCGCCGCCCCGCCCTGGCGCTGCGCGAGGTGACGCGCGTGGGGCGCCTCGGGATCGTCTCGTTCCCGAACTTCGGCCACTGGCGTCTGCGCGCCCAGCTGCTGGTTCGCGGGAGGATGCCCGTCACCCGGACGCTGCCCTACCGCTGGCACGAGACTCCCAACGTCCACCTCTGCACGATCCGCGACTTCGAGTCGTTGGCGCGGGCCGAGGGCCTCACCCTGCTCGACCGGCGCCTGCTGGACGCGGGCGGCGGCCCCGCGCCCGCCCGCGCGGCGCGGCGGCCCAACCTGCTGGCGGCGGGGGCCGCCTACCTGCTGCGACGATAGCCGGCCCCTATGGACTCCATCCGCAGCTTCTTCGACGCCGTCCAGGCCTTCGGCGAGCGTCTCGCTGCGGTGCACTGGGGGTTCCTCGCCGGCGCGATCGCGCTTCAGCGTCGCGAACCTCGCCCTGCGATCGCGCGCGTGGCAGCAGATCCTGCGGGCCGCCCTCCCGGCCGAGCGCATCCGCTATCGCACCGCGTTCGGCGCCTACTGCGCCGGGGTGGGCGTCAACGCGGTCATCCCAGCCCGGGTCGGGGACGTGGTCAAGCTCTTCCTGGTCAAGCGCTCGACCCGCGACGCGCATTACCCGACGCTCATCGGGACCCTGGTCGCCGAGACGATCTTCGACTTCTTCGTCGCGAGCGCCCTGCTGGTCTGGGCCCTCCAGGCCGGCGTGCTCCCGGGGCTGCGGCTGCCGGACATCCCGGCCTTCGACCTCTCCTGGGCGTTCCGCAACTGGTGGATCGTGCTGGCCATCCTGGGGGCGCTGGCGGTCGTGACCTTCGTCGCGGCGCGCCGGGTGCGGGCGTTCTGGCGCCAGTTCGGCCAGGGCCTGGCGATCGTGCGCACGCCGGGCCGCTACCTGGGGTCGGTCGCCTCCTGGCAGGCGGCCGGCTGGGTCTGCCGGGTGGCGCGGCGCCTGGTTCTTCCTCGAGGCCTTCAACGTGCCGGGGAGCCTGGAGAACGCGCTCATCGTGCAGGTGGCCGGCAGCCTCGGGAGCCTCTTCCCGGCGACGCCCGGCGGGCTCGGGCCCACGCAGGCGCTGCTGGTGGTGATGCTCGCCGGCGAGGCCGGGCGGACGGGCATCCTGGCCTTCAGCGCCGGCATGGAGCTCACCCTGCTGATCGTGAACGTCACCCTCGCCGTCGTCTGCGGGGCCCTCATACTCCGCAACCTCCGCTTCCGGAAGGCGATCGCCGACGCGCGCGCCGACCGGGCGGGCGAGGCGGCGCCCCCGGGCTGAAACGCCGGGTTGTCCCGCGGCGGGGCAACGGCGCGCCCGTCGAGGGTCGCCTCAGGCGACGGCGCGGGCGACGTCGGAGATCGAGAGCAGGCCCACCAGCCGCTCGCCGTCGAGCACCAGGGTCCGCCCGAGCCCGGACCGGCGCAGGGCGGCGACCGCGGCGCCCAGGTCGTCGTCGGCCGTCAGCGTCGCCAGCGCGTCGCGGGCGACCATGCAGTCGGCGACGCGCCGCCGGGGCCACTCGTCGCGCGGCACGTCGGAGAGGCAGCGGAAGGGGATGATCCCCAGCGCCCGGCCGTCCTCGACGACGGGGTAGGCCGTGTGGCGGCTCGACCAGGCCACGCGGTCGAGGAAGTCGTCGAGCGTCTGGTCCGGGCTGGCGGTGACCGGGTCCCGCACCATCAGGTCGCCCACGCGCAGCTCCGCCCGGGGCTCGCGGCGCATGATGGCGCGCGACTCGGCCGCCGAGGCCTGCAGCAGGAACCAGCCGATGAACGCCAGCCAGATCCCGCTGAAGGTGCCCTGGAAGATCAGCATGGCGATGCCGAGCCCGATCAGCGCGTACGAGATGACCCGCCCGCCCGCGGCGGCCAGCCGGGTCGCGGTGCGCAGGTCGCCCTTCCAGCGCCAGAGCCCGGCGCGCAGCATCCGCCCGCCGTCGAGCGGGAGCGCCGGCAGCAGGTTGAAGGCGAGCAGGAGCAGGTTGATGAACCCGAGCCACGCGCACACCGCGTTGACCGGCTCGGGCAGGCCGGGCAGGAAGGCCACGCCCACGAAGCCCGCCCCGAGGCCGAGCGACACGAGCGGCCCGGCCACCGCGATGCGGAACTCGGCCCCGGGCGACGGGAACATGCCCGCGAAGCGCGCGACGCCGCCGAACAGCCAGAGCGTGATGCCGTCGATCGTCATGCCGTCCCGGCGGGCCTGCACGGCGTGGCCGAGCTCGTGCAGGAGGATCGAGGCGAAGAAGGCCAGCGCCGCGACCACGGCCATGGTGAAGTAGACCCCGTCGCCGAGCCCCGGGTTGGTGTCGGGGAAGATCGCCGTGGCCAGCGTCCACATGAGCAGGCCCAGGAGCACCAGGACGCTCCAGTGCAGGCCGATGCCGATGCCGGCGATGCGCCCGAGCGAGTAGGTGTCCCTCACGGTGTAAGTGTAGGCCCGTGCGGCCCGGGATGGCCCTCGTCAGGCGGTGTCAGCCGCCGGGATCGAGGAGGCGCAGCAGCGCATCGCAGGCGCGGCTCGCCGGGACGGGCACGCCGAGGCGGTCGCCGTGCCGCACGACGGCGCCCACGAGGGCGTCGCGCTCGAGGCGGCGGCCGCCGGTGAGGTCGAAGAGCGTGGACGACCCCCCCTCGCGCGGCAGGCGCCGGCGGGCGTCGGCCAGGTACGCCTCGGCGGCGTCCGGGCGGACCTGGACGCCGCAGGCGCGGGCGACGGCGACCACCTCCCGCCCGAGGGCCAGCATGAGGTCAACGGCCCGCGGGTCGGCGAAGACGGCGCCGACCCGCGCCCGGCCGAGCGTCGTCACCGTGTTGAGGGCCGCGTTGGCGACCAGCTTGGTCCAGAGCGCCTCCTCGTAGGACCGGTCGACCCGGCACGGCACCCCGAGCGCCGCGGCGACGGAGGCCAGGGCGTCGCCCGGGGCCCCCGCGCCGCCGCCGGCCAGGAGGTCGCGCAGGCGGCCGCTGGCGGGGTCGCGGCTGGGGCGGCGGACGACCCGGTCGGGAGCCACGCGCTGGCATCCGAGGTAGACCGCGACGCCGCCGACGGCCGCCCCCGGGCAGGCGCGGGCGAGCGCGGCGGGGTTCTCCACGCCGTTCTGCAGGGACAGCACGACGGCGCCGGGGGCGAGCGCCGGCGCGAGCGCCGCCGCCGCCGTGTCGGTGTCGAAGCTCTTGGTGCAGACCAGGGCGAGCTCGACCGGCGCCCACTCGACGGGGTCGGACACGATGAGCAGGCGCACCTCGCGCTCGACCGCGTCGTCGACCAGCCGCAGCGGCCCCGCCCGCAGCGCGCCCAACGCCGGCCCCCGCGCCGCGACGGCGGTGGGCCATCCCGCCTCGGTGAGCCGCGCGCCGACGAACGACCCCACGGCTCCGGCCCCGACGATCAGGGTCCGCCCCGCCGGGGCAGGCGGCCCCGGGGTCGCCGTCGGACCCTCCGTCAGACGTCCAGCCCCAGCTGGCCGTCGACGCGCGGCGGCGGGGCGTCGGGGCCTTGCGGCGGCGCCGGGTCCGGCGCGGGCGCCAGATCGGCCTCCCGGGCCGCCTCCTGGGCGAGCCGGTCGGCGCGCTCGTTGGCGTCGTGTCCCGCGTGGCCGCGCACCAGCGTCGGCCGGACGCGCACGCGGGCGAGCTGGGCGATCATGCGCTCCCAGAGGTCCCGGTTGGCGACCGGCTGCTTGCTCGCGGTGCGCCAGCCCTTGCGGATCCAGCCGTCCAGCCAGCCCTTGGAGATCGCGTTGGCGATGTAGCTGGAGTCGGTCACCAGCTCCACCTCGGCGCCGTCCGGGAGCGCCTTCAGCCCCTCGAGGGCGGCCGTCAGCTCCATGCGGTTGTTCGTGGTGGGGAACTCGCCGCCGGTGAGGACGGTCTCGGAGCCGTCGGGCGCGGTGACGATCGCGGCCCACCCGCCGCGGGCGGCATCGGTGCCGTTTCCGGAGCAGGCGCCGTCGGTGACGAGGGTGAAGGTCTCGGCCATGGGCGCCCTTGGTACCTTAGCCGCCCCCGGCCGCGGTGGCCGGGGCGTTCCCGGGAGGCGCGGTGGCCGACGGCCAGGACGTGGGGCGCAGCTTCGACCGCAGCGCGGCCGACTACGACGCGATCCTGGCGCCGAACCGCGTGGGCGCCGAGCGTCTCGTCGCCGCCATCCCTCCGGGCGACTACCCGCGCGTGCTCGACGTCGGCTGCGGCACGGGCTTCGCGACTGAGGCGATGGTGGCCCGCTTCGGCTCGCGCGCGGTGACGGCGGTCGATCCCTCCGAGGGGATGCTCGAGGTCTTCCGCGAGAAGCTCGAGGGGCTCGGCGCCGAGGTCGAGCTGATCCGGGCCGGCGTCCACGAGATGCCGGTGCCCGACGGGGCCTTCGACGCCGTCGTGAGCGGGATGGCGTTCCACTGGTTCCCCGACAAGCCCGCCGCCATCGCGGCCATGGCGCGCCGCCTGAGGCCCGGCGGCGTCCTCGCCGTGCTGGCGTCCGGCCGTGGCACCGACGAGGAGTTCCGGCTCCTCCTCCAGGCGATCGAGCCCCCCGTGCCGCGGGACTGGCTCGAGGTCTTCGACCAGATCCACCGCGGCGGCCCCGAGCTGGCCGGCTACATGGAGGACGCCGGCCTCGAGCCGGTGGACGTCTGGGAGGAGCACCGGGTCCGCCACGCGACCCCCGAGGCGTTCCTGGCCCGCATCGGAGCGGTCGCCTCGCACCTGTCCGACGGGCTCGACCCGGCCGAGGCCGAGGCCCACGGCGCGCGCGTGGCGGCGGCGGTCGCCGACGCGGCCGGGCCGCGGGGCTTCCGGTTCACCTTCGTCAAGCTCTACGGGGTGGCGCGCCGGCCGGCGTAGGCGGGGTCGGGCCGCGTCGACCGCCGGCACACCGCCGGCGCGCCCGCGGCACGGCCGGAGCGACCCGCGCGCGCCGCGGCGCCGCAGACTGTCGTCGTGCCGATCGACCCGCAGCTCGCCCTCTGGCTCGCCCTCGCCGGCCTTGCCGGCCTGGCGGCGGCGCCCGCGTCGGCCGCGGCCGTCGAGCGCTGGCCGCGCGGCGAGGCGATCCTCCGGCCCCTGCCGGGCGTGTCCCGCTCCGCCCTGGCGCTCGCCCCCGCGTGCGCGGCCGCCGCGGTGGGCGGCGTGCTCGCGCGCGGGCCGGGGTGGGCGGCCGTCGCGGGCGCGGCGCTGCTCGTGGCGCTGATCCCCGTCGTCGTGATCGACATCCGCCACCGGCTCATCCCCGACGCCGTCGTGCTCCCGGCGGCGGCGGTCGCCCTCGCCGCGGCGGTCGCGGCCGACCCGGGGCGGTGGTGGGCCCCCGCCGCGGCGGCGCTCGGGGCCGCGCTCTTCCTGCTCCTGCCCTGGCTCGTGCGTCCCGAGTCGATGGGGCTCGGCGACGTGAAGCTCGCCCTGCTGATGGGGGCGGCGCTCGGGGCGTCGGTGGTGCCCGCGCTCGCCGTGGCCTTCGCCGCCGCCGCGGCGGCCGGCCTCGTCCTCCTGCTCCGCGACGGAGCCGCGGCCCGGCGGAGGCCCATCCCGTTCGGGCCCTTCCTGGCGGGCGGCGCGGTCGTGGGCCTCGGATGGGGGCCGGCGCTCCTCGAGTGGTACGCCGGCGGCGTCCGCTGAGGCTCAGCGCCCTCCCTCGGAGATCGCGAGCGGCCGGCCCACCAGCAGGTCGCCGGCCCGGGCCGCGAGCGCGTCCACGAGCCAGGCGTCGGCGGCGCCCTCGCGCGCGGGCTCGACCTCCAGCACCGCGATGACGCGCGCCAGGCCGCCCTCGGCGGGGCGGACGACGACGCGCGGCGGGCCGTCCCACGGCCCGCCGGCCCCGGCGACCGATCCGGCGACCTCGTGCACCATCGCCTGGACCGCGTCGGGGTCGCGCGTCAGCATCTCGAGGCGCACCTGCCGGCGGCCGTTCGGGATGATGCGGATGCCGGTGATCTGCCCGTTCGGCACGATCATCCGCTCCGATCCGGGCCCGCGCAGCACCGTCGCGCGGAGGCCGATCGTCTCCACCCGGCCCGTATACCCCATGGGCTCGAGTCGGATGACGTCGCCCACGACGTAGTCGCCCTCGAAGAGGATGAAGAAGCCGGCGATCGCGTCCACGAGCAGGCGCTGGAACGCGAAGCCCACGATGATGGCGATCAGCGCGCCGCCGCTGACGGCCGCCACGCTCCCGCCCCCCGCGATCGCGAACACCAGGGCCACGAGGGCCGCGATCAGGATCGTGTAGCGCAGTGCGCTGGCGAGGGCCGTGACGGCCGTCTCGCGCTGGCGGGCGTGGGGCCCCTCGCGCCGCGTGTGCCGGATCAGCCGGCTCATGAGCCTGGCGACGATCCACAGCGTGATCAGGGCGCCGACGACGATGGCGGCGGCGAGCGTCAGCCGCTCCGCCCAGCTCGGCAGGCCGAAGAGGGCGGCGGGCGCGACGGGCACGGCGCGATGATAGTGGCGGACCTCGGACGGGCGAGGCCGCGGGCCCGCGGCTACGCTCGCCGCGTGTCGACCCCCGAGGCCGTCGCCGACGCCGGACGCTCCATCCCGCGGCGGCGGCTGCTGGTTCAGCAGGTCGCGGCGCCGGTGCGGTCGTTCATCGCGACCGAGTCCGGCTCGGCCGGGCTGCTCCTGGCCGCGACGGTCGCCGCACTGATCTGGGTCAACGCCCCGTTCGGCGACACGTACGAGGAGTTCTGGACCACCGAGCTGTCGATCCGGTTCGGCGACCACGCCCTGACCGAGGACCTCAGGGGCTGGGTCAACGACGGCCTCATGGTCTTCTTCTTCCTGGTGGTCGGGCTCGAGCTGCGCCGCGAGATCGCCGTGGGGGAGCTCACCGACCGGCGCCGGCTGACGCTGCCGGCCATCGCCGCGACGGCGGGGATCGTGGTGCCGGCGGCCATCTACGTGGCGCTGAACCCCTCCGGCGACGCGATCCACGGATGGGGCGTGGCCATCTCGACGGACACGGCATTCGTGCTGGGCGCCCTCGCCCTCGTGGGACCGGCGTGCCCGGTGGCGCTGCGGGTGTTCCTGCTGACGCTCTCGATCGTCGACGACGTCGGCGCCCTGCTCATCATCGCCGTCTTCTACTCGGATGACGTCTCCGTGCTGCCGCTGGTCGTCGCCCTGGCCTGCGTCCTGGTGATCCTGCTGCTGGGCCGGCTGCGGGTGTGGCGGGGCCCGGCCTACTTCGCGGTCGGCGCGGTGCTCTGGGTCGCGATGCTCGAGTCGGGCGTGCACCCCGCGATCGCGGGGGTGCTGATCGCGGCCTGCATCGGCGTCTACTCGCCGCGCCGGGAGGAGGTGGAGGAGGCGGCCTCGCTGGCCCGGGCCTTCCGGCAGTCGCCCGTCCCCGAGCTCGCGCGCTCGACGAAGCTGAGCATCGAGCGGGCCATCTCGCCGAACGAGCGCCTCCAGACGCTGCTCCACCCGTGGACGAGCTACGTCGTGGTGCCGGTCTTCGCCCTGGCCAACGCCGGCGTCGTCGTCGACCGGGAGACCCTTGAGGATGCCGCCACCTCCTCGGTGACGATCGGCGTCGTCGCCGGGCTGGTGGGCGGCAAGCTGCTGGCCGTCGGGCCGGTCACGGCGCTGGCCGCGCGGCTCGGCCTCGGCCGCCTGCCGCGGGGCGTCAGCCGGACCGACCTGCTGGGCGGGGCGGCGCTGAGCGGGATCGGCTTCACGGTGTCGCTCTTCATCATCGACCTCGCCTTCGACTCCCCGGCGCTGCGCGACGACGCCAAGATCGGCGTCCTGGCCGCCTCGCTCCTGGCCGGCCTGCTCGGGTGGGGGGTCTTCCGCGTCGCCGACGCGCGCCGCAGGGCGCGCGGGCAGACCGGCGGGCCCGTGCCCCTCGACCCGCCGGTTGACCCGGAGCGCGACCACATCCGCGGGCCGGTCGACGCGCCGATGACGCTGGTCGAGTTCGCCGACTTCGAGTGCCCCTTCTGCGGGCGGGCCACGGGCGGGGTCGAGGAGCTGCGGGAGCGGTTCGGTGACCGCCTGCGCTACGTCGTCCGCCACCTGCCGCTGACCGACGTACACCCGAACGCGGAGCTCGCGGCCGAGGCCGCCGAGGCGGCCGGCGCCCAGGGCCGGTTCTGGGAGATGCACGACCGCCTCTTCCGCCACCAGGACCGGCTCGGGCCCGACGACCTCGTCGACCACGCCCGGGCGCTCGGGCTGGACCTCGAGCGCTTCGTCCAGGAGCTGGACGACCGGGTCCACTCGCCCCGCGTGCGCGAGGACGTGGCGAGCGCGGAGGCCAGCCGCGTCACCGGGACGCCGACGTTCTTCATCGGCTCGCGGCGCCACGAGGGGCGCTACGACGCCGAGACGCTCGCCGCGCGGCTGCTCGAGAGCGCCGCGCGGGAGGACGCCGTCAGGGGCGATCCTCCACGGTGAAGGCCTGGACGCCGACGATCGCGAACACCCGCATGCCGGGCATCTCCCAGACGTAGCCGTCGGCCGGGCCCAGCCGGCGGGCGTCGATCGCCCCGGACTCCAGGTGGGCGTCGATGGCCTCGGCGGCGGGCCCGGTCATCTGGGCGCGCAGCGCCATGAGCGTCCGGGCCGCCTCGGCGGCGTCGGACGGGGTGAGGGCGGCGTCGGCGCCGGCGCCGGGGGCCCGCCCCGAGCGGCGGCTCCAGCCGCGCAGGCGCGAGCGCAGGGCCGGGTCGTCGTCGGGCCGCGGGGTCGTGGGCCGCGGCCGCGCGCCCGGGCCGGCGGCGGACAGGGGCGGGCGCCGGGCCCGGCTGCGCAGCCGCCGGACCGCGCGGACGGTCAGCAGCCACTCGCGCGCCTCGCGCAGCAGGCTCACGACGACGTCTCCTCGGGCATCGGACCCCCCCGGCGCGGTTTGGTGGAAGACTGCCACGCCCGTGGGAACGACCGCTGCCGAGCCCGGCGACCCGCCGGGACGCCCCGCCGCCGCCCCGGGGCTCGCCGAGGTGGCGCGCCAGTGGGGGCGCATCGGCGTCGTCGGCTTCGGCGGCCCGCCCGCCCACGTCTCGCTGCTGCGCGAGCTGTGCGTCGACCGGCGCCGCTGGATCGACTCCCGCCGCTTCGAGGACGCCATCGCGGCGACCAACCTCCTGCCGGGGCCGGCGTCGACCCAGCTCGCGATCTACTGCGCCTGGCGGCTGCGGGGGGCCGCCGGAGCGGTCGTCGGCGGGCTCTGCTTCGTCCTGCCCGGGCTCGTCCTGATCGTCGCCCTGGGCGCGCTGTTCCTGTCGGGGTCGCCGCCGGAGTGGCTGCGCGGCGCGGGGGCGGGCGCCGGGGCCGCGGTGGCCGCCGTGGCCGTCGACGCGGGCGCGCGCCTGGCCCTCCCGGCGTGGCGGCGTGCGCGCGGCGCGTACCGCCTGCGTCTCCTCGCCTACGCGGTCCTCGGCGGGGCCGCGGCCGCGACCCTCGGGCCGTGGCTGGTCGCGGTGCTCCTCGGCTGCGGGCTCGTCGAGGTCGCCGTGCGGCGCGCGGGGTCGGGGCGCGCCCCGCTGGCGGCCCTGCTGCCGCCCGCCGGGCTCCTGCTGGCCGCGGGCGCCGCGACCGGCGGGCTCGGCGCCCTGGCCTGGACCGCCTTCAAGGTGGGCGCCCTCTCCTACGGCGGAGGCTTCGTCATCGTCCCGCTCATGCAGGCCGACGCGGTCGACCGCTACGGCTGGATGACCGACGGCCAGTTCCTGAACGCCGTGGCCCTCGGCCAGGTGACGCCGGGGCCCGTGACCCACACGGTCGCGGTGGTGGGGTACGCGGCCTTCGGCGTCGGCGGGGCCCTCTTCGCGGCGGCGATCGCGTTCGCTCCGTCGTTCTCGTTCATCCTGCTGGGGGCCGACCGCTTCGACCGGCTGCTGGCGAACCGGGACGTGCGGTCGTTCCTGGACGGCGCGGGCCCGGCGGCGATCGGCGCCATCCTCGGCTCGGCGATCCCCCTGGCCGCGGCGCTCGGCGAGGCGTGGCAGGCGGCCGTGCTCGCGGGCGCGGCGCTGGCGCTGTTCGCCGCGCGGATCGGGGTCGTCGCCACGCTGCTCGCCGCGGGCGTCGTGGGCGCTGCCGCGGGGCTCCTGGGGGCGCCGCTCCCGCTCTAGGAAGGTCTTTCAGAATGACGGCCACGACCGTCTGCTCGCTGCAAATCATCGCGATGCGGCGTCCTCGGTCGGGGCGATGCCGTCAGGCATCGCACCCTCCCTGCGTCCTTGCCTCGCGGGATTTTCGCGGCAGAGCGGCCGCGGTTCATCCTGAAAGACCTCCCAAGGGGGTCGCTAGACTCGCCCTCCGTGGCCCTGACGTACCGCACAGCCGGGGAATCCCACGGCCCGGCGCTCTTCGCGGTCCTGGAGGGGCTCCCGGCCGGGCTCCCGCTCGTCCCCGACGACATCGACGCGGACCTGGCGCGCCGCCAGCTCGGCTACGGCCGCGGCGGGCGCATGAAGATCGAGCGCGACCGCGTGCAGGTGAAGACCGGGCTGCGCCACGGCGTCACGATCGGCAGCCCCCTGACGCTGGAGATCCCGAACCTCGACTTCCCCAACTGGGCCGCCGACCGGATGGCGGTGTGGGAGCCCGAGGGGGAGGTGGAGCCGATCACGCTGCCGCGGCCGGGGCACGCCGACCTCGCCGGGATGCTCAAGTACGGCACCGACGACCTCCGGCCGATCCTGGAGCGCGCCAGCGCCCGCGAGACCGCCGCCCGGGTCGCCGCCGGCGGCGTCGCCAAGGCGCTGCTGCGCCGCTACGGCACCGAGGTGCGCAGCCACGTCGTGCGCATCGGCCCCGAGGCCGTCCCGCTGCGGGACGACCTCGTCCGCGACGACTTCGAGGGCGTCGACGAGAGCCCCGTCCGCTGCCTCGACCCCGACGCGTCGGAGCGCATGAAGGCGGCGATCAAGGCCGCGGGCCAGGACCACAACACGCTCGGCGGAGTGTTCGAGGTCTGGGCCTTCGACCCGCTCCCGGGCCTCGGCTCGCACGTGTCGGGCGACCAGCGCCTCGACGGCCGCCTCGGGCAGGCGCTCATGGGCATCCAGGCGATCAAGGGCGTCGAGCTGGGCGCCGGCTTCGCGCTGGGCGCGATCCCGGGCAGCGAGGCCCACGACGAGATCTTCCACGCCCCCGAGCGCGGCTTCTTCCGCCGCACCAACCGCTCGGGCGGCATCGAGGGGGGCATGACCCACGGCTCCCCGGTCGTCGTGCGGGCGGTGATGAAGCCGATCAGCACCCTCACCCGGCCCCTGGCCTCGGTCGACGTCGCCACCAAGGAGCCGCGCAAGGCCTTCAAGGAGCGCTCCGACATCTGCGCCGTCCCGGCGGCGGCGGTCGTGGCCGAGGCCGCGGTGGCGTTCGTGCTCGCCCAGGCGCTGATGGAGAAGTTCGGCGGTGACTCGATCGGCCACCTCGACGCGGCCGTCGAGCGCTACCGCGCCGAGGTGCGCCGGTGACGCCGCGCCGACGAGCGCCGGCCGCCGCGAGAGCGGCCGAGCGCGAGAAGGCGGCACCGGGATGCGCTGGCTCGTCCTGACCGGCTACATGGGCGCCGGCAAGACCGCCGTGGGGCGGCGCGTGGCGACCCGGCTGGAGCGCGTGTTCACCGACGCCGACCGCGAGATCGAGCGGCGCGCCGAGATGGCGATCCCGGAGATCTTCTCCCGCCGCGGTGAGGTCTGGTTCCGGCGCACCGAGGAGGCCGTGATCCGGGACGTGCTCGAGGGCGACCCGGGCGTGCTCGCGCTGGGGGGCGGCGCGCTCGAGAGCGCGCGCACGCGCGGCCTGGTCGGCCGCGTGGCCGACGTCGTGTGGCTGCGCGCCAGCGTCGAGGTGGCGTGGGCGCGCGTGGAGGGCTCCGACCGCCCGCTCGCCGCCGACCGCGAGCGCTTCGCCCGGCGGGCGCTCGCCCGCGAGGCCGGCTACCGCGAGGCGGCGGACCTCGAGGTCGACGCCGACGACCCCGCCGACGTGGTGGCGGCGCGGGTGGCGGCGTGGGCGCAGCGCGGCGCGGGGGCGGCCCGGTGAGCCGCGTGGCCCCGGCGCAGGTGGTGTGGGCGGAGGTCGGGGACGCGCGCTACCCGGTGCACCTCGGCCCCGGGCTGCTGGACCGCGTGGGCGCGCTGTGGGCCGAGCGGGCGGCAGGGCCGGGGGTCCTGCTGGTGAGCGACGGCAACGTGCCGGGCCTGGCGCGACGCGTCCGGGCGTCGCTGCAGGAGGCGGGCATGCGCGTGGTCGGCGCGAGCGTCCCGTCGGGCGAGGCGTCCAAGTCGCTCGCGCAGGTCGAGCGGCTGGCGCGCCTCGCGGCCGAGGCCGGGCTGCGGCGGGCGGACGCGGTCGTGGCCCTCGGGGGCGGGGTCGTGGGGGACCTGGCCGGGTTCGTCGCGGCCTCCTACCAGCGCGGCGTGCGGCTGGTGCACCTCCCCACCACGCTGCTGGCCATGGTGGACTCGGCGATCGGCGGCAAGACCGGCGTCGACCTGCCGGAGGGCAAGAACTACGTCGGCGCGATCTGGCAGCCCGACCTCGTGGTGATGGACACCGAGGCGCTCGCCGGCCTGCCGGCCCGCGAGCTGGCCTGCGGCTTCGCCGAGGTCGTCAAGTACGGGCTGCTGGACGGCCCCGGGCTGCTCGGGGACGTCGAGGCGTGGCCGGCCCTGCCCGGGCCGCCGGACGAGCTGGCCGCCCTCATCCGTCGCTGCGTGGCCCACAAGATCGCGATCGTCGCGGCCGACGAGCGCGACCACGGGCTGCGCGCGTCCCTCAACCTCGGGCACACGGTGGGCCACGGGATCGAGGCGGCGGCCGGGTACGAGCGCTACCGGCACGGCGAGGCGATCTCGCTGGGGCAGCTCGCGGCCCTGCGCCTGTCGGAGGAGGAGCTCGGGCTCGACGCGGGCGTGCGCGGGCGGGTCGCCGCGGTCCTGGAGCGCCACGGCCTGCCGACGCGCCTCGCGCCGGAGGTCGCCACGCCCGCGATCCTCGAGGCGATCGGGCGCGACAAGAAGGCCGGCGAGGACGCGCTCAACATGGTCCTGCTGGCGGCGCCCGGCGACGTCCGGCTGGGCATCACGCCGCCGCGCGAGCGCCTGGTGGCCGCGATCGAGGAGCTGCGCGGCTGATGCTGAGGATCGCCCTCCTCCACGGCCCGAACCTCGACATGCTCGGCCGCCGGCCGTCCGAGCACTACGGCACTCTCACGCTTCGCGAGCTGGAGGAGCGGGTGCGGGGATGGGGAGCCGAGCGGGGGATGAGCGTGTCCTGCTTCCAGACCAACCACGAGGGCGCCTTCCTCGAGCACGTCCACGCGCTGGCCGGGGCGGTCGACGGGGCGGTGGTCAACCCGGGGGCGTGGACCCACTACCAGTGGTCGATCCGCGACGCGCTCGAGCTGCTGGGCGCGCCGTTCGTGGAGGTGCACCTGTCCGACGTCGAGGCCCGCGAGCCGCACAGGCGCCAGTCCGTGGTGCGCGACATCGCGGCGGCCGCGATCTGGGGGCGCGGCCCGGACGGATACCGCGACGCCCTCGACCGCCTCCGGGAGCTGCTCTCGTGAGGGAGGTGGCCCGCCAGGACGCGGTCATGGAGGCGCTCGCCGAGCGGGGGCTCGGCGCGCTGATCGTCACCGACCTCGCCAACGTGCGCTACCTGACCGGCTACGTCGGCTCGAACGGCATCGCCCTCGTGGGGCCGCGGGGACGGAAGCTGGTGACCGACTCCCGCTACGCGGTCGCCGCCCGGGAGCAGGCGCGGGGGGTCGAGGTCGTCATCGGGCGCCGCGACCTGCTCGGCGACGTCGCGGCCGCGCTCCCGTCGGTGGCCGGCGAGGGGCCCACCGGGGTCGAGGCCGAGAGCCTGACGCTCGCGCGCCACGCGCGGCTGGCGGCGATGCTGGAGGGCGTCGTGCTGGAGCCCACGACCGGGCTCGTGGAGACGTTGCGCGAGGTGAAGGACCCCGGCGAGCTGGAGGCGATGCGCGAGGCCGCCGCGGTCGTCGACAGGGCGCTGGCCGCCGTCCTCGCGCGCGGCATCGTCGGGCGCACCGAGCGCGAGGTGGCGTTCGCGCTGCACGCGGCCATGCTCGAGGAGGGCGCGGAGAGGCCGAGCTTCGACACCATCGTCGCTGCCGGGCCCCGCGGGGCCCGTCCCCACGCGGTGCCGGGGCCCGAGCCGATCCCCGCGGACACCCTGGTCGTCATCGACCTCGGCGCCGTGGTCGACGGCTACTGCTCGGACATGACCCGCACCGTGGCCACCGGGCCGCTCCCCGACCGCCTCGCGGAGATCTACGCGGTCTGCCTGCGCGCCCAGGAGGCGGCGGTCGCCGCGGCGCGGGGCGGAATGGGCGCCGCCGAGCTCGACGCCGTCGCGCGGGCGGTCATCGCGGACGCCGGGTACGCTGACGACTTCGGCCACGGCCTGGGGCACGGCGTGGGTCTCGCGATCCACGAGGCGCCGGGCGTGCGCCCGGAGAGCGGCGCGAGCCTGCGCGCGGGCATGGCCGTGACCATCGAGCCCGGCATCTACCTCGAGGGCGAGGGGGGTGTCCGGATCGAGGACCTGGTGGTGCTGGGCGACGAGGGGTGCGAGGTCCTCTCGGGCGCGCCCAAGGAGCTGATGACCGTCTCATAGCGGCGAGGAGGGCAGGGCGGGGTGATCTCGACGAACGACCTGAAGAACGGCTACGTGCTCGACATCGACGGCGAGCTGGTCAGCGTCGTGCAGTTCCAGCACGTCAAGCCGGGCAAGGGCGGCGCCTTCGTGCGCACCAAGCTCAAGAGCCTCTCCACCGGCGCCGTGGTCGACCGCACGTTCCGCGCCGGCGAGAAGCTCGAGCGCGTGACCACCGAGACCCGCACCATGCAGTTCCTCTACCGCGACGGCGACGACCTCCACCTGATGGACACCTCCAGCTACGACCAGATGTCGGTGCCGGCGGCCAGCGTGGACAACGACGACCTGCTCGCGCCCAACACCGACGTCCAGGTGCTCTTCGTCCGCGAGAGCCCGATCCGCATCGACCTGCCGACCTTCGTCGAGCTCGAGGTCGTGCGCACCGACCCGGGGGTCAAGGGCGACACGGTCTCGAACGTGACCAAGCCGGCCGAGCTCGAGAGCGGCGCGACGGTTGACGTGCCCCTCTTCGTCAACGAGGGCGACCGCCTGCGGATCGACACCCGCACCCGCGAGTACACGGCTCGCGCGTGACCCGTGCCGGATAGCCTGGCCGGGTCCACCGAAGGGATCCCCGTGACGCCTCCGTCCGACCACGTCGGCTACGTCGACGCGACCCTCCGCGACCTCGCCCCGTTCCCCTGGGGCACGGCCGTGGGGACCGACGACCTGGCCGTCGCCGCGTCGGCGCTGTCGGAGGTCGGGGCGCGGGTCCTCGAGGTGCTCGACGCCCGTTGCGCGCGGGCGGCGCTCGAGGCGCGGTCGGAGAGCCCCTGGGACCGCCTGCGCGCGATCCTCCGCGAGGTGGGGACGACCCCCGTGGGGGTCGTCGTCGGGGCGCGGAACCTCTGGGGCGACCGGCCCCTGGCGGCCGACGTCGTGCGCCGCTTCGTGCTCTGCGCGGCCGACAGCGGCGTCCGGCGGATCCGGGCGACCGACCCGCTCAACGACCCCGAGGCCCACGCCCCCGTCGCGCGCGCCTGCGAGGAGGCCGGCGTCGAGTTCGTCCCGACGCTGATCGTGGGCCCGGCCCCCGCGCCCGGCGACCCGCGCTGGATCGAGGAGGCGCGGGCGCTCGCGGCCCTGCCCGGCGCGGCCGCGATCTGCACCTCCGACGGGGCGGGCCACCTCTCGCCGGCCCTGCTGGCGAGCCTGGTGGAGCAGGTGCACGCCGCGACCGGGCTGCCGGTGGAGGTCCAGGTGCAGGCCCCGGGCGGGCTGTCGCCGCTCTCGGCGACGGCCGCCGTCGCGGCGGGTGCCGCGGCCGTGCAGGCGTCGGCGGGGCCGGTGGCGCTGGTGTCGGCGCGGCCGTCGGCGGAGACCCTGCGCGCCGCGCTGCTGGGCGGCGAGCGGACCCTCGACTGCGCGCCGTCGGCGCTCGACCGGGCCGCGCGCGTGGTCGGCCCCATGCTCCCGGCCGACCGTCTGCGCCAGGCCGCCGCCGCCGTGTTCGGCCCGGCCGTGGCCGTGCCGCCGGCGCTCGAGGCCGGGCTGATCTCGCGCCTCGGCCGGCTCGGCCTCTCGCGCAGCCTCGTCGCGGTGGCGACCGAGTCGGCCGCCGTCGCCCGCGACGTGGGCGCCGCCACGCTGGCCTACCCGCTGGGGAGCGCGATCCTGGCCCAGGCCGCGCGCCACGTCATCGACGGCCGCCGGTGGGCCGAGATCGAGCCGGAGCTGGCGCAGGTCGCGCTGGGCCACGCGGGCCGGCTGCGGGGCCCGGTCTCCCCGGAGGCGCTGGAGGCCGCCACCGCGGCCGACCCCGGGGCGCCGGGGCTGCGCGACCTGGCGGCCGTCGCCGAGGAGGCGCCCCAGGGCCTCTCCGAGGAGGACCTCGTGCTGTGGGCGATGTTCGCCGAGACGACCGAGCAGGTCGTGGCGCGGCGGCGGTCGCTGGGCGCCGAGGCGGCGAACCGGCCGGGCCAGCCGGCGATCGACCGCGACCTGCTGGAGACCATGGTCGACGTGGTCGAGGCCTCCGACGAGGCCGAGGTGAGCGTCGAGATCTCCGGCGCCCGGGTGACCGTGCGCCGGGCGGCCGCGGCGCCCGAGGCCGGCGCGGCGCCGGCGGGCCCCGGCGCGGCGGCCGACGCGGACGCCGAGGACGGCCTGGTGAGCATCACGAGCCCGATGGTCGGGACCTTCTACCGCCGTCCCGCCCCGGACCAGCCGGCCTTCGTCGAGGTCGGCCAGCGCGTCGAGGCCGGCGAGACGCTCTGCCTGATCGAGGCCATGAAGCTGTTCAACGAGATCGTGGCCGAGGAGGGCGGGGTCGTGCGCACGATCTGCCTCGAGGACGCCGCCCCCGCCGAGTTCGGGCAGCTGCTCTTCCTCCTGGAGCCGTGAGGCCGGCGCCGTGAAGCTGCTTGTGGCCAACCGGGGCGAGATCGCGGTGAGGATCATCCGGACGGCGCGCGAGCTCGGGATCCCGACCGTGGCCGTCTACTCGACGGCCGACGCCGACACCCTGGCGGTCGACCTGGCCGACGAGGCCGTCTGCATCGGGCCGCCGCCCGCCCGCGACTCGTACCTCGACATCTCCAACGTGCTGGCGGCCGCGGAGATCACGGGCTGCGACGCCGTCCACCCCGGCTACGGCTTCCTCGCCGAGAGCCCGGCGTTCGCCGAGGCCTGCGCGTCCGAGGGCGTCACCTTCGTCGGGCCCTCCCCCGAGGTCATGCAGCGCATGGGCGACAAGATCGCGGCCAAGGCCGCCGCGCGCGAGGCCGGGCTGCCCGTGCTCGGCGGCTCGGACGGCCCGGTGGGCGACGTCCGCGCGGCCCTCGAGGCCGCCGACCGTGCGGGCTACCCGGTGCTGCTGAAGGCGGCCGCCGGGGGAGGGGGGAAGGGCATGCGGCGCGTCGAGCACGCGGCCGACCTCCCGGGCGCGTTCGAGGTGGCCCAGCGCGAGGCCGAGGCGGCGTTCAGCGACGGCGGGCTCTACGTGGAGCGGCTGCTCGACGGCGCCCGGCACGTCGAGGTGCAGATCTTGGCCGACGGCCTCGGCGGGGTGCTGGTGTGCGGCGACCGCGAGTGCTCCATCCAGCGCCGCCACCAGAAGCTGATCGAGGAGGCGCCCGCGCCGCACCTGCCGGACGCCACGCGCGAGGCCATGCACCAGGCGGCGCTGCGCGCGGTGAAGGCCTGGGGGTACAAGAGCGCCGGCACCCTGGAGTTCCTGGTCGACGCCGAGGGGCGCTTCTTCTTCCTCGAGCTCAACGCCCGCCTGCAGGTGGAGCACCCGGTGACCGAGCTGGTGACCGGGCTCGACCTGGTGGCCGAGCAGCTCGGCATCGCGGCCGGCGGGCTCCTGTCGCGCACCGGCGTCGCCGAGGCGCGCGGCCACGCCATCGAGTGCCGCATCAACGCCGAGGACCCGGCCCGCGACTTCCGCCCCGGGGCCGGCCGCCTGCGCGACTTCCGGATGCCCGGCGGCCCGGGGATCCGCGTTGACAGCCACTGCGAGGCGGGCGAGACGGTGCCCCCGCACTACGACAGCCTGCTGGGCAAGCTCTGCGTCTGGGCGCCCGACCGGCCCCGCGCGATCGCGCGGCTGCGGCGCGCCCTGGACGAGGCCTCCGTGAGCGGGATCCCCACCACCCTGCCGGTCCTGCGGGACATCGCCCTCGACGCGCCCTTCGTGGAGGGCCGCTACACCACCGCATACCTGGTCGAGCGCGCCGACCACCTGCCGTCGCTGCGCGAGGAGCGGTCCCCGGTATGAGCCGACGAGGGGGCCGCGAGCCGTCGAGAGCTCCCGCCGCCGAGGAGGCCTGATGGCGCCCGAGCGCGAGGGCGGCCGGCGGGCGGCCAGGCGCCAGGCGGTGATCCTGCTCTACCAGCGCGACGTCACCGGCCTCTCCCTCGAGGAGCTCGAGGACAACGCCGCCCGCGAGGGGGCGCCGCTCGACCCGTTCGCGCGCGCCCTCGTCGAGGGCGTCGCGTCCGACACGGCGAGCCTGGACGAGCTGATCACCCGGGCGGCGGAGGGGTGGACGGCCGAGCGCCTCGCCCCGCTGGAGCGCAACATCCTGCGGGTGGCGGTCCACGAGATCCTCGACTGGCCGGACATCCCGACGGCCGTCTCGATCAACGAGGCGGTGGACCTCGCCAAGCGCTACTGCCAGGCCGAGGCCCCCGGCCTGGTGAACGGCATCCTGGGGCGGATCGCCGCCGACGCGGCCGGGGTGGCCCGGTGAGCGGCGAGGGCGGCGGCCTGGCGGCCGACGCGGCGCGCCTCGAGGAGGTGGCCCGGCGCATGCGGGACGACGACGTCCCGCCCGAGGAGCTGCGGGCGCTGGCCGACGAGGCCCTCGACCTGTCGGCCCGGATCACCGACGGCGTCGCCCGCCTGCTCCGGGGCGAGGGTGGCTAGGTGGCCCGAGGGGACGACCTGCTCGATCCGCGGGTGGAGGTCGTGGTCACCCCGCCGAGCGACCCCGCGGCCGCCGGGCACGAGGAGCTCCAGGGCGTCGGCAGCGGCGACGATCGCCCGCCGATGGCCGAGCTGGCCGAGCGCCCCTGGCTGACCCAGGGCGAGGCGCGCCGCGGCGCCCAGCTCGAGACGCTGGGCCTGGCGGTCTACGCCGGCCACCCGGAGCTGTCGCTCGTCAACATCCCGACCGCCTTCATCGAGGCCGGCGTGCGCCTGCTGAAGGAGCTCGGCACCTACGTGCTGGCCGGGGGCGTGCTGGAGGATGGCGACATCATGCAGATGCGCCACGACCTGCCCCAGATCGTCGGCGTGGTCGCGTCGCCGGAATCCGACGGCGCCGGCCTGCTCCGGGTGGTGCTGCTGGCGTGACTTCGGGCACTCGGGGTAGGGTCGTCCGCGCGTGACCCCCCGCCGAGCCCTCGCGCTGGCGGCGGCGCGGCGCCTCCGCTAGACGCCCGCCATCAGGCGCACCCGGGCGAGCCCCAGGCGCAGGCGGCTCTTGACGGTGCCCAGCGGCAGGCCGGTGACCTCGGCGATCTCGCGCTGGGTGAGGCCGCCGTAGTGGACGAGCAGCAACACCTCGCGCTGCTCGGCCGGGAGGTCGTCGAGCAGCCGCCGGAGCCGCGCGGCCTCGGCCCGGTCCGCCCCGGCGCGCGAGACGGGGTCCTGGAACGGCTCGAGGGCGGCGATCGCCTGTGCCGCCGTATCGGCTCGTGCCCGACGGGCCTGGGCGCGCAGCCGGTCGAGCGCCTGGTTGCGGGCGATGCCGATGAGCCAGCCGCGGACGCCCCCGCGCCGCGGGTCGAAGCGCGAGGCGTGGCGCCAGAGGGCCAGGAAGGCGTCCTGACACACCTCCTCAGCCTCGCCGGACCGCCCCAGCTGGGCCACGAGGTAGGAGTGCACCGACCGCGCGTGGCGGTCGTAGATGGCCTCGAAGGCCTCGGCGTCCCCGGCGGCGACGCGCTCCATGAGCGCGGCCTCCGCCAGCGGCTGGACGCTCCTGCGAGGGGCTGTGACCGTGGAGGGCACCTGCCCCCGTTGATCCGGCTCGGCGGCGATCCGTGACAGATGCGAGCACGTGTAACGCGAGCGGGCCGGCGAGGATCTATGGAGATATATGGTCGGCCCGGCAGATGGGGGAGGATCGGCACGGAGCGGGTCGCAGAGCGTCGCCCACACCAGGGCGGAGCGAACCCGGATGAGGACCGCCTCGTCGACGCCCTCCGGCGAGGGGACGAGCGCGCGTTCGCCGATCTCATGCGCCGCTACACGGCGCCGATGACCAGCGTCGCGATGCTCTACGTGTCGAGCCACGCGGTGGCCGAGGAGGTCGTGCAGGACACCTGGATGAGCGTGGTGCGCGGCCTCGACCGCTTCGAGGGCCGGTCGAGCCTCCGCACGTGGATCTTCACGATCCTCGCCAACGGCGCGCGCAAGCGGGCGGCGCGCGAGGGGCGCTGCGTCCCCTTCTCGGCCCTCCCGGGCGGCCTGGAGCCCGACGCGGCGGCGGCCGAGCCCGACCCCTTCACGCCGGCCGAGCACCCGCGGTGGTCGCGGATCTGGGGGGCGCCCAACGACGCGTGGGACGCGCTGCCCGAGGAGCGCGTGCTGGGGCGGGAGTGCGTGGACGTCGTGCGCGACGCCATCGCCGCCCTGCCGCCGCGGCTGCGCGAGGTGATGACGCTGCGCGACGTGGCCGGCTGGAGCTCGCGCGAGGTCGCCGAGGCGCTGGGCATCACCGACGAGAATCAGCGCGTGCGGCTGCACCGGGCCCGGGCGCGGGTCCGAAGCGCGCTCGAGGGCTACATCGAGACCCCCGGGGCGAGCGCGTGAGGCGGCCGCCGAGGGCCAGCTGCGAGGACGTGGTCCGGCTCCTCACGGACTATCAGGAGGACGCCCTGCCCATGGCCGAGCGCCTCGATTTCGAGCGCCATGTCGCGGTCTGCCCCGCGTGCCGCGGCTACATGTCGCAGATGCGGGCCGTCCTCGGCGCGGCCCGCGCGGGGGGCGGCCCGGGGCTCCCCCCTGCGGACGAGGCCGCCCTGCTGGCGGCGTTCCGAACCCTCAGGCCGGGCAAGCGGTGATCGCGTACAAGTTCCTGAACGCCGGGGCCGTCGGCCTGTTCAGCCGCCTGGCGTGGCCCGTGCCCCATGACGCGGTCCCCGGCGCGTGGGTGGAGGCCGAGGGGCCGCTCGAGGTGTGCCGCAACGGGATCCACGCCTGCGGCCCCGGGGGGCTGATCGAATGGATCGACTCCGAGCTCTGGCGCGTCGAGCTGGGCGAGCCCGTCATGGAGACCGAGGCCGGGCTCGTCGCGTCGCGCGGGCGCCTGCTCTCCCGGGTCGGGGAGTGGGACGACGAGGCCGCCCGGGCGCTGGCCGGGGCGTGCGTCCTACGCGCCCGCGACCGCGCGGCCGAGGCGCTGGACCGGGCCGGCAGGGCGGTGGAGGCCGACCGGCTGCGGGGCATCAGCGACCATCAGGCCATCGCCGACGGCGCCCTCGCCCTGGCGCGGGGGGCCCCCGCCGAGGTGGCCGACCCGCTGGGGTTCGCCGCCGACGCGGTCGCGATGTCCCGGGGCGCGATGCCCGACTCCAGGATCCTGGCGGAGCTGGCCCCTCCGACCGCGGCGGCCATCGCGGCCAACGTGGCCTTCTCAGCCGCGCGCGCCGCGGGGCGGGCGCACGAGCTCGCCGGCGGGGCCGGTGGCTTCGACGAGGGCTATGCGGCCGAGCGGGACTGGCAGCTCGACTGGCTGCTTGCGCGTCTGGGCCTCGCGCGGGCGGCCTGACGGCGATCGTCGCGGTGGTCGCGTGGCGCCGGGGGATGTGACAGGGGCGGCCAAAGCTCTAGACTCGCCCGGATGCCCACTCCCGACCGCCGGTTTCCCCTGCTCCGGGGGCTTCAGGCTCCGTCCGATGCCGGCCGCATGACGGACGCGGAGCTCCTGGCGCTCGCGGACGAGGTGCGCGAGGCGATCATCGACACGGTCAGCCAGACCGGCGGCCACCTGGGCGCGAGCCTGGGGACGGTCGAGCTGACGATCGCCCTCCACGCCGAGCTGGAGTCGCCGCGGGACCGCATCATCTGGGACGTCGGCCACCAGGCCTACGGCCACAAGCTGCTCACCGGGCGCCTCGAGGGCTTCCCGACGCTTCGCCAGCACGGCGGCATCAGCGGCTTCCTGCGCCGCGTCGAGAGCGAGCACGACATCATGGGCGCCGGCCACGCCAGCACCTCGATCAGCTACGCCACGGGCCTGGCCGAGGCGCAGCGCCACGGCCGCCAGGCGGGCCACGTGGTGTGCGTCATCGGCGACGGCGCCCTGACCGGGGGGATGGCCTACGAGGGCCTCAACCAGGCGGGGGCGCTCAGGTCGCCGATCACCGTGCTGCTCAACGACAACGGCATGAGCATCTCGGAGAACGTCGGCGCCCTCTCGAAGCTCTTCCAGCGCGTGCGCGTCGACCCCACCCTCACCAAGGTGCGCGAGGAGATCGAGCGCGGCCTGGCCAAGCTCCCCGGCGCGACCGAGATGGGCGGCCACATCCGCGACGCGACCAAGTCGCTCTGGTTCGAGGACGGGGCGCTCTTCGAGGCGCTCGGCTTCGCCTACTACGGGCCGATCGACGGCCACGACATCGGCGAGGTCCGCAAGGCCCTGCAGACGACGCTCGAGATGGACCGCCCGGTGGTGATCCACGCCAAGACCCGCAAGGGCAAGGGCTACGCGCCCGCCGAGGCCGACGGCGAGGCCATGCACGGCGCCACCCCCTTCGCCATCGAGAGCGGCAAGGCGGCCAAGAAGTCGTCCGGCCCGCCCAACTACACCGAGGTCTTCGGGAAGGCGCTGGTGGCGGAGGCCGAGCGCGATCCGCGGGTCGTCGGCATCACGGCCGCCATGCTCAAGGGCACCGGGATGCAGCACATGATGGCCCGCTTCCCCGAGCGCACCTACGACGTCGGCATCGCCGAGCAGCACGCCGTCGTCTTCGCGTGCGGGCTGGCGATCGCCGGCTACCGGCCCGTCTGCGCGATCTACTCCACCTTCCTGCAGCGTGCCTTCGACCCGATCATCCACGACGTCGCCATCCAGGAGCTCCCGGTGGTGTTCGCGATCGACCGCGGCGGGCTGGTCGGCGACGACGGCCCGACCCACCACGGGGTCTTCGACCTCGCCTACCTCCGCTCGATCCCCGGCCTCACCGTGATGGCGCCGATGGACGAGGCCGAGCTGGTCAACATGCTCCACACGGCGCTGCGCCTCGAGGGGCCGGTCGCGTTCCGGTACCCGCGCGGGGCGGGCACCGGCGCCGAGCTGCCCGAGCGCCCGCGCCCGGTCGAGATCGGCAAGGGCCGGGTGGTCGAGTCGGGCGAGCGCGTCGCCCTGGTCGGCTACGGCCACGGGGCCGTCATCGCGCAGGCCGCGGCCGTTCCGCTCGAGGACGCCCTCGGCGCGCGCCCCACCGTCGTCAACGCCCGGTTCTGCAAGCCGATCGACGACCAGCTCATCCGCCAGCTCGCCAGCCGGCACGAGCTCATCGTGACCATCGAGGACCACTCGGAGCTCGCCGGGTTCGGCAGCGCCGTCCTCGAGGTGCTGCAGGACACGCCGGTGCGCGTGCTCCGGCTCGGCGTCCCCGACCGCTTCGTCGACCACGGCAAGCGCGAGCTGCTGCTCGACGAGGCCGGCCTGTCGCCGGAGCACGTGGCCACGCGGGCGCTCGAGGCCCTGAACGGACCCACCGGCATCCTCATCGCCGAGGGCGGGTAGCGCCCCTCTCCGTGGCCCGTTCCCGCCTCGACGTGGCCCTCGTCGAGAGGGGCCTCTTCCCGTCGCGGGCCCGCGCCCAGGCGGCCGTCATGGCCGGGAGGGTGCGCGTCGACGGCCGGCCGGTGGACAAGCCCGGCGCCGGGGTCGCGACCGGCGCGGCCATCGACGTCGCCGAGGCCCCCGAGTACGTCTCGCGCGGAGGGGTCAAGCTCGCCAACGCCCTCGACGCGCTCGGCGTGGACGTGGCGGGGGCGTCGGCCCTCGACCTGGGCGCCTCCACCGGGGGCTTCACGGACTGCCTGCTGCGGCGCGGCGCGCGGCGCGTCATCGCCGTGGACGTCGGTTACGGGCAGCTCGACTGGCGCCTGCGCCAAGATGAGCGGGTGCACGTCATGGAGCGCACCAACGCCCGCGACCTCCGGCCCGAGATGCTGCCCTGGGCGCCCGACCTCGCGACCTGTGACCTCTCGTTCATCTCGATCGGCACGGTCTGGGGCGCCGTCGGGCGCTGCCTGGCTCCCGGCTGGCGTGCGATGGTGATGGTCAAGCCGCAGTTCGAGGTGGGGCGCGAGCGGGTCGGGTCGGGCGGCGTCGTGCGCGACCCGGAGGCGAGGGAGGACGCGGTGCGCGGGGTCGTCGAGGTCATCGAGCGGGAGGGCGGGCGGGTGCTCGGCACCGCCGACTCCGGCCTGCCGGGCCCCAAGGGCAACCGCGAGGTCTTCGTCCACGCCGTCGACGCCCGCGGTGCGCCGTGACGTCGGGGGCCCCGTTGGGCAGCGCCGAGCCCATCCGCATCGAGCAGGCGGAGCCGGTCAAGCGCGTGCTGCTGCTGACCCACCGCGAGCCGGCCGTCACCGAGTCGACGCTGCCGTCCCTCCTCTCCATCCTCGACGAGGCCGGCGTGCAGGTGCTCGTGCCCGCCGGCGAGATCGTCAAGCACCGGCTGCTGACGGGCTACCAGTCGAGCGACGGCATGGGGCTCAAGCCCGGGGGCGAGGACCTCATCCTGGTCCTGGGCGGCGACGGCAGCATCCTGCGCGCGCTCGCGCGCGAGGCGGGCTCCGGGGCGCCGGTGATCGGCGTCAACTTCGGGCGGGTGGGCTTCCTCGCGTCCATCGAGCGCGAGACGCTCGAGCGCGACCTGCGCCGGGCCCTGGCCGGGGAGTACGTCGTCCTGGGCCTGCCCTCCCTCAAGGCCGAGTGGAGCGAGGGCGAGGTCCTCGCGGTCAACGACCTCGCGCTGTTCCGCAGCGGGGAGGCCCGCATCGCCGACCTGACGTACGAGGTCGACGGCGAGCTCGTCGCGACCGTGCGCTGCGACGGCGTGGTCCTGAGCACGCCCGTGGGCTCGACGGCCTACAACCTGGCCGCGGGCGGGCCGACCGTCTCCTGGCGGGTGCGGTGCTTCGTCCTGTCGTTCATCGCCCTGCACCACCTCGACAGCCGGCCGCTGGTGATCGGGGCCGAGGAGCAGCTCAGGGTCACCAACAGCGCGCTCGTGGGCGACGTCAACGTGCAGGCCGACGGCCAGCGGATCGGGGCGCTCCACCCCGGGCGCTCGATCACGGTGGGGCTCAGCGGGGCCGAGGTCCACCTGGCCACGTTCCCCGAGGCATCGTTCTTCCGGCGCTACCGGGAGAAGTTCGGCCGGCCGTGATCCGCACGCTCGAGGTGCGGGACCTCGTGGTGATCGAGCGGGCGGAGGTCGCGCCGCCCGCCGGGCTCACCGCGATCACCGGGGAGACCGGCGCCGGCAAGACCGTCCTCGCCCAGGCGCTGGGGCTCCTCGCCGGCGCCCCGGCCGACGCGGGCGCGGTGCGGCCCGGGGCCCGGCACGCGCTGGTGCAGGCGACCCTCGCCCTGCCCGAGGGGTTCTGGGAGCGGCTCGACGAGGACGACCCCGCCGCCGCGCTGCGCGACCTCGCCGAGGACGAGGCCGAGGTGGTGATCGCGCGCCGCGTCCCGGCCGAGGGTCGCGCGCGGGCGCTCATCGACGGCCAGGCGGCCCCGCGCGAGGCCGTCGCGGCGCTGGCGCGGGCGCTGATCCGCTTCTCGGCCCAGCACGAGCACCGGCGCCTGGTGGGCCCGGCCAGCCAGCTCGCCGTCCTCGACGCGTTCGCCGGGTCCGACGTGGTGGCCGGCGCCGAGCGGCTGGCGGCGCTGCGGCGGAGGCTGCGCGCGCTCGACCGGGCGCTCGCCGAGGCGCGGGGCCGGCGCGCGGCGGCCGAGCGCGAGCGCGCCGACCTGGAGGAGCTGGTGGCGGCGGTCGACGCCGCCGGCCTCGACCCCGAGGAGGAGGCGGCCCTGCTGGCCGAGCGCGAGCGGCTCCGCCACGCCGAGGGCCTGGCGGCCGCGGCCGCGGCCGCCGCGGAGGCGCTGACGCCGGCCGACGAGGGGGGCGGGGCCGGGGCCGTGGCCGCCGTCGGCGCGGCCGCGGCCGCGCTGGCGCCCCTGGTGGGCGTCGACCCTGCGCTGGCCGGCCCCCACGCCGAGCTGGCCGGCGCCGAGGCCTCCCTGCAGGAGGCGTCGCTCGCGCTGCGGGCCTACCTCGAGGACCTGGGCGCCGAGCCCGGGCGCCTGAACCAGATCGAGGAGCGCCTCGAGGTCTACGCGCGCCTGGCCCGCCGCCACGGGCCCGGCACGGCGGAGGTGATCGCACGGGCCGACGCCGCGCGCGAGGCGCTGCGCGGGCTCGACGAGGGGGCCGGCGAGGTCCTGGCGCTCGCCGAGGAGCGGAGCTCGGTCCTCGACGAGGCCGTGGGCATCGCCGCCGCACTGCGCGAGGCGCGCACAGAGGCCGCGCCGCGCCTCGCCGACGCGGTGCGCGCGGAGCTGGCCGACCTGGCCATGGCGCGCGCCGATCTGCGCATCGAGCTGGTCGAGGACGACGCCGAGGTCCCGGACGACGCGTGCGTCATCTGGCTGCGCGCGAACCCGGGCCTGCCCGAGGCGCCGCTCGCGGCGACCGCGTCGGGCGGGGAGCTGTCGCGGGTGCTCCTGGCCCTGCACGGGGTGGCGGCCGCCCGCGACGACGCGACCTGGGTGCTGGACGAGGTCGACGCCGGCATCGGCGGGGTCACCGCCGCGGCGGTCGGCGCGCGGCTGCGGGCGCTGGCCGAGGGCCGCCAGACGGTCGTCATCACCCACCTGCCCCAGGTCGCGGCCATGGCCGACGCCCACTACCGCCTGGTCAAGGGCCTCGACGCGGGCGGCCGGGCGACCACGCGGATCGAGCCGGTCGAGGGCGACGAGCTCATCGCCGAGCTCTGCCGTATGCTCGGCGCGACCCCGAGCGATCCCGGGGCGAGGCGCCACGCGCAGGAGCTCCTCGCGCGACGGGGCGCCTCGCCGGAGGCATGATGGCGACGTACGACGCGACGATCCGCTTGGCGCGGCCGTCGCAGAAGGACCTCAGGACGCACCGCGAGCACTGCTCGGCGGATCCGGAGCGGCTCGCCGCGATCGGGCGCGACGTCGGGCACCAGGTGCGGATCGCGCGCGGCGGGGGCCGCCCCGCGCTCTACACGGTGCAGCGAGACCCGCCAGGAGACCCCGGACGGCGTCGTCCGCATGGGCCCCGCGGGCAGGCGGCGGCTCGGGACGAGCGGGGACCGCGCCGGCGTGGTCGATTCCCGGGTGCCGCATCCGACCATCTCCGAGGAGCGGGCGGAGGCCGAGGGGGAGTTCATCGAGCGGCTCCGGGACGACGGCCGCCAGCGCCGCCTCATCGTCATCGCTCCTCACGGCGGCGACATCGAGCCGCGCACGGACGCGCAGGCCGAGCGCGTCCGCTCGCGCCTGGGCGCCGGGCGGGCGAGCGCGTGGCGGTGCAAGGGCTGGGACGGCGACGGAGCGCCCTTCGACCGCTGGCACATCACGTCCACCGACATCGACGAGGCCTGCTTCCCGCGCCTCGGGTCGGTGATCTCCCGGCGCTTCGTCCACGCCGTCGCGTTCCACGGGTTCGACGACGACGAGATCCTCATCGGCGGGCGCGCGCCCCCGCCCCTGAAGGAGGAGATCAGGTGCGCCCTCGAGCGCGCGACGGCCGAATCGCGCATCTGCGTCCGGGTCGCGGGGCCCGACGACGACTTCGGCGGCGACGAGCGGCGGAACATCGTCAACCGGCTGAGCGCCCGCGGCGCGGGCGGCATCCAGATCGAGCAGTCGCTCCCGGCCCGCATCGTCCACTGGCGCGCCATCGCCGACGCGGTCGCAGAGGTGTACCGCCCGCGGCTGTGACGGACCTGCGGCGGCGGCGCGACTAGCCCGAGGACCAGCGCAGCACCTCGCGCCCCGGAGCGGGGTCGCCGTCGCCGGGCTCGGCGGTCACGACGATGGTGGGGAAGAGGGCCGGGTCAACCGCGGCGGCGAGGGTGACCCTGGTCCGCCCGTCCTCGTCGGGGTGGAAGGTGCCGGCCGAGATGCGCTGTGGTGAGCCGGGGCGGTCGTCGGGCCCGACGAACCAGACCTCGTAGAGCTCGCCCTTCGGGAGGATCGGGAGGTCGTCGCTCGACAGCTCGACGACCCGTCCGATGCCCGTCCTCGTCACCTCCACCGAGGCCGTCTCCCCGCCGCCGGGGGCGCGCAGCACGGCGCTGATCTCGCGCGTGCCCGCGGGCCCGTCGTCGAGCACGCGGCCGCCGAGGAAGAACGCGCCGGCGATCGCGGCCGCCGCGACCGCCGCGACGCCCAGGCCGATCGTCCAGGCGCGCCGCCGCGGCGGCGCCACTGGCGCGGGCGCACCCGAGCCGTCCTCGGCGGCGGCTCGCCGCACCGCCGCCAGCGCGCGTGCCTCGAGGTCGGCCGGCGGCTCCGCGGCCGGCGGCGCGAGCGCCAGGAGGCCGGCCACCTCCTCCAGCTCGGCGAGCTCCTCGCGGCAGGCCGCGCACGCCCGCAGATGGGCCTCGAAGCGGGCGCGCTCGTGTGGGTTGAGCCGCCCCAGCGCGTAGCCGGCCACGTCGGCGTGGTGTCCCGTGGGGGCGCTCATATCACCGCCCGCTCCTCGAGCTCCCTGCGAAGGGCGCGCAGCGCGTGGTGGGTCCGCGTCTTGACGGTGCCGAGCGGGATGCCGAGCCGGTCGGCGATCTGCGGCTGGCTCAGGTCCTCCTCGAAGTACATCCGGAGGACGGCGGCGTGCTTCTCCGACAGGCTGTCGAGCGCGTCGCCCACGGCCATCCCGAGCACGACCTGGTCGAGGGTCTCGGGGGCGGCCGACGCGCGCCGCTCGACCTCGGCCGCGGGGGCCACGTCGAGGGGCCGCGAGGCGACCCGGCGACGGAGGTCCGAGGCGACGGAGTAGGCGATCACGAAGGTGAACGTGCGCACGGACCCGCGCCCCGGGTCGAAGCGCGGGGCGCTCCGCCACAGGCGGACGAACGTGTCCTGGACCAGCTCCTCGGCCATCCCCTCATCCTTCAGGAGTCGCAGCCCAAGCCGGTAGAGCGGCGTCTCGTAGCGACGATAGAGGTTGACGAGCGCCTCGCCGTCGTCGCCGGCGGCGACGGCCGCAAGCAGTCGGGCGTCCTCGTCCTGGGGGGCCGCCCGCTCCGGGGCGCCGTCCCGCGCGAGTCGCCTCATCCGCTGCCGGACCGGGGTCAGCGTGCCCTCCCGTCGCCTGCAGGCGGGCGGTCGCCCGCCTGCATGGTGTTCGGCAGCGGGCCCCGTGCGGTTCAGTGAGGCCGGGGCCCGCGGCGTCGCGCTCAGCGCTGGGCGAGCGGGATGGCGATGTCGACCACCGGGCTCTTGCCGCCGATCGACCCGAGCGAGCGGGCGCGGCCGTTGAACAGGCTGATCTCGTACAGGCGGTCGGACCCGCCGACGGTCAGCGCGGCGAAGGCGTCGATCCGGACGGTCGAGCCGTTGCGGACCGCGCTGTAGATGTCGAAGCCGACCGTCGGGGCCGCATCGACCCTCAGCTTGCCGGTCGGCACGATCAGCCCGGCGTTCGCCGGCGACTGGATCACGACCTGGTCGGCGTTCGCGTCGAGGTCGTAGAGGGTCGTGCCGGTGTCGGGGTCGGCGTCGTTGTTCGTGTAGGCCGCCCCGGCCACGCCGAGGAAGGTCGCCGGCGGCGGTCCCGGCGACGTGAGCGTCGCGTCCGTGAGCGTGTCGTTGTCGGCGTCGACGTTGTCGCGCAGGTTCTGACCGGTGTCGCTGACGATCCGCAGGCGGTCGACCGCCGGGTTGAAGTCGACCCCGAAGGTCGTGCCCTGGAGCGGCACGTTCACCCGCGACTTGAGGGTCGCGCGAGCGCCCTTGCCGATCGTGTAGACGCCGCCCTTGTCGCCGAGCGCGTAGAGGTCGCCGGTGGCCGGCCTGTAGTCGATGCCGACGACCGCGCCGTCGGTGACCAGGCCGCTGATGCTGCCGAGGTCGCGCGTGCGCCACGGCTTGGTCTCGGTGAAGGAGACGAGCCGCTGATCATCCGTCAGGCCGACGATGCTGAGCTCGTAGTGCAGCCCGCGGTCGTAGTCGCGGTCGAAGCCGCTGGTGGCGTAGACGAGCGGCGCTCCGGCGACGAGGCCGAGTCCGGCGGCGCCGACGGCGAGCTTGGTGGAGAGCTTCACGGGGTCCTCCTCGGGGTGGGGTGCCGGTGCTCCTGCACCCCGTGTTCGCCCCGCGACCCGCAAACGGTTCAATCACCCCCCGGATCCGTCGCCGCCGCCCGGAGGCAGTCGACCATGTCGAGCACGGCCGGGCGGCGCTCCCCGCGCCGCCAGGCGACCGCCAGCTCGCTCGGCGCCAGGCCCTCGACCGGGCACGCGATCACCCCCTCGCGTCGGTAGAGGTCGGCGTTCCCGGCGGAGACCAGGGCGACGCCGACGCCGGCGTCGATCATCTCGAAGGTCTCGTCGGGTCCCGTGGCGACGGCGGCGATCACGGGCTCGCGCCCGCCCCGCTCGGCCGCCCCGAGCCAGAAGTCGCGGAGGGGCCCGGCCTCGGGCGGGAGGGCGATGAAGGGCTCGTCGAGGAGGTCGTCCATGGTCAGGCGCGCCGCGTCGGCGAGCGGGTTGCCGGCGGGCATGGCGACCAGACGCGGCTCCTCGACGAGCACCCTGACCTCGAGCGCGTCCTCGTCGGGCAGAGGGCGCCAGACGAGCGCGACGTCCGACGACCCGTCGCCGAGCCCGGCCGTCGGATCGTCCCAGCCCACGGCCCTCAGCGACACGCGCACCCCCGGGCGGCGCTCGGCGAGCGCCGGCGCGGCCCGCGCGTAGAGCCCCCGGCCGACGGCCGTGTGGAGCCCGACGACCAGCTCGCCGGCCTCCTCGCCCGCGGCGGCCCGCAGCTCGAGGAGGGCGGCGTCCCACGCCTCGACGATGGCCTGCGCCCTCGGGCGGAGCGCCTCGCCGGCCGCGGTCAGCGCGATCGCGCGGTGGCGCCTGCTCAGCAGCTCCACGCCCAGGTCGCGCTCGAGGCGCCGCAGGCGCTTGCTGAGGGCCGGCTGCGAGACGTACACGCGCTCGGCCGCCCGGGTGACGCTGAGCTCCTCCGCGACGGCCAGGAAGTAGCGCAGGTCGAGGAGGTGCGGATCCATAACCGAAGGCTATGCGAGCCGGTCTTGGACGCGCCGCCGCGGCGCCGCCACCCTCGGACGGAGGTCACGACAGAGGGGGCGGGATGAGGACGCGGACGCTGGGCGACGGGCTGGAGGTGTCGGCCATCGGGTTCGGCGCGATGGTGCTGTCGCCGGGGATGTACGGCGAGGTCGACGCGGAGCGCGGCCTGGCGGCGCTCGATCACGCGATCCGCGCCGGCGCGACGTTCGTCGACACCGCAGACGGCTACGGCGGCGGCGACAACGAGGAGCTGGTCGGGCGCGCGATCGCCGGCCGCCGCGACGAGGTCGTGGTCGCCACCAAGTTCGGCCTCAACCTCCCCGAGGGCGTGGAGGGCCACCCGTTCCCGGTCGGCTACGGCTTCGGCGAGCTGGCGGTCAACGCGGAGCCGGGCAACGTGCGCCGCTACCTGGAGGCGAGCCTGAGGCGCCTCGGCACGGACCGCGTCAACCTCTACTACCCGCACTTCCCCGACCCGCGGGTGCCCATCGAGGACACCGTGGCGGCGGTGGCCGAGCTGGTGGGGGAGGGCCTGGTGGGCCACGTCGGCCTCTCGAACGTCACGGCCGACCAGCTCGCGCGCGCCGCGCGGGTGCACCCGATCGCGGCGGTGCAGGTCGAGTGGTCCCTGTGGAACCGGGCCGCCGAGCGGGCGCTGCTGCCGCTGGCGCGCCGCCTGGGGGCGGGCCTCGTGGCCTGGGGCCCGCTGGGCAACGGCTTCCTGGCGGGCGACGTGGCGCTCGCCGACGACGACTTCCGCCGCCACGCGCCGCGGTTCCAGGGCGAGAACCTGGCCCGCAATCGCGACCGCTTCGCCCCGCTGCGCAGGATCGCCGAGGAGGCGGGCGTCACGCCCGCCCAGCTCGCCCTCGCCTGGCTGCTGGCCCGCGACGCGCGCGCCGTCCCCATCCCCGGCAGCCGCACGCCGGCCCACATCGACGAGAACCTGGCCGCCGCCGAGGTGCGCCTCGACGAGGGGACGCTGGCGCGCGTCGACGAGGCGTCGGCGTCGGTCGAGGCCGCCGGGGGCACGCTGCTCTAGACCGGGGATGCGCCAGCCGACCCCGGCGCTATCCTGAAGCGGTCGTCGGGCGAGGGGAGAGCGCGTGGTGGAGACGCCGGTGAAGTACGTCTTCGTGACCGGGGGCGTCGTCTCCGGCCTCGGCAAGGGCATCACCGCGGCGTCCCTGGGGACCCTCCTCAAGGCGCGCGGGGTGGCGGTGTCGCTGCAGAAGTGCGACCCCTATCTCAACGTCGACCCGGGCACGATGAGCCCCTTCCAGCACGGCGAGGTCTACGTGACCGACGACGGGGCCGAGACCGACCTCGACCTGGGGCACTACGAGCGCTTCACCGACGAGAACCTGTCGCGCATCTCCAACGTGACCACCGGCGCGGTCTACGACGCGGTCATCAAGAAGGAGCGGCGGGGCGACTTCCTCGGCGCCACGGTGCAGGTGATCCCGCACGTGACCGACGAGATCAAGGCGCGCATCCGCCAGGCGGCGGCCAGCACCAACGCCCAGGTCGTCATCGTCGAGATCGGCGGGACGGTCGGCGACATCGAGTCGCTGCCCTTCCTGGAGGCCATCCGCCAGCTGCGCAACGACGTCGGCCGCCAGCACGTGTGCTTCGTCCACGTGACCCTCGTCCCGTACCTGGACTCGGTGGGCGAGCTGAAGACCAAGACGACCCAGCACTCGGTCAACGAGCTGAGGCGCATCGGCATCGAGCCCGACGTCCTGGTGCTGCGCTCGAACCGGCCGCTCACCGGCGACATCCGCGACAAGATCGCGCTCTACGGCGGCATCCCGGCCGAGGCCGTGATCTCCGCGGTCGACGCCGGCGACATCTACGAGGTCCCGCTCAACCTCGAGGCCGAGGGCTTCGCGCGGGTCGTGTGCGACCGCCTCGGCCTCACCCCGCCGCCGCCCGACCTCACCGACTGGCGGCGGCTGGTGGAGCGCATCGGCGCCTGCGACGGCGAGGTGCGCATCGCCCTCGTGGGCAAGTACGTCCAGCTCCACGACGCGTACCTCTCGGTGGCCGAGGCGCTCAAGCACGCGGCCATCCACCACGGGGCGGAGCTGCACATCGACTGGGTCGACGCCGAGGACCGCCACCTCGAGGCCGCCCTCGAGCGCGCCGACGGCATCCTGGTGCCGGGGGGCTTCGGCGGGCGGGGCATCGAGGGCAAGATCACCGCCGCGCGGTTCGCGCGCGAGCGGGGGGTGCCGTACCTCGGGATCTGCCTCGGCATGCAGATCGCGGTCATCGAGTTCGCGCGCCACGTCTGCGGGATGGACGGGGCCAACTCGAGCGAGTTCGACCCCGAGACCCCCTACGCGGTGATCGACCTGCTGCCCGAGCAGCGCGCCATCGAGGAGCGCGGCGGGACCATGCGCCTCGGCGCGGACCCGGTGCACCTGGTCGAGGACACGCGCACGCGTGCGGCCTACGGCGACGAGGCCGTCGTCTACGAGCGCCACCGCCACCGGTACGAGGTGAACCCGGCGATGCACGAGCAGCTCACGGCCGCCGGCCTGGTGATCAGCGGCCGCTCGCCCAACGGGCGCCTGGTCGAGGTCATCGAGCTCCCCGAGCACCCCTGGTTCTGCGCCTCCCAGTTCCACCCCGAGTTCAAGAGCCGGCCCACCCGGCCGCAGCCGCTGTTCCGCGAGTTCGTCGGCGCCGCCGCCGAGCGGGCGCGCGACCGGGCGCCGGCGTCGGAGCGCGAGCCCGCGCGCCTCGGCGGGTGACGCCCGAGGAGCTCGCCGGCCTCCACCCGGCGGCGCGGCTGATGGCGCGGCTGTGCGAGATCCCCTCGCCGTCGCGCCAGGAGGGGCCGGTGGCCGAGCTGGTGCGCGCCGAGCTGCGCGCGCTCGGCGCCGACGTGAGGGAGGACGGGGCCGCGGCGGAGATCGGCGCCGGCTGCGGCAACATCGTCGGGCGCTTCCCGGCGACGGCCCCCGGCGGTACGCCGATCGCGCTCTGCGCCCACCTGGACACCGTGCCGCCGACCGGCCCCATCGAGGTGGACCTGGTCGACGGCCACCTGGTCAACGCCCGGCCCACGATCCTCGGCGGGGACGACAAGGCCGCCGTGGCCGTGATGATCGAGGCGATGCGGCGGGTCCGGGACGAGGGCCTGCCCCACGCCGGCGTCGAGCTCCTGTTCACCCCGTGCGAGGAGATCGGCCTGCGCGGCGCCGCGGCCTTCGACCCGTCCACGCTGGTCGCCCGGATGGCGTTCGTCTACGACCACACCGGGCCGGTGGGGAACGTGGTCGGCTCGGCGCCGTCGCTGCACAGGATCGCGGCCACGTTCATCGGCCGGGCCGCGCACGCCGGCATCGCGCCGGAGGCGGGGCGCAGCGCGGTCGAGGCCGCGGCGCGGGCGATCGGCCGGATGCCGCTGGGCCGCATCGACGCCGAGACGACGGCCAACGTCGGCACGGTCGCGGGCGGCACGGCCACGAACGTCGTCGCGGAGCGGTGCGAGATCACCGCCGAGGCCCGCAGCCGCGACGAGCGGACGCTGGCGGTGCAGCTCACGGCGATGCTCGACGCCCTGACGTGGGCGGCGAGCGAGTGCGAGGTCGACCTCGAGACCCGCGTCGACAGGGAGTTCACCTCCTACCGCCTGGCCGAGGACGATCCCCAGGTGCGCCTGGCACTCGACGTGCTCTCCTCGCTGGGCCACCGGCCCCAGCTGGTCGCGAGCGGCGGCGGCTCCGACGTCAACGCGCTCATCCGCAACGGCTTCCCGGCGGTGAACATGTGCAACGGCATGCTCGACGTGCACACGCCCGACGAGCGCATCGCCCTCGCCAGCCTGGAGGCGATGTTCGACATCACCCTCGGCCTGATCGACGCGGCCCGCGCCGGGTGAGCGGGGAGGCGGGGCGGCTGGGCCCGCCCATCGCGACGACCCCCGTCTACGCCGGCACCATCGTCAACCTGCGCCGCTCCGACTACCGGCGCCCGGACGGCACGGTGGTGACGCGCGAGGTGATGGACCATCCGGGCGCCGTGGTCGTGGTGCCGGTGGAGGGCGACCACGTGCTCCTCGTGCGCCAGCCGCGCGAGGCCGTCGAGGAGTACACGCTGGAGCTCCCCGCGGGCAAGCTCGACCACCCCGGCGAGGACCCGCTCGAGTGCGCCCGTCGCGAGCTCGCGGAGGAGGCCGGCCGCGCCGCCGCGGACTGGCGCGACCTCGGCGGGTTCTACACGGCGCCCGCCATCCTCACCGAGTTCATGCACTGCTTCCTGGCGACCGGCCTGACACCGGTGTCGGGGGCGGTCGCCGACGAGGACGAGGCGATCGAGGTGGTCGCGTGGCCGCTGGCCGACCTCGCCGCGGCCATCGACGAGGTCCGCGACGCCAAGACGCTCATCGGCCTCCTGCGCCTGGAGCGGGAGCTGCGCCCGCCGGGCTGAGCCGGCGGGCGAACAGGACCGCCGCGCACCGGCAGGGCCGATCCGGCCGGGGCCGATGCCCTCCTCCAGCAGGGCGAGGGCGGCCGGGACGTCCTCGGGGCGCAGCCGGCGAATCACCTCGTCAGCATGCCCGACGGGGCCCTGCGGCTCCGTCCGGGGCGGCCGGTACCGTCCCGCGCCCATGTCCGCCCACGGCTACCCGCGCTGGCAGACCGCCCCGCCGACGTCGCCTCAGATCGAGGCCCAGAAGGCCGCCCGCGACCGCCGTGCGCCGCGCGACCCGCTGGCGGCCGACCCGGCCGCGCGGCGGGTGTACCGCCTCCGCCCGCCGGCGGGGAGGGAGGGGGTCTCCGAGCGCCTGCGCGCCATGCTCGACGCCGAGCAGCTCGCGGCCGTGGAGGGGGCGTCGGGGCGGGCGCTGGTGCTGGCGTCGGCCGGCTCGGGGAAGACGCGCACGATCGTCGCCACCCTGGCGCATCTGGTCGAGACCGGCACGCCGCCCGAGGCGGTCATGCTGGTCACCTTCACGCGCCGGGCCGCGCGGGAGATGGTCAACCGGGCCGCCCGCCTGAGCGGCGCGGACCTGTCCGCCGTCACGGCGGGGACCTTCCACGCGGTCTGCCGTCGGCTGCTGCACCGCTACGGGCCCCTGGTGGGCGTCCCCTCGGCGTTCACCATCCTCGACGGTGAGGATCAGGCCGAGCTGGCGGCCATGGCGCGCGACGCGGTGCTGGCCGGGCGGGAGACCCGGCCGGCGCTGCCCAGGCCCTCGGCGATCGTCGGCTTCGCCGCCCTCGCGGCCGAGTCGGGGCGGCCGCTGGGCGACGTGGTGCTCGAGCGCAACCCGCGCCTCGCCGACCGGCTCGACGACCTCGCGGCGATCGCCGAGGGCTACGCCGAGCGCAAGCGGGCCATGGCGGCGCTCGACTACGCCGATCTGCTGGTGCTCGCCGCCCGCCTGGTCGAGGAGCACCCGCGCGTGCGCCGCCGCCTGGCCGAGGTCCACCGGTGGGTCCTGGTCGACGAGCTGCACGACGTCAACCCGATCCAGGCCCGCCTGGTCGAGGCCCTCGCCGCCGAGGGCGCGCACCTGGTCGCGGTGGCCGACCCCGACCAGTCCATCTACGCGTGGCGCGGGGCCGACCCGGAGGTCGTCCGCCGCTTCGCCGACGCGGCCGGGACGCGGGTGTTCCCGCTCCAGACGAACTACCGCTCCACCCCCGAGGTGGTCGCCCTCGCCCAGGAGACGCTCCCGGCGGGCAACCCCTACGGCAAGCGGCTGCGGGCGCACCGTCCCGCCTCGGGCGCGCCGCCGGTGGTGGCGCACCTCGCCTCGGTGCAGGACGAGGCCGCGTTCGTGACCCAGCGGGTGGCCGACCTCCTCACGGCGGGGCGCTCCCCGGGCGAGATCGCGGTGCTCTATCGCGCCCACCACCACTCCGTCGAGCTCCAGCTCGCGCTCGCCGAGGCCGGCGTCGAGTTCGAGCTGTTCTCGGGAGCGCGCTTCGTCGAGAGCGCGCACGTGAAGGACGTGCTGGCGTTCTGCCGGCTGCGCCACAACCCGCGCGACGAGCTGGCCTGGCACCGGGCCCTGAGGCTGTTCGAGCGGGTGGGGGAGGGCACGGCGGCCCGGATCTGGGCGGAGATCGGCGCCACCCCCGACCCGCTCGCCGCGGCCGCCGACCTCCGGCCCGCCGGCCCCGCAGCGGCGGGCCTGACGCGCTTCGCCGCGGTCGCGCGCGAGGTCGCGGGGATGAGCCGGCCCGAGGAGATCGTGCTGTGCGTCGCCCGCGTCCGACTGGTACCGCGACCACCTCCAGCGCTCCTACCCCAACTGGCGCGACCGCGAGGGCGACCTGGCCCGCCTGGCCGAGATCGCGGCGCGGGCGCGCGGCCTCGACGCCTTCCTCGGCGACCTCCAGCTCGCCGAGCGCGTCGAGGCCGACGAGGACGTCTCGGGCCCGGCGCGCCGGGTGGCGCTGTCGAGCATCCACCAGGCGAAGGGCCTCGAGTGGCCGGTGGTGTTCGTCCTGCAGGTGGAGGCCGGCTCGTTCCCCTCCGGCTGGGCGGTCAGCGAGGGCAACCTCGACGAGGAGGAGCGGCTCTTCTACGTCGCGGTCACGCGGGCCGCCGACGAGCTCTACCTCTGCCGACCCGATCGCCGCGCGGCGCGCGTGGGACACCGGGGCGGACGCCCTCGTGCTGAACGCCGGCCAGGGCTTCCTCGACCGCGACCTCGCCGGCCTGGTCGAGGAGTGGTCGGTGCGCTGAGGGCCTGCCAGGATGGGCGGGTCGTGACACGCGGCCGACAACTCCCGCCAGGGCGTGGCCTCCGAGGGCGGCCGGCTCGTGGCCGACGCCCTCGCCTCGGCGCTCCTCGACCTGGCCGAGGCCCTGCAGTCGGACGCCGCCGCCGCCGAGGGCCCGCCGCCGCGCGGCGAGGCGACCGCGCCGGCCCGCGACGCCCGCCCGCCGGCGAGGGAGGGCGCTCGCTCGCCTCCCGGCCCATGCGGGCTGCTGGCCGACGCGGTCGCCGCCATCGCGGCCGCCGTCGTGCCGGCCGTCGTCGAGCGCATCGACGTCAACGCGCTGCTGGCGAAGGTCGACGTGGACGCGCTCGTGGAGAGGATCGACGTGAAGCGCATCCTCGATCAGGTCAACGTCAACGAGCTCGTGGGACAAATCGACGTGGCGGCCGTGGCGCGCGAGGCGCTCGAGGGCATCGACATCGGCGACATCATCCAGGAGTCGACCGCGGGCCTCGCGACCGACACGATGGAGGCCGTGCGGGTGCAGGCGATGAACGCCGACGACCTCCTGGCCCGCATCGTCAACCGGCTGCTCGGCCGCCGCGGCCCGCGCGAGCTGTCCCTCGACCGCCGGCGGGCGCGGTGACGCTCGCCCGCTCCACGCCCGCGGTCCGCGCCCGCCAGGGGCTGCGGGCGGGCATCGCGTCGCGGCTCGCGGCCGTGGCGATCGACGTCGTCGTGGTGGTCTTCCTCATGATCGGCCTGCTGATCGTCGGCTCGGGCATCCGGGCGCTGTTCACGGGCACCCTCGAGCTCGAGGTGCTCAGCAGAAGAGACCCGAGGGCCGCTCGCCACGCTGGTGCTGCTCGCCTACCTCGCCTACGGCTGGGGCCTCAACGGCCGGACCGTCGGCATGGTCATGATGGGGCTGCGGGCCGTCGGCCGCGACGGCTCGGACCTGTCGCCGTGGCGCGGGTTCTGGCGGGCGGTGCTCTACCTGCTCTTCCTCCCGGGGATCCTCTGGGCCCTCGTCAGCAAGCGGAACGCGTCCGTGCAGGACCTCCTGCTGCGCACGGCCGTCATCTACGACTGGGAGCCCCACAGCAGCCGGCAGGTCCGACCGCCCCCGGTGTGATCGTCTCGCGCCGGCCCGGCGGGCTCGTCCTGGTCCGCCAGGTCGACCACCAGGACCAGTGCGGCCTCATGGCCGACGCGTGGGGCAACGAGCGCTTCGGCCGCCCGGAGCCGTTCGGCCCGATCGCGCTCGCCGCGCGGGTCCACGACGAGGGGTGGCGGGCGTGGGAGCGGCAGCCGGGGGTCGGGCCCGACGGAGCGCCCGTCAACTTCTCGGCCATCGACCGGCCCACCCACGTCGCCCTCTACCGCGAGGGCATCGCGCGGGCCGCGGCCCGCGACGCCCGGGCGGGGCTGCTCGTGAGCCTGCACGGCCAGGGGCTCTACGAGGGCCGGCGCGGCCTCGACCCCGGCCCGCCGACGCCGCGGTCCGAGCGCGAGCCGGAGGTCCAGGCGTTCCTGGCCGAGCAGGACGAGGTCCAGGCGGATCTGCGGGCCCGGATCGCGGGCGGGCCGGACCTGGAGGAGTGGGCGTGGGCCGGGTACCGGCTGCTGCAGACCTGGGACGTCATGAGCCTGTTCCTCACCTGGGCCACCCTCTGGGACCGAGGGTCCCTGACGCTGCCCCAGGTGCCGCGCCGGGCGGGCGACCCCGGCCTGGAGCTGACCCTGCGGGCGGGCCGCGACGGGGCCGTCGCCTGCGACCCCTGGCCGTTCGCGGACGCGGCCGTCAACCTGCCGGTGGCGGCGCGGACCGTCCCCGGCCGGCGCTACGCGTCGGCCGGGGACCTCGCCGCCGAGCTGTCACGCTCGGCGTGGATCACGCGCGAGTTCCGGCTGCGGCCCGCCTGAGGGCCGCGGCCCCTCCGCCCCCGGTCAGTCGGACTCGTACTTGAACGACAGGGCGATTCGGGCCCGGTACTGCTGGACCTTGCCGTCGTCGCCGATGGTCACGTCGAGCTTCGTTACCTCGGCCACGCGCAGGTCGCGCAGCGAGCCGCTCGCCGTGGCGACGGCCGCGGCGGTGGCGTCCTCCCACGAGGTGTCGCTCGTGCCGATGACGTCGATGACCCGATACACGCTGCTCGCCATCACGGGGTCCTTTCTCCGGGGTTCGGGTGGCCCGGGCACCCTACGGGTCAGGGGCCGTCGAGCGCGATGGCCCCCTCGGCGGCGAGCCGCCTCCGGGTGAGCTCCACCCGCCCGCGGAGGTTCGCGTCGGCGGGAAAGGAGACGTGTCCCGAGGCGGGGTGGCCGACGGTCGCCGCGCCCTCCCCCCGCGCGAGCCGCAGCGCCGCGTAGGCGCAGCAGAGGGCGTCCAGGCGCGCGGCATCGTGAAGGGCGCCCCAGTCGTCGCCGTCGGGATCCGGGGCCCAGCCGCCCAGGTCGAGGGCTCCCGACAGCAGGTCGTGGGCGCGGGCCATCCCCGCCGGCCGGGCCCGGCCCCGCCCCTTGGGGCGGTAGGCGGGGGCGCGGATCCCCAGCCAGGCGGGACGGTAGTCGGCGAGGTCCAGGGCCGGCGCGTCGGGGGGGTGCTCCCGCTCCCACTCGAGCTCGCGGAGCACCAGGTCGGGGAGCGTCTCGCGAAGCTCCCTGCCCGGCCGCGCCAGGGCGCGGGCGAGGGCGACGCCGCGGGCGCCGCCGAAGACCCGCTCCAGCCGCTCGCGCGAGACGGGGAAGGCGGGGACGTCGCACCAGGCGAGCACGCGCTCCGCGTCGCGCCTGCCCCGGGCGTTGGGCACCGCCAAGGGGGCGTCGACCACGACCCACGCGGCCTCGTCCGGCACGGCGGCCGCCACCTCGTCGTCGCCGTCGGCCAGCGCCAGCGCCTCGAGCCGCCCCGCGCCGTCGAGCCGGGCGACCGCCGAGCGGCGCGGCGACCCCACCAGATCGAGGGTCTGCAGAAGATGAATACCGACGACCCGCACTATTTCCGCAACCATAAGGCCGCCCACCCTGGACGCCGCGCATCGCGGACCACTAGTCTGCCGGTCCCTTCCCCCGAGTAGGCAGAGTGCCCTGCAATGAGCACGATCCTCCTCCTCGTCATCTCGATCGTCGCTCCCTGGACCGTCCACCTGGCCCCGCCGCGGCAGCGCGCGCTCGCCCTCGTGGGCGTGATCGCGGTCTTCCTGCTCTACGGCATCTTCGCCGAGAACCCGCTCACCCAGTGGGAGATGTGGGCCGGACTGGCGGCCGGGATCCTGACGGTCATGTTCCTCGCCGGCGGCACCGGAGCCGGGAGGGGCTCGCGGCCCCGTGCTTCCGCACGGACGCGGCCGCCGCGCAGCCGGCCCCGGCCCTTCGAGGAGGGCAACGAGCCCACCGGCGAGCTCTAGGAGCCCGCCCCTACGTCACGGGTCGGCGCGCTCGAGGTGGGCGCGGATCAGGCGCTGCGCCCGGTCCGGCTCCTCGAGCAGCACCAGCCCGCGCCGCAGCGCCTTGACGCCGTTCGTCTTGTCGCCGGCGGCGAGCAGGGCGATGCCCAGGGGCAGGAAGGCGTCCGCGTAGCGCGGGTCCAGCCCCACCGCGGTCTGGCCGGCCGTCACGGCCTCGGGGACCCGGTCCTCCTGCAGCAGGGCGTACGACTGGAACCCGGCGGCGGCCGCGTCGGCCGGGTCGAGGCGGCCGGCCGCGTTGAACGCGACCAGCGAGGGGCGGTCCTTGCCGAGCTTCGACAGCGCGATCCCGCGCCCCAGCTCGGCCGCCGCCAGGGTCTCGTCGCGGGCGCGCGCCCGGCTGTAGGCGCCGAGGGCCTGCTTCCAGCGCACCTGCTTGGCGAGCAGGTCGCCCGCGACGAGCTGGCCGGCCGCGCTGTCGCGCCAGCTCGCGCGCCAGCCGTCCATGAGCTCGCGGGCGTCCACGAGCTTGCCGGCCTCGACCAGCTGGCGGGCCTGGGCGAACGAGTACGCGAAGTCCGCCGGCGCCCGGCGCACCGCGACGCTCAGCGAGGTCGCGTAGTCCGGGGGCTTCTCCCAGTCGGGCTTGGGCGTCACCTGCACCGACATCGCCGAGCCGCGGCGCACGAGCTCGACGGCCGCGGGCGCGTTCGCGGCGAGGGCGCGCATGGCCGCCGACCACCCGCCGGAGGTCGCGACGCTGCGCCCGTTCACGGCCGTGATGACGTCGCCGCGCCGGATGCCCGCCGCGGCGACGGTGCCCTTGGGGCCGACGACGGCGACGAGCTGGCCGGGCGTGTCCGTGCCGGCCTGGCGGCGGAAGGTGGGGAGCAGGGGCACGGTGTAGGCGTCGAACAGGCCGCGCGGGGGCGTGAGGCGCAGCCGGAACGGGGCCTCGAGCATCCGCGAGGTCCGGCCGTCCTGGCCGCTCGCCTGGATCCGCAGCCGGTAGGGCCCCTGGAGCAGCTGGAAGCCCGAGTCGTCAACGCCCTCGATCCGCAGGTAGGCGCGCCCCGCGCGCCGCATCGACGCGTCGGTCGCCGTCTGGACGATCTTGCCGTCCTGGGCCTTGACCACCTGCACCGACAGCTTCGCCGCGGCCGAGAGCCTCACCCCGACCAGGAAGCGCGCGTGGCCCTGCTGGGCCGAGACGACCCGCGGCAGGCGCAGCGAGTCGAGCGTCGGCGGCCCCGCGGGCGCGGTCGGCGTGGTCGGCGCGGTCGGCGCCGTGGGGGTTGTGGGCGCGGTCTGCTGGGCGGTGGCGGTCGCCGCCAGGCCGGCCAGTGCCGTCGCCGCGGCGATCGTCGCCGCTGTCACGAGGCGCAGCACGCGGGAGACCCTAGCAGCGGGTCGGCGAGCGGCCTGTGCAGGCGGTTCCCGGCGGCGGCCGGCCGGGGGGGAGTAGAGTGCCGGCCGACCATGGCCGCGCCTCTCGCCCCCGTCGAGGTGATCGAGCGCAGCCGGCGCGGCGAGGTCGTTGACCCGGAGAGCGTCGACTCCTTCGTGCGCTCCTGGCTCGACGGCACCGCCGACGATGCCCAGATGGCCGCCTGGTGCATGGTGGGGTGCCTGCGCGGCATGGCCCCCGAGCACGTCGAGGCCCTCACGCGGGCGCTCCTCGCGTCGGGCGACCGGCTCGAGCTGGGCGCGCTCGGCCCGACGGGGGACCTGGCCTCGACCGGCGGCGTGGGCGACACCACGACGCTCGTGGCCGCCCCCCTGGCGGCGGCCCTCGGGGTGCGGGTGGCCAAGATGACCGGGCGCGGCCTCGCGCACACGGGCGGCACGCTCGACAAGCTCGAGGCGATCCCGGGCTTCCGGGGCGAGCTGCCGCTCGGGCGCTTCGTGCGCCAGGTCACGGAGGTGGGGATCGCGACGATCGCGCAGACCTCCCGGCTCACGCCCGGCGACCGCCGCCTCTACGCCCTGCGCGACGCCACGGGCACGGTCCCGGCCGCGGGGCTCATCGCGGCCTCGGTCATGAGCAGGAGGATCGCGGGCGGAGCCGGCGCGATCGCGCTCGACGTGAAGGCGGGCGAGGGGGGGTTCTTCCCCGACGAGGACGAGGCGCGCGCCGCCGCCGAGCTGATGGCGTCGCTCGCCGAGCCGTGGGGGCGGAGGGTGCGCTGGACCGTGAGCTCGATGGCCCAGCCGCTCGGGCGGTGCGTGGGCAACGCCCTCGAGGTGCGCGAGGCCGGCGAGGTGCTGCGCGGCGGCGGGGCGCCCGACCTGCGCGAGCTCGCCGTGCGCCTGGCGGCCGACCTCGCCGAGGCGTGCGGCGTCGCGCCGGAGGGGGAGGGGGCCGGGCGCGCCGCCGAGGCCCTGACCTCGGGCGGGGCCCTGGAGGCGGCCGAGCGCTGGGTGGAGGCCCAGGACGGCGATCCCGACGTCTGGACCGACCCGGGGGCGCTGCCGACCGCGCCGGTTCGGGACGAGGTGCTGGCCGAGGGCGCCGGGTGGGTCGGGGCGATCGACGCGCGCGCGGTGGGGGAGGCCGCACGCTGGCTCGGCGCCGGGCGCCTGCACCCGGACCAGTCGGTCGACCCCGTGGCCGGCATCGAGCTCCTGGCGAAGGTCGGCGCCGAGGTCGCGGGCGGCCAGCCGCTCGCCGTGGTCCACGCGCGCGACGAGTGGGCGGCCCAGCGGGCGCGCGAGATGGTCGCCGGGGCCGTGCGGATCGCGGCCGGGCCGGTCGAGCCCCCGCCGCTCATTCTGGCCGCGGGGAGGGGCGGTGCCGGAGCTCCCTGAGGTCGAGACGATCCGGCGCCAGCTCGCCGAGCGGCTGCCGGGGCGGACGATCTCCCGTGCCGCGGTGGAGGACGCGCTCCTGGTCAGCCCCGAGGACCCGGCCGCGTTCTCGGCGCAGGTGGAGGGGCGGCGCGTGGAGTCGGTGGGGCGCCGGGGGAAGTACCTGCTGGTGGAGCTCGATTCCGGCGACACGCTGGCCATGCACCTGCGCATGACCGGCCACCTGCACTGGCGGCCGGGCGCCCCGGGCGGCCCCGGCGACGACGGCGAGCGCTTCCTGCGGGCCCGGTTCGACCTCGACGACGGCAGCACGGTGACCTTCGGCGACATGCGGCGCTTCGGCCGGGCCTGGATCGTGCCCGCGACGCTGGAGGATCGCGAGGGCTACTGGGCGGCGCGGGTCGGGATCGAGCCGCTGTCGCCGGGCTTCACGGGCCGCGTCCTGGCGCGGCTGCTGGAGGGGCGGCGGGGGCCGGTCAAGGCCGTGCTGCTCAACCAGGCGCTGGTGGCGGGGCTGGGCAACATGTATGTGGACGAGGCGCTCTTCCAGGCGCGGATCCACCCCGAGCGGCCGGCCGGCAGCCTCGACGACGACGAGATCCGCCGCCTCCACCGGGCGATCCGCGATCGGCTCGCCGCGGCCGTCGAGGCGGGCGGGGCGTCGATCGACAGCTACCGCGACTCGCTCGGGCAGCGCGGCTCCATGCAGGACCTGCTGCGCGTGCACCTGCGCGAGGGCGAGCCCTGCCCGCGCTGCCGCACGACGATCCGCAAGACCCGGGTGGCCCAGCGCGGCACCTACTGGTGCCCGACCTGCCAGCCGGAGCCGGCGCCGTGGTGAGCGAGGTGCCCGGCGTGCGCGTCGGCCACTGGACCGACGCCGCCGCCGGCACCGGGTGCACGGTGGTGCTGCCGCCGCCGGGCACGGTGGGCGGCGTGGAGGTGCGCGGCGGGGGGCCCGCCACGCGCGACACCGACCTGCTGCAGCCGCTGGCCTCGGTGCAGGACGTGACCGCGCTGGTGCTGAGCGGCGGCAGCGCGTTCGGGCTCGAGGCGGCGACCGGCGTCGCCCGCTGGTGCGAGGAGCACGGCCTCGGCCACGACACCGGGGCGGCCCGCGTGCCGGTGGTCCCGGCCGCCTGCATCTACGACCTCGGCATCGCCGCCGACGGCGCCCGGCCCGGCGCGGACCAGGGCTACGCCGCCTGCGAGGCCGCCGCCCCGGGCCCTCACGCGGTGGGGAGCGTGGGCGCCGGCACGGGGGCGACGGTCGGAAAGCTCCGCGGCCAGCCGAGCTGGTGCAAGGGGGGCCTGGGGGCGGCCGCGCGGCGCCTGTACGACGGCACGACCGTCGCCGCCCTGGCCGTCGTGAACGCCTGGGGCGACGTCCTCGACGAGGGCGGGGCCGTCCTCGCGGGCGCCTTCGACCCGCGCGAGGGCTTCCTCGGCGCGACCCGCCGGGTGATCGAGCTGCCGCCGGAGCACCCGCGCCTGGCCGCCCCCGGCAGCACCACGCTCGCCTGCGTCGTCACCGACGGCCGCCTCCACAAGTCCGAGTGCTCGATCGTCGCCCGCATGGCCCAGGCCGGCGTCGCCCGGGCGGTCTCGCCGGCGCACACGCCGCTCGACGGCGACGCGGTCTTCTGCCTGGCGACGGGCGCCCACCCGGTCAGCACGTTCGCGTGCGGCGTCGCGGCCGCCGAGGCGGTCGCCGCCGCCATCCGCGACGCGGTCCGCAGCGCCACGTCGGTGCGGGGGGTGCCGACCGCCGCCGACCGGGTCGCCGGTTATGCCGGGTAGCATCGCTCGGCATGCCCGACATCACCGCGCCGCTCGTGAACTTCGCCACCGACCAGGTCGGCAGCTACGGGCTGCTCGCCGTCTTCCTGCTCATGATCCTCGAGAGCGCCCTCATCCCGGTGCCGAGCGAGGCCATCATGCTCTACGGGGGCTTCCTGGTGAGCCAGGGCGACGAGAACCTGTGGCTCATGGTCGCCGCGGGCGTGTTGGGCAACGTCGTCGGGTCGTGGATCGCCTACGGCGTCGGCCGCTACAAGGGCCGCGAGTGGGCGCTGCGCTGGCACTGGCTCCACATCACGCCCAAGCGCCTCGACAGCGCCGACCGCTGGTTCGCGCGCTACGGCGACTGGGCGGTCCTGCTGTCGCGATGTCTGCCGATCATCCGCACGTTCATCTCGCTTCCCGCCGGCATCGCGCGGATGCCGTTCTGGCGGTTCACGATCCTGACCGTGGTCGGCTGCATCCCCTGGGTCCTGATGCTCACGCTCGCCGGCCGCGCCGTGGGCGACAACTGGGAGGACCTGCAGAAGCAGCTGCACTACTTCGACTACGCCCTCATCCTCATCCTCGTCGGCACCATCGTCTGGCTCGTGGTGCGCCAGCGGCGCCGGCGCCGTCCAGCGGAGGCCTGAATGGACGCCGATGCGATGCGCCGGTTCGCCGTCGAGCGCGTCGAGGCCCTCTTCAACCGGGGCGAGATCGACCGCATCGAGGAGTTCGTCACGCCGGACTTCGTCAACCACGAGGCCTGGCCCGGCGAGGACCCGGGCTACGAGGGCTTCCGGCTGCGGATGCGCCGCCTGCACGAGGCCATCTCGGACCTGCGCATGGAGGTCCACGAGGTCGTCGCCGACGGTGACCTCGTCGCCTACCGGGCCACGCTCTCGGGCACGCACACCGGGCCGCTGCTCGGCATCCCGGCGACGAACCGCGCCTTCCGGGTGCAGCACATGCACATGCTGCGCATGCGCGACGGCAGGGCCTCGGAGCACTGGGCCACCCGCGACGACCTCGGGATGCTCCAGCAGCTCGGGATCATCCCCGGGCCGCAGGCCCCGGGCTGAGCCGCCCTAGGCGGCCCCGATCATCGGATCGAGGCGGCCGGCGTCGTCGAGCGCCTTGAGCTCGTCGTAGCCGCCGACGGGCGTCTCGCCGATCAGGATCTGGGGGAACGTGTAGCGCCCCGTCAGCTCGACGAGCTGGCGGCGCGAGTCGAGGTCGTACCTCGGCAGGTGGACCTCCTCGAACGGGACGCCCTTCGCGACCAGGAGGTTCTTGGCCCGGACGCAGAAGGAGCAGGCCTCGCTCGTGAAGACCGTGACGTGGGGGACCTTCACGCCCCGGAGGGTAGCGGCCCCGTCGAGGGCGGTGCCCGACGGCCCTGCGATGATCCCCGCATGGCGGCGTACGACACGGACGCGGTGGTGCTGCGCAGCATCCGCTACTCCGAGGCCGACGCCGTGCTGACGCTCTACACGCGCGAGCGGGGCAGGGCGTCGGCGATCGTGAAGGGGGCGCGGCGCACGACCTCGCGCCTGGGTGGGCGCCTGCAGCCGGGCGTCTGCGCGCGGGTGACGATCCACGAGGGGCGCGGCGACCTCGGAACCGTGCGGGCGGCCTCGGTGGTCGACGCCCACGCCGGCCTGTGGGTCGCCGGCCACCGCCTCCAGGCCGCGGGCTGCGTGCTCGAGACGGTCCTGCGGGTCATGCCCGACGGCGAGGCCAACGAGGAGGCCTGGCACCTGCTCGCGCGCACGCTCGACCTGCTGGCCCGGGCGCCCGCGCCGGCGGGGCCGGCGCGCCTCGACCCGCTGGTGCTGGGGTGCCAGGCCAAGCTCCTGGTCGTCAGCGGCCTGCTGCCGATGCTCGGCCGCTGCGCGCGCTGCGGCGCGGGGCCGCCGCTGCCGGCCTTCTCGGCGGCCGCGGGCGGCGCGCTGTGCGAGGGGTGCGCCGCCGGGGGCGACCCGGTCGGACCGCGCGAGCTCGACGCGCTCGCGGCCCTGGTCGGGCGGCCGCTCGCCGAGGCGCGCGAGGCGCTGCCGCACGAGGCCGCGCCCGGCGTCGAGCGCCTGGTGGGCCTCGTGCTGCAGGAGCACCTCGGCGTCAGGCTGCGGTCGGCAGCGCCCCTCTGAGGTTGGCCTCGACGATCTGGTCGAGATCGGGATCATCGCCGGGCCATCCGGCGTCAGCTGGGCCGGCGCGCGAGCGTCGGCTCGACGGAGGCGGCCCGGACGCCCTCGGCGGCGAGGTAGACGCCCAGGAGGACGATCCAGACGGTCACCCCGAGGATCTGGAGCCTCTGGGCGACGCCGACCGACGTGTCCCGGCCGGCGAGGTCGCTGAGGGCGGTGACGATGCCGGTGACGGCTGCGAATCCGAAGCTCAGCCACCCCGCCCACGCGAGCCACCGGGGTCCCGTCCCGCGGACCGCCAGGGCGACCGCGACCATGCACGCCAGGATCGCGACCGTCGAGACGATGGTCAGGCCGTCGTGCACGGCGGCCTGGAGGCTGCCGGACGCGTCGTCGGCGCAGCCCGGCGAGCCCTCGGCGCAGGGGAGGGGGACCACCCCTGAGAGGCCCCCGGCCACGGCGAACACCACCGTCGACCAGACCGCGACCGGCCGCCAGGGCCCCGGGGGGAGGGCCCGGTGAAGGTACGGGACCAGGATGAGGACGAGGATCCCCGACACCACGTCCCCGGCGCGGAGCAGTCCCGCGTGGGGCCCGCTCACCTCCAGCGAGCTCACGACCGTGGTGACGTCGGTTCCCCCCGAGGGCGTCACGACGTCGACGAGGAAGGCCGAGTACGCCAGGCCGGCCACGACGGCGACGACGATGAGCGCCACCCCGCGGCGCTTCCTCGAGGTGTCCACGGACGCCTCCTCGGCGACCTCGGGAGCAGTCCCGGTAGTGGAGCACGCGCCGGCGTGCCCCGGCGCCGCGCGCCCGTGAGGCCGGGTCCGTGAACCAAGAATTGTCCGTCTGAGGCCCGGCCGGGCCCCTTCGCCGCCCCGGCGGCCCGCCGCCGGCGGGCTCCGAATTCCCGGCGCGAGGCGGAATGGCCAGGCTGCGAGCCGCGGCCGTCTCTTGACCTGCTCAGAGAGATCCGCTGTCGACCGGAGGACTGCGCGGGACCTGCTGGATTCCCCAACCTCACCCTGGCGCTCAACACACCGGAGCCGTTCCGGTGGCGGGCGCCCGCCCCGGCGTCCGACATCCCCAAGCGCGACTGGCTCGTCCAGGCCAAGCTGGTCGTCATGGCCAGGACCTCCCCGACGACGAGCGCAACGACTGCGGCCTCGTCATCGACGGGAGCACCGAGCGAAGCGGGGTGCTCGACATCGCGCAGTCCCGGCTGTCCTTCGAGTTCACGCCCGGTGAGTTCGAGACCGTGGCGCTGATGGCGGCCGTCGCCAAGCGCCTCAGAACCCGCAGATCGCCCTGCGATGCACGTCGCTGCAGTTCCAGGACAGCGAGGTCAGCGACCTCAAGATCACCGCTCTCGAGGTGGGGGACATCACCGCGGCCGGATGACCCGGCGCCCGCCCCGCCGGACGAGTTCACCAGGGCCGTCTCTCGGGCGTGGTCACGGTGAGCTGCCGCACGCAGCCCGCAGGCCTTCGACCCGTGGCCTCGGCGTCGAGGATCACCGCGTCGCCTGGATCGCCGCGATCCGGATCGCGCTGCGCTTGCTCGCGCTCTCGGTCATTCGGTAATCCTCACCCTGGAGGGGCCCCGGAGGCGGGCCGCCGCTCTGCGACGGTCGGGGGCCGAGCGGCTGGCAGGGGCGAACGAGCTCCAGGCGAACCAGCGAAGGAACTCACGCTGCAGCGCTCGCGGGCCGCTCATCGCAAGCTTGCGGGCCCGGATGGCGGCGCCAAGATCAGCGCGTCCCAAGTAGACGCGATAGAGGGTGGCGGTGTCGACCGCGACCTCGAGGTCGACGTCGAAGCCGGGATGCTGAAGGCAGACCGAGACGTCGGCGGGCTCGAGCACCATCCAGTAGCGCTTGGCCGGGTTGCGGAAGTTGAACTGAACGACGGTGCGGTCCGCCGGAAGCTCGTCGCGATCGACGTGGCGGGCCATCCAGACGATCAGGAGGTCGGGATCGAGCTCCTCGGGACGCGGATCGGTGAACGACCAGGTAACCCCCCACTCGCCGAGCGCCTGCACGACCTGCTCGAGATCGCGGCCGGCGGGTGTCAGCCGGTACTCGAGCGTGCGGCCCTTGGGACCGGTCCTCCGCTCGAGGACCTCCGCCCGCTCAAGCGCGCGCAGCCGCTCAGCCAGAACCGAGCGCGAGATCCCGGGCAGGCCGCGCTGCAGCTCGTTGAACCCGCTGGCGCCACCGAGCATCTCGCGCACGATCAGAAGCGTCCAACGGTCGCCGAGGATCTCGCTCGCCTTGGCGATCGGGCAGTACTGCGCATAGCTTCGCATCTTGAGCGCTTCGGATCTTGAGCGAATCCTCGACCCGAATCCAGCGCAGGTTCGAAACTCGAACCGGTTGGTTCGGATCTCGGTCTATTCCTGCGGCCGCGCCGGGCCTAGCGTGATGGCATGCCCACAGAGACAGCCATACCCGAGGCAGCGACCTCTTCCACGTCAACCAGAACCTCGCTCCGGCGACGCGGGAGGTGAGCGCGATGACCGGAACCCTGTCAGCGCCAGGAACACGCCAAGTGCCGTGGGAGCCCGACGCTTCTCTGCTCGACGCAGCGCGCGAGATCGCCCCGATCGTCCGGGCGCACAGCGAGGAAGCGGAGCGGGAACGACGACTGTCGCAGCCGGTCTTGAAGGCACTGCGCGAGACCGGCCTCCTGCGAATGACGACTCCGCGTTCGCTCGGGGGGTTGGAGACCGACCCCGTTACCCGCGCCCTCGTCGGTGAGGAGATCGGTCGCCACGACTCCGCTGCGGCGTGGACCTTGGAGAACCCTCTGGACTGGGCCTTCTTTTGTTGCCGTCTCCCCGACGAGGGAGCCGAGGAGATCTACACCCAGGGAGCGGACATCCTCATCGCCGCCCAGTTCGGCCGCCCCCTGAAGGCGACGTCGGCCAACGGCGGATACCGCATCTCTGGTCGAGCCCCGTTCGTCAGCAATTGCTATGACGCCGACTGGATCTCGTCGACGGTCCTCGTGGATGTCGACCAACACGCTGAAGGCGAGCCCGAGATGCGCATGGTCTACTTCCCCAGCGAGGAGTGCGAGATCATCGACACGTGGGACGTCATGGGGATGCGGGGCACGGGCAGCAACGACATCTCGGTGACCGACGTGTACGTGCCCACGTCCAGGACCTTTCCGATGGTGCCGGACTTCGAGCCGGGATCGCATTATCGGGGCCCGCTGTATCGACTCCCGATCGCGGGCGTGGCGGCGGCCGGTATCCCGACGCCGATGCTGGGGGTGGCGCGACGAGCTCTCGACGAGGTGACCGAGCTCGCCCGGACCAAGACCCCGGTGGAATCGCGCGGCCTGCTGAAGGAACGGGCGTCGGCGCAGGCCCAGCTGGGCCGAGCCGAAGCGATCCTGCGCTCAGGGCGCCTGTTGCTGCTCGACAGCCTGAGCGAAGCGTGGCGGAGATGCCTCGACGGCGAGCCCCACTCGCTGGAGCAGAGGGCGGACCTCCTGCTCGGGATGGCCCACGCCATGAGCAGCGCCGTCCAGGCGGTCGAGCTCGCCTGCGGCATCGCCGGAACGTCGGCGTTTCGAGCCACCAACCCGCTGGAGCGTTGCTTCCGGGATGTCCAGACGATGAGACATCACGTCTTCGCCTCTGAGCAACGCTATGGGACCTTCGGGCAGGTGTACCTCGGGGTTCCGCCGGACTTCCCCGTGGTTGCCTTCTAGCAGTCCCTTGACGTAGCAGAGAACGTTTGCCGGCTCGTTCCGCCGTTTTCGGCTTCGACGCACGTGCCACCGGTTGCCAACGGCTGCAACCGCTCGGCTCCATGAGCGCTCCATACCTGCCGCGCGAAGCCCTCGAGTAGCTGTGCGTTGTGGGCTGGGTGACCGCTACGGTCAGTACCCAACCCCGATCGCCTGTCTGAGCGTCGCCGGATCGTCCAGCGCAGCGAGCATGGCATGGGCCACATCGGCGCGGGAGATCGAGTAGGCGCGCGGCACATTCCCGCCGACCACGGTCCGGTACTCGCCGGTCAGCGGCTTGTTCACGAGCCTGGGCGGCCGCACGATGGTCCACTCCGTGGCGCTGCGCCGGATCTCGTCCTCCATCTCGGCCAGATCCACGTAAACGTCCCGCGCAAAGGCACTGATAAACGGCAGCAAGATCCGGCGGTTGACGAAGCTCTCCCCCTCCGGCACCGGGCCGACCGGCACCGCGCTCACCGCCACGAAGCGCCGTACGCCGCTCGCCTCCATCGCGCGCAGAATTCCGCGCGTGGTGCTCGAGGCGACCGGGCCGTCCTTGCGACCGCGCGGGCCGACTCCCGAGATCGCGGCATCGCTGCACTCCAGCACGGGGCGCAGCACCTCGGGGTCGGTCAGGCCGGGCACCGTCGCCACCTCGAGCGCGGGATGGCTCACGTCGAACCGGGCCCGATCACGGACCACCGCCGTCACCTTGTGCCCGGCGTCGAGCGCCTGCCGCACGAGATGACCGCCAATGCCGCCGGTCGCTCCGAAGACCGTCATCGTCATCCGATGTCGTTCTGTCTCGGGTTGCCCGCTCGCTCGCGGATCTGGGCTTGCGTCGCGCTCCATGAGAGGTCCTGGCCGCATGGTTGATCTCCTTGTTACGGCTTGGGTTTCGTTCGTTCACTGTTGAGACGGAACGCGACGAAGGAATGTGACCGTGGACGAGCGCGAATGGCTGGCGGAGCCGTTCGAGGCCAACCGCACCCACCTGCGGGCGGTGGCCTACCGGATGCTCGGCTCGGTGAGCGAGGCGGACGACGCCGTCCAGGAGTCCTGGCTCCGTCTCAGCCGCTCCAACACCGCTGAGATCAAGGACCTGCGGGCCTGGCTGACGACGGTCGTCGCGCGGGTGTCCCTCGACATGCTCCGGTCGCGCAAGTCGCGGGGCGAGGAGCCTCTGGGCCCGCACGTGCCCGAGCCGATCGTGAGCCGCGCGGACGGAGTCGACCCCGAGCACGAGGCGCTGCTCGCCGACTCGGTCGGTCTCGCGCTGCTCGTGGTGCTCGAGACGCTGGCTCCCCCCGAGCGGCTCGCGTTCGTGCTCCACGACATGTTCGCGGTGCCGTTCGACGAGATCGCTCCGTTGGTCGAGCGCTCGCCAGCCGCGACCCGGCAGCTCGCGAGCCGCGCGCGGCGCCGGGTACGCCGAGCAGCCCCGGCTCCGGACGCCGACCTCACTCGCCAGCGCGAGGTCGTCGACGCCTTCCTCGCCGCCGCCCGCGACGGCGACCTCGACGCGCTGGTCGCGGTGCTCGACCCCGACGTAGTGCTCCGAGTTCGACCGCGGTGCGGTCCCTCGGGGCGCCTCGCGGGAGGTGCGCGGAGCGCAAGCCGTCGTGGAGCAGGCTCGCACCTTTGCGCCGCTTGTCGCGTCCGCACGGCCGGCGCTCGTGAATGGGGCCGCGGGGGTGGTCGTGGCTCCGCGCGGGCGGCCAGTCGCGGTGGCCGGCTTCACGATTGCGCACGGCCGGATCGTTGAGATCGATCTGCTCGCCGATCCCGCGCGCCTGCGCAACCTCGACCTGACCGTCCTCGACGACTGATGCTCACAGCCTCGCCCACGCCGTTCGATCCCGCATGACGCCGGGCGCGCCTGACCTTCCCGCGTTGCTCGGTCGGCCCCGCCAGCAGCTCGCCAGCGGAGCCGCCTCCAGCTCTGGGGCGCAGCTCCGGCCGCTCGGGCAGCTCGTCCGCGAGGGCAGGAGTAGTGCTTGCTCACGGTGGCGGTGTCGGCATCCCCGAGGGCCATCGCTCCGGCGCATGGTGTGGCAGGTCGCGGTCACTCCCGCAGCGCCGAGCTTGAGGGCCTCGTGGAGGTTGACGAGGGGCCGAGCAAGGGGCCGGAGCGCCCGCCTTCACGCAGAAAGCGCTCGCCGTGAGCGATCTGCGCCCGCCGATCGCTTCACCCGGGGTGAAATCGCCCGCGGGGTGATGACCGCTCACCCCGCGGGCCCGGAGGGTTCGGTCTGCCACTGCGACCGAGCACACGGAGGCGCGCGATGGCCGACGGATATCGCATCACCGTGAGGGGCGAGATGAGCCAGCGCTTCTGCCAGGGCTTCCCCGGCCTGGTCGGCCATCCCGCCTCCGGCCGAACCGTCCTCGAGGGCGCCCTCCCCGGGGGGCAGCCCATCGACCGCGTGCTCTCGAAGCTCGACAATCTGGGCCTGGAGGTCCTGGAGGTCGAGCCGCTGGTCGCCACCCCAACCGATCCGAAGGAGGGCTGATGTCACGCCTGGCCAGCCTCGCGTCCCGCCGGCCGTGGCGGGTGATCATCATCGCCGTCCTGTTCCTCGGCGTGTCCGTCGTGGTCGGGGCCCCGCTCACGGGGAACCTCACCGCCGGCGGCTTCGAGGACAAGGACGCCCAGTTCTTCCAGGCGCGGGAGCAGCTGGAGGACGCGACGGGCGCGTCCCCGGGCCCTGCGCTGATCGCGCTCGTCGATCCCGGCACGGACGTCACCGCCGGCGCGGGCCGCGCCGAGGTCGAGCGCGTGGCCGCCACGATCGCCGAGGACCCCGACGTCCGCCGGGTCGTCACCGCCTACGACGGCGGCGGCGACGCGCTGATCTCCGACGACGGCACGTCCTCGTACGTGGCCGCGTTCTTCGCGCCGGTCGGCGACGACGCCGTCGAGGACGCCGCGTCCCGCATCGGCGACGAGCTCGCGAACGAGCCGAACGTCTCCCTCGGGGGCGTCGCGGTCGTCGGCGAGCAGGTCGGCTCGATCATCGGCGAGGACCTCGCGCGGGCCGAGATGCTCGCGTTCCCGATCATCTTCCTGCTCTCGCTGTGGGTCTTCCGCGGCTTCGTGGCGGCGCTCCTGCCGTCGCTGATGGGCGCCGTGGTGATCTTCGGCTCGTTCCTGGCGATCGGTCTGGCCAACGAGGGCCTGACCCTCTCCGTCTATGCCCTCAACCTCGCGATCGGCCTGAGCCTGGGCCTCGCGATCGACTACAGCCTGCTGATCATCTCGCGCTACCGCGAGGAGATCGCCGCGCGCGGCCCCGGCCGCGAGGCGCTGGCCCGCACCCTCCAGACGGCGGGGCGCAGCGTCCTCTTCAGCGCGGTCACCGTGGCCGCCGCCCTGGCGGGGCTGATGGTCTTCCCGCAGCGCTTCCTGTTCTCCATGGGCCTTGCGGGCGTGATGGTCGCCCTGATCGCGGCGGGCATCGCCCTCCTCGTCCTCCCCGCCGTGCTCGCGCTGCTCGGCCGCCGCATCAACAGCGGCGCGCCCGGCTTCCTCAAGCGGGGCAGCGAGCACGCCGACGAGGCGGTCACGTCCGGCTTCTGGTACCGCCTCTCCAACGCCGTCATGCGGCGCCCGGCGATCGTCGCGGCCGTCACGGCCACGGTGCTGGTGATCGTCGCCCTGCCGGCCCTCAACATCAACTTCACCTCGGTCGACGCGAGCGTGCTCCCCACGAGCGCGACCGCCCGCCAGGTGTCGGACACCATCGACCGCGACTTCTCCACGGACGTCAGCGAGCCGATCTACCTGGCCATCGACGCCCCGGACACCCCGGAGGCCCGGGCCGAGCTGACGGCCTACGCGCAGCGGCTGCGCGCGCTGCCGGACGCGGCCCTGGTGACGCCGCCGGCCGTCGTCGGCGACAGCACCTGGCGCATCGACGTCTACTCGAACGCCCCGAGCCTCGACGAGTCCACCCAGGACCTGGTGGCGGCCGTGAGGGACGTCCCGGCTCCCTACCCGACGCTCGTGGGCGGGGTGTCGGCCGGCTTCGTGGACCAGAAGGACAGCCTGGCGGCGCACCTGCCGTGGGCCATCACCGTGATCGCGCTGACGACGATCGTCGCCCTGTTCCTCATGACCGGCTCGGTGATCCTGCCGATCAAGGCGGTCCTGATGAACGTGCTCACCCTGGGCGCCACGCTCGGCATCCTGGTCTGGATCTTCCAGGACGGCCGCCTGGAGGGGCTGCTGTCGTACGACAGCTCGGGGGCGCTCGACCTGACCCAGCCGATCCTGCTGGGCGCGATGGCCTTCGGCCTGTCCACCGACTACGCGGTCTTCCTCCTGTCGCGCATCAAGGAGGCGCACGACGCCGGCCTCGGCACCAAGGAGTCCGTGGCGATCGGCCTGCAGCGCACCGGCCGGATCGTGACCGCGGCGGCCCTGCTGTTCGCCGTCGCCATCGGCGCCTTCGCCACCTCCGAGATCACGCTGATCAAGGAGCTCGGCGTCGGGACCGCGCTGGCCGTGCTGATCGACGCGACCATCATCCGGGCCCTCCTGGTGCCCTCGCTGATGGCGCTGCTCGGCAAGTGGAACTGGTGGGCGCCGCGCCCGCTGCGCAGGTTCCACGAGCGGTTCGGGTGGTCCGAGGTCGGCCCGCGCGCATCGGGGCCGGAGCCGGCCGGGGCGTAGGCCCCGAGCCGACCAGGCGTGACGAGGGGCCCGGCGGACGCCGGGCCCCTCGCGCGTCGACGCCGAGGCGATGTACGGTCGTCGCGGTGGATCCGATCCGGGTGGAGGAGCTGGCCCTCGCGGCCCGCAACCACGGGATGCCGCTCGAGGCCCTGAGGTATCCGGTGACGCCGGTGGGCCTGCACTACCTGCTGATCCACTACGACATCCCGGCGGTCGACCCCGCAGCGTGGCGGCTGTCCGTCGGCGGTCGGGTCTCCCGCCCGGCCGCGCTGAGCCTGGAGGAGCTGCGCGCGCGCCCGGCGGTGGAGGTCACCGCGACCATGGAGTGCGCCGGCAACGGCCGCACGGGGTTCTCGCCGCGGGCCTTCAGCCAGCCGTGGCTCGACGAGGCGGTCGGCACCGGCAGCTGGCGAGGCGCGGCGCTCGGGCCGCTGCTCGAGGAGTGCGGCGTGCTCGACGACGCCGTCGAGGTCGTCTTCACCGGCCTCGACCGGGGGACCGAGAACGGCCTGGAGCAGGACTTCGCCCGCAGCCTGCCCGTGGCCGAGGCCGGGCGCGACGGCGTCATCCTCGCCTACGAGCTCAACGGGGGGCCGCTGCCCCCCCAGCACGGCTTCCCGCTGCGCCTGCTCGTCCCGGGCTGGTACGGGATGACCAACGTCAAGTGGCTGTCGGCCATCACGGTGGTCGACCGTCCGTTCGCCGGGCCCCAGCAGGCCGTCTCGTACCGCCTGAAGGAGACCGAGGCCGAGGAGGGCGCGCCGCTCACCCGCATGCTGCCGCGGGCGCTGCTCATCCCGCCCGGGGTGCCCGAGTTCCCGACCCGCGCCCGCACCCTCCCGGCGGGCCGGCACGTCCTGGAGGGCCGCGCGTGGTCGGGGTGGGCGCCCATCGCCACCGTCGAGGTGTTCGACCGACGGCGGGCGCGCCTGGCGCGCGGCGGAGCTCGACCGCGACGTCGACTCCCCGTGGGCCTGGGCCGCCTTCCGGGCCGAGTGGGACGCGGCGCCCGGCCGCCACGTGCTCCGCTGCCGGGCGACCGACGAGGCGGGCAACGCGCAGCCGGACGTGCCGGCCTGGAACCTGGGCGGCTACGCCAACAACGCGGCGCAGCGCCTCGAGGTGACCGTGGTCTAGACGGCCGCCCGTCAAATTCCGTCAAGCCGCCCCCGCGCGAGCGGTCTACGTTGCAGCGACGAACGCGAGAAGGGGGGTCGGGATGGCGGGCGAGCTGAGCTTCTTCAGCATCGGCGTGGGCGACGCGGCGCGCGGCGGGGCCTTCTACGGCGCGCTGCTCGGCTGGCAGCTCGAGGAGGTGAGCGGCGGCCTGGTGATCTCCGGCGCCGGGGTGGGCGGCGGCATCCACGGCGGGGACGCGGGCGCGAGCCCGTACGTCTTCTTCCGGGTCGACGACCTCGACGCCGCGCTGGCCCGGGTGGAGGAGCTCGGCGGCGCGCGCGAGCCGGCCGGCGAGGACCACGGCGACGACGATCAGGCCGCGCGCTTCGGCCGGTTCGCGCTCTGCCGCGACGACCAGGGGTCGGCCTTCGGGCTCCACGAGCCGCCCCGCGCGGCGGGCTAGCCCCGGGGGCCTCCGGCGAGCGACCCGGCCAGGAGGCCGAGCTCGCGCCCCCGCGCGACGGCGTCGGCGCGCGTCGCGACGCCGAGCTTGCGGTAGATCGACTTGATCTGGGTCTTGACCGTGTTGTGCGAGACGTAGAGCTGGTCGGCGATCTCGCGCGCCGACGCGAGCCCCGTGAGCATGCGGAGCACGGCCAGCTCGCGCTCGGTCAGGTCGGTCGGCTCGACGGCCCGGTCGGCCGCCGTCGCCGGAGGGCCGCCCCGCAGCCCCTCGTCGAGCCGGCCCACCTGGTGGAGCAGGTGGGCGCCGGGGGCGGGGGCGCTGTCGAGCAGGTCGCGGGCGTCGCGGGAGCAGGCGCGGGCCAGGTCGCGGTCCCCCCGCGCCAGGGCGATCTCCCCCCGCACGATCACGCAGTACGCGATCTCGGTGGGGGCCCGGCCGCGCCGCGCCAGCTCGGCGCCGCGGTCGGCGTGGGCCTGGGCCTCGTCCAGGAGCCCGCGCGCGCCGAGCACCTGGGCGAGCCCGGAGTGCCCGCCCGCCGCGTGCGGGTACTCCGCGTGGCTCTCCTCGTCCGCATAGGCCAGGGCCTCGCGGGCGCGGCGCTCGGCCGACTCGAGGTCGCCGCGCTCGATGTCCTGGTGGGCCAGGTGGCAGAGGGCGACGAGCGCCGGCGACCAGGCGCCGGTGCGCCGGCCGACCTCGGCGCACTCCTCGAGGATGGGGTACGACTCCGCCATACGCTCGGAGGCGTGCAGGGCGATCCCGGCGGCCAGGCAGCCGGCCGCGCGCCACCAGGTCTCGTCGCCCTCGGTGACGGTCAGGGCCTCGAGCCCGAACCGCAGCGCCTCGGGAGCATCCCCGGCGAGGAGGCGCGTCAGCGACCGGGCGGCGATCCTGCTCGCCTCGAGCTGGGGGTCGCCCCAGGCCCCCTCGCACGCCTCGGCCGCGTCCAGCCAGCGCTCGGCGTCGTCGGGCAGCCCCAGGTTGATCGCCAGCCAGGCCTCGGCCAGGCAGAGGCGCACGTCGGCCAGGACGGTCTCGGCCGGCAGCAGCTCGAGCCAGTTCTGGGTGGTGACGGTCCAGCCGCGGCGCAGGTGGTCCGACCAGTGCTCGGCGATCAGGTCGGCCGCCTGAGCGAGGTCGCCCGCGCCGACCGCGTGGCGGACGGCGTCGTCCACCGAGCCCTCGGCCAGGTGCCAGGCGGCCGCGCGCCGGTGCAGCTCGGCCACCTCGTCGGGCGCGGTCAGTGCGAGCTCGTGCTGCAGCAGCTCGCCGAACAGGTGGTGGTAGCGGTACCACTCTCGCCGGTTGTCGAGCGGCACCAGGAAGAGGTTGGAGCGCTCGAGCTCGGCGAGCACCCGCGCCGACCCGCTCGTGCCGGCAACGGCGTCGCACAGCGGGCCCGAGAGCCGGCCCAGCACCGAGGTCCGCAGCAGGAACTCGCGGCGCCCGGCGGGCAGCCCCTCCAGCACCTCGTCGGCCAGGTAGTCCACGACCAGGCGGTCGTCGCCGGCGAAGTCGGCGATGAAGCGCCCCGCGTCCTCGCGCCCGCGCAGCGACAGTCCCGCCAGGTAGAGGCCGGCCGCCCAGCCCTCGGTGCGCTGGCGCAGGCGGGCGACCTGGTCGTCGCGCAGGCTCAGCCCGGCCTCGGCCAGCAGGGCGCGGGCATCGTCGTCGGAGAAGCGCAGGTCCGGGGCGCGGATCTCCGCCAGGTCCCCCCGGGCGCGCAGCCGGGAGAGCCCGATCGGCGGGTCGGTGCGGCTGGTCATCACCACCCGCAGGCCGTCGGGCGCGTTGGCGCACACGAAGCCCATCGCGCGGTGGATCGAGTCATCGGCGATCAGGTGGTAGTCGTCGAGCGCGAGCAGCGTGCGGCAGTCGGCGTCGGCGAGCCCGTTGATGAGCGCCGAGAGGCCCGCCTCCACGGTCTCGCCCGCGCCGGACAGCGCCCCGACGACCCCGTCCTCGACCGGCGCGCCGGCGCGGCGGAGGGCCTCGGCGACGTAGCGCCAGAAGCGCGCCGGGTCGTTGTCGGCCACGTCGAGGGCCACCCAGGCGGCCCCGTCGGGCGCGCGCTCGGCCAGCCAGTCGCCGACGAGGGTCGTCTTCCCCCAGCCGGCCGGCGCGCTCACGAGGGTGAGGCGCCGCCCGCTCGCCTCGTCGAGGCGCGCCAGCAGGTCGGGCCGCGCCACGATGCCGGGCCGCCGGCCCGGCGGCCGCAGCTTGGTCTCGAGCATGGGCGCGGCGGCGACGGTGCTCATCCCCGGGGGATGATGCCGGGTCTCGGCGGACGGTCAAGGCGCCGCTCGAGGGCCGGATAGACTGACGCCCGTGGCGGGGCTCACGTTCCAGCAGGTGATCGCGCGCCTCTCGGGCTACTGGGCCGAGCGCGGCTGCCTGGTCACCACTCCGTACCACACCGAGGTGGGCGCGGGCACCTTCAATCCGCACACCCTGCTCCGCAGCCTGGGGCCGGAGCCGTGGCGGGTCGCCTACTTCGAGCCGTCGATCCGGCCGACCGACGGGCGCTACGGCGAGAACCCCTTCCGCCTGCAGCACTACTTCCAGTACCAGGTCGTCCTCAAGCCCTCCCCGGAGGACGTCCAGGACCTCTACCTGGAGTCCCTGCGCGCCCTCGGCCTGCGGCCCGAGGAGCACGACATCCGCTTCGTCGAGGACGACTGGGAGGGGCCGACCCTGGGCGCCTGGGGCCTCGGCTGGGAGGTCTGGATGGACGGGATGGAGATCACCCAGTTCACCTACTTCCAGCAGGCCGGCGGCATCGACCTGGCCCCGATCTCGGTCGAGCTCACCTACGGCCTCGAGCGGATCGCGATGTACCTGCAGGGGGTGCGCTCGGTCTACGACCTCGAATGGGGCCACGGCGTCACCTACGGCGAGCTCTACCGGCTCAACGAGGCCCAGTGGAGCGCGTACAACTACGAGGTCGCCGACACCGACGCCCTGTTCGCCGCGTTCGACCAGCACGAGCGCGAGTGCGGCCGCTGCCTGGAGGCGGGCCTGGCGCTGCCCGCCTACGACCAGGTGCTCAAGTGCAGCCACGCGTTCAACCTGCTCGACGCGCGCGGCGTCATCAGCGTCACCGAGCGGGGCGCGTACATCTGGCGAGTACGCACGCTCGCCTCCCGGGTGGCGCGGGCCTGGCTCGAGCTGAGCGCCCCCGCGCCCACCGCCCCGGAGGCGATGCGTGCCTGACCTCCTCGTCGAGGTCGGCTGCGAGGAGCTCCCGTCGAGCGCCTGCCGCGAGATCATCGCCCAGGCCCCGGAGCTCTTCGCCACCTCGCTCGAGGCGCTCGGCCTGGAGGCGCCCCGCACGGTCGAGCTGGCGGTCGCCCCGCGCCGGTTCGCCCTCGTCGCGTCCGGGGTGCCGGAGGGCGTCGCGGCGACCTCGCGGCGCGTGCGCGGGCCGTCGGCCGAGGCGGCCTTCGACGGCGAGGGCGCGCCCACGCGCGCGGCCGAGGGCTTCGCCCGCGGGCAGGGCGTCGCGGTCGAGAGCCTGGTCGTGGACGAGGAGAACGGGCGCCGCTTCGTGTTCGCCGAACGCCGCGAGGAGGGGCGTCCCGTCGAGGAGCTCGTGCCCGAGGTGGTCGCCCGGCTGATCGGCGGCCTGCGCTTCTCCAAGACCATGCGCTGGGGGGACGGGACCGGCCTGAGGTTCTCCCGCCCCGTGCGCTGGATCGTCGCCAAGGTCGACGAGCGGGACGTCCCGTTCGAGCTGTACGGGCTGGTCGCCGGCGGCCGGAGCCAGGGCCACCGCTTCCTGGGCGGCCCCGTGGAGATCGGCGACGCCCGCTCCTACCACCAGGCGCTCGAGTCGGCGGCGGTGATCGCCGACCACGAGCGGCGGCGCGCCCGCATCGTGTCCGACCTCGACGCGGCCGCGGCCGAGGCGGACGCCGCCTGGCGCGACCCCGGCGGCAAGCTCGACGAGGTCGTGTTCCTGGTGGAGTGGCCGAGCGTGGTGACCGGGCGCTTCGACCCCCGGCACCTCGCGCTGCCGCCGCGCGTGCTCGTGACCGCGATGCAGGGGCACCAGCGCTACTTCCCTCTCGAGGGCGCCGACGGCGACCTGCGACCGGCTTTCCTGGCGGTCTCCAACGGCGACCCGGCACACGCCGGGATGATCGCGCGCGGCTACGAGGACGTGCTCGACGCGCGCCTCCAGGACGCCGAGTTCAGCTTCGAGCGCGATCGCGAGGCGGGCCTCGAGGCGCTCGACGCGCGCCTCGGCGCGATCGTCTTCCACGCCCGCCTGGGATCGATGGCCGACAAGCGCGACCGGCTCGTCGCCGGCGTCGCCGACATCGCCGCCGCGACGGGGGCGGGCGACGAGGCCGCCCGGACGGCCGCCGAGGCGGCCCGCCTCGCCAAGGTTGACCAGGGGTCCGTGCTGGTCGCGGAGTTCTCCGAGCTCGAGGGCTACGCGGCCGCGGTGTACGCCCGGTTGGAGGGGGTCGACGAGGCCGTCGCGCTCGCGGTCGAGGAGCAGTACCTGCCCGAGGGCCCCGACTCGCCGCTCCCCTCGGAGACGGCGGGGGCGATCCTGGCGGCCGGCGAGAAGGTCGACAACCTGATCGGCGCGTTCGCCGTCGGCGAGGCGCCGACCGGCTCCAAGGACCCCTACGGCCTCCGGCGCGCCGCCGCCGGGCTCGTGCGGATCGCCCTCGACCGCGACTGGGACGCCGACCCGTGCGACCTGCTGCGACCGGCCTACGGGCGCCTCGCCGCCCAGGGGGCGGAGCTGACGGTGCCCGAGGACGAGGCGGTGTATCAGGTCGTGGAGTTCCTGGGCGACCGGCTCGCCTACCTGCTCGCCGAGGAGGGCGTGGGCGCCGAGGCGGCCGCCGCGGCGATGGGCGCGGGGCTCGGCGGGGCGCCGTCCACCGCGGCGTGGGCGCGGGGGCTCGACGCCGCGCGCGGGACCGAGTCCTTCGCGGACGCCTGGACCGCGGCCACCCGCCTGGCGCGCATCGCGCGCAAGGGCCCCGGCGACGAGATCGCCCCGGCGCCGGGCGACGACCCCGGCGAGGCGGCCCTGCGCGAGGCGGTCGAGGCCGCCCGGCCCGCCATCGAGGCCGCGCGCGAGGCGCGCGACCCGGCGGCGGCGCTGGCGGCCGCCGCCGGGCTGGCCCCCGCCGTGGACCGCTTCTTCACGGACGTCCTGGTCAACGCCGACGATCCCGGCGTGCGGGCCCGCCGCTACGCGCTGGTGCGCGACGCGGCCGAGCTGCTCGGGCGGGTGGCCGACTTCGAGAGGGTGACCGAGGGGGGAGGATCCCGGTGAGCAGCACCGAGGTGGGCGCCAAACGGGTCTACGACTTCTCGGAGGGGTCGCGGGACATGCGCGACCTGCTCGGCGGCAAGGGCGCGAACGTCGCCGAGATGACCCGCCTGGGCCTGCCCGTGCCCAAGGGCTTCACGATCACCACCGAGACCTGCATCGAGTACCTCGCCAACGAGCACCGCTTCCCGCCGGGGCTCGACGAGGAGATCTCCGGGCACCTGGCCGCACTCGAGGAGGCCGTCGGCACGCGCCTGGGCGACGCGCAGAACCCCCTCCTGGTCTCGGTGCGCAGCGGCGCGAAGTTCTCGATGCCCGGGATGATGGACACGGTCCTCAACCTGGGCCTGAACGACGAGAGCGTCGAGGGGCTCGCCGCCCGCACCGGCAACCCCCGCTTCGCCTACGACTCGTACCGGCGCTTCATCCAGATGTTCGGCGACGTCGTCGCCGAGGTCGACAAGGACCACTTCGAGGCGGCGCTGTCGGCCATGAAGGCCGCGCGCGGGGTCGCCCTGGACGTCGACCTCACCGCCGAGGACCTGCGCGAGCTGGTGGAGACGTTCAAGGGCATCTACGAGGAGCGCAGGGGCGAGCCGTTCCCCCAGGAGCCGCGGGCCCAGCTCGACGCGTCCGTGAGCGCCGTGTTCGAGTCGTGGGACAACCGCCGCGCCCGGGACTACCGGCGCCTCAACCGCATCCCGCACGACCTCGGCACCGCCGTCAACGTGCAGCAGATGGTGTTCGGCAACACCGGCCCGCGCTCGGGCACCGGGGTGGCCTTCACCCGCAGCAACGTGACGGGGGAGAAGGGCGAGCCCTTCGGCGACTTCCTCATCAACGCCCAGGGCGAGGATGTGGTCGCCGGCATCCGCACCCCGCGCCCCCTGGCCGAGCTGGCCGGCGAGCTGCCCGAGGCCTACGCCCAGCTCATCGAGACCATGGAGCTGCTGGAGCGGACCTACCGCAACATGCAGGACGTGGAGTTCACGATCGAGGACGGCGCCCTCTACATGCTCCAGACGCGCAACGGCAAGCGCAGCGCCCAGGCGATGGCCCGGATCGCCGTGGACCTGGTCGACGAGGGCATCGTCACCGAGCAGGAGTCGCTGACGGCGCTGGTCGAGCCCGACCAGATCCACCAGCTGCTGCTGCCCCAGCTCGACCAGGCCTCCGCCCCCGCGCCCCTGGCGACCGGGGTCAACGCCTCGCCGGGCGCCGCGGCCGGGGCGATCGTGTTCACCGCCGACGAGGCCGAGGCCCGGGGCAAGGCGGGCGAGCAGGTGATCCTGGTGCGGGACGAGACCACGCCCGACGACTTCCACGGCATGGTGGAGGCCCAGGGGATCCTGACGGCCCGCGGCGGCAAGACCAGCCACGCCGCGATCGTCGCCGTCGGCATGGGCAAGCCGGCCGTCTGCGGCGTGACCGAGATCCGCTTCCGGGAGGACGGGACCATCGCCATCGGCGAGCGGGTCTTCTCCGAGGGGGACCGCATCACGATCGACGGCACGACGGGCACGGTCTTCGAGGGCGACGCGCCCCTGCTCCCGCCCGACCCGAGCAACCCCTACCTGCTGCGGATCATCGAGTGGGCCGACCGCGCCCGCACCATGAAGGTGCGCACGAACGCCGACACGCCTGAGGACGCCGTCCGCGCGCGCGAGTTCGGCGCCGAGGGCATCGGCCTCTGCCGCACCGAGCACATGTTCCAGGCCGATGACCGGCTGCCGATCGTCCAGCGCATGATCCTGGCCGGCGACGACGAGGCGCGCGTCGAGTCGCTGGCGGCGCTCCGCGTCTTCCAGGAGGGCGACTTCGAGGGCATCTTCCGCGCCATGGCCGGGCTGCCGGTCACCATCCGCCTGCTCGACCCGCCCCTGCACGAGTTCCTGCCGAGCCTGGTCGAGCTGTCCGAGCGGGTGGCGGTGGCCCGCGCGACCGGCACGCCGGACCCCGAGGCCGAGGAGCAGCTCCCCAAGGTCCAGCAGCTGCACGAGGTCAACCCGATGCTCGGCACGCGCGGCTGCCGGCTCGGGATCGAGTGGCCCGACGTCTACCGCATGCAGGTCGCGGCGATCATGAGCGCCGCCTGCACCGTGAAGGCCGAGAGCGGCGCCGCGCCGCTGGTCGAGATCATGATCCCGCTGGTCGGCTTCGAGGAGGAGCTGCGCCTGCTCCGCGAGCAGGTCGTCGACGTCGCCGAGATCGTCCTCCGCGAGCGGGGCGAGCGCATCGACTACCTCGTCGGCACCATGATCGAGCTCCCGCGCGCGGCCCTGCTCGCCGGCGAGATCGCCCGCCAGGCCGACTTCTTCTCCTTCGGCACCAACGACCTCACCCAGACCGTCCTCGGCTTCAGCCGCGACGACGCCGAGAACAAGTTCCTCACCCACTACCTCCAGAGCAACGTCATCACCTTCAACCCGTTCGAGACGATCGACCAGGCCGGCGTCGGCGGGCTGGTGGCGCAGGCGGTGGCGGGGGCCCGGGCCGAGAAGCCGGGCATCAAGCTCGGGGTGTGCGGCGAGCACGGCGGCGACCCGGCCTCGGTCGTGTTCTTCCACGGCGCCGGGCTCGACTACGTCTCCTGCTCGCCGTTCCGCGTCCAGACCGCCATCATCGCCGCCGCCCGCGCGGCGCTCGGCGCGTAGGCGCCGGGCTCGGGGGGCGCGGATGGCCCTCGGCCGCGAGCGGTTCGAGCTCGCGAGCCTCGGCGACCTGGTTGAGCTGCTGATCGAGGGCTGGCGGATCGACCGGCTGCACTACGCCGACCGCTCGGGCGCGGCCGGCCCGCCGGCCGCGTTCCTCGACCTGGTGCGCGGGCCCGGCGAGCGCCGGGGCGTCTACGTGCCCGACGACGGCCGGGCGCTCTCGCACCGGGCCCTCGTGGCGCTCTTCCGCGAGGCGCCGGGAATCTGGAAGCATCGCTCGCCGGACGCGATCCCGCTCGCGGAGGACGCGGCGACCCCGCCGGAGGAGTGGGGCGCCGTGCCCGAGCCGTTCCCCGATGCCCTCGCGTTCGGCCCCGCGACGCTGCGCGGCGTGGTGCCCATCGGCCAGGTCCAGTCCGTCGCCGGCCTCGACATCGCCCTCACCGCCCTGGAGCGCCACGACGACGGTGCCCGGCTCCGGTTCATGTGCCGGGCCTCGGACGCCGCGACCCGTCGCCGCATGAGCGTTCTCGACGTGATCGCCGTCGACGACTCGGCCCGGCTGTACCGGGTCGCGTGCGTCGAGAGCGCCCCCGAGGGCAACCGGCTGGAGGGGGCCTTCGCCCTCGCCCCGGCGATCCCCGAGACCGTCGCGCTGCTGACGGTCACGATCGGCACGGTGGGCGACGAGGGCGGGTCCGAGCGGAGCGTCCCGGGCCCGTGGGTCTTCCCGATCCCGCTCGGCCAGGGGCCCTGACGACGGGTCGCCGCGAGCCTCCCCTCGGCCCCCGCGCCGCGCGCGCCGAGCGCGCGGTCCGCGCGCGCCCGGAGGAGCCCGACCCGCTGCGGACCGCGTTCCAGAGCGACCGCGACCGCATCCTCCACACCACCTCCTTCCGCCGCCTCAAGCACAAGACCCAGGTCTTCGTGGCGCCGGCGGGCGACCACTACCGCACGCGGCTCACCCACACCCTCGAGGTGTCGGCGCTGTCGCGCACCGTGGCGCGCGCGCTCGAGCTGAACGAGGACCTGGTGGAGGCGATCGCGATGGGGCACGATCTCGGGCACGCCCCCTTCGGCCACGCGGGCGAGGCCGCGCTCGACGAGCTCCTGCGCGAGCGCCACGGGCGGCGCTTCGAGCACAACGTCCAGAGCCTCCGGGTCGTCGACGTGCTCGAGCGCGACGGGCGGGGCCTCAACCTCACCCGCGAGGTGCGCGACGGCATCCTCCACCACACGGGCCCGGGGCGCCCGGCCACCCTCGAGGGCCAGGTCGTGCGCCTGATGGACCGGGTGGCGTACGTCAACCACGACATCGACGACGCCCTCCGGGCCGGCGTGCTCTCGCGCACCGACCTGCCCGCCGACGAGGTCGCCGCGCTGGGCGACTCCACCTCGCGCCGCCTGACGACGCTCGTCTCCGACGTGGTCGAGGCGAGCCGGGACTCCGACGAGATCCGCCAGACCGCGGACGTCGGCGCCGCCTTCCTGCGGCTGCGCGCCTTCATGTTCCGCAACGTCTACCTCGCCCCGCCGGCCGGCCTCGAGGCCGAGCGCGCCGGCGGCGTGGTGCGCGCGCTCTTCACGCGCCTCTGCGAGCGCCCCGAGCTGCTGCCGCCCTCGCCCGAGCCGGACCCCGTCACCAGGGCGACCGACTTCGTGGCGGGGATGACCGACCGCTACGCCCTGCGGGCCTACGCCGAGGCGTTCATGCCGAGCGAGGGCCCGCTGTAGCACCCGCCGCGCCGTCGGCCTGCGAACGATCTTCCAACGAAACGTTTACGCCCACCCGATGGCGGAGAGGTACCCTTCCGCCGGTGCACGCGTACCACGACACCATCGACCTCTCCTCCGCCACGGAGGACGAGCTTCGCGAGCTCTCGGGCGTCGGCCCCGCGCTCGCGCGCCGCATCGTCGCCTGGCGCGAGGAGCACGGCGGGTTCGAGTCGGTCGATCAGCTCGCCGAGGTCAGGGGCATCTCGCCGCGGGTGCTCGATGGGCTGCGGCCGCACGTCCGGGCCGACCCGTTCACCTACATCACCACCGACGCCATGCTCGACCCCGACCGCGCCCTCGCCGAGTCGCTGCGGGCAATGAACGGCGCCGCGCCCGAGCCCGCCCTCGAGCTCGACGAGGAGCCCGGATCCCCGGTGGCCCGCCTTTGGGCCTTCGCGACCGAGAACGTCGGCAACGCCGTCCTGATCGGGCTCATCGTCCTGGTCGAGCTCGTCATCATCGTCATGCTGGTGCGCGCGCTCTGAGCGCCCGCCGGCGTCCGCTCAGTCGGCGGACGCCACCCCGACCGGGCAGCTCACGCCCGTGCCCCCGAGGCCGCAGTACCCGTTGGGCACCTTGGCCAGGTACTGCTGGTGGTAGTCCTCGGCGTAGTAGAAGTCGGGGGCGTCCGTGATCTCGGTGGTGATCGCGCCGTGGCCGGCCTCGGCGAGCCGCCGCCCGTAGGCCTCGCGCGACGCCTCGGCGGCCTCGCGCTGGGCGTCCGAGTACGTGTAGACGCCCGACCGGTACTGGCTGCCGACGTCGTTGCCCTGGCGCATCCCCTGGGTCGGGTCGTGGCCCTCCCAGAAGAGCTTCAGGAGCGCCTCGTAGCTCGTGGCCGACGGGTCGAAGACGACCCTCACGACCTCGTTGTGGCCGGTCCGCCCCGAGCAGACCTCCTCGTAGGTGGGGTTCGGCGTGTACCCCCCGGCGTATCCGACGGACGTGCTGATCACGCCCGGCGCCTGCCAGAAGATGCGCTCGGCGCCCCAGAAGCACCCCATGCCGAAGAGGGCCAGCTCGGCCCCCTCGGGGAAGGGCGGCTCGAGCGGCGTGCCGAGGACCTCGTGGCGGGCGGGGACGGGCATGCGCTGCTCGCGGCCGCGAGGGGCCCGCTCCGGGTCGGGCATGCGTGCCTTCGTCGTCGAGAACAGACCCATTGCTCCTCCGATCGCCGTCGCCGTCCCTCGCCTCGAGGATAGCGCCGCTGTCACCGCCCTCCCCGTCCCCCGTATCCTCAGCAGGGTGCCACCGAACCAGGCGACGATCGACGCGGTCCGGGAGGGCTCGGACCTCGTCGAGCTGATCAGGGGTCGGGTCAGCCTCGTCCGCCGCAGCGGGCGCTGGTGGGGGCGGTGCCCGTTCCACGACGAGCGGACGCCCTCGTTCAGCCTGCTCCCCCCGGACTTCCGCCGCTACTACTGCCACGGCTGCGGCGCGACGGGCGACGCCATCGACTGGATGCGGGAGCAGGAGGGCGCGGGCAGCTTCTTCGAGGCGATCGAGCAGCTCGCAGAGCGCTTCGGCATCCCGGTCGAGTACACCCAGGAGGACGCCCCGGCCCAGGCGCGCCGCGAGGCGAAACGGCACCGGGAGCAGCTCCTGGAGAGGGCGGCCGCCTTCTACGAGAGCTACCTCTGGCAGGCGGGCGAGGCCGCGCCGGCGCGCGACTACCTCTTCGGCCGCGGCTTCGACGAGGAGCTGATGCGCCGCTTCCGGATCGGCTACGCGCCGAGCCGAGGCACGATCCTCACGGAGCGCGCGCTCAAGGAGGGCTTCTCCCGGGCGGCCCTGCAGAGCGCCGGGCTCTCCCGGGCCGGGGGAGCGGACTTCTTCACCTCGCGGGTCATGTTCCCGATCTCGGACAGCCAGGGGAAGGTGCAGGGGTTCGGCGGGCGGACCCTCGACCCCAACGAGCGTGCGAAGTACGTCAACTCGCCCGAGGGCGATCACTTCAGGAAGCGCACGCTCGTCTTCGGCCTCAACCAGGCCCGCAGCGCCGCCTCCCGGTCGAAGTACTTCGTCGTCGCCGAGGGCTACACCGACGTCATGGGCCTCACGGCCGCCGGCGTGGAGTCGGCCGTCGCGTGCATGGGCACGTCGCTCACGACCGAGCAGCTCCGCCTCCTCCAGCGGTGGGCCGCGGAGGTCAGGCTCTGCTTCGACTCGGACGAGGCCGGCGAGCACGCCGCGTGGCGGAGCGTCGAGGCCGCGGTGGGCGTCCAGCTCTCGTTCTCGGCCGTTCGGCTCCCCCCGGGCCGGGACCCGGGCGACCTCGCGGGGGACGAGGAGGGCCGCGGCACCCTGTTCAGGGCTGTGGACGAGTCCGAACCTCTGGTAGCTTCCCTGATCCGCTCGCGCGTACGACGGGCGGGGCCCTCCCCCCGGGGCCGTCAGGAAGCGCTCGAGGCCATCGCCGGCCTGTTGAAGGCGCTTCCGGATGACAGGGTCGAGAAAGACGATGGGGTTCGCTTGGCGGCAGGTCTTCTTCAGCTTTCCCAGGGGTTGGAAGAGAGGCTCCGCCAGTCGGTGCGTCAGGACGCGCCGCCGGCCGCCGTCCTGCCCCGGGCGGAGCTCTCGCCCCAGGAGGTCCGCGAGCGCCGGTTCCTCGCGATGGCCGTCGCCCTGCCGGACGCGGCCCGCACGTTCCTCGACTCGTTGCCCGCCGAGGCCTTCGAGGTCGAGGAGCACCGCCGAGCCTTCGAGCTGCTGCGCTCGGGCGACGCCGACCTCGACGCGTGGCCGGCCGACCTCGCGGACGTCTCCCTCGCCGTCCGGGTCGGGGTCGCCGACGCCGAGGTGAGCGAGACCGAGCTGCGCGAGGCGGCCTACCGGGTCGAGCTGCCGATGCTGCGGCGCCGGGCCGCGGAGCAGCGCGCGGCCGGCGACGAGGACGGGTACCTGCGAACCGTGGAGCTCGAGCAGCGCGTGCGCGCCGCGCTCCGAGGGGACTCCTAGGGCGATGGGCACCGAGGTCTCGATCACGAGCGTCGAGGAGGTGCGCGAGCTGATCGAGGAGGCGCGCGAGCTCGGCACCATCCCGCTCTCGCGCATCGTGGACGTGGTCGACGCGGCCGACCTCTCCGAGGAGCAGCAGGAGCGGCTGCTGCAGATGCTCCAGGAGCTCGGGGTCGAGGTCTTCGGCGACGCCGCGGACGCCGGCTCGAACGGCGCGAGCCCCCGCCTCGACCTGTCGGTCAAGGCCCACTCGAGCGACCCGGTCCGCATGTACCTGCGCGAGATCGGCCGGGTCCCGCTGCTGACGGGGGCCCAGGAGGTGGCCCTCGCCAAGCGCATCGAGCACCGCGACATGGGCGCCAAGGCCGAGCTCATCGAGGCCAACCTGCGGCTGGTCGTGTCGGTGGCCAAGCGCTACGTGGGCCGCGGCCTCGCGTTCCTCGACCTCATCCAGGAGGGGAACCTCGGCCTGATCAGGGCGGTCGAGAAGTTCGACTACCGCAAGGGCTACAAGTTCTCGACCTACGCCACGTGGTGGATCCGGCAGGCCATCACGCGCGCGATCGCCGACCAGGCCCGCACGATCCGCGTGCCCGTCCACATGGTCGAGACGATCAACCGCCTCTCCCGCGTCCAGCGCCAACTCCTCCAGGACTTCGGGCGCGAGCCGTCGATCGACGAGCTCGCCGCGGAGCTGGAGGTCACCCCGGACCGCGTCCGCGAGATCCAGAAGGTCGCGCAGGAGCCGGTGTCGCTGGAGACGCCGGTGGGCGAGGAGGAGGACTCCGAGCTCGGCGACCTGATCGAGGACCGCGCGGTTCAGGGGCCGGCCGACGCCGTCTCCACGATCCTGCGCCGCGAGGAGCTGGAGGACGTGCTGTCACAGCTCACCCACCGCGAGCGCAAGGTCCTGGAGCTCCGCTTCGGCCTCCGCGGCGAGGAGCCCCGCACCCTGGAGGAGGTCGGCCAGAGGTTCGGCGTGACGCGCGAGCGCATCCGCCAGATCGAGGCCAAGACCCTCAACAAGCTCCACGCCTACCGCGACACGCAGCGGCTGCGGGAGTTCCTGGACTGAGACGCGACAGCCTGCGCCGGGCCTCTTAGCGGGCCCGGCGGAGGCCATATGCGCCCTGGCCGGGCGCATATGTGGACCGGCGGCACCGCCTTCGGCGGGGACGGCCGCCGGGAACTGCACCTCACGAGCGACACCGTCCACGGGGCCGGAGGGGTCCCGTGCCCCGTACCTCCGGGGGGGCAACCCGCTGCCCACCCCCCGGACGGCCCTCAAGCGCACCGGGCCGCCTGCCGAAGCACGGTAACCGAGCCAGGCGTCTGCGCCGGCTCGGGCATGGAATCCATGCCGTCTCCGAGGATTGAAGACGAGGTCCGACATGCGCGCTCATCCACTCTTGGCCGGCCTTCTGGCCCCGGCTGCCATCGCCGGCGCACTGGCCTTCACGGCGGCCTCCCCCGAGCCGGCTCAGGCGAAGGCCCCCACCCTGATTCACACCTACTGGACCAAGAGCGTCCAGTGCGTCCCCAGCGCGGGCAACACCGTCCGTGCCCGAGTCAACCTCCGGATGCGCGTCGTCAACTACGACGGCGTCTTGAAGGGCGATTGGGCCGACCACATGGAGGCGAAGGCCAGACTCGAGCCCGAGACGGGCGCCGGGTTCAGCTACTTCCGCAGCTGGAAGAGCTGGAAGACGCCGTACCTCCTGCAGAACAGAACCAGCACCTACGACATGTCAATCCCGACCGACAACGTCAGCGGCAACTCGGGGTGGAAGGTCCATCTCAAGCTGATCTGGCACCGGCCCGCGCCGTACTCGAACATCAAGAAGGACGTCTACCTGCAGTTCAACTCCAACTGTGGGCGGAGCACCGGGCAGACGCTCCCTGCCGCCCCCGCCATCCCGCTGCCCAACTCCGGCGGCGGCCCCATCACCGGACGCGGAGGCTCATGAACCTCTCCTTCTGCTGCCAAGCCCCGCTCGTCGAGGTCCGCTGCGACGCACATCTGCTCCACGTGCGGACGCATCGTCCTCTCCTGCTGCGAAGGAGCCCCATCGTGACCGCCGCATTCATCGTCTTGGCAGTGGTCTCCTGGAGCGTCGTTGTCGGTCTTGGTCTCAACGAGTACCTCGATCGACGTGCAAGGCTCCGCAACCGGCGCGAGTGGGAGATGGCGCGGAGGCAGCGGTGACCTCGCGTCTCGGGTCGAGAGCATCTCGTGCGTCCCGGCGGCAGGCGGGCACCGCCCGAGCGAAGGCCAAGGCCTGCCACGAGCGCGAGAACCCGAGGCGGGGGCTAGCGCACGCTGAGGACGCGACCGACCCGGGGCGAGTGCACGCCTAGGGTGGTTCGATGAGCGCGACCGCCTCGGCCCGCCGGGTCGCCCCGGCCATCGTCACGGCGCTTCGGGCCGACAGGGCGAGGCGGCCCTCCTCGCCCTCGGGGCGCCGGGTCGCGGGGCCGACCCAGACGACCTTGGGCGGGGGACCGAGCATCGCCGCGCGCTGGGCCCACACGAGCAGCCGCCCCAGGGCCAGCGCCCCGGCGCTGACGCCCTCGGGCTGGCCGCGGGCGGCGACGTACGACCGGTGGGCGGCCATGACCGCGGCGAGCGAGAGCGCGTCGGGGGCGCCGTCGTGGTCGAGGTCGAGGTTGACCAGCACCGCGTCCGCCTCGGCCCCCTCCGGCGGGCGCGTCAGCCCCGGCGCGAGCCGGGTGAGCTGGTCGCGCAACCCGAAGCCGATCGCCTCGGCCGCGATGCGCAGGTCGGGGTCGAGCGCGCCGACCAGCTCGGCCTGGGCCTCGGGGAGGCGCAGGGCCACGGCGGCGGCTAGCTCGCGGGCGGCGGGGCGGCCGGGGCCTCGGCGTCGGCGGCCGGGGGGGCCTCGGTGAAGACGAACTCGTCCGGCTCCCCGCCGAGGCGATCCTTCACCAGCCAGTACGCAAGCGCCGCGAGTGCGAGCAACACCAAGAGCTTCTTCATGGTCCCGTTCCTTGCGCTCGTGGAGACGTCTGACGGCAACCGTATCGCATCGGCCCGCCGACTCAGGTGACCGACAGCACGACCTTTCCCACCGTCGCGTCGTCGCCGACCGCGCGATGGGCCTCGGCCGCTTCCGTCAGCGGCAGCACCCGGTTGACGATCGGGCGGAGGCGGCCGTCGGCGAGGCGCGGCACGCCCCATTCGGTGAATTCCGCCGCCAGCGCGGCCTTCTCGTCGACCGTGCGGCCGCGCAGCGTGCTGGCCCGGATGGTGGCCTGGAGGGGCAGGAGGGCGGACAGGTCGACGTCGGCGCGGCGGCCGCCGACCATGCCGACGATCGAGATGCGGCCGAGGCGCGCCAGCGCGCGGACGTTCTCGGCCCAGTAGGACGCGCCGACGAGGTCGAGGATGACGTCGGCGCCGCGTCCGCCGGTCGCGGCGCGCACCTCGTCGGCGAAGGCGCCGTCGGGCGTGACGATCGCGCGCGCGCCGAGCGCGGTCACCGCGTCCGCCTTCTCGGCGCGCCGGACCGTGCCGATCGACGAGCCCGCCGAGCTCGCGGGCGACCTGGATCGCCGCCGTGCCCACGCCGCTCGCGGCCGCGTGGACCAGGAGGGTCTCGCCGGCGGCCAGGGGCGCGAGGTGCCGAAGGGACAGGAACGCGGTGAGGAAGACCTCCGGCACCGCCGCGGCCTCGACGAGCCCGAGCCCCTCCGGGACGGGCATCAGCTGCCCGGCGGGCACGGCGACCCGCTCCGCGTACCCGCCTCCGGCCAGCAGCGCCATGGCCCGGTCGCCGGGCGCCCAGCCCGCGACGCCCCCGCCGACCTCGGCGACGGTGCCCGAGGCCTCGAGGCCGAGGATGTCGCTGGCGCCGGGCGGGGGAGGGTAGTGGCCCATCCGCTGCATGAGGTCGGCGCGGTTCACCGCCGTCGCGGCCACCCGCAGGACGACCTCGCCGGGCCCCGCGACGGGGTCCGGGACCTCCGCCACCTCGAGCGCTTCGGGCCCCCCGGGCTCCTCGACGACGATCGCCCTCACGCCAGGAATCCTCTCAGGGCACGGCCCAGCTCGTCCGGCGCGTCCCAGAACAGCATGTGGCCGGCGTCGATGGGCTGCTCGCGCAGGCGGTCTCCGAGATCCTCGCGCAGCCGCGCGCGGAGCCGGTCGCCCACGTAGTCGGCGCGGAGGGCGGGGATCAGGAGCACCTGCCCCGGGTAGCCCGCCAGGGACGGGGCCGGCCCCGCCATCTCGCTCCACGCCGTGACCGCCGCCGGGCGCGAGAAGCGGAAGCGCCAGCGCCCGTCGGCGCCCTCCTCGAGGAAGGTCTCCAGGTCCTCGTCGACGGTGTCGCGGGCGCGGTCCGGGCGCATGGCGAGCCGGGCCTCGCGCGCCTCGGCGCGGCTGGCCCAGCCGTCGTCGCGGCGCACCGCCTCGGCCTGCTCGGCCGCGCGGCCCGGCGCGAGCGCGACGGCCGGGTTGACCAGGGCGAGCCGGCCGACGAGGCCCGGCCGGGCGGCGGCCAGCGCCATGCCCAGCAGCCCGCCGAAGGAGTGACCGACGACCGCCACCGGACCGAGGCCCGCGGCGGCGACCGTCTCGGCGAGGTCCTCGACGTGGCGGTCCAGCGACCACGGCGGGTCCCAGGTCGAGCGGCCGTGGCCGCGGAGGTCGGGCGCGACGACCCGGTGGCCCGCGAGCTGCTCCTCGGCCAGGCGGCGGTACCGCGCGCCGGTGTTGGTGACGCCGTGGACGACGAGCACCGGCGGCCCGTCCTCCGGGCCCCACGCGTGGAGGTGCAGGCGGCTCATCCGCCGCGGATGGTCTCACCCGCGGCGGACGTGCCCGGGCCTCAGACCAACCGCCGCCTGCTGGCCGAGCGGTCGGCGAAGAAGCCGTAGATCAGCAGCAGGATGATGGCCCCGACGATCGCCGTCAGCCACGTGGAGATGTCCCAGAACTCGTCGAGCGGGTCGGCGTCGAAGATGGCGCCGGCGAGGAAGCCCCCGATGAGCGCTCCCGCGATGCCGATCAGGGTGGTGACGATGATGCCGCCGGGCTGCCTGCCGGGCAGGATCGCCTTGGCGATGACGCCCGCGATCAGCCCGAGGATGATGAAGGCGATGATGCCCATGGTGCGTCTCCGTCCCGGCCGGGTGTAGGAATGCGCCTACGTGGCCCGGCGCTCGGCACGCGCAAACATCACCGGTCATGATGCCACCGCCGATCGTGCTCTTAAGTGTCGGCTACGAGCCCTTTCCGACAGTTAATGACCTGCTCGACGTGCTGCTGGCGGCGGGGGTCGAGCGCGTGGTTGACGTCCGCGATCTCCCTCAGAGCCGGCGCCCGGGCTTCTCGCGGCGGGCGCTCGAATCGTCGCTCGCCGACGCCGGCATCGTCTACGAGCACCGGCGCGAGCTGGGCAACCCGCGTGAGATCCGGGAGATCTACCGCGCGGGCGACGTCGCGGGCGGGCGGGAGCGCTACCGCGCCCAGCTGCTGGGAGAGCGCGCCTGGGCGCTCGACGCCCTGGCCGGCGCCGCGGCCGAGCGGCCCACCGCGATGCTGTGCCTGGAGGCCGACCAGGCGCGCTGCCACCGCGACGTCATCGCCGAGGAGCTGGCACGGCTCCACCCGGCCATCCGGGTCGAGCCCCTGCCGGCCCGGTGACAGGAGCGACGAACTGCGACAGCATCCGGGGCGGTGGCCCGGTACTCGGTCAACGATCGCGGCGTCGGCCGCGCCCGGCGCCTGATCGCGTCCCACCAGTACGTCCTCAGGAGCGACTGGGGCGCCGTCCAGCCCGGTGCCGGCGAGGAGAACGCGTTCCTGGAGTCCCACTCCTGGGACGAGTACGCCGAATGGCACCTCGGCCTCACCGCGGGGGCGGCGGAGGAGACCAAGGCCCGCTACGCCTTCGTGTACGGCGATTTCCGCCGCGTCCACCGCTCGGGGCTGATCGCCTGCGTCTACCGCGCGGCCGAGTGGCGCCACAAGGACGTGGAGCTCGCCGCGCACGACCTGCTGCAGCTGCTCGACCGCACGAGCGCCTAGCAGGCCGGAGTCGGGCCGCGGCGACGCGCCCCGCGGGGGCCCGTCGCCGCGGCGGATCGGATCAGCAGAGCACCTGCACGCCGACGTTGTTGTCGGTGAGCGCGGGCGCGGGCGCGGCCCCGACCGTGAAGACGCGCACGTTGACCTGGGTCGGCTGGTTCGCCACGCCGGCGGTGACGGCGGCGAGGAACGTCGGGGCGACGCCGGCCGGGAAGGTGGGGCTGGCGCTCCACGAGCAGGCCGAGACGTTGGTCTTGAAGTTGACCACGTAGTCGCCGGCGGCGGTCCGGGTGGACGTGAAGGAGCCGGTACCGGACGCCGGTCCGCTCTGGGCGGTGATTGCCCCCGTGGGCCCCAGGCTGGCCCACAGCTGCTTCTGGCCCCGCGCGAGCTGGCCGACGGCCCAGCCGTCACCGCTGCCGGGGATCGAGCTGAGCGCCTTGACGCCGTTGCTGCCGTCGTCGGCGTTGTCGCTCTGGGTCGTGCGGATCGGCGCCAGGTAGTTCAGCGACCGGTTGCTCCGCTTCACCGCCGCCGAGGAGATGTTCTGGTTGATCTTGAGCTGCTCGGGGCTGACGGTGAAGTTCGCCTGAGCCCCCGCGGGCCCGGTGGCCGCGTTGACGGCCACCACGGCCCCGAGGCCGAGCGCGACTCCGCAGGCGACGCCCACCCACAGTCGATTCGATCGCATGTGCATGTCTCCCTCTGTCGGGCACGGATCGACGCACCCTCGCGCGCCGGAGAGGAGACGGCAAACGCGCCGGTCGGGCCGGAGGTCGGCGGTGCAACCTCATCGCGGGCAGCCGACCGGGCGCGCTACGCCGCCCTTTCAGCGGAGCCGCCGGGCTAGCACCGGCGACCCCTAGTGGGCACCACGGGGCACTCAATCCCGTAGCGCCTCGCGACCCTAACCGCGAGCGCCGAACCGGTCTAGCCTTCGGGGCCGCGGACGACCCGGCGCCCCGCGGGCGTCAGCGGCGTCGGACGGAGGGCGGAGGGGCCATGAAGGCGATCGTCCAGGAGCGGTACGGAGCGCCCGAGCTGCTCCGGCTGGTGGAGATCGCGCGACCGCCGGTCGGCGACGACGACGTCCTGATCCGGGTGCGGGCGACCAGCGTGAACACCCCGGACTGGATCACGGTGACCGGAGTCCCGTACATCCTCCGGCTGAAATCCGGGCTCCGGCGGCCGCGGACGCCGGTGCGGGGAACCGATGTCGCCGGGGTCGTGGAGGCCGTGGGCACGAACGTGACCGACCTCCGGCCCGGCGACGAGGTGTTCGGCTCGTCGTGGACCGGCGCGCTCGCCACATCGGGGACGTTCGCGGAGCTCGCGGTCGTCCCGGCGTCCCAGCTCATCGGGAAGCCCGTGGGACTCGGCTTCGAAGAGGCCGCGGCATCCGTCATGTCGGGCCTCACCGCGCTGAGCGCCATCCGCGACGTGGCCGGGGTCGGGCCGGGGACCCGCGTCCTGATCAACGGCGCGTCGGGAGGCGTCGGGACGCTCGCCGTGCAGATCGGCCTGCTGAGGCCCGCATGGGGACGGTGGGTGAAGCGCCGCGCGACAGTCCCTCAAGCCCCGGTCCCACTCGCGCGGCACCCGCTGCCCCGGGTCACCCCGTCGCCCACTTCACCCACTCGGGAGGATGCCGCATCCTGGTCGATGCGCGAGCCTCGCGCCAATATCTCTAGAAGGAGGTCGCCCGATGCTCAGATACGCGCTCGCGGCGCTCGCCGTCTGCCTCGCCCTCTTCGGAGCGGTGGCGTGCGGCGACGACGACTCCGACAGCCAGACCGCGGCGCCGAGCCAGACCGCGGCGCCGATCAGGAGGTCTGCTCCAGCGTCGCCGATGTCCAGCAGGCCGCCGACGCCCTCAGAGGGCTCGACCCGGCGAACACCACGATTACCCAAGTCCAGGCCGCCTTCACGGATCTGCAGAGCGCGACCTCGGGGCTGGCGTCGGCCGCAGCCGGCGCCTCGAGCGCGGACCAGGAGGCGCTGTCGAGCGCCGTTGACGGGCTCAGGTCGGCCGCCCAGTCGGCCGCCCAGGCCGTCGCCGCGGGCGAATCGCCCCAGCAGGCCCTTGCCGCCGTGGGCGCCGCCGTGGTCCCGGTCGAGCAGGCCGCGGACGCCCTCGGCCCCGACTGCCCCGGCACGGGCGGGACCACCACCGGGTGAGGTGACCGGCGCCCGGGACTCGCCGCCCGGGGAGTCGGCGGAGTCAGTCCCGGCGGTCACACGGTCCGCCGTCGCATCTGCCACGATGAGGGCGTCCGATCATCCGATGTGGAGGATGTTCGAAGGGATCGAAGAACCGAGGGTACGGACGGGCCGGCGCTCCGCGCGTGATGGGCTCGGCCCGACGTTCATCGATCGCCGGCGACCCGCGTGGCCGCCGGCCTCGGCACGGGAGGTCGCGGATGTCCACAGATGCCTATGAAGAGGGATCGGCGTGGAGTGGATGGGTCATCTTCGCCGCCATCGTGATGTTCACGATCGGCGCCATCGACATCATCCAGGGCATCACGGCCCTGGCGAAGGATGAGACCTTCCTCGTCACCGAGTCGGGTCTCCTCGTCACGACCGACTTCACGACGTGGGGTTGGACCCTCCTCATCTGGGGGATCGTGCTGATCCTGGGGGGCGCGGCGCTCTTCTCCGGCAAGGAGTGGGGCCGCTGGTTCGCCATCGTCGTCGTGGTCCTCAACCTGATCGGCCAGATCGCCTGGTTCCCGGCCTACCCGCTCTGGAGCCTGCTGGCGATCGCGCTCGGGATCACGGTCCTGTACGCGCTGACGGCCGGCTGGAAGTCGGCGAGGGTCGACCTCAGGAGCTGAGGTCGGGGTTCAGGGGGTCGGTTCGCGGTCTCGCTTCGGCGAGACCGCGCCCGCCGAGGATCAACGCGCGCGGTCCTCCAAGCGGGCCAGGCGCTCCTCGATCGAGCTCAGGTGGCGAAGCAGCTCGGCCTGGCGCTCCTGCTCCTCGCGCTGCTCGTCGCTGCTCGCCTCGCGCTGGTTCTTGTCGATCAGCGTGGCGGTCACGACGCCGGTCAGGATGGGGAAGAACGCCATCGTGAAGAGGATCATGATCGACGCGACGACGCGGCCCGCGCCGTTGGTCGGCGTGACGTCCCCGTAGCCGACCGTCCCCACCGTGACGATGGCCCACCAGAGCGCCTCCCAGAAGGAGTCGAACGCCTCTCGGTCCACCAGGAAGGCGAAGAGCGCCCCGAGCGTCGCGACCGCGATGGCCGCGACGGCGATCCCCGCAAGGGCGGCGCGGGGCGTCACGCCCAACACGAGCCCTCGCCGCCGCTCCTGCCGCTTCTGCACCCTCTCCGGGGCGGGGGGCGGGTCGGCTATGACGCGCTCGGACATGTGCCTAGTCCTCCCCGCTGGGCGTTCTCACCCGACCCCGGGCCTTGCCGGTGACGACAGCCGCTCGACTCAGCGGCGGCGGGCCACCCGCCGTGAGGTCCGTCGTGCGACCCTGCGCGATCCCATCATGTCGACTCCTCTCGTGGTGAGTGCCGGTTGCGATGTTATGCCTGCGCCCCGCCCTGCTCCAGGGCGTGGAGCTGCTGCGGCCTCCTCGGCCGTGACCAGCCCGAGCTCGATCAGGTCGAGCGGGCTGATGAAGCCGTCGCTGATGCGGAAGCCGCCCGCCCGGGCGATGGCGTCGCGCAGCGGCACGGCCCAGTGGTGCTCGATCAGCAGCAGGGCCGCCGCCGAGTCGTTGGGGATCTCCTCCAGCACGTCCCAGGCGTCCTCGTCGTCGAAGACCTGCACGCCGTCGGCGCCCGCCTCGGCGCCGGCCAGCGCCCCGGCCTCCATCCCCTCCTCGCCCTCGATGCCGAGGCCGATCAGGGCGCCCACCTTGCTGCCCAGCTCGATGGCCTCGTCCTTGGTCAGGTTGCTCAGGTGCGGCGACCTCGATCTCGCCGGCGGCGTCCTTGTGCACCGCCAGGGCGTCGATGACGCGCACGGTGTCGCTCTCGCGCAGCCGCTCCAGCTCGGCGATGATCTCGCCGTGGAACTCCGGGTGCTGGAAGCCCAGCACGATCAGTTGCACGGGTCCGATGGCCACTGTCCCTCCTCTGGTGTGTCCGCTCATGGTGGCTCGGCGTGCCGTCGGCGCGATCGCCTCGAGCTCGCCCTGCGTGATGGCTGTGGTCGGAAGCGTCGGGGCGATCGTAGGCGGGGGCATCGCCTTCCGGCATCATCCAGAACGGACGATCCACGGCGCGGCCGCATCGGGCCACAGAAGAACCTGAACCGGGCCTGACTGCCGGTTGGACCATCGACTGATGAATGGTCGTCGGCTCCGACCCCTCGGGTCGGCGCCGAGCGCCGAGATGATGCTCCGCTAAGCCGATCTGGGCCTGAGCCCACCCGATTCTCCCTCATGCCGGTGGCCTGAAGTCGTGGACGACCGAGCCCGCGCCCGGCCGCCACCACTCGTGGCTCGTTGCCCAGGCGCGTGGGCGCGATGTAGCTTTCCCGGCCGTGGCGGTCGCGGACCACCCCCCTTTCGACCTCATCGAGGCGAAGCTCGCGCCACCGCCGCTTCGATCCGGCGTCGTCGTCAAGACCGACGTGATCGCGCCGTTGTGCGCGTCGCCGCTGCCGTTCGCGAGCGTCATCGCGCCCCCCGGTTACGGCAAGACGACGCTGCTGGCGCTGTGGGCCGAGAAGGATCCGCGTCCCTTCGCGTGGGTCGCCCTCGACGGGCGGGACGACGACGCCGTCCTGTTCCTGCAGTACATCGCGGCCGCGCTCAACCGTGTCGAGCCGCTCGCGCCCGAGGTGTTCGACGCGTTGTCCGGCCCGGGCGGCTCCAATTGGTCGACCCACGTCCCGCGCCTCGGGAGCGCGCTGGCGTCCCTCGAGCGTCCGTTGGTGCTCGTGCTCGACGACCTGCACGCGATCGCGAACCCCGCCTGCCTCGACGTGCTCGCCGCGCTGTGCGAGCACGTTCCGGCGGGGTCGCTGATCGCCACCGCGAGCAGGGAGGAGCCGCACCTGCCCCTCGCCCGCTGGCGGACGCAGGGGCGGCTGCACGAGATCGGCGTGACCGATCTCCGGCTCGACCAGCAGGAGGCGGCCGCGCTGCTGAGCGGCGCGGGTGTCGAGCTCGACCCGACCGACGTCGCCGACCTGACCGAGCGGACCGAGGGCTGGCCGGCCGGCCTCTATCTCGCCGCGCTCTCGCTGCAGGCCGGGGCGCCGGACCCGGCGCCTGCCATGGTGTTCGCCGGCGACGACCGGTTGGTGTCGGAGTACTTCCGCTTCGAGATCCTGTCCCGGCTGCCGGAGGCCGAGGCCCGGTTCCTCACGCACACGTCGGTGCTCGAGAGGATGTGCGGCCGCCTCTGCGACGCGGTGCTCGAGACCACGCAGTCCGCGGCGACGCTCGAGTCGCTCGTGCGCTCGAACAGCTTCGTCGTGCCGCTCGATCGGCGAGGCGAGTGGTACCGCTACCACCACCTGTTCGGCGAGCTCTTGCGGAGCGAGCTCGAGCGGCGCGAGCCCGAGACGGTGGCCACGCTCAACGCCCGCGCGATGGCCTGGTGCGTGGCCAATGACCTGCTGGAGGAGGCGGTCCTCTACGGCCGGGCCGCGGGCGAGACGGCCGTCGTCGCCGGGCTGGTCGACCGGCTCGCCCTGAGCCTCCACTACGGCGGGCGCCTGGAGACCCTCGAGCAGTGGCTCGAGTGGTTCGACGACGACGACCTGGTGCGGTTCCCCGCGATCGCCGTCTTCGGCGCCTGGGCGCGCGCGCTGACCGGGCGGTCGGCCGATGCCCAGCGATGGCTCTCGCTCGCCGATGGGGCCACCTCGGCCATCCCGCTCTCTGACGGCAGCGCCACGATCGAGCCCTGGGTCGCCACTCTCCGCGCGGCCATGATGGCGGACGGCGTCGAGCGCGCGCTCGCGGACGCGGAGCGGGCCCTCGAGCTGCTCCCCACGGGAAGCGACTGGCGAGCCACCGCGCTGTGCGTCCGAGGCATCGCCCAGGCGCTGCTCGGCGCCGCCGATCGGGCGCGAGCCGACCTCGCGGCGGCCGTCGACGCGGCGCAGGCCAGCGGCGCCGTGGAGGAGTGCTACATCGCGCAGGCGCAGCTCGCGCTGCTCGCGGGGCGGCAGGCCGCCTGGGACGAGGCCGGGAGCCAGGCACGGCGGGCGCAGGCGCTGGTCGAGGAGACGGGCCTCGGCGACTACTCGACGAGCGCCATCGTGCACGTCGCGGCGGCGCGCGTCGCGCTCCATGAGGGGCGGCAGGCGGATGCCCGCGCGGCGCTGACGCGCGCCCACCGCCTGCGGCCCCTGCTCGACCACTCCTTCCCCTGGCTGGCCGTCGGGGTCGGGCTCGAGCTCACCCGCGCCCACCTCGCGCTGGGCGAGGTCCCCGCGGCCCGCACGGTGTTCTCCGAGGCCGAGGAGGTGCTGGAGCTCCGCCCGGACCTGGGCTCGCTCGTCGAGGAGGCGCGGGAGCTGCGCGAGCGCCTGGCGGCGACCTCGGGCTCGGCCGGCGCCTGGGCGATGAGCCTGACCGGCGCGGAGCTCCGGCTGCTTCCGTATCTCGCCACCCATCTCACGTTCCCGGAGATCGGCGCGCGCCTGTTCATCTCGCGCAACACGGTCAAGACCGAGGCGCTCGCGATCTACCGCAAGCTGGATGCGTCCTCGCGAGGCAAGGCGATCGAGCGCGCGGTCGAGGTCGGGCTCCTGGAGAGCTCGATCTACCCGCCGCGGACGGATGTCATCCAGGATGGATGAGGCGGCGGGAGGCTGCGGCCGGTGACAATGGAACTCGCGCCATGGACGACTACAAGGAGCACCTTCGCCGGCTCGCGGTCCACGACGACGCGCTGGTCGACGCGATCGCAATGGAGGCCAGCTCACTGGCCGCGTCGGTCCTCGACGAACGGACGACGTCACTCGTGCGCATCGCGGCGATCGTCGCCGTCGACGCGGCGCCGGCCTCGTTCCAGCATGCCGTCGCGCACGCCCTCGCGGCCGGGGCGACGAGAGACGAGGTCGTCGCCACCCTCGAGGCGGTGACGCCGGTGACGGGGGCCGCGCGGGTCGTCTCGTCCGCCCCGAAGCTCGCGCTCGCGCTCGGCTACGACGTCGAGGCCGCGCTCGAGCAGCTCGACCCGTGACGGCCGAGAACGGCTCGATCTCGCTCGGCCGCCAGGTCGTGAGTCAGCCGCCCGGGGTCGACGGCGGGGGCTCGTCGAGGGCGGCGAGCAGCCAGTCGAAGTTGCCCGCGCCCTGACCGAGGCCCGCGACGAACTCGGCGCGCGAGCCGTGCCAGCTGTCGCCGGCCCGTTCGGCGGCCAGGGCCACGACGGCGGCCGCCTCGCCCGGTTCGGCGCAGCGGACCACCAGCACCGAGGCGCGCGGGCCGGCCTGGGCCAGCAGCTCCCGCAGGCGCTGGGCCTCGGCGTCGACGTGGGTCCCACGCTTGCGGGCGGCGTGGACCACGGTCCTGCCGCCCTTGAGCGCCGACATGATCCCCATCAGCCCGGCCAGGCTGGCGACGGCCACCCCCGCCCCGGCCGCGACCACGCCGCTGGCCGTGAGCAGCCGGGACTGGGCGACCGAGAACGAGCCGTCGGCGTTGCCGCTGATCAGGAAGGCGGCCACATCGCCCTTCTGGGCCTTCTTCCGGAAGTCGCGCCCGAGCGAGGCCAGCAGGCGCTCGGCGGCGTGGCGGTTGGCGAACATCGCGACCACGACCGTCTCCGAGGCGGACCCGAGCTTGGGGTGGGCCCCGGCGGCGGGCTCACCCGCCGCGTCGCCGCCGTTCGGTGTGCTGGAGGTGGCCATCGGGGTTCGAGCGCCTAGACCGGCTCGATCTCGCTCGGCCGCCAGGTCTGGTCGAAGAACGGCTGCAGCGGGTTGTAGAGCCGGAGGATCACGAAGAAGCCCTTGCCGGGGACGGTCTGGAGCCAGTTGTCGCCCTTGCCCTTGGGCGCCGTCGGCCCCATGTAGATGTCCGTGGAGCCGTCGGGGTTGGTCTCGACCGTCCCCGACTGGCTGCTGAGGTCGGGCTTCGGCTGGTCGGTCTGCAGCATGGAGCGCGTCTGGCGGTCGTAGAGGATCACCGACCAGAAGCGGCTCTGCGGGATGTCGGCCGGCAGGGTGAGCCGGTAGCTGCGGCCCCCGTCCAGGAACTCCCCGTCGCCGCCGCGCATCGCGATGAGGTACTGGGAGCCGATGCCGGTCAGGCGCATGCACATCGCCGGGGTGACGCCGGTGGCGGGATAGAGGAACCAGATGCGCGAGTTGAGCTTGCGCGCCCCGTCGCTCGGGCTCGGCACGACGCCCTCGGCGGTGATCTGCGGCGGGGGGTCGAGGAACTCGTAGCCGCCGACCCAGAGCCCGTTGATCCACCATGAGCCGGGGTAGACCGCGAAGCCCTCCTCCTCCCGCGGCGCGAACGCGATCGTGCGCGCCGTGGCGTTGCCCACGACGACGGCGTCCTCGAGGACCTTGCGCATGCGCGCGTCGGGCGCGAAGGGGGTGCCCTTGACGATCCCGACGGACGCCAGCAGCCCCATCAGCTCGGGCTCACCCGCCCCGGCCGGCTCCTGCTGCACCAGCTCGTCGACGGTCTCCCAGAAGCCGAAGTCGCTCGGCGCGATCGTGTTGAACGAGACCCCCGAGCCCTCGATGAACCGCTGCTCGGGGACCGGGGCGACCGGGGCGAGGGCCGGGACCTCGCCGGCGAGGAACGCCGCCACCGCCGTGCCCTCGGCGGCGGGCACGTAGGGGGAGATGCGGACGCCCTCGCGGATCGCCTCCACCGGCGGCCCGGGATCGCCGTTGACCATGAAGGCCCGGCCGAGCACCACCACCCGCGTGGTGCGCGCGTGCGAGACGTGGAAGCCGCCGTCCGGGAGCGGCCCGTCGTAGCCGGGCCCGACGATCAGGTAGCGGCCCCCCTGGGCCCGGTCGGGGCCGGGGAGGCCGAAGTCGGTGACCCAGCGGAACCACATGTCGTCGATCGTGCCGAGGATCCCCGACGGCGGGCCGAGCGGTGGGACGTCGAGCACCATCGGCCCGTCGCTGAGGTCCATGAAGGAGAGGAAGTAGACCGTGTCGCAGTTGCCGGTGAGGAAGAGCGAGGCCGAGTCCATCAGGTCCGAGAACAGCAGGATCTCGTTGTCCTCGACCCCGATCGAGAGGAACCCCCGCCGGATCGCGGCCACCGACGCGCCGGGGTAGGCGCCGATGAACGCCTCGACCCCGCGCACGAAGTCGAGGTGGTCGTAGAGCAGCTCGGCCGTGGCCGCCGAGGGCGCGCCGTCGTCGAACTCCAGCGTGCCGAGACGGCTCTCGACGCGATCCGGGGTCGAGATCGAGCGCAGCGTCTTCGCCGAGACGCCCTTCTTCTTCCTCTTGGCGGTGCTCATCCCGTCGACCTTCCTTTCGAGAGTGGGCCCCTCCGAGCCTGAGACGACCGTATAAACCGACCGGGCCGGACCGCATCATCCGATCGAGGTGAGACCTCAATCGAGCACATGGATTGCGAACGCGACCGCGAAGCCGAGCGTCGTCGCGACCCCGACCCACTTGCCCCAGCCGAAGGCCTTTGCCATCTAGAGCCCTTCCCGCTCGCCGCCGGGCCGTTGGGGCGTAACGGCGAGCACGGCGAACCGCGCGATCAGCATCGTTACCTCCGCCGTTGAGGATGGCGGTGCTCCACGGCACCAGTCCAACCGAGCCCGAGGCCCCGCCATCATCCGATGCGGGTGATGCGATCCGTCCGGCGGGCGGCCTAGGTTTGCCCCGGACGCGCCCGGATGGCGCAGGGCGTGCCAGACCGGGAGATGGGGCGATGCGCGACCGCGGGTGTGCCGGCCATCGATGACGACAACCCACACGGTGCCGACCCGGCTGGGGACGCCCGGGATCGGCGGGCGCCCACCGAGCAGGAGGCGGTCGCGATGAAGGACCCGGGCAGCTCGGGTCCCGGGCTTGGGAGCTCGGTTCCCGAGGCTGGGCGTCTTGGCGTGGAGCTTCGTCGGGTGCGTGGTGGCGCTCGTCATCGTGGTCTTCGCGTTGGCCGCGGTGAGCGAGATCGTGCTCCCCCTGATCTTCGCCGCCGTTCTGGCCGTGATCTTCAGACCCCTGGTCGGGAAGCTCGCGCGCCACGGCCTCAAGCCCAGCCTGGCCGCCGGCGTGATCGTCCTCGGCCTGCTCGCCGTCGGTGCCGTCGTCGTGATCGCGACCGCGCAGGGCGTGATCGACCAGACAGCTGAGATCAGTGACTCGGTCAACTCGGCGATTGCCTACGCGGTCGACGAGCTCGGTCTCGATCAGGCCCACCTGGATGATGTCCGGACGGCGATCGAGGAGGCGTCCCCGGAGGTCACCGGCGGCTTCGTCACCAAGCTGGTCTCCGGCGTCAACGCGCTGCTCGGCGTGGCCAGCGGCCTGATCCTCGGCGCGCTCATCATGTACTACCTGCTCAAGGACGGCGCCAAGCTCCGGCGCTCCGTCGTCGCGCAGATCGACCCCTCGATCCGGGGCGAGGTCAACGCCTTCATCAGCGAGGCGTGCGGGATCCTCCGCGATTACGGCCGGGGCCGCACCGCCATGTCCGCGATCGTCGCGGTGGTCGTCGCCCTCGCCGCCCTGCTGCTCGGCCTCCCGCTCGTGTTCACCATCTTCATGGTGAACTTCATCGGCGGCTACATCCCCTACATCGGCGCCTTCCTCGGCGGCGGGCTGGCCGTGATCGTCGCCCTCGGCGACGGCGGGCTCGACGTGGCCATCGTCATGCTCGTGGTGGTGGTCGCCTCGAACCTGCTGCTCGAGAACTTCGTGGAGCCCAAGGTGATGGGCCGCACCCTCGACATCCACCCGCTGGTCGTGCTCGTCGTCACGGCGCTGGGCGGCTTCCTCGCCGGCATCGTCGGCCTCATCCTGGCCGTGCCCTTCACCGTGATCGCCGCCAAGGCCATCGGCCTCCTCCGGGCGAAGGGCTTCTTCAGGCTGGTGGCCGACCGAGCCCAGCCGGCGGTCAAGAAGATGCTCAACTGACCTCGGCCCGCGCGAAAGAGAGGCTCTCGTGACCAGCTCGAACGACCAGACCTCGCGCTCGGATCGGCCGAACGTGGTCTTCATCGTGGGCGACAACGTCGGCTGGGGAGACATCGAGCTGCTACGGCGGCACCTGATCGACGATCCGGTCGAGGAGTGGGACCTGATCGAGAAGCGCCTCGACTGTGCGTGGGTGCTGGAGCCGGTCGCCCAGCGCCTGGGCGCGCTCCAGCCGAGCATGGCCGCTACCCCAACATCGCGCCGGGTGAGGAGTTCACCGGTACCCGTGACGCCCGAGGGAGGTGAGCGCCGGACGGCGGCCGCCCTGACGGTCGCCGTGCGAGGGACCTGAATGGAATGGTCCCTTGCCATCGTCGCGCTTACGCTCCTGGGCGTCGTGGCGATCTCGCGGCGGCTGTCCGGGACGCCGGTCACGCCGGCGATGGTCGTCGTCGCGGTCGGGCTGCTGGTGGGACCCGAGGTGCTCGACGGGATCGACCTCGCCAGCTCGGGCGCGGTCGTGCGAACGCTGGCGGAGGCGACGCTGGCCCTGGTGCTGTTCTGCGACGCCTCGCGCATCGACCTCGGGGAGCTTCGCCGCGAGGCCGGGCTGCCGGTGCGCCTGCTCGGGATCGGACTGCCGCTCACGATCGCCCTCGGCGCCGTCGCGGCGGCTCTCATCTTCGACCAGCTCACCGTCGGAGAGGCCGTCATCCTGGGGGTGATCCTCGCGCCCACCGACGCAGCGCTGGGGCAGGCGGTCGTCACCGATCCGCGCGTCCCGGGGAGGATCCGCCAGGGGCTCAACATCGAGAGCGGGCTCAACGACGGGATCTGTGTCCCGCTGCTGTTCGCGGCCGTGGCGGCTGCCGACGTGGAATCGGAGATCTCCGAAGGCCGCAGCGCAGGACGGCTCCTGCTCGAGGAGATCGGCTACGGGGTCGTCGGCGGCGTGGTGGGCGGGCTCGTGGCCGCGGCGATCGTCCTCTACGCCGGCCGCCGAGGGTTGATCGCGGGTCAGTGGCGGCAGGTGATCCCGGTCGCAGGCGCGGGGCTCGCCTACGGGACTGCGAGCGGGCTCGGCGGATCGGGCTTCATCGCCGCGTTCGTCGCGGGCATGACCTTCCGGCTGGCGCTCGGGCGCGACCCCGAGAAGATCAACCAGCTCAGCGAGCAGGTGGGGAACGTGCTCAACGGCGTCACCTTCCTGTTCTTCGGTGCCATTCTGCTCGGACCGGCGCTCGGTGAGCTGAGCTGGGAGCTCGCCCTGTACGCGGTGCTCAGCCTTACGCTGGTGCGGATGCTCCCGGTCGCGATCGCGATGCTGGGGTCGCGGGCCAAGCTGCCGACGCTCGGCTTCCTCGGCTGGTTCGGCCCCCGCGGCCTGGCATCGATCGTGTTCGCGGTGATCGTGATCGAGGAGTCGGACCTTCCCCACGAGCACCTGCTGGTGCTCGCGGTCTACCTGACCGTGGGGCTCTCGGTCTTCGCCCACGGCCTCAGCGCCGCCCCCCTCGCCGACCGATACGCCGGCTGGTACGCGCGGCACCCGCGCGGCGCAGCCCCGCCGATGGAGAGCGCCCCAACAGATGTGACTCGGTCCCGCGGACCAGCGGCGCAGCCCACCGAGGTTGCGCGGTGATGCCGCTGACCATCGTGGCCGGCGCTCCCGCGGGCGTGGCCCCGCTACGAGAGCTCCTCGTGGAGCGAGCTGTTGAGAATGGGCGAGGCGACGACGAGCGTGGCGACGAGGTAGACGAAGAAGATGATCGTCGTCGCGGCGCCGAGGCTGCCGTACAGCGATGTCGATTTCTCGAGCTCTGGCACGAGGTAGATGACCACCACTTCGTGGAGCACCTGGAATCCGATCGCGACGAGGACCGCGCCGGGCAGCAGCGCCTGCCAGGGGGCGTCCCCGTGCGGAAGGTGAAGCGACACCCAGAGCCACAGCCCCGCGAGCGGCGCGACGCTGAGCACGCCGAGGAGGAGGCTCGGCCACGTCTCGCCACGGAGCCACCAGGTGAACGCGACCTCGGCCCAGACCGCGCACAGCACCCCGGTGAAGGCGAGTGATTCCAGGAGTGGCCTCGTCCTCGACGGGGGCTCGTCCCAGACGAGCGAATGGACGAGCCTCACCCCCTTCGCGCCCGTATAGCCCGCCCAGAGGAGGCCCGCCACGCCGACCGCGAGGAGCCACCACGAGTCGGAGTGCGCGGCACGCGAGGCGTCGCCGATCGCGTCGCTGATCGCCGCCGGAAGGCCACCCCTCGAGACCGCCTTCTCGGTGTTGTCCGCATCGAGGAGGCCCAGCGCGCCTCCGACGATCAGGCCGAACGGCAGCAACCACAGGAACAGCCGATAGGCGAGTCCGCCGGCGAGGACGCTCGCCGCGACGCGCCGGTTCCGTTCCGCCGCCCGGAGAGGGACCGCGAGCGCCACGTGCCGTTCGCTCGCGCTCTTCGCGCTCGCCACCGTGGCGGTGAGCCTGGCTCGCGCGCGACCGCCGCGGCCCGCGTCAGGGGCCTCGTCGGGATCCTGCGGCGCGTCGACGCGCCGATCGCCGATGTCGCTCATGGTCATTCACGACCGCGCGCGAGCGGGCGCCGGGCACGGGCCCGGCGCTCCCCCCGGTCCAGAACCGCTCGCGGCTCGAGTGGCCTAGGTCCCCTGCCCCGACATCAGGCTGCCGATCTGCTCCTCGGTCTCGGCCTTGTCGAGGTCGCGCAGCTCCTTGGCCTCGCGCCGCTCGGCCTGGCGCAGGAGCTCGTCGATGCGCTCCTCCAGGCGCCAGTCGCCGATCACCACCAGCCCGGCCTCGCCGGCGTTGAGGAGGTCGCCGAGGTCCTTCATGTCCGAGCGCGACAGGCCCTTGGCGAGGTGGCCGCCGAAGGCGCCCACGGCCGCGCCCACGGCCGCGCTGGCGATCAGCGACGGCGGGAAGATCAGGCCGACGAGCGCGCCGACGCCGAGGCCGCCCCAGCCGCCCCTGCGGGTGGCGGTCTCGTCCTTGTTGACGTGCACCTTGCCCTTGTCGTCCTTGGTGATGACGGCCGCGTCGAAGCCGCCGATCACCTTCTCGGCGTGGAGGTCCTTGACCACCTGGTAGTCGGCCTGGGCGTCGTCGACGCTGGCGTATGCCCCGACGAGCAGGAAGGTGCTGTCCTCGTTGGCCATCATGGCCCCCTTTGTGGTGGTGGCACCGAACTCGGGGCCAGCATCGCCGAGCGGCCGCTGGTCGGCATCGCCCGATCCGGATGATGCGAATAGAGTGGCGGGCGGCATAACGTGGCCGGGACCCGCCCGGATGGCGCGGGTGCAGACCAGGAGACGGCGGCAATGAGCGCGACCGCGGGTGGGCCGGCCTCGACATCGCAAACAGAGCGCTCTCACCCGCCGGAGTACTCGGTTCCGCGACTGCCGCCCGGCATACCCAGGGGCAGGGCCCGGGCCATTGCCGAGCGAGCCCATCGTGGACAGGTCGAGCCCAGCGGGCGGCCATATGTCCACCACGTGCGCCGGGTGGTGGCGGCCGTGCCACGGGAGGCGGCCGGGGTGGCCTGGCTCCACGACCTCCTGGAGTGGACGGACGTACGTGAGGAGGACCTCGTGGCCGCGGGCCTCGGAGCGCACGAGTGCGCGGCGCTTCGGCTGCTCACCCGCTCGGACGAGCCCGACGACGAGAGCTTCCTCTCCCACGTGCGGGTCATCGCGCTGACCCCAGGCCCCGCCGGCGACATCGCCCGCGTCGTCAAGCGGGCCGACATGGAGGACCGCCTTCGCCTTCCGCGGGATCCCTGGGGCGCGTGGATGCCTCCCTATCGCCGGGCGCTCGAGGTCCTGGCCAGGGACAGCCCTGACCGGGGCACGCTTTCGGAGGGGTGGGGTCGGCCGGATCTCTGCAACGCCGCCTCCGGTTCCGACGACTCGAAGGGAGTCACGAGATGACGACCAGCGCCCAAGACGACCGCCGCGTCCCGACCAAGGCCAAGGTCGAGCACCTCACCGTGGCCGAGCGGGTCGCGCGCGGCCAGGCGGCGCGGGCCGACGTGCCCCGCTCGGCCCACGCCGAGTTCGACCCCGGCCCAAAGCGCCCGGACCCGATCGCCCTGCTCGAGGGCCAGGCGACGACCCGCGTGCCCGAGCTGGTGCCGATCCGCTACGGGCGCATGCTGGTCTCGCCCTTCACCTTCTACCGCGGCGCGGCCCTGATCATGGCCAGCGATCTCGCCACCACGCCGACGACCGATCTGCAGGCCCAGCTCTGCGGCGACGCCCACCTGTCGAACTTCGGCGTCTTCGGCACCCCCGAGCGGCGCATGGCCTTCGATCTCAACGACTTCGACGAGACCCTGCCGGGACCGTTCGAGTGGGACCTCAAGCGCCTGGCGGCCAGCCTCGAGGTGGCCGGCCGCGACCGGGGCTTCGCCGAGGCCGAGCGCGAGGCCGTGGTGCGGGCCTGCGCGGCCAGCTACCGCACCGCCATGGCCGCCTTCGCCGGCCAGAGCAACCTGCAGATCTTCTACGCGCGCCTGGACGTCGACGAGGCGTTCGCCCGCTACCAGGCCACCGTGCCGCGCAAGCTGCTCAAGCGCGCCGAAAAGCAGGTGGCCAAGGCGCGCACCAAGGACAGCATGCAGGCCCTCGCCAAGCTCACCCACGACGTGGACGGCGAGCCGCGCATCAGCGCCGACCCGCCGCTGATCGTGCCGATCGCCGACCTCTGGCCCGCCGACCAGGCCACGGCCTTCTCGGACTGGTTCCACGCCCGCCTGAGCGAGTACCGGCGCACCCTGTCCACCGACCGGCGGCGCCTGCTCGAGCGCTACCGCTTCGCCGACCTCGCGCGCAAGGTGGTGGGGGTGGGCAGCGTGGGCACGCGGGCCTGGATCGCCCTGATGCTCGGCCGCGACGGGGCCGACCCCCTGTTCCTGCAGATCAAGGAGGCCCAGCCCTCGGTGCTGGAGGAGTTCGCCGGGCGCAGCGTCTACCGCAACGCCGGCCACCGCGTGGTCGCCGGGCAGCGGCTCATGCAGGCGGCCAGCGACCTGTTCCTGGGCTGGCTCCACGTGGCCGACTCGCCGGACGCCGGTGAGCGCGACTTCTACGTGCGCCAGCTGCGCGACTGGAAGGGCTCGGCCGAGATCGAGGCGATGGTGCCCGAGGGCATGCGCATCTACGCCGAGATGTGCGGCTGGACCCTGGCCCGGGCCCACGCCCGCTCGGGCGACCCGGTGGCGATCGCCGCCTACCTCGGCAACAAGGACGTCTTCGACCGGGCCATCGCGGCGTTCGCGGCCGCCTACGCCGACCGCAACGAGCGCGACTACGCGCTCCTCAAGGAGGCTGTGGCGAGCGGGCGGCTCGTGGCGGAGACGGGGCTGTAGCCGGCGACGTGTCGAGACCCGACCCCGATCCGACAGTGGCACGCGATGCTCCACCGCGGACTGGGAGCGCGATGCGACGGCGTCCACCGCAGGTCGGCCGACGAGGCGACGGCGTCACCTGCGAGCCGGTGTCCGGTGCACCACCGGCCTCAGCGGCTCCACTTGAGCTCGATCTCAAGCTCCGTCTCATCCTCGCCGACCTCGATCTCGATCTCGAGCCGGACCTCGTCGGCGACATGGAGGCGCACATGCTTGTCACCCCACTCGAGCTCGACGTCGTTATGGGAGGCCAGGTTGTCAGCGAAGGCGCGCAGGCGTGCCGCCGCCTCCTCGCGAGAGACTGTCTCCTTGCTCTCGATCTTCAGGATGTCCATCTCGCCCTCCTATGGGTCGGATTCCTCTCCCGATCGGGCTCAGCGTACGTGAGGGCGCCGCGATGACGAGCCCTCAGCCGCACCTCGGCCGCCGCCGAGCCGCCGCGGTCCTCGCCCTGGTGGTGCTCGCCGGCGCGCTGGTCGCGATTGTGGTCGTGCTGATCTCCAGCGCCGGGGACCTGATCGGGGCATTCCTCCTCGTCCTGCTGGCGGCCGCCGGCGCCTGGTCGGCCCTGGTGGGCCGGGGCTTCGCGCGGATCCTGGGGGCCGTGGTCGGCGCCCTGGCCCTGGCCGGCGCGCTCGTCCTGCTCGCGGGAAATCTGGCCGGCCTCCTGGTGGTGCTCGCCCTGTTCCTCGCCGCCGTCGCCCTGACCCGGTACGCGCTCGGCCGAGACCTCGCGGCGCTCCGCGCGGCCGCACCCGAGGGCCGGCCGGTGCTCGCCGCCCACCGGCCGGTGCTGATCATGAACCCCAAGTCGGGGGGTGGGAAGGTGGAGCGCTTCCACCTGGAGGCGGAGGCGCGCCGGCGTGGCATCGAGCCGGTCCTGCTCCGTCCGGGGGACGACCTGCGCGAGCTGGCCGAGCGCGCCGCCGCCGGGGGGGCGGATGTCATCGGCATGGCCGGAGGCGACGGCTCCCAGGCCCTGGTGGCCTCGGTGGCCGCCGCGCACGGTGCGGCCTACGTGTGCGTGCCGGCAGGCACTCGGAACCACCTGGCCATGGACCTGGGCCTGGACCGGGACGACGTGGTCGGCGCCCTCGAGGCCTTCGGGCCGGCCGTGGAGCGGCCCATGGACCTGGCGCGAGTGGGCGACCGGGTCTTCGTGAACAACGCCTCGCTCGGCGTCTACGCCGAGGCCGTGCAGCGGCCGGGCTACCGCGAGGCCAAGCGGGCCACCATCGCGGAGACGCTCCCCGAGCTGCTCGGGCCGAAGGCCGAGCCCCTCGATCTGCGCTTCGTGGGCCCGGACGGCGAGGCGCAGCGAGGAGCCCACGTCATCCTGATCTCCAACAACCCTTACCGCCTGGCCCGCCTGGATGGACTCGGGTCGCGGGTCCGCCTGGACTCCGGCCGCCTTGGCGTGGTGGTGGTGAACGTCCCGGGCTCGGCCTCGGCGGCCCAGCTTGTCGCACTCGAGGCCGCGGGCCAGGTGCGCCGGTACCCGGGCTGGCAGGAGTGGGATGCCACGGCGTTCACGATCGACTCCGGCGCCCAGGTCGCCGTCGGGGTGGACGGCGAGGCGCTCTCACTCGACCCTCCGCTCGAGTTCGCCATCCTGCCCGGCGCTCTGCGTGTGCGCCTGCCCTGGGGTGCGGCCGGCGTCTCACCCGCCGCGCTAGCTGTGGCTCCGCTCCGCGAGACGCCTAGCCTGGTGCGCACGGCCCTCGGGCTGGGCACCAGTGGTCCTGAGCGCCCCTGAGCGGATGGAGAGGCTGGGGCCGTGGAGGGTGAGATCCTGCTTCACAAGCCGGAAAGGCGATGGGGACGGTGGGAGTCGAACCCACACGAGGGATTTGCCCTCAGCGGTGTTTGAGACCGCCGCGTCTGCCGTTCCGCCACGTCCCCCGGCGGGCCGAGTGTAGCCCCGCCTCGCGCGTCCCTAGGCGGCGGGCTCCAAGGTGACGATGGGGATCACCCGGTCGGTGCGCGCCTGGTACTTGTCGTAGTCCGGCCAGATCCCGGTCATCTGGCCCCAGAGGCGCTCGCGGTCCTCGCCCTCGGCGGTGGCGGCGCGGGCCGGCATGACGTCCTCGCCCACCTGGATCTCGACCTCGGGCTCGTCGCTCAGGTTGAAGTACCAGTCCGGGTGGGCCGGCGAGCCGCCGTAGGACGCGACGACCACGTAGCTGTCGCCGTCGCGGCCGTAGATCAGGGGCGTGCGGCGCAGCCTGCCGCTCCGGCGGCCGCGGGTGGTGAGCAGGAGCGTGGGCACGCCGGGCCGCCACTCGTGGCCGTCGGCGCCGTCGGTGGCGACGTAGCGGTGCAGGTGGTCGCGCACCCAGCCGGTGTTCGGGTCGGCCGGCCGCTCGTCGTCGTCGTCGCTGCTCATCGGTCCTCCCGGTCCGGGCGGGCTACCAGTCGTGAGGGTCCTCGCCGGCGTGCGGGACGCGACGGGCGAGGCCCTCGGCGGCCGCCACCTCGATCACCTTCGCGGCCACGCGGGGGGCGACGTTGCGGTTGAACACGCTCGGGATGATGTAGTCCTCGTTGAGCTCGTCGTCCGAGATGCAGTCGGCGATCGCCTCGGCGGCGGCCACCTTCATGCCCTCGCTGATCCCGGTGGCCCGGCAGGCCAGAGCGCCCTTGAAGATGCCGGGGAAGGCCAGGACGTTGTTGATCTGGTTCGGGTAGTCCGACCGGCCGGTGGCCATCACGCGCACGTAGGGCGCGGCGAGCTCCGGCATGATCTCCGGCGTCGGGTTGGCCATGGCGAAGACGATCGGGTCCACCGCCATGGTCTGGAGCTGCTCCACCGAGAAGGTGCCGGGCCCCGACAGGCCCAGGAAGAGGTTCGCGCCGGCGACCGCCTCGGTCAGCCCGCCGCGGATGCCCTCCGGGTTGGTGTTCTCGGCGTACCAGTCCTTCATGAAGTTCATGTTCTCGGTGCGGCCCTTGTAGATCGCGCCCTTCGAGTCGCAGCCGATGATGTTCTCGACCCCCGCGTTCATGAGGATCTTCGAGCAGGCCACGCCCGACGCGCCCACGCCGCTCACCACGACCTTCAGGTTCTCGATCTTCTCCCCCGTGATCTTCAGGGCGTTGAGGAGGGCCGCGAGCACCACGATGGCCGTCCCGTGCTGGTCGTCGTGGAAGACCGGGATGTCGAGCATCTCCTTGAGGCGGTCCTCGACCTCGAAGCAGGTCGGCGCGGCGATGTCCTCGAGGTTGATGCCGCCCCACGCGGGCGCGATCGCCGCGATGGTGCGGATGAGGACCTCCGGGTCCTTCGAGTCGATGCAGATCGGGTAGGAGTCGACCCCGCCGAACTCCTTGAACAGCATCGACTTGCCCTCCATGACGGGCATGCCGGCCGCGGCGCCGATGTCGCCGAGCCCGAGGACCGCGGTGCCGTTGGTGATGACCGCGACCATGTTGCGCTTGAGGGTGAGGTCGAAGGCCAGGTTGCGGTCCTCGGCGATCGCCCGGCACACGCGGGCGACCCCGGGCATGTAGGCGATCGAGAGGTCGTCGCGCGTCTCGAGCGGCACCCGGGTGGTCATCTCGATCTTCCCGCCCTGGTGCATCCGGAAGGTGCGGTCGAACGAGGAGAGGACCTTCACCCCGTCCAGCCCCTCGGCGGCGGCCACGATCGCGTCGGCGTGATCCTGGTCGGAGGCGTTGACCACCAGCTCGCGGATCAGCGAGCCGTAGCCCGTCCCCACCAGGTCGATGGCGCCGATGTCGCCGCCCACCGCGCCGATGGCCGTGGTGAGCTGACCCAGGAGGTCCGCCTGGGTCGAGTCCATCTCGACGCGGAGGGTGATGCTGTACTGGGCGCTCGGCGTGACGGCCAACGGGGCTCCTTGCGCGGGTGCGGGAACGGGGGCCAGCATAGCCAGCCGGTCCGGGGCCGGGAGTATCCTCCGGCCGTGCCCGACACCGCAGCTCCGCCCGCGACCGGGCCGCTCCTGCTGATCGACGGCAACAGCCTCGCCTACCGGGCGTTCCACGCCCTGCCGGACACGATCTCGACGGCCGACGGCTTCCCCACGAACGCCCTCTACGGCCTCGCCGCGATGATGATGAAGATGCTCGCCGAGGAGCGCCCGGGCCGGGTCGTGGTGGCCTGGGACGCCCCGGGGCGCACCTTCCGCCACGAGCAGGAGCCGACCTACAAGGCCAACCGCCAGGCGACCCCGGACCTCTTCCGCGAGCAGGCGCCGCACTTCCGGCCGATGATGGAGGCCTTCGGCTTCGTCAACACCGAGCTCACGGGCTTCGAGGCCGACGACGTCATCGGCACGCTCGCGCGCCGGGCCGAGGAGGGCGAGGAGCCGGTCGTGATCCTCACGGGCGACCGCGACGCGTTCCAGCTCGTCAGCCCCCGGGTCAGCGTGATGGCGACGGGCCGAGGGGTCACCGACACCACCGTCTACACCCCCGACGCCGTGCGCGAGCGCTACGGCATCGGCCCCGAGCTCATGACCGACTTCCGCGGGATGGTCGGCGACCCCAGCGACAACCTGCCCGGGGTGCCCGGGGTGGGGGAGAAGGGCGCGTCGCAGCTGCTCCAGAAGTACGGCAGCCTGGACGCCATCCTCGACCACGCCTCCGAGCAGACGCCCAAGCGGCGCGAGGCGCTCACCGAGCACGCCGACGCGGCGCGCAGGACCCGCGACCTGGCGATCATCCGCACCGACGCGCCGGTCGGGATCGACCTGGACGAGGTCCCGCCGCTCGACTACGGCCCGGACCGGATGCAGGCGCTGCGGGAGCTGTTCGACCGCTTCGAGTTCGGCAGCCTCATCCGGCGGCTGGAGGAGCTGGCCGAGGGCGGCTCGGAGGCCCCCGCTCCGCCGGCCGACGTCACGATCGAGGTGACGGCCGTGCCCGCCACGCCGGACGACCTGCCGCTCCGCCTGGCCGGCGCGTCCCGCGTCGCGCTCGCCCTCACCGAGGAGACCTGGGCCGTGGCCGGCGACGGCGAGGAGGTCGCCGTCGGCCCGCGCGGCGACGGCGCCGGCCCGGCGCTCGCCGCCTCGCTCGCGGGGCTCCCGGTGACGACCCACGACGCCAAGGCGGCCATCCGGGCCACGGCCGACGAGCTCCGGCCCGTCCACGACACGATGGTCGCCGCCTACCTGCTCGAGCCCCGCCGCCGCGGCTACCCCCTCGACGAGCTCGCCGCCGACGCCGGGCTCGGCGCCGAGGGGACCGACGAGCCGGCCGCCCTCGACGCGGCCCTGGTGCGCGAGCTGACCGTCCGCCAGGAGGAGGGCCTGCGGCGCGAGGGCCTGGAGCCGCTCTACCGCGAGATCGAGCTCCCGCTCACCCGCGTGCTGGCCGCCATGGAGGAGGCGGGGGTCAAGCTCGACGTCCACCGCCTCGGCGAGATCGCCGCCCGCGTGCGCGACCGCGCCGACGAGCTGCGCGACCGCATCTGGGAGCTGGCCGGCGGCGAGTTCGTCATCGACTCGCCCAAGCAGCTCGGCGAGGTGCTGTTCGAGCGGCTCGGCCTGCCGACCTTCCGCCGGGGCAAGACCGGGTGGAGCACCGACCGCAAGGTGCTCCAGCTCCTGGCCGGCAAGCACCCGATCATCGAGCTGATCGGCCAGTACCGGGAGCTGACCAAGCTCGACAGCACCTACCTGTCGGCCCTGCCCGAGCTGGTCGACGAGGCCGGGCGCCTGCACACGACGCTGGCCCAGACCGTGGCCGAGACCGGGCGCCTGTCGTCGAACAACCCCAACCTGCAGAACATCCCCATCCGCACGCCGCTGGGGCGCGAGATCCGGGGGGCGTTCACGACCGACCCGGGCTGGCGCGTCATCAGCTGCGACTACAGCCAGGTGGAGCTCCGGATCCTCGCCCACGTCTCGGGGGAGCCGGCCCTGGCGGACGCGTTCCGCCGCGGCGAGGACATCCACCGCGCCACCGCGGCCGAGGTCTTCGGCATGGCCCCGGCCGACGTTGACCGCACCACGCGCGACCGGGCCAAGGCGGTCAATTTCGGGATCGTCTACGGCATCAGCGACTTCGGCCTGGCCGATCAGCTCAACATCCCGCGCGCCGACGCCGGCGCCTACATCGAGGCCTACCTCGCCCGCTACCCCCGGGTGCGCGCCTTCATCGACCGCACCGTGGCGGCGGCCGCCCAGGACGGCTTCGTGACGACCCTGTTCGGCCGCCGCCGGCCGATCCCCGAGCTCGGGGGCCGCACGGTCCAGCAGCGGCAGCTCGGCGAGCGGCTGGCGGTCAACACGGTCATCCAGGGGACCGCGGCCGACATCATCAAGGCGGCGATGGTGCGCGCCCACGACGCCCTCGCCGAGGCCGGGCTGCAGGCGCGCCTGATCCTGCAGATCCACGACGAGCTGCTGCTCGAGGCCCCGGCGGGCGAGGCCGGCAGGGCCGGCTCGATCGTGCGCGAGGCGATGGTCGGCGCCTACGCGCTCGACCCCCCGCTCGCCGTTGACGTGGGGACCGGCGAGACGTGGCTCGACGCGAAGGGGTAGAGGTTGACCCCTACCGCGAGCTGCAGGTCGATCCGGGAGCCTGCCCGGAGGTGATCGCCGCGGCGTTCGGGGTGCTGCGCGAGATGATCCTGCGCGACGACGACCCTGACGCGCCCACGCGCCTGGCCCGTCTCAACGCCGCCCACCGCACGCTCAGCGACCCGGCCCTGCGCGCGGCCCACGACGCCGGCGGGTGGCATCTGGCGCAGGTCAACATCGCCCTGCCGCGGGAGCCGCTCGACGCGCCCCTGCTGGCCGATTTCGTCGCGGCGCTGGCGCCGGTCAACGCCGTCGCCGACGCCAGCCCGGGCTTCGTCTGGCGGCTCCAGACCGAGGACGGCGACGCGACCGCCATCCGCGCGTTCGGCGACGACCGACTGATCGTCAACATGTCGGTGTGGGAGTCGGTGGAGGCGCTGCGCGGCTTCGTCTACGGCGAGGCCCACGCCGCCGTGCTCCGCCGCCGCCGCGAGTGGTTCGAGCGCCTGGCCGAGCCCGAGACGGCCCTCTGGTGGGTCGCCGCCGGCGCCACCCCGACGATCGGCGAGGCGGAGGAGCGCCTCGCCCACCTGCGCGCCCACGGCCCGACGCCCGTCGCGTTCACGCTGCGCGACCCGCGCCCGGCGCCCGCCCTCGCCTCAGCCGGCCAGCCGCGTCCAGGCCGTCCCGAGCAGGCAGGGCATCGCGACCCCTCCGGCGGCCGCGGCCTCGGCGCCTAGGCGCTCCGGCAGGGTCTCGATGGCCACCTCGTCCGGGGTCGCGACGCCCAGGGGCTCGAGGACGGGCAGCAGCGTGCGCAGGGTCTCCACGGCCCACCGGGTGTAGGCGGGGTCCTCGCCGCAGGTCGTCAGCGGCTCGATGCGGACCGCCGGCGCGGGAAGGCCCGCGCGCGCGAAGGCGTCGTGGAGGCCGATGCCCATGCGCGTGTGCACGCCGGCGAGGGTCAGCGTCTGGTCGATCAGGCTCACGACGCGCCTCATGAGAGGCCGCTCCGGGACGGCCGGCAGCTCGGGGAGCACGACGATCTCGGCGAAGGCGACCAGCGCCCCGGGTCGGGCCAGGCCGGCGAGGTGCGCCAGCACCCCGGCGGGGTCGGGCTGGTGCATCAGCACCATCCTCCCGACCACCGCGTCGAACGGCTCGTCGGCCGTCATGGTCGCGATGTCGTCCTCGAGGAAGGTCACGTGATCGGCGTCCCGGAGCGCGGCCCGGTCGCGCGCCTTCTCCAGGGCCTCGGGGCCGCGGTCGACGCCGGTGACGGCCCCGGCGGGCCCGACGGCCTCGGCGAGCAGGAGGCTGACCTCGCCGGTGCCGCAGCCCGGGTCGAGGACCCGCATCCCGGGGCGCAGGCCGCAGTCGGCCATCAGCCCGAGGGTCGCCGAGCGGAGGATCGCGGACTGCTCGTCGAGGCGGCGCAGCTCGTCGGGGGCGTCTCCGAGGATGTAGGCGGTGGCGCTCATTCGGCTCTCCTTCGCAGGGGGGGCGGAGCGAGCCTCGCGGGGCGGCCTTAACGGGCACTTATGCCCTAACCTGGCGGGAATGCCGGCTTTGCCCGCCGTCCACCCGATGCAGCCGCGCTTCGCGCAGGCCATCACGGGCGCGCTGTGCCTGGAGGCGATCGTCTTCGACCAGCCGGCGGCCGTCGCGGTGGCCCTCGGCCTGGTGCTGCTGGCGCTGGCGGGGCCGCGGTACTCGCCGGTCGCCTGGCTCTTCCGCCTCGTCGCCCGCCCGCCCGCCGAGCTCGAGCCCGCGGCGCCCGTGCGCTTCGCCCAGGCCCTCGCCGCGGTGTTCCTCGCGGCGTCGGTGGCGCTGCTGTACCTGGGCGCGGAGACGGCGGGGTGGGTCCTCGCCGGCCTGGTGACGGCCCTGGCCCTGCTGTCGGCGATCGCCGGCCTGTGCGTCGGCTGCGAGGTCTACCGGCTGCTGCTCGCCCGCCGCTCGGGGGACGGCGCCGACGTCCGCGACGACCTCGGGCTCCGCGGCCAGGGGCCCTGGCTCGTCGTCCTCACCGCGCCGGGCTGCGCGCGCTGCGAGCCCTTCGCCCGGGAGATCGAGCACGCGGCGGACGGCCGGGAGGTCGTGCGCGTGAGCCTCGCGGACCATCCCCGCGCCGCCGCGCTGCCCGTGCGCAGCGTGCCGGCGGCGCTCGCGGTCGACGGGAGCGGGCGCGTGCGCGCCGCCCGCGCCGGCCGTCTCGCTCCGGCGGATCTGGACGGGGTGATCGCCGCGCTCCCCTGAGCCCCCCGCGCCGGGCGCGCGGGCCATGGCCCAGGCCGCCCGGCGGGTCTATACTCCTCGCCCTCCGGCACCCCCGGCTGTCGGTCGTGCCCGAGAACCACACCGCAACGAGGACGTTTCCGACCAATGACGACTGACCATCCCGAGATCGCCACCGCCGAGCCAGAGGCGCCCCCCGTGGACGCCCCGCCGGCCGAGGCTCCGGATCTCGATAGCCCGGTCCGCGCGCTCGACGGCCCCGAGTACATCGAGGTCGACGGCGTGCAGGTCCCGAACTACGACCTGACCATCCCGATCTTCTCGGAGGGGGACGTGGTCACCGGGAGGGTGGTCCGCGTCGATAAGGACGAGGTCCTCGTCGACATCGGCTACAAGAGCGAAGGCGTCATCCCGCTTCCGGAGCTCTCCATCCGCAAGAGCGTGCGGCCCGACGAGGAGGTCTCCCTCGGCGAGATGGTTGACGCGCTCGTCATGCAGAAGGAGGACCAGGAGGGGCGCCTGATCCTCTCCAAGAAGCGGGCGCGCTTCGAGAAGGCGTGGAAGCGCATCGAGGCCGCCGCCGCCGCGGGCGAGAACGTCGAGGGGACCGTGATCGAGGTCGTCAAGGGCGGCCTGATCCTCGACCTCGGCGTGCGGGGGTTCCTGCCCGCCTCGCTGGTCGACATCCGCCGGGTGCAGGACCTCGACGAGTTCCTCGGCCGCAAGCTCGAGTGCAAGGTCATCGAGCTCAACCGCAACCGCAACAACGTGGTCCTCTCGCGCCGGGCGGTCCTCGAGGACGAGCGGCGCGAGGTGCGCCAGAAGATCCTCGACGACCTCCAGCCCGGCAAGGTGGTGGAGGGCGTGATCTCCAACATCGTCGAGTTCGGGGCGTTCGTGGACCTCGACGGCATCGACGGCCTGATCCACATCTCCGAGCTCTCGTGGAGCCACGTCAACCACCCGTCCGAGGTGCTCCAGATCGGCGAGAAGGTCCGCGTGAAGGTGCTCGACATCGACCGCGACCGCCAGCGCATCTCCCTGGGCCTCAAGCAGACCCAGGCCGACCCCTGGCAGAGCGTGATCGAGGCCTACGAGGTCGGCGACGTCGTCGAGGGGCGGGTGACCAAGGTGGTCACGTTCGGCGCCTTCGTGGAGATCCACCCGGGCGTCGAGGGCCTCGTGCACATCTCGGAGCTTGCCGCCCACCACGTCGAGAACCCGCGCGAGGTGGTCAACCAGGGCGACGTCCTGGCGGTCAGGATCATCGAGATCGACGCGGACCGCCGCCGCCTCTCGCTCAGCCTGAAGCGCGTGGCCGACAGCGACCCGATCCAGCACCGCCTGCCCGACGACGTGCGCGCGGCGGCGGCGGCCCAGGCCGCAGAGGTCGCCGAGCTGTCGGATGAGGCCGAGGCGGCCGAGGCGGTCGACGACGCCATCGCGGAGGCGGTGGTCGAGGAGGCCGTGGAGGAGGTCGTGGCCGAGGCCGCCCTCGAGGAGGCCGTGGAGGAGGCCATCGTCGAGGAGGCGATCGAGGAGGCTCGAGGAGGCCGGGAAGGCCGCGGTCGAGGAGGCCGTCGAGGAGGCGAGGCCGAAGCCGCGGTCGAGGAGGCCGATCGTCGAGGAGGCCGAGTCGTCGAGGAGGCGAGTCGAGGAGGCCGAGGTCGAGAGGCCGCGGTCGAGGAGGCCGTGGAGGAGGCCGTCGTCGAGGAGGCGATCGAAGAGGCCGAGGCGGAGGCCGCCGTCGAGGAGGCGATCGAGGAGGCCGAGGTCGAGGCGGAGATCGAGGCCGAGGTCGATGAGGCCCTCGCCGAGGAGGCCGCCGCCGAGGCTGACGAGGCCGCCGCGGACGCCGAGGAGCCCGCCGCCGAGGCGCAGCCCGCCGAGGGCGACGACTCCTCGCGCTAGGCGCATCGCGGGGGCGCCGGGCGCGCCCCCGTGCCTCGCCCTCACCGGGGGCATCGGCTCCGGCAAGTCCGAGGCGCTGGGGGCCTTCGCGGCGTGCGGCGCGGCGACGCTGTCGAGCGATCAGGTCGTGCACGACCTCTACGGCGACCCCGACGTGCTGCGCGCGGTGGTCGAGCGCTTCGGCCCCGGGGTCCTCGCCGCCGGCGGGGAGGTTGACCGGGCGGCCCTCGGCGCGCGGGCGTTCGCCCAGGAGGGCGGGATCGCCTACCTCGAGGGGCTGCTGCACCCCCGGATCGAGGGGCGTCGCCGGGCATGGGTGGCCGAGCAGGCCGCGCGCCGGCCGCCCCCTCCGCTGCTGGTCTGCGAGGTGCCGCTGCTGTTCGAGGCGGGCGCCGAGGGCGGGTTCGATGCCGCCCTCCTCGTGACGGCGCCGGCCGACGTCCGCCGGCGGCGGGTCGAGGCGCGGGGCCAGGACTTCGACGAGCGCAGCGCCCGCCAGCTCCCGGAAGACGAGAAGGCGGCGCGCGCCGACAGGGTGCTCGTCAACGACGCCGGTCTCGACGACCTGCGCGCGTGGGTCGCCGCCCGCTTCGCGGAGTACGCTGGTCGCCCCTGCGATGCGCCGATCCGCGACAACTGACCGACCCCCGCGCGGGCCCGAGGGCGGCGCCGCGGCGGCCGGCGCGCCCCGGCCGCGCCGCCGCCGCCGGCGCGCGGCCTGGCTGGCCGGCGTGCTCGTGGTCCTCGCGGCGGCCGGCGTCGGGTGGTATCAGGTGCACCAGCAGATGCCGGGCTGGTACGCGCGCCTCTGGTACCCGCTCGAGCACGAGGAGACCGTCCGCCAGGAGGCGGTGCGCAACGGCCTCGACCCGGCCCTCGTGGCGGCCGTGATCGACACGGAGAGCGGCTTCGTGGCCGACTCGCGCTCCGGCCAGGGGGCCGTGGGGCTCATGCAGGTGCAGCCCGACACGGCGACCTTCATCGCCGGGCTGCCGCGGCGCCCCAGCCCCTCGCCCGACCGGCTCGAGGAGCCCGACGTCAACATCGCCTACGGCACCCGCTTCCTGCGCTACCTCGTCGACCGCTACGGGTCGGTCGATCTCGCGCTGGTCGCGTACAACGGCGGCCCGGCCAACCTGGGCCGCTGGCTCGAGGACGCCCAGGCCCGCGGCGAGGCGCTCCGCGTCCCCGACGACGTCCCGTTCGCCGAGACGCGGGGGTTCGTCACCAAGGTGCGCGAGGCGACCGGCATCTACCGGCGCGCCTACGGCGACCGCCTCGCGGGCTCCGCCGGCGGCTGATCCTGGCGTCCGGCCCCTGAGAGGGGGCGGCCGGCGGACCCATCCCAGATCCGCCGGCCTGTGCGAGGCCCCGCGTCCCGGTCGCGGGGCCATGCGTGACGGTGTCCTCACATCACTGGAGCCAGGATAGGTCCGGCCCCGGTGGAGGGGCCTTGGCCCGCGCGAGCAAGATCGCCCGGCCCGCTTTGGCCCCGCGGGCGCCTGTCGGGGGGCCCGTGTCCGGCCTGGGTCGGCGCTACCCTGGACCGGTGAGCACCACGACCTTCGAGGTCTCCGAGGCCTACCGGCCGACGGGAGACCAGCCGCGCGCGATCGGCGAGCTGACGGCGGGGCTGGAGCGCGGGGAGCGCTTCCAGACCCTGCTCGGCGTGACCGGCTCGGGCAAGACCTTCACGATGGCCCGCGCCATCGCCGGGACCGGCCGGCCCGCGCTCGTGATCGCCCACAACAAGACCCTCGCCGCCCAGCTCTGCAACGAGTTCCGCGAGCTGCTGCCGGGCGCCGCGGTCGAGTACTTCGTGAGCTACTACGACTACTACCAGCCCGAGGCCTACATCGCGGCGACCGACACGTACATCGAGAAGGACTCGTCGAGGAACGACGAGATCGACCGGCTGCGCCACGCGGCCACCGCGGCCCTCCTGGCCCGCCGCGACGTGGTGATCGTGGCGTCGGTGAGCTGCATCTTCGGGCTCGGGTCGGCCGAGATCTACCGCGAGCGCGTGGTCCTGCTGACGGTGGGCGAGGAGCACCCGCGCGAGGCGATCTACCGGCGCCTGGTCGAGAACCAGTACCAGCGCAACGACACGGTCCTGGAGCGCGGGCGCTTCCGCGTGCGCGGCGACACGATCGAGGTCCAGCCCGCCGACTCGGAGACCGCCTACCGGGTCTCGATGTTCGGCGACGAGGTCGAGAGCATCACGGAGTACGACCCGCTCACCGGCGAGGTGTACGCCGACCTCCAGCACCTGGGGATCTATCCGGCGACGCACTACGTCACCCCGCCGTCGACGATCGACCGGGCCGTCCGCGAGATCCGCGCCGAGCTCGAGGCCCAGGTCGCGGCGTTCGAGTCGGCGGGCAAGCTGGTGGAGGCCCACCGGCTGCGCCAGCGCACCGAGTACGACATGGAGATGCTGCGCGAGCTGGGCTTCTGCTCGGGGGTCGAGAACTACTCGCGGATCCTCGACGGGCGGCGCCCCGGCGAGCCGCCGCACACGCTGCTCGACTTCTTCCCCGACGACTTCATCTGCTTCATCGACGAGTCCCACAACACGATGGGGCAGCTCCGCGGCATGTACGAGGGCGACCGGTCGCGCAAGCTCGCGCTGATCGACGCCGGCTTCCGGCTGCCGTCGGCGCTCGACAACCGGCCCCTGCAGCTCCCCGAGTTCCTTGAGCGCGTCAACCAGGTGGTCTTCGTCTCGGCGACGCCGGGCGAGTTCGAGCGGCGCTCCTCCGGCCATGTCGTCGAGCAGATCATCCGGCCCACGGGCCTGGTCGACCCCGAGGTCGAGGTGCGCCCGACCCACCACCAGATCGACGACCTGATCGGGGAGATCCGCGACCGCGCCGAGCGCGGCGAGCGGGCGCTGGTGACCACCCTGACCAAGCGGATGGCCGAGGACCTCACCGAGTACCTGGTCGAGGCCGGGGTCCGGGCGCGCTACCTGCACTCCGAGATCGACACCCTCGAGCGCATCCGCGTGGTCCGGTCGCTGCGCCTCGGCGACTTCGACGTGCTCGTGGGCGTGAACCTGCTGCGCGAGGGCCTCGACCTCCCCGAGGTCACGCTCGTGGCGATCCTCGACGCCGACAAGGAGGGCTTCCTCCGCGGCAACACCTCGCTCATCCAGACCATCGGCCGGGCGGCGCGGAACGTCTCGGGGCGGGTGATCATGTATGCCGACGGCGAGACCGAGGCGATGCGATCGGCCATCGAGGAGACCAACCGCCGCCGCGAGATCCAGGTCGCCTACAACCAGGCCAACGGCATCACCCCCGAGTCGATCGTGAAGGGCGTCTCGGACATCGTCGAGCTCCTCGGCCTCAACGACGACGCCCCCGCGCCCGCGCGACGCCGGCGGGGCGAGCCCGACGCGCTCGCCGACGTGGGCATGGACGAGCTCGACCGCATGATCGTGGACCGCGAGCAGGAGATGTTCGCCGCGGCGGAGGAGCTCCGGTTCGAGCTCGCGGCGCGGCTGCGCGACGAGATCGCCGACCTCCGCGGCGAGCAGCTCCAGCGGCTGCAGGGCGCCGACGGGGACGGTGAAGGGGGCTCCGGAGCGGCCGAGGGGCCGCGCCGCCGCGGCTCGGCGCCGGTGCCGCGCGCGCAGTCGCGCCGCGCCGCGGGGAGGGGGAGGCGGCGGCGGTGAGCGACGACCGCGCCCGCGAGGAGGTGGCCTTCCGGTCGCTCGCGGCGCCCGGTCTCGACGAGGACGACCTCTTCCTGGCGATGCACGGGCTGCCGGTGCCGGGCCCCTTCTGGGGCGAGGGGCGCCCCTGGGCGCGGCCGGACACCGAGGGCTGGTGCCAGGAGTCCGAGCGGCGGCGGCGGCACGAGGAGCTGCTCAGGAAATGGGAGCGGCCGGCCGGCGGGTGACCGGGCCGCTCCGGCGCCGGCGCGCGTTCACCACGACTCCCAGCGCGCGAACCGCTCCAGCGGGTCGCGCGGCCCGGGCCGGAAGCCCTCTCCCACGACGTGCGCCAGCGGGACGAGCGCGACCTGCGAGACCTCGTCGTAGGGGATCCCGAGCAGCTCCGCGGCCTCGCGCTCGTGGAAGAGGTGCATCGTCGTCCAGGCCGCGCCGAGCCCGCGGGCGCGCGCCGCGAGCATGAAGCTCCAGACCGCCGGCAGCACCGAGCCGAACGCCGACGCCTGAACGATCTGGGGCCGGTCCTCGGTGCGGCCGGCGTGGCAGGCGACCACGTGGACCGGGACCTCGGCGAGGTGGTCGGCCAGGTACGAGGCCGAGCGGCCGATGCGGGCGGCCTGGCGCCGCTTGGCCGGGTCGGCCGGTCGCCTGGGAGGGTCGCCCAGGATGCCCTCCTCCAGATAGCGCTGCCAGCCACGGCGGTACAGGTCGCCCAGCGCCCTGCGCCGCTCGGGGTCGGTCACCACCACGAAGACGGCCCCCTGGCGGTTGCCGCCGCTCGGGGCCTGCTGGGCCAGCCGCAGGCACTCCTCGATCAGCTCGCGCTCGACGGGCCGGCTCGTGTCGAGCCGGCGCCGGACGCTGCGGGTGGTGGCGAGGAGCTCGTCGGGCGACAGGGCGGGCACCGCAGGATCATGCCAAGCGCCGGGGCGTGCCATGGTCAACCCGTGCCCGACGACCTGAGGACGCTCCCGCCCGGCCTCCCGGAGCCCGAGGACGACGGCGCCGCCGACCACCTCCCCGGCGCGCCGGTGCCGGACGTCGCCCTGCCGTCGACCGCCGGCGGGGCGGCCTCGCCGGCGCGCGCGCAGGGGCCGCTCCTGGTGTTCGCATTCCCCTGGGCCGGCCGCCCAGGGGAGCCACTGCCGACCGAGGGCTGGGACGCCATCCCCGGCGCCCGCGGCTGCACCACGGAGGCGTGCGGCTTCGGCGACGCCTACGAGGCCCTGCGCGCCCTCGGCGTCGAGGTGGCGGGCGTGTCGGCCCAGAGCCCGGAGCGCCAGGCCGAGATCGTCGCGCGCCTCGCGTTGCCCTACCCGCTGCTGTCGGACGAGCGGGGGGAGCTCGCGGCCGCGATGCGGCTGCCGACCTTCGTCGCGGGCGGGCGGACGCTGCTGCGGCGGCTGACGATGCTGCTCGACGGGGGCACGGTGCGGCGCGTTTGGTACCCGGTGTTCCCGCCCGACCGCCACGCCGAGCGCGTGCTCGGCGACCTGCGGGGCGGCTAGGCCGTCCGCGGCCCCTTGCGGCGCACCTTGCGGCGGGCGGCCTCGGGGCGGCGGAGCCGCGGGAGCCTGATGGCGTAGAGGGTGGCCGCGGCGGCCTCGGCGCCGGCGCGGACGCGCCGCCCCGACGCGACGGGGAGGCCGAGGCGCCGGCGCGGAGCCCGCTCCGGCTCGGTCACGACGGCCCTCGGCGGCGCCTCGGGCTCGACGACCGCGACCGGCTCGCGCGCCGTCGGCAGCACGTCGGCGCGGGCGGGCTGGCGGCGACCGCCGCCGGTCACCGCCACCAGGGCCGTCTCGATCTCCGCCCGGTCGATCTGCTCGCGCTCGAGCAGGAGCGCCGCCAGGACGTCGAGCTCCTGGCGGTGGTCCTCCAGCAGGGCCACCGCGTCCTCGTACGCCGCGTCGACCATGCGCCGGACCTCCTCGTCGATGGTGCGGCGGGTCTCGGCCGACACCGGCACCTCGTACGGCCCCGCGGCCGAGATGATCTGGCCGACCCGCGGGGAGAAGCCCAGCCGCTCGACGGCCTCGTGGGCCATCCGGTTGACCTGCTCCAGGTCGTTGGCCGCGCCGGACGAGATCACCCCGAAGCGGGTCTGCTCCGCCGCCCGCCCGGCCATGGCGACGACCATCCGCTCGTGCAGGTGCTGCTGCGAGGTGAGGGCCCGGTCGCTGCTGCCGTAGAGCGCCAGGCCGCCCGCGTCGCCGCGCGAGAGGATCGTGACCCGCTGGGCCTTCTGGTGGGTCGGGCAGAGCTCGGCGGCCAGGGCGTGCCCGGCCTCGTGCCAGGCGATCACCTCGAGCTCGCCGTCGCCGATGCGCCGGTCGCTGCGCTGGGGGCCGGCCACGGCGCGCAGCATGCCCTCGTCGAGGTCGGCCGACAGGACGGTGTCGCGGCCGGCGCGCGCCGCCATGATCGCGGCCTCGTTGACGATGTTGGCCAGGTCGGCGCCCGCGAACCCGGCCGTCACGCGCGCGAGCGCCTCGAGCGACTCCGGCTCCGTGATCGGCACGCCGCTCGCGTGGAGCCGCAGGATCGCGAGCCGCCCGGCCTCGGCGGGCAGCCCGACCTGGACGCGCCGGTCGAAGCGGCCCGGCCGCAGGAGCGCCTTGTCGAGCATGTCGAGGCGGTTGGTGGCGGCGACGACCACGACCCGCTCGCGCTCGTCGAAGCCGTCGAGCTCCACGAGGAGCTGGTTGAGGGTGCCCTCGCGCTCGGAGTCGGCGCCCGACTGGCCCGCGCCGCGGGCGCGGCCGATGGCGTCGATCTCGTCGAAGAAGATGATCGCCCCGCGCTCGCTCTTGCGCGCCTGGGCGAACAGGTCGCGGACCCGCGACGCCCCGACGCCCACGAACGTGTCGACGAAGTCGGATCCCGACAGCGCGAAGAAGGGGACCCCCGACTCGCCGGCGACGGCCCTGGCGAGCAGCGTCTTGCCGGTGCCCGGCGGGCCGTGCAGCACCACGCCGCGCGGCATCCGGGCGCCGACGCGCCGGAAGCGCTCGGGCTCCTCGAGGAAGACGACCACCTCGCGCAGCTCCTCCACGGCCTCGTCGCAGCCGGCGACGTCGGCGAAGCGCGTCTCCGGCGGCTCCACCTGGGCGGTCTTGCGGATCCTGCCGTGGCCGGCGGCCCCGCCGCGGCCGCCGAGGCCGCGCCCCCCGGGGTTGCGGCCCCGGATCAGCATCATCCCGCCCACGATGAAGACGGCGACCAGGGCGATCCCGAGCGGGACCACCAGGAACCGCATCAGCCCGCTCATGCCCGAGCCGGAGTCCGCCGCCGCCTCGGCCGGGCCGAGCACCGCGACCCCGTCCGCGCGCAGGCGGGCGGCCAGGTCGAAGGCGCCGGGCAGGCCCTCGGTCGCCGCGCCGGTGGCGGCGGAGCTCGGGGGGGTCGCCTGGGCGAAGTCCTGGCCGGGCTTGGGGCGCGGGATGGCCGAGGCGATGACCTTGCCCTCGCCGTCGATGGCCGCCACCCAGTAGCTGGACGTGTTGACGACCGCGGCGTTCAGGTTGCGCGCATCGGCGGCCCCGACGAGCTCGCGGTAGGGCACCAGGGCGGCGCCCTCCGCCCCGAGGGGCTGCACGACGGCGTCGGGGACCTGCGCCGGCTCGTCGGCGGCGAGCGCGGGGGTCGCGAGGACCAGCGCCGCCAGCGCCGCGAGCAGGGCGAGTGGGGTCCGGAGATGGGCCAACCGATCAGGTGATAGCACCATCGCGACGGTAGGGAGGCCGCCGCCCGGTACGTATGTACCCGGGGCCAACCCGCGGGCGCACCGGTGGGCCGGGGGGACAGGCGGGGCGGGCGGCGGGCGGGCCGGGGGCCTCACTACACTTGACGGGTGCCGCCGCCGCGCCCGTCACCCGCCCCTGCCATCCACGTCGTGGGGGCGCGCGAGCACAACCTCCGCGACGTCACGGTGAGCATCCCCCGCGACGAGCTCGTCGTGATCACGGGCCTGTCGGGGAGCGGGAAGTCGAGCCTCGCCTTCGACACGCTCTACGCCGAGGGCCAGCGCCGCTACGTCGAGAGCCTGTCGGCCTACGCGCGCCAGTTCCTGGGCCAGATGGACAAGCCCGACGTCGACCACATCGACGGGCTCTCGCCGGCGATCTCGATCGACCAGAAGACCACCAGCCGCAACCCGCGGTCGACGGTGGCGACCGTCACCGAGGTCTACGACTACCTGCGGCTGCTCTACGCCCGCGTGGGCCAGCCGCACTGCCCGATCTGCGGGCGGCCGATCACCGGACAGAGCGTCGAGCAGATCGCCGACCAGGTGCTCGCGCTGCCGGAGGGGACCCGGTTCCTGGTGCTCGCGCCGCTCGTGCGCGACCGCAAGGGCGAGCACCGCGACGTCGTGGAGCAGATCCGCGCCGAGGGGTTCGCGCGCGTCGCCGTCGACGGCGAGGTCCACACGCTCGAGGAGGTGCCGGCGCTCGACCGCAACCGCGTCCACACGATCGAGGCCGTGGTCGACCGGCTGGTCATGCGCGACGACCTGAGGCGGCGCCTGACCGACAGCCTGGAGACGGCCACCCAGCTCGCGGACGGGCTCGTGAGGATCGAGGAGGTCCCCCGGGACCCCGAGGCCGAGGCGCGCTCCTGGATCTACTCCGAGCGCTTCGCCTGCCCGGTCCATGGCGCGGTGATGGCCGAGCTCGCCCCGCGCACGTTCTCGTTCAACTCGCCGCACGGCGCCTGCCCGCAGTGCACCGGGCTCGGCTTCACCCTCGAGATCGACCCGGAGCTGATCGTCGACCCCGAGCGGACGCTGGCCGAGGGGGCGATCCTGCCCTGGACCGACCGGACGACCGACTACTACGACCTGCTCATGCGCGCCATCGCCCAGGAGCACGGGATCGACCTCGACCGGCCCTGGCGCCGGCTGCCCGAGCGGCACCGCACCATGCTGCTGGAGGGGCCGCGCCGCCGCGAGCGCCTCTACCTGGGGCGACGCCGCAAGGGGGGCAGCTGGGGCTGGTTCGAGGGCGTCATCCCCCAGCTCAGGCGCCAGCACGCCACCGCCATGTCCAGCGCCGTGCGCGACAACGTCGAGCAGTTCATGTCGCTGCGCCCGTGCCCGGCGTGCGGCGGCGCGCGCCTCAAGCCCGAGGCCCTCGCCGTCACGGTGGCCGGCCGAAACGTCTACGAGCTCTGCCTGATGTCGGTGGCGGACGCCCTCGCGTTCTTCGACGACATCGACCTCAGCGACACCCAGGCCCTGATCGCGGCGCGGATCATCCAGGAGGTGCGCGCGCGGCTGCGGTTCCTCGACGACGTGGGCGTCGGGTACCTGACCCTCGCCCGGGCCGCGGGCACGCTGTCCGGCGGCGAGGCCCAGCGCATCCGGCTGGCCACGCAGATCGGCTCGGGCCTGGTGGGGGTGCTCTACATCCTCGACGAGCCCTCCATCGGGCTGCACCAGATCGACAACCGCAAGCTCATCGGGACCCTGGAGCGGCTCCGCGACCAGGGCAACTCGGTGCTGGTGGTCGAGCACGACGAGGAGATGATCCGCAGCGCGGACCACCTGATCGACATGGGCCCCGGGGCCGGCGAGCACGGCGGCCGGGTCGTCGCCGAGGGGTCGGTGGCCGACCTGGAGGCCGAGCCGGCGTCGGTGACCGGCGCGTTCCTGTCGGGGCGGCGCGCGATCCCGGCGCCCGCCGCCCGGCGCCGCCCCACGGACTGGATCACGGTGCTGGGCGCGCGCGAGAACAACCTGCGCGGCATCGACGTCGGGTTCCCCCTCGGGGCCCTCACCTGCGTCACCGGCGTGTCGGGCTCGGGCAAGAGCACCCTCGTGAACGAGGTGCTGCTGAAGGCGCTCGCCGGGCGGGTCGGCCGGCGGCCGGTGCGCCCCGGGGCCCACGACCGCATCGAGGGCGCCGCGAGCATCGACAAGGTCATCGACATCGACCAGTCGCCGATCGGCCGCACGCCGCGCAGCAACCCGGCCACCTACACCGGCCTCTTCGACCACATCCGACAGCTGTTCGCCATGACGCCCGAGGCCCGCGCCCGCGGCTACACCCCGGGGCGCTTCAGCTTCAACGTGAAGGGCGGGCGCTGCGAGGCGTGCAAGGGCGACGGCACCATCACGATCGAGATGCACTTCCTGCCGGACGTCTACGTCCCCTGCGAGGTCTGCGGCGGCAAGCGCTACAACCGCGAGACCCTCACGGTGCGCTACGGCGGCCGGACCATCCACGAGGTGCTGGAGATGAGCGTCGAGGAGGCCGTCGAGGCCTTCGCGGCGGTGCCGCGCATCCACCGCCGGCTCCGCACCCTGCACGACGTCGGCCTGGACTACGTGCGCCTGGGCCAGCCGGCGACGACCCTCTCGGGCGGCGAGGCCCAGCGGGTCAAGCTCGCGACCGAGCTCTCCAAGGTGGCGACCGGCCGCACCCTCTACATCCTCGACGAGCCGACCACCGGCCTGCACTTCGCCGACATCGAGAAGCTCCTGGAGGTGCTCCAGCGGCTGGTTGACCAGGGCAACACGGTCGTGGTGATCGAGCACAACCTCGACGTCGTCAAGTCGGCCGACTGGGTCATCGACCTCGGCCCCGAGGGCGGCGACAACGGCGGCGCCCTGATCGCGGCCGGCACCCCCGAGGAGATCGCCGCCTCGCCCGAGTCGCGGACGGGGGAGGTGCTGCGGCCGGTGCTGCTCGCGGCGCCCGAGCCCTCGACGCCGCTGGTCGCCGCCGTCCGGGGGTAGCCCGCCCGAGTGCTCGCCATCGCCCTGGGCCTGGTCTCAGGCCTCTCCTGGGGCGTGGGAGACTTCCTCGGCGGCCTCGCCAGCCGGCGCGCCCACGCGTTCACGGTCGTCGCCCTCTCGCAGGCGGCGGGCCTGGTCCTCGCTCTGGTGCTCCTCGCCCTGACGCGGCCCGACGTGCCGGGCGCGGCGGCCTACGGGCTCGGGATCGCCGCAGGGGCCAGCGGGGCGCTCGGCCTCGCCGCCTTCTACCGCGGCCTGGCCGTCGGGACCATGAGCCTCGTCGCGCCGATCTCGGCCCTCGGGGCGCTGCTGCCCCTGGCGCTGGACCTCGCGGCGGGGCGGTCGCCGGGGCCCCTCGCGCTCGCCGGGATGGTCGTCGCGCTGGCCGGCGCGGCGCTCGCCGCCACCGCTCCCGGCCCGGCGTCGCGCGCCGGGCTGGGGCTGGCGGTGGTGGCGGCGCTCGGCTTCGGGGGCTTCTTCGTCCTGCTGGCCGAGTCGGCGGACGGCGCGGGAGCGCTCTGGAGCCTCGTGGCCGCCCGGACGGGGTCCGTGCCGATCGCCCTGGTCGGGGTGGCGGTGCTCGGAGCCGGGCTCGCCGTCGGGCGCGGCGTGCTGCCGCTGGTGTTGGGGGCGGGGATCCTCGACGCGTCGGCCAACCTCATGTTCGCCGCCGGCAGCCAGCGCGGGCTGGTGAGCGTCGTGGCGGTGCTGGGCTCGCTCTACCCGGTCGTGACCGTCGCCCTGGCGGCCCTGGTGCTCCACGAGCGCCTCGGGCGGCTCCAGGCGGTGGGCGCCGCCGTCGCCCTGGGCGGCGTCGTCATGATCGCCGCCGGCTGACGCCTCGCGCCCCTCAGCCCCCGGCCGAGCCGTGGGTGCCGCCGAGCAGGTCGCGGATGCGGTCGATCCGCGCCTGCCGCTCGCTCGCCGTAGCGGCGCAGCGACTTGGCCATCTTCTTCGGCCGGGTGCGGTAGCGCCGCCGGGCCCACGGCGAGCCCGGCTTGGCGAGCCGTATCGCCCCGACGATGGCGAAGGGGGAGAAGAAGAGGCCGATCAGGCCGAAGGCGAGCTTGCCCTTGAGCACGGCCACCAGCGCGAAGCCGATCGTGATGGCCACGGTGATCGCGACGCTCGCGAGGCCCTCCTGGGACACGTTGTCGTCGACGCCGAAGGGCGCGGTCCCGACCAGCAGCACCGCCCCGATGCACGCGGCGACCACGATCGCGTCGATCGACTTGCGGCCCTCCTCCGACCAGTAGACGTCGTCGAGGTGCACCCAGAGGGCGAACTCGTCCAGGGTGAGGGCGGCGCCGATGCCGAACACCGCCCCGAGCACCTCGAGCCAGGGGCTGTCCGGCTGGTAGGCGAACTCGAGGACCGCCGCGACCAGGATCAGCAGGATGCCCCACACCTGGTGGTGGATGTGCACGCCGCCGATGTGGATGTCGCCGACGAGGCCCGCCTCGTCCGCGTCGGCGTCGGCGGGGCGGGAGCGGATGCGGCGCGTCACCCAGCGGGTGATCGCGAAGGTGATCACGAAGGCGATCAGCATCCAGAGGACGCCGGCCCGGCCGGTCTCGACGATGGTCTCCTGGTACCACGTGATCACGCGCGTCCTCCTCCTTCGCGAGCCACGGTATGCGCGCGCCGAGCGCCGTTCAAGCGGCGGCGGGCGCCCCCGCGAGGGTCGGTGCTACCGTCGCCCGACCGTGGGGATCGGCTTCATCGACGACGTCTCCGGGACGCTTCAGGACCCGGGGCCGCCCGGCGCGCCCGATGACGACGACGCCGAGGCGCTCGACGCCTACTCGCGCGCCGTGAGCGCCGTCGCGCGCGCCCTGGGGCCGTCGGTCGCGAGCATCCGGGTGGCGCGGCGCGACCGGCGCGGCGGGCAGGGGGAGGGGAGCGGGAGCGGTGTCGTCATCACGCCCGACGGCTTCCTCCTGACGTCCGCGCACGTCGTGGAGGGTGCCGAGGGCGGGCTGCGGGCGCGCCTCACCGACGGCCGCGACCTGGCGCTCACGCTGGCGGGGGCCGACCCGCTCTCGGACCTCGCCGTGCTGCGCGCCGACGGGGCCGACCTGCCCGCCGCGACCCTCGGCGACGCCGACCGTCTGACGGTGGGCCAGCTCGTCGTGGCCATCGGCAACCCCTTCGGGCTGGCGGGCTCGGTGACCGCCGGGGTGGTGTCGGCCCTCGGCCGGTCGCTGCCCGTCGGCCGCGGCCGCGCGCGCCGCGTGGTCGAGGACGTCATCCAGACCGACGCGGCGCTGAACCCGGGCAACTCCGGCGGCGCCCTGGCCGACAGCCGCGCGCGCGTCGTGGGCGTGAACACGGCCGTCGCCGGCTTCGGGCTCGGGCTGGCGGTGCCGATCAACGCCACCACGCGGCAGATCGTGGCCGCCCTGATGCGGGAGGGCCGCGTGCGCCGCGCCTACGTGGGCATCGCCGGCGGCCCGCGCCCGCTGCCGCCCCGGGTCGCCTCGGCACTCGGCCGCGACGCCGGCATCGAGGTCGTGGAGGTCGTCCCCGGCAGCCCGGCCGAGCGGGCCGGCCTGCGGGCGGAGGACCTGATCGTGGACGTCGACGGCACCGCCGTGGCCGACGTCGGCGACCTCCAGCGCCTGATGGGCCCCGACCGCATCGGCCGGCCGGTCGAGCTCGGGGTGGTGCGCGAGGGCGCCCGGCAATCGCTGGGGCTGACCCCGGTGGAGCTTCCGCCCGCGTAGGCCGGCCGGCCGCGGCCCCTCCAGCCAGCGCCCCTCCGCGAGCCAGCGCAGCATCGTGCGCCGCGCCGGCGCCCTCGCCGGACCCCCGGCGACGCGAGCCCGCAGCTCCGCGATGACCCGGGCCGGCGCCTCTCCCGAGGCGACGCGCCGCTCGGCCTCCCGCCGCAGCTCGGGCCATGCGTACGAGCCGGGGCGCGCGCGGCGAGGCGGCTCCGCCAGCCGGGCCCGGTGCGCGTCGAGCGCCCGGCCGCGGCGCCGCGTCATGCACCCCGCCGCCTCCCACGCCCGCATGAGGCTCGCCGCGAAGTCCCGCCCCGCCCGGCGCCGCAGGAACTCCGGGCTCCGGTGGGCCGCGCAGAGCCACACCGACACCCCGCCGGGGAGGTGGAGCTGTGCCCGCTCCCCGTCGCCCGGCCCCATGCAGATCAGGCACGGCGGCCGCTTCCCGAGCCGTTCCCCTTTGTAAAGGCTCCTCGCCATGAGCAGCCCACCATGCCGCGGACGCCCGCGACGATCAGCCCCGGAGCGTGACGGAACGGTGGCGGGAGTGTGCCGGGTGAGGGTGTCGATTGGCGCACGCCGCTCACGCCAAGTGGCACACCAACACTCCGGGTCCGGCGTCCTCCCGGCGCGATGCTTGCCTGCCTGCCGGTTCTGCAGGAGCGGTTGCGCCAATTGGCAGTCGACGCGCCGGCCAAGTGGCGCGACCCCCGAGAGCGACGACTCAGGGGACGAGGACCACCTTCCCGATGGTCTCGCGGGCCTCGATCGCCCGGTGGGCGGCCGCGGCGTCGCTGAGGGGGAAGCGCTGCCCGACCACGGGGACGAGGCGGCCGGCGGCGGCGTCCGCCAGGGCGCGGGTCTCCAGCTCGCGCATCCGCCCCGCGATGCCCCCGCCCAGGGCCCAGGAGGCCGTGATGCCGAGGCGCATGAGGTCGCGCGTCGTCAGTCGGGGTCGGCTCGCCGCTCGAGAAGCCGAAGAGCAGGATCCGGCCGCCGGGCGCCAGGAGCTCGAGGGCGGCTCGCCCGAGCGCACCGCCGACGCCGTCGAGCGCGACGGAGACGCGCCTGCCGTCCAGCGCCTCGACGATCCGCTCTGGCCAGTCCGGCTCCCGATAGTCGACCGCGACGTCGGCGCCGAGGGCCCGGACGGCCGCGACCTTCTCCGGCCCTCCCGCCGCCCCGACGGCCACCGCTCCGGCCGCACGGGCGCCCTGGAGGAACAGGCCGCCGAGGCCTCCCGCGGCCGCGGTGACGAGCACCACGTCGTCCGGGCCGATCGCCGCCTGGTCGAGGATCGCCACCGCGGTCCGCCCCGTGCCGATCGCGGCCACCGCGACGTCGGCGCCGAGCCCGTCGGGCACCTCGTGCAGGGCCTCGGCCGGGGCGACGGCGAGCTGCGCGTAGCCGCCGCTCGCGAGGCCGAGGTGGGCCACGGCGCGGCGGCCCTCCCAGGCGGGGTCGACGCCCGGGCCCACGGCGTCGACGACCCCCGCGACCTCTCGGCCGGGCGTCATGGGCAGGTCGGGGAGCGGGAAGGGGAGGCGGTCGGCGCCTGCGCGGATGGCCGTGTCGATGACGTGCACGCCGGCGGCCTCCACGGCGATGCGCGCGCGGCCTGTGCCGGGCGCGGGATCGGGCACGTCCTCGGGCTCGAGGACCTCCGGCGGGCCGAAACGACGCTGTCGGATCGCGAGCACGACGGCATCCTGCAGCTTCAAGCGAACTTGAGGTCAAGGGCGGTCGCGAGCGGGCTTTCCGCCGCCGGGGGGTCCCGGGTATGGTCCCAGCGGCCCGACGCCCCTGGAGGTGCCGCGAATGCCCGACGGCGCGACCCCCGCAGACCCGCCCGCATCCCCGACGGGGCTGACCGGGAGCGCCGCGGAGCAGCGCCGCCACCGGCTCGCGAAGGTCGAGGCCCTCCGGGACCGGGGCATCGACCCCTATCCGGTCACGTACCCGCGCGACCACACGCTCGCCCAGGTGCGCGACGAGTTCGGCGCCCTGGAGGCCGGCGCGGAGACCCAGGACGTCGTGCACGTCGCCGGCCGGGTGATGCTCACGCGCGACCACGGCGGCCTGGTCTTCATGAGCCTGAAGGACGAGAGCGGGTTCCTGCAGATCATGGCCTCGCGGGCGGAGATGGGCGACGAGGGGTTCGCCGACGTCGGGGCCATCGACATCGGCGACTGGATGGGCTTCGAGGGCCGGGTCGTGGTCAGCCGCCGGGGCGAGCTGTCGGTGCTCGCGCGCACCTCCCAGCTGCTCGGCAAGGCGATCCGTCCCCTGCCGGCGAAGACCCGCCCGCTGACCGACACCGAGACCCGGGCGCGCCAGCGCTACCTCGACCTGATCGTGACGCCGGACGCCCGCCGGGTCGCGGACGTCCGCACGCGCACCCTCGCCGGCATCCGCGGCTACCTCGCCGGCCAGGGCTTCACCGAGGTGGAGACGCCGGTGCTCCAGCCCGAGTCCGGCGGGGCCACGGCGCGGCCCTTCATCACGCACCACAACGCTCTCGACATCGAGATGTACATGCGCATCGCCCTCGAGCTCCACCTGAAGCGGCTCATCGTCGGTGGCTACGAGAAGGTCTTCGAGATGTCGCGCGTCTTCCGCAACGAGGGCATCGACACGCGCCACAACCCCGAGTTCACGATGCTCGAGCTCTACCAGGCCCTCGCGGACTACAAAGACATGATGGTCATCACGGAGGAGATGGTGGGCGCCGCGGCCATGGCCGCGATCGGCACGCACGACATCGAGATCGACGGCAAGCCGGTGTCGCTCGCCCCGCCCTGGCGCCGGGCGACGATGTACGAGCTCATCAAGGAGCACTCCGGCATCGACATCCACCCCTCGATGCCGCTCGAGGAGTGCCGCCGGATCGCCGACGAGGCCAAGGTCGAGTACGACGAGTCCTGGGGGACCGGCAAGATCTGCAACGAGCTCTACGACGAGTTCGTCGAGGCGAACGTCGTGGGCCCGGTCTTCGTCTGCGACCACCCGCGCGAGATCTCGCCGCTCGCGCGGCCCCACCGCGACGACCCGACGCTCGTCGAGCGCTTCGAGGTGGTCGTCGCCGGGCGCGAGCTCGCCAACGCGTACAGCGAGCTGACCGATCCGATCGACCAGCGCGAGCGCTTCGAGGACGAGGCGAGGGCGAAGGCGGCCGGCGACCCCGAGGCCGGCGACGTGGATGAGGACTACCTGCGCGCGATGGAGCTCGGCATGCCGCCGACGGGCGGCCTGGGCGTCGGGGTCGACCGGCTCGTGATGCTGCTGGCCGGCGCCACCACGATCCGCGACGTGCTGCTCTTCCCGACGCTGCGGCCCGAGGCCGGGGACGTGGCGTCGCCGTCCCGCTCGCGCCTGCTGCCCCTGGCGCCCGCCGCACCGCGGCCGGGCCCGGCGGCGCCCGTCACCTCGGCGGTGCGGAGCCCCGAACCGGGACGGCTGAAGCTGCCGGGCGCGGCCCGCCGGCCCGCCACCCGGCGCGGCGTGCTCGCCGCGCTCGTGGCGGTGGCCGGCATCATCAGCTTGCTGGCGTCACTGCCGGGGCTGCATTCGCGCCTGGGCGCCGACACCTTCTTCGGCGCCGAGGGGCGGGCCAACGGGTCGATCGCGGCGGTGATCATCGGCCTGGTCCTGCTGCTGACCGCGCGGCAGCTCGCCCGCGGCAAGCGCACCGCCTTCTGGGTCGCCGTCGTGCTCCTGCTGGCCGGGACGCTGGTGCACCTCCTGCGGGGGCCGAACCCGATCGCCGCCGTGCTCTGCGCGGCGCTGGCGCTGCTGCTGATCTGGTTCCGTGAGGACTTCCACGCGCCGGGGGACCCGCCGTCCATCCTCACGGCCCTTCGCTTCATCCCGCTCTGGCTGGGCGGGGTGCTGGTCTACGGCGTCGTCGCACTGCTGATCGAGCGCAACGAGGTCAGCCCGGACCTGAGCGTGGGCGGGGTGCTGGAGACCATCTTCGGCGGCCTGATCGGCCTCGACGGGCCCTACACCTTCGAGAACCGCGTCTTCAACGCCTTCTTCGAGGACTCGCTGCTGGCCCTCGGGATCGCGGGGATACTGCTCTTCGGGTTCCTCGTGCTGCGCTCGGTGGTGCAGCGCGACGAGGTCTCGACGGATGACCACGAGCGCGCCGAGGCCCTCGTGCACGCCTACGGGTCGGACACGCTGGCGTACTTCGCGCTCCGCGACGACAAGAGCCTCTTCTTCTCGTCGGACCGCCAGGCGATGATCGCCTACACCTACCTGCAGGGCTACGCGCTGGCCTCGGGCGACCCGATCGGCGCGGAGGAGTCGATCCCCATGGTGGTCGACGAGTTCCAGGAGTTCTGCCACGAGCGGGGCTGGAAGCTCGCGTTCCTGGCCGTGCGCGAGGCCGACATGCCCTTGTACGCCGAGCGTGGGATGCGGTCGGTCTACCTCGGCGACGAGGCCATCATCCGCTGCGACCAGATCGACATCCACGGCCCGGGCATGAAGAAGGTACGCGGGGCGGTGTCCCGGGTCGCGCGCGACCACAGCTTCCAGATCCTGCGCGAGACCGAGGTCCCACCCGCGGTCATCGACGAGCTCAACGCCATCAGCGAGCACTGGCGCGGGAAGGAGCCCGAGCGCGGCTTCACGATGGCCCTCAGCCAGGACGTGACGGGCGAGAACGACGAGATGGTGATCGCGCTGGCGCGCGACACGGCGGGGCGGGTGGCCGGCTTCCTGCGCCTCGTGCCGTGCTTCGGCGCCGAGCCCGGCTACTCGCTCGACCTGATGCGGCGCGAGCCGAGCGCCCCGAACGGGATCACGGAGTTCCTCATCGTCCGCGCCGCCGAGGAGCTCGGGCGGGCGGGCGTCGTGCGGCTGTCGATGAACTTCGCCGCCTGGGGGCGGCTGTTCAACGCCGACGCCGACCTCGGCCCGGGCGACAGGGCGCTGAAGTGGGTCGTCGCGAAGCTCAACCCCTTCTTCCAGATCAAGTCGCTCTACGACTTCAACGAGAAGTTCCAGCCGGAATGGCTCCCGCGCTCGATGGTCTTCGAGGAGGCCGTCGACCTCCCGCGGGTGGGGATCCTCTACGCCGGCGTCGAGGGCTTCCTCAACGTCCCCGTGCTCGGGCGCCTGCTGGTGCCCCCGGTCGTCGCGGCCCACGGGGCGTGAGGGCGGCGGTCGCCGCGGCCCTGCTGCTGGCGGTGGGCGCGCTCGCGGCCGTCGGTTGCGGCCGCGCCGACAGCTCCGAGCCGGTCTCCTTCTCGGACATCGACTCCGTCATCGCCGACGCCGACCTGCGGGTGTGCGACGAGATCGAGACCGAGGCCCGCGCGCCGGGGGCGGTGGAGGAGCGCCGCTACGACGTCGGCTTCGCGTGCGGCGACCAGGACGAGGAGGCGGTGGTCGTCGCGACCGCGTACGACGACGATGAGGACCGCGACGGCGCCGCCCGCCGCTTCGAGGGCCAGGTGCGGCCGCCCGCGCAGGGCGCGGTGTGGACGCTCGGCCCGTTCACCGTGCGGGTGAGCGGCAATCGCGACCCCGAGACGGTCGACGCGCTGACCGAGGCGCTCGAGGACCGGGGCGCCGAGTGAGGCTCCGCCGCCCCGGACGGGTCGCGGGCCTCGGCGTCCTGGCCCTGGCGATGATCAACGTGGCCGCGATGGTCAGCCCGCGCAACCTGCCCCTGATGGCCGAGTACGGCTGGTCGCTGATCTTCTTCGTGCTCCTGGCGGTCGTGCTGTTCCTGGTGCCGGTGTCGCTCGCCATCGCCGAGCTGGCGACCGCCTGGCCGCGCCGCGGCGGGGTCTACCCGTGGGTGCGCGAGGCCTTCCGCGGCCGCGCGGGGTTCCTCGCCGTCTGGTGCGACTGGGCCGAGAACCTCGCCTGGTTCCCGACCGTGCTCGCGTTCACCGCCGCGAGCTTCGCCTACGCCTTCGACCCCGACCTGGCCAACAACAGGGTCTTCCTGGTGGTCGTGATGCTCGCGGTGTTCTGGGGCGCGACGCTGGCCGCCTTCCGGGGCGTGGGCGCGACGAGCGCGATCGGGGCGATCGGAACGGTGCTCGGCGCCATCGTGCCGGCGCTCCTGATCATGGTGCTGGGGGTGGCCTTCCTCGCCGACGGCAACGCCTCCGAGATCCCCTTCTCCGGAGACGCGCTGGTCCCGAACCTGGGCATCACCAACCTGGTCTTCCTGACCGGCGCGATCCTCATGTTCGCCGGCATGGAGGTGGCCGGCTTCCACGCCGACCAGGCGCGCCGGCCGGCCCGCGACTTCCCCCGGGCCATCCTGCTGGCGGCCGTGATCATGACGGCCTTCACGATCCTCGGCTCGCTGGCGCTCGCGGTGGTCGTCCCCCAGCACGAGATCAGCCTGGTGGGCGGAGTGATGCAGGCGTTCCAGGCCGTGTTCGACGCCCTCGGGGTGGAGTGGCTGCTCGTGCCGACGGCCATCCTCATCACCATCGGCGGGGTCGCGCACATGATCCCCTGGATCATGGGGCCCGCCACGGGGCTGGCGACCGTGGCCGAGCAGGGCGAGGCGCCGCGCTCGTGGGCCCGGCAGAACCGCGCCGGCGTGCCCGTCGCGGTGCTCCTGGCCCAGGGGATCGGCACGACGGTCTTCAGCCTGCTCTTCCTCTTCGTGCCGAGCGTGAGCACCTCGTACTGGATCCTCTCCGTGCTCACCGCCCAGATCATCATCATCATGTACGCGCTGATCTTCGCGGCCGTGCTCCGGCTGCGGTACACGCACCCGGAGGTGCACCGCCCCTACCGCATCCCCGGCGGGACCGCGGGGGTCTGGATCACGTCCGGAGTCGGCCTCGTCGGCGCGGCGCTCTCGTTCGTGCTCGGCTTCGTCCCGCCGGACCAGCTCAAGACCGGCAACCCGGCCCTCTACGTGGGCGGCATCTTCCTCGGCCTCGTCGTCCTGACGCTGCCGCCCTTCCTGGTGCGGCCGCGCCCGCCGCGGCCGAGCCCGGCGCCCGTGGGCGGGGTGGAGCCCGCCATGGGAGAGTAGGCGGCCATGCACACCGAGATCGCCATCGCCATCGCTCTTGTGGCGGCGTTGCTGTTCGCGGTCGGGTTCGTGATGCAGCAGCGCGAGGCGGCGGAGGTGCCCGACGAGGACGCGCTCGGGATCGGGTTGATCACGCGACTGATCCGGCGCCCCGTCTGGCTGATCGGGACCGCCGCGGACGGTCTCGGCTACGTCGCGCAGGCGATCGCCCTCGCCTTCGGGTCGCTGGTGCTCGTGCAGCCGCTGCTGGCCACGTCGCTGCTCTTCGCACTCCCGTTGGGGGCGTGGTGGGCCAAGCGCCGCCTGAAGCGCTCCGACGGCCTCTGGGCGATCTCGCTCACCGCCGGCCTGGCGATCTTCCTGGTCGCCGGCAACCCCACCGCGGGCGTGGACTCGGCCGATCTCGAGGTGTGGCTCATCGCCGCCGCCGTGATCGTGCCGGTCGTGGCGGCCTGCATCCTGGTCGCGTCCCGCAGGAAGGGCCCCATCCGCGCCGTGCTGCTGGCCTCGTGCACGGGCATCCTCTACGGCGCGGCCGCCGCGCTCACCAAGTCGGTCATGAGCTATCTCGACGACGGCTTCGTCGACGTGATCAGCAGCTGGGAGGTCTACGCCCTGATCGTCGTCATCACGCTCGGCACCTACCTGCAGCAGTCCGCCTTCCAGGCCGGCTCGCTCGCGCAGTCCCTGCCCGCGATCTCGGTCTTCGAGCCCGTCGTCGCCGTGATCCTCGGCATGACCGTCCTCGAGGAGGACCTGCAGGCCGACGGCCTCCAGTGGGCGCTGATCGCGGTCTCGGCCGTCGCGATGATCGTCTCCACGGCCGCCCTGGCGCGGTCGCAGGGCGAGTCGCAGCCCGCGCCGGAGCTCGAGCCGGCCCCCGCGCCCGCCTGATGCGCGAGCACCGGGTCTTCGCCGCCCTCTACGACCTCCTCGGTCGCCGGGCCGAGCGGGGGCCCCTGGGAGCGCGCCGCCGGGAGCTGCTGCGCGAGGCGTCCGGCCGGGTCCTCGAGCTCGGCGCCGGGACCGGGGCGAACCTGCCGCACTACCCGGCCCTGGCCGGGCTCACGCTGACCGAGCCCGACGCCGCGATGCGCCGCCGGCTGGCGCCGCGCGCCGCCGCCGCGCCGTTCCCGGTCGAGGTCCTGGACGCGCCCGCAGAGGACCTCCCGGTCGCCGACGCGACCATCGACGCGGTCGTCTGCACCCTGGTGCTGTGCTCGGTGGACGACCCCCCGCGGGCGCTGTCCGAGGCGCGCCGGGTCCTGAGGCCGGGCGGCCGGCTCGTCTTCCTCGAGCACGTCCGCGCGGAGGGCCGCGCGGCGCGCTGGCAGGACCGCCTGGACCCGGCGTCGCGGCGGCTGTGCGCCGGCTGCCACCCCAACCGCGACACGGTCGCCGCGATCCGCCGGGCCGGGTTCGCCGTCACCGCGCTCCGGAGGCTTCCCGACGTGCCCGCGGCGCCGTGGGCGCGGCCGGTCGTGGCCGGCGTGGCCGTCGCGCCGGCGGAGGGCTGAGGCGTGGCGATCCGCGACTGGTACGAGCGCGAGATGGTCAACGGCAACCGGTCCGGCGCCTTCTGGCTGCTGCTGTCGCTGCTGATCACCTTCGTGATCGTGCGCACCATCACGCGCCGCATCCGCTCGGACGGGGAGGGGCAGGGCGTGCTGCGCGACATCAGCGTGGGCGGCCTCCACATCCACCACCTCGTCTACGGCATCGGCCTCACGCTGGTCGCCGGCTTCTTGGAGTTCCGCTTCCAGCCCGACACGCCCTGGTTCGAGCTGCTGGCGATCGTCTTCGGGATCGGGGCGGGACTGATGCTCGACGAGTTCGCCCTCTCGCTCTACATGAAGGACGTCTACTGGGCCGACCAGGGGCGTACCTCCGTCGACGCCGTGCTCATCGCCCTCATGATCGGCGGCCTGTGCGTGATCGGCACGGCGCCGCTGGAGCTCGAGGACGCGAGGGACGGCTCGCGCCTCGCCCTGGCGATCGCCGTCGGGGTCAACTCGCTGCTCGCCGCCCTCACGCTGCTGAAGGGCAAGATCGTGACCGGGCTCGTCGGCATCTTCGTCCCAGTCATCGCGCTCGTGGGCGCGATCCGCCTGGCCAAGCCGCGCTCGCCGTGGGCCCGCGTGCGCTACGGGCGCAGGCCGCTCAAGCAGGAGCGCTCGGAGCGGCGCTTCGGGCCGACGTACGACGCCCGGATGAACCGACTCAAGGACCTCCTGGGCGGCGCGCCGAGCAAGCCCGCTCCGTGAGTAGGCTGGCGCCGTGACCCCGGAGGAGCTCCAGCGCCTCGACGCCCTGCTGCGGGTCCCCAGCGTGAGCGCCGTGCCCGAGCACGCGCCGGACATGGGGCGGGCGGCGGCGCTCGTGGCCGCCGAGATCCGCCGCGCCGGCGGCGAGGCCGAGGTGAAGGCGACCGCGGGCCACCCCCTGGTCCTGGGCGAGGTGCCGGCCGCCTCGGGCGCGCCGGACGCGCCGCGCGTGGTCGTCTACGGGCACTACGACGTCCAGCCCCCGGGGCCCGCCGAGCTCTGGACCAGCCCGCCATTCGACCCGGTCGTCCGCGACGGGAGCCTCTACGCGCGCGGCGCGAGCGACGACAAGGGCAACCTCTTCATGCTGATCGCGGCGGTCCAGCGCCTGGCCGCCGCGGGCGAGCTGCCCGTGCGGGTGGGCTTCGTGGTGGAGGGGGAGGAGGAGAGCGGCGGCACCTCGGCGCTCGAGCACTTCGCGGCCGACGCCGAGCCGGCGCTGGCGGTCCTGATCTTCGACAGCCCGATGATCGGGCCCGGCCGGCCGGCCCTCTGCACGGGCGTGCGGGGGATGCTCTACCGGCGCGTCCGCGTGCGCACGGCCGGCGCCGACGCCCACTCCGGCCTGTTCGGCGGGGCGGCCCTCAACGCCGCCCACGCCCTGATGGAGGTCCTCGCCGCGGTGGTGCCCCGGGACGGCCGCCTGCCGGCGCCGCTCTACGCGGGCGTGGCCCCCGCGGGCGCGGCCGAGGTCGCCGCCTGGAACGACCTGCCCCCCGGCGCCGAGGCGCTGGCCGCCGCCGGCCTGCGCCCGGCCGACGCCGGCGCGGCCGACGGCTTCTACATGCGCACGCTCGCCTCGCCGTCGCTCGACGTCCACGGGCTCTCCTGCGGCGAGCAGTGGGCCGTCAAGACGATCGTCCCGGCCGAGGCGTTCGCCACCCTCTCCCTGCGGCTCGCCGGCGGGCAGGACGCCGAGGCCGTCGCCACGGCGCTCGACGGCCTGATGACGGCCGCGGCCCCCGAGGGCGCCGAGGTGACGATCGAGGACCTCGGCCTCGCCCTGCCCGCGGTCCTCGACCCCGGCCACCCTGTGCTGGCCGCGGCCGCCGACGGGATGGAGGCCGCCACGGGGTGGCGCCCGGCGCCGGTGCGCCTCGGCGGAACCCTCCCGGTCGTCGCCGTCCTCGCGGCGAAGGGGATCCCCACGATCCTCACCGGCTTCGGCCTCCCCGACGACGCGATCCACGCTCCCGACGAGCACCTGCGCGTGGAGCACCTCGAGCTCGGCACCCTGGCGGGCATGGAGATCCTCCGCGCCCTGGGGCGCCTCTCCGACTGACGCCCCGGAGCGCTTCGTGCCACTTGGCCGATGCACGCTGCGCCAATTGGCCGATTCACGCCGTGCCACTTGGCCGATGCACGCCGTGCCACTTGGCCGCGATCGCGCCCCGCGGGTGACGGTCATCAGGGCCTGAGGCGAGGGCCGTCCCCGGCGGTCGATGTACGCTTCGGGGTGGGAATCGATCCGACGAGGGGGAGCCCGGTGGCGGAGCTTTGGGGCGGGGAGACCCGCAAGGCGGTGGAGAACTTCCCGGTGTCCGGAGAGCGCGTGCCGCTTCCCGTGGTGCGCTGGCTGGGCCGGATCAAGGGCGCCGCGGCCCGGGTCAACGCCGAGCTCGGCCTGCTCGACGCCGCCGTCGCCGAGCGGATCGCCACCGCGGCCGACGCGGTGGCCGCGGGCGAGCACGACGACCAGTTCCCGATCGACGTCTTCCAGACCGGGTCGGGCACGTCGTCGAACATGAACGCCAACGAGGTGATCGCGACCCTCGCCGGCGACGACGCCCACGCCAACGACCACGTGAACATGGGGCAGAGCTCGAACGACGTCTTCCCGTCGGCGGTCCACCTGGCCGCGCTCGAGGAGATCTCGCGCCGGCTGCTGCCGGCCCTCGAGCACCTCGCGGCGGCGCTGGAGACCAAGGCCGAGGAGTTCGCCGACGTCGTCAAGGCGGGCCGCACCCACCTGATGGACGCCGTCCCCGTGACGCTCGGCCAGGAGTTCGCCGGCTACGCGGCCCAGGTGCGGCTGGGACGGGACCGCATCGCCGACACCCTCCCGCGCCTCGGCCAGATCCCCCTGGGCGGCACCGCGACCGGCACGGGCCTCAACACACACCGCGAGTTCTCCGAGCGCGTGCGCGAGCGCCTGACGGCCGACACGGGCCTGCCGATCAGCGCGCCGGCCGACCCCTTCGAGGCGCAGGGCGCGCGCGACGGGCTGGTCGAGGCCTCGGGCGCCCTCAAGGTGCTCGCCGTGTCGCTCACCAAGATCGCGAACGACATCGCCTGGATGGGCAGCGGCCCGCGGACCGGCCTCGCCGAGATCTTCCTCCCCGAGCTGCAGAAGGGCTCCTCGATCATGCCCGGCAAGGTGAACCCCGTGATCCCCGAGGTGGTGATCCAGGTCGCCGCCCAGGTCATCGGCAACGACACGGCCATCACCGTCGCCGGCACGCAGGGCAACTTCGAGCTGAACGTGCGCATCCCGCTGATGGCGCGCAACCTGCTGGGGTCGATCCACCTGCTGACGACCGCGTCGACGCTGTTCGCCGACCGCTGCGTGTCGGGCATCGAGGCCAACCACGAGGGCGCGGCCCGCCACGGCGAGAACACCCTCGCGATGGCCACCGCCCTCAACCCCCACATCGGCTACGACCGGGCGTCCGCCATCGTCAAGGAGGCGACGGCCTCGGGCCGCCCGCTCCGCGAGGTCGCGCGCGAGCACGGGGTCAACGAGTCGATCCTGGACGAGGCCCTCGACCTCGCCCGGATCGCCCGGCCCCACGATCTGGACCCGTCCGCGAAGTAGCGCGCTATCCCGCCAGTGGCGGCGATCGCCAGCGCGATCCCGCCCGCGGCACACGGCGCACGACACCGACGACCACGACGCGACGAGCCATCGACATCCACGAGGGCGAGGAGATCGACGCGCCCGCCCTGAAGGCGCTCATCCGCGCGGCCGTGGCGCTGAACGTCTCAGGCGGGAAGGCTGCGCCCCCCAAGCGCGGAGGACGCTGATCTCTTGACCGCGGAGCGGCCTTCTCGCGCGCCAGGCGCCGCTACAGCTCGGGCTCCGGCCCCTCAGTCGGCCACGCCGGCCTCGGAGACGATCCTCCGAGGCCGTATCCGCACCAGCAGCTCGCCCCGCACCGCGTTGCGCCGCCCGTAGCTCTCGGCGAGCTGCGGGCCCATGTAGCGCCCGGCGATCGCGATCGACCAGGGCAGCATCTCGTCGAGGTCGTCGCTCAGCTCGGCCGCGCCGTCCACCCGCACGTAGGCGAACGGCGGGCGCTCGTCGTCGACCACCAGCGACGCTCGGGGGTCGCGGCGCAGGTTGCGCCCCTTGGTGGTGCGGGAACCCGTCATGAGCACGACGTCGTCACCGTCGAGGACGAACCAGATCGGCGTCACGTGGGGGCTCGCGTCGGGGCGGACGGTGGCGAGCTTGCCGGTGCGCGTGCCCTCCATCATGAAGCGGCGGCGCTCCTCGTCGCCCATCGGGCGGCTCACACCGCCTCGCGGGTGATCGCCTCCCGGTCGACGTCGACCGCGCGCACCTCGGCGGCGAACTCGCGGGCGGCCCGCACCACGGCGCCGTACACGTTGGCCTTCGGCTTCACGAAGCGCGGCGGGTTGGGCACCTGGCCGATCAGGTCGGTCGACACGAGCACCTGGCCGTCGCACTCGGGGCCGGCGGCGATCCCGATGGTCGGACACGAGACCTCCGAGGTGATGCGCGCCGCCAGCTCGGCCGGGACGGCCTCGATCACCACGGCGTAGCAGCCGGCGGCGTCGAGGGCGCGGGCCTCGGCGGCGATGCGGTCGGCCTCGTCGGGAGTGGTGCCCTGGCGCCTGTACGCGTCGGCCGTCTGAGGCAGCAGACCGACGTGCCCCATCACGGGGATCCCGGCCGCGACGATGGCGGCCACCTGCGGGACGAGCCCGCCCTCCAGCTTGACCGAGTCGGCGCCGGCGTCCACCAGGGCCCGGGCGGTCGCGACCGCCTCCGCGGGCGTGCGGTAGGTGCCGGCGGGCATGTCGCCGACGACGTGGGTCATCGCGACCCCGTTCCGGACGGCGCGGACGTGGTGGACCATCATCTCCAGGCTCACGGCGCGGGTCGTGTCGTAGCCGAGCTCGACCTCGCCGAGGCTGTCGCCCACCAGCAGGACGTCGAGGCCGCTGCGGTCCAGGGCGAGGGCTGTCGGGTAGTCGTAGGCGGTCAGCATGGCGAGGCGGCGACCGCCCTTGCGGGACCGCAGCTCGCCGGCGGTCAGCGCGCTCATCTGAGCGTCGCCGCGGCGCGGCGGGTCGTGCTCTTCGGGGTCGTGCGGCTGCGGGGCACGTCGGCCCTCCGGGTCGGGTGGGGGAGCGGGATGTTGTCGATGAGGCGCGCCGGGCCCACGCGGGCCGCCACGGCGAGGAGCGCGGGGCGATCGAGCGCGCCGAGGGGGGAGAAGGTGTCGGGGTCGACGAGGGCGGCGTACTCGAGCGCGCAGCGCGGCTCGGCCTCGATCGCGCCGCGCACGGCTGCCTCGAGGCTCGCGCCGTCGCGCTCGCCCGCGGCGGCGAGGGCGGCGGCCGCCGCGAGCCCGCGGAAGAGGGCCGTGGCGGCCCGCCGGTCCGCGGGGCCGAGGTAGGCGTTGCGGCTGCTCATGGCCAGCCCGTCGGGCTCGCGCACGATCGGCCCGACGACGAGCTCGATGTCGTCGAGGTGGAGGTCGCGCATCAGGCGGCGGATGACGGCGACCTGCTGGGCGTCCTTCTGGCCGAAGACGGCCCGGTCGGGCCGGGCCGCCAGCAGCAGCTTGGCCACGACCGTCGCGACCCCCGCGAAGTGCCCGGGCCGCGCCGCCCCCTCGAGGACGGTGGCGGGCCCGTCGACCGTCACGGTCGTCGCGAATCCCGGCGGGTAGACCTCGCCGGCGCCGGGGGCGAAGACGAGGACGACCCCCCGCTCACCGGCCAGCGCGGCGTCGCGCGCCTCGTCGCGCGGGTAGCGCGACAGGTCCTCGCCGGCCCCGAACTGGGTCGGGTTCACGAACAGGGACATGACGACGGCGTGGCCGTCGCGCCCGGCGAGGTCGAGGAGGGAGAGGTGCCCCTCGTGCAGCGCCCCCATCGTGGGGACGAGCGCGACGCGCCGTCCGCCGGCGCGCAGCCCGGCCACGGCGCGGCGCAGGTTGACGACCGTGCGCACGATGTTCACGGCGAACCTCCCTCCGGCGCTTGCTCCAACTCCCGCGGATCGGGATGCCAGGCCTCACGCTCAGGGCGACGGGGATGTTACCGACGGCCGCGCAGCCGCGCCAGGGCGGCATTCCGGCCGAGCGGTGGGTTACCCTGCGACACGATGTCGGAGCGCGAGGAGCGGCTCGCCCAGCTCGAGGCGTACCACCGTGACGAGGTGTCGGGGTGCGTGCGCTGCCCCCTCAGCGATGGGCGCACGCAGGTGGTGGTCGGCAGCGGCAACCACGACGCCGACGTGATGTTCGTGGGCGAGGCGCCCGGCTACCACGAGGACCGCCAGGGCATCCCCTTCGTGGGGCAGGCCGGCCAGCTCCTGACCTCCCTGATCGAGGGGATCGGCCTGTCGCGCGACGACGTCTTCATCGCCAATGTCCTCAAGTGCCGGCCGCCGGGCAACCGCGACCCCCAGCCGGCCGAGATCAGCGCGTGCGAGCCCCACCTCTTCCGGCAGATCTCGCTCATCCGCCCGACGCTCGTCTGCACGCTGGGGAACTTCGCGACCAAGCTGCTGTCGGGCCGCCCCGACGGGATCTCGCGCGTCCACGGGCACGAGCTCCCGCTGGTCATCGCCGGCGAGCCGGTCCTTCTCTACCCGCTCTTCCACCCCGCCGCCGCCCTCTACACGCGGGCGATGCTGTCCACGCTCGAGGCCGACTTCGCCCGCATCCCGGGCCTGCTCGCCGGTGGGCCCGGTGCCCCGGCGCCGGAGGTCCCCGAGGTCGTGGCCGTCGGGGCGGGGCTGGCCGGGCCGCCCGACCCGGAGCCGCCGGAGCCGTCCGGCGAGCAGCTCGGCCTCTTCTGAGCGGCGGTCGGCTCACCTGGGAGAGCGCGGGGCCCGACGACACCCAGGCGCTCGGCGCCGGGCTCGCGCCGCTGCTCGCGCCGGGCGACCTCGTGCTGCTGCGGGGCGAGCTCGGAGCGGGCAAGACGACCCTCGTGCGCGCGGTGGCCCGGGCGCGCGGGGTGGCGGGCCCCGTCACCAGCCCCACCTTCACCGTCGCCCAGCGCTATGAGGGCGACGTCCCGATCGCGCACGTCGACGCCTACCGCCTGAGCGCCCCCGACCCGGAGGACGCCGAGCTCCTGAGGACCGCGCTGGACGACGCGATCGGCCTCGTGGAGTGGCCGGACGCGCTCCTGACCGTCCTCCCGGAGGCCCGCCTGGAGCTGGAACTGCGCCACATGGGCGGCGACCGGAGGCTGGTACTCTTCGACGCCCGCGAGCCCGATACCCGCTCCGAGCTGGTCCGCCTGATTGCCGACCTTCGCGCTCGACACCGCCACCGCGAGCCCGAGCCTGGCCCTCGTACGGGATGACCGGCCGATCGCGGAGCTGTGGCTCGGCGCCGAGCCCGGGTCGGGGCGGCGCGTCCTCGAGGCGGCCCACGGGCTGCTGTCGGCGGCGGGCGCGTCCGTGCGCGAGATCGACGGCGTCGTGGTGGGCGTGGGCCCGGGGGGCTTCACGGGGCTGCGCATCGGCATCGCGACCGCGCTGGGGCTCGGCCAGGCCCTCCGGGTCCCCGTGACCGGCGCGTCGTCGCTGGAGGCCCTCGCCCTCGGCATCGCCGAGGTCGCCCCGGAGGGGGCCGTCGTGGCCCCCCTCCTCGACGCCCGCCGCCGCGAGCTCTTCGCCGCCGCCTACCGCAGCGCGCCCGACGGAGGGCTGGAGGAGCTGATCGGCCCGTCGGCGCTCGCGCCGGCCGAGCTCGCCGGCCTCCTGTCGGGCCTCGGCGAGGAGGTCTGGCTCGGGGGCGAGGGGGTCGAGGCGGGCGGGGCGGATCTCGAGGCGCCCGGGCTCCGGCGCCTCCGCCCCGGCGCGGCGGCCAACCGCATCCGGGCCGCCGCCCTCGCGCGCCGCGTCGCCGCGGGCGCGGGACTGCCGGCGCGGCCGGTGTACGCGCGCCTGCCCGACGCCGAGGTCAACCGGCTCGCAGCCGCGGGCGCGGCCGCGGACGGGCCCAGGTGAGGATGGCGCGGGGCAAGCGGGCCGCCGCGCCGCCGGCCGTCAAGATCCGCGAGATGCGCCCGCGCGACGTCCCCCAGGTGGTCGCGATCGAGAACGCGACCTCCTCGACGCCCTGGACGCGGGCGATGTTCATGTCCGAGCTCGGCCGCCCCGGCACCCTCGACCTGGTGGCCGACAGGGGGGGCGACGTGCTCGCCTACGTCATGGTCTCGCGATACGCCGACGTCTGGCACATACTCAACCTCTGCGTGCGCGAGGCCCAGCGGGGCCGCGGCCTCGGGGGCCGGATGCTCGAGGAGCTGTTCGTGCGGGCCGCCAGGAAGGCCCACCTGGGCTTCACCCTCGAGGTCCGCGTCTCCAACGAGGCGGCCATCCGCCTCTACCGGCGCAAGGGCTTCCTCGAGCACGGGATCCGTCCGGGGTACTACTCGGACAACGGCGAGGATGCGATCATCATGTGGCGCGGCGGGGGCCCGGAAGGAGTAGACGACTGACCGTGGGCCCGATCCTCGCCATCGAGACGTCCTGCGACGAGACCGCCGCCGCGGTCGTGCGCGGCCGCGAGATCGCCTCGAGCGTCGTCGCCTCGCAGGCCGACCTCCACGCGCCCTACGGCGGCGTCGTGCCCGAGGTCGCCGCCCGCCACCACCTGGGCACGGTCAACGCGGTGGTCGACCGGGCCCTCGATGACGCCGGCCTGGCCCTGGAGGAGGTCGCGACGATCGCCGTGACCCAGCGCCCCGGGCTGATCGGCGCGCTGCTCGTGGGCGTGTCCACGGCCAAGGCCCTGGCCTACGCGGCGGGCCTGCCCCTGGCGATGGTCGACCACCTCCACGGCCACATCGCGGCGGTCTGGCTCGAGCCGGTCGCCCTGGACCCGCCCTTCGTGAGCCTGATCGCGTCGGGCGGCCACACGCGGCTGGACCTCGTCACCGACTACGCCCGCCCGCGCCTGCTCGGCCAGACGATCGACGACGCCGCCGGCGAGGCGATCGACAAGGGCGCCCGCCTGCTCGGGCTCGGCTACCCCGGCGGGCCGGCGCTCGAGCGACTGGCCCAGGAGGGCGACCGCTCGGCGCACCGCTTCCCGGTGGGGCTCGAGCGCGGCTCCCGGGACTTCTCGTTCGCCGGCGTGAAGACCGCCCTGCTCTACGCCGTGCGCGAGGCCGGGCCGCTGGGCGATCGCGAGCGCGCCGACCTCGCCGCGTCCTACCAGGAGGCCGTCGTGCGGCCGCTGGCCGACCGGCTCGTGGCCGCGGCCGTCGCCGAGGGCGTCCCGGCCGTCGCGCTGGGCGGTGGCGTCGCGGCGAACGGGCGGCTGCGCGAGCTCGTGGAGGAGAGGGCCTTCGGCGAGGGGCTCCGGGTGGCCGTGCCGGACCGCGCCCTGTGCACGGACAACGCCGCCATGATCGGCGCCGCGGCCCAGTTCGCCGACCCCGTCCCGTGGCCCGACTACCTGGGCATCGACGCCGTCGCGACGGCGCCGCCCGGGGGGATCGCCGCGTGAGCGCCGGCCGCCGCCGCCGCCCGCCGCTCGCGCTCGGGGTGGCCGCCGTGATCGTCGCCACACCGGCGGCCCTCGCCGCCCAGACCGCTCCGGCGCCGGGTCCCGTTCCGGTCGCGCCGGCCGCCGACGCGGCCGCCGTGCGCTCGGCGGCCCTCGACGCGGCGGCCGGGTGGCGGGACACGCTCGAGGCCCGCCGGGCGCCCCAGCTGCCGACGCCCGGCGACACCGAGTCGGCGATCCTCCTGCTCCGGGACCCCCCGGCCGTCTGCCGCCGCCCCGGAGGGCCGCGCCGCGGCGGCGCGCGCGGTGACCGAGGGCCAGGACGCCCTGGCGCCGGTGCTCGCGAGCCTGGGCGCGACCGTGACGTTCCGGTCGCGGGTGCTGGTGAACGCCGTCGGCGTGCGACTGCCCTCGGGGCGCCTCGAGTCGCTGGCGGCGCTCCCGGAGGTGGTGGCCGTCGTGCCGGTCGCGTTCCTCGCGCCGGCCCAGGCCACGACCGCCGGCGCGGAGGCGCCGGCGCCGCTCCCGGCCGCGGAGCCGCGCGCCCGCCGCCGACCCGGCGGCGGGCGGCCGGCGCACATCGCGCTGATCGACGCCGGCATCGACGCGTCGCACCCCTGGCTCGGTGGGGGGATCGGGCCGACCTTCCCGGTGATCGGCGGCGAGGACCTCATCGACCGCGACCCCGACCCGTCCTCCGATCCGGCGGACCCCGCGGCCGAGGCGCACGGCACCCAGATGGCGAGCCTCGTGCTCCGCTCCCCGGCGCTGGCGGACCTGCCGGCCGAGCGGGCGCCGCGCCTGCTCGCCTACCGGGTCGTCGCGCGCGAGCCCGTCGGTGGGCGGCTGCGCCCGCTCGCGCGCACCGACCGCGTGCTCGCCGCGCTGGAGCGGGCCGTCGACCCCGACGGGGACGGCGACACGTCGGACGGCGCGCAGGTCATCCTGATGGGCCTCGCCTCCGGGTTCGACGGGGGAGGGGTCGACCCGGTGGCGCGCGCGCTCGCGGCCGCCGACCGCGTGGGTGCGACCGTGGTGGTGCCGGCCGGCAACGACGGGCCGACCTACGCGCGGCCGGGCTCGGTGGGAGGCCCGGCGGCGACGCCCACGGCCATCGCGGTCGGAGGCCTGTCGGCGCCTCTGGCGCCGCGCACGGCGGACCTGGAGGCGCTCCTGGGGCCGGCGAGCGCGCGGCTCGGGCCCCTGCCGCTCATGGGCCCCGACCCGGACGGCGCCGCGCTGCCTGTCGTGCTGCTGCGGGCGCCGGACGGCCTGGCGACCGGGGACGCGCCCGAGCAGTACCGCGGGCCCGACGGCGCGAGCATGGTGACGGGGGCGATGGCGGTGGCCGCCCGCGGCGGCGGGACGATCGCGGAGAAGGCGGCCCAGGCCGCCGCGGCGGGGGCCGCGGCGCTGGCGGTGTGGGACGTCGCGGGCCCCGCGAGCTTCCCGGCGGTGCCGGACGACGGCGCCCTGCCGCTGCCCGTGATCGGGATGGGGTCCCAGCAGGGGCAGGGCCTCGCCCGGCTCGCCGCCGACCAGCCCGGGCTGACGGTGGCGCTCCGGGCCGGGGCGCCGGCGGAGGCGCCGCGGGTCATCGCCTCGTTCTCGTCGTGGGGGCCGACGACCGACGGCCGCCAGAAGCCCGACCTCGTCGCCCCCGCCGTGGCGCGCGAGGCGGCCTGGCCCGGCCGGGGCCCGGACGGCGCCCCGCGCGAGGCCGCGCTGACGGGCACCAGCGCGGCGGCGGCCGAGGTCGCCGCGCGGGCGCTGCGGCTCCGCATCGACCGCCCCGAGCTCGGACCGCGGGCGGTCCACTCGCTGCTCGTGCAGGCCGCGGCGCCGCTCGACGGCGTGTCGGCACGGCGCCAGGGGGCGGGTGTGCTCCAGCCGCCCGGCGAGCCCGCGCTCCGCATCGACCCGCCGATCGTGACCGGCAGGCCCGCCCGCGGCGGCGCCGTGGCCCGCGTCGTGCTCGCCGACCTGAGCGGCCGGCCCGGGCGTTACGCCGTGTCCCTCAGGACCGAGGCCGGGGAGGCCCCGTTGGGCGGTGGGGCGGCCCGGCTGGGCGCGGGCGGGAGGGTGGAGCTGAGCCTGCGGCTGCCGGCGCCGGGCGCCGCGGGGACGCTGGTGGTCCGCCCCGTCGGCAGCGCCGAGGTCGCCGCCCGCGCGCCGGTGCTGCCGGCGCGCCCGGCGCGCACCCCCGCCGACGCGCTCTCCGACCCCCAGATCCGCGCCGACTCCGGCCTGGCGGAGATCCTCGTGCGCGTGGGGACGCTGCGCCGCGAGGACGGCCGCGTGCGGAGCGTGCGGCTGCACGGGCTCCGGCTGGCGCTGGTGCCGGCCGACGGCGGCGCGATCCAGCCGGTCGCGGGGACCAAGCAGGCCTGGGCGTGGCCGGCGGGGACCTACCGCTTCCTCGTGGCGCGCCGGCTGGCGTCCGGGGTCGACGTCGCCGCCGGCAGCTACCGGGTGAGGGTCACGGCCACCGGGCCGGATGGCGCGACCCTGCGGCGCGAGAGCGGGCCCTTCACCCTCGACTGACGCCGCGCCCGCCCGCCGAGGGTGTGGCCGATCGAGCCCTAGGGGGGCTGGCCCGGCCCGGCGGCCCGCCAGGACGATCGCGCCGTGGCGAATCTCGTCGACGCGCTCGTGGAGCGACATCACCGGCTCGGCCGGGGCGAGGCGCCCGCCGTCGTGGACGACGCCGGCGCCTGGTCCTTCGCCGAGCTCTCGCAGGCGGCCGCCCGCGCGGCCGGAACCCTCCGCGCCCGCGGCGTGCGCCGGGGCGACCGCGTGGCCGTCGTGGTCCCAGACGGCAGGCGCTCGGCTCAGGCGCTGCTCGGCGCGCTTCGCCTCGGGGCGATCGCGGTCCCCCTCGACCCGGGCACCGCGCCGGAGCGCCTGCGCGCCGTGCTCGCGGACTGCGCGCCGGCGGCCGTCGTGTCCGACGACCTCCTGGACGGCACGCCGGAGCCGGTCGAGCCCGCCGCCGCCGACGACCTCGCCTGCCTCGTCTACACCTCCGGCACCACCGGCCGCCCGAAGGGCGTGGCCCACACCCACGGCGCGCTCGGCGCGACCGCGCCCAGCTTCCTGCGCGACCTCGCCTGCGCCGGGCCGGGGGACCGCTGCCACGCGGCCGCGCGCACCGCGAGCGCCCTGGGCTTCTTCATCGGCCTGGTGCGGCCGCTGGCCGCGGGGGCCACGGCCGTGCTCTCGGCGCGCCCGCCGTCCGCGCGCCGGGCGCTGGCCGCCGCCGACGCGCACGGGGTGACGGTCCTCGCCGCCGTGCCCACGCTGTGGCTCCAGATGGCGGCCGTGCTCGAGCGCCGGCCCTCCGAGGCCGCCCGCCTCGCCTCGGTGCGGCTGGGCATCTCGTCGGGCGACCGGCTCGGGCCCGGCGCCGCCGCCCGCCTCGCCGCCGCGGGCGGGCCCCCGCTCGTGGACGGCCTCGGCTCGTCGGAGTGCGGGGACATCACCCTGTCGAGCCGCCCGGGGTCGCCCGGGTTCGCCCGCGTCACGCCGGGCGTCGACGTGCGGGTCGCCGACGGCGCGGGCGGGCCGCTGCCGGACGGCGCGCCGGGCCTGATGTGGGTGCGGACGCCCGCGGCCGCCGTCGGCTACTGGCGCAGGGACGACCTCACCCGGCGGCTGCGCATGGGGCCCTGGCTCCGCACCGAGGACGTGGTCGTCCGCCGCGCCGGCGCGCTCCACCACCTCGGCCGCGCCGACGAGCTCTTCAAGGTCGATGGCCTGCTGGTCAGCCCGGCCGACATCGAGCGGGCGCTGGCCGAGGACCCGCGGGTTGCCGAGGCGGCAGTGATCGGAACGCCCCAGATGGGGGGCCTGGTGCGCCCGGCGGCGTTCGTCGTGCCGGCCGCCGGCGCGGGCGCGTGCCCACGGCTGGCGCGCGAGCTGCGCCGCCACGTCGCCCGCCGGCTGGCGCCGGCCCTCGCGCCGCGCCGGGTCGTGCTCACGGACGCCCTCCCACGCCACGCCTCGGGCAAGCTCGACCGCGCCCGGCTCCTCGCGGCCGCCTGAGCGGCTTACGCAAACTTTGTGCCGCTCGGCACTTGCGGCGCCCGCGTCGCGGCCGTAACTTGATGCAAGATGTCACAAAGTACGGGCGAGGAGCTTCCGGGCGATGGCCACTGACCGTCTCACGCTGGGCGTCGCAGCGCGGCTCTCGCGCTATCTCCAGGTGCTCACGCAGGCCAAGAAGATGGGGAAGAGCAGCATCTCCTCGCAGGCCATCTCGGAGTACACGAACGTCAACCCGACCCAGATCCGGCGCGACCTGTCGGGGTTCGGCAAGTTCGGCAAGCGGGGCGTGGGCTACGACATCGACTCGCTGATCGAGCAGATCCGCAAGATCCTGCGCACCTCGGGGCAGCACAACATCGCCCTCTTCGGCGCGGGGAACCTCGGCCAGGCCATCGCGACCTCGGGCGTCTTCGCCGACCACGGCTTCCGCATCTCCGCGATCTTCGACGTCGACCCGAACCGCGTGGGCATGCGCCTGGGGGACCTGGCGGTGCGCCACTACGACGAGCTCTCGTCGGTGGTCGCCGACGACGGCGTCATGGTCGGCGTGCTCGCCGTCCCGGGAGACGCCGCCCAAGCGGTGGCCGACGACCTCGTGGCGGCCGGGGTGAAGATCATCTTCAACTACTCCGACGCCCTGCTGACGGTGCCCTCGGACGTGACCGTCCACACGTCGAGCCCCGCGGTCGAGCTCCTCTACGCGCTCTACTTCTACCTGACCTGAGCACCGCCGACCCGAGCGCTGCTCCGGAGCCGCGCCTTCCTGGTGCGTGCTGCTGGCCGCGGACCGCACGGTCAACCGGCGGGGCGCCTCCCGCAGGCGGAGCCGGCGGCGCCTCCAGGTCCCGGACCAGCAGGTCCATGAGCAGGTTGTCGTGCCAGCGGCCGTCGCGGCCGCGCTCGTAGTCGCGCATGACCCCGACCGGCCGGAACCCGACCGCGGCGTAGGACCGGATCGCCCGCTCGTTCGCGAGCGCGGGGTCGATCGTGAAGCGGTGGTGGCCCCGCGCCGCGAAGTGGCGCACGGCCAGGCCCAGAGCCTCGCGCCCCAGGCCCCGGCCCCGGACCGCCGTGGCGAGGAAGATGTCGAAGCCGACGTGCCGGTAGTCGGGCTCGGTCTCCTCGGTGACGGTGAGCCACCCGGCCGCGGCGCCGTCGACCTCGATCGCCCAGCCGGGGTCGGTCGTCAGCTCCGCCCGCGCGCGCTCGTCGGTGTAGTCGCCCCACCAGGCGGCGACCTCGGGCTCGCGGAGGATGGCCGCCAGGGTCGCCAGGTCGGCCTCGGCGACGGGCCGCAGCACCACCCGCTCGCCGCGCAGCACGGGGGTCGCGTCGGCGTCCACGGAGCCAGTCAAGCAGGCGGTCGGGGGCGACGGGGCCGTTGCTACACTCGCCGCCGGATGGCTGACGGCTCCGTCCCAGCAGGCGGCATCCTCGACGGCGTCCGCGAGCGCTTCGACGAGTCGGTCGACTTCACGGTGGGCATCGAGGAGGAGTACCAGCTCCTCGACCCGGCCACCCTCGCGCTGACCAACCGCTACGAGGACCTGATGGCGGCGGCCGACGAGCCGCTCCGCGACCGCCTGGCGGGCGAGCTGATCGCGTCCGAGATCGAGTACCGCACCCGCCGCCACCTCACGTTCGCCGACGCGGCGCGGGAGCTGGTGGAGGGGCGCCTCGCGACCCTGGCGCTCGCCGACCGCCTGGGCCTGTCGCTGGGCATCTCGGGGGTCCACCCGTTCAGCCCCTGGACGGAGCAGCGCATCATCGATACGCCCCACTACCGGCGCCTGGACGAGGAGCTCGGGTACGTGGCGTGGACGAACAACACCTGGTCGCTGCACCTGCACGCGGGCGTGCGCGGCGCGGACCGGGCCGTGGCCGTCTCGACCGCGATGCGCAGCGTCCTGCCGGAGCTGCTGGCGCTGTCGGCGAACAGCGCCGTGTTCCTCGGCCGCCCGACGCGGCTCCACTCCACCCGCGTGCAGACGTTCACCAAGAGCTTCCCGCGCTGCGGCGTCCCCGACGCCTACGCGGGCTGGGACGACTACGCACGGTTCGTGGAGCTGCTCCAGCGCACCAACTCGATCGTCGAGAGCACCCAGATCTGGTGGAGCGTGCGCCCCCACCACACCTTCGGCACCGTCGAGGTGCGGATCTGCGACGGCCAGACCGAGATGGGCGAGGCCCTCGCCGTGGCGGCGCTGATGCTGGCCTGCATCGCGGGCTTCGCCGCAGAGGCCGACGCCGGCCGCCCCCTGCCCGCCCACGCCCGCGGGCTCATCGACGAGAACATCTGGCGCGCCCAGCGGCACGGCCTCGAGGGGCGCCTGATCGACCTCGACCGGGGGGTCGAGCGGCACACGACGGCCGCGATCGAGGCGCTGCTCGAGCGGACGGCGCCGGTGCACGACGCGCTCGGCCTCGGGCCGTTCCTCGCCGGGGTCCCCGCGATGCTCGCGCGCGGCAACGGCGCGATGCGCCAGATCGCGCGCCTGGAGGAGCTCGGCGACGTGCGGGCCATGCACGCCGAGGTGGTGGAGCGCACCCGCCGGTCGGCCGGGGAGGCGCTCGAGATGGCGGCCGCGGGGGCGGCGTGAGCACCGAGGGCCCCGGACCGCCGCCCGAGCTCACCCCCGAGGAGCTGGCCGCCGCCTTCGCCGAGCAGCTCGCGCGCACGCCGGTGCGCGACCTGCTGCTGCAGACCATGGCGACCTTCACCGACATGGCCGGTGTCCGCCTGGGCCTCGGGCCGGCCGGCGAGAGCGCGCGCGACCTGGCCCAGGCGCGCCAGGCCATCGAGACCCTGCGCGCGCTGATCGAGGTGGCCGACCGGGAGCTCGGCGCCGCCCAGGCCCGCCCGTTCCGGGAGCCGCTGGCGATGCTCCAGATGGCCTACGCCCGCCTCGTCGAGACGCCGCCCGAGGGCGGCGGCGCGGAGGCCGCCGAGGCGCCCGCCCCCGAGCCCCCGCCACCCCCGGCGAGCGCGCCCGCAGACGACCCGGCGAGCCGCCTCTGGGTGCCGCCGGGAACCCGCCGGACGGGCGACCCGGAGACCTGACCCCCCGTTCGGACGGGACACGAGGGCCCGTCCCGTGTGGTAGAAATCGCCGCCGGATCGGCGTCCCCCTCGGGGATCTCCGCCAGATCCTGCACCCCGTCGCGCTCTCCCGATCGGGCAGAGCGAAGGCTCGCAGTGAACCCGATCTCGGAGGGAGCACTTGGCCGACTTCCTGTCGGACAACACAACATGGCTGGCGGTCGTCCTCGGCCTGGTGGCCGTCGCGTACGGCGTCGGGCTCACGGTCTACCTGCTGCGGCAGCCGGCGGGCGACGAGCGGATGCGCAGCATCGCCGCGGCCATCCAGGAGGGCGCGCAGGCGTACCTGACGCGCCAGTACACGATCATCGCGGGCGTCGCCGCGGCGCTCTTCCTCATCATCGGGTTCCTCGGGGAGGCGGTCGAACTCGACCTCCTCGGCTGGAAGGCCGCCATCGGCTTCCTGATCGGCGCCGTCGCCTCGGCGGCGGCCGGCTTCATCGGCATGAACGTCTCGGTGCGCGCCAACGTGCGGACCGCCGAGGCGGCGAAGAAGGGCCTCGGGCCGGCGCTCGGCATCGCCTTCAAGGGCGGCGCGGTCACCGGGCTGCTCGTGGTGGGCCTCGGCCTGGTCGCGGTGGCCGGCTACTTCCTGATCCTCGGCGAGGACGCCAACGACGTCGAGCCGCTGGTCGGCCTCGCCTTCGGCGGCAGCCTCATCAGCGTCTTCGCGCGGCTCGGCGGCGGCATCTTCACCAAGGGCGCCGACGTCGGAGCCGACCTGGTGGGCAAGGTCGAGGCCGGGATCCCCGAGGACGACCCGCGCAACCCGGCGGTGATCGCCGACAACGTCGGCGACAACGTCGGCGACTGCGCCGGCATGGCCGCCGACCTCTTCGAGACCTACGCGGTCACCACGGTGGCCGTGATGTTCCTCGGCTCGCTGTTCCTCGCCGACTTCGCCAACGCCCTCATCTACCCGCTGGCCATCGGCGGCGTCTCGATCATCACGTCGATCATCGGGACGTGGTTCGTCCGCGTCGGGCCGAACGGCTCGGTCACGGCGGCCCTCTACACGGGCCTCGGCGTCGCCGCGATCCTGTCGATCGCGGGCTTCCTCCCGGTGACCTACTGGCTGCTCAACGGGGTCGAGGACGTCGTGCCGGGCGCCGGCGAGTGGCTGGACTACTTCTGGTGCGCGGTCATCGGCATCGGCGTGACGATCGCCCTCGTGGCGATCACCGAGTACTTCACCGGCACGCTCTGGCCGCCGGTCAAGAAGATCGCCCGGGCGTCCGAGACCGGCCACGCGACCAACATCATCGCCGGCCTGGCCGTGGGCCTGAAGGCCACCGCCTGGCCGATCATCGTCATCGGCGGCGCGATCGCCGCGACCTACGAGCTGGGCGGCTACTACGGCATCGGCGTCTCGGTCATGGCGATGCTCTCCCTGACGGGCGTCGTGGTCGCGCTCGACGCGTTCGGGCCGATCACCGACAACGCCGGCGGCATCGCCGAGATGGCGGAGCTGCCCGAGGGCGTCCGCGCCATCACCGACCCGCTCGACGCGGTCGGCAACACGACCAAGGCCGTGACGAAGGGGTACGCGATCGGCTCGGCCGGCCTGGCGGCGGTCGTGCTGTTCGTCTCCTACGTGGAGGAGCTGCGCTCCACCCTGGAGGAGGCCGGCAGCACCGTCGTGGTCAACTTCAACCTCGAGAACCCCTTCATCGTGGTGGGGCTCTTCATCGGCGGCATGATGCCGTTCCTCTTCGCCTCGTTCGCCATGGAGGCCGTCGGCAGGGCGGGCGGCCAGGTGGTCGAGGAGGTCCGGCGCCAGTTCCGCGAGAAGCCCGGGATCATGGAGGGGACCGAGCGGCCCGACTACGCCCGCTGCGTGCGCATCGTGACCGCCTCGGCGCAGCGGGAGATGCTCATCCCCGCGGCGATCCCGATCCTGTTCCCGATCGTCACCGCGTTCATCTTCGGCGTGAACAACGGCCGCGAGATGCTCGGGGGGCTGCTGCTCGGCGTGATCGTCACCGGCATCTTCGTGGCGATCTCCATGACCTCCGGCGGAGGCGCGTGGGACAACGCCAAGAAGCTGATCGAGGACGGCCACTACGGCGGAAAGGGCTCGGAAGCCCACAAGGCCGCGGTGACCGGCGACACGGTGGGGGACCCCTACAAGGACACGGCGGGTCCCGCCATCAACCCGATGATCAAGGTCGCCAACATCGTGGCGCTCCTGATCATCCCGTTCCTGGACTGACGGAGCGGAGTACCCGGGGCGCCGCCCGACCGGCGCCCCGGAGCTTCGGGCGGTGCGGGCGGCCGAGGGGGAAGGGAACGGCCGTCCCGTCACCGGTCGGACCCCCTACCAGTCGGCCCCCGTGATGGTCTCGTCGGCCGGCGCGATGGCGGCGACCCTCACCGGGAGGCCGGCGCGCCGCAGCATCCGCTCGGTCTCGGCGATCTGGCGCTCGTGCTCCTCGGGCGCGCCCACGAGGACGACCCGCGGCTCGACGTCCGCGTCGTCGCTGAGCGCGCGCAGCCGGTTCATGGTCGGCCGCCGCACCAGCGTCTCGGGCAGCTCGACCTCGAAGCAGATGGCGCTGCCGGGGCGGACCTCGCAGAAGACGTCCGGCGGGCGGCCGGCCCTCACGGGCGGCCGGCGGAACCGCCGGCTGCCGGCCGCGCGGACGGTCCACGGCGTCCGCTCGGCGATGTCGCGGGCGAGGGCGTTGACCCCCGCGTCGTGCAGGGCCAGGCGGCGGCGGAAGTCGGCGAGCCAGTCGGCGTAGGAATCCAGGAGAGCCCCGTGGTGCGGCTTGCCCAATCGCCACAAGACGCTAGCGGCGCGCTCGGACGGAACCGGGGTGTATCGTCAGCTCACCCTGACCCGCCGCGGCGGTGACCGTTGCCAGACTCGCGACGCCCGGACGACTACGACCCCGACCGCTGGGACGCCATCTTCGTCGAGGCGCGCGACGGGCCGCGCGAGCTTGAGGAGGGGTGCCACCGGCGGACGATCGCGTCGCTCAACAACGGCTGGCTGGCGCGTGGCGGGCTCCTGCGGCTCCACGACGACAGCCTCACCTTCGCGCCCTCGCCCATGGAGCGGCTGCTCCTCGCCAAGAACCTCTCGATAGACTTCGCCGACATCACGGCCGTCGAGCGCCATCCCGCCCGACCGGGCGAGATGCTCCCCGGAGGAAAGGCGCCGCGCATGCGGCTGCTGACGGAGACGCGGAGCTACGACTTCGTGTTCCACTCCGGGCTCGACGACTGGATCGACTCGGTGAAGGAGCGGCTCGACATATGGGAGAATCGCCGGCGGTTCGAGTAGCCAGCGCCCGGCGGGGGCGGCGCTGATGGCCAAGAAGGACGGGCCGGGCGGCCGCCTGCCGCGGCTCCCGCACGCGGACAAGCCGCGCCCCGACGAGAAGGTGCTCAAGCGCAGCGGCGCGGACCTGCAGAACGGCTGGCTGGCGCGGCACGGCGAGCTCTTCCTCACGGAGGAGCGCCTCGTCTTCGTCCCGACGCTCCTCGACACCGCCCTGTTGGCCAAGCGCCGCGAGATCCCCCTGACCGAGATCCGCGTCATCGAGCGGTTCCCGCTCTCCCCGGGGACCATGCCGCGCGGCGGCCGGCGCCCGCGGATGCTGCTGCACACCGACGTGTGCGTCTACGAGCTCATGGTCGGCGACCTCGACGCCTGGATCGACCTGCTGGAGCGGTACTTCCAGCTGCGCGAGCGGCGCGGCGACGGCGAGCCGCCACCGATCTGGCGCGAGAACCACCTGAACCCGCTCCTCATGGAGGAGTAGCCGCACCGGGGGATCCGCCGGTCGGTGGGCTAAACTCCGTAAGCCCACGAGGTTTACGGAGTCGTCCTGATCACGATCACCGAGAAGAGCCGCTCGGCGGTCCTGGCGCTCACGGAGCTGGCCCAGCGCGGGTCGGCGGCGCCGGTCCCGATCCTGGAGGTCGCCGAGGCGCGGAGCATCCCCCTCCACTTCCTCGAGCAGCTCTTCGCCGGCCTGCGGCGCGCCGGGATCCTCCAGAGCCAGCGGGGCGTGAAGGGTGGCTACTCCTTCCGCCGCCCCCCGGCCGAGGTCACGATCCTCGAGGTCGTCGAGACGGTCGACGGCCGGCTGACGTCCCCCGGCGGCCAGGCGGCGTCAGAGGGCGCCGAGTCGGTCTGGGCCGAGGCCCGCGCGGGCCTCGCGGAGCTCCTCTCGGGCCTGACCGTGGCCGACATGGTCGAGCGCGAGGCGCGCTTCCAGAGCGCCCCCATGTTCCACATCTAGGGAGCGAGGCGCGAAGAGGGCACCTTGCCCCTGCAAGCTGAGAGATTTTCGGCCGTCGGGCGGGGTGGCGACGTTCCGGCAAAAGCCCGCATTTTGCGGGGTCGGGGTGTCCAAGAGTTGTCCAAGCTCCGTTGCGGCCGCATCAATTCGCCGGGCGCCGTCGAATGCGTGGCGTCGGCATGGGCCGGGGTGCGGACGCCGCCGCGACCGAAGCGCCGCCTGGAGGCGACCGACGGGCGCACCGCCGCCTCTGCGCCGCGTTGCCTATCCAGACCGGCAGGCGTAGTGTCACGCCGCGCCGAAGTGCCTACCTCGGAGGTCCGCATGACCACTACCGGTCTCCCTGACGTCGGGACCGAGCTTCGGGAGGGTTACGCCGAGGTCGGCGATCAGACCTTGCACTACGTCGAGGCCGGTGACGGGCCGCTGGTCGTTCTGCTGCACGGCTTCCCGGAGTTCTGGTTCGGTTGGCGGCTACAGATCGAGCCGCTCGTGTCGGCGGGTTTTCGGGTGGTCGCCCCCGACACACGTGGCTACAACCTGTCATCGAAGCCAGAGGACTTCGAGGCCTACGCCGTCGACCTGCTCGCCGCCGACATCCGCGGCCTCATCCGAGAGCTCGGTGCCGAGTCCGCGATGCTGGCCGGTCACGACTGGGGCGGATCGATCGCCTGGACCACCGCGATGAACCACCCCGAGGTGGTCGACCGGCTCGCCATCCTCAACGCGGCCCATCCGCGGCGGCTCTCGGAGGGGCTGCACCACCCGAGTCAGCTCCGAAAGTCCTGGTACTTCTTCTTCTTTGCGCTCCCGCGGCTGCCCGAGGACGTCGTGCACGCCAGGGACTGGCACTTCTTCCGAGACTTCCTGGATGACGCGAACCCGCCGTACACGCCGCAGGAACTCGAACGCTACGTCGAGGCGTGGTCGCAGCCCGGAGCGGCAGCCGGGATGATCAACTACTACCGCGCCTCTGTACGACAGTCCCAGAAGGAAGCCGCGGCAAAGCTTCGCCCGATCTCGGCGCCGACACTGGTCATCTGGGGGGAGCGCGATTCCTACCTCGGCCCCGAACTCGCCGAGCCCGACCGCGACGACGTGCCCAACCTCGACCGCGTGGAGCGCCTGGCCGACGCGTCGCATTGGGTGCATCACGACGAGGCTGAACGCGTCAACCAACTGCTCATCGACTTCTTCGCCGCGGCGGCCGCGGCATAGGCACGAAAGGCTGGCCGACCGGGCGCCCACCCAACGTCAAGCGGGGCGTCCGCCTTAGACCTTGGGGCCAAAGTGGGACGGTTCCGGGATCGGGGTCCTTAGAGGAGGCTGGCGCCTACGCGGCCCTCCGTCCTCGACGCGGAGCACCCCGGCCGTAGGCTCGAACCCCGGCTTCCCAGACCGCCCGGTTCTCGACGTACTTGTCGTGGCCGAGGCGCCATCCGGCTCGCCACGCCCGCCGTAGCTCGCCGCTCAGCCGGGCGGGACCATCGCTGATCGGACGGCCGAGCCGCCCCGTCTGGCGGCCCTCGGCCGCCTGCTGATCGGCGGGGCTAAGCACCCGGCCAGCGTAGCCTCGTCTGAGCGAGCGTCCTTGACGGGGCTCCGCACGACAACCCCGCTGGTGAGCTGTGCGCGCCGGCTCTGGGGAACTGGGGCTTGCTACGGGCAGCTTCCCGGCCGCATGCTTGCGAAACGGTGGCGCGGTCGGCCGTGCCATCCTCGGAGCGGAAGGGGGCAAGGTGTCCGTGCAAGCACTGATCGACGGCTGGAACGCGCGGGACGGCGAGAAGGTGGCGGCAGCGTTCACGCCGGACGGCGTCCGAGTGGAGTACGCCAAGCCGGGGGCGCGTCTGGAGGGTCGCGAAGCGATCGCCACCCATGTACAGACCAACATGACGGCGATCCCGGACTGCGTACTCGACGTCCACGGCCTGATCGAGCACGACGAGACGGCCACCCTGGAATGGACCTTCCGGGGAACTCACACCGGCGAGGTTCCCGGTCTCGAGCCGACCGGCCGTGACATCTCGCTGCCCGGGGTGAGCGTCTACCGGCTCCGGGACGGGCTCATCGAGGAGGAGCGCGTCTACTGGGACGCCGCCACCCTCTTCGGGCTCATGGACTAACTCCCCGCGTCGCCGGGCCCAGGAGGGTGCAGCGGAGCTTGACCGCGGTCCCCGGCGGTGGCCCGCTGGCGCGGGAGGGCGTTGTCCGTAGCGGGGGAGCCTTTGCCGGCGGCGTGGAGGCGCCGAGGAACGGGGGCTCGTGCGGCGCGCGGGGCCGCGGACGGTGGAGACGAGGGACGGGGCCGGTTCGGTTTCACGGGCCATCAGGGCGTCCTTTCAGCAGTGAAAAATGCTCGCTGCGGGAGTTGCCGCGCCGCGCGGATTGACGGCGCGGGAGCGGTCGGGGAAGGTCACGGCGACTCTCTTCAGCCGGTCTGACCGAGGAGAGTCCTGGCGTAGCTGAGCGAGGGGGCTCGTCCTCCTCATCGGCGACCCGGTGTCGGGACAACGGCCGCGAGGTCGATGCCTCGGTCGCCGGGCAGGGCCAGTCGCCGAGCCGCAAGGCGAGGCGGTGACCGGCACGAGGCGGGGCCGGTGATACCGGCCCCGCCCCACTGCTCGGGGCTAGAGCCCCTTCTTGTGCGCTCCAGTTGCTCCGTGCTGCTCCCGGCCTCAGGAAGCTAGCCCAAGGCCATCATCTCGGCGGAGTCGGAGGGCGCGGGGTCCGGTAGGCGCATCATCCGGAACGAGTTCCCAAACCCGATCAGACCGGCGAGGAGCGGGATGAGCAGCGCCACCTGAAGGGCGAGCGGTCGTGCGTCCGTGTTGATCCGGATGATCTCGTCCTGAACCTCCTGGGGTTGGCCGACGAGCAGTTCCTCGAGCTTCGTGTTGCTCATCACCTCGGCGTCATCCTCCAGCGCGTTCGCGACGCGCTCCTGTTCGGCCGGGCGCAGCACGGTGCTCGACTCCGCCATCTGGGTGAAGGTGATCGAGAGCGCGGCCAGCATGATGCCGCCTGCGACGGCCAATCCGAACGACAGCCCGAACGATCCCGCCGCCGAGTTCACGCCGGCGGCCTCGCTGACGCGCTCCTCAGAGACCGGGGCCAATGTGTAGTTGTTGAGCTGGGACACCAGGAGGCCCAGCCCCGTCCCCGCGATCAGCAGGGGGACCACCAGATACCAGCCGGAGTCCGCCCGCGGCACGATCGGGATCAACAGGGCCATCCCGATCGTCAGGAGCGCGAACCCCAGCCTGATGATGCTGCTCGGACGCCGCTTTCCCGCCTTCTTCGCCGCGAGGAGGGCCACTCCGAACATGCTGAGCGAGAGCGGCGCCAGCGAGAGGCCCGCCTCCAGCGCGTTGTACTCGAGGACCATCTGCAGGTAGATCGGCAGCGAGATCATCGCGCCGCCGAGGGCGACCTGCTGGAGCAGCTGCCCCGAGACCCCGAATCTGAACATCTTCGATCTGAACAGGCCCGGGTCGATCAGCGTCGGCTTCCCCTGACGCGTGCGCCGCACGAGCCAGTAGACGAACGCCGCGAGGCCGACCACGCCGATCGCCAAGACCGCGCCGACGGACTCACCGCCCTCCTGCCACACCAGGATGCCCAGCACGATGCCACCCATGCCCACGACGGAGAGGCCCGCACCGACGACGTCGATGCGCCGAGGCCCCGTGTAGGGCACGTCGCGCACGAGCCCCATGCCGGAGAGCACGATCGCGATGATCACGACCTCGAGCAGGAAACCCGATGCGCCAGGACGTGTAGGTGGTGACGAAGCCTCCGAGCAGCGGTCCGACGGCGACGGCGATCGCGGCCGCGGCCCCGACGGTGGCGTAGGCCTTCTTCTGGGCCGCTCCCTCGAAGTTGCCGTGGATGAGGGACTGCATGGCGGGCAGCAGGAGCGACGCGCCGAGCCCGCCCACCAGCGCCCAGAAGATGAGGACCGCCGTCAGGCTCTGGGCCAGCGCCATCGCCAGTGCGCCGACGGCGTAGCCGAGCAGGCCCAGCACGTAGGCCCGCTTGCGCCCGATGAGATCGCCGACCTTGCTCCCGATCAGGATGAACGCGGCGGACACCAGCGCCTCGATCGCGATCGCGGCCTGGACGGCGCTGACGGTCGTGTCGAGGTCTTCGACCACCGCGGAGATCGAGACGTTCATCAGCGATGTGTCGACCACGAGCACGAACATCGCCATCGCCAGCAGGACGGCGAGCCGCGGATTGCCCGTCGCCTGCACGGGCGCGCTGGTGTCCGGCTCTGGCATGGGCGGGAACGCTACGCCGCGCGCACGGACGGCGGCGACCACCCGAGGTCCGGGGTGTTACCCCGTGCCACTTGGCAGAGCCACCGAGTGCCAATTGGCAGATGCCCCGTCGGCCAAGTGGCACGCGGGGCGCCGGCCAAGTGGCACGCAGGCCACGCCGCGATCCCGGCTGCGATAGTCCCGGGGTGCCCGGAGAGCCGTACTCCGACGCCCAGGCCGCGGCGTCCGCGATCCGCGAGCGCCTCGGGGAGCACCGGGCCGCCGTCGTGCTCGGCTCGGGGTGGGCCGAGGTGGTCCCGGCGCTGGGCGAGGAGCGGGCGGCGGTGGCGATGCCGGAGCTGCCGGGGTTCCCGGCGCCCGCGGTCCACGGCCATTCGGGGACCGCGCACTCCCTGGACGTCGGCGGGGTGCCGGCGCTGGTGCTGGCCGGGCGCGCGCACCTGTACGAGGAGCACCCGGTCGCCACCGTCGTCCACGGCGTGCGGGCCGCGGTCATGGCGGGGTGCGAGGTGATCGTGCTGACCAACGCCGCGGGGTCGCTGGTCGCGGCGAACGGCCCCGGGACGCCGGTCGTCATCAGCGACCACCTCAACCTGACCGGGGCGAGCCCGATGACCGGCCCCGACCCCCCGGACCACGTCCGGCCCCGCTTCGCCGACCTCACCGAGCTCTACAGCGCGCGGCTGCGGGCGGTCGCCGCGGCGGCCGTGCCCGGCATCGCCGAGGGCGTCTACGCGGGGCTGCTGGGCGGGAGCTACGAGACCCCCGCCGAGATCCGGATGCTCAAGGCGCTGGGGGCGGACCTGGTGGGCATGTCAACCGTCCTCGAGGCCATCGCGGCGCACCACCTGGGCGCCGAGGTCTTCGGCGCGTCCCTCGTCACCAACCTCGCCGCCGGCATGTCGGAGAGCGCGCTCGACCACGCCGAGGTGCTCGCCACGGGCAAGGCCTCGGTCGGCCGGCTGGCCGACCTGCTGCGCGCGGTGGTCGCCGCCGCGTGAGCGACGGGGTCGCCCCCGGGCTGCAGGCCCGGGCGCGGGACTGGATCGCCCGGGACCCCGACCCCGAGACGCGCGCCGAGCTCGAGCGGCTCCTGGCCGCCGGCGACGGCCCGGCCCTGGCCGAGCGCTTCGCCGGCCGGCTCGCGTTCGGCACGGCCGGCCTCAGGGGCGTCATGGCCGCCGGGCCGGCGAGGATGAACCGCCTGGTGGTGCGCGAGTCGGCCGCGGGGATCGCGCGCCACCTCGCCACTCGCGTCGAGGGCGCTGATCGCCGCGGGGTGGTCGTCGGGCACGACGCGCGCCACCGCTCGCGCGCGTTCGCCGAGGACTGCGCCGAGGTGGTCGCGGCCCACGGCATCCCGGTGCGGCTGTTCGCGCGCCCGGTGCCCACGCCGGTCGCGGTCTTCGCCATCCGCGAGGTCGGCGCGGCCGCGGGGCTCGTGGTCACCGCCAGCCACAACCCGCCGGCCGACAACGGCCTCAAGCTCTACGGCGCCGACGCGGCCCAGATCGTGCCGCCGGTCGACGGCCAGGTCGCGGCGGCGATCGACGCCGTCGCGGCGGACGGCCGGGTCACGCCCGCGGGGGCCGCCCCGGCGCCGGTCGAGGCGGTCGACCAGGCGGTGACGGCCGCCTACCGCGCGGCCGCGCTGGGGCGCGTGCCGCCCCCGCCCGCGTCCGTCCGCCTGGCGACGACGGCCATGCACGGGGTCGGCGGCGCCCTCCTCGGCGAGCTGCTCGCGGCGGCCGGCCACGACGACGTCCACCCGGTGCCGGATCAGGAGGCGCCGGATCCGGCCTTCCCCACGCTCGCCTTCCCCAACCCCGAGGAGCCCGGCGCCACCGACCTGCTCGCCGCGCGCATGCGCCAGACCGGCGCCGCCGTCGGGCTCGCCCTCGACCCCGACGCCGACCGCGTGGGGGTCCTCGTCGCGGGCCCCGGGGGACGGCCCCGCCGCCTCACGGGCGACGACGTCGGCGCCCTGCTGGGCGAGTGGCTCCTCGCCGAGGTCACCGCAGGTCGCGGGCGGCTGGTCGTCTCGAGCGTGGTCTCGTCGTCGCTGCTGGCCCGGGTGGCCGAGGCGCACGGGGCGGCCCACGCCGAGACGCTCACGGGCTTCAAGTGGCTCTCGCGGCCCGCGATCGAGCACCCGGAGCTGGTGCAGGTGCTGGCGTACGAGGAGGCCCTCGGGTACGCGATCGGGGCCGACGTGCGCGACAAGGACGGCCTCACCGCGGCGCTGGCGGTGGCGTCGCTGGCCGCCGCCCAGGCGGCCCGCGGGCGGACCCTCCTGGACGCCCTCGACGCCCTGCACGCGCGGCACGGGGCGCACGTCACCGACAACTTCTCGCTGCGGGACGAGGCGCCCGGCGGCGACGCCCGGCGGGCGGCGCTGGTCGAGCGCCTGGCCGCCTCGCCGCCGGCCCGCATCGGGCGTGAGGACGTCACCGAGGCGCGCGCCATCGCCGACGACGTGCTGCGCCTCGACCTCGCCGGCGCCCGCGTCGTCGTGCGCCCAAGCGGCACCGAGCCGAAGCTCAAGTGCTACTGCGAGGCGGTCGAGCCGGTGCGCGGGGGGGCCGTCGAGGCGGCGAGGGCGCGGGCGCGGGAGCGCCTGGCGGGCCTCCGCGAGGGCCTGGCGGAGGTGCTCCTGGCCTGACGCGCGCCCCGGAGCGTGCCAAGATCACCCCATGCTCTCGCTCTCGCGCGATGGCCGGGGGACCCTGCTCGACGGCCTCGCCGGCGAGCCGCCCCTCCGGGTCGCGGCCGTCAACGGCCTGGCCCTGGAGGAGCGCGCCGCCCGGCTCACCTCCCGCTCGATCAAGCGCGAGAGCAAGCGCGCGGGCCTCGAGCTGGCCATCCGGTGCATCGACCTCACCACGCTCGAGGGCGCCGACACGCCCGGCAAGGTCCGCGCGATGTGCGCCCGGGCGCTGCGGCCCGACCCGGACGACCCCACGGTCCCCCCGGTGGCGGCGGTGTGCGTCTACGGGGCGCTGGTGGGCGTCGCGCGCGACGCGCTGGCCGGCACGCCCGTGCGGGTGGCCTCGGTCGCGGGCGCCTTCCCGTCGGGCCAGAGCCCGCTGCAGGAACGCCTCGACGAGATCCGCGACGCGGTGGCCGACGGCGCCGACGAGATCGACATCGTCCTCAACCGGGGGGCGCTGCTGGCGGGGCGGCTGGACGTCGTCCACGACGAGGTGGCGGCGTCAAAGGAGGCCTGCGGAGACGCCCACCTCAAGACGATCCTGGAGACCGGCGAGCTCGGCTCGTACGAGACCGTGCGCCTGGCCGCGATGGTCGCGATGGCGGCCGGCAGCGACGTGATCAAGACCTCGACCGGCAAGCTGCCGTCGGCGGCGACGCCGGCGGTCGCGCTCTGCATGGCGGAGGCGATCCGCGAGTACGCCGACGCCACCGGGCGGGAGGTGGGGCTGAAGCTCGCGGGCGGCATCCGCACCTCCAAGCAGGCGCTCGGCTACCTGGCGCTCGTGGCCGAGACGCTCGGCGCCGGCTGGCTGACCCCCGACCGCTTCCGCCTCGGCGCCTCGACCCTCCTGAACGACATCGTCCTGCAGCGGCGCTTCGCGCGCTCGGGGCGCTACGGCCGCACCGACGACCTCCCGGTGGACTGATGACGACGACCCCCCGCAAGGAGGCCGCGACCGGCGACCTCGCGCAGACGTTCTCCCAGTACGTCCCCTCGCTCGAGGGGCGCGACATCGTGGCGATCCGGCCCCGCTACGGCCTGGTGATCGGCGGCGAGGAGCGCGAGCCGCGCGACGGCGGCGAGCTCGCCACGATCGAGCCGGCCACCGGCGACCACCTCGCCGTCGTGGCCGAGGCCGGCGCGTCCGACGTCGACGACGCGGTCGCCGCCGCCCGGCGCGCCTACGAGGAGGGCTGGCGCGACCTGCCGGGGCGGGCGCGCGCGAAGTACCTCTTCCGGCTGGCGCGGCTGATCCAGGACCGCTCGCGGGAGCTGGCGGTGCTGGAGTCGATCGACGGCGGCAAGCCGATCCGCGAGTCGCGCGACATCGACCTCCCGCTGGTGGCGGCCCATTTCTTCTACCACGCGGGGTGGGCGGACAAGCTGGAGTACGCCGTCCCGGGCATGGCCGCGCGGCCGCTCGGGGTGGTGGGCCAGATCATCCCCTGGAACTTCCCGCTGCTGATGGCCGCCTGGAAGATCGCGCCGGCGCTCGCCTGCGGCAACACGGTGGTGCTGAAGCCGGCCGAGACCACGCCGCTCACGGCGCTGCTCCTGGCCGAGCTGATCCAGGAGGCCGACCTGCCGCCGGGCGTGGTCAACGTGGTCACGGGCGCCGGCGCCACCGGCGCGGCCCTCGCGGCCCACCCGGGGGTGGACAAGGTCGCCTTCACCGGCTCGACCGAGGTGGGCAAGGCGATCCGGCGCGCGCTGGCCGGCACCGGCACGCGGCTCACCCTCGAGCTCGGGGGCAAGGGCGCCCACCTGGTGTTCGACGACGCGGCCCTCGACCAGGCGGTCGAGGGGATCGTGGACGGGATCTTCTTCAACCAGGGCCACGTCTGCTGCGCGGGCTCGCGGCTGCTGGTGCAGGAGGGCGTCGCCGACGACCTGCTCGAGCGGCTGCGGCGCCGGGTCGAGCTGCTGCGGGTGGGCGACCCGCTCGACAAGAACACCGACGTCGGCGCCATCAACTCGTCGGCCCAGCTCGAGCGCATCCGGGGCTACGTGGACGGCGCCGCCGCGGAGGGCTGCCGCATCGACCAGCCGGACCGCGCCCTGCCCGAGCGCGGCTTCTTCTTCCCGCCCACGATCGTCAGCGGCGTCGGCGGATCCGAGGCGATCGTCCGCGAGGAGGTCTTCGGCCCGGTGCTGACCGTGCAGACCTTCCGCACCGAGGCCGAGGGCGTCGCCAAGGCGAACGCCACCCGCTACGGCCTGTCGGCCGGCGTCTGGACCGAGAAGGGCTCGCGGATCCTCTGGGTCTCCCAGCGCCTGCGGGCCGGGGTCGTCTGGGCGAACACCTTCAACCGCTTCGACCCGGCCAGCCCGTTCGGCGGCGTCCGCGAGTCGGGGTTCGGGCGCGAGGGCGGCCGGCAGGGCCTGACCGAGTACCTCTCCCTGGAGCCGGCCGGCGCATGAGCGACCGGCTGGCCGTCCGCAAGACCTACAAGCTGTTCATCGGCGGGGCCTTCCCGCGCTCGGAGTCGGGCCGCACGATGGCCGTGACCGCGCCCGACGGGCGGGTGCTGGCGCACGTCGCGCGCGCCTCGCGCAAGGACGTGCGCGACGCGGTGCGGGCCGCCCGCGGCGCCCAGCGCTCCTGGGCCGAGCGCACGGCCTACAACCGGGGCCAGATCCTCTACCGCGTCGCCGAGGTGCTGGAGGGCCGCGCCGGGCAGCTCGCCGCCGAGCTCGAGGCGGTGGGCGTCGACCCGGACGCCGCGCGCGCCGACGTGGAGGCCGCGGTGGACGCCGCCGTCTACTGGGCGGGCTTCGCCGACAAGCTCGACCAGCTCGCGGGCGGCGTGAACCCGGTGGCCGGGCCGTTCCTCAACCTCTCCGGGACCGTGCCGCTCGGGGTCTGCGCGCTCGCCTGCCCCGACGACGGCGGCGTCCGCGGGGTCCTCGGGCTGGTCTGCCCGGCGATCATGGCCGGCAACGCCGTCGTGGCGCTGGCCGGCGGACCGGCGGCGCTCGTCACCAGCACGCTCGGGGAGGTCGTCGCGACCTCGGACGTCCCCGGCGGGGTGGTGAACCTCCTGACCGGGGACGGGGCCCAGCTCCTGCCCTGGATGGCCGACCACGAGGACGTCGACCTCATCGACCTGAGCGGCGCCCCGGCGGCCCTGGCGGCCGACCTCGAGGCGCGGGCGGCGGAGAACCTCAAGCGCACGCCGCGCACCGGCGGGACGGAGAGCCTGGCGACGGCCATGGCCTTCTGCGAGATCCGGACGGTCTGGCACCCCGCACGCATCTGATGGTCGAGGTCGCCGAGGAGGTCGCCGCGGCGCTCGCGGCGGGCCGGCCCGTGGTGGCCCTGGAGTCGACGATCATCGCCCACGGGCTCCCGCGGCCCGACAACCTGCGCGTGGCGGGCGAGATCGAGGACGCCGTCCGCGCCGAGGGCGCCGTGCCGGCGACGATCGCGGTCCTGGGCGGCCGGGTGCGGGTGGGGCTGGGGGCCGAGGCCCTGGAGGAGATCGCCCTGGCGGACGGGGTCGAGAAGCTCAGCCTGCGCGACCTCGGCCCGGGGGTGGCGAGCGGGCGGCCCGGCGCGACCACGGTGGCGGCCACGGCCCACGTCGCCGCCCTCGCCGGCATCCCGGCCTTCGCCACCGGCGGCCTCGGCGGCGTCCACCGCGGCGCGTCGTCCAGCTTCGACGAGTCGGCCGACCTCGCCGCCCTCGCGTCGTGCCCGATCGTCGTGGTGTGCGCGGGGGTCAAGTCCATCCTCGACGTCGGGGCCACGCTGGAGCGGCTCGAGACCCTGTCCGTCCCGGTGATCGGCTACCGCACCGACCGCCTGGCCGGCTTCTACCTGAGCGACGCGGGCCACCCGGTGCCCTGGCGCGCCGACTCGCCCGGCGAGGTCGCCGCGATCCAGCGGGCGCGGCGCGAGCTGCGGCTGCCCCAGGCGCTCGTGGTGGCCAACCCGCTGCCCGAGGACCTCCAGATGGACCCGGCGCTGCACGAGCGGGTGCTCGCCGAGGCCCTCCGGGCCGCCGAGGCCGCCGGCGCGGCGGGCAAGGAGGCCACGCCCTTCGTGCTCGGGCGCTTCCACGAGGGCACGGGCGGCGAGAGCGTGCGCGTCAACGTGGCGCTCGTGCTGCGCAACGCGGCCCTGGCCGCCGCGATCGCCGCGGCGTGAGCGACGGGCCCGTGGTGGTCGTGGGGGACGTCATGCGCGACGTCTCCGCGCGGCTCGCCGCGCCGCCCGCGCCGCGGCAGCGACACCCCGGCCGTCGTCGAGGCCCGCCCCGGCGGCGGGGGCGCCAACACGGCGGCGTGGCTGGCCCGGCTGGGGGTGCCCGTCGTCTTCGCCGGGTGCGTCGGGGACGACGAGGCCGGCCGCGAGGCCGCCCGGTCGCTGGCCGAGGCGGGGGTCGACGCCGCGGCTCGCGGTGCGCCCCGGGCGGACCGGGCGCCTGCGTGGTGATCGTGGGCCCCGACGGGGAGCGGACCATGCTCACCGATCCCGGCGCCAACGCGCGCCTGGAGCCGCGGCCGACCTGCCGCGCGACGAGTTCCGCCCCGGGGGCCACCTGCACGTGTCCGGGTACGCGCTCCTGCGGGCCGGGAGCCGCCCCGCCGCCGTCGCCGCCCTGGCCGCCGCCCGCGAGGCGGGGGTGGCCGCCTCGGTCGACCCGGCGTCGACCGCCCCGCTGGCGGAGGTGGCGCCGCGACGCCTTCCTGGGCATGGCCCTGGGCGCGGGGACGCATCATCGCGACCCGCGACGAGGCCGAGGTGCTCACCGGCTCCCGCGAGCCCGAGGTCGCGGCGCCCCGGCTGCTGCAGGGCCGCGACGAGGTCGTCCTCAAGCTCGGGGGCGAGGGCGCGGTCTGGGCCGGCGCGGACGGCGGCGTCCGTGCGCGTTCCGGCGGCGGCCGCCGCCCGGCCCCGTGATCGACAGCACCGGCGCCGGCGACGCGTTCGCGGCGGCGTGGCTCGCCGCGCCGTCGCGAGGGGCGCGGCCCGCGCGCGGCCCTGGAGGCGGCGTGCGGGCTGGCCGCCCGGGTCGTCGCGCGGCCGGGCGCCCGTCCGTAGCATCCCGCCGGTGCCCGCGCTCAGGACAGTCTGCGTCTACGCCGGCTCGTACCCGGGCGCCGACCCCCGCTACGCCGAGGCCGCGGAGGCGCTCGCCCGGGAGATCGGGCGGCGCGGCCTGGGCATCGTCTACGGCGGCGGCTCGGTGGGCCTGATGGGCGTCCTGGCCGACGCCGCGCTCGCCGCGGGCGCGCCGGTCACGGGGGTCATCCCGCGGGCGCTGGACGCCCGGGAGATCGCCCACGGCGGCCTCACCGAGCTGCTCGTGGTCGAGACCATGCACGAGCGCAAGGCGCTGATGGCGGATCGCGCCGACGCCTTCGTCGCCCTCCCCGGCGGGGTCGGCACGATCGAGGAGCTGATCGAGGCCCTCACCTGGACGCAGCTCCGCATCCACGACAAGCCGGTCGGCCTGCTCGACGCCGGCGGCTACTGGGGGCCGCTGCGGGCGATGCTCGACTGGGCCGTCGAGGCCGGATTCGTCCGCCCCGGCCACCGCGCCATGCTCCTGGCCGACGACGACCCGGCCGCCCTGCTCGACGCCCTGGCGGCGTGGGAGCCCCCGGGCCTGCCGAAGTTCGACGACGCGCCGAGGATCTGAGACCAGCGTCTGAGGTGCTTGTCCCGGCGGCCGTTCCCGCCGAAGGCGGTGCCGCCGGTCCACATCGGGCCCCGGCCAGGGGCCTGATGGCCTCGGCCGGGCCCGCTAAGAGGCCCGGCCTAGGCTGACTCCCTACCCGTCGGCGCCCAGCATGGCGTAGCCCGGCTTGATCACCCGGTTGATGAGGTGGAGCCGGTCGTCGAACGGCAGGAAGGCGCTCTTCATCGCGTTGATGGTCGCCCAGCGCATGTCGTCGAGGTCCCACCCGAAGGCCGTGGCCAGGTGCAGGAACTCCTGGCTGAGCGAGGTCTCGCTCATGAGCCGGTTGTCGGTGTTCACCGTCACGCGGAAGCGAAGCCGGGCCAGCAGGCCGACGGGGTGGTCGGCGATCGAGGGCACCGCTCCCACGTGGACGTTCGAGGACGGGCACAGCTCCAGGGGCACCCGCCGGTCGCGCACGAAGGCCGCCAGGCGCCCGAGCGCGTGGCCCCCCTCGCCGTCGGCCGCGATGTCGTCGATGATGCGGACCCCGTGCCCCAGGCGCTCGGCGCCGCACACGTGCAGCGCCTCGGCGATCGACGGGAGCCCGAAGGCCTCGCCGGCGTGGATCGTGATGTGGAAGTTGTCGCGCATCACGCGCGAGAAGGCGTCCAGGTGGCGCGAGGGCGGGTGGCCCGCCTCGGGGCCGGCGATGTCGAAGCCGCAGACCCCCTGGTCGCGGTGGCGCAGCGCCAGCTCGGCGATCTCGAGGCTGCTCGCCTGCTGGCGCATGGCCGAGCAGAGCACCCGCACGGTCAGCTCGCGGCCCGAGGTGCCGCGCTCGAAGCCGGCCAGGACCGCCTCGACGACCTCGTCGAGCTCGAGCCCGGCCCCGATGTGCAGCTCGGGGGCGAAGCGGATCTCGGCGTAGACGACCCCGTCGTCGGCGAGGTCCTCGGCGCACTCGGCGGCCACCCGCTCCAGCGCCTCGCGCGTCTGCATGACCGCCACCGTGTGGGCGAACGTCTCCAGGTAGAGGACGAGGTCGTTCCGGTTGGCGCCGTGCGAGATCACCTCGCGCAGCTCCTCGGGGTCGCTCGCGGGCAGGCCGCCGTAGCCCGTCTCGCGGGCCAGCTCCACGATCGTCCGCGGGCGCAGGCCGCCGTCGAGGTGGTCGTGCAGCAGGACCTTGGGGGCGCGGACGACGTTGCCGGGGTCGAGCTCCATGCGTGAAAGGTAGTGAACCGGGGCCTGAGGCGACGGCGTGCCACGCGCCTCTTGCGGGCGCGTGGGACGCGCAAGATGACCCTGGCCGGGCCATCTTGCACACCGGCGCACCGGCTTGCCGGGGCAGGCGCCGGAAAGAGCCACCCCCCCATGGCTCAATACGGCCCCTCGTGAGGTGCGCGTCCTGCCGGGCCCGCGAGAGGCCCGGCTTACGCTGTCATTACACTTGCCGCCATGAGCATCGACATCGTCGGGGTCGACGGCGACGACACCCTCTGGCACAGCGAGGGCCACTACCACGTCACCCAGCAGCGCTTCGCCGAGATGCTGGAGCCCTGGGTCGACGCGGAGTCGGCCGGGGCGGCCCTGCTCGAGGCCGAGCGCCGCAACCTCGCCCTGTTCGGCTACGGCGTGAAGGGCTTCACCCTCTCGATGATCGAGACGGCCCTCACCCTGACGGAGCACCGCATCGACGCGACCCGGATCGGCGACATCCTCGCCATGGGCAAGGAGCTCCTGGCGCACCCCGTCGAGCTGCTGGACGGGGTCGCCGAGACGCTCGACGAGCTCGGCGGGCGGCACCGGCTGGTGCTGATCACCAAGGGCGACCTCTTCCACCAGGAGTCCAAGGTGGCCGCCTCCGGGGTCGCGGAGCTGTTCGAGAACGTCGAGATCGTGGCCGAGAAGGACCCGGCGACCTACGCGCGCGTGATCACCCGCATGGGCGGGGAGCCCACCGCCTTCTGCATGGTGGGCAACTCGGTGCGCTCCGACATCGCCCCGGTCCTGGAGCTCGGGGGCGCGGGGGTGCACGTGCCGTACCACGTCACCTGGGCGCTCGAGCACGCCGAGCTGGAGGAGTCGCACCCGCGGTTCGCGCGGGTCGCCGGCATCCGCGAGGCGCCGGCGGCGATCGCGGACCTCGCGCGCGCATGAGCGTCGACTGGCCCCTGCTGCGGCACGAGGCGGTCACGATGACCGGGCGCGCCTACGCGCCCTACTCGGGGGTGCTGGTGGGGGCGTGCGGCCTGACGGACGACGGCCGCCTGGTGCGCGGCTGCAACGTCGAGAACGCCAGCTACGGGCTGACGCTCTGCGCGGAGTGCGGGCTGGTGTCCGACCTGGCGGCGACGGGCGGGGGGCGCCTGGTGGCCGTGGCGGTCGTGGCCGGCGACGGGCGGCCGCTGACCCCCTGCGGGCGGTGCCGCCAGCTCCTGTACGAGCACGGCGGGGGCGACCTGCTGCTCGACGGCGAGTACGGACCCGTGCGCCTGGGCGAGCTGCTGCCCGCCGCGTTCGGGCCCGAGGACGTGCGGGCGCGCGCGGGCCGGTGAGCCACCACGCGGTCGACGTCATCCGCGCCAAGCGCGACGGGCGCGAGCTGAGCGACGCCCAGATCCACTGGTTCATCGAGGGCTACACCCGCGGCGGGGTGGCGCCCGAGCAGGCCTCGGCCCTGCTGATGGCGATCGTCTGGCAGGGCATGACGCCGCGCGAGCTGGACTCGTGGACCGACGCGATGATCCGCTCCGGGACGCGCCTCGACCTCTCCACCGTCCCCCTGCCGACGGTCGACAAGCACTCGACGGGCGGGGTGGGGGACAAGGTCTCGCTGCCGCTCTGCCCGCTCGTGGCCGCGTGCGGGGCGGCCGTGCCGCAGCTGTCCGGCCGCGGGCTCGGCCACACCGGCGGCACCCTCGACAAGCTGGAGGCGATCCCCGGCTTCCGCTCGGACCTGGCCGCCGCGGAGGTCGTCGCCCAGCTCCGCGACGTGGGGGCCGTCATCTGCGCCGCCGGCGAGGACCTGGCGCCGGCCGACCGCGAGCTGTACGCGCTGCGCGACGTGACCGCGACGGTCGAGTCGATCCCCCTCATCGCCAGCTCGATCATGTCCAAGAAGATCGCCGAGGGGACGGCCGCCCTGGTGCTCGACGTGAAGGTCGGCGGGGGCGCGTTCATGCCCGACCTGCCCCGCGCCCGCGAGCTCGCCCGCACGATGGTCGGCATCGGCGAGGACAACGGCGTGCGCACCGCGGCGCTCCTCACCGACATGGACGCCCCCCTCGGGCGGGCCGTCGGCAACGGGCTGGAGGTGCGCGAGGCGCTCGAGGTGCTGGAGGGCGGGGGGCCGCCCGACGTGGTCGAGGTGACCCTCGCCCTCGCCGAGGAGATGCTGATGCTGGCCGGCATCGACGCCGACCCGGCCGCGGCCCTCGCCGACGGCCGCGCCATGGACCGCTGGCGGCGCATGATCCGGGCCCAGGGGGGCGACCCGGAGGCGCCGCTCCCGGTCGCGCCGATCGTCGAGGGGGTGCGGGCGCAGGCCGCCGGGGTCGTCGAGCACATCGACGCCATGGCCGTGGGCCTCACGGCGTGGAGGCTCGGCGCGGGCCGGGCCCAGCGCGGCCATCCGGTGAGCCCCGGAGCCGGGGTGATCCTGCGGGCGGTGCCCGGCGAGACGGTCGCCGAGGGCCAGGTCCTGGCCGAGCTGCACGCGGACGACGAGGACCACCTCGAGTCGGGCCGGGCGGCGTTCGCGGACGCCTTTCGCGTGGGGAAAAGCCTGCAGGCGGCCGGGACGCGGGTGCTCGAGCGGGTGGAGGCGCGCTGACGGGCGTGTCGGCGGCCCCTCCGCCGGTATGTCACCGGGGCCGTATCGCTCGTCCGGCCGAGGCTGTATAACACCGCCCTTACCATTGCGAACCGGGCGGCCCCACGGCCGCGTGGGGTGACGAAGGAGTCGTGATGAGAGCACGGCGATGGAGAGTGCTGGCGGGCGTGGTCGCCGTCGTGGCGGCGGTCGGCTTCACGGCGGCCGCGTGCGGGGACGACGACGACTCGGGTGCCGGGGACGACCACCGCGGCGGCCCAGTCGGACATCGAGGTCGGGCTGGTGAGCGACGTCGGCAAGTTCAACGACCGCTCCTTCAACCAGTCCGGGCTCGAGGGCCTGGAGAAGGCCGAGGCCGAGCTGGGCGTCGAGGGGACCCCGATCGAGTCGGCCTCGGCCAGCGACTACATCCCCAACCTCACCACCCTCGCCCGGGGCGGGGCCGACCTCACCATCGGGCAGGGCTTCCTGATGGCCGACGCCATGAACACGATCGCCGGTCAGTTCCCGGACTCCAACTTCGCGACCATTGACAATTCGTATGCGGCGCTCAAGGACAAGCCGGCCAACGTGCTCGGCCTCACGTTCGCGACCAACGAGAACAGCTACCTGATCGGGTACATGGCGGCCAAGCTGGTGCAGGAGCAGGGCGGGCCGCAGGTCATCAGCGCCGTCGGCGGCCAGGAGCTCCCGACCGTGACGATCTTCCTGAAGGGCTACGAGGCGGGCGCGAAGGCCGCCAACCCCAACATCAAGGTGCTGACGGGCTACTCGCAGGAGTTCGTCGCCCAGGGGCCCTGCAAGGAGCTCGCGCTCGACCAGATCTCCAAGGGCTCGCAGGTCGTCTTCCAGGTGGCGGGCGGCTGCGGCCTGGGCGCGCTGTCGGCGGCGAAGGACGAGGGCGTCTGGGGGGTCGGCGTCGACCGCGACCAGTCGGACCTCGGCCCGCACATCCTCACCAGCGCGGTGAAGAGGGTTGACACCTCGGTGTTCGACGCCATCAAGGCCGTGCAGGACGGGACCTTCCAGGGCGGCCAGGACGCCACCTTCGACCTCGCCAACGGGGGCGTCGCCATCGGGAAGACCAGCCCCGGCGGTGTCGCAGGAGATCCTCGACGAGGTCGAGGGCCTCAAGCAGCAGATCATCGACGGCGAGATCACCCCGCCGTCGCAGTAGCGACGGGGGCGGACCGGTCGTGAGGCCGACCGCCGAGCAGCACGCTCCCCCGGCGCCGGACGCGCCGGGGGAGACGGTGCTGGAGATGATCGGCATCACGAAGCGCTACCCGGGCGTCGTCGCCTGCGACGACATCCGCTTCGACCTCCGGCGGGGCGAGGTCCACGCGCTGCTCGGCGAGAACGGCGCCGGCAAGTCGACGCTGATGAACGTCCTCTACGGGCTGACGCGGCCGGACGAGGGTGAGATCCAGGTCCGGGGCGAGCCCGTGGAGATCACCGCTCCGGGCGACGCGATCGCGCTCGGCATCGGGATGGTGCACCAGCACTTCATGCTCATCCCGGTGATGACCGTGGCCGAGAACATCGTCCTGGCGATCGAGCCCACCCAGGGTGGGGTGCTGATCGACCGCGCCGAGGCCTCGGCGCGGGTCAGGGAGATCTCGGACCGGTTCGGGCTGGCCGTCGACCCGGACGCGCTCGTCGAGGACATCACGGTGGGCATGGAGCAGCGCGTCGAGATCCTGAAGGCCCTCTATCGGGGGGCCGAGATCCTGATCCTCGACGAGCCCACCGCCGTCCTGACCCCCCAGGAGGCGATCGAGCTCGCCGCGATCCTGCGCAGCCTGACCGCGCAGGGCACGTCGATCATCTTCATCACCCACAAGCTCAACGAGGTCCTCGACATCGCCGACCGCGTGACGGTGCTCCGCCGCGGCCGCTACATCGCGACCGAGCCCACCGCGGGGGCGACGGAGGCGAGCCTCGCCCGCTTCATGGTCGGCCGCGACGTCGTCCTGGCGGTCGAGAAGCCCCCGGCGAGGCCCGCCCAGGCGCGCCTGGTCGTGCAGGACCTCGTCGTGCACGACGACCGCGGGCTCGAGGCCGTGAGCGGCCTCTCGCTGCAGGTGGCGGCGGGGGAGATCGTGGGGATCGCGGGCGTCGACGGCAACGGCCAGGCCGAGCTCATCGACGCGATCACGGGCCTGCGCGCGCCGACCTCCGGGACGATCACCGCCGATGGGCAGGACATCACCGGCGCGAGCCCGCATGCGGTGCTCGACGCGGGCGTCGGACACATCCCCACGGACCGCCAGCGGCGCGGGCTGGTGCTGGACTTCTCCCTGGCGGAGAACATCGCCCTCCACGACTTCGACAAGCCCCCGGCGGCGAGCCACGGCTGGATGTTCCCGCGGCGCATCGAGTCGGCCGCCGACCCGCTGCTGACCGAGTTCGACGTGCGCGGCGGCGGCGCCAGGACCCCGGCGGGGTCGCTGTCGGGCGGGAACCAGCAGAAGGTCATCATCGCCCGCGAGGTGTCGCGGGATCCGGCCGTGCTGGTGGCGTCCCAGCCGACCCGCGGGCTCGACGTCGGCGCGATCGAGTACGTGCACCGGCGGCTCGTCACCGAGCGCGACGAGGGCCGCGCGATCCTGCTGGTGTCGCTCGAGCTCGAGGAGATCCTGTCGCTGTCGGACCGCATCCTCGTGATCTACGAGGGGCGCATCGTCGCCGAGTTCCCCTCCGGCGCGAGCCGCGAGGCCCTCGGTGGCGCGATGCTCGGGGCGAGGCCCGAGGCCCCGTGAGCACCACCGCCCCACCCGCGCCACCGCCCCAATCGCCGTATCCGGCGCCCGACCGGGAGCCCGGCCGCGTGCAGCGCTGGCTCGCGCCGGAGACCGGCGGCGCCATCACGTCGATCATCACGACGATCCTGGCCTTCCTGATCGGCGGAGTGGTGGTGGCTGGCGACCGGCCACAACCCGCTTGACGACGTACCAGGGCATCTTCAACGGGACCGGCCTCAACTGGCTCTTCCCCTGGGTGACCGGCAGCGAGCGCGAGGCCGCCGCCTTCAACCTGCAGCAGACGCTCCTCCTCACGACCACGCTGATCTTCACGGGCCTGGCGGTGGCGTTCGCCTTCCGCTGCGGCCTGTTCAACATCGGCGGCCAGGGTCAGTGGACCATGGGCGTCATCGTCTCGGTCTGGGTGGGGTCGTCGTGGGCCGACCTCGCCGGCCCGGCCCACATCGCCATCGCGATCGTGCTGGCGGCGCTGGCGGGCGCCGCATGGGCCGGCATCGCGGGCTTCCTGAAGGCGACGGTCGGCGCGCACGAGGTGATCACCACGATCATGCTCAACTGGATCGCCTACTGGGTGGGCAGCTACCTCTTCGGGTTCGGCGGCCCGCTGCAGCCCGAGGGCTCGGTGCCGATCTCGAACGACGTGGTCGAGTCGGCGCGGCTCCCCGTGTTCTGGGGCAACCCGGTCCTCCAGGGCCTCCACATCGGCATCTTCATCGCCATCGGCGCCCTTGTGGCCTACTGGCTGATCCTGTCGCGCACGACCCTCGGCTTCCGGGTGCGGGCCGTGGGCCGCAACCCCGAGGCGGCCCGCTACGGCGGCATCAGCGTCGCCAAGAGCTACTTCCTGGCGATGGCGATCTCCGGCGCCTTCGCAGGCCTCGGCGGCGCGATGGACATCCTCGGGTGGCAGTTCCGGATCGGCGTCCTCGACATCCAGGCGTCGTACATCGGCTACATCGGCATCGCCGTGGCCCTGCTCGGGCGCAACACCGCCGTCGGGGTGGCGTTCGCCGCGCTGCTCTTCGGCGCCCTCCTCTACGGCACCTCGACGCGGAGCCTCGACCCGGACGTCTTCGACCCCAGCCTCGCCGGAAACCTCACCCTGCAGATTCTGGGCCTCGTCGTGCTGTTCATCGGAGCCGACGTCCTGGTCATCTCCATCTGGAGGCGCAGGGGCCTGCCGCGCCCGCGCCTGCCGCGCCGGCATCGCGTGCCACGCGAGTCCGCTGCCCGCCTCGTCGTGGCGGAGCACCACGCCCGCCCGCCCGGCCCCTCGTTGCTGGATCGGACCCGCGACTGGGCGCTGGCGCGCGTTCCGCGGGGCGCTCAGGCGACGGGCATCGCGGGGATCGCCCTCGCGATCGTCGCGTTCTGGATCGCCGTGCCGCCGGTGTCGGCGCGGCAGGCCGCGGTGCCGATCGCGATCGCGGCGGCGGCGCTCGCGCTGGGGGCGTGGACGGCGTGGAGGGGCCGCCGCCGCCTCGGGATCACGGCGATGGTGCTGGCGCTCGCGCTCGGGGCGCTGGGCGTCGCGGCCACGATCTCCAGCGTGGCGAACCTCGAGGCCGTGTTCGTGTGGGGGGCCCTGACGGCCTCGATGCTCCGGTACGCGACCCCGCTGATCTTCGCGGCGGTCGGCGGCATGTTCTCCGAGCGCAGCGGGGTGGTGAACATCGGGCTCGAGGGCATGCTCCTCATGGGCTGCTTCTTCGGGATCCTGGGGGCGGACAAGCTCGGGTCCTGGCAGGCGGGGGTGCTGCTGGCCGCCGTCGCCGGCGGGCTGCTCGCCCTGATCCACGCCGTCATCTCGATCCACCTGCGCGCCGACCAGATCCTGAGCGGGACTGGCGGTGTGGTTCCTCGCCATCGGCCTCACCGGCTACCTGTTCGTCGACATCTACGGCCCGGAGGGCACGCCCGGCGACATCCCGGCGATCCCCGACGTCGAGCTGGGCTTCCTCGACGGGGTGCCGTTCATCGGAGAGGCGTTCGGGAGCCTGAACCTGATGATCTGGGTCGCGTTCATACTGCTCATCGCCGCGTACTACGCCATCTTCCGGACGCCGTTCGGGCTGCACCTGCGCTCGGCGGGCGAGCACCCCCGGGCCGCGGAGACCGTCGGCCTCTCGGTCTACCGGATCCGCTACACGGCCGTGATCCTCTCCGGCGTCCTCGCGGGGCTCGGCGGCGCGTTCCTCTCGATCGGCTTCCTCAACTCGTTCAGCGAGAAGATGACCGCGGGCGCCGGCTTCATCGCCCTCGCCGCGCTCATCTTCGGCAACTGGCGCCCGAAGGGCCTGTTCCTCGCGTGCCTGCTCTTCGGCCTCTCCAGCGCCATCGCCGATCGTCTCCCGGTCTACTCCGGCTCCCTCGCGGTCCTGTTCGAGACGCTGCCGTACGTGCTGACGCTGATCGCGGTGGCCGGCGTCGTCGGCCGCCCGCGCCCGCCCGCGGCGATCGGGATCCCCTACGAGCGCCAGTAGGACGCGCGCGCTACGAGCCGCCGGTAGGTGCTGTAGGACCAGGGGGAGACCGAGGCAGCGGGACGTGGTACGCGCTGCCCGGCGTCCCTCACGGTGAAGCGCACCGGCACCTCGTCGAGGAAGCCCGGGCTGGACGCGAAGTAGGCGCGGACGTCGAACCTCAGCTCGTAGACGCCGGGGACGAAGGCCTCGCCCTCGAGCAGGGGGGCATCGGTGCGGCCGTCGGCGTTGGTCACCGCCTTCGCGACCTCCGCGCCCTCGCGGCTCAGCGTCACGGGCACGCCGGCGGCCGGGCGCCCGGCGGCGGTGTCGAGCACGTGCGTGGTGAGCCGGCCGCTCACCGGCGCATGGTCAGGGTGATCGTGCCGTACGCGGGAAAGGGGTCGGTGTCGACGACCCCCTCGACCACCGGGTCGCGGGTGAGGTTGCGCGCCTCGAACGAGACCTCGGCCAGCCCGGGCAGCAGCTCGAGCAGCCGCGCGCCCATGGCGTGGACGAGGTGCTGGATCGACTCGCTGACGAGGTCCTCGAAGACGGCCGCGCAGATGTCGCGCACCTGCGGGCCGGCGACGTAGGTCCCCGGGGCCCCGCCCCCCAGGGCGTCCTGCGGGTCGCGGTAGCGCCAGGCGACGTCGATGCCGACCCAGAGGGGCCGGTCGCGGCGCTCGGGCAGCGTCGTGTAGTCGTCGCGCACGAACGCGGTGAAGGCGCTGCCGGTCAGCTTCAGCAGCTCGATCCCGCGCCGCGCGGTCCGCAGATCCGCGATGGCGACGTCGTCTCCGTCGCGGGCCAGCTCCAGCAGGGCGGTCGTCGCGTCGCCGGGGGTCCGCGCGTGCAGCGTCCCGCGCGGCCCGGCCGGGTCGAAGCGGATCTCCTCGGCCGACACCCGCACGGCGGCCATCTGGGCGTAGTCGGCGAGCAGGCGGCCGCCCAGGTGGTGCAGCAGGCTCTCGAGCGTCGCCCCGGTCCACGACCCGGTCTCGCGCAGGATCAGGTTCTTCATGCTGTCGGTGGCGACGACCATCGAGTTGTCGCCCTCGGTGTAGGCGGGCAGGAAGTTGTCGCCCAGCACCTCGACGCTGACGTGCGCGGCGAGGAGCGCGTTGTCGCGGCCCGCCGCGCCGCGGCGGTAGACGGGCACCTCGGCCTTGCCGTACGAGATGGCGTACTCGGTCATCGGCCTCCATTCGCGATCCGCGCCGCCCGATCGTATCCTCCTCTCCCTTGCAGACCACCCTTCAGCCCCGGGATCTCGGCGACGCGCTGGCGGCGCGGGCGGCGCACCCCGAGGCGCTGCCGATGGCCGGCGGCACCGACCTCATGGTCGAGCTGAACTTCGACCGCCGCCGGCCCGAGCGCATCCTCGACCTGAACCGGGTCGCCGAGCTCGACGACTGGCACCGGGACGGCGCGGACGTGGCGATCGGCGCCGGGCTCACCTACACGCGCGCCGTGCGCGAGCTGGCCGAGGTGCTGCCGGGGCTGGCGATCGCGTCAAGGACTGTCGGATCACCACAGATCCGCAATAGGGGAACGATCGGCGGGAACGTCGCCACGGCGTCGCCGGCGGGCGACGCCCTGCCGCCCCTCGTGGCCTCGGGCGCCACCGTCGAGCTGGCCTCGTCCGGCGGTGCGCGCGCGGTGCCGATCGAGGAGTTCTGCACCGGCCCGAAGCGCAACGCGATGGCGCCCGACGAGCTCATCCGGACGATCCGCGTCCCGGCCGCGCGCGGCCCCCAGCAATTCGCGAAGGTGGGCCCGCGCAACGCCATGGTCATCGCCGTCTGCTCGTTCGCCGTCTCCCTCGACGTCCCGGGCCGGACGGTCCGGACCGCCATCGGATCGGCCGCCCCGACCGTGATCCGCGCGACCGACGCGGAGGCCTTCGTCGAGGGCGTCCTGGAGGAGGCCGACGGCTGGGAGCGGCGCACGCCGCTGCCGGCGTCCGCGCTCGCCCGCTTCGGCGAGCTGGTGGGGGCCGCCGCCAGCCCGATCGACGACGTGCGCGGCAGCGTCGCCTACCGGCGCCACGCGCTCGCCGTCCTGGCCCGGCGGACGCTCGCCTGGTGCCTCGAGGAGCCGCGGGCGTGAGGCTCTCACTGACCGTCAACGGCGAGCCCCGCGAGGCCGAGGCGATCTGGGAGGGGGAGAGCCTCATGTACGTCCTGCGCGAGCGGCTCGGCCTGCCCGGGGCCAAGAACGCGTGCGAGCAGGGCGAGTGCGGCTCGTGCTCGGTGCTGCTCGACGGCCTGCTGGTCTGCAGCTGCCTCGTACTGGCGCGGCAGGCCGAGGGCCGCGAGGTGGCGACCGTGGAGGGGCTCGCGCCCCCCGGCGGCCTCGGCCCGGTGCAGCAGGCCTTCGTCGACACGGGGGCTGTCCAGTGCGGCTTCTGCACCCCGGGCCTCGTGATGGCCACCGAGGACCTCCTGCGCCGCGACCCCTCGCCGGGCGACGCCGAGATCCGCGAGGCCCTGGCGGGCAACCTCTGCCGCTGCACCGGGTACGAGAAGATCCTCGACGCCGTCCGCCTGGCCTCGGCCCGGAGCGCGCGGTGAGCGGAGCCCTGCTCGTGTCCGGCTGCGCGGTCGCGACCATGGACGACGCCGGCACCGAGCACGGCGAGGGCTGGATCCTGGTCGAGGACGGGCGGATCGCGGACCTCGGCGGCGGCGATCCCCCGGCCGCGCCCGGCGCGCGCCGCCTCGAGGCCGCCGGCCACTTGGCCACGCCGGGGCTGGTCAATTGCCACCACCACCTCTCGCAGTGGGCCACCCGCGGCCTCGCCCAGGATGAGGGCCTGTTCGGCTGGCTCACGGCCCTCTACCCGCTCTGGGCCCGCCTCGACGAGGAGGCGACCCACGAGGCCGCCCTCGCGGCGCTGAGCGCCCTCGCCGTCTCCGGCTGCTCGACGAGCACCGACCACCACTACCTCTTCCCGCCGGGGGCGGGGGACCTGCTCGGGGCCTCGATCCGGGCGGCGCGGGAGGTGGGCCTGCGCTTCCACCCCTGCCGCGGCTCCATGGATCTGGGGCGCTCGCAGGGAGGCCTGCCGCCCGACGAGGTGGTGGAGGACCGCGACGCGGTCCTTGCGGCGACCGAGGAGGCCATCGACCGCTGGCACGACCCGTCGCCGGGCTCGATGCTGCGCGTGGCGGTGGCGCCCTGCTCGCCGTTCTCGGTGACCGGCGGGCTCATGCGCGACGCGGCCGAGCTGGCGCGGCGGCGGGGCGTGCGCCTGCACACCCATCTCGCCGAGACGCCCGAGGAGGAGGAATTCTGCCGGGAGCGGTTCGGCGTGCGGCCGGTCGAGTACCTCGACGAGCTCGGCTGGCTCGGGCCCGACGTCTGGCTGGCGCACTGCGTCCACCTGTCGCCGCCCGAGATCGCCCGGCTGGCGGCCACGGGCACCGCGGTCGCCCACTGCCCGTCCTCGAACGCCCGCCTCGGCGCCGGCATCGCGCCCGCCGCCGACCTCCTCGCGGCCGGCGCCGCGGTCGGCCTCGGCGTGGACGGCGCCGCCTCCAACGAGGCGGGCGAGCTGTCGGTCGAGCTGCGCCAGGCGCTGCTGGCGGCGCGCTCCCGCGGCGGCGCGGCGGCGATGACGGTCCGGGGGGCGCTCGCGCTGGGGACGCGGGGCGGCGCGCGCTGCCTCGGCCGCGAGGACGAGATCGGCTCGCTGGAGCCGGGCAAGCTCGCCGACATCGCCCTCTGGCGCGTCGACGGCCCGGGCCAGGCGGGCATCGCCGACCCGGTGGCGGCGCTCGTGCTCGGACCCCCCCGGCCGGTCGCGGCCCTGCTGGTCGGCGGCCGGGCGGTGGTCGAGGACGGGCGTCCCGCGACGGCGGTGGCGGCGTGAGCACGACCCGCACGCTCCGCCGCGGGCGGATCGGCGAGAGCGTCGCCCGTGCCGACGGCGCGCCCAAGGTGCGCGGCGAGTTCGCCTACGCGTCGGACCTGGGCCGCGACGGGATGCTCTGGGGCGCCACGCTCAGGAGCCCGCACCCGAGCGCGCGCATCCGGGGGATCGAGACCGGCGCGGCGCTGGCGGTGCCCGGCGTGCGGGCGGTGCTCACGCACGAGGACGTGCCCGGTCGGGCCACGTACGGCATGGAGATCGCCGACCAGCCCGTGCTCGCGATCGACCGGGTGCGCTACCAGGGCGAGCCCGTGGCGGTGGTGGCCGCCGACCACCCCGACACGGCCCGCCGGGCGGCGGGGCTCGTCGCCGTCGACTACCTGCCCGAGCCGGCGCTCACGAGCGCCGACGCCGCGCTCGCCCCCGGCGCCCCGCCGCTGCACCCGGGGGGCAACCTGCTGCGGCGGGTCCGCATCAGGCACGGGGAGCGGTCCGGGGAGGCCGACGTCGTGGTGCGGGCCGAGTACGAGGTGGGCATGCAGGACCAGGCCTTCCTCGGCCCGGAGTCGGCCCTCTGCGTGCCCGCCGCGGACGGTGGCATCGACCTGCACCTGGCCACCCAGTGGCTCCACGTTGACCAGGGCCAGGTGGCGGCCAGCCTGGGGCTGCCGCCCGAGCTGGTGCGGCTGCACCTGGCCGGGGTGGGGGGCGCGTTCGGCGGGCGCGAGGACCTCTCGATGCAGGTGCACGTGGCGATGCTGGCGCTGCGGACCGGCCGCCCGGTCAAGATGGCGTACTCGCGCGAGGAGTCGTTCTTCGGCCACGTGCACCGCCACCCGGCGCGGATGGAGTACGAGCACGGGGCCACGCGCGACGGCCGCCTGCTGTACGTGGACGCCCGCATCGTGCTCGACGGCGGCGCGTACGCCTCGAGCAGCACGGCCGTGGTCGCCAACGCGGCGACCTTCGCCTGCGGGCCCTACGACGTCCCGTGCGCCCGCATCGAGGCCGACGTCGCCTACACGAACAACCCGCCCTGCGGGGCGATGCGCGGCTTCGGTGCCGTGCAGGTCGCCTTCGCCCACGAGTCGCAGATGGACCGGCTGGCGGCCGAGATCGGCCTCGACCCCGTCGAGATCCGCCTCCGCAACGCCCTGGAGCCGGGCATGCGCCTGCCCACGGGCCAGCTCGTGGACGGGCCGGCCCCGGTGCGCCGCCTGCTGGAGGAGCTCCGCGCGATGCCGCTGCCGCCCCTGGCCCGCAGCACTCCCGTGGACCTGCGCGAGCTCCCGGGGGGCGTGTCCAACACCACCCACGGCGAGGGCACCCGGCGTGGCGTGGGCTTCGCCGTGGGCTTCAAGAACATCGCCTTCGCCGAGGGGTTCGACGACTACTCCACGGCGCGCGTGCGCCTGTCGCTCGACGACCGCGGCCCCGTCGCCGAGATCCAGACCGCCGCGGCCGAGGTCGGCCAGGGGCTGGAGACCGTGCTCGAGCAGATCGCGCGCACGGAGCTGGACGTTGACGTCGTGGTCGTGCTGCCCGCCGACACGAGCGTGGGCTCGGCAGGGTCGACGTCGGCCTCGCGCCAGACCTGGATGAGCGGCGGCGCCGTCCGGCTCGCCTGCGAGCGGGTGCGCGCACAGCTCGCCGCCCGCGCGGCGCCGGGCGACGAGGACGCGCCGCTCGAGGCGCTCCTGCTCGACGGCCCGGTGGAGGAGACGGCCGTCTTCCGCCACCGGCCCACCCAGCCGCTCGACCCGGAGACCGGCCAGGGCGACTCGCTGGTGGCGCTCGCCTTCGCGGCCCACCGGGCCGTGTGCGACGTTGACGCCGAGCTCGGCCTGGTGCGGGCGGTCGAGATCGCCACCACCCAGGACGTGGGCCGCGCGATGAACCCCCAGGCCGTCGAGGGCCAGATCCAGGGCGGGATCTCGCAGGGCCTCGGGCTGGCGCTGATGGAGGAGATCCAGATGCGCGACGGCGAGGTGCGCAACGCGTCGTTCACGGACTACCTGGTGCCGACGGTGCTCGACATGCCCCCGGTGCGCATGAGCATCAGCGAGACCCCGCACCCGCACGCGCCCTACGGGCTCACCGGGGTCGGGGAGGTGCCGGCGATCGCCTCCACCCCGGCGGTGGTCGCCGCCGTCCGCGACGCCACCGGCCGCGAGCTGCCCCGCGTGCCGTTGACCCCCGCCGCCGTCGCGGGGATCGGGTGAGCGGGGAGGAGGGCCGCGACGCCTTCGTCGGCCGGCTCGGGGGCGTCGCCGAGGGCTCGCCCTGGGTGGCGGAGCGGGCCTGGGCCCTCGGCCCGTTCGCCGAGCGCGAGGCCGTCGCCGAGGCGTTCGCCCGGGTCGTCCGCGAGGCGCCGCCCCAGGAGCAGCTGGCCCTGGTGCGGGCGCACCCGGACCTGGCCGGCCGCGCCGCGCTGGCCGGCGAGCTGACGCCCGAGTCGGCGGCCGAGCAGGCGTCCGCCGGCCTCGACCGCATGACCGCGGCCGACCTGGCCCGCTTCACGGCCCTCAACGACGCCTACCGGGCCCGCTTCGGGTTCCCCTTCGTGATGCGGGTCCGGGGCCGCAGCGTCGCCGAGATCCTGGCGGCCTACGAGCGCCGCCTCGGCAACGACGCCGAGGCCGAGCGGCGGGCCGCGATCGAGGAGATCGTCGCGATCATGCGGCTGCGCCTTGCGGAGGCGGTGCCGTGAGCCACGACCTCGTGGTCCGCGGCGATGCCTGGGACGTCGCCGTGGCCGACGGCCTGATCGCCGAGGTCGGTCCCGGCCTGGCCGGCGGGCGCGAGGAGATCGACGCGCGCGGGCTGCTCGTGCTGCCGGGGGCGGTCGACGCCCACGTCCACCTCAACGACCCCGGGCGCGCCGACTGGGAGGGGTTCACGACCGGCACGCGGGCGCTCGCCGCGGGCGGGGTCACCTGCGCCTGCGACATGCCGCTCAACTCCCTGCCGCCGACCCTGGACGCGGCCTCCTTCGACGCCAAGGTCGCGGCCGCCCGTGGGCGCGCCCGGGTCGACTTCGCCCTCTGGGGCGGGCTGGTGCCCGGCGATCCGGCGCGGCTCGACGCCCTGGCCGAGCGGGGCGTCGTCGGGTTCAAGGCCTTCATGTGCCCGAGCGGGGTGGACGAGTTCCCCGCCGCCGACCCGGACACCCTGGGGAGGGGGATGGAGCGCGCCGCCGCGCTGGGGCTGCCGGTCGCCGTGCACGCCGAGGACCCGGAGATCGTGGGGCGCCTCGCCGAGGAGGCCCGCGCCGCGGGGCGGACGTCCATGGCCGGCTGGGCCGCCTCGCGCCCGCCGGAGGCCGAGCTGGCGGCGATCCGCCTGGCCCTGTCGCTCGCCGAGCAGGCCGGCTGCGCGCTGCACGTCGTCCACGTCTCGACCGCCGAGGGCGCCGGGCTGGTCGCCGAGGCCCGCGCGCGCGGCGTTGACGCGACCTGCGAGGCCTGCCCCCACCACCTGGTGCTCGACGAGGGCGACGCCGCCCGCATCGGCGCCCTGGCCAAGTGCGCCCCCCCGCTGCGATCATCCGCGGAGCGGCGGGCCCTCTGGGGGCGGGTGGCGGCCGGGGCGGTCGACCTCGTCGCCTCCGACCACTCGCCGGGGCCGCCCGAGCTCAAGACGGGGGAGGACATGTTCGCGGCGTGGGGCGGGATCTCGGGCGCGCAGACGACGCTGGCGCTGATGCTGAGCGAGGGGCCCGCCCACGGCGTCGGGCCCGCGCGCGTCGCCGAGCTGGTGGGCGCGGCCCCCGCCGCGCGGCTGGGGCTGGCGGGCAAGGGACGCCTGGAGCCGGGCGCCGACGCCGACATCGCCATCGTGCGGACCGGCGAGGGGTGGACGCTGGAGCCCGCGGACCTCGAGTACCGCCACCGCCACTCGCCGTTCACGGGGCGGCGCCTGAGCGCGCGGGTGGTCCGCACGATCCTGCGCGGACGGACCGTCTGGGGCGAGGGGGCCGACCCGGGCGCCCCGGCCGCCGGCCGGCTGGTGACGCCGGTCGCGGCGGTCGCCCGGTGAGCGGGCCGCACGCCCGCACGACGATCCGGCGCGACCACGCCGTGATCGCCCCCGAGAGCCACGTCCCGGGGCCGGTGCCCGGGTGGTCCGGCGCCGAGCACGTGCAGCTGGTGGCCCCCGCGATGGGCGCCCGCTTCTCGATGGCGCTGGTCGCGATGGCGCCGGGCGGGGCGGCCGGCCCTCCGGCGGCCGGGTGCGGGCGGGCGGTCTACGTCCTGGACGGGTCGGCGTCGCTCCAGGCCGGCGGGCGGGCGCACGACCTCGGCCCCGGCGGCGTCGCGTACCTGCCGCCGGGCGAGCCCCACGCCCTCGCGTCGGCTGCCGGAGCGCGGCTCTGCGTCATCGACAAGCCGTACGCCCCCCTGGCGGGCGCCCCCCGGGGCCGGCTCGTGGTGGGCGACGCGGCCGAGATCCTCGCCCTGCCCCTCCAGGGCGACCCGAGCCTGCGCGTGAGGGCGCTGCTGCCCGAGGAGCCCGCCCTCGACCTCGCCCTCAACCTCATGACGTTCGACCCGGGCGCGTCGCTGCCGTTCGTGGAGGCGCACGTCATGGAGCACGGCCTGCTGGTGCTGGAGGGGACGCTGGTCTACCGCCTCGGCGACTCCTGGTACCCGCTCGAGGCCGGCGACGCGGTCTGGATGGGCCCCTTCTGCCCCCAGTGGTGCTGCGCCTACGGCGCCGGCCCCGCGACGTACCTCATCTACAAGGACTGGAACCGGGACGTGCTGGCGTGACCGGGCCGGCGGCGGTGGACGGCGACCGCCTGGCGGCCGAGATCGAGGAGTTGGCCCGGATCTCCGACAGCGACTACCCGTCGGTGACGCGGGTCCTCTTCACCCAGACCGACCTCCGCGCGCGCGCCTGGCTGATGGAGCGCATGGCGGACGCCGGCCTCGGGGTGCGCGTGGACGCCGCCGGCAACGTCTTCGCCCGCTGGGAGGGGGAGGACCCGGGCGCCGCGCCGGTGGCCACGGGCTCCCACATCGACGCCATCCCCGACGCCGGGCGCTTCGACGGCGTCGTGGGCGTGCTCGGCGGCCTCGAGGCGATCCGCGCCCTGCGCGCGGCCGGGGTGCGGCCCCGCCGGCCGGTCGAGCTCATCAGCTTCACCGCCGAGGAGCCCACGCGCTTCGGGCTGGGCTGCCTCGGCAGCCGCGTCCTCGCCGGCGTCGTCGACCGCGAGCGGCTGGCGCGGCTGCGCGACGGCGACGGGACGACGCTCGACGAGGCCCGCGCGGCGGCGGGCGTGGCCGGTGACCTGGAGGCGGCCCGCCTGCCGCGGGGGGCGTACGCGGCCTTCCTCGAGCTGCACATCGAGCAGGGCCCGCTCCTGGAGGCCGCCGGGGTCCCGATCGGCGTCGTGACGGCCATCGCCGCCCCGGCCACGCTCCGGGTGGAGCTGTGGGGGGAGGGGGGCCACGCCGGGGCGGTGCTCATGCCCGACCGCCACGACCCCCTGGTGGCCGCGGCCGAGGTCGTGCGGGCGGTCGACCGCGAGGCGCGCGGCAGCGGCTCCGACGACACGGTGGGCACGGTCGGCCTGATGACGGTCGAGCCCGGCGCCGTGAACAGCATCCCCCGGCGGGTGCGCATGGACATCGACCTGCGCGACGTGGACGCCGCCCGGCGCGACGCGGTCCTCGGGCGCGTGCGCGCCGCGGCCCGCGAGGCCGCCGCGTCGCGCGGGGTCGGCCACGCCGACGAGATCCTCAACGCCGACGGGCCGGCGACCTCGGATCCCGCCCTGATCGCCGCGATCGAGGAGGCGGCCGCCGAGGCGGGGCTGGCCTCGACCAGGATGGTCAGCCGCGCCTACCACGACTGCGTCTTCATGGCGACGGTCTGCCCGGCGGCGATGATCTTCGTGCCCTCGGCGGGGGGGGTGAGCCACCGGCCCGACGAGTACACTTCCGCGCTGCAGATCGCGCAGGGCGCGCAGGTGCTCGCCGGGGCGCTGCGCCGGCTGGCCGCCTGAAGTTCTTCACACCGTGTGGACAGCGCAGTGGGAACTTCACGCCGGGGTAACGAGCGTTGCGGGGACGCCCGCAAAGACGGAGACCACATGACACATGACGCCGAGCTCGACCTGCTGGGGATCGGCAACGCGATCGTCGACGTGCTCGCGCACTGCGACGACGCGTTCCTCGAGGCCGAGGGGCTCGTGAAGGGCTCGATGAACCTGATCGAGGTCGAGGAGTCGAACGGCCTCTACGAGCGCATGGGGCCCGGGGTCGAGGTGTCGGGCGGCGCGGCGGCCAACAGCATGGCGGGCGCGGCCTCCTTCGGCAGCCGCGTCGCGTACGTCGGGAAGATCCGCGACGACCAGCTCGGAGCCGTGTTCCAGCACGACATCCGCTCCGCGGGGGTCCATTTCGCGACGCCGATCGCGCCCGACGGCCCCCCCACGGCGCGAAGCCTGATCCTGGTGACGCCGGACGCCCACCGGACCATGTCGACGTACCTCGGCGCCGCGGTCGAGCTCGGGCCCGAGGACATCGACACCGATCTCGTCGCCCGCTGCGCCGTCACCTACCTGGAGGGCTACCTCTGGGACAAGCCGCGCGCCAAGGACGCCTTCCGCGTGGCGATGGCGGCCGCCCGGGGCGCCGGGCGCCGCGTGTCGTTGACGCTCTCGGACTCGTTCTGCGTCGAGCGCCATCGCGACGAGTTCCAGGCGCTGGTCGACGACCAGGTTGACATCCTCTTCGCGAACGAGGAGGAGATCCTCGCCCTCACGCAGACCCGCGACCTGGGCACGGCCGTCGCCGCGGTGCGCGGGCGCTCGGAGATCGTCGTCGTGACCCGCTCGGAGCACGGCTCGATGGTCGTGACCGCCGACGACACGGTGGAGGTGCCGGCGGCGCCGCTCGAGCGGCTCGTGGACACCACCGGCGCGGGCGACCTCTACGCGGCCGGCTTCCTGCACGGGATCACGCACGGCCGGCCGCTCGCCGAGTGCGCCGCGCTCGGATCGCTCGCGGCCTCCGAGGTCATCTCGCACCTCGGCGCGCGCCCCCAGGCCGACCTCGCGGCCCTGGCGGCGGCCGCGGTCTGACCGCCAGTGCCGATGGTAGGGTCCCCCGGGTGCCGGTCGCCGACTCCATCATCGATCTCGTCGGCCGCACGCCGCTGGTGCGGCTGGGCCGCATCTCCGACGGCTCGGGCGCGGTGATCCTCGGCAAGCTCGAGTCGTTCAACCCCGCCGGCTCGGTCAAGGACCGCATCGGGCTGTCGATGATCGAGGCCGCCGAGGCCTCGGGCGAGCTGACCCCCGGCGCGTCCGTCGTGGTCGAGCCCACCTCGGGCAACACCGGCATCGCGCTGGCGTTCGTCTGCGCCGCCAAGGGCTACCGCTGCATCCTGACGATGCCCGAGACCATGAGCGTCGAGCGGCGCACGCTGCTGCGCGCCTACGGGGCCGAGCTGGTGCTGACGCCGGGCGCCGACGGCATGCGGGGCGCGATCGCCCAGGCCGAGGAGATCGCCTCCCAGATCGACGGGGCCTTCGTCCCTCAGCAGTTCCAGAACCCGGCCAACCCCGAGGCCCACCGGCAGACCACCGCCGAGGAGATCTGGGCCGACACCGACGGCGAGGTTGACGTGCTGGTGGCCGGCGTGGGCACCGGGGGCTCGATCACCGGGGTCGCCCAGGTGCTCGCCGAGCGCCGCCCGGGGTTCCGCGCGATCGCGGTGGAGCCGGTCGACTCGCCCGTCCTGTCCGGCGGCGCGCCCGGCCCTCACAAGATCCAGGGGATCGGCGCCGGCTTCGTCCCCGCAGTCCTCGACACGGACTCCTACGACGAGGTGATCGTCTGCGAGGCCGACGACGCGTTCGAGATGTCGCGGCGGCTGGCGCGCGAGGAGGGCATCCTGGTCGGCATCTCGGCGGGCGCGAACGTCTGGGCGTCCCTCGAGGTGGCCCGCCGGCCCGAGTCGGCCGGCAAGACGATCGTCACCTTCCTCTGCGACACCGGCGAGCGATACCTCACGACGCCTCTATTCGCGGAGTGAGCGACAGCCTACGCCGGGCCTCTTAGCGGGCCCGGCGGAGGCCATCGGCCCCCGGCCGGGGCCTGATGGCCGCCCGTCGGGCCCGCTAAGAGGCCGTTCAGAAGCCAGGCTTCTCTTCGGCGGTAGCCGGGGCTGGGCTGCTCACGCGGCGGAGGCGATCCTGGAGGTGCCCGTGGACGGACCTCGGTGCAGGGCCCTTGTCTTGAACCGCCGCTGGCTCTGTCAACATGGGCGAGCTTTCTGCTCCCAGCAGCGCCTCATTCGTAGAGCGGTCGAGAAGCCCTGCGCGACAACCGGGGGGGGCCGTAGCCAGGGCGCCGGACAGTTCTTCCGAGTCGCGTCGCCTCCCGAGAGTGGACGCCCAGCCCCTTCGCAGCTGGCTCTCGGGCGCTTCTCCGATGCTCTGGGGCTTCGAGGTGCACGTGCCGCGCGACGACAAGGTGGTTGGCGTCAAGACGTGCTCCGCGGGCCGGATCGCAGTGCAAGTGCCCCGGCCTGAGGTCCCGGAGGGGCCGGTCGAGGCCGGCCCCTGTGGTGCACGAGCCGGCCGACGAGAAGATCCGCGCCCGCCTGGCCGTGAGGGAGGTGGGAGACGAGATCGTCTTCGCCGAAGGACGAGGCGATGAAATTCCGCCTCCTCGGCCCGCTGGAGGCGGTGCACGGCGAGAGGCCGCTCGCCCTTGGCGGGCGAAAGCAGCGCGCCCTCCTTGCCCGTCTGCTGATGGACGTCAACCGCACCGTGGCGGCTGACCGCCTCATCGACGACCTCTGGGGCGAGAACGTGCCGGACACGGCGGGCAAGATGGTGCAGATCCACGTATCGCGGTTGCGCAGGGTGCTCCCAACCGGAGTGCTGGTCACTCGGCCCCCCGGCTACGCGCTGGAGGTGGAACCGGACGACGTCAACGTCACCCGTTTCACAGGTCTGCGTGCCGAGGGCCGAGCGGCGCTGTTGGCCGGGGACGCCCGTAGGGCCGCGTCACGCCTCCACGAGGCGCTTTCGCTCTGGCGCGGCCCTCCGCTGGCCGAGTTTCCCGAGCCCTTTGCCGGACCGGAGGCGGCCCGCCTGGAGCAGCTGCACCAGGGCTGCCTGGAGGATCGGATCGAGGCGGACCTCATGCTCGGCCACACCGACGTGGTTGGCGAGCTGGAGGTGCTGATCGGGCGTCTGCCTCTGCGGGAGCATCTGCGGGAGCTGCTCATGCTGGCGCTGTACCGCTCGGGGCGCCAGGCCGAGGCCCTCTCCGCCTACGGCGACTTCCGGCGCGAGCTGGACGACCAGCTCGGTCTCGAGCCCTCCGCGTCGCTCAAGCAGCTTGAGCGGAGGCTGCTCCGCCAGGACCCGGAGCTCGACGTCATCGAGGCGGTCCCCGAGCGCTCGGATGGTCCCAACCGGACTCGTCTTCCGCCCGGGCCGAGCGCCGAGGCCGAGGTCCGCTACGCTCGATCCGGCGGGGTCGCGATTGCCTTCCAGGTGCTCGGTGAAGGCGCCCTCGACCTCGTGCTGGTGCACGGTTGGGTGTGCAGCTTCCAGCCGAGCTGGGAGCGGGAGCAGATTGCGGTCTTCTACCGCCGTCTGGCCTCGATGGGCCGCCTGATCCTCTTCGACAAGAGGGGCACGGGCCTCTCGGACCGGGTGGGAGGCGTCGCTCCCCTGGAAGAGCGCATGGACGACGTGCGCGCCGTGATGGACGCGGCGAGCAGTAGCCGGGCGGCACTCATCGGCATCTCGGAGGGCGGACCAATGGCCACGCTGTTCGCCGCCACGTACCCAGAGCGCACCGCGGCGTTGGTCCTCCTTGGAACCTTCGCGCGCCGGATGTGGGCGGTCGATTACCCGGTGGGTCGGAGCGAGGACGACCTGGGCTCGCGCGAGCCAACCCCGGGACAGTGGGGCGTGCCGATCGCCCGGCACTTCCTGGAGGAGCGAGCCCCGTCAGTGGCACACGACGAGGAGGCCGTGCGCTGGTACGCCTCCTACATCGTGCGAGGCGCGAGCCCGGGCGCGGCTGCCCAGCTCGCCGTGATGAACCGGGAGATCGACGTCCGCGAGGTGCTGCCGACGATCAGGGTGCCGACGCTCGTCCTCTACCGGGCGGGCGAGTACCTGCGCGACGCCACCCGCTACATGGGCGAGCGCATCTCCGGGGCGCGAATCATCGAGGTGCCAGGCGCCGACCATCTGCCTTGGGAGGGCGATCAGGGCGCAGTGACCGTCGAGATCGAGCGCTTCCTCGATGAGCTCGGGGACGAGGCGCGGGAGCCGGATCGCGCCCTCGCCACCGTGCTGTCGACGCGCGTGGTGACGCCTGGGGCAGCGGAGGGGGAGGAGCTCGCCCGGCGCCACCGTGCCCTCGTGCGCCGCCATCTGCCGCGCTTCCGCGGCCAGGAGCTGGACGCCGCGGACGGCGGCATGCGCGCCAGCTTCGACGGACCGGCGCGGGCCATCCGCTGCGCGTGCGCCGTGCTGGACGCCGCCGAGGCGCAGATGGACGTTCGCGCGGGGCTCCACACCGGCGAGTGCGAGCTGGTCAACGGCCGGCCGCAGGGCGTCGCCGTCGAGATCGCCGCCGGCGTGGCAGGCCAGGCCGGCCCCGGAGAAGCCCTGGTGTCCTCGACGGTGCGGGATCTCGTGGCAGGCTCCGGGCTGAGGTTCGCCGAGCGCGGGACGCTCTGGCCCGCCGTGACCGGCGACGCAGACGCGCTGCGGCTGTTCGCGGTCGTGCGGTAGCCCGCCCGGGGAGCCGCTACCGGACACTTACCGGGAGCCCCACCGACGGGCTACCGGGTCGCTGTTTCCTCCCTCTCGAGCCATGCGGGACCGCGCCCGCCGCGCTCTCATCCACCGCTTCCTCGGAGGAACGACGATGCACTCCCGCCGGCACCACGCGACCCGCGCCTCGCTCACCCCGGTGGGCCCAGGCTGGGTCGGGCACCCCTCGGACGACAGGCGCCGCCGCTGGCCAGCCCCCGTGACCCCGCGCCGGCGTCCCGCACCGGCTCACCGCTTCGAGGCCGGGCGATGATCGACATCGGTGACCGCGACCGGCTCCTGCTGGCCTTCGCCGACCTCTCCTCGTACGGGATCCTGGCCCGGGAGGCCTGCGGCTCGGACCCCGCCGAGACCGGGCGCGCCCTGGCCGCCCAGCTCGCCGAGGACGCACCTCAGGGGCTCGGCTCCTACGTCTTCTGGAGCAGCCGTGACGAAAGCCGCTTCGACCCCGAGGGCCGCCTCTCTCGCCCGCTCCCGCTGCACACGAGCGGCCAGGAGGTGGTCCCGGCCGTGCGCGCCGCCCTGGCCCGCTTCGGCCTCACGGCACGACACGGCGGGACACCCGGCGTGGTGCTCTGCACCGGCACGGACGCCGGCGAGGGGCCGAGCCAGCCCACCGGCGGCTTCTGGGGCGCGGTGCGCGCCGGGCGGCGGAGCGCCGCCGGCCTCTCGGCATGACCCGGGAGGACCGCCGTGCCGCGGCGGGACCGTGGCTCCCGGTCGCACGCGCCAGAGGTCCGGCAGGGCGCGATGACTGATCCGGGGCCTCAAGGCTGAGGCCGCCGATCTCCGCGCGCTTGCCGGAATATTCGCGCGAAGAGGCCCGGCGTAGGCTGTCGCACGTCACTCTCGGCGGATCATCAGCGTCCGCCGCTCGCCCCGTTCCTTGAAGCCCAGGGCGCGGAGGAAGGCCTGGCCGTCGCTGTCGGCCTCGACCAGGGCCGCCAGGTGGGTGCCGCGGGCCTCGGCCACCCGGCGCGCGAGCTCGGCCACCAGGAGCCGCCCGATGCCGCGGCGGCGCGCGTCCGGGTGCACGCCGAGCCAGTTGATCCAGCCCTCGGGCAGCATCGCCTGGGCGAAGCCCCGCAGGCCCGCGTCCTGCTCGCGCGCGGCGACCATCGCGTCGAAGCCCTCGGCCCCCTCGTAGCCGGTCGGCTGGCCCATCTCGGCGAACGCCGCCAGGCCCTCCATCGCGGCCGCCTCGACCGCGGTGAACTCGTCGGCCCACTCGTTGCGGTAGGGCTCCACCGCCACGCCGGGGACGAAGGGCGCCCGCGGCAGGCCCTCGAGCGGGCGCGCCATGACCGCCACCCGGGCGTAGGGCTCGAAGCCCTCGGCGGCGAGCATCGGCGCCAGCGGGTCGCCGTCGGCCACCTCCGCGTCCCACGGGGGGTCGGCGAGCTGCCCCAGGAGCGCCCGCAGCGCGTCCGGCCCCTCGGCGCGCAGGCCGTCCAGGCGGAGCGCCCGTGCGGTGGGGGAGGGCCCCGGCTGGCACGACGCCCCGGCGACGGCGACGCTACTCGAGGTACGCCTCCAGGTCGTCAACGCGCACGCCGATGCCCTCGAGGTGGCGGCGGGCCTCGTCGAGTCGCTGCTCGGTCCCGGTGACCTCCAGCAGCACCCACCCGGTGGTCTCGCGGATGTCCGCCCGGCGGATGTTCGTCACCACGTCGAAGCGCTTCGCCAGCGAGTAGATGATCGGCTCCTGGATGAGCGGCTCGGGGAACGTGAGCTTGAGCCTCTGCCGTTTCAGGGAAGGCGCCTCCTGCCGAGGGGGGCCTATACTAGCCCGCATGCCACGGCGCCCGCGGCTCTCTGGGATCCGACATGCGGCGCGGTCGTTCTCCCGCGACGTCGAGGTGGCACGCGAGCGCGACCCGGCCGCGCGGTCCCTGGCCGAGGTGCTGCTCTGCTACCCGGGGCTCCACGCCCTCTGGATGCACCGGGCGGCGCACTCCCTCTACGAGCGCGACCTGCGCCTCCCGGCCCGGCTGGTCAGCCAGCTCTCGCGCTTCCTGACCGGCATCGAGATCCACCCCGGCGCGCAGATCGGCCCGGGGCTGTTCATCGACCACGGCATGGGCGTGGTGATCGGCGAGACGACCGAGATCGGCGAGGACGTCACGATCTACCAGGGCGTGACGCTGGGCGGCACCGGCAAGGAGACCGGCAAGCGCCACCCCACGGTGCGGGACGGGGTGATCGTGGGCACCGGGGCGCGCGTGCTGGGCCCGGTCGTGATCGGCGAGGGCGCCAAGGTGGGAGCCGGCTCGATCGTGATCAAGGACGTGCCGGCGAACTCCACGGTCGTCGGCAACCCGGGCCGCCCCGTGATCGTCAACGGCCAGCGCGTGCCCCGCGACGTCCACCAGCCGGACATCGAGCACACGCGCCTGCCCGACCCGGTCGCCGAGGCGCTCGCCTGCCTCGTGCGCCGCGTGGGGGAGCTCGAGCGCGAGGTCAAGGACCTCCGCGCCGGGCGGGCCCCCGAGCCGCGGGCGGACGACGACGACGAGGACTGCCTCCCGACGGTGCAGGAGGAGATCGCCTCCATCCTCGGCCTCAACCCGGGGTCCGGGATCTAGCCGCGCGGGCTATCCCGACCCGGGCGGGTAGAGGGTGAGGCCCCCATCCACCAGGAGGGTCGCGCCGGTGACGTAGGACGCCTGCTCGGACGCGAGCCAGGCGACGGCCGGGGCGACCTCGTCGACCCGGCCCATCCGGCCCATGGGGATCTGGGCCTCGACCCGGCCACGAGCCTCGTCGTCGTCCTGGAGGTGGTCGTTGATGGGGGTCGCGATCGCGCCCGGCGCGATGGCGTTGACCCGGATCCCGTGGGGGGCGAGCTCCTTGGCGATCGACTCCACGAACAGCTTGGCGCCGCCCTTCGAGGCCGCGTAGTGGGAGAACCGCTCCCACGGCATCCGGTCGTGGACGCTGGTCACGACGACGATCGCGCCCCCACCGCCGGCCGCGAGCATCGCCCGCGCGGCCTCGCGGCAGACCAAGAAGCTCCCGGTGAGGTTGACCCCCGTCACGAGCTCCCAGTCCTCGAGGCTCATGTCGACCATGAGGTGGGGGTCCTGCACGCCCGCGTTGCTCACCACGACGTCGAGCGCCCCGAGCGCGGCGGCCGCCTCGGCGAAGCCGCGCCGCACGTCGTCCTCGCGGCTCACGTCCATCTGCACCGCCACCGCCTCCCCGCCGGCGGCCCGCACCGCGTCGGCCATCGCCTGGGCGTCGTCGCGGCCCGAGCGGAAGACGATGGCCACGGCGGCGCCGTGCGCCGCCAGCTCGAGCGCCACGCCCGCTCCGATCCCGGAGCTGGCCCCGGTCACCAGCGCGCGGCGGCCGCGCAGGAGGCGGGCGTCGACCGGGTGGGGCCGGAAGTCGAACGGGCACCGGCCCATTCTGCCCATCGGTGGCCGGGGTCGCGTCGGACCCCTGGGATAGGATTTCCGCGGTGACGGACCTCCTGGACGGCCTCAACCCACCGCAGCGCGAGGCCGTCCTCCACGGGGCCGGGCCGCTGCTCGTGCTCGCCGGCGCCGGGAGCGGCAAGACGCGCGTGCTGACGCACCGGGTGGCCCGCCTCATCGGCGAGGAGGGGGTCGATCCCCACGCGATCCTCGCCATCACCTTCACGAACAAGGCGGCGGGCGAGATGCGCGACCGCATCGGCCGGCTGGTCGGCCCGCGGGCGCGGGCGATCTGGGCCAGCACGTTCCACTCGGCCTGCGTGCGGATCCTGCGCCGCGAGGCCGAGGAGGCCGGCTACGCGCGCGACTTCTCCATCTACGACGCCGACGACCAGCTCCGGCTGATCCGGCGCTGCCTGGTCGAGGACCAGGTCGACCCCAAGCGGGTCTCGCCGAAGATGGTCCAGGCGCGCATCTCGGACGCCAAGAGCCGCCTCGAGGGGCCCGAGGACCTGCGTGCGGCGTCCTTCCAGGACGAGATCGTGGCCCGGGCCTACCGGCGCTACCAGGACGCCCTGCTCGCGAACGGGGCGATGGACTTCGACGACCTGCTCATGGTCACGGCGCAGCTCCTCGAGTCGAGCCCGCCGGTGCGCGAGCGCTGGCAGCAGCGGTTCGTGCACGTGCTGGTCGACGAGTACCAGGACACGAACCACGCCCAGTACCGTCTGGTGCGCGCGCTCGGCGAGCCGCAGCGCAACGTCGTCGCGGTCGGCGACGACGACCAGGGCATCTACTCCTGGCGGGGCGCCGACGTGCGCAACATCCTCGACTTCGAGCGCGACTACCCCGACGCGCGCGTCGTCGCCCTCGAGCAGAACTACCGCTCGACCGGCGTGATCCTGCGCGCGGCCAACGCGGTGGTCTCCCACAACCCGCACCGCCACCCCAAGCGCCTCTGGACCGCCCTGGGCGAGGGCGACCCCATCCTCGCCATGTCGTGCCGCGACGAGCACGAGGAGGCGCGCGCCGTGGTGGCGGAGATCGACCGCGCCCTCGCGCGGGGCCTGAGCCTGTCGGAGGTGGCCGTCTTCTACCGCACCAACGCCCAGAGCCGCTCCGTCGAGGACCAGCTCGTGCGCCGGTCGGTGCCCTACATCGTCGTCGGCGGGCCGCGCTTCTACGAGCGGGCCGAGATCCGCGACCTGCTGTCCTACCTGCGCGCCGCGGCGAACCCCGCCGACGGCGTGAGCCTGGCGCGGATGCTGGGCGCGCCCAAGCGCGGCGTCGGGCCCGGGGCGATCGCCAAGCTCGAGGCCTTCGCGGCCGCCCGGGACGTGCCGGTCGGCGAGGTGCTGCGCCACGCCGACGAGGCCCCGGGGCTGCAGCCGGCGCAGCGGGCGGCGATCGGCGAGGTCGGGCGCCTGCTCGACGACGTGCGCGCGGCGGCGGCCGCGGGCGCGCCCCTGGATCGGATCGTGGAGGACGTGCTGCAGCGGTCGGGCCTGCGCGACGCGTTCGTGAGGGAGGGGACCTTCGAGGCCCAGGGCCGGGTCGAGAACCTCGACGAGATGGTGCGCGTGGCGGCCGAGTACGAGGGGACCGAGGACGAGCCCACCCTCGCGGGCTTCCTCGAGGGGGTCGCGCTGCAGGCCGACGCCGACCTGGTCGACCAGTCCGCCGGAGCGGTGACGCTGATGACCATCCACAACGCCAAGGGGCTCGAGTTCGACACCGTCATGATCACGGGCCTGGAGGAGGGCCTGTTCCCGCACGTGCGCTCCGACACGCCCGAGGCCCTTGAGGAGGAGCGGCGGCTCTTCTACGTCGGCCTCACGCGCGCCCGGCGCACCCTCGTGCTCACCCACGCCGAGAGCCGGGCCATGCACGGCGGGCGCGACTACCGGCTGCCGTCGCGGTTCCTGTCCGAGATCCCGCCCGACTGCCTGGCCGAGCCGCCCGGGGCGCGACGGCCCGCCCTCTCCCTGGGCGGCGGCCCCGCCGGCCCGCCCGTCGCCCGGCCGTCGCTCGCGACCGGGGACAACGTGCTCCACGCGACCTTCGGCGAGGGGGTCGTCACGGCCATCGAGAGCGGGGGCGAGCTGGTGAGGGTCCGCTTCGCGCAGGACGGCGCCGAGCGCCGCCTGATGGCCGGCGCCGCCCCCATGCGGAAGGTGTCCTGATGGCCGCGACGATCATCGACGGCCGGGCGGCCGCGGGGGAGCTGCGCGCCGAGGTCGCCGAGGGCGTGGCGGCCTTCCGCGAGCGCCACGGGCGCGCTCCGGGGCTCGTCGGGGTCCAGGTGGGGGACGATCCGGCCTCGGAGATCTACCAGGCCGGCAAGGCGAAGGCGGCCGAGGAGGCCGGCATGATCTCGCGCCGCGTCGTGCTGGCGGCCGAGACCTCTCAGGCCGAGCTCGACGCGCTCATCGACGAGCTCAACGCCGACGAGGCCGTGGACGGGATGCTCGTGCAGCTCCCGGTCCCCGACCAGCTCTCCGAGGTGGCGATCGCCAACCGCATCCACCCCGACAAGGACGTCGACGGCTTCTCGCCCATCAACCTCGGCCGCCTGATCCGCGGCGAGCCCGGGTCGATCCCGTGCACGCCGGCCGGGATCATGTGGCTGCTCGACCGCGCGGGCGTGGAGCTCGAGGGCGCCGAGGCCGTGGTGGTCGGCCGCAGCCTGATCGTGGGCAAGCCCATGGCCCTGCTGCTGACCTCGCGCAGCGCGACGGTGACGGTGGCCCACTCGCGCACGCGCGACCTCCCGGGCCTGTGCCGCCGCGCCGACGTCCTGGTGGCGGCCGTGGGCCGGCCCCAGATGATCCGCGGCGACTGGATCAAGCCGGGCGCGGCCGTGATCGACGTGGGCATCAACCGCACCGACGCCGGCCTGGTCGGCGACGTGGCGGGCGAGGAGGCGGCGGAGGTCGCCGGCTGGCTCACCCCGGTCCCGGGGGGCGTCGGCCCGATGACGATCGCATACCTGCTCGCGAACACGCTCGACGCCGCCCGGCGGCGGGCGGACGACACCACACCCTGAAGGGGGAGACGACGGATGAAGATCGCCATCTTCGGCTGCACCGGTGACCTCGGGCTGGGGCTCGCCATCAACTTCGCGGCCGCGGGCCACGAGATCATCGCGGGATCGCGGAGCCAGGAGCGGGCCGACGCGGCGTGCGTGGGCCTGGCCGAGGCGCTGCCGGAGGGCACCTTCACGCCGCGCGAGAACGTCGCCGCCGCCGAGGAGGGCGAGATGGCGATCGTGTCGATCCCCTGGGAGGGCGTCGAGGCGACCATCCCGCCGATGGCCGACGCCCTCGCCGGGAAGGTCGTGATCTCCGTGGTGAACGCTCTCAGGTTTGGAAAGAGCGGCGCGATCGCCGAGCAGGACCTGCCGTCCGGCTCCGCCGGCGCGCGCATCCAGGCCCTGGCGCCCGAGGCGAAGGTGGTCGTCGCCTACAACAACCTGCCGGCCGCGGGGCTGCTGGCGCGGCACCACCTGGACGCCGACGTCCTCGTGTGCGGCAAGAGCCGGGAGGCCCGCGAGGCCGTCATCGAGCTCACCTCCGCGATCCCGGGCACGCGGGCGCTCGACGCCGGCCCGCTGGCCAACGCCCTCATCCTGGAGGGGATGACGGCGGTCATCATCAACCTCAACCGGCGCTACAGCGGCGAGGCCAGCCTCGCGATCTCCGGGCTCGAGAACGCCCCGGAGCGGCCGGCCTGAGCCGGGCGCCGGGTCACTCCCCGGCGGCCTCCAGGATCCCCTGCGCCTGCGAGATCGCCCGCCGCGCGCGGTCGAGGTCGCTGCGCAGTTCGCGGATCTCGGCCTCGAGCGCGGCCACCCGGGCATCGTCGACCGGCGGGGCCTCGGCCGCGCCCCCCTGGCGCGCGAGCCAGCGCGAGAACCCGGCGGCGATCTCCTCGGCCTGCTCCTCGTCGCCCCCGAAGCGGCGTGCGGCCTGCTGGACCGTGGCGCCCGCCTCGACCAGCGGGAGCATCTCCGCGTAGAGCGCGGCGGACTCGCGCCGCCCCGACGAGCGGCCCGCCCGGGCGGGCGCGGCGGGCTCGGGGGCGTCGTCGGCCTCGCGGACCTTGCGCGCGCCGGCGTAGTAGGCGGATGAGGTGGCCGACACCGACCGGTCCATCTCGTCGGCGACGTGCCGGATCGCCGCCGATCGGGAGGCCACCGAGCCCTCGGACATCAGGGCCTCGACGCGGACGAAGACCTGGTCTGCCACGGTCTCGGCCATCCCTGCCCCCTTCCGCCGCCCGCCCCCGCTGGGACGCCAGACTAGCCCCGCATCACCACCCGCGCCAAGCGGCCACCGTGCCCACCTCCGGGCGCGGCGGGCGCTCCGGCGGCGGCCCCGCGGGGCGCCCGACGTAGACGAACCCCACGATCGCGTCGCCCGGCCCGAGCCCCAGCGCCTCGCGCACCTCGGGCTCGTCGACCATGACCCCGGTGCGCCACATTGCGCCGAGGCCGCTGCCGTGGGCCGCCAGCAGCATGTTCTCGATGGCCGCCGCGACCGCGTCGCGGTCCTCGCGCGCCTGCACGGGGTCGTCCGCCCCCAGGGCGATCGCCGCGATCACCACCGGCGCCCGCTCGAGGCGCGCGGCCTCCTTGGCGAGGCCGGCGGGGGGCAGGTCGGGCTTCGCCCGCGCGACGGCCTGCGCGTGGGCCTCGCCGACCTCGCGGCGCGCGTCGCCCGCCAGGACGACGAAACGCCAGGGCGCGGTGAGGTGGTGGTTCGGCGCCGAGACGGCGGCCTCCAGCAGCGCCTCGACGGCCTCGCGCGGGACGGGGTCGGGGAGCACCCGGCCCACGCTGCGGCGCGATGCGATCGCCTCGAGCAGCCTCACCCGTACCCGAGCTCGTCGAGGCGGTCCTCGTCGAAGCCCAGGTGGTGCCCGAGCTCGTGCAGCACCGTGATGCGCACCTGCTCCACGATCTCGCTTTCGCTGCGGACGTGGTCGAGGAGGGGGTGCATGTAGACCGAGATGCGCGGCGGCAGGACGCCCGAGGGCAGATGCCCCTCCGTGAGCGGCACCCCCTGGTAGAGGCCGTAGAGGGGCCCCATCTCGCGCGGCCCGCGCTCCTCGACGACCACCGCGACCTCGTCGAGGGCCGAGGCGAAGGGCTCGGGGACCTCGTCGATGGCCTCGGCGACGAGGTCCTCGAACTCGGCGCGGCCCATGATCACGATGGCGATGGTAGCGGGAAGGGACCCCAGGCCTCGCCGCCGTTCAGCCGCACCCTCACGCGACGGCGACCCCCGCGAAGCGGGCGGGCGAGAGGCTCCGCGCCCAGCCGGGGGCCGGCTCGCCCGCCGCGGCCGCCACGGCGGCCTCGGCCGCGAGCGGGGTCAGCAGGATGCCGTGGCGGTGCCCCCCGACGGCCCAGACCATGCCGCTCTCCGGGTCCTCGCCGATGGCAGGCAGGCCGTCCGGGGTGGTCGGCCGGAGGCCCGCGCGCGCCTCGGCCAGCTCCAGCTCGCCGAGGCCCGGGGCGACGTGCAGCGCCTCCTCGAGGAGCAGGTGCACGGCCTCGGCCGTGACGGTCGTGTCGGAGCGCTCCTCGCTGGTGGCCCCCACGACCACCTCCCCGTCGCGGGGCGCGAGGTAGACCGACGGCGTGCGGACGGTCCGCGCGATCGGGAGGGGCGCGCCCGCCGCGGGGCGCAGGCGCAGGATCTGGCCCTTCACCGGCCGCACCGGCACGCGCCCCGCCAGCGCCCCCGCATCCCAGCCGGCGGCCAGCACCACCCGCTGCGCCCGCGCGGCCGAGCCGTCGTCGAGCAGGGCGCCCTCCACCCGCGCTCCGCCGAGCAGCGAGCGCGCCCGGCCGGCGACCACCCGCGCGCCGGCCGACGCGCAGGCGGCGCGCAGCGCGGCGAGCAGGGCCCGCGGCTCGGCCTGGTGCTCCTCGGGCAGGTCGGCGCCGCCCGCCACGTCGGGGCCGAGCCCGGGCTCGAGGGCGCGCAGCGCCGACGCCGGGAGCCACTCCGCCGGCCGGCCCCGGCGGGAGATCGTCTCGAGGCGGCGACGCAGGATCGCGACGTGCTCCGGCCGCGAGGCCGCCAGAACGGCGCCGCTGCGCCGGAACCCCGGGTCGCGCCCGGCGGCGCGCGCCAGCCCGTCGGCCATCGACGGCCACGCCTCGGCGGCGCGCGCGAGCAGCGCGTCGAGGGCCTCGTCGTCGTCGGCCGCCTCCGACAGGTGGCCGAGCATCCCGGCGGCCACCCGCGCGGCGGGGGGCCGGCCGTCGTCGAGCACCGTCACGCGGGCGCCCCGCCGGGCCGCCAGCCAGCCGGTGGCGAGCCCCCAGGGCCCGGCCCCGATGACGAGCAGGTCGTCGCTCACGACGGCTCCTCCGGCAGGAAGCGGTCGGTGACGGCCCGACCGGCGTCGACCGGCTGCTCGAGCAGGCCGTTGTCGTGCATCCAGGCGGCGAACGCGGCCCACTCGGCCGGGTCGACGTTCAGGGTCGGCTCGTCGGGCGGGGAGAGCAGCTCCGCGGTCATGTCGAGCTGGTCCTTGACGACGTCGGGGTCGAGATCCTCGTTGGCGGCCACCAGGTGCTCGACGGCGCCGGCCTCGTCGGTCGCAGCCCAGTCCTGGCCCGCTCGCAGACCGCGCAGGAACGCCTCGACCAGCTCGGGCCGGTCGCGGGCGATCTCCTCGCTGGTCACGACCACGAGCTCGTCGTAGTCGGGCACCCCGTGCTCCTCCAGCCGGAAGGCCTGCGCCGGCACGCCCTGGCGCTCGAGCTCGACGAGCTCGATGTTCCAGTAGGCGCCGATGACCGCGTCGACCTTGCCGGCCGCCAGCGCCGGGCCCAGGGTGAAGCCGACGGTCCTGGTCTCGACCGCCGCCGGGTCGCCGCCGTCGGCGCGGACCACCGCGTCCAGGAGCGGGCGGTCGGACGGGACGCCGGCGATCCCGACGGTCTTGCCCTCGAGGTCCCGCGGCCGCGAGATGCCCCGGTCCGTGCGGACGATCACGCTGTTGAGGGGGTGCGTGACCAGGGCGCCGACGGCCACCACCGGCACGCCGGCGGCGCGCGCCAGCAGGACGTCGGGCTCGTAGGAGATCGCGAAGGGCGCCCTGCCCGCCCCGACCTGCTTCAGCGACGCGGCCGGGTCGCTCGGCACCACGGGGCTCACGTCCAGACCCTCCTCGGCGAAGTAGCCCTCGTCGATCGCGCCGTAGACGCCGGCGTGGTCGGCGTTCGGGAACCAGTCGAGGATGAGGTCCACCTTCTCCGCTCCCTCGGGGGCCGACGCGGAGTCGTCGCCGCCGCAGCCGGCGGCGAGGGCGGCGAGGGCGGCGGCGACGGCCAGGAGGGCGGCGGCGGAGCGCAGGCGGCGTCTCATCGGGGTCTCCATGACGGGCGCACGGCGTGGCGCCGGTACGGGAGGGCGAGGCGCTCGGCCACGCTCACGGCGCCGAAGAACGCCAGGCCGATCAGCGCGAGCAGGACGATGGCGGCGAAGCTGCGGTCGGTGCGGAACTCCGCGGTGGAGAACTCGGAGAGGTAGCCGAGGCCGCGGTCGGCGCCGACGTACTCGGCGACCACGGCGCCTGTGACCGCGAAGACGGCGGCCATCTTGAGGCCCGAGAACAGCGACGGCATGGACGCGGGCACGGAGGCGCGCCAGAACGCCCAGGACCGGCTCGCGCCGAGCGTGCGCGCCGCCTGGCCAAGGGCCGGATCGACCCCGCGCAGGCCATCGACCCCGGTCACCACGACCGGGAAGAAGGCCACCACGAAGGCGACCATCACCTGGGCGGCCCCGTAGTCCAGCCAGACGGCGACGATCGGGGCGACGGCGAGGATCGGGATCGCCTGGCTCGCGATCAGCCAGGGATAGAGGGCGGCCTCCACGCCGCGCGAGGCGACGATCGCCACCGCCAGGGCGAAGCCCAGCGAGGCCGCCAGGGCGAAGCCCACGGCCGCCTCTGAGATGGTGGCCTCGGCGTGGAACCACAGGCGGGAGCGGTCGTCCCACAGCACCTGGGCGACGTCGGCCGGCGAGGGCAGGAGCCAGTCGCGCGGCGACGCCAGCCACACGACCGCCTGCCAGGCCGCCAGGCCGGCGAGCGGCAGCAGGAGCAGCGGCAGCCGCCGCCTCCAGGTCCGACCCGGCGCTCCCCGCACGGGGGCCGCCTCCGCGGCGGCGGCAGGGATGCGGTCGGCCGTGCTCACGCGACGGCCCCCGTCGACCGCAGGGCGTCCATCAGCCGCCGCCGCAGGTCCGCGACCTCCGGCCGGGCGACGTCGCCGGCCTCCCGCGGGCGGGGGAGGCCGACCGCCACCTCGGCCACGATCTGGGCCGGGCGGGGGCTCGACACCAGGACGCGGTCGGCCAGCAGCAGCGCCTCGTCGAGGTCGTGCGTCACCAGCAGCGCGGACGGGCGCGCCTCGGCCCAGGCGCGCGCGAGCACGCCGCGCAGGTCGGTTCTGGTGAGCGCGTCGAGCGCCCCGAACGGCTCGTCGAGCAGCCATGCCCGCGAGCCCGACAGCAGGGTGCGCGCGAGCGCCGCGCGCTGGCGCATCCCCCCCGACAGGGCGTGGGGGTAGTGGTCCTCGAACCCGGCCAGGCCGAACCGCGCGAGGGCCCGCCGGGCGGCGCGGTCGGCCTCCTCGCGCCCGGCGCCCGCCAGCCGCGGGCCCAGGGCGACGTTGCCGAGCAGCGGCCGCCAGGGCAGCAGGGCGTCCTGCTGGGGCATCAGGGTGAGGGCGCCGAGGCGGACCGCGTCGGCGCGGCCGTCGAGCGTCACCTCGCCGGCATCGGGCGCGATCAGCCCGGCGAGCACCGACAGGAGGGTGCTCTTCCCGCACCCGGACGGGCCGACCACCGCGACGATCTCGCCCGGGGCCACGCTCAGGGAGAGCCCCCCCAGGACCTCGGTCTCCCCGAAGGCGAGCCGCAGCCCGCGGGCCTCGATGGCCGGCGCGCGCTCGGGCTCAGACATCGTGCTCCCACCCGCCGGCCTCCAGCTCCACGGCCGCGCCGGCGGCGTCGAGCGCGACCAGGCCCGGCGGGCCCTGCTCGAGCCGGCCGACCGGCGTCAGCGGGCAGGGCGCGTCCCGGCGGGCCGGCTCGAGCGCGGCGGGCGCGATCGCCGCCAGCAGCTCGTAGTCCTCGCCGCCGGACGCGGCCAGCCGCAGGGCGTCGCGGCCCGCCGCGGCCGCGACCTCGGCGACCCCCTCGGCGAGCGGCAGCCGCGCGAGCTCGATCACGGCGCGGGCGCCGCTGGCCCGCGCGAGACGCGCACCGTCGAGGGCGAGCCCGTCCGAGACGTCGAGCATCGCCCGGGCGCCGGCCCGCGCCAGCGCGCGGCCCGCCTCGACCCGCGGCTCGGGGCGCAGGTGGGCCGCCCGGAGCCGGTCCGCGACCGGCCCGGGGACCGCCCCGGCCAGCTCGGGCCGCTCCAGGAGCAGGAGCCCGGCGGCCGAGGCCCCGAGGGCCCCCGTGACGCAGAGGACGTCGCCGGAGCGCCCGCCGGAGCGGTGCACCGGGGCGACGCCGGAGCTCGGTCGGCCGACGGCGGCGATCGCGAGCACCAGGGCCGGGCCCGCGGTGACGTCGCCGCCCGCGACGGTCACGCCGTGGCGCTCCGCGAGCGCCTCCATCCCGGCGTAGAGGTCGTCCACCTCGGCCTCGGAGAGGCCGCGGGGCGGCAGGCAGAGCCCGACGAGCGCCGCGACCGGCTCGGCGCCCATGGCGGCGAGGTCGGAGAGGTTCACGGCGAGCGCCTTGTGGCCCAGGTCGCGGGCCGACGTGGTCGCGCGGCGGAAGTGCACGCCCTCGACCAGCAGGTCCTGGGTGACGACGGCGGTGCCGCCGACGCTCAGGAGCGCCGCGTCGTCCCCGATGCCGAGCTCGGTGCCCGGCCGGCGCCGCGCGCGCGCTCCGATCCGCTCGATGAGCGCCAGCTCCGACACCGCCCCCGCGGCCTCCCTTCGCTGGAATTACCCAGATCAGGTTTCAAGGGTCGAGGCCGACTCGCCTCCTCTCAGCCGCCCGCGGCAGCTCCCCTGGACCGTTTCAGCCTAGCACCGGGGGAGCCCCGTGCCTGGCTCATGCCGAGCGGACCGCCCGACAGCCTCCGCTACGTCGCGACGCGCGCCAACGGGCAGGTCGCCCTGGGCACCGGCTCGACCGGCAGAGCGGGACCTACCTGCCCATCGCGCTCGACGTCCTCACGCTCCGCGGCGCCGAGATCGCGGTCGTGCTGGCGTTCCGCTCGACCGCGTCGTTCGCCCGCTTCGGCCTCCCGGCCGAGGTGACGGCGTCTCAGCCCTCGCCCCGCGCCTCCCGGTAGCGCTCGAGCGCGAGCTCCCGGCGCTCGGCGTGGTCGACCCGCGGCTGCGGGTAGTCCGATCCGATCCGGCATCCGGCGGCGCGCTGCTCCTCGGCGGTCATGGTCCAGGGCTCGAAGATGCGGTCGTCCGGGACGCCGCGCAGCTCGGGGACGTGGCGGCGCACGTACTCGCCGCGCGGGTCGAAGCGGCGGGCCTGGCGGACCGGGTTGAGCACGCGGAAGTAGGGCGCGGCATCCGTGCCGGTGCCCGCGGTCCACTGCCAGCCGCCGTTGTTGCTCGCCGGATCGCCGTTGACGAGCCCCTGCATGAAGACCGTCTCCCCGCGCCGCCAGTCCACCAGCAGGTCCTTGGCCAGGAAGGAGGCCACGGCCATCCGGGCCCGGTTGTGGATCCAGGCCTCCCCGGCCAGCTGGCGCATGCCGGCGTCCACGAGCGGGTAGCCGGTCTCGCCGGCCGCCCAGGCCGCCAGCCCGCCCGGATCGTCGTCCCAGCGCACGCGCCGGAGCGCCGGCTGGAAGGCGGCGTGCAGGACCCCGGGGTTCCGGGCGAGGTGGTGGTGGTAGAAGTCGTGCCAGCAGACCTGGCGCCAGAAGGCCTCCCGAGGCCCTGACAGCGGTCCCGGCAGGCCGAGCTCCCGGCCGATCTGCGCGGGGGTGCACATGCCGAGGCGCAGGTACGCCGACAGCCGCGAGGTGGCGTCCTCGGCGACCAGGTCCCGCCGGTCCGGGTAGCCATCGAGCCCATCGCGGGCGAACGCGGCCAGGTGGCGCCTGGCGGCGGCCGGGCCGGCGGGCAGCGGCGGGTCGCCCGCGGGGAGGCGGCCCACGCCCTCCCCGCCGATGTCCGGGCCCTCGACGCGCCGCGGCGCCGGCACGGCCTCCGGGATGTGGGCCTCGCGCCAGGCCCGGTGGAAGGGCGTGAACACGCGGTAGCCCTCGCCCGAGGACCCCGGCAGCTCCTCGGGCTCGGCCACCAGGTCGGCGGGCATGGTCCGCACCCGCACGCCGGCCTCCGCCAGCGCCGCCGCCACCCGCGCGTCGCGGGAGCGCGCGAAGGGGGAGACGTCGCGGGCGAAGTGGACGGCGCGGGCGCCGGCCTCCGCGGCGACCTCGGGGACGATCCGCTCCGGCGGGCCGTGGCGCACCACCAGGCGGCCGCCGCGCGCGCGCAGCGCGTCGTCGAGGGCCTCGAGGCCGGCGCGCAGGAAGCGCAGCCGCGCCGGCGCGCGGTGGTGGCGGCGGCCCAGCAGCGCCGGGTCGAGGACGAACAGGCAGACGACGGGGCCGGCGTCGGCCGCCGCGCGCAGGGCCGGGTGATCGGCCACCCGCAGGTCGCGCCGGAACCAGACCAGCGTCGCGGGGCCGGCGCTCACGCCTCGAGCAGCTCGCGCGTGCGGCGATGGCGCTCGGCGAAGGCCGCCTCCAGCCGGCGGCCCACGAGCGGCCCGGCGAGGGCGCCCAACCGGCCGCCGCGCAGGCGGTAGGTCACCCGGTCGGTCAGCAGGGTGCGGTCCGGGCCGAGCGCGCGGAAGATGTGCTCGTGGCGCCAGAGGGCGAAGGGGGAGCGCTCGGCGACGTTGACGATGCGCCGCCCGGGCTCCACGCTCTCGATCCTCACCGTCCACGCCACGGCCACCGGCAGCGGCCGCGCGCGCATCCGCAGGGTCACGACGTGCCCGGCCTCCAGGGGGACGGCGCCCTCCACCGAGACGACGCGCGTCCCGGCCGGGGCGATCAGGGCCGCGTTGCGGGGGTCGAGGTGAAACTCGAAGACGGCCTCGACCGGCGCGGCGATCTCGACCGAGCGCTCCAGGACCGCCGGTCGGGTGGGCATCCGCGCACCCTACGGGCCGGCGCGGTCCGGGGCGGGGCATCCGCCCGGCGCTGACCCCGGCGTTCCGGAGCCAACGGCGGTGTAACCCGGGCGCCGGCGGGCCCTGCCACGCTCCGGTCCGACGTGCGCCCCCACGCGCCCAGCCGGCCCGCAGACGAGTGCAGGATCGACCTCCACCTGCACTCGCGAGCGTCGACCGACACGGGGAGCTGGTTCCTCACCCAGGCGGTGATGCCCGAGTCGTTCACGGAGCCCGAGGCCGCCTACGCCACGGCCAAGCGGCGCGGCATGGACCTCGTCACGCTCACGGACCACAACACGATCGCGGGGGCGCTCGAGATCGCCCACCACCCGGACGTCGTGATCGGCGTGGAGGCGACCGTCGAGTTCCCCGAGGACCGGGTGCCGGTCCACGTCCTTGTCTGGGGGCTCGACGAGGCCCGCTGGGCGGACATGGACCGGCTGCGCGGGAACCTCTACGAGCTCGTGGACTACGCCGCGGGCGCGGGGCTGCCCCACGCGCTCGCCCACCCCCTGCACCGGGTCGGGGGCGAGCTCACCGCCGACCACCTCGAGCGGTGCCTGCTGCTGTTCCGCCTCTGGGAGGGGCGCAACGGCGCACGCCCCCGCGAAGGCAACGAGGTCGGCGCCCGGATCGCGCGCTCGGCGAGCCGCAACCTGCTCGACCGCCTCACCGAGAAGCACGGGATCGTCGCGCGCGGGGACGGGCCCCCCGGCCTGACCGGCGGCAGCGACGACCACGGCTCGTACGACATCGCCAGTACGTGGACCGCGACGCCCCCCACCAGCGGGCCCGCCGACCTGCTCGACCACCTGCGCGGCGGGCGGGTGCGGCCCGAGGGCGGCCACGGCAGCGCCGCGGCGCTGGCCCACTCCGTGGGCTCGCTGGCGGCCAAGGCCTACCTCGAGCGGGGCTCGGTCGCGATCCCGGAGCGGCTGCGGGGGATCGTGGGCGACCTTCTCCAGCACCCCCTGGCGCCCGCCGAGGGCGCGGCCGCCGCGCCGCCGCGCCCGCCGCGGCGCCGGGCATCGGCGAGGACGTCCTGGTCCGCATCCGCGCCGACCGCCGGCTCGTGCGCCGCTACCGGCGCCTCGGGCGGGCCGCGGACGGGAGCGAGCGGAGCCACGCCCGCCTGCGGCTGGCGACGGGATGGCTCCACGAGGAGCTCGTGCGCCGGGCGCTCGACCCGCGGGGGCTCCGCCTGGGCACGCTGGGCCGGCGCGCCGAGGCGCTGGCCGGCGCCGGCATGCTCGCGCTGCCCTACCTGCTGGCGGCCTACTACTCGGCCGGCGAGGTGCGCTTCGCCGAGGCCGTGGGGCGGGAGTTCTTCGGGCCCCGGCCGGCCGCGCCCGGCCCGGTCCCCGCGGTGATGGCCACCGACACCTTCGCCGAGCTGAACGGCGTCGCGGGGACCATGCGCCGGCTCGACGCCCACGCCTGCGCCCACCCCGAGCGCCGCATGACCGTGGTGACCTGCGGATCCGGGGTGCCGCCGTCCCCGAGTCACATCGACCTGCCGGCGGTCGCCAGGATGCCCGTGCCCGCCTACGGCGACGCCGCCTGGCGCCTGGGGGTGCCGTCGGTCGTGGACGTGCTCGACGCGGTCCAGGCCTCGGGAGCCCGCGTGGTCCACGCCGCGACGCCCGGGCCGGTGGGCCTGGCCGCGCTCGTGGTCGCCCGCACGCTCGGGCTGCCGTTCGCCGCGACCTTCCACACCGAGTTCGCCGGCTACGCCCTCGACCTGACCGGCGATCGCTTCGCCGCCGCCCTCGCCGACCGCGCCGTGCGGTGGTTCTACGCCCAGGCCGACCGCGTCTACGTGCCGACCCGCGCGACGGCCGAGGGGCTCCTGCTGGGCGGCGGCATCGACCCGGCCCGCATCGCCGTCTTCGGGCGCGGCACCGACACCGCCCGCTTCGGCCCAGAGCGCCGCTCGCGCCTCATGCGGGCGCGCCTCGGCGCCCGGGGCGGCACGGTCCTGCTCTACGTCGGCCGGCTCTCGCCCGAGAAGGGCCTCTTCCTGCTGGCCGATGCGTTCCGCCGCGCGTCGGCCGGCCTCCCCGGCCTGCGCCTCGCTCTCGTGGGCGAGGGCCCGGCGCGGGAGGGGCTGGCGCGCGCGCTGGCCGGGACGCCCCACCGGTTCGTCGGGCCGCTGCGGGGCGGGGACCTGGCGGCCGCCTACGCCTCGGCGGACCTCTTCTGCCTCCCGTCGGCCACGGAGACCTTCGGCCAGGTGGTGACCGAGGCCGCCGCCTCGGGCCTGCCGGCGGTGGTGCTCGGCGCGGGCGCCGCGGCCGAGCACGTCGCCGACGGCGAGACCGGGCTGGTCGTCCCGGCCGACGACCCGGCGGCGCTGGCCGCCGCGATCGCGCGGCTCGCCGGCGACGCGGGGCTGCGGGCCGCGATGGGCGCCCGCGCCCGGGCGCGGGCGCTGCAGGCGCCCCGGCTGGGCCGAGGTCCTCGACGGCCTGCTCGACGGCTACGCCGGCCTCGCCGGGGGCGAGCCGCCGCCGGGCGGCCCCCGCGCGCGCGCCGCGCGCGGCGCGGCGGCGTGAGGGTCGTCAACGTCACCCAGTGGTACTCGCCGACGTCCGGGGGCATCCGCACCTACCTCCGCGCCAAGGCCGAGTGGGCCGGGCTGCGGGGCCTGCCCCACGCCGCGGTGGTCACCGGGGCGTCGGAGCGAAGCCCAGGTTCTCGCGGCGAGCGCCGTCCTGAGGGTGCGGGGGCGCACCCCGAGCGGCCGCTGGGGGTACCGCCTCGCGCCGCGGCCCGCGCCGATCATCGCCGCGCTCGAGGCGCTGGGGCCCGACGTCGTCGTCCTCCACGACGCCCTCGCGTTCCCGCGCGCGGTCGCCCGCTGGGCGCGGGCGCGAGGCGTGGCCGTCGCGATGTACTGCCACTCCGACCTCGCCCTCGGGGCGGCGGGGCTGCCCGCGGGGATGAGGGCCCCCGCGTCGGCGGTCCTGGGGCTGGTGCAGCGGCGGGCGCTGGCGGCCCCCGGGGCGGTGCTGGTGGCGTCCGAGACCTCCCGCGAGTGGGTGGCGCCCCACACGGCGGCGCCGGTGCTCACCGCGCCCCTCGGGGTCGACCTCGACGTCTTCCGCGCCGCTCGCCCCGACGAGGCGCTCAGGGCCCGCCTGGCCGCTCCGGCGGAGGCGCTGCTGCTCTACGCGGGCCGCCTGTCGAGCGAGAAGCGCGTCGACCTCCTCGCGCCGACGCTCGCGCGGATGGGCCGGCCGGCCGTGCTCGCCGTCGCCGGCGCGGGCGCCGCGCGGAGCCGCGTGGAGCGCGCGGCGCGTCGGCTCGGCGTGGAGGGGCGGCTGCGGCTGCTGGGCCACGTCGCGTCCCGGGGCGAGCTGGCGAGGCTGATGGCGACCGCCGACTGCTTCGTCCACCCGAACCCTGCCGAGCCCTTCGGCCTGGCGCCCCTCGAGGCCCTCGCCGCGGGATGCCGGGTCGTGGCCCCGGACGCGGCCGGCACGGCGGAGACCCTCGGCGGGCGCGGGGCGGTGCTCGTCGCGCCGGGCGACCCCGCCGCCCTCGCCGCGGGGGTCGAGCGCGCCCTGCGGGGGCCGCGCCCGCGGCCGGCGCTGGACGACCTGCGATGGGACCGCACCTTCCAGGAGGAGTGGGAGGTGTACCGGCGCCTGGCCTCATGACCCCCTCCTCGCCGTCACCGCGCTCTCGGCGGCGCGGCGGCTCGTCGGGGGGCGCGTGAGGGCGCTCGTGATCTCCATCCACGACGTCGCGCCGTCGACGATCGCCGAGGCGGGGGAGTGGCGCGCGCTGGTCGCCGAGGCGGTCGAGGGCCCGGCGAGCCTGCTGCTGGTCCCGCGCTACCGCGGCCGCGACTCGTGGCGGGCCGGGCCGGCCCGGGCGTGGGCGCGCGAGCGCGCGAGCCGAGGCGACGAGATCGTGCTCCACGGGTGGTCGCACACCCGCGCCGACGGGCGCGACGGGGCCGAGCTGGCCGGACGCCGCCCGGCGCAGGTGGCGGCCCTGATCCGGGACGGCGCTGGCCGAGCTGCGCGCGGCCGGGCTGTCCCCCGAGGGCTTCATCGCTCCGTCCTACGCCCAGCCGGCGGGAGCGGGCGACCAGTGCCGCCAGGCGGGCCTGGCGTGGTGGGCCACCCGGGGCTCGCTGGCCTGGGAAGGGGGCCGACGCCGCCTGCCGAGCCTCGGCCTCGGCGCCTCCGGCCCGGCGCGGCGCGCCCTGTCGCCCGCCGCCGCGCGGGCCGCCGCCGGGGCACTCGCCCGGGCGCCGGTCGTCCGGCTCGACCTCCACCCGGCGGACCTGCTCCACCCGCCGGTTGGGACGGCGGGGCGGGACCTCCTCGAGCGCCTGCTCGCCCAGGGGCGCCGGCCGGTCACGCACGCCGCGCTCGGGGCGCCGCGCTGACCGCCGCGCCCGCGAGCCGGGCCGCGCGCTGCGCGAGCGCGGCGGCCCCTGCGCGGGAGACCCCCGACGCGCGGTAGGTCAGCACCACCACGATCCGCGGCCCGGCCGCGTCGTAGACCAGCGCCGCGCCGTGGCGCGCGGCCCGCAGCCAGCCGTTCTTCTGGGCGACCGGGGTCCCGGGCGCGAGCGCGCCGGCCACCAGGCTGCGGTTGTCGCCCGCCTGCTCCGACGACAGCAGGAGGCCCAGGGCCAGACGCGCCGACCGGGTCGTCAGGCCGGTCTCGCGCCGGGCGGCGGCCGAGCCGGCGGCGGCGGCGTGGATCGCGTACAGGGCCCGCCCCAGGTCCCGCGCGGTCGTCACCCGCCCCGAGACCGCCGGCGGCGGGTCGGAGGCGCCCCCGGCCGGCAGCGCCGGCTGCAGCTCGGTGCCGACGATGTAGCCCCCGGGGAAGGTGCTCGAGCGCGCGCCGAGGCGGGCCAGGCCCTCGCGCGCGACCGCCTCGCCGAGCCGGTCCAGGAGGCGGTTCGTCGCGAGGTTCGAGGACCACGTCGCCATCGCCGCGAGGTCGTACCGTAGGGGCGTCGCGCCGGGCCCCGTCCGCGCCAGGGCGCCGGCCAGCAGCCCCAGCTTGACCGTCGAGGCGGCGGGGAAGCGCGCGTCGGCGTTCCAGCCGGCGACCGTCCCGGTCCGCAGGTCCTGGACCCAGACGGCCGCCTGCAGCCCGCTCGCGCGCGCCGCGGCGGCCAGGCGGGCCGAGAGGCCGGCGTCGAGGCGCGTCCCCGGCGCGGCGGCGCGGGAGGCGGAGGAGAGCAGGTGGACGCCGGGAGAGCGGGCCCGGCCGGCGACCCGGGGGCCGGCGAGGAAGCGCACCTCGAGGTCGTGGCGGCCGGGCGGAGCGGCGACGCCGGCCCGCGCCCGGCCGCCGGCGACGGCGACCCGCCCGACGACGGCGCCGTCCACGCGCACCTCGGCGGCGTCCGCCGCGGCCGGCCCGCGGGCGGCGATCGCCCCGAAGAACGCCTCCCCGGCCCCCGGCGCCAGGAGGAGGCGCGCGGGCGCCGCCGGGCGCGCGACCCCGCGGCAGCGCGCTCGGGCGGAGGCGACCGCCCGGCGGGCGGCACGCGCCCGGCCGCCGGCGGCGGCGCTGCGGCGGAGGTCGAGGCGGTCGATGCCCTCGGCCTGGGCCACGCGCGCGCCCGCGTAGCGGCGGGCCGCCGCCAGCAGCGGCCGGCACCCCGCCCCCGCGGGCGCCGCCCGCACCAGCGCCTCGTCGAGGTCGCGGCCCGCGTCGTAGAGGGCCTGCACGGAGCCCGGGTCGGCCGGGCTCATCCGTGCCGCGGCCGCCTCGACGGCGGGCATGCCGCGATCGGACGCGGCGCGCAGCGCGGCGTCGCCGGCGAACGCCGCGGGCGCGCCGGCCCCGAGCGCGGCCGCGACCAGGGCGAGGGCGGCCCGTACCCGCACCGCCGCAGGATAGCGGCGCCGGTCGGGATGGCGCGGCCCCGCCGGTGCCGTCCTCTACAGTCCCGTCATCTCGTCCGCGCCGCGCGCGGGCGCCAGCCGTGGGAGGCGCGTGACCGCTCGACCGATCACCGACGTCGAACCCCGTGAGGACACCGGACGGCGGCGGCGGCCCCCCCTGCCGGCGGCGCCCGTCCCGGGGCCGGCCGCCCGTCCGCCGGGGCGCTGGAGGCGCCTGGCGCGCGACCGCTCGCAGCTGCTCGTCGTCGCCATGATGGCCGTCTACGCCGGCGTCTTCGCCTGGCTGTCCGTGGCGCGCCACCGCAGCTTCTCGACGGGCCGGTTCGACCTCGGGAACATGGTCCAGGCCCTCTGGAACACCGCCGAGGGGCGCTTCCTCGAGACCACCGACCTCTCCGGGGTCCAGTTCAACCGGCTCGGGGCCCACGTTAACCTCGTGCTGGTGCTCTTCACCCCGCTCTGGTGGGCCTGGCCGAGCCCCGAGATGCTGCTGGTGGCGCAGGCGCTGATCGTGGCCACCGGGGCGCTGCCGGCCTTCTGGCTCGGGCGGCGCTGGCTCGGCGACGACCGCCTGGCCCTCGCGGGCGCCGCCGTCTACCTCCTGTACCCGGCGCTCCAGCACGCGACCCTCTTCGACTTCCACCCGGTCACGCTCGCCGCGCCGCTGCTGCTGTTCTGCATCTGGGCCATCGAGGAGCGTCGCGACCTCGTCCTGGGCGTCTGCGCGGCCCTGGCGTGCCTCACCCAGGAGCAGGTCGGCCTGGTCGTGGCGGGCCTGGCGGTCTGGATGTGGGTGCGCCATCGCGACCGTCGCCGGGCCGCGCTGGTCCTCGGCGCGGGCGCGCTCGCGTGGGTGGCGATCGCGGTCGGCGTGATCATGCCCAGCTTCGCGATCGACGGCGTCAACCCCCACCTGAGCCGCTACGCCGCGCTCGGCGACAGCCCGAGCGAGATCCTGGGGACGATCTTCACGCGGCCGTGGGAGGCCGCCGCCGTCATCGCCACCCCCGGGCGGCTGGTCTACCTCGCCGCGCTGCTCCTGCCGCTGCTCCTGCTGCCGCTCGCCGCGCCGCTGCTGGCCGCCGCAGCGCTCCCGCAGCTCGTCATCAACCTCTTCGCGAGCAGCGGGCCGGTGCAGTCGGTGCAGTACCACTACGCCGTCCTGCTGGTGCCGTTCCTCGTCGCCGCCGCCCTGCTGGGGCTGGCGGGGCTGCGCCGGCGCGGGCGGCCAGAGCGCCTGGCCCGGGTCCTGGCCCGCCCGGCCCTCGTCGCCGGGCTGATGGTCGCCGCCGTGGTGATCGCGGGCGCCCGCCAGGGGCCGCTGCCCATCTGGGGCTGGATACCGGGGGGCTGGTCGGGGAGCCCGCTCCACGCCTTCACGATGGACGACCAGGCCCGGGCCCTGCAGAGGGCGGTCGACACGATCCCCGACGACGCCCGGGTCTCGGCCGTCAACGTCGCCGGCGCGCACCTCTCCGAGCGCCGCCGCATCCTGCTGTTCCCGAACCGCATCGGGAACGCCCAGTACGTCGTGGTGGCCGACGGCGAGCGCTTCCGTCGCATGGCCCAGGAGCGGCCGACCCTGCGGCCGCCCGGCTACCGCTTCGCGGCCCTACGGCTCGCGCGCAGCAACCGCTGGGAGCTCGTCTTCGAGGAGGAGGAGGTCCGCGTGTACCGCCGGATCCCCCGCCCGCCGAGCCCAGCCGGCCTGAACGAGGGCCCCGCGGGGTAGTCCCGCGCCATGGCCCCCGTCGCCCTGCAGGCGCTGATGTTCTTTCCGCGGGGCGGGTCGGCCCAGGTGGTGCGCTACCTCGCGCGCGAGGTCGCCCGCGACGGCCGCTTTCGGCCGCGCGTGGTCGCGGGGTCGGTGGGCCCCGCCGGCGGGCCCGGCGACGCGCGCGACTTCTTCGCCGGACTCGACCTGGTGGCCGTCGACTACGACGCCGCCCTTGGCGCGCCGGACCCCCAGGCCGCCTCGCCGCCCATGCACCCGTCCTACGAGGACCGGCCCGGGGCGCCCGACCGCGTCATGGCCTCCCTCGACGACGCGGCCGCCGAGCACCTCGCCCGCGAGTGGCGGCGCATCCTGGCCGCCCCGGGGGTGCTGGACGACGTCGAGGTGGCCCACCTCCACCACCTCACCCCGGTGCACGAGGCGCTCGCCGGCCTGCGGCCGGACCTGCCGGTGATCACCCACCTGCACGGCACCGAGCTCCTGATGCTCGCGGCCATCGCGGCGGGGGCGCCCTGGGAGCACGGCCCCGCGTGGGCCGACAGGATGCGCCGCTGGGCCGCGCGATCGACGCGCGTGCTCGTGGGGTCGGAGCCGGCGCGCATCGAGGCGACGGCGGCGCTCGACCTGCCCGCGGACGCGGTCGAGGTCGTGCCGAACGGCGTCGACCTGGGGCTGTTCGACGGGCACAGGGCCTCGGCCGAGGAGCGGGTCGCCACCTGGCTCCGGCGGCTCTGCGAGGACCCGCACGGCTGGTCGCCCGCCGACGTGCGTCCCGGCGCGGTGCGCTACGCGCCGGAGCAGCTCGCGCCGCTGGCCGACCCCGCCTCGCCGGTGGTGCTGTTCGTCGGCCGCTTCACCAGGGTCAAGGAGATCCCGACGCTCGTCCGCGCCCACGCCCGGGCGCGCGAGGAGCTGGGGCGCCCGCTGCCGCTGGTCCTGTGGGGCGGGGCGCCGGGCGAGTGGGAGGGGGAGCACCCCTTCGACGTCGCGGCCGCGTCGCGGTGGGGCGAGGAGGTCTTCCTCGCCGGCTGGGGCGGCCACGACCAGCTGCCGGGGGCGCTCGCGGCCGCCGACGTCCTCGCCGTCCCGTCCGCGGGCGAGCGCTTCGGCCTCGTCTACGTCGAGGCGATGGCCATGGGCGTGCCCCCGATCGCGGGCGACGCCGGCGCGCCGCCCTCGTTCATCGACGCCGACCCGGCCTCGCCGGCCCGCGCCGGCTGGCTGGTCCCGCCCGGCGACGAGGCCGCCCTGGCGTCGGCGCTCGTCGAGGCGGTGAGCGACCCGGGCGAGCGCGAGCTGAGGGGCGCCAACGGGCGCCGTCTCGCCCGGCGCCGCTTCGGATGGCCCGGGATCGCGCGGCGCGTCGTCGCGATCTACGAGGAGGTGGCTAGCCCCCCGGCGAGGCGGCGCGCGGGGCGAACGCGAGCGCCGTCGCGATAGGCCGGCCGCCGGGGACCTCGACGCCCTCGGCCTCGCGCGGCGTGTTGCGCAGGCGCCCGCCCACGACCAGGGCGGCCGAGCCCCCGCCGTCCAGGTTGAGGGCCCGCCGCGCGCCCAGCCCGGCCATCAGCGACGCCAGCTCGCCCAGCGTGAGGCCGGCCTCGCCGGGGGCGCGGCCGTCGCAGACCACCGCCAGCAGGTGGCGGCGGGTGATGCCCAGGGCGGCGCGCGGGTGGCGGCCGTCGCAGATGTCCGAGTCGAACTGCGCGCGCCCGGCCGAGAAGCCCTCGGGGTCGTCGCCGTCGCGCACGGCGGCGCGCCCACGGCGCACGAGCAGCGGCCCGGCCTGGAGCAGGTCGCCGCGCGGCGCCGCCGGCAGGCGCCCGCGGCCGTCGATCCGCACCCGGCGCCCGTTGACCGTCACGCACGAGCGGCCCGGCCCCGACGGCGGGTCGAAGGGCACGCTCGGCACGCGCAGGCCGCCGACCCACAGCTCCCCCAGCGGGGTGCCCACCGGCGTGACGAAGAACCCGCCCACGAGGGCGTCGCCCACCGCCGCCCGGCGGCACCAGCTCTCGAGCGCCTCCGGCTCGCCGAGGGCGACCACGCTCATCGCCACCCGCCGCCGCGGATAGGCGGCCACGTGGACCTCGGTTGACGTGCCGTCCGCCAGCGGATGGCGGAACGACCGGAACTCGCCGATCGTCGGGGAGGGGGAGAGGGTCGGGGCCGTCGAGGCCATCACCTGAGGTGTCGGCCATCGGGCCCCGTTACTCAAGCCCCGGGACCCCCGGGGCGGGCATCTGTCACAGAGCCGTTACGCGCATGGGCCCGGGAAGCCTACGAGCCCGCCCGGTCGACCTCGTACGCGCGCTGAGCGGCCTCGACCGCGGCGACCCGCTCCTCGCCCGTGCGCGGGGCGCTGGCGCGGGCGACCGCGTTGGACGCCTCGATCCCCGCGAGGGAGCCCTGGAAGCGGGGCGCCACGTCGCGCGCCAGCAGCTCCCAGCTGCGGGCCGTCGCCTCGGGCGGGGCCCACTCGTGCCCGACCACCAGGAGGCCGCCGAAGCCGCCCGAGCGCTCCTGCAGGCGCTCGATCGCGGCGATCGCGTCGTCCGGCGTGCCGATCACCCAGGCGCCGGCCTCGACCATCTGGTCGACCACGCGGTCGCGGGGGCCGGGGACGGGCGGAGGGCGCCCGGTCACGCCCTCGGTGTAGTCGAGCACGTGGGCCGCGCCGCCGTCGCGCGCCTCGTCGAGCGCCTGGCGGCGCGTCTCGGCCAGGTGCAGCGGCACGACCAGGCGCCACTCCTCGCGGCGCACGGTCCGGCCGGCCTGCTCGGCGGCCTCCTCGGCCACCCGCCAGTGCGCGCGCAGGTCGATCGGCCCGCGCGGACCGCGGGCGACGCTCAGCGAGAGCACGCCGGCGCCGTGGCGCCCGGCGAGCACCATTCCCGCCGGCGACTCCATGCTGGTGACCGCCAGCGGGGGGTACGGGTCCTGGTAGGGCCGCAGCTGGAGCACGGCGTCGGTCAGCGAGAACCAGTCCGACCGGTACGAGAAGGGCTCGGGATCGGTGAGCAGGCGCACGATCACGTCGAGCGCCTCGGCCATCATCGGCCGCAGGCGCGCCGGCTCGATGCCCAGCATGCGGGCGTCGGTGAGGTGCCCGCCGGGGCCGACGCCGAAGTTGACCCGCCCGCGGGTCATGTGGTCGAGCTGCACGATCCGGTCGGCGACCATCAGCGGGTGGTGGTAGGGGAGGCTGACCACGCCGGTCCCGAGGCGGATGTGGCGCGTGCGCTCGGCCGCGACCGCCAGGAAGAGCTCCGGCGAGGCGATGGTCTCCCAGCCGGTGCTGTGGTGCTCGCCGACCCAGGCCTCGTCGAACCCGAGCCGGTCGAGGAGCTGGATCAGCTCGAGATCCCGCTCCAGGGCCAGCGTCGGGTTCTGGCCGGGCTGGTGGTAGGGGGCGAGGAAGACGCCGAACGTCATGCGCACGACGCCAACTCTAGAGGCACGCGATACTGCGCCGATGCCGCGCCGCGCCGCCCTCCTCGCCGCCCTCGCGCTGCTCGCGGGCGCGGGAACGGCGCTCGGCGCGCCCCTGCCGGGCGCGCCCGGCTGCCCGATACTGCCGCCCGGCAACGTCTGGAACGCGCGGGTTGACCGCCTGCCGGTGCGGGCCGACTCCGACCTCCTGACCGCCTCGATCGGGCTCGACGCCGGGCTCCACCCGGACTTCAGCGCCGCCGGCCGCTACGGGATCCCCATCAACGTCGTGCGCCGCTCCACGCCGCGGCGGGCGGTACGGTTCGAGTACGCCAGCGAATCTGACCGGGTGCGCTACCCGATCCCCGCGCGGCCCCGGATCGAGGGCGGCTCGGACCGCCACCTGCTGATGCTCGACCGCGACGCCTGCCGGCTCTACGAGCTGTTCGCGGCGCAGCGCGGCGCCGGGGGCGCCTGGAGCGCCGGCTCGGGCGCCGTGTTCGACCTCCGCTCGAACCGGCTGCGCCCGGCCGGCTGGACGAGCGCCGACGCCGCCGGGCTGCCGATCCTGCCCGGCCTCGCGCGCTACGACGAGGTCGCGGGCGGCGGCATCGGCCACGCGCTGCGGTTCACGGCCCCGGAGACCCGGCGCGCCTACGTGTACCCCGCGCGCCACGCCGCGAGCGACTCGTCCGACCCGGCCCTGCCGCCGATGGGCCTGCGCGTGCGGCTGCGGAGGGCGGTGTCCCTGGCGGGCCTGGGGCCCCAGGCGCGGGCCGTCGCGCTCGCGCTGAAGCGCTACGGGATGATCCTCGCCGACAACGGCTCGCCGTGGTACGTCACGGGCGCGCCGGACCGGCGGTGGGACGACGACGACCTCCACGGCCTGGGGCGCCTCACGGGCCGCGACTTCGAGGCGGTGGACACGACGGGCCTGCGCAACCGCCCGCGCTGACCTGTACCCTTACGTCGTAAGGCGCCGTCGACCTCCACGACCTGGTGATGCCCGAGGGCCTGGGGCAGCGGATCATGCCGGCCGCGACCTCCTGGCGCGCCTCGAGGCCGTCGAGGCGAGGCGGGTGAGCTCCGGGGTCGGGGCGACGGCGTCGAGGAGCTCGGCCAGGGCGGGCGGCAGGTCGCCGGGCCGCGGGCGGGGGCGGCGCGCCCGCCTCGGCCAGGGTGAAGCCCACCACGTAGCGCGCCACGGTGCGGGCCGCCCGATCGCCGTGGGCGGTCGAAGCCGGCGTCCTCGAGGGCGGCGATGCCGCCGGCGGCCATCCGCCCGGCGGCCGCGTACGCCGCGGCCGCCCGCGAGGCGAGCAGCGGCACGGCGCGGGCGTGGCGCAGCGCGACGGCGCGGTAGTCGCGCGCGAACGCGTCCAGCCCGGCGCGCCAGTCGCCGGGGGGAGGGGCGGGGTCCACCTCGGCCAGGAGCCGCTCCACGACGCCGTCCAGCAGCGCCTCCTTGCCGTCGACGTGCCAGTAGAGCGACATCGCCTCGACCCCGAGGTCGCCCGCGACGGCGCGCATCGTGCACGCGTCCAGGCCCGACCGGTCGATCAGCCGCAGGGCGGCGTCGAGGACGGCCTCGCGGGTGAGTGGGGGACGGGTGCGCGCCAGGCGGGCCGGGCTCCTACTCGTCCCAGCTGACGTGCTCGACGATGCGCGTGATCTGCCCGGCGTCGTCGAGGTCGCAGACGTACGAGCCCACGACCCGCTTGCCGTCCGGGTACTCGCACAGGACCATGTAGGAGATCCGGCCCTCGCCGACGACCACCTCGCGCACCTCGTGCGTCATGTCGCGGGTGAAGACGTCCTCGATCATGACGGCGATCTCGTCCTTGCCCGACGTGGTGCTCGGGCTCCCGAGGTTGTTCATGTCGTAGCGGACGTACTCGGCGTCGTCGGCGAGCAGGTCCAGCAGCTCGTTCGGCTCACGCCGGTGATGAGCCCGGTTGATGATGTCGACCGCTGCCGCGTGCTTGGAGGCCATCGTTCTCCCTTTCGCCCGGTGTGCGCGCCCAACTCTCTCCCCGCGGCCCGCCCGCGTCCAGGCCGCGGTCAGGCCCCGCTCAGAGGCTCTCGCCGTCCGCCGGGATCGCCACCCGTCCGGCGGCGCCGTCCCCGCCCAGCGCGGCGGCCAGGTCGGCGCGGGTCTCGAGGCAGTGGTTGATCGCCTCCATGTGGACCGCGACCACCCGCGCCCCGGGGGCCGCCTCGGCGACGGCCGCCACGTCGGCGGCCTCCATCGTGACGGTCCCGCCCTCGAGGAAGCGGGCGCCGCCGGCGTTCACCACGATCACGTCCGGGCGGTGGGCGCCGATGGCCTCCGCCACCTCGGGGCACCAGACCGTGTCGCCGGCGACGTACACCGTCGGCTCGCCGTCGGCGGCGACGACGAAGCCGCTCACGGGGCCGAGGCCCTGCACCATCGCCTCCTCGCGCCCGTGGCGGCCGCCGGTGCGGTGGATCGTGAGCCCCTCCCACGCGACCGGCTCGCCGCGGGGCAGCGGGCGCAGGTCGAGCCCGAGCTGGCCGAGGTCGTCGAGATCCTCGGGCTGGCAGAAGACCGGCAGTCCCAGGGGGATCAGCGCCGTCACCCCCGCCGCGTCGAGGTGGTTGACGTGGGTGTGGGTGACCAGCGCGGCGCCCACGCCGTTGACGGCCTCGCGCACGCCGACGGGCAGCGGCACCAGCGGGTTGGGCCGCTCCTGGGGGGTCCCGCGCACCGGCGCCCGCGCCCCCGGTGCGTCGAGCATCGGGTTGACCAGGAGAACCTGCCCGCCGGTCTCCACCCGGAGGGTCGCGTGGCGCAGGAGCGTGAGGCGCACGGGCGCGGAGGCTATAGGGTCGCTGCCGTGGATTTCCGCATCCAGCTCATCCCGGTGCCGGTCTCCGACGTGGACCGCGCGCTGGCCTTCTACACGGAGAACGCGGGCTTCACCCTGGACATGGACCACGTGGTGCAGGAGGAGGGCCTGCGCTTCGTGCAGCTGACGCCGCCCGGCTCGGCCTGCTCGATCGCCATCGGCGAGGGGCTCACCGACAAGCCGCCCGGCTCGGCCGCGATCCAGGTCGTCGTGGACGACGCCGAGGCCGCCCACGCCGAGCTCGCCGGCCGCGGCGTGCCCGTGAGCGACGTGCAGACGTTTCCGTGGGGCTCGTTCGTCTTCTTCACCGACCCGGACGGCAACGCCTGGTCGGTCCAGCAGCTGCCTCCGCGACCGGGGCGATAGCGGGCCGCAGAGGGGGAGCGGGCCCGGTCAGGGCATCTCCCATAACTCGACATAACTTCAGTTCCCGTGCGCTCGGCGGCGCACGGATCCCTCAGCGGGTGGCGACCGCCGGGCGGCGCTGCTGGCCCCGCCAGGCCCGGTTGACCGTCAGCGTGCGGAGGAAGGCCTCCTCGAAGCGGTCGACGCCGCGGGCGTGGATCTGGAACTTGCCGTTGCGGTCCTCGTCGTCCTCCCAGACCACGTAGCGCCGGAACTGGCCGTTGACGGCGACGCGCGGGCGCAGCTGCTCGCCGCCGCCGCGCGGGTTGACCGTGAACTCGGCCAGCCCCTCCGTGCCGTCCATCAGGAACGTGCGGGCGCGGATCTGCCCGATCCGGTTCTCGTTGCGGTCGTCGGTCCAGACGACGTCGAAGCCCCAGCCGGGCGTCGCGGCGACGTCGCCCAGCAGCTGCGCGCCCGGCGGGGCCGCGTTGACGGCGATCTCGCCGAACGTCTCCTGGCCGCGGACGTCGAAGCGCCGCAGGCGCAGGTCGCGCACTCCGACCTCCCAGACGACGGCGAACGACCCGTCGCCGGCCACGCCGACCCGCGGGAACACGTCCTGGTCGCCGAGGCCCGAGGCCACCGTGATGGTGCCGAAGCGCTCGCCGCCGCCCGAGTCGAAGCCGCGGGCCCGGACGGCGAGGTCCTCGTCCACGAGCTCGCCCCAGACGACCACGAAGTTCCCCCGCAGGTCCATGTCGATCGCCGGCGCCCCCGGCACGCCCGCCGCGCCGTCGCTCACGACGAGCTCGGGCACCTGCTCGGAGCCGTCGCGGTAGAGCTTGCGCGCCCGGATCTCCTGGCGCCCCTGCCCGAGGGCGGTCTGCCAGACGACCGCGAACTCGCCGTTGGGCGTCATCGCGACGTCGGGGTGCTCGTGTTGACCGGCCCCGGACGAGACGGTGAGCTCGTCGAACCGGTCGGCGCCGTCCACCGTCATGCAGCGCGCCCGCACCTCCGACTCGCCGCCGCCCTCGTGCCAGACGACCACGCACGTGCGGTCCTGGTCCATGTCCACGTTCGGGCCCCGCCCGCCGCCCGCCCGCAGCGGCCCCCAGCAGTACTTGCCCCAGCGGCTGAGCCCGGCCCAGAGCACCTGGGCGTGCCCGCTCTCGCGCTGGTCGTCCTCCCAGGCCACGACGAGGTGCGGCGCCTCGTACAGCACGTTGATGCCGCTCCGGTCGCGCTCGCTCAGCCCGTCGCGCTGGCCGATCGGCACGTCCTCCAGCGGCACCCGGGTGTCGCCGTTGCTCGAGAAGGCGTCGCGCGGGTAGTGCATGATCGAGCCGTAGTCGTAGGGCCCGAGGATGATCCCGCCCAGGTGGATCTCGAAGTTGTGCTCCTTGCCGGCCTCGATGTTCTCCTCGCGGATGTCCACGAACTGGTCGCGGTCGGGCCGCTGCTGCTCGTGGAAGTAGCCCACGGAATGCCCGATCTCGTGGATCACGCTGCCCGTCGTGAAGCCGTCGCCCACGGCGCAGCCGATCGTCTGGCCGCCCCCCTGGCGGCCCACGGGCGACTGGCAGATGTCGTCGGCCGGGGCGAAGATCACGAAGTCGTCCTCGTTGGACCGCTTGCGCAGGCGCATGACCGTGGTGCGGTTCCAGTGGGCCACGGCGCGCGAGACCGTCCGCGCCTGCGAGGCGTCGAAGTCGGGGCTCATCTCGTACGGCACGACCCCGTCGGGCCAGCGCCGGCTCTCCCCGGATATCGCGTAGGCCACGCCGCCACCCCCCTCGTCCCCGCCCCCGCGAGCGCCTCCGACGTTATCGTCCGTCCGAGCCGGCGAATAGCGTCACGACATCCCGATGCCGACCCGTGGAGGGGCCGTGCCCCCGACCGAGCTCCCTGAGCAGCCGCCGCCGGCGCCCAAGCCGCCGAGCCCGTGGCCCGACGACGACTACAGCGGCTGGGCCGGGCTCTGATCCCGGCGGGCCTCCCGGCTGAGGTCTGACACCGCCGTCAGGAGGTCGCGACAGGCCGTCGGCCGGCGCGGCGGCGCGACCTCCAGCTCGGCGGCCAGGCGCCCGATCCACGCCACGAGGGGCGCGGGGGCCGACGCGTCGGGGTCCACCAGCGCCATCTCGTAGGCGCGCGTCCCGAGGGCCCGCAGCTCCGCCAGCGCGACCGCCCGGGGGCGGTCCCTCTCCTGCCAACCCGACGGCGCGCGCCCCGGCGCCCTCCGCGGCGCCCCGAGCGGGCGCGGCCGCAGCCTGGCCAGGCGCAGGGCGAGCAGCACCTTGCCGTCGCCCGCGAGGGCGCGGCGCACGATCTCGGCGTCGACGTCGTGGCGGCCGGCGTCCGGCAGCACGAGGGCGACCACGACGTCGGCCTCGACGAAGGGCAGCGGCTCGGACAGCTCGACCAGCAGGCCGGTCAGCGACGCGTCCAGCACGAGCCCGGCGCACGACCGGTCGCCGCGCAGGACGGACACGGGGATGCCCACCGGGATCCTCGGCGCGGCGCGGCGCTCCGGCGCGGGCCTGCCATCGGCGCGGGTGGTCGTGACGGACATCCCGCGGCGAGCTTAGCGCCGCCTCTCGCTCGACCGCGATGAGTTCTGCCCGCCCGGGACGTCTCACCCGTCGACGCGAGCAGGTTCGGAGAAGACGGGCCGCGCCGAGCTCGCGAGTCTTTGTCGGTCCCTTTACCCGGACTTGTTGGTCCGTTTACTCACCGCCGGGCGCGCTCTGAGACATTCGCCGCCGTCGCTGTCCGGCTCGTCGGAGAGGTGCCCATGAGCGAGAGACCCACCGTCACCGCAGAGAGCCCCCGCCACGAGGGGGCGCTGTCCCGCCTGGCCCGCGCGTGCGCGCGCCACGGCTGGCGGACGATCGCCATCTGGGTGGTCGTGGCCGTCGCGATCGTCGGGGGGAGCGCCACGATCGGCGGCACCCTCGTCGACGAGTTCACCATCCCCGACTCGGACGCCCAGCGGGCGACCGACCTGCTGGAGCAGCGCTTCCCGCAGCAGTCGGGCGAGTCGGCCCAGCTGGTCTTCGCGGTCCCCGAGGGGCAGACGCTCGCCCAGGGGCAGGCCCCCAGGGCGATCCGCGACGCGCTCCAGGCCGCGGCCGCGGTCCCCGGCGTCGAGGACGTCGGCAACCCGCTGACCGGCGACGGCGGCGACGTCAGCGACGACCGGCGCATCGCCTACGTGGACGTGCAGTTCTCGGAGCAGTCGTTCGACGTGCCCAAGGAGGACGTCGACCAGCTCAAGGAGACCACCGAGGCGGCCGTCGCCGGCTCGGGGGTGGAGCTGCAGTTCACCGGCCCGGTGATCCAGAACTCCGAGCCTCCCGCGACCGGCACCAGCGAGCTCCTGGGCCTGATCGCGGCCATCATCATCCTGCTGATCATGCTCGGCAGCGTCGTCGCCGCCGGGCTGCCGATCGTGCTGGCGCTGGTGTCGGTCGGCCTCGGGCTGTCGCTGCTGACGCTCGCCGCCGCGGTCACCAACTTCAACACCATCACGCCGGTGCTGGCGACGATGCTCGGGCTGGGCGTCGGCATCGACTACTCCCTGTTCATCGTCACCCGCTTCCGCCAGGGGATCCACGACGGCCTCAGCGGCGAGCACGCCGCCGCCGCGGCAGTGGCGACGGCCGGGCGCGCGGTGGTGTTCGCCGGCCTGACCGTGGCGATCTCGATCTCGGCGCTGGCCGTGATCGGGCTGGACTTCATCACCAAGCTCGGCCTGGGCGCCGCGATCACGGTCGTCACGGCGGTCGCCGCGGCGATCACGCTGCTGCCCGCGATCCTGAGCCTGCTCGGCCCGCGCATCGACAAGGGCCGGGTGCCGTTCACCCGCCGCCGCGACGCGTCGACCGCCGGGGCCGACGGCACGATGATCGCCCGCTGGGGCCGCTTCGTCACCCGGCACGCCCGGACGTCGGCGATCGCCGCGACCGCGCTGATCGTGATCCTGTCGATCCCGGTCTTCTCGGTGCAGCTCGGCTCGAGCGACGCCGGCTCCAACCCGCCCGACACGACGACCCGCCAGGCCTACGACCTCCTCGCCGAGGGCTTCGGGCCCGGCTTCAACGGCCCGCTGCTCGTGACGGTCGACCAGGGCGGGGCACCCGGGGCCGCCGACCGGCTGGCGGACGCCTTCCGCGAGACGCCGGGCGTCGAGTCGGTCAGCGACCCGAACGTCAACGACGCCGGCGACACGGCCGTCATCACGGTCTACCCGACCACCTCTCCCCAGGACTCCGAGACGCAGGACCTGGTCGAGCAGCTGCGGAACGATGTCGTGCCGGCGACCCTCGACGGCCAGGACGCCCAGGCGTTCATCGGCGGCCAGACCGCCGCCTTCGACGACGTCGCCCAGCGCATCTCCGAGCGGCTGCCGCTCTTCCTGCTGGTCGTGATCGGCATCACCTTCGTGCTGATCTCGATGGCCTTCCGCTCGATCGTCGTGGCCGTGAAGGCCTCCATCACCACCATCATGTCGGCGTTCGCCAGCTTCGGCATCCTGATCGCGGTCTTCCAGTGGGGGTGGCTGCAGGGGCTGATCGGCCTCGACCGCACCGGCCCCATCGAGTCGTTCCTGCCCGTGATCGTGTTCGCGATCCTGTTCGGGCTCTCGATGGACTACGAGGTCTTCCTCGTCAGCCGCATCCGCGAGGAGTACGTCAACGGCGCGAAGGCGCGGCCGGCGATCACGCGCGGCATCGGCGCGATCGGCCGGGTGGTCGTCGCGGCGGCGCTGATCATGTCCGTCGTGTTCCTGTCGTTCCTCCTGGGCGAGGACCGCATCATCAAGGAGTTCGGGCTCGCGCTCGGCATGGCGATCCTGATCGACGCGTTCGTCATCAGGCTCGTGCTCGTCCCCGCGGTGATGCACCTCATGGACGAGCGGATGTGGTACATGCCGCGCTGGCTCGACAAGGTGCTGCCGCGCCTGACGATCGAGCCGCCGGCCGGCACGGCCACGCCGGCCGAACGGCCCGCCCCGCCGCCGAAGCCGGCGGTCGAGGAGGGCTGAGCCGCCGTCAGCCGCCGGGCGCCTTCGGGCGCCCGGCGAGGCGGCCCTCGAGCATCCCGAGCGGGATCAGGACGAGCCAGAACCAGATGCCCGCCGACGGGTCGGCCAGGGCGATCGGGATCGAGATCAGGAAGACGGCCGGCGTGGTGAGGCTGAACCACAGCGGGTAGTTGCGCGGCGGCGCGAGCCCGGTGCGCTGGGTGTAGATCACCATGAGCGCCCCGACCAGCGTGAGTGCCGCGAGTGCGGCCGCGTAGACGACGACCGACGCCGACTCGTCGCCGTGCTCGGCGACCAGCCCGGTGGGGTACGGGACGATGGCCACGATCCCCAGGTACAGCAGGTTCAGGCTGGTCAGACGGCCGTCGATGCGGGTCACCTCCCGCAGGAAGACGTGGTGCTGGCGCCAGACGGCGGCGAGCACGAGGAAGCTCAGGGCGTAGGCGCCGAAGGCCGGCAGGTTGTCCTCGAGCTGGCCCCAGAGGTCGTCGCCGGACTCGATCTCCGGGATCGTGAGCACCAGCAGCGTGAGCGCGATGGCGAACACGCCGTCGCTGAGCGCCACGGTGCGGTCGTAGTCGAAGGCGAGCCCGCGTCCGCCGCGGGCCTGTCGGGGTGGGGGCTCGGTCGCCACGACCGGAGGAGCGTACCGGCGCCGCGGGACGGAGCCGCCCGCGTGGTATGAGGGGCCGGTGACCCGCGAGCGCCAGGCCGCCGCCATCCTCGCCCTCGGCGTCGTCGCCGCGGCCCTGGGGTTCGGCGGGGCGGCCTGGCTCGACGGCCGCGGCGAGCCGCCGCCCCCGCCGGCCGCGGCCGCCTCGGCCGTCCCCGCCGCCCCGCCCGAGGAGGCGCTCCTGCAGCCGCCCCCGCCGGCGGTCGAGCCGGCCGAGCCCCCCGCGGCGCCGGCCCGCCGGCGCCCGTGCCCGTGCCGGAGCCGGCGCAGAGCGCCGCGGCCGGCGCCCGGGCCCCGACGAGCCGGAGCCTCGACCGGAGCCCGAGACGCCGGCCGTGCCCGGACCCTCGACCCGCGCCTCAGCCTCCCTCCCCTCCCCCGCCCCAGGTCGATCCGCCGGCCGCTCCCCCCGCGGGCGTCGCGATCCCGGCGGACGAGGCACCGACCGGGTACGAGCCGGCCCGGCGCGCGCTCGCGACGGCCCTCGCCTCGGCCGCCCCGGGGTCGGCGGAGGAGGCCGACATCCGCCGCGGGCTCGCCCTCTGGAGCGCCTACCTGGCGCCCGGCGCGCCGCCGGCGCCCGCGGGCCGGCGGGCCACGGTCGCCCGGGCGCTGCGGGCCAACGCGTGGTGGTTCGCGCGCCGCCCGTCGCCGGGCGGGCGGGTGCTGCTGCGCGACCCGGACGGGGTCATCCTGACCTACCGGGGCGGCCAGGGCTTCGCGGTCAACCCCGTGGCCACCACCGGCCGCTGGCGGGGGCTCAACGACGACGTGCCCCCCGAGGCCCTCGCGGCGACGCTGCTGGAGATGGGCGTCGAGCGCGCGGCGGGCGCCCGGCGCTTCCTCGTCTGGGAGTACTACGACGTCGCCGACGACCCGGCCGCGATCCGCCCCGGGGCCTCGGCCATGGCCCAGGCCCGCGTCGCCCTGCTCATGGCGCATGGCGCGGCGCGCACCGGCGACCCGCGCCTCGAGCGGGCGGCGCTCGACGCGCTCGCGTCCTTCGTGGTCCTCGTCGACCGCGGCGGCGTGAGGACGCTGGTCGCGACCGCCGCCGGCCAGGACCCGGCCCCCTGGTACGTCGAGCGGGCCTACCCGGGCGAGAGCCCCTGGAAGGGCGCGGCCCTCAACGGCTTCATGGTCACCCTGCTCAACCTGCTCGGGACGGCCGCGGCGCTCGACCGGCCCGGGCCGGAGTCCCCCGCGGCCGAGGCCGCCATCGCCCTGGCGCGCGACCTCGCCGACCGCGGGGCGGCGACGCTCGAGCGCCACCTCGCCGACCACGACTCGGGCTCCTGGAGCTACTACGGCCTGCTGACGCCCGGGCGCCCCTGGCGCAGCTACCTCGCCGACCTCAACTACCACTGCTACCACGTGCGCCTGCTCGGCCGGCTGGCCGAGGCCTACCCCGACCGCGGCTTCGGCGCGACGGCGGAGCGGTGGCAGGGCTACGTCGACCGCGCCGGCGCCGCCTGCCCGACGCGCTGAGCGGCTAGGCCCGCAGCACCGAGCGGAGGGAGGTGGGGCGCCACTCGGCGCCCCCGCGCGGCGTGGGGATCCCCTCGCGGTTGAGGGTGTCGCAGATCGCCTGGAGGGTCATGCCCTGGGCCCGCAGGTCGCGGATGCGCTCGGCGACCGCCGCCGGGGTCGAGGACGGCCGTCCGGGCCGTCCGGTCAGCGCTCGCCCGGCCGTGGCGATCGCCCGGGGCTGCCACGTCGCCGCCTCGGCGAGCACCTCACCCACCGCGCGCCCGCCGTCGGAGGCGATGTCGACGGAGGGCTGCAGCGACACGATCGTGTAGCCGCCCTCGACCGCCTCGCGCACCAGCTCGGCCAGGTCGGTGATCGAGTAGGTGAGCCGGTCGAGCCGGGCGACGGCGATCCCCTCCGCCTCGCCCGCGCGGCACGCCGCGAGCGCGGCCCGCAGGCCGGGCCGCCGGAGGCTGCGCCCGGAGCGCACGTCCTCCTCCACGCGCACCAGCTCCCACCCCTTCGCCTGCGCGGCGTTCTCGAGGCCCCGCCGCTGGATGTCCAGGCTGGGCCGCTCGTCGTCGCGCTCTCGGGGGCCGATCCGCACGTATCCGACGAGTTTCGTCATCGCCGGGCACTGTACACCAAGTCATCGATTAGTGTAAAAACACGAATAGATTTAGCGTCCGCTCAGGACCGACGCGACCCGACCCGAGGAGAAGCTTGTGAGCGACACCGTCAACGTGGCCATCATCGGCGTGGGCAACTGCGCCTCGTCGCTCGTGCAGGGCGTGGAGTTCTACCGCGACGCCGCTCCCGACGAGTTCGTGCCCGGCCTCATGCACGTGGACCTCGGCGGCTATCACGTGCGCGACATCCGCTTCACCGCGGCCTTCGACATCGACGCCCGCAAGGTGGGCCGCGACCTGTCCGAGGCCGTCTTCGCCGAGCCCAACAACACGATCAAGCTCTCCGACGTCCCCTACCAGGGCGTCGAGGTGCAGCGCGGCATGACCCACGACGGCCTCGGCAAGTACCTGTCGGAGGTCATCACGAAGGCCGACGGCCCGACCGCCGACATCGCCGGCATCCTGCGCGACACCAACACCCACGTCGTCGTGAGCTACCTGCCGGTCGGCTCCGAGGACGCGACCAAGTGGTACGTCGAGCAGATCCTGCGCGCCGGCTGCGCGTTCGTGAACTGCATCCCGGTGTTCATCGGCCGCGAGACCTACTGGCAGGACCGCTTCCGCGAGCGCGGCCTCCCCATCGTGGGCGACGACATCAAGAGCCAGGTGGGCGCCACGATCGTCCATCGCCAGCTCGCCCGCCTGATGCGCGAGCGCGGGGTCAAGCTCGCCCACACGTCGCAGCTGAACTTCGGCGGCAACACCGACTTCCTCAACATGCTCGAGCGCGAGCGCCTCGAGTCGAAGAAGATCTCCAAGACCAACGCGGTCACGTCGATCCTGGACGACGAGATCGACGCGAAGGACGTCCACATCGGCCCGAGCGACTACGTGCCGTGGCTGACCGACCGCAAGTGGGCCCACATCCGCCTCGAGGGCACCGGCTTCGGCGACGTGCCGATCAACATGGAGCTCAAGCTCGAGGTGTGGGACTCGCCGAACTCGGCCGGCATCGTGATCGACGCCGTCCGGTGCGCGAAGCTCGCCCTGGACCGGGGCATCGGCGGCACCCTCGAGGGGCCGTCGTCCTACTTCATGAAGAGCCCCCCGGTGCAGTACCCGGACGCCGTCGCGCACGAGCTCACCGAGGCCTTCATCCGCGGCGACGGCGCCCCCGAGGTCGCGGACGTCGCCGAGCCCGCGGCGACGGCCTGAACTGACCGTTAACCCGGCCCCGGCGCCGCGCGAGCGGAGCCGGGCGTCGGGACCCGGGGCAGGCCCTACACTGGGCTCCCCGTGGAGTCCTCCACCCTCACGGCGCCCGTCGCGGGCGGCGCCCGCCTGATCGCGGTCGAGGGGCTCGTCAAGCGCTTCGGGGCGGTGACGGCGCTCGACGGCGTCACCCTGGCGCTCGACGCCCCGGCGACCGGCCTCCTGGGCGCCAACGGGGCGGGCAAGTCGACGCTCATGAGGCTCCTGCTCGGGCTCGTGCGCCCGGACGAGGGCGGGGTCTCGGTGCTCGGCGTCGACGCCGCCCGCGACGCGGCCGAGGTCCGCCGCCGGCTGGGCTACATGCCCGAGCTCGACTGCCTGCCGCTGGAGATGACCGCGCGCGACCTGGTCGTGCACATGGCAGAGCTGCGCGGCCTGCCGCGCCGCGACGCGGTGCTGCGCGCCTCGGAGGTGCTGTTCCAGGTGGGCCTCGAGGAGGAGCGCTCGCGCCTCATCCGCACCTTCTCCACCGGCATGAAGCAGCGCGCCAAGCTGGCCCAGGCGCTGGTCCACTCCCCCGAGCTGGTCGTGCTGGACGAGCCCACCAACGGGCTCGACCCCTCGGGCCGCGAGGAGATGCTCGCCCTCGTGCGCCGGCTCTCGAGCGAGCTCGGCATCGCCGTGCTGCTCTCCTCGCACGTGCTGGAGGACGTGACGCGCACCTGCGACGCGGTCGTCGTGCTGCGGGAGGGGCGCGTCGTCACCGCCGGCCGCATCGACGAGATGGAGGGCCTGGCCGGCGACGGCGTGCTGGTGCGGGCCACGGGCGACCTCGAGGCCTTCGCGAACCGGCTCGCCGCGCGCGGGCTCACGGCCCGCCCCCGCGACGGTGGCGTGGCCGTGGGCGGCGCGCCCGAGGACGCCCTGCTCGACGGGGTGCGCGACGCCGCCGCCGAGGCCGGCATCGCCCTCCGCGAGCTGAGGCCGGCCGGGCCCACGCTCGAGGACGCGCTCGTGGAGGCGCTCGAGTGAGCTCGACGGGGCCGCCCCCCGGGGCGAGGACGGCCGAGGCCGAGATCCGCGACGTCCGGTACGGGACGTACGCCGGCGAGCGGCGGGGGCGCGCGGCGGCCGTGGCGTCGCTGGCGCGCTGGGGCGCGCTGCGCTCGCTGGGGGCCCGGCGCGGCTGGAAGGCCAAGGCCGTGCCGATCACGCTCATCCTGCTGGCGGTCGCGCCCGCCGTGATCGTGCTGGGCGTGCGGGCCCTGTTCGCCGACCAGACGGGGATCGACCTCACCGACGCCCTGCCCTTCTCGGGCTACCAGGCGATCATCGGGGTGGTGATCCTGCTGTTCGCCGGCATCACGACGCCGGAGCTGCTCTGCCCCGACCGGCGCGACGGGGTGCTGCAGCTCTACTTCTCGACGGCCGTCAGCCGCGGGGAGTACCTACTCGGCCGCGTGATCGCGGCGATCGCGCCGCTCCTGCTGGTGACGATGGTCCCGATGCTGGTGCTCTACGCCGGCATCCTCGTCTTCGAGGAGCACCCGGTCGGCTACCTGCAGGACCACTGGGCCGAGCTGCCCCGGATCGTCGGCGCCGGCGTCATCCTCGCGGTCTACTACGGGATGGTCGGGCTGGCCGTCTCCTCGCTCACCGGCCGCCGCGCCTTCGCGATCGGCGGCTACCTTCTCCTGCTCGTCGCGCCCACGACGCTCTCCGCCCTGCTGCAGGAGGCCTTCGACGGCGCGGAGGAGCTCGACCTCGTCAGCCTGTCGACGCTGCCGATCGGCTTCGCCGGCGAGCTGTTCCCGGACGCGCGCGACGACATCCCCAACTCGCTGTGGGAGTTCGCCCTCGCCTACCTGGTGGTCGTCGGGGCCGCGGCGGTCGTGCTGCTGCGCCGCTACCGGCCCGGGAGCGAGGCGTGACCGACCGGGCGCTGGTCTTCGACGGCGTCTCGCGGTGGTACGGCGACACCGTGGCCCTCGCCGACGTCTCGTTCGCGCTCGGCTCCGGCGTCACCGGGCTGCTGGGGCACAACGGCGCCGGCAAGTCCACCGCGCTCAAGCTCTGCGCGGGCTTCACGTCGCCGAGCACGGGCTCGGTGCGCGTCCTGGGGACGGACCTCGCCCGCAGCCCGGACACCTACCGCCGGATCGGCATCGCCCACGACCGCGACGCGCTCTGGCCCTTCCTCACCGCGCGCGCGATGGTCGCCCTCTGCGCGCGCCTGCGCGGCGTCGGCGACCCCGACCGGGCGGCCGCGGAGGCGCTCCAGGAGGTCGGCCTGGCCGACGTGGCGGACCGGAAGCTGCGCGGCTTCTCCCACGGCATGCGCCAGCGCGTGAAGCTGGCCCAGGCGCTCGCCCATGACCCCGAGCTGCTGCTGCTCGACGAGCCCCTCAACGGCCTCGACCCGGCCCAGCGGCGCCACATCGTGGAGCTCATCACGCGCCTGGGCGACGAGGGCCGGACGGTCCTCGTCTCCTCGCACGTCCTCCACGAGGTCGAGCGGATGGCCCCGCGGGTGCTGGTCCTGGTCAACGGCCACCTCGTGGCGAGCGGCGCCACCCAGGCCATCCGCGACCTGATCGCGGACCGCCCGCGCAGCATCCGGCTGCGCACGGACGACGGCCGCGGGCTCGGCCGCGAGCTGGTCGGGGCGGGGCTGGTGGAGTCGGTGCGCTTCGAGGACGGCGCGATGATCGTCGAGTCCGCCGACGTCGAGCGGCTCGGGCGCGAGCTGCCGCGCCTCGCCCGCGACGCCGGCGTGCGCCTGCGGCGGGTCGAGCCGGTCGACGACGACCTCGAGAGCGTCTACGCCTACCTGCACGAGCGCGCCCGTGGGGTCGGCCGGTGATCGCCGCCGCCCCCCGCATCAGCCTGCCGGTCTATCGCCTTACGCTTCGTAGTCTTTTCACCGGCAAGAAGGTCCTCGCCCTGGCGGCGCTCGCGCTGGTGCCGGTCATCGCCGCGACGGTCTTCGCGTCGGCCGGCGAGATCGAGCCGGAGCTCTTCTGGGCCCGCATGCTCCAGCGGCTGGTCATCCCGACGATCACGGCCTTCATCGCCGTCGTGATCGGGGCGAGCGCCATCGCCGACGAGCGCGAGGACGGCACCATCCTCTACCTCGCCTCCACGCCGCTGTCGCGCCTGACCCTGATCGCCACCAAGATCGCGGCCGCCTGGACGGCCACCCTGGCGCTGCTGGTGCCCGCCGTCCTGGCGTCCGGCGCCATCGCCCTGAGCGGCGAGGCCGACGCGGCGCAGATCGCCTGGCCGCTGCTGGGCGTGGTGCTGGCGGCCCTCTGCTACTGCGCCGCCGCCGCGTGGCTGGCGATGGTGGTGCGACGGCCGGTCGTCATCGGCGTCCTCTACATCCTGCTGTGGGAGGGCTCGATCGCCACCTTCGCGGCGTCCGCGGACCGCTTCTCGATCGCGGCGTACGGGCGCGCCATCGCGGTGGAGGGCGTGATCGACGTCAACGCCCCCGACGCCTCGGCCCCCGCCGCGATCGTGATCCTCGCCGCCGTCGCGGCCCTCGCCGCCTGGGCCGCCGCCCGGCGCATGACCCGCACCGAGCTTCCCTGATCCTCCCCTGACAGGCCCCGTCAGGGGTCGCGAGCCCCGCGGGGCCCGTGGTACCGTCCGGCGCCCGCGGGCCCCCGGCCCGCGCCAGGAGGTGCCCTCTCCGTTGATCTCCCCCCTTCCGACCGGGCCGCGCCGGAGCCGCGCCCTCGCCGTGCTGGCCCTCGCGGCCGCCCTGGCCGCGGTCCCCGCGATCGGCCTCATGGCCGCGCCCGCCGGCCCCGGGGCGCAGGTGATCGACGGCGCGCGCGCGCAGGTGCGGGCCCTGGAGGGGGAGCTCGTGCGGCTCGGCGACGAGGCCGGCGCCGCGGCAGCGGCGCACGCCGCCGCGCAGGGGCGCGTCGAGGCGCTGCGGGCGCGCATCCGGGAGACGACGGCCGCTCTGCGCGAGGCGGAGCGGGCGCACGGCGTCGCGCAACGGCGGCTCTCCGGCCGCCTGGTCGCCCTCTACGTGGAGGAGCCCCCGACGCTGGTCGAGGTGGTGCTGTCCTCCGGTGGCCTCTCCGAGGCGGTGGACGCGCAGGCGTCGCTCGAGGCGATCAGCTCGGCCGACGGCCGCATCATCGCCTCGGTCGAGCAGGCGCGCGACCGGCTTGCCAGGGTGCGGGGCGAGCTTCTGGACCAGCGGGAGGACGCCGATGCGGCCCTGCGGGAGGCCGGCGCGCGGCTCGCGCGCATGGACGGCCTGCTGCGCAGCCGCCGGGCCGTGCTGGAGCAGGCCAAGAGCACCCTCGACGGGCTCGTGGCCCAGGAGCGGCGCCGCGCCGAGGCCGCCGGGGCGCGGCGGCAGCGCGACGCGGCGATCGACGCGGCCGGGCGGCGGGTCGAGGAGGCCGTGCGCGACCGCGCCCGGCCGGGCGCCGCGCCGGCGCCCACGGCCCCGCGGCCGGCCACCGCGGTCTCCGGCGCGCCCAGCCAGGCGGTGCTCGACCGCATCGCCGAGTGCGAGTCGGGCGGGAACCCGCGGGCGGTGTCGGCGAGCGGCCAGTACCGGGGCAAGTACCAGTTCGACCAGGGCACCTGGGAGGGCGTGGGCGGCGCCGGAGACCCGGCCGCGGCGCCGGAGTCGGAGCAGGACCTGCGCGCGGCGATGCTCTACGCGCGCAGCGGCCCGGCGCCCTGGCCGGTGTGCGGATACCGGTGAGGACGGTCGAATCCCCGTCGCGATGGGCCATGTGCCCCTTGACGTCTTGGCCGGCTCCTAACATAGTCTCGGTTCGGCCGGCGAGCCGTCGCGCGGGCGGTACCGTGATGCTCGGCATTCGCGCCGGTTTGCCGTGGAGTGGCCTCGGACAGGGCCTGTGTCCTGCGCTGGGGCTCACTGCCGCGGCCCCCCAACGGAGACAAAGCACCCCACGCGGGAACGGAGGCGGATGTTGACGCAGCAAGTGACCGGGCTGACGCGGGACGGTGAGCTCCGCGAGCTGATCGTCCGCGGGCAGGAGATGGGCTTCCTCGGGATGGAGGAGGTCGCCGAGGTACTCGATGGACTGGGCCTCGACGCCGACGCCGCCGAGGAGGTCTACCAGCACCTCGAGGAGGCCGGAGTCGAGCTCCTCGAGCAGTCCGAGGCCGGCGCGCGCGCCGCGACGCTCTCCGAGGAGGTCGAGCGCCCGCGGCGTCCCGTCGCGGCCGTCGAGCAGACGACCGACTCTCTTCAGCTCTTCCTCAAGGACATCGGGCGGGTGCCGCTCCTGACGGCGGCCGACGAGGTCCGCCTCGCAAAGCGCATCGAGCTCGGCGACCAGGCGGCCAAGCAGCAGATGGTCGAGGCCAACCTGCGCCTGGTGGTCTCGATCGCCAAGGGCTACCGCGGCCGCGGGCTGCCGTTCCTGGACCTGATCCAGGAGGGGACGCTCGGCCTGGTGCGGGCGGTCGAGAAGTTCGACTGGCGGCGGGGCTTCAAGTTCTCGACCTACGCGACCTGGTGGATCCGCCAGGCGGTGACCCGCGCGCTCGCCGACAAGGGGCGGACCATCCGCATCCCCGTGCACGTCGTCGAGAAGCTCAACCAGATCAGCCGCGCCGAGCGCGTGCTCATCGGCCAGCTCGGCCGCGAGCCCACGGTGGAGGAGATCGGCGACGCCGCCGGCCTCCCCCCCGAGGAGGTCGAGGAGATCCTGCGCAGCGCCCAGCCGACCGTGTCGCTGGAGAAGCCGGTGGGCGAGGAGGAGGAGTCCGAGCTCGGCCGCTTCCTGGCCGACGAGAACACCGTCGCGCCGGAGATGTCCGCCGAGACCAGCCTGCGCGAGCAGGCCCTCCGCGACCTGCTCGACCAGCTCAGCTACCGCGAGCGCCGGGTGCTCGAGCTGCGCTACGGGCTGAGGGGCGAGAAGCCGCGGACGCTGGACGAGCTGGGCCGGATGTTCAACGTCACCCGCGAGCGCATCCGCCAGGTCGAGAGCCAGTCGCTGCAGAAGCTCGGCGGGCTCCCCGACTCGGGCCGGCTGGGCTAGGCGTCACATCGGCAGGGCCGCGGCCGGCCTCGGGCGGCCGCGGCTCGTGATGCCCAGCGCCAGGAAGGCGGCGGCCACGCCGAGCAGGCCGGCGCCCATGAACGCGATCTCGTAGCTCTCGGCCGCGTTGCGCACGGCGCCGGCGGCCCACGCGGCCCCGGCCGCGCCGAGCTGGTGGGCCGCGAAGATCCAGCCGAAGACCACCCCCGCGCGCTCGCGTCCGAAGGCCTCGACGGTCAGGGCGACCGTCGGGGGCACCGTGGCGACCCAGTCGAGCCCGAACACCACCACGAAGGCGACCAGCCCGGCGTCGCTCGACCCCAGCGTGAAGGGCAGGAAGAAGAGCGACAGCCCCCTCAGGGCGTAGAAGGCGAACAGGAGCTGGCGGGCGTCCCAGCGGTCGGTGAGCCACCCGGACGCCGTCACGCCCAGGATGTCGAAGATGCCGATGGCCGCCAGCAGCCCGGCCGCCTGCACCTCGCCGATCCCGTGGTCGTGAGCCGCCGGGATGAGGTGGGTGCCGATGACCCCCACCGTGGTCGCGCCGCAGATGAAGAACGTGCCGGCGAGGAGCCAGAACGCCCGCGAGCGCAGCCCGACGACGAGCCCGGCGGCGGTCGCGGCGAAGGGGTTGCCGCCGGCCGCGACGGGCGGCTCGATCCGTTCGGCACCGTAGGGCGGGAGGCCCAGGTCCGCCGGGCGCTCGCGCAGCAGCGCCAGCGCCACCGGGACGGCCGCGGCGGCGCTGATCGCGACGGCGGCGGACGCCCAGCGCCACCCCCCGTCGCGCACCAGGACGGCCAGGACGGGCAGGAAGATCAGCTGGCCCGTCGCGTACGCGGCCGACAGGACTCCGGTGACGAGGCCGCGGCGCTCGACGAACCACCGCGTGGCGACCACCGCCGCGAGGGGGGACGACAGGCAGCCGGTCGCCGCGCCGATGACGACGCCCCACAGCAGCGTGAGCTGCCAGAGCGCGCTCATGCCGATCGTGGCCGCCGTCCCGGCGGCCGTCGCCGCGAGGGCCGCGGCCACCACCCGCCGTACCCCGAACCGCTCCATCAGCGCGGCCGAGAAGGGCGCCATCAGCCCGAAGAGCACGAGGTTGATCGAGATCGCCAGCGAGACCTGGTCGACGCGCCAGCCGAACTCCTCGTCCAGCGGGGCGATCAGGATGGTGGGCGTCGCCCGGACCCCGGACGCGATCAGCAGCGCCACGAACGCCGCCGCGGCGACGATCCAGGCGTAGTGCGGCCGGCGGCTCAGTTCACGGACGGGTTCTCGGGCATCCGGGCGATCAGGCGCCACGCGCCGCCCTTCCGCTCGAGCACCCTGCTCCAGAGCCCGTCGGGGTCGTCGCCGAAGACGTCCTCCGACGCCGGCGAGGCGTCGATCCAGGCCTCCTCGGCGATCTCCTGCTCCAGCTGGCCCTCCCCCCACCCCGCGTATCCGCCGTAGGCGCGGATGGCGCGGACGGCCCCGCCGAGGCGCGACGCGTCCGCGTCCGGGTCGACGATGCCCACCGCTGTCGAAGGCCACCGACGCCGCCAGCGTCGTGTCGGTGAAGTCGGCGAGCACGATGACGGCCTCGGGCTGGACCGGCCCGCCCTGGTAGACGCGCTCGTCGTCCGGCATGGACTCGGCGAGCGTGCCGGGCAGGGCCTCGCGGGCCACCAGGGGGGTCGGGCGGTTGAGGACCAGGCCCAGGGCGCCCTCGTCGGAGTGCTCGAGCAGCAGGACCACGGCCCGGCGGAAGTTCGGGTCCGAGAGGCTGGGCGAGGCGACCAGCAGGCGCCCCTTGCGGTTCGCCGGCGCCTCCTGGGGGTCCGGGGGGTCCGGCAGGCTCACGGGAAGATCTCGCCGATCAGGGCCGTGAAGTCCCCGACCTCATCCGGGTCGCGCGCGAGGACCGCCGCGAGCAGGCCGTCGAACGTCGGGGCGGCGACCGGCCCCAGGTGCCCGCCCTCGCGGGCGAAGAAGCCCCTCAGGTGGCGCGCCTGCGCCGCCGCCTCGTCCCAGCGCCCCTCCCGCGCCAGCCCCTCCACGACCGCCGTGCCCCAGCGGGCCACCTCGCCGAAGGTGGGCGGGGCCTCCGGGGCGCCCTCGGGGGGCTCTCCACCCGCCAGCCGCGCCGCGTCGTCGCGCCACTCGGGCTCGCGGAGCCAGGCGGCCGCCGCCGCCAGGCGGGCGGCCTGGGCGGCGACCCGCTCGGCGCTCACCCGTGGCGCTTGCGGCGCCGCCCGAGCTGGATGTTGTACGCCGCGCCGATCAGCACGAAGCCCGCGGCCACGGCCAGGAGCACCCAGAACACGGTCAGGTGCGCCTCGAGCTCGTTGCCGATGTCCTCGACCGCGAAGCCGAGGCAGAACCAGATGAGCGCGGCGATCAGCAGCGTGCCCGCTGCCCGGAAGGGCCACGTCGCGGGGAGGTCCTGCGGGCCGTCGCCGTTGTGCGCCGCCATTCGCTTCCTTTCGCTCCGTCGGGCCGCGGGAAGGCTACCACGGGCCCCGGGGCCCCAGGCCCCTCAGGAGGCGCCGTCCGCGCCCGTGATCGCGCGGGCGATGCGGCGCTCCGGCGCCAGCGCCTGGAAGTCCCCGCCCGCCGACCGGTACAGGCGCGCCGGCCTGCCCGGGCCGTCCGAGCGGACCTGGCCCAGCGGCTCCACGACGCCCGACGCCAGCACGTCGCGCCGGAAGTTGCGCGTGTCGAGGGGGCGGTCCAGGACGGCCTCGTAGACGGCCTGGAGCTCGGCGAGGGTGAAGGCCTCGGGCAGCAGGTCCAGCGCGATGGGCGCGTACGCGGCCTTCGCGCGGACGCGCGCCCGCCCGTAGTCCAGGATCCGCGCGTCGGACGCGTCGAGCGCCGGCAGGTCGGCGAGGGGGAACCAGCGCACCTCGACGACCTCCGGGCCCGGCGTCGGCGGGTGGCGCTCCGCCGGCGCCAGTGCGAGGTGGGCCACGCTCACCCCCGACCCCCCGTCGCGATCGAAGGTGTAGAGCTGCTCCAGGCGGATCCCGCGCACCCCCGTCTGCCCCTCGAGCGCCCGCGAGGCGGCCGCCTCGAGCGTCGCCCCCGGGCCCACCGCCGCGCCCGGGAGCGCCCAGACGTTGCCGGGCAGCCGCACGAGCAGGGCCTCGAGCGCCCGCCGGCGGACGGTCAGCACCACGAGCCGGACGTCGACCTGCTTCATGCCCGATCGACCATATGGGACGCCGCCGTCACGGTCGCTCGACCCAGCCCGCGAGACCCTCGACGTTGGCGTCGGCCCAGCTCAGGCGCCTCCAGCGCGCGACGGACCGGGGGTCCGCGACCGTCGCCTCGAGCGGCAGCTCGTCGGCGAGGGCGCGCCGCAGGGCCTCGCGGTCGGGACCGGCGGCCGCCGCCGCGCGCAGGCGGCCCAGCTGGTCGGCCGCGAGCGCGAGATCGACGGCCGGGTCGGGCACCGGACCGAAGTGCGGGAGGCACAGGCGGACGGGGGCAAGCGCCGCGAGCCGGCCGACGCTGTCCGCGGCGGCGTCGAGGTCGACGTCCGGCGGCGGCATCGTCGGGTAGAGGCCCCCGCCGGCCAGCCTCGCGCCGGCGGCGTCGCCCGCGAAGACCGTCCCGGTCGCCTCGTCGTGGACGGACATGTGGTGGCGCGCGTGGCCGGTCGTCTCGAGCATGACCAGGTCCCGCCCGGGCCCGACCGAGAGGCGGTGGCCGTCCTCGGCGGCGACGATCCGGTCGGCGGCCGTGCGGTCCAGGCCGCCGTAGAGCGACCAGCGCCGCCCGTAGACGGCCGCCGATGCCGCCACGAGCCGCCCGGGCTCGGCGAGATGCCGCGCGCCCCGCCGGTGCACCACGACGGTCGCCCGCGGGAACGCCGCGGCGGCGATCCCCGTCGCGCCGCAGTGGTCGAGGTGGACGTGCGTGAGGACGATCCACGCCAGGTCCCCGGCCCCCAGGCCGGCCTCGGAGAGGGCGGCGCGCAGCACGGGGGCGGAGGTCCGCGCGCCGGTGTCGATCAGGGCCGGGCGGTCGCCGGCCACCAGGTAGGACGCGGTGACGCCCTCCAACCCGGCGAGCAGGGTGTCGATCATCGTGATCCCGGGGGCGACCTCCTCCACGGGCGGATCGTCGCATAGCCTTCCGCGCGTGGAGGAGGCACGAGCGCGGGCGTGGGCCGCGGCCGGGGAGGCCGCCGCCGCCCAGGTCGAGGACGGCATGGAGGTGGGCCTCGGGACCGGCCGCGCCGCGGCCGCCGGCATCCGGGCGCTCGCGCGCCGCGTGGCCGGCGGCCTGCGCTGCCGCGGCGTGCCGACGTCCCGCGCCAGCGCGGCGCTGGCGCGCGAGCTGGGCATCCGCGTGGGACGGCTCCGCGGGCCCCTCGACCTGGCCTTCGACGGCGCCGACGCGGTGGACCCGGGCGGCCTGATCGTCAAGGGGGCGGGCGGCGCGCTCGTGCGCGAGCGGCTCGTGGCCCAGGCCGCCGCCGTCTGGCTGGTGCTGGTCGACGAGCCCAAGATGACCCGGTCCCTCGACTCCTGGGGGCGGCTGCCCGTGGCCGCGATCCCCTTCGGCGCCGCGCGCGTCGCCGGGGAGCTCGCCGACCTGGCGCCCCGGCGCCGGCCCGGCCGCAGCGACGACGGGCTCGTCCTGCTCGACCTGGAGGTCCCCGCCGGGGCGGACTGGGCGGCCATCGCCGCCCGCGCCGCCGCGCTGCCGGGGGTCGTCGACCACGGGCTCTTCCACTCGCCCCTCGGCCGGGTCCTGGTCGGGCGCCCGGACGGGTCCTGGTCGACGGCGGGCTGACGGGGCGCCGCTACCATCACCGCGTGACCGCCGGTCCCTCGCTGACCCTGGCCCGCGCCGCCGGGTCCCTGTCGCGGCGCCTCGGGCGCGGCGGCGGGACGAGCCTGCCGGGCAAGGTCCTGCTGCGCCTGCGGCCGGAGGCGGTCGCCGAGCTCGGCGCGGTGCTGCCCCACGGCGTGACGCTGATCTCGGCCACCAACGGCAAGACGACCACCGCGCGCCTGGTCTCCTCATGCGCGCGCGAGGCGGGCTGGGACCTCGCGGCCAACCCGTCGGGCGCCAACCTCCTGTCGGGCGTGGCAACGGCCCTGCTCGATGCCCGCGCCCGGCGCCCGGCGCCCCAGGCCGGGCTGTTCGAGGTCGACGAGGCCGCCCTGCCCGAGGTCGCCCGCCAGCTGCGGCCGCGGGTGCTCGTGCTGATGAACCTCTTCCGCGACCAGCTCGACCGGTACGGCGAGCTGGAGACGCTGGCCTCGCGCTGGGCCGGCATGGTCGCGGCCCTGCCCCAGGGCTCCACGCCGGTGCTGAACGCCGACGACCCGGCGGTCGCCGAGCTGGCCGAGGGGCGCCCGCGGGCCCTCACGTTCGGCATCGACGACCCGGCCGCCGCGCTCGCGGCCCTCCCCCACGCCGCCGACTCGATCCGCTGCCGCGCCTGCGCCGCCCCCCTGCGGTACTCGATGGTGGTGCTCGGGCACCTCGGCCACTGGCGCTGCGATGGGTGCGGCGCCGCGCGGCCGACGCCCGACGTGCGGGCGGTGCGGGTCGAGCTGCGCGGGGTCCACGGATCGTCCCTGCGCATCGAGACGCCCGAGGGGCCCGTGGAGGCGGCGATCGCCCTGCCCGGCGTCCACAACGCCTACAACGCGACGGCGGCGGTGGCCGCCGCGCTCGCGATGGGCATCCCCCACGCCGCCATCGCGCCCGGCCTCGAGCGCAGCCCCGCCGCGTTCGGCCGCGGCGAGCGGGTGCGCCTGGACGGGCGCGAGCTGGTCCTGCTCCTCGCCAAGAACCCCACGGGGACCAACGAGACCGTGCGGACGATCCTGCTGGACGAGGGCCGGCCGCACCTCCTGATCGCCCTCAACGACCGCATCGCCGACGGCCACGACGTGTCGTGGATCTGGGACGTCGACTACGAGCCGCTGCTCGAGCGCGCCGCCTCGCTGACGGTCACCGGCGACCGGGCCTACGACCTCGCCCTGCGGGTGCGCTACGCGGGGGTCGGCGCCGACCGCATGGCCGTCGTGCCCGACCCCGGCGCCGCACTCGACGCCGCCGTCGCGGCGACCCCGCCCGGGGGCACCCTCTACGTGCTGCCCACCTACACCGCCATGCTCGGCCTGCGCGAGACGCTGGTGCGCCGGGGCGCGGCGGAGGCGTTCTGGCGTGAGCGATGACGACGAGGCGCGCCGCTTCGCGCTCGAGCACGCCCACTACGTCCAGGACATCCCCTACTGGCGCGCGGCCGCCGCGCGCTGCGGGTCGCCGGTGCTCGACCTCGGGCGCGGCGACGGGCCGCGTCGCCATCCCGCTGGCCCGCGACGGCCACGAGGTGTGGGCGCTCGACCGCTCGGGGGCGATGCTGGCGGAGCTCGGGCGGCGCCTGGAGCGCGAGCCGGCAGACGTCCGCGCGCGGGTGCGCCCCGTGGCCGGGGACCTCGCCGCCCTCCGCCTGCCGGTCGAGTTCCGGCTCGTGATCGCCGCGATGAACACCCTCCAGGTGCTGACCGACCCGGCGGATCGCCTCGCCTGCCTGCGCGGGGTGCGGGCCCACCTCGCCCCCGGCGGCGAGCTCGCGTTCGAGGTGGGCTACCCGGACCCGGACGAGATCGTCGCCACGATGGGCATCGAGCGCTCCAGCGGCCACTATCGCGACGGCGCCGGCGGGCCCCTGCTGCTGCACTCCGGCTGGTACGACGGGTGGGACCCCGAGACGCGCACGCTCGAGTTCACGCTGCGCATCGAGGAGCACCGCGCCGACGCGCCGGCGCGCGACTTCCTGCGCCGCCACCGCGTCCACCTGTTCTGGCCCGACGAGGTCGAGGCCCTCCTGGCGGAGGCCGGTCTCGAGGCGGTCGAGGTGGCGGGCGACTTCGCCGGGACGCCGCTCGGGCCCGGCTCCCAGCGGCAGGTCTACCGGTGCCGGGCGCGTCCATGAGCCCTCCTCGGCCTCGGCCGCTCTCGGCGGCGGCCGGCCCTCCTCGGGCGGCGGCGTGAGCCTGACCCTGCGCGTCTGCCACCTCTACCCGGGCGAGATGAACATCTACGCCGACCGGGGCAACATCGCCGTGCTCGAGCGGCGCCTCGCCTGGCGCGGGCACGCGATCGAGGTGACCGGGTCGGGCCTGGGCGAGCCGGTGGACCCGGGCGCGCACGACCTCTACTACCTCGGCGGGGGGCAGGACCGCGACCAGGCGGTCGTCGCCGAGGACCTGCTGCGGACCAAGGCCGACGGGCTGCGCGCGGCGGTGGCCGGCGGCGCGGCCGCGCTCTGCGTCTGCGGGGGCTTCCAGCTCGCCGGCCACGGCTACACCGGCGCCGACGGCGCGCGCATGCCCGGGCTCGGCCTCCTGGACCTCGACACCGTCGCGGGCCCCACGCGCCTGATCGGCAACCTCGTCATCGACGCCGAGCTCGACGGGCAGCGCCACCGCGTCGTGGGCTTCGAGAACCACGCCGGCCGCACGCGCCTGGGCCCGGGCTCGCGCCCCCTCGGCACGGTCGTGCACGGGCACGGCAACAACGGCGAGGACGGCGGCGAGGGCGGCGTCACCGGCCGCGTCGTCGGGACCTACCTCCACGGCCCCCTCCTCCCCAAGAACCCCTGGCTCGCCGACCGGCTCATCGCCTGGGGGCTCGAGCACCGCTCCGGCGGCGCCCCCGTGGAGCTGGCGCCGCTCGACGACGCGCTCGAGGAGGCGGCCCACCGCGCCGCGACGGCCCGCGCCGCCGGGGGACGCTCGCCGCGCTGAGGGGTTCGGGCGCCGCTCAGCCGGTCGAGCCGAACCCGCCCTCGCCGCGGCCGTCCGAGGGCGGGAGCTCCCCGACCTCGCGGGCCGCCCAGAGCTCGACGGCGACCAGCACGAGCTGCGCGATGCGGTCCCCCGCCTCGACCCGATGGGGCGCGTCGCCGAGGTTGACGAGCGTCACGACGAGCTCCCCGCGGTAGCCGGCGTCGATCAGGCCGGGGGAGTTCGCGAGGGTCACCCCGTGGCGGCGGGCGAGGCCCGAGCGCGGCAGCACGAGGCCCGCGTGACCCGGCGGGATCGCGACGGCGAGCCCCGTCCCGACGGGCGCGCGCCCGCCCGGCGGCAGCTCCGCGGCCTCGGCGGCCGCCAGGTCGAGCCCGGCGTCGCCGGGGTGCGCGCGGGCCGGGAGCCGCCCGCCCGGTCGCAGGATGCGCACCTGCAGCTCGGGCGGCCCCACGCTACCCGGCGACCAGCGCGGCGATCCGCTCGGCGGCCTCGTTGAGGCGCTCGTCGGGCACCGTCAGGCTCATCCTCACGAAGCCCTCGCCGCTCGGCCCGTAGGCCGCCCCGGGCGAGATCACCACGGCGGCGTCCTCGAGCACCCGCTCGGTGAACGAGGCCGAGGTCTCGCCGTCGGGCACCCGCGCCCAGACGTAGATCGCGCCCTTGGGCGGGTTGACGCGCAGGCCGATCTCCCGCAGCGCGGCCACCAGCACGTCGCGGCGGCGCTGGTAGATCGCGCACATCTCCGCCACCGACGACTGGTCCGAGCGGAGCGCCGCCGCCGCGGCCTCCTGGAGCGCCTCGAACATGCCGCTGTCGATGTTCGTCTTGAGCTGCCAGTAGGCGCCCACGAGGTCGCGGTTGCCGACCACCGCGCCCGCCCGCCAGCCGGTCATGTTGTAGGTCTTGGAGAGGGAGAAGATCTCGATGCCGACGTCCAGCGCGCCGGGGGTCTCGAGGAACGAGGGCGCCCGGTAGCCGTCGTAGGTGATCTCCGAGTAGGCGTTGTCGTGGACGACGATCACGTCGTTGCGGCGGGCGAACTCCACGGCGCGCGCGAAGAAGTCGTCGTCGACCACGCCGCCGGTGGGGTTGTTCGGGTAGTTGAGGAACATGAGCCGCGCCGCGGCCGCCACCTCCGCCGGGATGGCCTCGAGGTCCGGGAGGAAGCCCAGCTCCGGGAGCAGCGGCATCGGCACCGCGTCGGCGCCCGCCAGCAGCGGCCCCGTCGTGTAGACCGGGTAGCCCGGGTCGCTGGCCAGGGCGACGTCGCCCGGGTCCAGGAACGCCAGGTTGACGTTCGCCACGGCCTCCTTGGCGCCCAGCGCGGGGATGACCTCGGTGGCGGGGTCGAGCTCCACCCCGAAGCGCGCCGCGTAGAAGCCCGCCACGGCCTCGCGGAAGCCCTCCCGCCCCCGGTTGGACGGGTACTGGTGGGTGTCGGGGCGCGCCACCTGCTCCCGCATCGCCTCGACCACCACGGCCGGGGTGGGCATGTCGGGGTCGCCGATGCCGAGCGAGATGACGTCCACGCCCGCCGCCCTCTTGGCCGCGATCTTCTGCTCGATCTGGGCGAAGAGGTATGGGGGGAGCCGCCGGAGCCGCTCGGCGCCGACGGTGCGGGCGGTCAGAGCTCCTCCAGTGCGCGCGCGAGATCGGCCGACAGCTCGCCCCGGTACACCTCGACGGCGGGCCCGGTCATCGTCACCTCCAGGTCGTCGTCGACGGCGATCTCGAGGTCGCCGCCGGCCAGGTGCACGGTCAGGGGGCTGCGCAGGCCGCCCAGGCGCACGGCGGCCACCGCCGCGGCGCAGGCGCCGGTGCCGCAGGCGAGGGTCTCCCCCACCCCGCGCTCCCAGACGCGCATCGTGATCTCGGACGGGCCCTCGGCCCGCACGAACTCCACGTTGGTCCGCTCGGGGAAGCGCGCGGCGGTCTCGATCGCCGGGCCGAGGGAGCGCACGACGTCGGCGGGCGCCGGGTGCTCGATGATCGCGTGCGGGTTGCCCATCGACACCTCGGCCAGCTCGACGTCGCCGCCGTTCACGCTCAGGCGCTCGCGCACCTCGCCGGCGGGGAAGCGCGCCCGCCCCATGCGCACCTCCACCCGGTCGCCGCCGGCCGCCCGCACCGAGACCGGCCCGCCGCCGGTCAGGATGCGCCCGTCGGCCGGCAGCCGCCCCTGCGCCATGAGGTGCCGGGCGACCATCCGGATGCCGTTGCCGCAGTTCTCGGCCTGGCTCCCGTCGGCGTTCCACACGGTCATGCGCGGCTGCCCGCCCTCGTCGGTCAGCTCGAGGATGCCGTCCGCGCCGATGCCGAAGTGCCGGTCGCAGATGCGGCGGGCGCGGGCCGGCGTCAGCGGCAGCGGCCAGCCGGCCGTCTCGACGATGAGGTAGTCGTTGCCGAGGCCCTGCCACTTGGCGAATCTCATCCGCCGGAGGTTACCGGACCCTCCCCGGCGCCCCTCCACATCGCCAGCAGGGCCGGCAACGCGTCCCCGGCTGGGGCGTCGCCCAGGTCGAGCGGGACGACATCGGGCTCCTTGCGCAGCCAGGTGAGCTGCTTGCGCGCGAGCCGCCGGGTGCGGGCGGCCAGGCGTTCCGGCAGCTCGGAGGCGTCCAGCTCGCCGGCGCGGATGGCGGCGACCTCGCGGGCGCCGATCACCTGCAGCGCCTCACGGGAGACGCCCGGGGTGTCGAGCGCGGCCTCCAACTCGGCCACGAGCCCCTCGTCGAGCTCCCGCCGCACGCGCTCGGCGATGCGGCGGTCGAGCGCCTCGCGCGGACGCGCCACGGCCACGACCAGGGCCGGCCGGCGCGGCGCGGCGGCCCAGAGGGCGTCGCCGGGGCGCCCCCCGCCTGCGGCCACCTCCAGGGCGCGCGCGAGCCGGCGCGGGTTGGCGGCGTCCACGCGGGCCGCCGCGGCGGGATCGCGGGATCGCAGCGCGGCGAGGGCCGCGTCGGGGTCGCGGGCGGCGAGGCGCTCGGCCCAGTCGCGATCGGCCGGGGCGGCCTCCTCGGGGAACGCGAGCTCGGCGAGCGCGGCCCGCAGGTAGAGGCCCGTGCCGCCCGTGACGATCGCCGGGCGCCCGGCGGCGGCGCAGGCGTCGATCGCGGCGTGCGCGCGCCCCGCGAACCCGGCCGCCGTGGAGCGCTCGGTCAGCGCGAGGTCGCCCACGCAGTGGTAGCGGACCTCGGCGAGGGCGGCCGCCCGGGGGCTGTCGGCGGCGATCTCCAGGCCGCGGTAGCGCTGGAAGGGGTCGGCCACCACGATCTCGGCGCCCAGGGCCAGGGCGGCGGCGTGGGCCAGGGCGCTCTTGCCGGCGGCCGTCGGCCCGGCGAGCGCCAGCACCTCAGCTCAGGCGGGAACGGCCACCTCCGCGACGACGCCGGCCTCGCGGCCCGTGAGGGTGGTGGAGGTCGCAGCGTCGATCGTGACCGGGGCCAGCGTGCCCGGCTCCGCGGTCCCGGTGAAGTTGACCGCGATGTTCTGGCTCAGGCGGCCGCGCAGCCGCGACGGGTCCGTGCGCGAGGGGCCCTCGACCAACGCCTCGCGCGTCGTGCCCACGAAGCGGGCCGCGCGCGCGGCGGCGGTCCGCTGCACCACCTCCACCAGCCGGCCGATGCGCTCGCGCTTGACCTCGGGCGCGACGTCGTCGGGCAGCGTGTCGTGGGCCTCGGTGCCGGGCCGCGGCGAGTAGAGGAAGGTGTAGGCGCCGTCGTAGCGGCACTCCTCGACCAGCGAGAGCGTCTGGGCGAAGTCGTCCTCGGTCTCGCCGGGGAAGCCGACGATCAGGTCGGTCGTCAGCGACAGGTCGGGGATCGCCTCGCGCAGCCGGGCCACCAGGTCGAGGTAGCGCTCGCGGCCGTAGGTGCGCCGCATCGCCTTCAGCACACGGGTGCTTCCGGACTGCGCCGGCAGGTGGAGGTGCTCGCAGACCTCCGGGCACTCCGCCATGGCCGCGATCACGTCGGCGCGCATGTCCTTGGGGTGCGGGCTGGTGTAGCGGACCCGCCAGATCCCCTCGACGGCGGCCACGGCCCGCAGCAGCTCCGCGAAGGTCGCCCGGCGCTCGCGCGGCAGGTCCCGGCCGTAGGAGTTGACGTTCTGCCCCAGCAGGGTGACCTCGCGCACGCCGTCGGCGGCCAGCGCCTCGACCTCGGCGACCACGTCGGCGGGCGGGCGGCTGCGCTCGCGCCCCCGCACGCTCGGCACGATGCAGTAGGCGCAGACGCAGTTGCAGCCCACCGAGATCTGCACCCAGGCCTGGTGCGGCCGCTCGCGCACCGCCGGCAGGCTGCCGCTGAACGCCCCGTCGAAGCTGAAGGCGCCGACGGCGTCGAGCCGCTCCCGCGCCACCAGCTCGCCCAGGCGCGATACCTCGCCCGGGCCGAAGGCGATGTCCACGAACGGGAACTGCTCGAACACGCGCTCCTTCTGGCTCTGGGCCCAGCACCCGCCGACCGCCACCACCGCGTCCGGGCGCTCGCGCTTGACGCGCTTGGCGTCGCCCAGGTTCCCCAGGAAGCGCTCGTCGGCGCTGCCGCGGATCGTGCAGGTGTTGAAGAGGATCAGGTCTGCGTCGTCGCGGCTCCCCGCCTCCGCGTAGCCCAGGCCCTCGAGCAGGCCCTTCATCCGCTCGGAGTCGTGGTCGTTCATCTGGCACCCGAAGGTGGTCAGGTGGTAGCGCACGCAGGGATCTTAGAGCGCGGCCGCGGTATGGTCGGCGGGCGTGGACGACCCTCCCGAGAAAGTCGGCCTCCGAACCGCCTGGGGACGGGTGGCGGAGGTCTACGAGGACATGTGGGCGGCCCGCACCGCCCCCTTCACGGCCGCCGGCCTCGACCTCCTCGACCCGCCCGCCGGCGCCGAGGGGCTCGACGTGGGCTGCGGCCCGGGCGACACGACGGTGGCCCTCGCCGCGCGCCTCGCCCCGGGGCGGGCGCGCGGGGTGGACTTCGCCCCGGAGATGGTCGAGCGGGCCCAGGGGCGCTTCGGCGAGCGCGCCGACGTCGGGTTCGGCGTCGACGACGCCGAGCACCTCTCCCTCCCCGACGCCTCGGTCGACGTCCTGAGCTGCAGCTTCGGACTCATGTACTGCTACGACGCCCGGGGGGCGCTCCGCGAGGCCGCGCGGGTGCTGCGGCCCGGGGGGCTCATGCTCCAGGTCGTCTGGGGCCCGGCGCCGGCCGTCTGGTTCGTCCCGGTCATCCCGCTCATCGAGACCCGGGCCGCGTACTTCTCGGCCGTGTGCCCCATGATGTTCTTCTACGGGCTTCCCGGGGTCCTGCCGAGGATGATCGGCGAGGCCGGCATGGAGGCCGGCGGCACGATCTCGATCCCGGGGCGGATGCGCTTCGCCGACGCCGCCGAGGCCGTCGAGGCGGCCGTTCACGGCGGCCCCCTCGCCGGCCTGTTCCGGAACCGGCTCGACGCCGACGCCCAGGCCGAGGTGAGGGAGGCGCTGACCGCGCACGTCGAGTCGCTGGCCGAGCCCGATGCCGCGGGCATCTCGCTGCCCGCCGAGGTCGTCGCCGCGGTCGGCCGGATCCCCCAGGGCTGACGCCCGCGACGCCGTCGTCAGGTGGGCGGCGCGACGACCTCGCAGCGGACCCGGGCGGCCCGCGCGATGCCGCCCGCGGACCCTCGCCTCAGGCCTTCGAGGCCGCCAGCGCCTCCTCGGGCTCCCGCACCTCGCCGGTCTCGGGGTCGAAGTCGGGCAGCGCCGAGATCCCGGCGTCCTGGCGGATCTGCGCCTCCAGGGCGCCCGCGACGTCCGGGTGCTCGCGCAGGAAGGCCCGCGCCGCGTTGCGGCCCTGGCCGAGGCGCTCCTCCCCGAACGAGAAGTAGGCGCCGCTCTTCTGCACCTGGCCGCGCTCGACGCCGAGGTCGATGAGGTTGCCCTCGTGCGAGATGCCCTCGCCGTAGATGATGTCGAACTCGGCCTGGCGGAACGGCGGCGCGACCTTGTTCTTGACCACCTTGACGCGGGCCCGGTTGCCGATGGCCTCGGCGCCCTCCTTGAGCGTCTCGATGCGGCGGATGTCGAGCCGCACCGTCGCGTAGAACTTCAGCGCCCGGCCCCCCGGCGTGGTCTCGGGGGAGCCGAACATCACCCCGATCTTCTCCCGCAGCTGGTTCGTGAAGACGCAGATCGTGCCGGCGCGGTTGAGCGTGCCGGCCAGCTTGCGCAGCGCCTGCGACATCAGCCGGGCCTGCAGCCCGACGTGGGAGTCGCCCATCTCGCCCTCGATCTCGGCCTTCGGCACCAGGGCCGCGACCGAGTCGATCGCCACCACGTCCAGGGCGGCGGAGCGCACCAGGAGGTCGGCGATCTCGAGCGCCTGCTCGCCGTGGTCCGGCTGCGACAGGAGGAGCTCGTCGGTGTCGACGCCGATCCGCTTGGCGTAGCTGGGGTCCATCGAGTGCTCGGCGTCGATGAACGCGCAGAGGCCGCCGCGGCGCTGGGCCTGGGCGATGATGTGGTACAGCAGCGTCGTCTTCCCGGAGCTCTCCGGGCCGAAGATCTCGACGATGCGGCCGCGCGGGATCCCGCCGATGCCCAGGGCGATGTCGAGCGCCAGGGCGCCCGTCGGCACGATCGCCACCTCGGCCGGCGGGGAGTCGCCCATCCGCATGATGGCGCCCTTGCCGAATTGCCGCTCGATCTGCGCGACGGCCGAGCCGAGCGCCTCGTGCTTCTCCACGCGGGCCTCCTTACGGGCTGGGTGAGAACTCAACCGCGACGAGCTCCCGATAGCGCGGGGGCCCCTCCGGCGACTGGTGCGAATCATAGAGCGCCCCTCGGCTGACGTCGAACACCTGTTCCCGTCCGGCGGGGGCCTCGAGCGGGTCCAGCCGGGCCGGCCGGCCGAGCCTCAACACCGTGACGTGCGGCCACAGCGCGGCGCCGTCCGGGGTCCTCCCGAGGACCGGGTCGACCGCCTCGCGGACGCGCCGCGCGCGCTCGGCGAGGGCGCCCTCGGGATCGTCCAGCTCGACGGCCACGAGCCGTGCCCGCGCGGCGCGCGGCCGGGCGCGGAGGCCGCCGACGGCGACGCGGATCGAGGGCCCCGCGAGCCCCGCCCTGACCGCCTCCGCGAGCGCCGGGGCGGCCGACGACGGAACCCGGCCGAGGAAGTCGAGGGTGACGTGCAGGTGGTCCTCGGGCACCGCCCGCCCGCCCGTGCGCGCGGCCAGGTCCCCGCCGACCCGCGCCAGCCAGGCCCGCGCCGGGCCGGGCAGGGCCGCGGCCACGAACAGGCGGTTGGCGGCGCGCAGGGGTGCCATGGCGTCCATACCGGCGACCCTAGCCGCGGCGGCGGCACGCGGTCCGCCACCTCCGACACGCCCGGCGGACCGGGGCGTGCCAGGCGCTGTCACACCCTCCCGCGCGCCTCCAGGGCGATCCGCAGGGCGTGCAGCGCCATGGCGACCGATCGCTGGCGGATCGCCTCGCGATCGCCCCGCAGGCGGTGCTCCCGGGCGGCGACCCCGTCGGGTCCGGCCAGGCCGACGTAGACCAGGCCGACCGGCTTCTCGGGGGTCCCTCCCCCGGGCCCGGCGATTCCCGTGATCGACAGGGCCCAGTCGCTGGCCACCAGCTCGCGCGCGCCGGCGGCCATCCGCTCGGCCACCGGGGCCGACACCGCCCCGTGGCGCCGCAGCAGGCCCGGGTCGACGCCGAGGACGTCGCGCTTGACGGGGTCGGAGTAGGAGATGACGCCGCCGAGCACGTACGCGGAGGAGCCGGGGCGCGCGGTGAGCCGGGCGCCCAGGCCCCCTCCCGTGCACGACTCGGCCACGGCCACGGTCTGCCCCGCGGCGACGAGCAGCCGCGCCACGACATCGTCCAGCGTCGCCCCGTCCCGGCTGTAGAGGGCATCGCCGAGCTCGGCGCGCAGGCGTTCCTCGAGGGCGTCGGCGGCCCACGCGTCCCCGGGGGCGCTCCGGACGGTGATCTCCAGCTCGGCGTCCTTGGCGCAGATCCCCACGGTCAGGCGTTCCCAGGCGTCGGGGTCGAGGGGGCCCAGCGCGGCCACGACCCGCGACTCCGGGACGGCGAACGCGCGCAGCACCCGCTCGGCGGGCGTGCCGCCGCGCGCCAGCAGCGCCGCCAGGGGCGGCCCGCCGCGGGCGGCCTCCCACATCTCGGCCAGCTCCCAGGGCGGGCCCGGCAGCACGACCACGACCGCGCCGTCGTGCTCCAGGGCCGCCCCCGGCGCGGTGCCGATCGGGGGCAGGACCGTCGCCCCGGCCGGCAGCATCGCCTGCTTCTCGCGCACCTGCCGGGCGACCTCGGCGGGCTGCCGAAGCCCCCGGCTGCGCGCCTCCACCATCGCCAGGGCCTCGGGATCGAGGGCCAGCGGACGGCCGGTGGCCTCGGCCACCGCCTCCATCGTGAGGTCGTCGTGGGTCGGCCCGAGGCCCCCGGTCGTGCACAGCAGGTCAACGCCGCCCCGCAGCGCCGCGCCGACCGCGGCCACCAGCGCCCCCAGGTCGTCGCCGACGATCTCGATCCGCTCCACGCGCACGCCGGAGGACTCCAGCGAGCGCGCGATCAGGCCGGCGTTCCGCTCCTGTATCCGTCCCCGGAGGATCTCGTCGCCCGTGACCAGGATGGTCGCGCGCGGCGCGGGGGACGGGGGCTCAGCCGACGACCTCGGCCCCCTCGCGGGTGATCTCGAAATTGGCCGTGGTGGTGCTGTCGAGCTCGACCGCTCGCCCGTTGACCGTGACGACGAGCTGGGAGGGGTTGGCGGCGCGCACCCAGATGCCCTCGAGCACCTTGAAGGTCTTGGCGGCGCCGGGCTCCAGGATCGCCTCGTAGACGACCCGGCCGTTCGCGTCCCCGCCGCGCACCTGCACCCAGGAGCCGATGGTGCCCGAGCCCGTGAGGACGATGGGCGTCTTCTTGACCCGGACCTGGCCCTCCTCCGACGCGGTGTCGGGCTCGGCCGCGGGCGGGGCGGCGGAGGGGTCGGGCGCCGCGGCCGGGGCGTCGGCGAGCGGCGGGGTGGGGCTGTCGCTGTCCCCCACGCCCAGCCAGATCAGGAGCGCCACGGCCATCACGCCGCCGATGGCCAGCCACAGCAGCTGGAGCTCGGTCCGCCGCCGGCGCCGGTGGCGGCGCTGCGAGGGGCCGGGCCGCCGTGGCGGGGGCCGCCCCTCGACCCGGGGCTCCCGGGGCTTTTTCGCGGTCCGGCCGGGGTACTCGTGGGGCGCGTCGTACTCGCCGAACCGGCTCTCGTACTCGTCGAGCACGAGCTGACCGTCGAGGTCGAGGAACTCGGCGTAGCTCTTGAGGAAGCCCCGGACGTAGGTGGGCGACGGCATGAGGTCGAACTGCTCCTCCTCCATCGCCCGGAGGTACTTCGAACGGATCTTGGTCTCCGCCTCGCAGTCGAGGATGTCGAGGCCTCGGCGGAGGCGGGCCTCTCGGAGTGTGTTCCCGATCTCGAACATGGGGGCGGCGACGGGCCGGGGGCGGCGCCCGTCAGGCCCGGCACCCTAGCGAAGCGCTCGGCCGCCCCGCAACCGCGGGCGGATCCCGCCGGAACCGTCAGGCGTCCCCGGAGGGCTCCTCCTCGGAGGGCGCGGCCCGGCGCAGCACCCGGTCGAGGTCGGCCTCCCCGATCAGCACGGAGCGCGGCTTCGAGCCCTCGTGGCCCGACACGATGCCCATCCGCTCCATCGCGTCCACGAGCCGCCCGGCCCGGGCGTAGCCCACCCCGAGGCGCCGCTGAAGGAGCGACACCGATGCCGTCCCCTGCTGGACCACCAGCTCGATGGCGCGCTCCACCATCTCGTCGGCCTCGGCGTCGACCGGGTCCTCGACCGGCTCGGGGCGCTCCATGAGCTCCTCGCGCAGCTCGGGCCGGCCCTGGGCGCGCCAGTGATCGGTGATCGCCCGGATCTCCTCCTCGCCGACGTAGGCGCCCTGGAGGCGCTGGAGGCGCGAGGTCCCGACCGGCCGGAAGAGCATGTCGCCGTGCCCGAGCAGCGTCTCGGCGCCGCCCGCGTCGAGGACGACCCGCGAGTCGACCTGCGACGAGACCGCGAAGGCGATGCGCGAGGGGACGTTGGCCTTGATCATCCCGGTGATGACGTCGGCCGAGGGGCGCTGGGTCGCGAGGACCAGGTGGATGCCGACGGCGCGGCTCTTCTGGGCCAGGCGGATGATCGCGTCCTCGACCTCGGCCGGGGACACCATCATCAGGTCCGCGAGCTCGTCGATCACCAACAGGATGGTCGGCATCGGGGGCTCGCCGCCCGCGGCCCGGGCCTCGTTCCAGTCGCGCAGGTTGCGCGCCCGCGCCATGCCCATCAGCTCGTAGCGGCTCTCCATCTCGCGGACGATGTTGGAGAGCACCGCCGCGGCGTCCTTCATGTTCGTGACGACGGGGGTGAGCAGGTGCGGGATGCTCTCGTAGTGGTTGAGCTCGACCTTCTTCGGGTCGATCAGGATCATCCGCAGCTCGTTCGGCGTCGCCCGCAGCAGGATCGAGGCCAGCAGCGAGTTCAGGCAGACGCTCTTGCCGGTTCCGGTGGAGCCGGCGATCAGCAGGTGGGGCATGCGCGAAAGGTCGATGTAGACCGGCTTGCCGCCGAGGTCGAGGCCGAGCCACGCCATCAGCGGCCCCGCGTGGCTGGGGAACTCGCGGGTGATGTCGCCCAGGGTCACCAGCGAGGCCTCGGGGTTCGGGACCTCCACGCCGACGGCCTGCTTGCCGGGGATCGGGGCGATGATGCGCAGCTCCTCGCGGGCCGCCAGGGCGTAGGCGAGGTCGTCCCGCAGGGCGGTGATCCGCCCCACCTTGGTGCCGGGCGCGAGCTGGAGCTCGTAGCGGGTGACCCGGGGCCCGCTCACCGTGTCGGAGACCGTCGCCTCGATCCCGAAGTGGCCGAGCGTCTCCTGGAGGATGCGGCTGGTGCGCGCCACCAGCTCCTCGGGCTGCGCGGTCGGGCCGCTCGAGCGGCGCAGGAGGGTCGCCCTCGGGACGCGGTAGCTGCCGTCGCGGCCCCGGGAGGGGGGCTGCGGCGTGAAGACCGGCGCGACCTCCTCCTCACCGTCCTCCGGCCCCGGGGCGGCCGGGACGGCGGGCCCCGCGGCCGCGCCAGGGTCGTCCTCGAGGGGCCCCCCGCCGCCGGCCGGGCCGAGGGCGGGCGAGGGCGGGAGCGCCGACGGGTCGCTGAAGATGTCGGGGAAGGTGTCGGCGCCGTCCAGGAGCGGGCGCGGCGCGGGCGGCGGGCGCCGCCGTCCCGACAGCGTGGGCGGGCCGATGGCGTCGAGCCGCTCGCGCAGCGACTGGCTGCTGCGGATCGCGGTCACCGTGGCCGTCGCGACGCCCTTGCTCACGGTGCGGGAGGCGACCGCGGCCCCCTGGCCGCCGCGGCGGACGAGGTGGCCCAGGGACGCGCCCGAGATCAGGATCACGGCGGCGATCAGGCCCGCCGCCACGACGATGCCGGTGCCGATGTCCCCGACCGTCGAGCTGGTGGCCCAGTACCCCAGCTCGCCGAGGTAGCCGCCGCGCTCGCTCACGACGTCGCTCGAGAACCACGCGTCGCGCTCGATCCCGCCGAGCCCGAAGACCCCGCCGGCCAGCGCGATCAGCAGCGCCGCAGCGCCGAGCGCGGCCCCCAGCCGCAGCGGCGGGGACGACGCCAGCGGGTGGTCGAGGATGAGGGCGATGCCGACCGCGATCAGGGCGAGCGGGGCCAGGGCGACGGCGCGTCCGATCAGCAGGCGGAGCCCGTCCTCCAGCCACCCTCCGACCGGGCCGATGCCGAAGCCCAGGAAGAGCGTGACCCCGAGGAAGATCGCCAGCGCCACCAGCCCCAGGCCCACCAGCTCGCGGGTCTGGCCCGAGCGCGCCCGCGCGGGCGGGCGGCGGCGCGCGCGGGTGGCGGGACGGGGACGGCGGGTGCGGGGTGCGAGCTGGGTGCCGATGGCTGCCTCCTGGATGCCGGACGCGCGGGGCCGGTGCGGCCGGGATCCCGCCCGAGGGGGATACACCGCCGGCCGCCCCGTTCCTGCCCGGCGGGGCGGCCCCGCGGGGCCGCCCGGGGGCGGGGTCCACTAGGATCGCGCGGCCCCAGCAGCCGCAGAGGAGGCCCACCGTGCACCACGCGGAACCCCACCAGGTCTCGGCGATGCCCAGGCCGGACAAGATCCTGAAGCTCGACGGGATCTCGCCGGAGTCGGTGGAGGCCCACTGGGGCCTCTACGAGGCGTACGTCAAGAAGTACAACGAGGTGATGGAGAAGCTGCCCGGCGCGGACCGCGGCGCCGCCAACCAGATCTACTCGGACTACCGCGGCTTCCGCGAGATGCTCACCTTCGCCATCGGGGGCATCAAGAACCACGAGGTCTACTTCCAGAACCTGAGCGCCGACGGCGGCTCGCCCTCGGACGCCCTCGCCGCCCAGGTCGAGAAGGACTTCGGCGGCCAGGACGACATGATCACCGAGCTCAAGGCCGGCGGCATGGCGGCGCGCGGCTGGGCGTGGGTCGCCTGGGACTGGGACTGGGCGCGGCTCGACGTCTACATCGGCGACGCCCAGAACACCTTCCCGGTCTGGAACGCCACCCCGATACTGGCCCTCGACGTCTATGAGCACTCCTACATCAGGGACTTCTCGACCGCCCGGCCGAAGTACATCGACGCCTTCGTGGCGAACATCGACTGGGCCGACGTCAGCGCGCGCTTCGAGCGCATCGCGTCCGTCGCCCAGTAGGCAGGAGCCCCGGCCGTGATCAGCCCGGGCGTCTGCGACCTCGGGCCGGTCAAGCTGCACTACCTGCAGGCGGGGGTCGGCGACGTCGTCCTCTGCCTGCACGGGTTCCCGGACCACGCGCCCTCGATGAGGGCGATGCTCGAGGAGTTGGCCGCGGCGGGTTTCCGGGCGGTCGCGCCCTTCATGCGCGGCTACGCGCCGTCGACGACGGACGCCCGCACCTTCGAGAGCGCCGCCCTGGCCGGGGACGCCCTCGGCCTCGGCGCCTCGCTGGCGTCGGGGACCGACATCATGCTGGTCGGCCACGACTGGGGCGCCGTCGCGGCGCTGCACGCCTCCGTGCTGCAGCCCGAGCGCGTCCGCCGTCTCGTGACCATCGGCATGCCCCACGCGCGGGCCTTCGCCCGGGCCCTCAACGAGGACCCGGTCCAGCAGCGGATGTCCTGGTACGCCTTCCTCTTCCTCGCCGAGGGCTTCGCCGAGCGGGTGGTCGCGGACCGGGACTTCGCGTTCGTCGAGCGCCTCATCGCCGAGTGGTCGCCGAGCTCCCCGTTCACGCCCGAGGAGTGGTACGCCCTGCGGCGGACCCTCGGGTCGCGCGGCACGCTCACCGCCGCGATGCGCTACTACCGCTCCGCCTTCGGCGCCGAGCCGCGCGACCCGGTGCTCGCCCGCGACGCCGCGCAATGGGACGAGCCGGTGCGCGTGCCGACACTGGCGATCTACGGCGAGCGTGACGGGTGCATCCGGCCCGAGGTCCACGCCTCCCAGGCCGAGCACTTCCTGGGCGACCTGCGGCTCCGGCCCGTGGCGGGGGTCGGCCACTGGCCCCACCTCGAGGACCCCCGGCGGGTGCTGCCGGAGATCGTGTCCTTCCTGCGCGGGTGACCGCCGGCTACTCGGGCGTGCGCCTGCTGCGCCGCGTGCCGGCGGCCGCCGACGTCGTGGTGCTGTTCGCCCGGCGCCGGGCCGACCTCGAGGGGCGGCTACCGCGCGCCCACGCGGCCATTCGCCCCGACGGCGGCCTCTGGGTGGCGTGGCCCAAGCGCGCCTCCGGGGTCCCCACCGACCTCACCGAGGACGTCGTCCGCGAGATCGGCCTGGCGGCCGGGCTCGTCGACAACAAGGTCTGCGCGATCGACGCCACCTGGTCGGGCCTGCGGCTGGTGGTGCGGCGCCGCGACCGCGGCCGCTGAGGCGGCCAGGAGCCGCTCCGCCTCGCCGGACAGCGCGCCCCCGGCCCTCCCCCGCCCGGCGCCGAGGAGCAGGCCGCGGGCGCGCGCGCGCCCGAGCGCCCGCCGCGTGCGCTCGACGTCCCACCCGTGCCGGTCGGCGACCTCCACCACGGGACGGCGGCTCCCGGACCCGACCACCTCGAGGTACTCGGCGCTGAGGCGCGCCAGGTCGAGCGCGTCGCTCCGCGGCGGGGGCGGAGCGGGCGGCGCCACGGCGGGCGGCGCGACGGCGGGCGGCGCCACCGCGGGCGGAAGGCGTGTGCGGGCTCCACGGGCGCGGCGGCCGGCGGCGACGGCGACCAGCGCGGCCATCCCGAGGACCGCCACCACGATGGCCAGGATCGGGACCAGGTCCTGGTCGCCGCCCGACGGGGCCGGGCTCGCCGCCGGCGGCTCGGCGGGCGCGGCCGGCGCCGTGGTGACGGGGTCGAGCGGGAAGGCCCTCCACAGCTCGCCCGGGCCGGAGCCCCCCTGGGCGGCGCCCGCCGCCGGAGACGCGAGCGCGGCGGCGAGGACCAGGGCGGTTGCCGCGATGAGGCGTCGAGCGGGCACCGGCGGACATCCCTGTCTTCGATCGGGTGAATCAGCAGAGGAGACTATCCGTCGCGGGCGAGAGCGGGCGAACTATGCGAACGACTGGCTCGGGCTCGCCGTTCGGGGGGTGTGCCTCGAAAGGCTTGCGCTTAAGAGCGCGGGCGCGCGCGGGCCGTCTCAGACCTCGATGATCTTCGGCAGCACCATCGGCCGCTGCTGGGTCCGCCGCCGCAGGAGGCCCGCCACGGCGTCGTGGATCTGGTGCTGCAGCACCCCGACCTCCGTGACCCGCTGCTCGGCCGAGGCGGCCAGGCTGCGCTCCACCTCCAGGCGCGTCTCCTCGATCAGCTGCTCGTCGTCGCCGGCCGCGAAGCCTCGCGTCACGACCTCCACCCCCCCGACGAGCGAGCCGTCGGAGGCGTCGATGCGGGCGAGCACCAGCACGAGGCCGTCGTCGGAGAGGTGGCGGCGGTCGCGCAGCACGCTCTCGGTCACGTCCCCCCCGCCGGCCTGGTCGACGTACGTCAGCCCCACGCGCACCTCGTCGATCACTGCCGCCCGGTCGCCGTCGAGCTCGAGGACGTCGCCGTTGTCGAGGACGTGCACGCGGTCGGCGGTCAGGCCGAGCGGCGCGCGCGTGGCCAGGCGCGCGTGGGCGAGCTGGTGCTTGGTCTCGCCGTGGATCGGCGCGAAGTGCTCCGGCCGCACCCACTGGAGCATGAAGAGCAGGTCGCGCGCGCGGCCGTGGCCCGACAGGTGCAGGCCGGCCTCCTCGCCGCGCAGCACGCGGGCGCCCTGGCGCACCAGGCGGTTCTCGATCTCGGCCACCGCGAGCTCGTTGCCGGGCACGGTGCTGGCCGAGTAGAGCACGGTGTCGCCCTCGACGATCTCCACGTGCTTGTGCTCGCCGCGGGCGATGCGGCTCAGCGCCGCCATCGGCTCGCCCTGGCTGCCGGTGCAGAGGATGACCTGCTCGTCGAGGGGGCGCGCCTCGAGGTCGCGGAGCGAGGCGAGCGTGCCGGGGGGCACCGTGAGGTACGGGCGGCCGGTGTCCGGGTCCATCAGGTTCGTCGCGATGTTGACGTTGCGCGTCAGCGAGCGGCCCACCAGGGCCACGACGCGGCCGTCGAGGTACGCGGCCTCCAGCACCTGCTGCATGCGGTGGATGTGCGACGAGAAGGTCGTCACGAGCACCCGCCCGCGGGACGTGGCGAAGAGGGCCGAGAGCCCGTCCTTGACGGAGTCGTTGGGGAACGGGACCGCGACGTCGCTCTCCTCGGCGTTCGTCGAGTCGGCCAGCAGCAGCCGCACGCCCCGGTCGCCCAGTCGCACGAAGTCCTGGACGGCGCTGAGGCGGCCGTCGACCGGGTCGAACTCGATGCCGAAGTCGCCGGTGTGCAGGATCGTGCCCGCCGCGGTCCGCAGCGCGACGGCCGAGCAGTCCGGCATCGAGTGCGTGATGGGGATGAACTCGGCGTCGAAGGGCCCCACCGCGACCTCGCGCCCGTAGGGCACCTCGATCAGCTCGGCGCTCTCCGCGAGGCCGTGCTCGCCCAGCTTCGGCCGCAGGAGGGCGAGCGTGAAGCGGCGGCCGTAGACCGGCACCTGGCCCACGGCGCGCAGCAGGAACGGGACCGCGCCGATGTGGTCCTCGTGGCCGTGGGTCAGGATGATCGCCTCGAGGGCCTCGGGCCGCTCGAGCAGGTAGGTGAAGTCGGGCAGGACGATGTCCACGCCCATCTGGTCGTTCTTGGGGAACGTGATGCCGCAGTCGATGACGACCATCCGGCCGTCGCTCTCGACCACGTACATGTTCTTGCCGATCTCGCCGGCGCCGCCGAGCGGGATCACCCGCACGCGCGCGCCTGCCGCGTCCGTCGCGATGTCTGCCTCCAGGGTGTCGCTCGCGGTCAGGCCCGCGAGAGGATGCCGCGGCGCTCGAGCACGGTGCGCAGGATGTCGCGCTGAACCGGCGTCGCCTCGACCAGCGGGAGCCGCAGCCGCGCCGAGGGGATGAGCCCGATCATCTCGAGCGCGGCCTTGATGAGGATGGGGCTCGTCGTCACGAACAGGCCCGCGTAGAGCTCGGCCAGGCCGGCGTCGCGCCGCCGCGCGTCGTCGAGGTCGCCGCGGCGGACGTCCTCGGCGATCGCCGCCATCTCGTGGCCCACGAGGTGGGACGAGACCGAGATGACGCCCGCGCCGCCGAGCTCCATCACGGCGAGCAGCATGTCGTCGTTCCCCGCGTAGAGCGCCAGCGGCACCGCGGCGACCGCGCGCAGCTCGCCGGGGTCGGGGTTCGCCTGCTTCAGCGCCACCACGCCCGGGATCTCGGCGAGCTCGGCGATCAGGTCCGGGGGCATGTTCAGCGCGGAGCGCGACGGGATGTTGTAGAGGATCACCGGCAGGCCGACCTCGGCGATCGCCGCGATGTGGGCGACGATCCCCTCCCGCGGGGGCCGGTTGTAGTAGGGCGTCACCACCAGGGCGGCGTCGGCGCCGGCGTCGGCGCAGAGCCGCGTGAGGTGCACCGAGTGCGCCGTGTCGTTGGTGCCGGTGCCGGCCACGACCGTCGCCCGCCCGCCCCCGACCTCGCGCACGGCCAGCCGCACCAGCGCGGCCTGCTCGTCGTCGTTCAGCGTCGAGGCCTCGCCGGTCGTCCCCGCGACCACCAGCCCGTCGGAGCCGTTCTCCACCAGGTGGTGGGCGAGTCGCGCAGCCGCGGCCTCGTCGACGCGCAGGTCGCCGTCGAACGGCGTGACCATCGCGGTCAGGATCGTGCCGAGCACGGGCGGGAGTATAGCCCCGGCCCCGGCGCTCACGGCGCTCCGGCGACCTCAGCGCTCCACGGCGTGGTTCGTGCCGTCCGCGGTCTCGGATGCGCCGTCGTCACGCTCGAGGCGACGAGCCAGTTGGACGCGGGAGCGGACGCCGAGCTTGCGGTAGCACCGCGAGAGGTTCGCCTCCACGGTCTTGACCGAGATGAAGAGCCGGCTCGCGATCTCCCGGTTGCTCGCTCCGGAGGCGGCGAGCTCGGCGATCCTCGCCTCGGCCTCGGTCAGCGCGCCGGCGCGCGGGCGGAGGCCCGAGCCGCTCGAGCTCGGCCCGCGCCCGCTCGGCCCAGAGCGGCGTGCCGATCGCCGTGAAGCCGGCGATCGCCTCCTCGATCGCCGTCCGCGCCGCGCCGCGCTTCTTGGCGCGCCGGAGCAGCGTGCCCTGCACGAGCCGCGTGCGCGCCCGCTCGAACGGGTCGCCGAGGCGCCGATCGTCGGGGTCGGCCCGCGCGATGCGGTCGAGCGCCCCGGCCAGGTCGCCGGTCGCGGCCGCGGCGAGCGCGTGACAGCGCGCCGCGGTGACCCGCGCCCACGGCCGATCGAGCCGCCCGCCGAGTTCCTCGAGCTCGTCGGCGAGCGCCGTCGCGCCCTCCAGGTCGCCGACCCCGACCATGGCCTCCGCCGCGAGCGGGAGGGCCGGCACGATGCCGGGCTCGACGATGCCGCTCGCGCGCAGCCGCTCGACCAGCGGGCGCAGATGCTCGCACGCCCGTCCCGGGTCGCCGAGCGACAGCGCGAGGAAGCCGAGCACCAGCTCGTTGCGCATCTCGCCGAGGACGTCGCCCATCCGCGCGCGCGGCCGCGCCGCCCAGGCGCGCCCCCTCGCGGGCCGCCTCGACCCGTCCCCGGTAGGCGTCCACGAGGGCGGCGGCGTAGCGGAGGCTGCTGCTCCGTGTTCGACGGCGGCAGCTGCCGCGCGAGCTCCAGGCATCGCCGGGCCAGCTCCTCCGCCCGGGGGAGGTCCCGCGCCCAGCACTCGAGCTCGGTCAGGTGGTAGATCACCACGCACTCGGCCGCGACGTCGCCCCGGGCGGACGCCAGGCCGAGATCGGCCTCCAGCAGCGGCCGGGCCTCCTGCAGCCTCCCCGCCCAGGTCAGCACCATGCCGAGCCTGGTCCGCGGCGTCTCGGTGAAGTACGGCCGGCCCGCCGGCGCCAGTGCGAGCGCCCGCCGCATCAGCTCCTCCTCGACCCCGTGTCCCTGCCAGAACCGCGCGAGCCCGAGCTCGAGAGCGCGTCGGCGAGCAGCTCGGCCTCGGGCGCAGCCTGCGCCCACGCGACCGCCGCCTCGGCGTGGTGCAGGTAGCGGTCGCCGTCGCCGGCGGTCGCCGACAGGATCGCCCGCGCGAGCTCGATCCGCACGCACAGCCCCGGCTCCTCGCCGGCCTCGGCGCGGGCCGCCTCGAGAACGCGGAGGCGGGTCTCGAAATCGCTGGCGCCGGGCACGTCCGCGAGCCGCCAGAGGGCCTCGGCGCGCAAGGGACCGGCGGGAAGGGCGGCGATCAGCTCGTCGAGCATCGCCTGCGCCGCCGGCCCGTCGCCCGCGGCGAACAGGTAGTCCGCGGCCGCGAGGCCGCGCCTGGCCGCCGTCGGCGCCGTCGTCGCGGGACGTGAGCCGGCGCGCCTGCCGAGCCAGCTCCGCCGCCGTGTCGGCCGCTCCTCGCTCCGACACCTCCCTCGCGACCTCCTCGAGGTGGGCCGCCAGGCGGTCGTCGGGTCCGTCGGCCCCCAGCGCCAGGTGCAGGGCGCGCTCGGCCGGGTCCGCGATCCGGCCGGCGAGATCCCGGTGCACCGCTCGCCGCTCGCGCCGCCGTCGCCGCGGTGTAGATCGCGGACGCGTAGAGCGGGTGGCTGAAGCGCACGGCATCGCCGGAACGCTCGACGAGCCCGGCCGCCACGGCCGTCTCGAGCTCGTCGCCGGTGGCGTCGAGCAGCTGCCATCGACGGCCGCGACAGCGCCGCGACCTCGAGCAGCGCCCGCCGGGTCCTCCCGTCCAGACCGCGCACCCGCTCGGCGACCAGCCCGCCCAGCGTCTCGGGAACCCGAGCCGTCTCGCCGGGGGCGAGGCTCGCCCCCGACAGCACCAGGCGGCCGAGCTCGAGGGCGTGCAGCGGGTTCCCCCCGACCGCTCGAGGACGGCCCGGAGCCGGGCCCGCGGGAGGGCGAGGCCGAGGCGCTCGCGCAGCATCAGGCCGAGCGCGCCGAGGTCCATCGGCCCGAGCTCGATCCGGTGGACCAGGTCCGGTCCGAGCGCATCCTCGAGCCGCCCCGGAGCGGCCCCTCCCTCGTGCCGGCGCGTCGCGACCAGCCACACCGGCGAGCCGCCGAGGCGGCGCAGCGCGAAGCCCAGCGCCCGGGCGCTCGGCTCGTCGAGCCACTGGAGATCGTCGATTCCGAGGATCACGGGCGCCCGGCGCGCGGTCTCCTCCAGGGCCCGAAGGACCGCGACCGAGACCAGGAGGTGCATGGCCGCCGAGCGGTCCGGCTCGGCGCGGAGCAGCACGGACTCGAGCGCCCGCGCCTGCGGGGCGGGGAGCGCCGGCAGCGCCTCGTCGGCGAGGTCCGACAGGAGGTCGATGAGCGCGGCGAACGGGAGCGCGGCCTCGGCCTCGGACGGGCGCGTCGTGGTCGTCCGGAGCCCGCGGCGGCGCGCCTCCTCGAGCCCCTCGCTCCAGAGCGCCGTCTTGCCGATCCCGGGCCCGCCCGCGACCACGAGCGCCCTCGCCCCCTCGGCGCCGTCGAGGAAGGCGCGGATCTCGGCCAGCTCGCCCTCGCGACCGAACAGCTCGGCCATCGCCGCGAGTCTATGACGCCGGTTCGGCGCAAGGGTTCCCCCCGTTGCCGCGAAGGGTTCCCCCCGATGTCTCCGGCTCTCGGTCGCTCCTAGCGTCGGATCGTCCCGATGTCACCGCACAAGGAGCTGACGATGAGCCGAGTGCCGACCTCCCACACCCACCGCCCGCCGATCCGCGCGATCGGCTGGGCCACCCTCGCGCTGCTGGCGCCGGGCCTGGCGGCGAGCGCGACCGCGCTCGGGCACTGCGGCGAGGCGCGCCCGCCCACCGCCCCGGCCGCGGTGCGAGGCGCCCCGGCCTGCGCGACGGTCGGAGCCCCGTCTCGGGCTCGAGCGCTTCCTCTGCTACCGCGCCGCCGGCCAACGAGCGCATCGGCCGAACGGCGAGCGCCGACGACGCGTCCAGCCCCACCCGAGTACGGCCCACCTCACAGCGCGTCCGCGCGAGGACCGCGAGGAGCGCACCGGGCGCGATCAGACGGCGGACGCCACCAGCGGGATCGGCTCGGCGGTGGGGACGGGCGTGAGCAGGTCGGGGTCGGCGACCCGCCAGTAGCGCGAGATCGCCCAGGGCAGCACGCGGTCGCTGGCGATCGTGCGGGCGAAGGCCGCGAAGAGCGGGTCGGGCAGGACGTTCAGGATCGTCTGGAGGCGGTCGAGGAAGCGGTAGCCGCGCGCCCGCGAGAGGACGTAGGCCCGGTACCGCGACAGGGCCTGGTCGAGCGGCAGCTCGCCGAGCCGCACGCGCTCGGCCAGGCGCCCCGCGAGCTGGCCGAACACCAGGGCCGGCCGGATCCCCTCGCCCGAGACCGGCAGGCACTGCCCCGCGGCGTCGCCGACCACGAACATCCCGTCGCGGATCGGGTCGATCAGGCGCGAGGTGAAGAAGCCGCCGTGCTGGTGGCCCGGGTCGCCCAGCTCGTGGCGCCCGAGGAAGTCGACCAGGTCCTGCGAGAGGGCCGAGTGGCCCGTGTAGGTCGCCAGGCCGGCGCGGACGTGGTCGCCGGCCGGGAAGATCCAGTAGAAGCGCCGGCTGCCGTTGCTGGGCCCCACGTAGAAGTGGAGCCCGTCGCCGCGGTAGGGCTGGCGCGCCTCGACGCCGAAGCTCTTGCGCGGAGCGCGCGCCCGCCGCGCGGCCCGGCCCTTGGGCGCCGAGGTGCGCCAGCCGGCCGCCTCGATCACGAGGGGCGCCTCGAAGGCGCCCTCGCTCGTGTGGACCACCCCGTCGCCGGCGGCGGTGACCCGGGCCCGCAGGAAGTCCGCCCCGGTGCGCGCGAACAGGTCGGTGCAGAAGCGCCGGTAGTCGAAGGTGGCGAAGTCGAAGAACCGCAGCCGCTGGCTGTGGCGGCGGGTGTGGATGATCAGCTCGGCGTGGACCTGCTCCACGCAGTCGAGCAGGTCCATGTTCTGCAGGCAGGCGAGCGGCACCGCCGACGCCGACGTCTCGCCGTCCCCGATCTCGAGGCGGTCGATCACGAGCACCCGGCCGCCGATCTGGGAGGCGGCGGCGAGCCCGCCGAACGACCCCCCGCAGACGATCGCGTCGTAGGCGCCGCTCACGTCCGCGCGACCTCGCGCGAGGCGCCGCAGGCGGCCAGGGCGTCCTCGACCGCCGCCAGCGCCCGCTCCCGCTCGGCCGACGACAGCCGGTCGCGGCGCAGCATGCGCTGCTCGGCGCGCAGCGCGGCGATCACCTGGCGTCGGACCTCCTCGGGCCGCTTGGCGTCGTCGATCAGGTGGACGCCGGCGCGGGCCTGGGTCGCGTAGGCCGCGATCGCGCCCTCGCGCATCGGCCCCGGCGCCATGTCGGCGATCTCGTAGCGCAGGCCCATGAGATCGCGCTCCCACGCGGCCGGCGACACCCTGCGCTTCTCGACCTCGCGCGCCAGCCGCGCGCTCATGCGCCCCGCCGCCCCGCCCGCCACCTCGGCGATGGTCCGCAGCTGGGCGACGAGGGCCTGCTTGGTCTCCTCGTTGGCCGGGTCGGCCAGCCAGGCCTGGGCCTTCAGCAGCAGCAGGCGGGCCACCTTGGGGCCCTGCTTGCGCGCCAGCAGGGCGGCGAGGGCGAGGAGCCGCGCGCCCATGTCAGCCGCTCACTTCCGCGGGATCTCGGCGCCGGTCTCCGGGTCGATGCGGATGCCGTCCGTGATCCCGGGACCGGGCGGTGCGCCGATCGTGAGCCAGACCGCCTCGCGGTCGCTGCGGTTCTGGATGCGCCGGACCGTGTCCTTGTGGAACCGCAGCCAGTCGCCGTCCTGCACCGTGACCGTCTCACCCTCGACGAAGACCTCCTGGGGGCCGCCCGAGACGAGCTGGTACACCTCCTCCTGGGTGCCGTGGCGGTGGTAGGCCATCTCGTGGCCGGGCCCGTAGCGCCAGACCCGCAGCACCAGGCCCTCGGCCCCCAGCGCCCCCGCGACATCTCGCGACGCGGCCCCGCCGCCTCGGCGCTCGCGCTCCTCCACGTCGCCCTGGGCGACCTTGCTCCAGCCCTCGCTCATCGCTCCCCCGGGTTCGCAGCCTGGCAGGATCGTACCGGGCATCGACACCATCCGACGTCGGGCGTGAGTCATGGCCGAAGACCGGGATGAGGGCACGCGGCTGGTTCGGATCGATGACCTGAGACGCTGCCTCGCCCTCGCCTTTCAGCGCCTCCGGCTCGTTCCGGACGACGCCGAGGGCCTGGGTGGGCTCCTGGTGGACTCGGAGCTTCGCGGCCATGCCGGCCACGGGGTCGCGGCGCTGGCGGTCCTCGCGCCCCTCTATGGCGACGGGACGCTGAATCCCCGGCCCCGCGTGCGAGTGCTTCGCGAGACGGACTGCGCGCTCCTGATCGATGGGGACCGCGGGTGCGGCCCTGCAGCGCCGACGCGGGCCATGCGATGGTGCATCGAGCGCGCCCGAGCGCGCTCGGGGATGGCGGTCGCAACGGTGCGGGACTGGCAGCTCGTCGTCGCGGGGCCATACGCGAGGCTGGCGGCCGAGGCGGGCCTGATCGGCTTCGCCTGCACCAACGACGTCCCCCGCGTGGCCCCTCCGGGCGGCCGGACGGCCGTCCTCGGCACCAACCCACTCGCATACGGCCTGCCCAGCGCGCGTCATCACCCCGTGGTCCTCGACGTCGCGACGACCGTCGTCTCGGCGCTGAAGGCCCGCATCGCCGCGCAGGAGGAGCCGCCGTTGCCGGACGGCCTCCTCGTCGAGGGGGGGTCGATGGCGCCGCTGGGGAGCCCGCTGGCGCCGCACAAGGGGTTCGGGCTCGCGTTGTTCGTCAACGCCCTGGCCGGCGTGCTGAGCGGGGCCGGGTTCGCGCAGGGGGTGGACGCCGGCGCGCCCGGGAGCTTCCTCTGGGCCCTCGACGTCGAGGCGTTCCTGCCCCGGTGGGAGTTCCTCGAGCGCATGGACGCGCAGATCGACCAGATCAAGGACGGCCGACCGCTTCCCGGGGTCGACGAGCTGGTCGTCCCCGGCGAGCGCGGCCAGCGGCGCTACCTGGACCGCACCGCCAGCGGCGCCGTGCCCCTGGCGCCGGCGACCTGGCAGGCGCTGGCGGCGAGCTGCGAGGCGCTGGGCGCCCCGCTGCCGGCCGTCCTCGAGGGCTGATCGACGCGCCGGCCGCCGGGGCCGCGAGGCGCCCCGGCCGCTCAGGGCGCGGCCGGAGACTCCGAGGCCGGCTTCTCGTCGCCCGCGCCGTTCACGACCATCAGCAGCTGCTTGGTGTCAACCTGGGTCCCGGCGGTCACGAGCACCTCCGCCACGATCCCGTCGCGCTCGGCGAAGACGCCCGTCTCCATCTTCATCGCCTCGATCGACAGGAGGCGGTCGCCCCGCGCCACGCGGTCCCCCTCGTGGGCCGAGACGGCGACCACGAGGCCCGGCATCGGCGCCGGGACGTGCGTCGGATCGCCCTCGTCGGCCATCCGCTTGCCCGGCCCGCTCGGCGCGAGCGAGCGGTCGGTCGACTTCACCTCGCGCGGCTGGCCGTTGAGCTCGAAGAAGATCGTGCGCTTGCCCTCGTCGTCCGGCTCGCCGACCGCGAGGAAGCGGATGACCAGCGTCTTGCCGCGCTCGATGTCGACGAACAGCTCGTCGTCGCGGGCGAGCCCGTAGAAGAACACCGGGGTCGGCAGCACGCTCACGTCGCCGTGCATGCGCTGGTGCTCGGCGAAGTCGACGAAGACCTTCGGGTACATCAGGTAGCTGGCCAGCTCGCGCCCGCTCACCTGGCGGCGCACCTTCTTCTCGACCTCGGCCCTCGCCTCGCCGAGGTCGGCCGGCGGGAGCGCCTCGCCGGGCCGCACCCGAAGGGGCTCGTCGCCCTTCAGCACCTTGCGCTGGAGCGCCTCCGGGAAGCCGCCGTACGGCTGCCCGAGGTCGCCGTGGAAGTACTCCACGACCGAGTCCGGGAAGGCGATCTCGCGGTCCGGGTCGAGCACCTGCTCGGGGGTGAGGTCGTTGGTGACCATGAAGACGGCCAGGTCGCCGACCACCTTGGAGGTGGGCGTCACCTTGACGATGTCGCCGAACATCCGGTTGACGTCGGCGTAGGCCCGGGCCACCTCGCGCCAGCGCGACTCGATGCCGAGCGCGCGCGCCTGCTGGCGCAGGTTCGTGTACTGGCCGCCGGGCATCTCGTGCTCGTAGACCTCGGAGGTGCCCGCGCGCATGTCGCTCTCGAAGCCCTCGTACTTCGAGCGGACGGCCTCCCAGTAGTCGGCGGCGCGCGCGAGCGGCTCCCGCTCCAGGCCGGTGTCGCGCGGGGACCCCCGCAGGGCCTCGGCGATCGCGCCCAGGCTCGGCTGAGACGTGAGGCCGCTCATGGGGTCCATCGCGGCGTCGGCGGCGTCCACCCCGGCCTCGGCCGCGGCCAGCACCGACGCGACGCCGGAGCCGGCGGTGTCGTGCGTGTGGAAGTGGACCGGGATGCCGACCTCCTCGCGCAGGGCCCGCACGAGGATGCGGGCCGCCTCGGGCTTGCACAGGCCGGCCATGTCCTTGATGCCCAGGATGTGCGCGCCGGCGGCCTCGAGCTCCTTCGCCATCCGGACGTAGTAGGCGAGGTCGTACTTGTCCCGCGCACGGGTCGCTGAGGTCGCCGGTGTAGCAGATGGCCCCCTCGAGGAGCATCCCCGACTCCAGCACGGCGTCCATGGCGACGCGCATGTTCTCGACCCAGTTGAGGCTGTCGAAGACCCGGAAGAGGTCGATGCCGGCCTCCGCCGCCTGGGCGACGAAGTAGCGCACCACATTGTCCGGGTAGTTGGCGTAGCCGACCGCGTTGGAGGCCCGCAGCAGCATCTGCAGCAGGATGTTCGGGGCCGCGTCCCGGATGGTGACGAGGCGGTCCCAGGGGTCCTCCTTGAGGAAGCGCATGGCCACGTCGAAGGTGGCCCCGCCCCAGGCCTCGAGCGACAGCAGGCCGTGCAGGTGGCGGGCGTAGTAGGGCACCGCGCCCACGAGGTCGTGGGTGCGGAAGCGGGTCGCCAGCAGCGACTGGTGCGCGTCGCGGAACGTCGTGTCGGTCAGCAGCAGCGGCTGCTCGTCGCGCATCCAGCGCGCGAAGCCCTCGGGGCCGAGCTCGGCCAGGCGGTCGCGCGTGCCCGGCGGCTCCTGGGAGCGCGGCGGCACCGCCGGGATCGCCGGGAGGCGGACGTGCGTGGGCTCCGGCCGGCCGACGGCCTCGGGGTTCCCGTTGACCAGCACGTCGGCGATGAACTGCAGCAGGCGCGTCGCCCGGTCGCGGCGCGGGCGGAACGCGAACAGCTCCGGCGTCTGGTCGACGAAGCGGGTGGTGTACCGGCCCGCCCGGAAGGCCGGGTGCGAGACCAGGGCCTCGAGGAACGGCAGGTTCGTCTTCACGCCCCGGATGCGGAACTCGCGCAGCGCGCGGTCCATGCGGTTGATGGCCTCGCCGTGGGTCGGCGCCCAGGCGGTGACCTTCTCCAGCAGCGAGTCGTAGAACGGCGTGATGACGGCCGACGAGTACGCCGTGCCGCCGTCCAGGCGGATGCCGAAGCCGGTGGCCTCGCGGTAGGCGCTGATCCGCCCGTAGTCGGGGATGAACAGGTTCTCGGGGTCCTCGGTGGTGATCCGGCACTGCATGGCCGAGCCGTTCAGCCGCACCTCCTCCTGCGCCGGCACGCCGCTCTCGGCGCTGCCGATCGCCGCGCCCTCCGCGAGCCGGATCTGCGCCTTGACGATGTCGATCCCGGTGACGACCTCGGTGACCGTGTGCTCGACCTGGATCCGCGGGTTGACCTCGATGAAGAAGAAGTCCCCGCTGTCCGCGTCGAGCAGGAACTCGACCGTGCCCGCGCACTGGTAGCGCGCCTCGCGCGCCAGGCGCACGGCCGCGTCGCAGATCGCGTCGCGGATGCCCGGGTCCAGGCGCGGCGAGGGGGCGATCTCGATGACCTTCTGGTGCCGCCGCTGCACGGTGCAGTCGCGCTCGAACAGGTGAACCACGCCGCCGTGCTGGTCGGCCAGGACCTGCACCTCGATGTGCCAGGCGCGCTCCACCAGGCGCTCCAGGAAGACCTCGTCGTTGCCGAAGGCCGCCCGCGCCTCGCGGCGCCCGGCCTCGACGGCCTCCTCGAGCTCGCCGGGGTCGTGCACCATCCGCATGCCCCGCCCCCCGCCGCCCCAGCTCGCCTTGACCATGAGCGGGAAGCCCACCTCCTCGGCGAGGCGCCGCGCCTCGGCCGGGTCGGGCGGCAGGGCGCCGGTGGCGGGCATGACGGGGACCCCGGCGCGCTCGGCCACCGCGCGGGCCTCGACCTTGTTGCCCAGGCGCTCCATGACCCGCTTGGGGGGCCCGATCCACGTGATCCCCTCGCGCACGCAGGCGTCGGCCAGCTCGGGGTTCTCGGCGAGGAACCCGTACCCGGGGTGGATCGCGTCCACGCCGGCGGCCCGCGCGACCCGCAGGATCTCCTCGATGCCGAGGTAGGCCCGCACCGGCTCGGCGCCGCGGCCCACCTGGTAGGCCTCGTCGGCCTTGAAGCGGTGCAGGGCGAAGCGGTCCTCGAGCGAGTAGATCGCCACGGTCCGCAGGCCCAGCTCGGTGGCGGCCCGGAAGACGCGGATGGCGATCTCGCTCCGGTTGGCCACCAGGAGCGAGGTCAGCCGCTTCGCCGCCCCGCTCACGCGGTGCCGAAGAGGATCGGCTCCAGCCCCAGGGTCAGGCCGGGGCGGTCGGGGACGGCCCGCACGGCCATCACCACGCCGGGCATGAAGCTCTCGCGCGAGAGCGAGTCGTGGCGGATGGTGAGCGTCTCGCCGTGGCCGCCCAGCAGCACCTCCTGGTGGGCCACGAGCCCCGGGAGGCGCACCGAGTGGATCGGCACCTCCCCCTCCATCATCCCGGCCGTGCGGATCGCCGTCCCCGAGGGGGCGTCGCGCTTGCCGTCGTGGTGGAGCTCGACGATCTCGGCGCGCGCCATGTGGCGCGAGGCCTCCGCGGCGAAGCGCATCATCAGGACGGCGCCGACCGCGAAGTTCGGGGCGATGACGATGTTCGCCGGGCCGGCCTCGGCCAGCTCGCGCAGCTCGGCGACCTGGGCGTCGCTCAGGCCGGTCGTGCCGACGACGGCGTGGACCCCCGCCTGGAGGGCCTCGCGGGCGTTGCCGAAGACCACGTCGGGCTGGGTGAAGTCAACGACGACGTCGAGGCCGCCGGACGCCAGCGCGGGCGGCAGGGACGGGTAGCGCCCCTCCCCCGGCACGAGCGCGGGATCGACCGAGGCGACGACGCGCATGTCGCCCTCCGCCTCGACGGCGGCGACCACCGAGCGGCCCATCCGGCCGGCGGCCCCGCAGACGCACACGCTCTGCATCGGGCAACTCTAGGGGAGCAGGGGGTCGCCACGGCGCCCCCCGGCGTCGGATACTGGCCCGGTGAGCGCGATCTTCGGGGAGACGCTGACCTTCCCGCAGCCCGGAGGGCCGCAGGTGCGGCTGCGCGTCTTCGGCGACGAGTTCTACGCCCGCTACGAGACCCTCGACGGGCACACGGTCGTCCTCGACACCGACCTGGGCCTCTACTGCTACGCGACCCTCGCCGGGGGCCGCCTCATCTCCACGGGGGTGGCGATCGACAAGCCCGCCCCGCCGGGTCTGCCCACCCACCTCCGCGAGGCCCCCGAGGTGCGCAACGCCCGCTTCGGGCGCCGCTACGCCGAGCTGCGGCCCCGCCCGACGACCACGGCCTCCCACCGGGTGCGGACCGTCGGCGTGAACGACGGCCTGCTCGAGGGGCGCCGCGTCAGCGAGGGCATCGTCCACGGCCTCACGATCCTCGCGAACTTCGCCGACCTGCAGGCGACCGTGAGCCCCGCCGACGTCGAGGCCCTGCTGAACGAGGAGGGCTACTCGCGCAACGGCAACCGGGGCTCGGTGCGCGACTACTACCTCACGATGTCCAACGGCCGGCTCGACTACCGCAACACCGTCGTGGGGCCGGTGCAGCTGAGCAAGCCGCTGGAGCACTACAAGACCACCCTCCTCCTGAAGGAGGCGCTCGACCTCGCGATATCGACCCACGGCGTCGACCTGTCCGGCTTCGACTCCCGCGGCGAGGGCATCGTCGACGCGATCAACGTCATGTACGCCGGGCGGACCGTCTACGACGGCGAGCTGTGGCCCCACAACGCGGTGCGCAGCCTGAGCTACCCGGGCGGGATCCGCACGCACTTCTACCAGGTGTCCAGCATGGGCCGGAGCCCGGTCGACCTGAGCATCGGCACCTTCGCCCACGAGACCGGGCACCTCCTCTGCCGCTTCCCCGACCTCTACGACTACGGCGAGCGCGACGGGGACTTCGAGAAGAGCGCCGGCATCGGCGTCTACTGCCTGATGGGCTCGGGCAACCACCTCGGCCAGGGCCGGGCGCCCGCCGCGATCAGCGGCTACCTGCGCGACCTGGCGGGCTGGCCGGACGAGGTGGTCCCCCTCGACCCGGGCGAGCACGAGCTGCGCCAGGGCGACTACGCGCGGGTCCACCGCTTCAGCCCGCCCGGGCGGGTCAACGAGTACTTCGTCGTGGAGAACCGCTCGGGCCTGGGGACCGACGCCTCGCTCCCCTCCTCCGGGCTGGCGGTCTTCCACTGCGACACGCTCGGATCGAACGAGTGGGAGGACGGGACGCGCGAGCGCCACTACCAGCTCGCCCTCGTCCAGGCCGACGGTCACCTGGACCTCGAGACCAACCGCAACACCGGCGACGCCGGCGATCTGTTCGGCGCGGCGTCGGGGGTGGTCCTCTCCCACGACACGACGCCCTCGTCGCGGCTGTGGGACGGGACCGGCTCGGGGCTGGTGATCTCGGACGTCGGGGCCCCGGGGGCGGCCCTGCGCATCCGCGCCGGCGCCGCCCCTCCGGCCGGCGGGACCGTGGCCGGCGAGGCCGCGCCCGACCTCCTGATCCCCGACGACGACCCCGTGGGCGCCGTGAGCGCCATCACGCTGTCGGCGGCCGGCACCGTCGCGGCCGTCCGCGCCGCCGCCGAGATCGTCCACCCCTGGATCGGCGACCTGCGGGTGGAGCTCGCGGCGCCGTCGGGGGCGCGGGCCGTGCTGCGCGACCGCGTCGGCGGCGGCGGGCACGACCTCCGCGAGTCGTGGGACTCCGCCGCGCCCGGCTCGCCGCTGGCGGCCCTGCGGGGCGAGCCCGTGGGGGGGGCGTGGACGCTCCACGTGACCGACGCCGAGCGGCGCGACACGGGCCGCCTCAACCGCTGGAGCATCGAGATCGACCCCGCCGCCTCGACCGCGCCGATCGAGCGCCGGGCCGAGCCCGGCCTGCCCATCCCCGACGCCCCGGCGGGCGCGGTCCACAGCGCGATCAGCGTCCCGGAGCAGGGCGTCGCCCGGCTCGTCGCCGTGTCGGTCGACGTCGCCCACCCCTACATCGGCGACCTCCGGGTGGAGCTGCTGGCGCCGTCGGGCGCGGCGGCGATCCTGCACGACCGCCAGGGCGGCGGCCGCCGCGACCTCGCCCGCACCTGGGACGGCACCACCGCGGCCGGCCTGGCGGCCCTCGCGGGGCTTCCGGTGACCGGCGAGTGGCGGCTCTCGGTGCGCGACCTGGCGTCGCGCGACACCGGGACGCTGCGCTCGTGGTCGCTGCGGATCGAGCTGGAGTAGCCCGGGGCCGCCGCCGCTCTCTACGCTGCCGCGGTGCGGCTCATCCTCCTGCGCCACGGCGAGTCGACCTGGAACGCGGAGGGGAGGATGCAGGGCACGGCCGACCCGCCGCTCAGCGCCGCCGGCCGCGCGCAGGCGCGGGCGCTGGCGCCCCTCCTGGAGGGGCTCAGGCCGGACGCCGTCGTGACCTCCGACCTGCTCCGGGCGCGCCAGACGGCCGAGGAGCTCGGCCTGGCCGCCGCCCGGCCCGACCCGCGCTGGCGCGAGGCCGCCATCGGGCGCTGGGCCGGCCGCCTGGTCGGAGAGGTCGTGGCCGAGGAGCCCGAGGCCCACGACGGCTGGCTCGAGGGGTCGGCCGCGCCACCGGGGGGCGAGGCGTTTCGCGGACACGTGCGCCCGGATCGCCGCGGCCGTCGGCGCGCTGGCGGCGTCCGGGGCCGAGCGGGCCCTGGTGGTCACCCACGGCGGGCCGATCCGCGCCGCCTGCGCGGCCGTGGCGGGCCTCCCCCGCTCCGGCCTGGTGGCCGTCCCCACGGCGAGCCTCACCGAGATCGCCGTCCCCGACGGCGGGTCGGGCTGGGTCGTGGCCTTCGGCGTCACCCCCCGGGGGGCGGTTCGGCCCGCCCCTCCCTGACGCCCCGTCGGAGCCGAGCCACCGGCCCTCGCCGAACCAACGCCGCATCGTGCGCGCGGAGGGCGGCAGCGCCCGACCCGCCCGCTCCCTCTCGCGCAGCTCCCGGATGACCCGCGCCGGCGCCTCGCCGGCCGCGAACCGCCGCTCCGCCTCGCCGCGCAGCGCCGGCCACGAGTAGGAACCGGGCCGCTCCCGCGCCGGCCGGGCTGGCAGCACGCGCGCTCGATGCGCATCGAGCGCCCGCTCCCGCGCCCGGGTCAGACACCCCGCCCCCGCCCAGGCGCGGGACAGGGATGCCACGAAATCCCTCCCCGCCCGCCGCACCTGGAACTCGACGCTTCGGTGCGCCGCGCACAGCCACACCGTCACCCCGTAGGGCAGATGCAGCTCCGCCCGCTCCCCCTCCCCCCGGCCCATGCACAACAGACACGGCGGCCGGCTCCCCAGCCTCTCCCCCTTGTAGAAGCTCTTGGCCACGACCCCACCCTGCACCAGCCGCGGCAGGACGATCACCACCGACGCGAGCCGACTTGCGCACGGGGTCGTGGCGGCTGAGGCGCAATTGGCCAACAGCGCGGCGGCCAATTGACCAATGCCCAGCCGCGAGCGGCGACGCCGTGGCACAGGCAGAGGGTCCAGCTGAGCCCCGCAGATGACCGGGCGCTGCCAACTCGGCCAATTGGCCGAAGGGTCGATGGCCAATTGGCCAGGAGCCCTCGCCCCCGGCCCGCTCAACCTCGAAGCGGCCCCGCCGGAGCGCAGGCCGGCCTGGACGCCGTTGGACGCCCAGGCCTCGCGGCGCATCCAGGCCGCCGGTGTGGGCGGACGGCCCCGGCCCTCAGGGCGGGCGGGGCCGGGTGCGGCTCAGCCGAGGATCGGGCCGATCTCCTCCACGGCTCGGACGACCCATTCGACCGGAGCGTTCTGGGCAGCCTGGGAGAGCACCCACGCGGCGACGGTGTTGAGGCGGCCGGCGTCCTCCTCCTCGTCGATGGCCTGCTCCAGGCCGTGGCGGATGGCGCCCTCCGAGCCCGGCGGGAGGTCGCGCGACTCCTGCAGCGAGGTCGCGACCGAGAGGAGGAGCTCCTCGCGGGTGGTGCCCATCTCGCAGGCGGCGATGTCGATGGCGCGCAGGCCGATGCGCTGGGCGGCCCCGTCGAGGCCGTCGGTGGCCACGTTGACGGGGCGGTCGCAGGGATCGGGGACCGCGAGCGCGCTCTCGGTGAAGGCGCCGCGCTGGATCTCGACGACGATGAGCACGGCGAGGGCCGCCAGGGCGGCGGCGATCGCGAGGTGGCCGGCGCGGCGCAGCGTCATGCGAGCCGCCTCCAGCGCATCACGGCGACGGGCAGCAGCGCGAGCGCCGCCAGGATCGCGCACAGGATGAAGGCGCCGCGGAAGCCGCGGGTGATGGCGTCCGAGATCACCCGCTGCAGGCTGTCGCGCAGGGCGACGCGCCCCGGCGAGGTCGGGTCGCCGCCGGCCGCGACGGCGCTGCTGAGGTCGGGCACCTCGCCGCGCGGGGCCTCGTCGATGGCCTTCTCCAGCTCGATGCCGACCGCCACCTTGTCCTGGATCGAGAGCGGGGCCTCGATCAGCGCCGAGGCGCCCGCGAGGCGGGCGCGGTCCTCCACCCCGGACAGGTCGGCGGCGAGCAGCGGCGTCAGGAGCACCAGCCCGAGCACCAGCCCGGCGTGCCGGATGCCGACCGACCAGGTCCCGGACGAGGACAGGCTCGGCCCGCGCAGCGACGCCTCGGTGAGCGCCGGCAGGCTCAGGCCCAGCCCGAGCCCACAGAGGCCGAGCGCCGTGCCGAGCATCGCCAGGCTCGGCTCGGGGAGCAGGGCCATCGCGAGCAGGCTGCCGGACACCAGCAGGATGCCGCCCCCGACCGCGACGAGGGTGGCGCTGCGGCTCGCGATCGGCGCCGCCGCCAGGGCGCCGGCCGGCAGGGCGCTGACCACGGCCGCGGCGACCAGCGGCTCGTGCCCCCACCCGTCGATCATCAGCACGACCGCGAGAAAGAGGGCCCCGACCAGCGCGGCCGAGATCAGCGCGAGGGCGGCGCCCGAGATCCAGCGCGCCGGGCGGGCCGGGTCGCGCTCCCGCGCCGGCTCCTCGCGCGCGGGGGCCGGGGCGCGGAAGGTGGCGGCGATCGCGGCGGCCGCCAGCGGCACCTGGGCGATGAAGATCGCCCGCCAGTCGAAGGCCTGGGTCAGCGCGCCGCCGAGCGCCGGGCCGACGGCCGCGCCGATCACGCCGGCCGCGCCCCAGAGGAGCGCCCCGCGCGCCGGCGAGCCGCACAGGGCACCGAGGAGGGGCACCGAGCCGGCCAGCAGCATGGCCGCGCCGGCGCCCTGGACCGCCCGGGCGGCGATCAGGACGGCCAGGCCGTCGGCGACCGCGCAGCCCACGCAGGCGGCGCAGAAGACGACGAGCCCCCACCGCGTCAGGCGCGCCGCGTCCAGCCGGCGGACGAACGGGATCAGCGCGAGGGCGAGGACCGCGACGGCGACGTTGTAGGACGTCACCACCCAGGAGACCGACTCGATCGTCGTCCCGAAGTCCCCGAGCAGCTGCGGCAGCGCCAGGACCACGATCGACGAGTCGGCGAACGCCACCGCCACGGCCAGCGCCAGCAGCCCCGCGCGGACGCGCGACGGGGCCGGCGCCGCGGCCTCCCGAGGGGGCGGCAACGGCTGGGTCGGGAACTCGGCGGTGGCGGGCCTGGTCACAGGCGAGTGGTAGAGCACCGCCTGGGCCCGCGCACCGGCGGGGTACGGCCGTTATCCGCCACTTAACCGATCCTGGGCCGTTCGCCCACGGACGGGCGCGCCGGCTACGAGGCCCGCGCCAGCTCCGGCGAGAGGCGGCCGGCGGCGGCGCGGATCACGTCGCCGCTGGCGCCGATCGCCGCGGCCGACAGCGCCGCCGGCTGCCAGTGCGCCCGCGCGAGGTCGAGGACGTCGTCGGCCGTGACGGCCTCGATCCGGTCGACCGTCTCGTCGACCGTCAGGAGCTCGGTGCCCGTGAGCACGGCCCGCCCGATGCGGTTCATGCGCGTGCCCGAGCTCTCCATGCCAAGGACCAGGCGCCCCTTGAGGTGGTCCTTCGCGCGGCGCAGCTCGTCGTCGGGCAGCGGCTCCTCCGCGATCCGCCGCAGCTCCGCCCCGACGACCTCGCAGGCGGTGGCCAGGTTGTCCTCGCGGGTCCCGAGGTAGACGCCGACCTGGCCGGTGTCGGCGTAGCCCACGGCGTAGGACCCCACCGAGTACGCGAGGCCCCGCTTCTCCCGGATCTCCTGGAAGAGGCGGCTGCTCATCGAGCCGCCGAGCACGGCGTCGAGCACCGACTGGGCGTGCCGGCGCGGGTCGTTGCGGGAGAGCCCGGGCCCGCCGAGGCACAGGTGGTACTGCTCGGTGGCCTTCTCCTTGACGACGAGCGTCGGCGCTCCGGGCCGGGCGGCCTCGTAGACCCCCGCGCCGGGCTCCCGCGGCAGGTCCCCGAGCAGCTCGTCGGCGAGCTCGGCGACGCGCTCGTGCGTGATGTTGCCGGCCGCCGCGACGACGATGTTGGGCGCCGTGTAGTGGCCCTCGTGGTACGCGCGCACGCCGTCGGCGGGCACGGAGCCGATCACCTGGGCGGTCCCGATGACCGGCCGGCCGAGCGCCTGGTCGGGGAAGACCGCCACGCTCGCCAGGTCGTGGATCTGGTCCTGGGGGTCGTCCTCGTACATCGCGATCTCCTCCAGGACCACCTCCCGCTCCTGGTCGAGGTCGGCGAGGGTCGGCCGCTGGAGCATGTCGGTCAGCACCGGCATGGCCCGGTCCACGAGCTCGTCGAGGACGCGGCAGTACAGGACCGTGTAGTCCTTGCCGGTGGCGGCGTTGACCTCGCCGCCGAGGCCGTCGAAGACCTGGGCGATCTCCTCGGGCGACAGGGTCGGCGTGCCCTTGAAGAGCATGTGCTCGAGGAAGTGGGAGATGCCCGCCTCCTCGGCGCGCTCGAAGCGCGAGCCGACGCCGATCCAGACGCCGATGGCGACCGAGCGCACGCCGGGGACGGGCTCCGAGACGACCCGGAGCCCTCCCCGCCCCGTGCTCACGACGGGGCGCCGCGAGGTGGCGGCGTCGATCACTCGGCGGTCGTGAGCCTCCGCCGCCTGCGCCGCGGCGCCGCCGGCTCGCCGTCGGCGGCCGCGACCCCGCCGTTGCCGGCGGCCTCGGGCTCGTCGTCCTCGAGGCCGATGATCCGCAGGCCGATGCGGCCGCGCAGCTTGTCGACCTCGACGACCCGCACGTCAACCGTGTCGCCGCGGTTGAGGACGTCCTCCACCTTGTCGACCCGGCCGCGGCTCAGGTTGGAGATGTGCAGCAGGCCGTCGACGCCCTTGGTGAGCTCGACGAAGGCGCCGAACGTGGTCGTCTTCACGACCTTGGCGCCGAGGTAGGTGTCGCCGACCTCGACGTCCTTGGTCATGGCGCGGATCATCTCGACGGCCTCGTCGGCCTTCTGGCCCTCGACCCCGTAGACCTTCACGGTGCCGTCGTCCTCCACCGAGATCTCGACGCCGTAGTCGGCCTCGAGCCCGCGGATCGTCTCGCCGCCCTTGCCGATGACGGTCCCGATGCGCTCCGGGTCGATCTTGATCGCCGTGATGCGCGGCGCCCACGGCGACAGCTCGTCGCGCGGGCCCGGGATCGTCTCGTTCATGACGCCGAGGATGAACTGGCGTCCGGCCTTCGCCTGGGCGAGCGCGTCGCGCAGGATCTCGAACGTGACGCCGGTGATCTTGATGTCCATCTGGAGGGCGGTGATGCCCTCCGACGTGCCGGCCACCTTGAAGTCCATGTCGCCGAGGTGGTCCTCGTCGCCCTGGATGTCCGACAGCACGATGTGCTCGTCGCCCTCCTTGATCAGGCCCATCGCGATGCCGGCCACCGGGCGGGTGATCCGCACGCCGGCGTCCAGCAGGGCGAGCGTCGAGCCGCAGACCGACGCCATCGACGAGGAGCCGTTGCTCTCGAGGGTCTCGGAGACCAGCCGCAGCGTGTAGGGGAACTCGGCCTCCTCCGGGATCATCGGGAGCAGCGCCCGCTCGGCGAGCGCGCCGTGGCCGATGTCGCGGCGCTTGGGCCCGCGCATGAACCCGGTCTCGCCCACGCTGAAGGGCGGGAAGTTGTAGTGGTGGATGTAGCGCTTGGTGGTCTCGATCCCGAGACCGTCGATGCGCTGCGCCTCCTTGGTGGTGCCGAGCGCGAGGCTCGTGAGCACCTGCGTCTCCCCGCGGGTGAAGAGGCCGGAGCCGTGCACGCGCGGGAGCACCCGCACCTCGCAGCTGATCGGCCGGATCTCGTCGGCCTTGCGGCCGTCGGGGCGCTCCTTGTCGACCGCGATGCGCTGGCGGATGAACCGCTTCTGGAGGGACTCGAACGCCGCGCTGAAGGCCGCGGCCTCCTCGGGGTCGGGGTCGTCGCCGAGGATCTTCTCCGCGGCGGCCGCCCGCACCGCGGCGACCTTGTCGCGGCGGGCCAGCTTGGCCTGCTCGCGGGTGGCCTCGGCCAGGTCCTTCCCCGCGCCCTTCTCGATCTTGGCCAGGAGCTTCTCGTCGACGGCCGTCCCCTCGACCTCCCACTTGGGCTTGCCGGCGGCCTCCCTGAGCTCGACCTGGGCCGCGCAGAGGCGCCGGATCTCCTCGTGGGCGATCTGCAGGGCCTCGAGCATCGTCTCCTCATCGACCTCCTTGGCGCCCGCCTCGACCATCGAGATGGCCTCGTCGGTGCCCGCGACGATGAGGTCGAGCTCGGACTCCTCGCTCTCCTGCACGGTCGGGTTGATGATGAACTCGTCCCCGACCAGGCCGATGCGGACCGCGCCCACCGGGCGCTGGAAGGGCAGCTCCGAGAGCATCAGCGCGGCCGAGGCCCCGTTGATGCAGAGGATGTCGAACGCGTTCACCTGGTCGACCGAGAGCACCGTCGCGACCACCTGGGTCTCGTTGCGGTAGCCCTTGGGCCAGAGCGGCCGGATCGGCCGGTCGGTCATGCGCGCCGTCAGGGTCGCGCGGTCGCTCGGCCGCGACTCGCGCTTGATGAAACCGCCGGGGATCTTCCCGGCGGCGTACATCCGCTCCTCCACGTCCACCGTGAGGGGGAAGAAGTCCGCCCCCGGGCGCGGCTCCTGCGCGCCCACCGCCGTCACCAGCACCACCGTGTCGCCCGATCGGACGACGACGGACCCGTTCGCCTGCTTGGCGAGCTTGCCCGTCTCGAGCTCGATCGGCACGTCGCCGATCTCGACGGTCACCGTCTCTACTGCCATTTCACATCCCTTGTCTGCCCCGCCCCTCGGCGAAGCGCCTCAATGTGCCCGCGCCGCCCGGCGCCGGCCCTCTGTCTCGTCGTCCCTCGCTCTCGCGCCGGCCGCGCTACCTGCGCAGGCCCAGTTGCCGCGTGAGCTCGCGGTAGGCGTCCAGGTCCTCGCGCTGCAGGTAGTTCAGCAGCCGGCGCCGGCGCCCGACCATCTGCAGCAGCCCTCGCCGCGAGTGATGGTCCTTCTTGTGCGTCTTCAGGTGCTCGGTGAGCCCGTTGATCCGCTCCGTCAGGATCGCGACCTGTACCTGCGGCGACCCCGTGTCCGTCTCGTGCTGGCGGTAGGCACCGATGACCTCCGCCTTCGCGTCCTTGGTCAGCACTCCATGTCCTCGCTCAGCCGCGGCGCAGCCGGAGCCGCACCGGGTCGGTTCATACGCTCCGGGGGATGCGCGCCACGCGCGTCTCGCAACCCGGACAAGCGACGAGGTTAGCAGGCCCCGGGAAGCGGGCCCGCCGATCGCCTCGCGCCACGCGCGCGCGCCGGGCGCCGGCGGACGCGCTACTGTCGTCCCGTCAGGTCGTCCGCGCCGCGCCCGCCTGCTCAAGTCTCGCGCGCCGTTGCCGATCAGTGCGGCATCGAGGCGGAGGCGCGGCACATCAGGTCCCTGGTGGACTTCAACAGGCGCGAGTGGTCCGTGCTCGGCCCGTTGTCGATGGTCGGCTTCTTCGAGGTCTACGACGTCGCCCTGCTGACCCTCGCGGCGCCCGTGATCGCGAAGGGCCTCGGCGTCGCGATCGCCACCTTCGGCATCGGGGTCGCGGTCATCCGGCTCGCCACGCTGGGCAGCCTCCCGCTGATGCGCCTGGCGGACCGCTGGGGCAGGCGCACGCTGCTGCTCGCCTCGCTCGCGCTCTTCACCCTCGCGACGGGGATGACCGCGCTCGCCTGGGGCCTCCTGGCGTTCGTCGCGCTGCAGATGGCCGCGCGCGTCTTCCTGGCGACCGAGGCGGGCCTCGCCAACCTCGTCGTCGCCGAGGAGCTGCGCCCGGACCGCCGCGGGGCCGGTCTCTCGGCGCTCGGGATCGTCTCGGGCCTGGGCTACGGCGCCGTCGCGGGCATGCTGCTCGTGGTCCCGCTCACGCCGCTCGACTGGCGGCTCTTCTACCTCTTCGCGCTGGTGCCGCTCGGGCTCGCCGCCTACCTGCGACGGCGCCTGCCCGAGACGCGCGCCTTCCTCGTCGCGAAGACGCAGAACCGCGTGCAGACGACGCTCTGGCCTCGTGTGGATCCGGCCCATCGCCGACGCCTGTGGCGGGTGGTCGCGATGGTCGGCATCTTCGGCCTCGCGCAGACGAGCGGGTTCTTCTACGCGTCCGAGCTCGCGCAGACCGACTACGGCTGGAGCGCGTTGTTCACCGGCCTGATCCTGGCGTCCGCGGTCTTCGGGGTGCTGGGCTTCTGGCTCGGCGGGCGCATCAGCGACCTGGTCGGCCGGCGCCCGATGATCGGCCTCGCCATCGTCATGGGCGCGGCCGGGACGGTCCTCGTGTTCACGCAGATGCCCGCGCTCTTCGCCCCCGGCTTCTTCCTGCTCGCCGCCGCCGGGTCCTGCTTCCTCGCCGCGTCGGTCGCCTACATCGCCGAGCTCTTCCCCACCGAGGTGCGCGCCTCCCTGACCTCCTTCGTGCTCGTCTGCCAGGTCGCGGCGGGCTCCGTCGGGCTGGTCGTGCTCGGCGGCCTGGCGAGCGTCGTCAGCCCCTACCTGCTGATGCTCGTCCTCGGCGGCTGCCTCGTCGCCGCCCTGCTCGCCCTGCGCGGCCTGCCCGAGACGGCCCGCCGCGACCTGGTCGACGAGGACCGCCTCGGCCGGACGCTGCCCGCCTCAGCCTGAGCTGGGCCGGTAGGTCCCGAAGCTCCAGACGTTGCCGTGAGGGTCGCGGGCGGCGAACTCGCGCGAGCCGTAGTCCTGGTCGGTGAGGCCGCGCACGATCTCGGCGCCCGCCGCGACCGCGCGGTCGTGGAGGCCGTCGGGATCGTCGACGACCACGTAGACGACCACCGGCCCCGCCATGGCGAACGGCGACTCGCCGGCGCGCCCGGTGTCGCTCAGCATCACCACGCCCGAGCCCACCCGCACCTCGGCGTGCACCAGGGGCTCGTCGGGATCCGGCGGGTAGACGGCGGTGGGCTCGGCCCCGAAGGCGCGCGCAAGCCACTCCATGGCGGCGCGGGGCTCGTCGTAGGGGACGATCGGGAAGGCCCCGTGGAGGGTCGTGGTCTCGGTCATCGCGGCTCCTCGCTCGTGGGATGAGACTGGGGCCAGGCTAGGCCGGGTCCTCCGCGCGGTCTTGGACGGAATTGACGGCGTCGGCCCTCAGCGCCGTCGGGGTGACGCCGGCGAGGTCGCGCACCTCGCGCGCGAGGTGGGCCTGGTCGGCGAAGCCGCACTCGGCCGCCGCCCGGGCCCAGCCGAGGGCGGGGTCGGCGCCGATCAGCGCGGTGAGGCGCTCGAAGCGCAGGATGCGGGCGACGCGCTTGGGCGGCATCCCGACGGCGTCGCGAAAGCGCGCGATGAGGCGGCGGTGGCTCCAGCCGAGCTCGCCGGCCAGCCCGCCGATCGCGGCCCGCCCGCCGCTCCCCGCCAGCACCCCGAGCGACCACGCCACGCCGGGGTCGACGGCCGGCGCCGCGGCGATGCGCGCCGCCAGCGCCCGCTCGACCAGGGCGAACCGCTCGGGCCATCCCGGGGCGTCGGCGATGCGCCCGGCGAGGTCGGACGCCGACGGCCCCAGCACGTCCTCGAGCGAGACCGAGCGGTTCGCCAGCTCGCTCATCGGCAGGCCGAGCAGCCGCCGCGCCGCGAGCGGCGCCAGGTCGACCTGCAGGCAGCGCGCCGACCCGCCGTGGCTCACGATCACCGGGCCGTCCGTCAGGCCCGCGACGAAGGATCCCAGCCGCTCCGGGGGGCGGTCCGGGCGGCGGCCGTCGGCGATGCTCCACCCGGCGTCCATGTCGATGATGACCGGCACGTAGGTGCAGGGCAGCTCGCGGAAGGTCACCGGCGCGGCCGAGCGCTCCGCGTACCCCGTGTAGCGGATCACCTCGCCCGCCAGGGCGGGGTGCGGGGCGGCCGTCACGAACTCCGCGCTCACCCCGGTCACGCTAGCCCGTTCCCGGCCGCGGGGCCAGGCGTGCCAATTGGCCGGCCCGCGGTGTGCCAATTGGAACCTTCACAATTCGCGGTGCCGAATCCGGCCCCGGCGCGCCGCCCGGGGCGGGCCGCGATCCTCTCTGGCCAAGCGGCATCCGGTGAGGTGGCCAATTGGCCACGCGCGCATCGGCCAATTGGCACGTTCACAATTCGGCCCGCCGGGGGGCGCCGAGGGACCGCTCAGGCGGGGGCGCCCTCGGCCGGGCGGGCGGCGATCTCGCGGGTGCGCTCGATGTCCTGGGTGATCTGCGCGACCAGGGCGTCGGTCGAGTCGAACCGGCGCTCGTCGCGCAGCCGCTCGAGGAACTCGATCCGCATCGTGCGGCCGTAGATCTCGCTGCCGTCGTGGTCGAGGAGGAAGGCCTCGATGCGGAGGGTCGCCCGGGCGTCGGCCCCCGTGAAGGTCGGGGCCACGCCGATGTTGATCGCGGCCGCGCTGCGCCCGGTCTCGAGCACGGCCCGCCCCGCGTAGACGCCGCGGCTCGGCAGGGCGATGTCGCCGGGGACCTCGAGGTTGGCCGTCGGGATCCCCATCGCGCGGCCGCGCTGGTCGCCGGGGACGACGACGCCCTCGACCGAGTGGGGCCGCGCCAGCAGGGGGATGACCTCGGCCACCTGGCCCGTCCCGACCAGGCGGCGGATGCGGGTCGACGAGATGGGCTTGCCGTCGGGGCTGGTGACCGTCGCGGGCGACTCCACCCGCAGGCCGCGCGAGCGGCCGAACTGGCTCAGCATCGCGACCGTCCCCGCGCCGCCGTGGCCGAAGCGGAAGTTCTCGCCGACCACCACGGCCTCCGCGCTCACCGGCGCCGAGGCCAGCATCTCGGCGAAGCGCTCGGCCCGGATGCGTGAGAACGCCTTGGTGAAGGGCACCACCAGGAGCTCATCGACCCCGAGCCGCTCGATCAGCTGGCTCTTGAGGCCGATCGGCGTCAGGACGGCCGGGCGCAGCTCGGGGCGCAGCACGGCGATGGGCTGGGGCTCGAACGTCAGCGCCATCGCCGGCAGGCGGCGCTCGGCGGCGATCTCGATCGAGCGGCGGATGACGGCCTGGTGGCCCAGGTGGACACCGTCGAAGGTCCCGATCGCCACCACCCGGCGCGGCCCTCCGAGCGGGAGGTCGCCCAGCGACTGGTAGCGCCTCACGAGGGATCCTCCAGCACCACCGCGGGCCGCAGGCCGGCGCTGCCCGGGCGCGCGACGGCCACGAGCCGGCCGTCGGGCGCCAGGAGGGCGACCGCCTCCTCGTCCGCTGCGGCGGACCCGAAGGGCACCGGGCGCCCGTGCCGCACGACGGCGATCTCGCGCTCGGTCAGGACGCGCGCCGGCAGGCTCAGCGCCCGGCCGGGGTCGAGCCCGCCCCCCGGGGCGACGGCGTCCGGCGGCAGCGCGTCGTCCACCGACAGGCCCCCGACGGCCGTCCGGCGCAGCGCGGTGAGGTACGCGCCGCAGCCGAGGCGCTCGCCGATGTCGCTCGCCAGCCGCCGCACGTAGGTGCCGGCGGAGCAGCGGACCGCGAGCGTCATGACCCCGTCCCCGTGGTCCTCGGCCAGCCGCAGCTCGTGCACCTCGATCTCGCGCTCGGGCCCCTCGACGGCCTCGCCGCGGCGCGCCCGCCGGTAGAGGCGCTCGCCGTCGACCCGGACGGCCGCGAGGGCCGGCACCCGCTGGACCTGGCGGCCGGCGAACGACGGCAGCACGCCCGCGACCGCCGCGGCCGAGGATGGCGGCCCGGCCGGCTCCACCGGGCCCTCGGGGTCGCCGGTCGCCGACGTGAAGCCGGTGCGCAGCGTGGCGAGGTAGGTCTTGTCGTGGGCGATGACCCACGGGGCCAGGCGGGTCGCGCGCCCGACGAGCACCACCAGCAGCCCGGTCGCGAACGGGTCGAGGGTGCCGGCGTGGCCCACCTTCACCCCCCGCCCGAGGCGCCGGCGGACGTCGGCGACCACGTCGTGGGAGGTCGGCCCCGCGGGCTTGTCGACGAGCCAGAGCGCGGGGCGGACGGCCACGGCGGCCTCAGCCATCGTCCCCGTCGCGGTCGAGGCGGGCCTCGAGCTCGCGCCCGATCCACTCCAGCAGCTCGTCGGGGTCGCGCCGGGTGCTGAAGCCGGCGGCCGCGCGGTGGCCGCCGCCGCCCTCCTGGCGGGCGATCTCCGACACGTCGACCGCCGGGTCGGCGGTGCGCAGGGAGACGCGCCAGGCCCCGTCGGGGCCGGCCTCGCGCACGAAGGCGGCGGCGCGGACGCCCCGCACTCCGCGCATGGCCTCGACGATGCCCTCCGTGTCGTCGCCGCCCGCCGCCGCGAAGTCCTCGCGCGTGAGGACCGCCCCCAGGGCGCGCCCGCCCGCCAGGGGGCGGGCGCGCTCGAGCGCGCGGCCCGTCAGCAGGAGGCGGTCGAGCGGCTGCTCCTCGTAGAGCCGGCGCGACATCTCCGCGGGGTCGACGCCGGCCTCGATGAGGGCCGCGGCCAGGCGGTGCGCCCCGGGGCGGGTGTTGCTGTAGCCGAAGCGGCCGGTGTCGGTGATGAGGCCGGCGTAGAGCGGGCCGGCGACGCCCGCGGTCAGCGGCCAGCCCGCCGCCGCGATCACGCCCGCGATCACCTCGGCGGTGCTCGAGGCGAGGGGCTCGACCAGGTTCAGGTCGCCGAAGCGGGTGTTGTCCTGGTGGTGGTCGATGTTGACGACCAGGCGGGCCGCCTCGTGCACCGGCTCGTGCCAGAGGCGGTGCTCGCTGGCGCAGTCCACCGCCACCAGCACCCGCTCGGGGAGGTCGGCCGGCAGCGTGGGCGCGATGCGCTCGTCGCCGATCAGGAACGTCAGGTCGCTCGGGACCGGCTCGGGGTCGGGGTGGGCGAGCACGACGTCCTGGCCGGCGCCCCGCAGCGCCCGGGCGAGGCCGAGCATCGACCCGATGGCGTCGCCGTCGGGGTTGTGGTGGGCCGTGACGACGAGGCGCTCGCCCGGTCGGGCCAGGGCCTCGGCGACCTCGGCGCGCGAGGCGTCCCGCCGGGCGGCCGCCCGGGTCACGCGTCGTCCGCCTGGCTCGTCACCTCGTCGATGAGCCGGGTCAGCCGGGCGGCGTCCCGCTCGGTCGAGTCGTAGTGGAAGGTGAGCTGCGGCGTGTGGCGCGCCTTGAGCTCCGTCGCGACGCGCGCCTGGAGCAGCCCGCGCGCCGACTCGAGCGCCTCCTGGCTCGCCGCCCGCTCGCGCGGCCTGAGGGTGCTGAACCAGACCTTGGCCTCGCGGGTGTCCTGGGTCGCCTCGACGCGCGTGATCGTGACGAAGCCCAGCCGGGGGTCGGAGAGGTCGCGCGCGACCGCCTCGGCCAGCACCTGGCGCAGCGCCGTGTCCACCCGGCGCATGCGGGTGCTCCGCTCGCGCCGGCTCATGCCGGCGCCTCCCGGCGCCAGCCCGCCTCGCCGGAGACCGCGATGAGCTCGCGCGCCTCGTCCACCACCTGGAAGGCCTCGTCCGAGTGGAGGAAGCGCGACGCCTGGAGCAGGCGGTCGTCGGTCTCCCCCGCCTCGCGGCCGACGATCGCCAGGGTGAGCCGCGACCGCTGCCAGAGGTCGTGGTGGTCGACCTCCGACACGGCGCACGAGAACCGCCTGGCGAGGGCGTTCTTCAGGCGCAGGAGCTCCTTGCGCTTGGTCTTCAGCGACGCGCCCTCGGGCAGGTGCAGGTCGACGGTCAGGATGCCGACGTGGCCGCACTCCACCCCGTGCGACCTCGGGCTACTCGGCCGCCGCGGGGGCTGGCGAGCTCTCCGCGGGCGCCGCCGCGGCCTGCGACGTGCGGGCGACCTCGCGCAGCTCGTACACCTCGATGTGGTCGCCCTCCTTGACGTCGTTGTAGTCCTCGATGAGGACGCCGCACTCGAAGCCCGCGGTGACCTCACGGGCGTCCTCGTTGAACCGGCGCAGGGAGGCGACGCGACCCTCGTGCACCACGGTCCCGTCGCGGATGAGCCGCACGTGCGAGTTCCGGCGCACGACGCCCTCGGTGACGTAGCAGCCCGCGATGGTCCCGAGCCGGCTCGCGCGGAAGGTCGCGCGCACCTCGAGGTCGCCGATCACGTCCTCGACCACGTCGGGCTCGAGCAGGCCGACCAGCGCGTCGCGGACGTCCTCGATCGCCCGGTAGATGACCCGGTAGGTGCGGATGTCCACGCCCTCGCGGTCGGCGAGGCCCTTGGCCTCGGGCCGCGGGCGCACGTTGAACCCGATGATGATCGCCTGCGACGCCGAGGCGAGCATGACGTCGGACTCGTTGATCGCCCCGACGCCGGTGTGGATGACGCGGAGCCGCACCTCCGTCTGCTCGACCTTCTCGAGCGCGTCGACCAGGGCGCCGACGGAGCCCTGCACGTCGCCCTTGATGATGATGTTGAGCTCCTTCAGCCCGCCCTCGCGGATGCGCGCGAAGACGTCGTCGAGCGAGACCGGCCGGCGGTTGGCCAGCTCCTCCGCCCGCAGCCGCTGGCTGCGCTCGCCGGCGCGCTGGCGCGCCTCGCGCTCGTTCTCCACCACCCGGAAGCGCTCGCCGGCGTCGACCACGCCGCCGATCCCGAGCACCTCGACCGGCACCGACGGGCCGGCCCCGGCGATCGGGGTCTGGGTGTAGTCGGCCATCGCCCGGACGCGGCCGAAGACGTCGCCCGCCACGATCACGTCGCCGACGTGCAGCGTGCCCCGCTGCACCAGCAGCGTCGCGACGGGGCCGCGCCCCGGGTCGAGCCGCGACTCGATGACCGTCCCCGAGGCCTCGGGCGCCGGGTTCGCCTTGGGCTCGGCGTCGGCGTCGGCGACCAGCAGCACGGTCTCGAGCAGGGAGTCGATCCCGGTGCCCTCCACGGCCGAGACGTTCACGAACTCGTGCGACCCGCCCCAGTCGGAGGGGATCACCTCGCGCTGCGACAGCTCCTGCCGCACGCGGTCCGGGTTGGCGTTCTCCTTGTCGATCTTGTTGACGGCCACCATGAACGGCACCTCGGCCGCGCGCGCGTGGTCGATCGCCTCGATCGTCTGCGGCATGACGCCGTCGTCGGCGGCGACCACGATGACCGCGACGTCGGTGATCTTCGCGCCGCGTGCGCGCATCGCCGTGAAGGCCTCGTGGCCCGGCGTGTCGAGGAAGGTGATCTCGCGCCCGTCGTGGCGCACCTGGTAGGCGCCGATGTGCTGGGTGATGCCGCCGGCCTCGCCGGCCGCGACCTCGGTCGAGCGGATGGCGTCGAGCAGCGAGGTCTTGCCGTGGTCGACGTGGCCCATGACGGCCACGACCGGGGCCCGCGCGACCAGGTCCTCCGCGGCGTCGTCGAACTCCTCGGGCCGCTCGGCCTCCTCCTCGGCGTGCACGATCGTCACCGCGCGCTCCAGGTCGGCGGCGATCAGCTCGATGGCCTCGTCCGAGAGCGACTGGGTGATGGTGGCCATCTCCCCGAGGCCCATGAGCGTCTTGATGATCTGGGCCGTCGAGACGCCGAGCACCTCGGCGAGGTCCTTGACCGTCGCCCCCGAGGGGACCTCGACGGGCGGCAGCTCGGCGGGCTCGACGGGCGCGACCGGCTTCTCCTCGGAGCGCGGCGGCCGGCCCTGGCGACGGTCGCGGCCCGGGGCCACGGGGGTGCGCCGCCCCGCCTGGGGGTCGATGACCACGCGGCGGCGCTTGCCGCGCCCGGCGGGGGCGTCGGGGCGCGAGGCCCCGTTGCCGGCCGGGCGGGCGGGCGCGGGCGGCGGGGCCGGCGCCTCGGCACGGGGAGCGGGAGCGGGCTCGGCGGCCGCGACGGGCTCGGGCTCGGGCGCCGGCTCGGGCTCGGGGGCCGGCTCGGGCTCGGGGGCCGGCTCGGGCTCGGGCTCCCGAGCGGCCGGAGCGGGCTCGGGCTCCCGAGCGGCCGGAGCGGGCTCGGGCTCGGGGGCCGGCGCGGGCTCGGGCTCCGGTGCCGGGGCGGGCTCGGGCTCGGGGGCGGGCTCGGCCTCGCGAGCGGCCGGAGCGGGCGCGGGCTCGGGCTCCGGTGCGGGCTCCGGAGCGGGCTCGGGCTCGGCGGCCACGGGCTCGGGGGCCGGCTCGGCGACGGCGGGCTCCTTCGGCTCGGCCTTCGGCTTGGCCTTCGCCGGCTTGGCGGCCTTCTTGGCCTTCGGCGCCGCGGCCTTCGGCGCGGGAGCGGGCTCGGGCTCGGGCTCGGGGCGCGGCTCGGGCTTCGGGTACCGGTTGGGGTTGAGGACGTGCAGCGCCTCCGCGACGTCGACGGTCGACGACGCGGTCTTCACGGGCACGCCCGCGCGCTGGAGTCGCTGCAGGACGAGGGAGCTCGGGAGCCCCTCCTCCTTGGCGATCTCGTAGATCCTCTTCTTCTGGTCTTCCATCACGTCCCCCATCGGTCCTCCGTCTCGATCGCCGACCCCAGGGCCGGGTCGATCGTCAGCTCCCCTGCAACCCGCGAGCCCCGCTGGAACCCCCGCCGCGCCACCGCCCGCTCGAAGCACTCCCGCCGCCGGCACACGTAGAGCCCGCGTCCGCCCAGGCGGGCCGGGTCGTCGCGCACCAGTGCGTGCCCACCCGCCGCCGGGGCGGCGACGAAGCGGGCCAGGACGGGCTTGTCACGCCGCGCCCCGCAGCCGAGGCAGCGGCGCTGCGGCGTGTGTCCGGCGCGTGTCGTTGACGTCCCCCTATCCGGCGGCCTCCTCGTCCGGGGCGTCCCCCGACGCCGCCACGGCGGCGGGCGCCAGCTCGGAGATCTGCTCGAAGCCCTTGTCGGTGCTCGCCTGCTCGACCTCCTCGGCCGTGAGGGGTCGCCCGAGGCTCGTCTCCAGCCCGGCGAGCCGCGAGTGCGCGGGCAGGGCACAGTAGCGCGTGGACGGCACCGCGGCGTTCGGGCAGCGCTTGCCCGTGCGCAGCATCGCCGCGCAGCGCGACACCCCGGCGTCCGTCTCGTCGCCGAACTCGTCGCTCTCCTCCTCGCGGGCGAAGGTCGACTCGCTCTTGATGTCGATCCGCCAGCCGGTGAGGCGGGCGGCGAGGCGGGCGTTCATCCCCTCGCGGCCGATGGCCAGCGAGAGCTGGTCGTCGGGCACGATCACCGTCGCCTGGCGGGCCTCGTCCTCGACGAGGACCTCGCGCACGCGCGCCGGCGAGAGCGCCTTGGCGACGTAGCGCGCCGGCTCCTCGTTGAACGGGATGATGTCGATCTTCTCGCCCCGGAGCTCGCTCACGACCATGCGCACCCGCGAGCCCCGCGGGCCGACGCAGGCGCCGACCGGGTCGACCCCCTGCACGTGGGAGATGACGGCGATCTTGGAGCGCCAGCCCGGCTCGCGGGCGACGCCGCGGATCTCGACCAGCCCGTCGGCCATCTCCGGCACCTCGAGCTTGAAGAGCTCGCGCACGAGCTGGTCGGAGCGCCGGCTCACGATCACCTGCGGCCCCTTGGTGGAGCTGCGGACCTCGGTGATCACCGCCTTGATGCGCGCCCCGTGGTCGTAGCGCTCGTTGTGCACCTGCTCGCCCTCGGGCAGGAGCGCCTCGACGCGGCCGAGGTTGACCAGCGTGTAGCGGGAGTCCGACTGCTGGATGATCCCCGTGACGACGTCGCCGACGCGGTTGACGTACTCCTCGTACATCATCTCGCGCTCGGCCTCGCGGATCCGCTGCAGGATGACCTGCTTGGCGGTCTGCGCCGCGATGCGGCCGAAGTTGTCGGGGGTGACGTCGATCGCCTGGATCTCGCTGTCCTCGTAGGCCGCCCAGTCGATGTCCGGCGGCGGCGGCTCGTACTCCTCCGGGTCGACGCCCTCGGGGATCTCGGGCTCCTCGCGCGGCAGGGTCCGCAGCTCCTCGCCCTCGGGCAGGATGAGCTGGAACACCCGCATCTCGCCGGTCTCACGGTCGATGTCGACCCGCGCGAACTCGGCGGCGTCCGGCGTCTTCTTGTACGCGGCCAGGAGGGCGTCCTCGAGGGCCACGAGCAGGGTCTCGGAGTCGATGCCCTTCTCGCGCTCGATCTGCTTGATCGCCTCGATGATCTCTCGGTTCACCTGTTCGTCCTCCCGTCCTGGACGGAGTGCGCCCCTTCGCGCCGCGTCGCGCGGCAACCGGCCGTCATCCCGCCGCCTCCGTGGTCTCGAGGGCACGCGCCCTGCGCACCTCGGAGAGCGGTATCTCCACCTCCGCGTCCCCCAGCGAGAGCCGCAGGGAGCGGTCGTCGGCCTCCACAAGGGTACCCGTAAACGAGCGCCTGCCACCGGCGGCCTCCGCCCGCACCTTCACCCGCCGGCCCACGGCCCGCCGGAAGTGCTCCGGCGTGCGGAGCGGCGGCTCGGGCCCGGGGGACCAGACCTCGGCCCCGTAGTCGTCGAGGAGCCCGGCGTCGTCGAGGACCCGCGTGACGTCCGCGCAGACGCCGTGGTCCACCCCGTCCGGGTGGTCGACCACCAGGCGGAGCGTGCCGCCCTGGGCGGGCAGAACGCTCAGCTCGAGCAGGTCGACCTCCGGCATGGCCTGCGCCAGCGCGCCGACCACCCGGCGCTCGATGTCTCCTTGGGCACTCATCGGGTTGACCTCCTCCGGGCGGCGCCCCCCGCACACAAAAAAGGTGGGTTCGTCACCCACCTCCCGTCGCCGCCGTCATCGTCCCCTCGCGGGACGTCCACGATAGCACCGGCCGGGGGATCCGTCCGGTGCGGGACCCTTCGATCCCCTGCTCAGGCCGCGATCGGCAGGCGCCCCTGGGCCCCCGCCCGGCGCGCCCGGTAGGCGTGCCGCGTGCCGCCCCAGCCGACCCGGCCCCAGACCTCGACCCGCTCGGCCCTGGCCGGCGCGCTCCAGCGCCCCGAGCGCCTCGCGCACCGAGGACGCGGCCGGCCCGCCGCCCTCCTGCCCGAACGCCAGCCGCCCGCGCAGGTCGTCGGCGCTCCACAGCACGTCCGGAGACGTCCGCAGCACCGCGTTGACCACCTCGGCCAGGTCGGCCGCGGTCCACCGCGCCTCCGGCCGAGCCCTCCGGAACCCCCGCCTCGTCACTCGCATCGCCCTCGCCCTCCGCCTCGTCGCACAATCCCCGCAAACGCCGACTATTCTAGCACGGCTACGAACACCTGTTCGCTAGGGGGCGACGAGCCGCGGAGGCTCCGTCGGGGCGGGCTCGAGCGACAGCATGAGGTCGATCAGGACGTCGGTGGGCATCGACTGGCTGAACATCCGGACGTGCGTGCCGAGGTGCTCGGCCTCGAGCTGCCGCTCATCGCCCTCCTGGTAGACGTGGACCGCCCGGCCGTCGCGCTCCACCAGCTCGCCGACGCCGACCAGGCCGTCGTCCTCGGCGTCGCCGACCGCGGTCTGGGTCATGCTCACCACGAAGCCGCCGCGCGCGACGTGGAAGGCGATGTGGACCTGGGTCGCGATCGGCGGGCGCTCCGAGGCCTCGACGAGGCTGACCTGGACCTCCGCCCCGTGGGGGACCCGCGCCGGGGCCAGCACCGTGAAGGGGGCCCGCCGGGCCGCCTCGTCGAGCGTCACGTGCGCCGGGGCGGGCCCGTGCAGCGGGCGGAATGACTCGCCCGGCGGCAGCTCGATGGCGAACGTCTCCGGCCCGAACGCGCTCGTCGAAGGCGACCTCCTCGACCTCGGTGATCGCGAACGGCTCGCCGTCGATCTCGGAGGCGACCCGGAGGAGGATGCCGCGCTCGGCGTCCACCATCAGGTCGTGGGCGTCCGCCCCGCCCGCGAGCCGCGCGAGCATCTCGGCGTGGTCGCCCCGCCGCCTGGGGACGCCGCGCAGGGCGATCGCGCGCCGTCCGGCCTGGAGCCCGGACCCGACGATCTCGAGCCGCAGCGCCGAGAGGAGCAGCTCGGGCTGGAGCAGCTGCGGGAACGGCGCCTGCTGGGCGCCGCTGCGCACCTCCGGGTCCTCCTCGTTCGAGGTCGCCCCCCACTCCGGGGCCCAGCTCCACCAGCGGGGACCGGCGGCGACCTCGACGCGCGTACCGTCCCCGCCGTCGTCGTGCTCCAGCCGGACGTGGTCCGGCTTGAGCCACCACACGCGGGTCCGCTCGGTGCCCTCCTCCGGCGGGGGCTCGCCCGGCTCGCAGGCGCCGAAGACCGTAATGCTGGCGCCGAGGGAGGACCCGGCCTCCGCGCGGGTCCAGGCACGGTGGAGCCGCTCGTAGTGCGACCACTCGCGCACGACCATCCGCACCGAGCCGAAGCGCAGGTCGGCGCCGTGCATCAGGACCAGCACATCCGCGAGCGACGCGGCCATGAGGCGCCGATTATCCCCGGTCCGGAGCCCCGGCAGCTACCCTGCTCCGCGTGGCATCGCCCCGGTTGATCGAGTTCCCCGCCGACGACCCGGACCGGGCGCTGCGCTTCTGGGCGGGGCTGCTCGGCACCGGGCTCGAGCCCCGCGCCGAGGGCGAGGGCGCCGGCTGGGAGAGCCGCGGCGGCCCCGTGGCGGTGGGTGTCCACGAGCGCGGGCCGGGCCCGGGCGACCGGTTCTCGCTCCCCTACTTCGCCGTCGACGACCTGCCCGCGGCGCTCGAGCGCGTGCGCGCGCTCGGCGGCGAGGTCATCCACCCGGGCGAGCGCTGGGCGATCTGCCGCGACTCCGAGGGAAGCCCCTTCGGGCTCGGGGCCACGTCAGTCGGCTGAGGACCGCGGGGCGCGCAGCTCGGCGCTGTCGAGCACGAGCGTGACCGGGCCGTCGTTCTCGAGGCTCACGGCCATGGCGGCGCCGAAGCGGCCCCGCTCGACCGGGACGCCCTCGGCCGCCACCGCGGCCGCGTAGGCCTCGACCAGGGGCGCGGCCGCCTCGGGGGGCGCGGCGGCCGACCACGAGGGCCGGTTGCCGCGGCGCACGTCGGCGAGAAGCGTGAACTGGCTCACGCAGAGCAGGGCGGCGCCGGGCACGTCCAGGAGCGAGCGGTCGAACGGGCGCTCGTCGCCCGCCAGGACCCGCAGGCGGACGGTCTTGCGGGCGAGCAGGGCGGCGTCCTCCACGGCATCGCCGGCGGCCACGCCGACCAGCGCCAGGAGCCCCGGCCCGATCTCGCCGACCACCTCCTCGCCCACCGTCACCCGGGCCCAGCGGACCCTCTGGAGCACGACGCGCACGCGGCGCGGATCGTAGTCGGCCGGCCGGTAGCATCGCCGCGATGGACGCCGCCCCCGCGCGCATCGCGCACTACCTCGACCGGATCGGGGCCGAGGCCGAGCGCCGCGGCGAGCGGGAGTGGGGCGTGCGCCTGCCCTCCGAGAAGCGCGGGGCGATCGGGGCCGCCCTGAGCGTCCGCGAGCGCACCCTGACGATCCGCGCCTTCGTCCTGCGGGGGCCCGACCGGGCCCACGAGGAGGTCTACCGCCGGCTCCTGCGCAAGAACCTCGCCATCGCCCAGTGGCGCTTCGCCATCGACGACGACGGGGACGTGTTCCTGGTCTGCGACGCGCCGCTCGCGGCGCTCGACGCCGACGCCCTCGACGGGCTGCTCGGGTCGCTCTGCTCGGTGGTCGACGAGACCTACGAGAGCGTCGTCAGGACCGGCTTCGACGTGCCCGCGGGCACGGAGTTCCGCCCCCCGCCGCGCGAGTGAGGGGAGGCGCGCCGCGGCCACGCTGATCTACTCGTCGATCGCGTCGCTCGACGGCTACGTCGCGGACGAGACGGCGACTTCGTCTGGGCCGCGCCGGACGAGGAGGTCCACGCCGCCCTCAACGACCTCGAGCGGCCGGTCGGCACCTACCTCTACGGGCGCCGGATGTACGATGCGCGGCCGGGCTGGTTGACGAGTGCCACCTGTTCGTCTGCCCCATCCTGGTGGGGGGCGGCACGCGATCGCTCCCCGACGGCGTCCGCGTGGAGCTCGAGCTGGTGGACGAGCGCCGGTTCGGCAACGGCGTGGTCCACCTGCACTACCGCACCAGGCCCTGAGGGGGCCCGTCGAGTCAGTCCAGGCCGGTGCCGAAGCACTCGGCGAGGCGGTAGTGGCGGGCGGCCAGCGGGTCGCCCAGCCGGTCGAGCGAGCGGGCCAGCCCGTAGTGGGCATAGCCGTCGGTGGGCGACAGCTCCACCGCGGCGGCGAACTCCTCGGCCGCGCGGCGGTAGGACCGCGAGGACAGGTAGGCCCGGCCCAGGGCCTCGCGGATCGAGCCCTTGTCGGGCTCGAGGGCCTTCGCCCGCTCGAGGGCGAGGGCCGCCTGGCGGTACTCGCGCGCCTCGAGCAGCCAGGTCCCGTTGCAGAAGGCGTCGTAGGCGTCGACGTGGGTCATGTCGCTACGGTACCGCGCCACGGACGGATGGCGAACGCCGCCCGGATGCGCCGCCCCATCGAGGCGCGGCGCCGGATCGCCCGGCGCAGGCGACCGGACTCCCGCCACGCCGCCGCGCCCGCGCCCGCCGGCAGCGGCGCCCCGGCATAGCGCGCCTGCGCGGCCCGCCGGTAGAGCCCCGACGGGTCGACGCCGGTGCGGTCGCGCACGTCGGCCGCACGCTCGCTCGGCGCGCCGGCGGGGGGCGGGGCCCAGCCCAGCGCGCGCAGCGAGCTCTCGAGGTCGCGGGCGGCGGCGATGACGCGGGCCCGCTCGTCCCCGCGCCGGCGCGCCCGCGCGCGCAGGGCCCCTCGCGCCGCCGGGATCGCGGCGAGGGGCGCGGCGAGCGCCAGGAGGGCCCACTGCCACGGCGGGCCGCCACCGCCGCCGGACGAGGCGGCGGCGGCCGGCGCCTCCTCCTCCTTCTTGGCCGGCTCCTCGGGCGGCCCGGGGTCCTCGGGAGGCGGCTCGACGGCGGAGTCCTCGATGCCGCCGAGGTCGACCTCGAACCGGCTCGGCGCGTAGTCGGGCGACGAGACCGAGGCCGGGTTGGGCGCCGAGCGCCCCGGCGTCGGGTCGAACGGCAGCCACCCGTGGCCGGGGAACCAGACCTCCACCCACGAGTGGGCGTCGCGGTCGAGGACGACCCACGCCGACCGCTCCGCGTCGTAGCGGCCGGTGCCGTAGCCCACCGCGAGGCGCGAGGGGACGCCCACCGAGCGCAGCATCACGGCCATCGCGCCGGCGAAGTGCTGGCAGAAGCCCCGCCGGCTCGACATGAGGAAGTCGACCAGCGGCGGCCGGTCGGCCGGGCTCACCGCCCCGTCGGGGAGGCTCGTGGGATACGGCGGCGCCTCGTCGTAGGCGTAGCGGCGGCGCAGGAACGACTCGATGCGGTTGACCGCCGCGTACGGCGTCGCGGCGTCGCCGACGACCTGGCGCGCGAGGTCCCGCACGGCCGCGTACGGACCGAGGGCGTAGTCGTCGGGGGCGGGATCGCCACTGCCCCAGGCCGGCACGTCCACCGGGTCGCCCCCGTACCCGCCGCGCAGGCGGGTGGACGACGCGGGGATCGCCGCCGGGTCGTACGGGCCCGCGTCCACGAGCTCGGCCGGGCGCGGGCGCGGGAGCACCGCGCGCGCCGTGTAGCCGTCGCCGGGCTGCAGCGGCCGCTCGAGCTGCACGGCGCCCGCGGCCAGCCGGGCGGTCCCCGCGAAGGGGCCCTCGATGCGCCGTGGCCGGCCCGACAGGAGCAGCACCTGCGAGCTCGCTCCCACGAGCTTCACCCGCTGCGAGACGGACGGCCCGTCCGAGCCCGGACCCGGGTCGAGCTCGATCGCATTGTCGCGGATCTGCGCGAGCCGCTCGCCGGTGCTCCCCGTCGCCGGATCGGCGAGCTGGAAGGCGACGCCGTCGAAGTCCTCGAGCACCACGGCGCGCAGGGGCAGATTGCTCTCGGAGGACACGGTCAGCGCGACCCGCGGCGTGGTGGGCCAGTCGAGGGTCCCGTAGCGCTGGCTGAGGTCGAGGGCGGCGGCCTCCCGGTCCTCGCCGCCGCCGACCTCCCAGTCCTTCCAGCCCCACCAGGCGTCGTCGGCCTTGACCGGGCCGGCGCCGAGGGCGACGCCGATCAGCACCGCCACCCCGCCGAGGGCGACGGCGCCGACGGCGCGGCGCGCGGCCTGCTCCCCGCTGCCGCCCTCCCAGGAGGCCAGGGCGAGCACCGCGGCCACCGCGGCCAGCGCCAGGGCGCCCGCGAGCGCGCCCGCGTCGGGCGGCTCGATGGTCCACCGGTAGGCGAGGGCGACCCCCAGCGCCACCAGGGCCGCGACCGGCCGCCGGCGCGCGAGGATCTGCCAGGCGATGGTCGCGGCCAGCGCCGCGAGGGCGAGGTCGAGCAGCGCGACGAGCTCGGGGTGCTCCTCGAACGAGACCGGCAGGCCGGCGCTCGATGCCGTGCGCAGGCCGTCGGGCAGCACCGCCCGCGCGTCGCGCCAGGCGGGGCCGTCGAAGCTGACGTAGTCCCACACCGAGTGCCGCAGCGCCATCGCGAGCACGGTCGGCACGGCCACGACGACCGCCGCGGCCACCAGGGGCGCACGCCACCTGGTCGTGGACGCCGCGATCGCCGGCAGGGCGGCCACCGCGCACAGCCCCGCCAGGTGGGGCCACCGGACCCCCTCGTAGAGCCCCGCCCAGGCGACGACCAGGACGGCCAGCGCGAGCGCCGTCGCCGCGGCGGGGCCCTCCCTAGGAGACGCGCGCACGGGCGTCGGCCGCGCTCAGGGCGCCGACCAGGTCGTCGGGGCCGCCGACGATGGCGACGTCGGCTCCGGCCAGGGCGAGGTCGCCCGCCGCCGCGGCGGCGGGCCCGCAGAGCACGGCCGCCACCAGCACGCCCAGGCCGCCCGCCTGCGCCACGGCGGCGGCGAGGGCCGGGTCGCCGGCGGAGGTGGCGACCAGGATCAGGTCGGGCGGGTCGGGCGCGGTGGCCTCGGCGCGCAGTGCCAGCGACAGCTGGCGCTCGCCGCCGGCCTCGAGGCGGGTGAGCGCCATCTCGGCCACGGGCCAGGTCCCGCGGCCGACCGGGATGCGGGCGGGGCCGCGGCCCGTGTGGGCGAGGCCGAAGGGCTCGCCGCGGGCGGCCGCGTTCCGGGCCACGGCCGCCCCGGCGGTGACGGCCAGCTCGAGCGGGTCGTCAGGCGGCGCCGCGCCGTCGACGAGGATCATCACCGTGCGCCCCGAGCCCTCAGCGGCCCGCAGGACCTTGGTCTGGAGGCGGCCGCGCTTGGCCGTCTGGGCCCAGTGGATCCGCGACAGGGAATCGCCCGGCTGATAGTCGCGGACGCGGTCGAGCTCGCCGAACCCCGCCAGCGGCAGGCGCCGGCGCGGGCCGCGGCCGTCGCGCCGGGCGCCCAGCGCGAGTCGCCCGATCGCGGGCGCCTGCGGCGTCACCATCACGGCGTCGTCGCCGCCGCCCTGCCGGGTGCGGCGGGCAAGGCCGAACGGGTCGGCGACGCGCAGGCGCGGCGGCGGCAGGCGGTGGTCGCCGCGGGGCGCCGACCGCACGACCCATGAGCGCGGGCCGCGCGCGGCGGGCGGCGTGGGCCCCGCCGCGCTCCCGAGGCCCGGGTCGAGCGACACGTCGAGCAGGCGGTCGAGGCCCATCCGGGCCGGCCAGCCGGTCAGGGTGAGCGCGACCCGGAGCTCGTCGCCCGCCTGCATGCGCGCCGGCTCGACCCGGCGGCGCAGGTCGAGCCCCCCCGCCACCGCCCAGACGAGCGCGGTGACGATGACCGGAAGGGCGACCAGCCCCGCGCCCAGGGTCGCCAGGGCCGCGGTGCCGAAGCCCTGGCTGGCGATCAGGGCGGCGCACCCCGCCCCGGCGAGCCCGAGTGCGCGCGCCGACGGGCCCTCGCGGGGCCTCATCCTCGCTCTCGGGGCCCGGGCCTCACAGCGGGACGGGGACCGCGTCGAGGGCCGTCACGACGAGCTCGTCGGCGCGCGCGGCGCGCGCCCGCGCGTCCGGGGTCAGGATCAGGCGGTGGCTCAGCACGGGGACCGCCAGCGACTTGACGTCCTCGGGCAGCACGAAGCCGCGACCCTCGAGGAGCGCCAGGGCCTTGGCGGCGCGCAGCAGCGCGAGCCCGGCGCGGGGGCTCGCGCCGAGCTGGGCGCGCGGGTCCCTCCGGGTGGCCGCCGACAGGGCGACCACGTAGTCGGCGAGCGCCGGGTCGGCGTGCACGCGCTCGGCGGCGGAGCGGGCCGCGAGGATCTCCGGCTCGCTCGCGACCGGGGCCACCAGCTCCACCGGGTCCTGCGCGGCCAGGTCGAGGATCATGGCCGCCTCCTCGCGCGGCGGCGGGTAGCCGATGCGCACGCGGACCGCGAACCGGTCGAGCTGGGCCTCGGGCAGCGGGAAGGTGCCCTCGTACTCGACCGGGTTCTGGGTGGCGATGATCATGAAGGGCTGGGGCAGGGCCCGCGTGGACCCGTCGACCGTCACCTGCCCCTCCTCCATGCACTCCAGCAGCGCGGACTGGGTCTTGGGCGACGCCCGGTTGATCTCGTCCACCAGGATGACGTTCGCGAACACCGGCCCCGGCCGGAACACGAAGACGCCCGCGTTCTGGTCCCAGACCGTGACCCCGGTGACGTCGGCCGGCAGCAGGTCGGCGGTGCACTGCACGCGGGAGTAGTCGCAGCCCGCGGCGCGCGCGAGGCTCTTGGCCAGGACCGTCTTCCCCACCCCGGGGACGTCCTCGATCATCACGTGCCCGCCCGAGAGCAGCGCGATGACGCAGGCCTGCAGGCTGGACCGCGGAGCCCGCACGGCGCGCGCGCAGGCGTTGACGAGCGCACCGGCCAGCGCGGAGGCCTGTGCCAGCTCGTCGTCCCGGAGCGGCGGGGAGGCGAGGGGCGAGGTGGCGATGGTCCGAGGGTAATACAACCGCGGCCGATCCAGACGGTGCACCCGTCACGCTCCGCGGGCCGCCGCGGCAGGTAGTCTCGCCGCCCGATGACCCCGACCGGCGCGCCGACGACCTCCCTCTGGGCCCACATCGCGTGCTGCGTCGACGAGTCCGAGGCGTCCGCCGCGGCCCTCCGCGAGGCCCGCCGCCTGAGGGACCAGGGACCGGGCCGCCTCACGCTCCTGCATGTCGCCTTCGGCCCCCCGCACGACGCGACGCCGCCGTGTCCGGAGTGGCTGGCGGCCGCCGCCTCGGAGGGCGCCGGCGAGCCGGTGGTGCTCGTCAACCTCGGCGTCCCGGCCGCCGCGGTCTCCGAGTGGGCGGCGGGGGCCCGCACCGACCTGATCGTGGCGAGCGCGCACCGCGGCGTGCGCGAGCGGATCCTGCTCGGCAGCTTCGCGGGCCACCTGGCCCGCCACGCGCCGTGCCCGGTGCTGCTGGTCCGGCCCTAGCTCCGCGCGCGGGGAGCAGCGGCAGAACCGAGTCGAGGATGCGCTCGGCGCAGGCGTCCTTGCTCATCCGGGGGAAGGCCTGCTCCCCGGCCGGGCCGATGATGGTGATCGCGTTGTCGGCGCTGCCGAAGCCGATGCCCTCGACCGACACGTCGTTGTGGACGATGAGGTCGAGGTGCTTGCGCGCGAGCTTCCGGCGCGCGCGATCCAGCCCCTCGGGGCCGTGCTCGGCGGCGAAGCCGACCACGACCTGCCCGTCGCGGCGGCCGGCGAGCTCCGAGAGGATGTCGGCGGTCGGCTCGAGCTCGAGGGCCAGGCGCCCCTCGGCCCCCTTGTCGATCTTGCCCTCGCGCGCCGCCGCCGGAGCGAAGTCGGCGACGGCGGCGGCCATCACCAGGACGTCGCACGAGCCGAAGGCGTCGAGGGCGGCGCGCCGGAGCTCCGCGGCCGTCGGGGCGTCGACGTAGCGCATGTCGGGGTGGCGGGGCAGGTCGACGTTCGAGGCCAGCACGGTGACCTCGGCGCCGCGGCGGCGGGCCGCATCGGCGACCGCCCACCCCATCCGCCCGCTCGAGCGGTTGCCGACGTAGCGGACGGGATCGATCGGCTCGCGTGTCCCGCCGGCGCTGACCAGCACGCGCCGCCCGGCGAGGGTCCCCGCGCCGGCCAGCCGGGCCTCGACCGCGGCCGCGATCTCCGCCGGGTCCGCAAGGCGGCCCACCCCGACCTCGCCGTCGGCGAGGAGCCCCGAGGCCGGGGCGACCACCTGCACGCCGCGCTCGACGAGCAGGCCGAGGTTGCGGGCAGTGGCCGGGTGGGTCCACATGCGCGTGTTCATGGCGGGCGCGATCACCACGGGGCCGTCGAAGGCGAGGTAGGCCGAGCCGAGCAGCCCGTCGGCGAGCCCGCCGGCCATCCGCGCGATCGTGTTCGCGGAGGCGGGGACGACGAGCATCAGGTCGGCGCGGCGCGCCAGCTCCAGGTGGCCGTAGCCCGGGCGCTCCTCCGCCCCGAAGAGGTCGGTGCCGACCGGACGCCCCGAGAGGGCGGCGAACGTGGCCGGGCCGACGAAGCGGCGCGCCGCCCGGGTCATCACGACCGTCACGCCGTGCCCGCCGCGCTGAAGGATGCGCATGACGTCGACGGCCTTGTAGGCCGCGATCCCCCCGGACACCCCCAGCAGCACCTCAGCCACCGGGCGCCTCCCCGGTGACCTCGGCGATGGCGTCGGCGAGCTGTCGGGCGGCCGCATCGACGTCCTCGTTCACGATGACGTGGTCGAACTCGCCCATCGCCTCGAGCTCGACGCGGCTGGTCGCGAGGCGGGCCGCGATCTCGCCCTCGGTGTCGGTGGCGCGCTGCTCGAGGCGCCGGCCGAGCTCGGCGAGCGACGGCGGGGCGATGAAGATCGACGCCGCCTCGGGCACGTCGCGCCGCACGGCCCGCGCCCCCGCCAGCTCGATCTCGACGAGGGGCGACGACCCGGCGCCGAGGATGCGCTCGATCTCCGAGCGCAGGGTCCCGTAGCGGTTGCCCGCGTACTCCACGTGCTCGAGGAAGGCGTCCTCGTGGACCCGTCTCTCGAACTCGGCCGGGCTCAGGAAGTGGTAGTCGATGCCGTCGACCTCGCCCGGGCGGCGCCGGCGGGTGGTCGCGGAGACGGCGACCTCGAGATGCGGGAAGCGGGGAAGGATGCGCTCGATGAGCGTGCCCTTCCCCGCCCCCGACGGTCCCGAGACGATGATGACGCGGGCGCGCCCGGCTACCGGTGCAACAGCTCCAGCAGCTCCGTGCGCTGTCGGTCGGAAAGGCCCCCGATCGTCTTTCCCTGCGATATGCGGCAGGTGTTCAGGAATCGCGTCGCCTTGACCTTCCCGTACTTCGGTACGGCCATCAGCATGTCAAACACCTTGGCCGTCATGACGAAGTCGGGGGGGTTGGCGATCACGGTCTGAATCGACGTCCGCCCGCTCTTCAGGTCTCTCTTGAGCTGTGCCCTGCGGGAACGAATCTGGTTCGCCCGGCGAAGGGCCTCCATGCGCTGATCGAGCGAACGTTCGGGTGCCTGCGTCACTGGCTTTGGAGGGGTGGTCGTGGTGGCCATCGCCGCGCCATTCTAGGTTCGCTCCTTCGCCGGTGACAACCCGTTGTGAGCAGCCTTTTTACCTGCTTTTCACGCATGTTGCAGCCTAAGTGACGTCTGTTGCAGGCCTCCAAAATCTCCCCCTCAGGTTGAGGCTGAAGGAGCCCGGAGGCCCGGTCGGAAGGCCCGCGCACCGGCCGGCGCGCCGCCGCCGTCCTGGAGCGCCCGCGGCCGCGCCGGGCGGGCCGCGCCGACCGCCGAGGCGGCCGCCTCGGCGGCCTCGATCGTCGTGATGCAGGGGATGCCCGCACGGACGGCGGCGGCCCGGATCTCGAAGCCGTCGGTGCGCGCGCCGTGGCCCCCCCGCGGCGTGTTGACGACGAGGGCCACCTCCCCGGCGGCGATGAGGTCGACCACGTGGGGCGACCCCTCGGAGACCTTGTTGACCGAGCGAACGGGCAGGCCCGCCGCGGCGAGCGCCGCGGCCGTGCCGGAGGTGGCGACGAGGCTCAGGCCGGCCCGCGCCAGCCGCGCCGCCAGCGCCACCGCCCGCGGCTTGTCGGCGTCGCGCGCCGAGATGAAGGCGGCGCCCGAGCGCGGGAGGGCCTGGCCCGCGCCGCGCTGCGCCTTGGCGAACGCCTCGGGGAAGCTCCCGCCCAGGCCCATGACCTCGCCGGTCGCCCGCATCTCGGGCCCGAGCACCGGGTCGGCCCCCGGGAAGCGGGCGAACGGGAGGACGGCCTCCTTCACGGCGACCTGGCGGGCCGGCGCGGCGACGGGCAGGTCGAGGTCGTCGAGCGCCGCGCCCAGCATCAGCCGCACGGCGTGACGCACCAGGGGGACCCCGGTGGCCTTGGCCACGAACGGGACGGTGCGCGACGCGCGCGGGTTGGCCTCGATGACGAAGACGCGGTCGTCGCGGACGGCGAACTGGACGTTCAGGAGCCCCACCGCGCCGAGCGCGCGGGCGAGCGCGGCCGTCTGCTCCTCGATCTCCGCGACCAGCCCCGGCCCGGCGCCCTGGGGCGGCAGCACGCAGGCCGAGTCGCCCGAGTGCACCCCGGCGGCCTCGACGTGCTCCATGACGGCTGCGCTCCAGCAGTCGCGCCCGTCCGAGAGGGCGTCGACGTCGAGCTCGGTGGCGTCCTCCAGGAAGCGGTCGACGAGCAGGGGTCCCTCCGGGCGCTCGCGCTCGAGGTAGCGGGCCAGGGCCTCGGGCGAGTCGCAGATCGCCATCGCCCGCCCGCCGAGAACGTAGCTGGGTCGCACCAGCACCGGGTAGCCGACGTCGCCGGCCGCGCGCAGGGCCTCGCCCGGGTCGTCGGCCATCGCCCAGGGCGGGGCCTGGAGGCCGAGCTCGTCGAGCAGGCGGCCGAAGCGGCCGCGGTCCTCCGCGAGGTCGATCGCCTCGGGAGGGGTTCCGAGCACGGGCACGCCCTCGTCGGCGAGGGCGCGCGCGAGGCGCAGAGGGGTCTGGCCGCCGAGCTGGGCGATCACGCCGACGGGCTGCTCGGCCTCGCAGATGTCGAGGACGGAGCCGACCGTGAGCGGCTCGAGGTAGAGGCGGTCGCTGACGCCGTGGTCCGTCGAGACCGTCTCGGGGTTGCAGTTGACCATCACGGACGCGTAGCCGAGCTCGCGCGCGGTCTCGGCGGCGTGCACGCAGCAGTAGTCGAACTCGATGCCCTGGCCGATGCGGTTCGGGCCCGAGCCCAGCACGACGATCGAGCCGCGGTCGTCGGGGGGCAGCTCGCTCTCGGTCTCGAAGGCCGAGTAGTAGTACGGCGTGAGCGCCGCGAACTCGGCGGCGCAGGTGTTGACCGCGTGGTAGGTCGGGCGCACGCCGAGCGCCCGCCGGCGCCGGGCCACGGCCGGCTCCCCCGCGCCGGTCGCCGCGGCGATGTCGCCGTCGGCCAGGCCGGCGCGCCGGGCGGAGCGCAGCCGCCCGGCATCGAGCCCGTCGAGCGGCCCTCGCACGCCCGCCCGGGCGCGGGCCAGCTCGGCCAGCTCGGCGAGGAACCAGGGGTCGATGGCGGAGGCCTCGGCCGCCTCCTCGACCGCGGCGCCCGCGCCGAGCGCCCAGAGCAGCACGTCGTAGCGGTCGGCCGAGGGGGTGCGCAGCCGCTCGAGCGCGTCGGCGACGCCGGCCGGCGGCGCGACGCGCGCGTCGAGCTCCCGCCCGGCCATCGCCTTGCCGAACGCCTGCCCGAAGGTGCGGCCGAGCGCCAGCACCTCGCCCACGCTCTTCATGTGGGTCGTCAGCTCGGTCGAGGCGCCGGGCAGCTTCTCGAAGGCGAAGCGCGGCAGCTTGACGGCGACGTAGTCGAGCGTCGGCTCGAAGCTCGCCGGCGTGACCCCCGTGATCTCGTTGGGGAGCTCGTCGAGCGTGTACCCGACCGCCAGGCGCGCCGCGATCTTGGCGATCGGGAAGCCGGTGGCCTTGGAGGCGAGCGCCGAGCTGCGCGACACCCGCGGGTTCATCTCGATGACGACCATCTCCCCCGTGGCGCGGTTGAGCGCGAACTGGACGTTGGCGCCGCCGGTGGAGACGCCCACCGCGCGGATGACGGTCAGGGCGGCGTCGCGCAGCGTCTGCAGCTCGGGGTCCGACAGGGTCATCACGGGCGCGACCGTCGCCGAGTCGCCGGTGTGCACCCCCATGGGGTCGATGTTCTCGATCGAGCACACGACCACGGCGTTGTCGGCGCCGTCCCGCATCACCTCGAGCTCGATCTCGGCCCAGCCGAGGACGGAGCGCTCGACGAGCACCTGGCCGATCGGGCTGGCGTCGAGCGCCCGGGCGAGGCGCTCCTCGAGCTCGGCGGGCGTGCGGGCCGCCCCTCCCCCCTCCCCTCCCAGCGTGAAGCCCGGGCGCAGGATCACCGGCAGGCCCAGCTCGGCGGCCGCGGCGCGCCCGGCCGCCATGTCGCCGACCACGCGGCTCGCGGGGACCGCAAGGCCGGCGGCGGCCATCGTGCCCCGGAAGGCCTCGCGGTCCTCGGCCCGCCGGATCGCCTCGGCGTCGGCGCCGATCAGCTCCACCCCGTACCGGTCGAGGACCGCCTCCGCCGAGAGCTCCATCGCGAGGTTCAGGGCGGTCTGCCCGCCGAGCGTCGGCAGCAGGGCGTCCGGGCGCTCGAGGGCGATGACCGCCTCGACGGCCTCGAGGTCGAGCGGCTCGACGTAGGTGCGGTCGGCCACCGCGGGGTCGGTCATGATCGTCGCGGGGTTCGAGTTGACGAGCACGACCCGGTATCCCTCGGCGCGCAGCGCCCGGCAGGCCTGGGTGCCCGAGTAGTCGAACTCGCCCGCCTGCCCGATCACGATCGGGCCGCTGCCGAGGACCAGCACGGTGCCGATGTCCGCCCGGCGCGGCACTAGCCGATGGCCTCGGCGAACTGGCGGAACATGTAGCGCGCGTCGCGCGGCCCGGGGCTCGCCTCGGGGTGGTACTGCACCGACCACGCGCGCAGCTCCGGCGCGGCGATGCCCTCGACCGAGCCGTCGAAGAGGCTGGTGCGGGTGACCTCGACCCCGTCGGGGAGGCCGCCGTCCTCGACCGCGTAGCCGTGGTTCTGCACCGTGATCTCCACGCCGCCGTCGGCCGCGCGGCGCACCGGGTGGTTGGCGCCGCGGTGGCCGAAGGGCAGCTTGTGCGTGCTCAGGCCGAGCGCGTGGGCCAGCATCTGGTGGCCCAGGCAGATGCCGAACACGGGCACGCGGCCCAGCACCCCTCGCACCGCCTCGATGACCGGGGCGACCGCGGCCGGGTCGCCGGGGCCGTTGGAGACGAAGACGCCGTCGGGGCCGCGGTCGAGGATCTCGGCCGAGGTGGTCCCCGCGGGCACGACGTCGAGGCGGCAGCCGGCCGCCACCAGCCCGCGCGCGATGCTCTCCTTCATCCCGCAGTTGACCGCGACCACCCGGGGGCCGTCGTCGCCCAGCGCCCGCGCGGGGCCGGCGGCCTCGCCGGCCAGGTCGCGCCCGTCGAGCACCGGGTGCTCGCGCACCCGCGCCAGCAGCTCGTCGGGGCCGAGCTCGTCGGAGACCCCGCCGCGCATGGCGCCGCGGTCGCGCAGGTGGCGCACCAGGCGGCGGGTGTCGCAGTCGTCGACGGCCACCACCCCGCGATCGCGGAGCCACGAGCGCCAGCCGGTCGGCCCGGCGGCGCCGGGGCCGTCGCCGGCGCGGGCCATCACCACCGCGCCCGGCCAGGGCCGGCCGCTCTCGTCGCCGCCCGGCCCGGCCCCGTAGTTGCCGATCATCGGCGCGGCGAAGCAGAGGATCTGCCCGAGGTAGGAGGGGTCGGTGACCGCCTCCTGGTAGCCGGTCATGCCGGTGGTGAAGACCATCTCGCCCAGGGCCGTGCCCGGAGCCGCGGCCGAGCGCGCCTCGAGGACGAGGCCGTCCTCCAGGACCACCCAGGCGCCGCTCATCTCACCAGGCGCGAGATCTGCTTGAACTCGTCCGACCCGGCCTGCTCGAGCATCTCGAACAGGGCCATCTCGGCGCTGGTGGTGCCCGCGCCGGCGGCGGACATCTTGGCCATTCCCAGGTCGCGGTTGCGCGGCGTGCGCGACGAGACCGCGTCGGCGGCCACCTGCACCTGGAAGCCGTACTGCAGCAGGTCGTGCACCGTCTGGTTCACGCAGACGTGCGCCTCGATGCCGGCGACGACGAAGCTCGTGGCGCCCGACTCGGCGACCGCCTCGTCGAAGGCGCTCACCCCGTAGGCCGAGAAGCGCACCTTCTCGACCAGGCGCGCGTCCTCGGGCAGGCGGGCGGTCAGCTCGGAGACCGTGTGGCCGAGGCCCTTCGGATACTGCTCGCTGACCAGCACCGGCCGGCCGAGGACGCCGAAGCCCTCCGCCAGCAGCCCGCAGTTGGCGACGACCTCGTCGAAGCGGTCGATGACCGGGCGGAATGCCTCCTGGACGTCGATCAGGATCAGGCCCGCGCGCTCGCGCTCGAGCAGCGCCGGGTGGCGTGAGCCGTCTACAGCCGCCATGAGATCTGACCTCCCGCGATCGTGAGCCTCACCCGCCCGACGAGCTCGTCCCCGAGGAAGGCCGAGTTGCGCGACCGGCTCTGGAACCCATCATCGCCCACGACGACCGTCTCCTCCAGGTTGACCAGCGCGAGGTCGGCGGCCGCGCCGTCGGCGAGGGTCGGGACGGGCAGGTCGAGCACGGTGGCCGCGTCCGCGCCCATGCGCCGCACGAGCAGCTCCAGGCTCATCAGGCCGGTGCGCACCAGGTGGGTGTGGCACGCGGCGAAGGCCGTCTCGAGCCCCGTGACGCCGAACGGGGCCTCCTCGAACGGGACCTCCTTCTCGTCGAACGCGTGGGGCGCGTGGTCGGTGGCGACGCAGTCGATGGTGCCGTCGGCCAGGGCGGCGATGAGGGCCTCGCGGTCGGACTGCTCGCGCAGGGGCGGGTTCATCTTGTGACGCGACGGGTCGAGCGAGGCCACCGCGGCGTCGGTGAGCGTCAGGTGGTGCGGCGTGACCTCGGCGGTGATGCGCACGCCGCGCGCCTTGGCGCGGCGGATCTCCTCCGCCGTCTCGGCCGCGGAGACGTGGCAGATGTGGATGCGCCCGCCCTCGTACTCGGCCAGGGCCGCGTCCCGCGCCACGGCGACGCTCTCGGAGATCGAGGGGATCCCCGCGAGCCCGAGGCGGCTGGCGACGGCGCCCTCGTGGGCCACGCCGGCGCCCGACAGCGAGGGGTCCTCCTCGTGCAGCACCAGGGGCAGCGCGGTGATGCGCTGGTACTGGAGGGCGCGCCGCATCACGCCGGCGTCGGCGACCGGGTGCCCGTCGTCGCTGAAGCCCGCCGCGCCCGCGTGGGCGAGCTCGACCTGCTCGGTCAGCTCGGCGCCCCTCTGGCCTGCGGTGATGGCCGCGAGGAAGCCGACCCGCACCGCGGCCTCCCGCTCGCCGCGCTCCAGGAGCGACTCGAGCACCGGGGCCGTGTCGACCACCGGCGACGTGTTGGGCATGGCCACGATGGTCACGAAGCCCCCGGCGGCCGCCGCGGCGCTGCCGGTGGCGATGTCCTCCAGGTCCTCGCGGCCCGGCGTGCGGAGGTGGACGTGGGGGTCGACGAACCCGGGGACCGCCACCAGCCCCGCCGCGTCGACCTCCTCGAGGCCCGAGGCCGAGCCGCCGATGCGGCCCTCGCGCACGACCAGGTCGCGCACCTCGTCGATGCCGGCGGCCGGGTCGAGCACGCGGGCGCCGCGCAGCACGAGGGAGGCGGCCGGGCCGGGCCGCTGGACCAATCGCGCCCCCATCAGACCGCGACGGCGCCGATCGGCTCGACGGGCTCCGCGGCGGCGGCGGGCTCGGCCAGGAGGTCGTAGAGGACGGCCATGCGCACGACCATCCCGTTGGCCGCCTGGCGCACGATCAGGGTGGCCGGGTCGTCGGCCAGGGCGCCGGAGATCTCGACGCCGCGGTTGATCGGGCCCGCGTGCATCACCCTCTGGCCCGGCCGCAGCCGGGAGTGGTCGATGCCGTAGGTGGCGGCGTACTCGCGCAGCGAGGGGACGAAGCCACCCGGGCCCATCCGCTCGAGCTGCATGCGCAGCACGTAGACCACGTCGGCGTCGGCGATGTCGCGCACGTCGGTCGAGACCTCCACTCCGAGGGCCTGCTCGGCGTCGCGCGGGATCAGTGTCGGCGGGGCGACCAGCGACACCCGCGCGCCCACGGTCTGGAAGCCGCGGATGCCCGAGCGCGCCACCCGGGAGTGCGCGATGTCGCCCACGAAGGCGACGTGCAGCCCGTCGAGGGGCCCGACCTCGCGCTCGATGGTGTAGAGGTCGAGCAGCGTCTGGGTGGGGTGCTCGTGCTTGCCGTCGCCGGCGTTGACGACCGCCGCGTCGGTGTGGCGGGCCGCGATCTGGCAGGCGCCGACGGCATGGTGCCGGATGACCAGCACGTCCGGCGCGTACGAGGCCAGCGTCAGGACCGTGTCCTTGAGCGTCTCCCCCTTCTCGACGCTCGAGCCCGAGCCCTTCACGTTGACGACGTCGGCCGAGAGGCGCTTGCCGGCCAGCTCGAACGAGGTCGAGGTGCGCGTGGAGGCCTCGAAGAACATGTTGATGATCGTCCGCCCGCGGAGCGTCGGCACCTTCTTGATGTCCCGCCGCATGACCTCGGCGAAGCGGTTGCCCACCCGCAGGATGCGGGCGATCTCCGCCCGGTCGAGGTCGGCGATCGAGATCAGCGAGCGGCGTGTCACGACGAGCCCTCCGCGTCGTCCTGGAGCACGACCTCGTCGGCGCCGTCGATCTCCTCGAGGCGCACGCTCACGCGCTGGGAGCGCGAGGTCGGCAGGTTCTTCCCCACGTAGTCGGGCCGGATCGGGAGCTCCCGGTGGCCGCGGTCCACCAGGACGGCGAGCTGCACCAGCGGCGGCCGGCCGTAGTCGAAGATCGCGTCGATGGCCGCGCGGATGGTGCGGCCGGTGTAGAGGACGTCGTCCACGAGGACGACGGCGCGCTCGGAGACGTCGAAGTCGAGGACCGTGTCGCCCACGACCGGCAGCGCCCCGCGGCGGTTGTCGAGGCCGACGTCGTCGCGGTAGAGCGCGATGTCCACCGTCCCGAAGGCGGGCTCGGTCCCGGCGAACTCTCCGATCAGCCGCGCCAGGCGCGCGGCCAGCGGCACCCCGCGCGTGTGGATCCCGACCAGCGCGAGGCCGTCGGGGTCGCCGTGGCGCTCCACGATCTCGTGGCCGATCCGCGCGACCGTCCGGCGCACCTGGTCGGCGTCGACCAGCACCGTGTCCGCGACGCGGGCTATGTGCGCAGGGGGGTGCTGCGGGGGAGCGAGCGCACGGCCATCCAATCTCCTTTCCGGCCTCGCGGGACCGGGTTAAAGGTCGATGGGTGCCACGGTAGCAGGTGCCTCCGACGGAGCGTCGCCGCCCCCGCGGCGGGCCCGCGCCGGGTGCACGATCGGCTCGCCGCGCTCGGGGAACGGCACCTCCACCTGGTCGAAGTCGCGCGGCACCAGCACGCGGGCGAACTCGCGCTCGGCCTCCTCGCGCACCTCCCGCGGGGCGTGGCGGCTCGACAGGTGGGTGAGCACCAGCAGGCCGACGTCCGCCTCGCGGGCCAGCGCCGCGGCCTCGCGGGCCGTCGAGTGGCGCGTCTCGCGCGCGCGCTCGCGGTCGTCGTCGAGGAAGGTCGCCTCGTGCACCAGCACCGCCGCCCCGCGGGCCGACTCCAGGACGGCGTCGCACGGCTCGGTGTCGCCCGTGACCACGACGGTGCGGCCGGGCCGCGGGGGCCCGAGCACGTCGGACGGGAGCACGGTCCGCCCTCCGGCGGTGGCGACCTCCTCGCCGCGCTGCAGGCGGCCGAAGTCCGGGCCCTCCTCCACGCCGAGCTCCTGGGCCGCCGCGACGTCGAACGCCCCCGGCCGCGGGTCCTCCACGAGGGCGAAGGCGAGCGACGGGACCGTGTGGCGCGTCGGCAGGTGCTCGACGCGGTAGCCGTCCCCGGCGACCGCGACGCCCGCGTAGCGCTCGTCGAGCTCGTCGACCTCGAGCGGGAAGGGCGTGCGGCCGACCACGGGCCGGAGCACCTCGAGCAGGCGCGACAGCCCGCGCGGGCCGGCGATGCGCAGGGGCCGCTCGCGCCCCCGCAGCCCGTAGGTCTTCAGCAGGCCGGGCAGCCCGAGGTAGTGGTCGGCGTGCAGGTGGGTGATCAGCAGCAGGTCGAGGTCGACCAGGCCGAGGCCGGAGCGCAGGAGCTGGCGCTGGGTCCCCTCCCCGCAGTTGACCAGCCAGCGCTCGCCGCCCCGCGCGATCAGCGTCGCCGCGGTCCCCCGCGCGGCCGTCGGCACCGACGCCGCCGTCCCCACCAGGCTGACGTACAGGTCCATCCGCCGATGTTAACGAGGGCCGGTCCCCACGAGCTCGGGGTCGAGCGGACCCGCCGGCTCGTCGACCGCCCAGAAGGCCACCGCGGCGATGCGGCCGCCGTCCACCTCGATCTCGGCCATGCTGTGGCGCGCCGACCGGCGGCGCTCGGTCGGGCTGCCCGGGTTGAGCACCAAGAACCCGTCGCCGGCGACCTCGTGCCAGGGGATGTGCGAGTGGCCGAAGACCACCGCGTCGGCGCCCGGGAACCGCCGCCGCAGGCGCGAGGGCCGTCCCGCGCCGGGGCCGCCGTCGTGGACCACGCCGATCCGCACACCCCCGACATCGGCCTCGGCGGTCGCCGGCAGCGCGGCGCGCACGGCCGGCTCCTCCACGTTCCCGCGGACGCCCACCACCGGCGGCCCGATCCCCCGCACCATCGCCACGGCGTCCATCGACGACCAGTCGCCGGCGTGCAGGATCAGGTCCGCCGTCCGGAGCCGCTCGAGGCACGCGGGCGGCAGGACGAGGCCCTGGCGCGGCATGTGCGTGTCCGAGATGACGGCGATCCGCACATCGGGGATGATGCCGACCGATGGACGAGCCGGTCATCCGCGGCCCGGGCGACGGCGAGCAGCTCTCCCTCGGCGAGACCCACGGCGAGATCAAGGCCGCCCACGCCGACACCCGCGGGCGCTTCGCCCTGGTCGACACCGTGTTCGCGCCGGGGTTCCAGGGCCCGCCGCCCCACCGCCACCGGGAGATGCACGACTGCTTCTACGTGATCGACGGGACGCTCGTCTTCCAGGTCGACGGCCGCCGGGTCGAGGCGGGCCCGGGAACCTTCGTCGCGGTGCCGCCCGGGGTCGTCCACACCTTCGCGAACGAGGGCGCCGAGCCCGCGCGGGTGCTCAACCTCTTCAGCCCGGCGGGCCTCGAGGCCTACCTGCGCGAGCTCGCCGCCCTGGGGCGGGCCTCAGACCCCGCCATCATGGCCGAGCTGGCATCCCGCTACGACTTCGAGCTCGCGGACGGCTAACCTAGGCCACCGAGCGCGCGTAGCTCAGTGGATAGAGCGCTGGCCTCCGGAGCCAGAGGTCGCAGGTTCGAATCCTGCCGCGCGTGCTTCGCTTTCTCCCTGCATGAGGCCGCTTTTCCGGCTTCGGAGGCAAGAGGTCGGAGGGCTCAAGAACCTCCACCGTGCAACTTTCGTGCAACCGGTCCTGGCCCTCGATTCGCAAGCGGGCGGCGAGGATGGCGTCCTCCACCGGCGTCGATGACGCCAGCTGCGCCTCCTCGAAGACGTGGGCGTAGTGCTTCCAGGTCGTCTCGCCGGACGCGTGGCCGAGAGCCGCCGCGACGGCCAGCGGCGAGCGGCCCGCGTGGATCAGCAGCGACGCGTACGAGTGCCGGCAGTCGTAGGGCGTCGCCTCGACGCCGGCGCGCGCGCAGGCGGGGATCCAGATCCGGTTGCGCCAATTGCCGAGGTGCAGGTGGCCGCCGGTCTCGGAGGGGGCGACCAGGCCCTCTCCCCCGCTTCCGGCCCGCAGCGCCTCGAGGTCGGCCGCGAGCGGCTTGATGATCTCGACTGTGCGGCGCTGGTTCGTCTTCGTGCCCTTCTCCTCGCCGTGGGTGAAGGCGCGATCGATGACGAGCAGCCGACCGACGTCGATCCACCGGAGCGCGAGCGCCTCCTCTGGGCGCAGGCCCGCGTAGGCCAGCAGCCCGAGCAGGACCCGGTCGCGCTGGCTCGGCATGGCGACGCGCAGGCGCTCGATTTGGTCGGGGGTCATCACCCGCGCGCGGGGCTTCGGCACCGTGAGGCGTTTGACCCGCAGGCACGGGTTCGAGGGGAGGTGGCCGTCCCCGACGGCGGCCCCGAGCGCGGCCGAGAGGACGCGCAGCGCCTGGTTGCACTGCTGGGGCGAGCAGCCGTCGCCGTGGATGGCATGGCGCCAGCGGCGGACGCGCGCCTCGCCGAGGTCGCGCAGTCGCACGCCCGAGAGGTACGGCGCGATCCACTTGTCGAGGATCGCGGCGCGGTGCTGCTGCGTCGAGCGGGCCCACTCGATGCGGCCGCGCTCGAACCAGGTCTCGAGCCAGACGCCAAGTCGCATTGGCGACGCCTCCGGCGCGGCGTGCGCGCCCAGCTCGGTCTGGCGCCGGCGCTCGGCCTCGAAGCGGCGAGCGTCTTCGAGACGGCTGAACGTGCGCCCGCGGTGGCGACCTTCCTCCTCCCAGCGGACGAGCCACCGCCCGTTCTCCTTACGGGTGATGCTCACCGCAGCAAGGCTACAAGCGGCCTCGGGCGCGTTTGGCGAAGCTGCCGCGAGCCAGCGAGGCCCGGTGCCGCAGCGCGGAGGCGCCCTCGTCGGGCCGGTGGCAGAGGGCATCGAGATCGCGCGGGCGGATTCGCAGCACCCGCCCGACTCGGAGCGCCGGCAGTTCGCCCGTCGCGATCAGCCGACGGACGGTCTTGTGGTTCACGGCGAGGAGCACCGCGCACTGCTGGACGCTCAAGAGCTGCTCCGCCGCCCCAACGGTTCGGGGTTCGTGCGGGTCAAAGCGAGCGTCCAGGTGAGATCGGGACATGTTCCTTGAAGCTCCTCCGACCGCTGTTGGCCCCCCATGACTCGAGGGTGGGAGACTTGCCGGCCGAACGGACGGTCTTCTCTGCAGAGACATTGCAGCCGTCGCCCTAGCGGTCTGGTTCGGAAGTTGGCGCACGTCGCGGGCGAACACGCTCGCTCCGCCCGAGAGCAGGTGCAAGATCGGCGGCGTCGCGGACGACTGCCTCTCGTCCGGAGCAGCCGTTCTCGTGCGCCTCGACGGAGACGCCCGCATCCAGGCGAAAGCGGAAGTGGGCCTCGTGGCTCGCCCGACACCGCTCTGCATGGAAGGCGAGACGCGACATCCGGCGGCCGGTCGACGATCGCGAGCGACTGGTCCGCCAGCGGGTCGGGCTCATACCGCGCCGGAATGGCATCGGCACGATCCTTGGCCGAACTGGAACGCCCCGCCTAGCGGGAGGCCGGCGCCGGGACGGCCTCCCGCTGGTCGATAGCGTCACGCCGTCGCCGCGTAGGCGTGTGCCAGCTCAGCGGCGAACTCCTCGAACTCGGTCGGGGTCGTGTTGCTCTCGTTGCGACCCTCGAGCGAGTGCAGCCGGCCTTCGCTCAGCGCCTGGTTGAACTCGACGAACAGGGCGGCGAAGTCGGGCGAGAAGCCGGCGGCCTCGGTGAGGATCGCCACCAGCTCTTCGTCGGCCAGCTGGACGTACTGGAGGTCCGGCTGGCCGATCGCCTCGCCGATCGCCGCCGCGACCTCGGTGTAGGTGAGGTCGCGCGGGCCGAGCAGCTCGCGGACCACGGCGCCGCTCCAGTTCCGCTCGCGCAGCGCCCCGGCGGCGACCGCGGCGATGTCGGCCGTGGCGATCATCGGCACCTTCGCCTCGGGCGCGACGGAGTCGGCGACCACGCCCTCGTGGCGGATCGTCTCCAGCGCCGCGTAGAAGCCCTCGAAGAAGGCGCCGGGGCGCAGGATCATGAGGTTGACGCCGTCGAGCGCCCGCAGCCGCCGCTCCTGTCGGTGCAGGCTGGCGATGAACCCGTTGCCGCTCGCCAGCTCGCCGCCGATCGCGCTCAGCGCGACCACGTGGCGCACACCGCTCTCGCGGATCGCCGAAGCGATCGCCTCGCCGCGCCTGTCCTGGTCGGCGTGGTAATCGGGCAGGGTCGGGTCGAGCGCGGTGAGCGTGTAGACCGCGTCGGCGCCTGCGAAGGTGCTTGCCAGGTAGTCGGCGTCGCGGACATCGCCCGCGACGGTCTCGGCCCCGAGCGCGTCGAGCTCGGCGAGCTTCTCCGGCGAGCGACCGAGCGCGCGCACCTCCTCGCCGGCTTCGAGCAGCAGCTCAGTGATCTTGCGGCCGGTGTTTCCGGTGGCTCCCATCACGGTGATCATTTTCGTTCCCTCCCAAGCTGGACGTCATTGCAGTTCATCCAGCATGGGGCGCCGAATCGGGATTTGCTATGACGTAGCGTCCGTGATTCGTGCTCGTTCGTCCTCGTGACCTGGAGGTTCGAGCCCACCCTTGTCATACTGATTGCGTGACCACGCATCCCGAACCTTGGCCCTCGGCCGCCGATCCGCTCGGCGAGGCGCTGCACTTCCTCGAGCTGCGCGGCGCCTTCTACTGCCGCGCCGAGTTCACCGCCCCGTTCGGTCTCGAGCTGCCGCCGTTCGAGGGCTACCTGTGGTTTCACGTCATCACCGGCGGAAGCTGCTGGCTCGAGGCGCCAGAGGCCCAGCCGCGGCGCCTGGCCGCAAGCGAGCTGGCGCTCGTCCCCCACGGCGAGGGCCACTGGCTGCGCAGCGAGCCCGACGCGCCGACGCCGAGCATCTTCGAGCTCGAGCGCGAGCAGCTCGGCGAGCGCTACGAGATCCTGCGCCACGGAGGCGGCGGCGGGCGCATCGACATGGTCTGCGGCGCCGTGCGCTTCGACCATCCGGCCGCGCGCAAGCTGCTCGCCGTGCTCCCGCGAATCCTTACCTTCGACCCAGCGACGAGCCCGACGCAGCTCGAGTGGCTGCGCTCCACCCTGCGGCTGATGGCGCTCGAGGCGGAGGGCCTGCGCCCCGGCGGCGAGACCGTGATCACCCGCCTTTCCGACGTGCTCGTCGTGCAGGCGCTGCGCGCCTGGCTGGAGAGCGACCCGGCGGCGCAGTCGGGCTGGCTCGGGGCCCTGCAGGACCCGCAGATCGGCCGCGCGATCTCGCTCATCCACCGCGAGCCCGGCCGCCAGTGGACCGTCGCCTCGCTCGCCGACCAGATCCCGATGTCGCGCTCGGCCTTCGCCGCACGGTTCACCGAGCTCGTCGGCGAGCCGGCGATGAGCTACGTGACCCGCTGGCGCATGCACCTCGCCGCCGCGGCGCTGCGCGACGAGGGCGCAACCGTGGCCGCACTCGCGGATCGTTTCGGCTATCGCTCCGAGGCCGCGTTCGCGCGCGCGTTCAAGCGCGTGGTGGGATCACCGCCCGGTGCCGTACGGCGCGGGAGGCCGGTCGAGTCGATCGCCGCCTGACCCTCGCTCGCCGCCCCTCGCGCCGACGGCGCGACGTACCGCGAGGACTTCTACGGGCAGGGCAACCTCAAGGGATTCGCCCCGTCCGCGACCAGATCGGGGCGTTCGGCGACCAGTGCCGTCACGGCCGTCCGGCTGCTGCCGCTGAGATCGGAGATCGCCGCGGCCCGGTTCGTCGCTGAGCCGCCGAGGTAGTCCGTCGTCGCGCTGTCGCATCGAGGCAGAACCGGAAGGGCCGTCGCGAGTCGTTCGCTCGCTCGCTTTGGACGAGCTGCGAGCCTCCCAATCAATCGCCTGAAGACTCCTGCTTCCCTGGGAAGCGAGCTCATGGGCCCGCGACTGGCGGTAGCCGTGGGGCGCCCGACGCTGCTAATGGGAGGAGGCAACGGAGACTAGTCCCGCTCACGCTTGGGCCCCTTGCCCGGTTTGGGCTCCTTTTCCCTCCCCAGGCCCTTGCCCGGCTTCCCTCCGGCCCTCGGGTCGTCGCGGTCGGCGTCGGGCGTCGGCGTCGCCAGGACCGTCGTCGGCGGCGCCGTCACCCTGCGGCCCGGCGTCCTTGGCGTCGCCAGGACCGTCGTCGGCGGCGCTGCCCTCGTCAGGGGCGTCGTGCTCGCGGGCGGGCTCCCCGAGCCGCCGACAAGGATCAGCAGGGCTGCGATCACGCCTGCCCCGACGGCGGCCACCGCCGCCCAGGGGGCCCAGCGGCGCCCGGGGGCTCGTTCGACCAGCGGGCGGGTGCGACCCTCCGCCGGCGCGAGCACCCGCGTGGGTCCCTCGGCCGCCGCGCGCAGGCGGGCCGCGGCCTCCTCGGCGCTGGGCCGGCTCCCGGGCTCGGGCGCGAGCAAGTCGCTCACGACGCCGCGCAGCTCGGGCGGGAGCGCCAGCGCGCGGTCGGGCCCGCCGGGCCCCGGCGCCGCGCCGGTGAGCGCGTGGTGGAGGGTTGCCCCCAAGGCATAGGCGTCGGCGGCCGCCCCCGCCGGCCGGCCGGCCAGCACCTCGGGGGCGACGTAGCCCAGGGTCCCCACGGCCATGCCGGCCTGGGTGACGGTGGTCCCGCCCTCGATCGGGCGGGCAATGCCGAAGTCCAGCAGCTTGACCCCGCCCTCCGGGGTGAGCATCAGGTTCTGCGGCTTGACGTCGCGGTGCACGATGCCGCGCTCGTGGGCCAGCGCGAGGGCGCCCGCCACGTCGGCGCCGATCCGCGCGGCCAGCGGCGCGGGCACGGGCCCGGCCCGCAGCCGCTCGGCAAGGCCCTCGCCTTCCACGAGCTCCATCACCAGGTAGGGGAGGCCGCCCTCCTCCCCCGCGTCGAGCACCCGGACGATCCGCGGGTCGTCGAGCTCGGCCAGGGCGCGGGCCTCCCGGCGCAGCCGCGCCCGCGCGTCGGGCCGGTCGGCGACACCGGGCTCGAGCAGCTTCAAGGCGACGTCACGGCCCAGCCGCAGGTCGGCGGCCCGGTGCACGCGCGACATCCCACCCCGACCCAGGAGGCCCCGCAGCTCGTAGCGCCCGCCGAAGCGGGTCGGAAGCCCGTCGGAGGCGGTCTCCATCGGCCCAACCGTACCCCGTCGGGCGGTGGCGGACACGCGCCCGCGCCTCCCCGGCACCGGAGGGCAGGTGAGAGAGTGCCGCGGTGCGCCGCGCCTCGGTTGGTTCCCGCATCGCGCGTGCTCGCCGCAGGCGGGATCGGATCGCCCTCGCCGTGGCCCGGTTTGCGATGTCGCAAACCGGTGGTCGCGGCGCCGCCGCCGTTGCGGCGCGCCGCCAACGCCGGGGCCACCGCATCGACGTCCACCCATCGGCCCTGATCACGCCAACAGGCCGTCGGCAGGTCGCCGCGTTGCAACAGGCGCGACAGGTGGCGACGGTCCATCCTCAACCGCTCGGCGGCCACGCGCACCGGCACCACGTCGCCCACCAGGCAAACCTAACGCCGACGCCGACCGCAGGGTATCCCACCCCGGGGCCGGCGAGGCGGACGCATCAGATCAGGTGGAGGTCTACAGCTCGGTCCGCGGCCACGGGCAGTAAGGGGCCGGCGCCGGCCCCTCCACGCGCGCCCAGCGGCGCCGACGCACGTAGTCGAGTGGGTGTGTCCAGGTGGTGGTGGACATTTCAAACCCTCCCTCGGTGGAGACTGGCCGCACCTATGACGAGGCGAGCAGCGCGGGCGAGTTGCGGCCACCGACCCAGCGGCCGCGCCGGACGAAGCCCTGCGGGTGGATGTGGTCGCCGTGCGGGGTCTGGTTCATCTCGGTCATCGGGTGCCCTTTCGTGGCGGGGATCTGATGGCTCGACCGTGTCACCGGCCGGGGTGGTGACCCGGTGCGCGGCGACGCTCCCACACCGCGGCCAAGCCACGGTTACCCGCGCGGCAATTCGCGGCCAAAGGGCGCCGATTCGCCGCCCGCCCGGCGGCGTAGAATTTTCCCCCGATGGACGCCGATCCGCTACGGGCGGCATTTGAAACCCGGCACGACCGGCGCCTCGAACTCCGCGAGGGTTGGCCGGCAAGGGCGACGACGACCCGCCGGCGCCGGCCGACCCAGGGCAAGCGCCGGCCAAGGCCGACCCGCCGCCACCGCGCCAATCGCCGATCACCCAAGGCGTCCGCACCGGCCTTCCGGGGCAGGCCGAACCGACGCCCGACGATTGGTTGCGATTCGAGGCGCGCCACGGGGGGGGGCGGCTATTGGACGGTTCCATGAGGAAGGACACGCGATGACCGAACGACCCCGGCGCTTGCACCACCGCCATGGCGGAAGCGGGCGCCACCACGCCGACGCGTTGCTCTCGCCGCTTCCGCCCGGCGTCCCGGCCGAGTTGGCCCGTTCCAAGGCGTTGCGCCAACACGGCAACGTCGCCAAGAGTTGGAGGGCGGCGGCGGGCGGGCGCCGATGACTGGCTGCGGGGCGAGGTCTTCGGGTCCGGGTACGGGCGCTAGAGCGGCGGGGACCACGACGCCACGAACACATCCCACGTGAGCCGGGTGGACTGGGCTGTCGTCGGAGCTCCTCTCGTCGTGTCGATCAGCGGCCGAGGAGCTCGAGCAGGGAGGCGTTGACCTCGTGGCTACTCCCTGATGGGCACCGGCGACAGCAGGTCATCCTCAGGGTGCCCTTCCGGCCGATCGGCGATCGCGGTCCACCAGACCGCGCCGATGAAGGCCAGCTGGACCGGCGCCCGTACCGCCAGCGGAGTCGGCGGCCTGCCACGGAACGGAATGCCTTTGCGGGCGGCGTACACGTTCGCCGGGAACATGGCGACGAGTTGGGTGGCGAGGCCGACCCCGGCCAATCGCCTGAGCGGCGGGACCAGCAGCCCAATCGCTCCTGCGATCTGGAGGAGCCCGGTCAGGTAGATGAGAGGCAGGCTCTTGGGCAGCGGCTCGGGAATCATCGCCGCGTAGTCGTGCTTCATCGGACTGAAGTGTGTCGCGCCGGTGAACATGAACATGCCCGCCGCAGCCCCCCGGCCCGCCGATCTCCAGGAAGAGAGCTGCTCCACCCCGAGCCTTCCCGCGGCCCGGAGGAGCAGCCATCCGGCGACGAGCACGACCAGAGGCGCCATCAGGCTGACCTCAGGCGCCCGGCGTGGCAAGGCACGATGCACCGACGGCGCATCACGAGCGCACCTTAACCGGCGGCGCGATCGCATGAAGGCCCTCGCAGGAGGCGGTCGCCAAGGCTCCGCCGCCGATACCGTCGCCATCGCCTCCGCGAGCCGAGCGACAGTGTCGGCGCCGAGCCCGCTCGCTCTCGCTCTGGACGACAGGCGGTCGTCCGCGCCGGCGCCGAACTCACGCCTGCTTTCCGGAGGAGCAAGCGTGCCGCACACCACATCCGTGCGCGAACTTGCCAGCCAGTCCCTTCGTGAAGTTCGACAGCGCTCGCAACCAGATGCGAGATCACCGTGGTCCCCGCCGCCCCCGAACATCGAGGAGGCAGAGGTGGGCCTTACGAGTGGCGTCTCACAACCGAAGTCCAAGGCGACTCACAGACTGGCACTCGATGAGTGCAGGGGGACCAACGCGTCCGCTCGCGGATTCAAGCCGGCGAGATGCTCGGGATCGGAAAGCTCGGCGCCGGCGCCGAGGACTACTACCTGTCGGCGGTCGCCGCCGGCCGCGAGGACTACTACTTGCGCGAGGGAGAAGCGCCCGGGCGCTGGGTCGGGCAGGGCGCGCGCTCCTTCGGCCTGGCGGGCGAGGTCGAGGCGCCCGAGCTGTCGGCCGTCCTGGCCGGCCGCGATCCCGGCGGCGGCGAGCAGCTCGTGCGCGGGCCCGGGGGAGGCCGCTCGCGCACGCCAGGCTTCGACCTGACCTTCCGCGCGCCCAAGTCGGTCTCGCTGGTGTTCGCGCTCGGAGATGAAGGCAGCTCCACCGAGGCGCTGGCCTCGCACGAACGCGCTGTCGAGGCCGCGCTGGAGTACCTCGAAGGTCACGCCGCCCATCTTCGCCGGGGCGCCGGCGGAGCCGAGCGCGTGCCCGCGCTCGGCCTGGTGGGCGCCGCCTTCGTCCATCGCACCTCGCGCGCCGGCGACCCGGCGCTTCACACCCACGTGCTGGTGGCCAACATGGCCGAGGACCACGAGGGTCGGGTCGGGGCGCTCGACTCGCGCGCCATCTACCGGCACGCAAAGACCGCCGGCTACCTCTACCAGGCAGAGCTGGAGGAAGCGAACGCCCATACCCGCTCCGGCCACACGCCTCTCCGCCTGCGCGAGGGCCTCGGACGACGGCTCCACCCCGATGATGGTCGCATCGAGCCCCCGACTGCGAAGGGCCTCGATCACGATCAGGGTCATCGCCCCCGTGCCACAGCTCAGGTCGACGATGGTCCTGCCCCGGGCGGCGGGGACGGGAAGCCGACGAATGCCCTCCTCCACCAGCGCCCGATTGACCGTTTCGTAGAAGCGATGCCGCGTGAACGGCTCGTACGAGTAGCTGTCATGCTCGCCGCCAGCGGCCATCGTGTGGACGTCTCCTTCATAAGTGGTGGCGAACGTCCGCGCTGAGCGACGAGGCTCGCCGGCTCGACGCCGGCGAGGATGCTGCGAGCGGGAGATTCCAGTGCGACTCTCCCACCCAGTTTCCCACGGCGACACCGAATGCCTCGCTGTACCGGGAGAACTGCGCTGGATCAGGTCGTCTCGAAAACCGCTGGCCGGCTCCAACCGGCTCGTGGGTTCGAATCCCACCCCCTCCGCCCCCCGCTCGCTCACGTGTGGCCGTGCATCCCGCGGATGCAGCTCCCCGAGGCGGCTGGCGCCGGCCGGCCGGCGGATGCGAGGGTTACCGGTGCGACAGATCGGCAGAGAGGAACGAATGCGGCTCGAGCCGCTGTATCGCGCGTCGTTTCGCTATCCCGACGGAGGGCGTGGCACCGTGCTCGAGGGCGAGTCCGGTAGCGAGGGCTACTACTTCTTTGTCGCCGAAGGGGCGGTGGAGGGCCGCATCGCCGGGCGGCTGCAGGCCGCCAACCACCCACGCTCCCGCGTCAACAAGAACGCGCTTCCGAACATCCAGGGCGCCATCGAGACCGAGGATGGAGCGACGGTCATCTTCGACTGGCGGGGCTTCGCCCGGCCCTACCCGCCGGGGAGCCGCCAGATCGTCGTCGCGGCAAGCCACGTGAGCGGCGACGAGCGCTACGCCTGGCTCAACGATGTGGTGTGCGTCGGCACCGGCGAGTTCCGGCCGCGCGATGGCTCCGGCGCGCCGCGGGGAGTCGTCGGAGGCGAGATCGACTTCGTGATCGACTTCGCCGAGCTCATCTGGGAGCCGATCCCCTAGCCTGGAGACCGCATGTTCGTGCTCATCGCTCGCTACACGAAGCCGGCCGAGGAGGTCGATCGCCTGCTCGACGGCCACCGCGCCTGGATCACGAGGAACATGAACGCCGGCACGATCCTCCTCACGGCGCGCCAGGTGCCGCTCACCGGCGGGCTGATCCTCGCCCGCGGCGAGAGCCCCGAGGAGATCTGGCAAATGGTCGGCGAGGACCCCTTCCACTCCTCCGGCTCCGCCCAGTACGAGGTCCTGCAGTTCCAGCCCGTTCGGGCGGCGCCCGGCCTCGAGGGGCTGCTGGAGCAGTCACCCCCGTCCTCGGCCTGAGGACCTCGCTCCGCCGGAGTTCGCGTTCCAGCTCCTCCTTCGCTGCCCGGAAGGGCTTGGCGAGGAACGACAAGGTTCCGAGATCGATCTCAACAGCTCGCAGCACTGCCCCACGGATGCCCACGCCGCCGCCCGCGCGCCGGGGCGGGTCGGCGCTCCCGTCTGACGCATCGCGCGGAAGGCGAGCACGTCCACCTCGACGAGGCGGCGATGCCCGCCTGGGTTCGCCGGTGCGGAGGCTCTCCCGAGTCGGCCCAGGCGCGGATCGTGTTCAGCGACACACCGAGAAGGGCCGCTACCTGGGGGATCGTCAACTCGGCGATCGGCGCCTCCGAGACCGGCATCGCGCAGGGCCGCGTCTTGCAGGTGCCACGCCCGGCCAAGGGTGGCCCGCCCGGGCTCACGCGCTCACCGCCACTCCAGCCATGATGTCCCAGGCCCGATCGATGGCCTTCTCTGCCCGCTCTAGGGCCTCGAGCTGCGGCTCGAGAAAGCGACCGTGCGGAGGCGGTGTTTGAGGTCGCCGTCTGGCGCCGCTGAGCCCGAGGCCGGCGATAGCAGAAGGAAGAGCTCGCCGACGATGAGAGGGCTGCGGCGGACGGACCTCTCACGGCGGACGTCTCGCTTCATGCCTGCTGGTGCCTCTCGGCCACGAGGCGGCCCACGGGCCGAAGCGTGCAACTTTCGTGCAACCGAGCCAGCGCACGAAGGGGGTTCAGAGGGGCACCGGGATCGGCGAAAAGCCCGTATTGGAGGGGCTCTCGAGCCCTCTCATGCCCTCCCGTGCCGCCGCTTTATTGCGCTCCGGAGCCAGAGGTCGCAGGTTCGAATCCTGCCGCGCGTGCTACCGAGAACCCCGCTCCCGGAGCGGGTTTGCGCCTTTCTGACGCTGTGTCACCCGGTCCCTCATCCCGGTCTCGTCCCTCACTGGTCCCTCATTCGCCCGGCCACGGCCGCCCGCGCGCACTTGACGGCCTCCTCCAGCGGGACGTTCGGCGCCAAGGCCGCCGAATCGAAACGTGGGCGTAGTGGCGCCACAGCAGGTTCGTGTCCCCGTGCCCCAGCAAGGCGGCCACGGCGCTCGGGTTGCGGCCCTCATGGATCAGCAGAGACGCAAACGTGTCACGGCCGTTGTACGGCACCCGATCGGGGACCCGGCGGCCTTGATCGCGTCCGCCCAGGCCCGGCGGCGCCAGTTGTTCATGGACAGGAACCGGGTCGCCGCGTCCGGGTGGGGGTCGCGGTCCGCGCGGCCCACGGCCGGGGCCACCAAGTCGTCGGGCTCGGCCCGGCACAGCTCCCGCCAGCGGGCCAGGTCCTCCTCGAGCGGGCGGTGCCATAGGCATTGCGCCGTGCCGTTCACGCTCAGGAACATCAAGGAGGATCTGGAGGACCTCGGCTCTAGGTTCGACGGCGCGCCGGACCTGGAGTTCCGCTCGGCGACCGAGGCGCTCGAGCTCGAGAAATCCGGCCTGAGCTACCAGCGCGTCCCGCCCGGCTATCGGTTTCCGTACGGCCACACGCACAAGAAGCAAGAGGAGGTGTACGTGGTCCTGCGCGGGAGCGGGCGGATGAAGGTCGACGACGAGATCGTCGAGCTCAAGGAATTGGACGCGGTGCGCGTCCCGCCCGGTACGTGGCGAGGCTACGAGGCCGGGCCGGAGGGCCTCGAGATCCTCGTCATCGGCGCGCCCAGTCTCGGCGAGGCTCCGCGCGAAGACGTCGATGGCCAGCGCGACTGGTGGGCTGACTAGACGGTATGGAGCGGCTGGCCGGGCTCGCTCATGAATGAACGTGGGTTGCCGCCGGGATCTGGCCCGCGGCCGAGCCACAGTCGTGGGAGGCGCCGACATGGCCCAAGGTAGCTGGGGGGTGGACGTTCAGCCCAGCGGGCGGGGGATCGAGGTAGGCGACCGGCGAGCTGGTGCGGCCGGTCGGCCAGCGCCTGGCGTCGGGAAGGGGCAGGACCTGTCCGACGCATTTCACCGACTCGGTGAGGCCATCCGAGGCCAGGCTTATCCCCCACAAGTCGAGGAGCGAGCCCGGTCCCCAGGCGCTCGGCTCGGGGCCGGCGCCGGTGATGAAGCCGGCGCCGGCGGGTCCCGGGGGGATCCGAGGTGCGGAACATCTCGTCGCTCATGAGAAAGGTCTCGATACCCGGCTTGGGCCGCACGTTGACGCTCACGAACCACGCGTTCTCTCCGAGGTGGAGTGGACCGAACGGGTCGGACGACTGTACGGCGGCGCTGTCGCCCAGGGTCCGGCCCTCCTCTCGCAGGCCGTCTTCGAGCGACTCGAGGAACCAGGCGGGTACCGGTTCGCACCGCGACGCCTCGTCCTCGCTCCCCCCGCATCCCGCAACGCCGACCAGCGCGACAACGCCCAGCGCGGCGAACAAACTCCTTCGTGGCATCGTGTCCTACCCGTCCCTTGACGCGGGTCGACCATATGGCGGTCCGCTCGATTCGGGATAGGGGGTGATTTTTCCGCCGCCCGTTCCTCTACCTAGTGAGGCGGGCGCCGACGAGGCCCGGCGACGGCGAGGGGCGCTCCCGCCGTAGGCCCGGACGCCCGCCTCCCATAGCCGGCGTTGCTCCGCGACGAACGCCCTCCATGCCGCGTGCCCGCGCTCCCACGCGGCCGCGTCGGCGCCGCCGGCCTCGGCGCCGTGGAGAAGGGGGGCCCGCGGTCACGGTTCGGGCGGCGAGCGAGCTAACCGGGGCCGCCTGCGGTGCGAATCCGGGCGGCCGTCCGGAGGGGCGCGATCGAGAGGGTCGGCGAGCTTCCCGGCGGGCCCTACGCCCGCGATCCCTGGCTCCTCGACTACTCCTCGGTGATGAGCTGGCACCGGGCCTCCGGCCGCCCCGCTAAGGTCGAATCCTTCACGGCCCATTCCTACGAACGCCCCGCTCGTGCGGGGCTTTCGTCGTGAGGGCGCCGTGCCCTGATCGAACGAGGACTTCGTGGTCAGCGCGATCGCGCGGCAGGCCGATCGGTCGCTCGGGCCGACTCGTCGCCGAGCTCGCGGAGAAGTCGCTCCACGGCCGCGGGTGATGGCGTCTCGGGCCTGAGCTCGGAGGGAAGCTCCTGCTCGGTGAGCCAGGCCTCCACCATCCGCACGTGCAGCTCCGGCGCCCGGGCGAGCCAGCCATGACCGAGTCCGGGCGCGAACCTGGCGACCGCGTGCGGCATCAGCGAGGCCAGCGCCGCGTTGGCCGGTCGGACCACCGTCTCCTTCTCCCCGGCGACGAGCAGGGTCGGCGAGGGAGCGCTCACCTCGACGCGGGAGACGCCGGACGTGAAGCCCTCCACGAACGCGCGCCGGAACGCCCGGGGTGACGAGGCGCGCAGGTCCGCCCTGCCCACCTCGTCCATCCCGATGATGCCGCTGAACAAGGCCGTCACCGGCCGGGTGTGGAGGAAGGGCGACACGACGGTGACCCCGGCGAGGATCAGCCGTCCGGCCCACCACGTCAGGACGCCGGCCCCGTCGATCACCGCCCGGTTGACGAGTCCGGGGTGGCGGTCCAGCAGGGTGTGGGCGAGCCGCGCCACCCCACGAGAGGCCGACCACATGCGCCCGCCGTGCCGGGACGCGCGTCGCGATGAGCTCGGCGACGAGGTCCGCCGTGACGGTGCGCGAGAGGCACGGAAGTTGGTTGCTGCGCCCGAAGCCCGGCAGGTCCGGGGCCAGGCAGTGGAACCCGGCGAGCTTCGCCATGTGCTCGCGCCACATCCGGCCGCTCGCGCCGGCTCCGTGCAGGAACACGACAGCCGGGGAGCCCGGCGTACCGGACTCGTGAACGTACATCCCTCTGTCGGTCCCGTGCGGGGCCGCATCGCTCGTGAGCGCATTCATGGTGCTGTCTCCTGAGGCGTGAGCCCATGCTTTGCGAGAGTGCTCAGCCGGGGACCGTCGACGCGTCGTGCGACGCTGCCGGGGCCCAACGACAACTCATGCACAAGCTCATCGAATCGATCTCCGGCGCCTTTCAGATCGCCGGCAACATCCTGCTCTATCCGCTGCTGAGCGGGTGGCGCAGACGCTGGGGCAGCAGCGAGGAGGAGCGAGCGCTCCGACTCCCGGGTGACGAGCTCGTGGCCGCGCCCCAGTGGAGGTACGACCACGCGGTGTCGATTGGCGCTCCGCGCTCGGCCGTCTGGCCCTGGCTGGTTCAGCTCGGCCAGGGACGCGGGGGCTTCTACTCCTACGAGCTGCTCGAGAACCTGGTCGGCTGCCAGATCCACAACGTCATGGAGATCCGTCCGGAGCTGCAGCAGCTGAGCGTCGGCGACAGGATCGTCCTGCACGGGCGTTCGGGCATCGGTCCCCAGGTCGCACGACTCGACGCGGAGCGTGCCCTCGTGCTGGGCGGGCCGCCGAACGATCGGGGGTCGCAGGCGACCTGGGCCTTCTACCTGCTCGACGGCCCCAACGGGACGACGCGACTGCTCGAGCGGGGACGCGGGGTCGCTGGCAGGGGGCTCTCCGAGAAGCTCGGGTTCGGGCCGTACTTGATGGACCCGGTCGGCTTCGTGATGAGCAGGAAGATGCTCCGGACCGTGCAGCGACTCGTCGAGGCCTCCGGCTGAGATCGCTCGCGCCCACCGGCCGAGGACTACTACCTGGCAGGGGGCGAGGCGCCCGGGCGCTGGCTCTCTGACGGCGGCCTTGAGCTGTCGGGCGAGGTCGAGGCAGCGGACCTGCGCGCCCTGCTGTCCGGCCGCGACTCGCATACCGACGACCAGCTGGTGCGTGGCCCGGCCGGCGGGCGGCGCGGCGCTCGGCTACCTGGAAGAGCAGGCCGCTTTTCCCGCGCCGCGGCCGGGCCAGGGCGCAGCGCGTTCCGGCGACAGGGCTGGTGGCCGCCGGCTCTGGGCCGACACCCGCCGCCACATGAGCGTCGACGCCCTCCTTGGCCCCGACCCTGTCCCCGTCACGGAGGAGCTCATGCTCGAGCGGACCGCGTAGATCGACGACGAGGATGACGG